>NZ_JBSFSC010000001.1:1073956-1359801 GCF_053589555.1 Rhodococcus sp. NPDC003322 | reverse complement strand
GTCCCATTCCGAACCCGGAAGCTAAGCCCTCCAGCGCCGATGGTACTGCACTCGACAGGGTGTGGGAGAGTAGGACACCGCCGTACATAACATCCCCGGTTGCCCGGGATCAGGAGATTTTCTTCTGGTCCCGGGCTTTCGGCATTTCTGGGGTGTTTCTCCCCGTTTGGGAGCTTGGCCGGCGGTTCCGGTGTGCACACACCCGATGCCGCGTCCACACACGGAATCCACGCGCAAAGGCCGTGTGGACCGGCGAACTCCTGTGTGCACGGCCCGGCGGGAGGCCGTGCCGCGATGCCGGTGGCGGTACCCGGTGGGGAGGCCGCGCGCCGATGCCGCGGTAGCAGTCGGTGCGGTGTCGAAAACCCCTGTGCACACACCCGATGTCGCCTTCACACACGGAATGCACGCGCAAAGGCTGTGTGCACCGACGAAGAGTCGTGTGCACACGACAATTCCGCTACCCGGCGCGGAAAACCCGTGTGCACGTACCTGTTGGAGCGTGCACACACGGAATGCACGCATAAGGGCTGTGTGTACCGACGACAGGGCGCGTGCACACGACAGTTGGCCGCTCGGCGCCAAAACCCCCGTGCACACACCCGATGCGGCGTCCACACACCCGAATGCACGCGCAACGGCCGTGTGCACCGAAGCAAAGTCGTGTGTACAGGTCCCCTGACCGTTCCGGGGTGTGCGGTCGGATTCGCCGACCTGAGCTGTGGCCGGCCGCGGTAGTGGACGGTGCCGGGCACCACACAACCCAATGTGCACGGAGTATCCACACAGCTGTTCCATGTCGGACACCCGTGTGCATCGGATGGAGCGCGTGTGCAGCGCCGTCTCCGGTGGCGGGACCGGTGGCGGGCGCGGATACTGACCTCACCGGTTGCCCTGAGGGGGGTACGAGATGACGATGACATCGAGGTCCGGCACCACCACGTCGCAGATTCCGCCGTCGCGGCACGAGTACCTGATGTGCCCCCCGACCTACTTCGACGTCCCATACCGGATCAACGACTGGATGGACCCCTCGATCCCGGTGGACCGTGCGCTGGCGCAGCGTCAGTGGGAGTCTCTCGTCGAGGTGTACCGGGATCTCGGACATGGTGTGCACCTGGTCGACCCGGTTCCGGGGCTGCCCGACATGGTCTTCGTCGCGGACAGCGGTCTGGTCGTCGACGGTGTTGCCCTGGGCGCCCGGTACCGCAGTGAGCATCGGGCGCCCGAGGCGGAGTACGTGATGCGGTGGTTCGAGTCGAACGGCCTGCGCAAACCCCGACGCCCGCGCTACCTCAACGAGGGCGGCGGAGACCTGCTCGTCGTCGGCGAGATGATCTTCGCAGGCACCGGATTCCGCACGGACCAACGCGCGCATGCCGAGGCCGAGTGGCACCTCGGCAAGCGGGTCGCGACGCTCCGGTTGGTCGACTCCCGCTACTACCACCTCAACACTGCGATGGGTGTGCTCGACGACCGTACGATCGCGTACCTTCCCTCCGCGTTCGACGAGCGGAGCGTCACCCTGCTGCGATCACTCTTCCCGGACGCTGTCATTGCCACCGAAGCGGACACTCGGTGCCTGGGGCTGAACCTGGTGAGCGACGGACACAACGTGGTGCTCGGCGCGCAGGCGACGGCTCTGGCGTCGCGGTTGCGCGCTCGTGGATACAACCCCGTTCCCGTGGACATGTCGGAGTTCCTCAAGTCCGGTGGCGGAATCAAATGCTGCACACTGGAACTGCGGGGTTGGAGCCCCGGGGCGCAGTCGTGAACGAGGTTCCGTCGCAGTCCCGGACCGCGGCCGAGCTGGCGCGGGCCGACGCGCACAGTGCGCACAACTACCATCCGCTGCCGGTGGTGCTCGAGGTCGCCAGCGGTGCGTGGGCCCGCGGTGTCGACGGCGTCGACTACCTCGACATGCTGGCCGGGTACTCGGCGCTGAATTTCGGGCACCGCCACCCACGGCTGGTCGGGGTGGTGGAGCGGCAGCTCGGCCGGCTGACCCTGACCAGCCGCGCTTTTCAGCACGCGGCGTTCGCGGACTTCTGTGAGGCCGTCGCCGGCCTGTGCGGCAAGGATGCCGTGCTCCCGATGAATACCGGTGCCGAGGCGGTCGAGACCGCGCTCAAACTGGCACGCCGCTGGGGCTACGACGTCAAGGGAGTTCCGCCCGACCGGGCGGAGATCATCACCTTCGAGGGCAACTTCCACGGCCGCACGATCGCGATCGTCGGCTTCTCGACGGATCCCGACGCCCACAACGGTTTCGGCCCGTACCCGCCGGGGTTTCGGACCGTCCCGTACGGCGACATCGACGCGCTGGCATCGGCCGTCAGCGCGAACACCGTTGCGGTGCTGATCGAACCGATCCAGGGCGAGGCGGGGGTTCGGGTTCCTCCCGACGGTTTTCTCGCGGCGGTCCGCGGGCTGTGCGACGAGCGCGGCATTCTCATGGTGGCCGACGAGATCCAGAGCGGGCTCGGCCGAACCGGCGAGACGTTTGCGTGCGACCACGAGCAGGTGGTCCCCGACGTCTACCTTCTCGGAAAGGCATTGGGGGGTGGGATTCTTCCGGTGTCGGCGGTGGTGGCCGACTGGGAGGTGATGGGTGTCATCGGTCCGGGGCAGCACGGCAGTACCTTTGGCGGGAACCCACTCGCATGCGTGGTGGGCACCGAAGTCGTGCGGATGCTCGAAACCGGCGAGTTCCAGAGGCGCAGTGTGGAACTGGGGGAGTACATGCACTCACTGCTGGCGACGCTGCCCGCAGATGCCGTGGCGCACGTCCGGGGGCGCGGGCTGTGGGCCGGCGTCGATCTCGCGGAGGGTCAGCCGTCGGCGCGGGTCGTGTGCGAGCGACTGCTGTCCCGCAGGGTACTGGCCAAGGACGCCCACGAGGGGACGATCCGGCTCGCGCCCCCTCTGGTGATCGAGCGGGACGAGATCGCATGGGCAGTAAAGCAATTGGCGGACTGCCTGGTTGAGGGTGGGTGACGGACGAGGCCCCCTCGCCTGTTGGTGAAGGGGCCTCGTCGTCACTCGGTGCCGGACTGTTTCCGCGCGGGCGATGCCCGCTACTTTCCTCGGATTGCTTCGAAGACCTTGGGGTCGACGAGGGTGGAGGTATCGCCGAGGTCGCGACCCTCGGCGACGTCCCGCAGCAGGCGGCGCATGATCTTCCCCGACCGGGTCTTCGGCAGTTCCGGAACCACGGTGATCTGCCGCGGCTTGGCGATCGGGGAGATCTCCGTCGACACCTGCGCGCGCAGTTCCGCGATCAGGGTCTCACCGGTGTTCTCCGCGCCTTCGCGCAGGATCACGAACGCGACGATGCCCTGCCCGGTGGTCTCGTCCGCGGCGCCCACGACTGCGGCTTCGGCGATCGCGTGGTGCCCGACGAGGGCGGATTCGACCTCCGAGGTGGAGATGCGGTGCCCGGACACGTTCATGACGTCGTCGACGCGGCCGAGGACCCACAACGCGCCGTCCTCGTCGTACTTGGCGCCGTCACCGGCGAAGTACCAGCCCTCCTCGGCGTAGCGGGACCAGTAGGTGTCCTTGTAACGGTCCATGTCCCCCCAGATGCCGCGCAGCATCGACGGCCACGGCTCGTCGAGCACCAGATACCCGTTGCCTCCCGGGCCGAGGGGGCGGGCCTCGTCGTCGACGATTTCCGCCGAGATGCCGGGCAGCGGTGCCATCGCCGAGCCGGGCTTGGTGGCGGTGATCCCCGGGAGCGGGGAGATCATGATCGCGCCGGTCTCGGTCTGCCACCAGGTGTCGACGATGGGGGCGGTGCCGGCGCCGATGACGTCGCGGAACCAGCGCCACGCCTCCGGGTTGATCGGCTCACCCACACTGCCGAGCAGCCGGATCGAGGACAGGTCGTGGGCGTCGGGAATCTCGCGGCCCCACTTCATGAACGTGCGCACCAGCGTCGGCGCCGTGTAATAGATGCTGACGCCGTACTTTTCGATGATCTCGAAATGCCGGTGCTCGTTCGGGGAGTTGGGGGTGCCCTCGTACACGACCTGGGTGACACCGTTGGAGAGGGGGCCGTAGACGATGTAGGAGTGGCCGGTGACCCAGCCGATGTCGGCGGTGCACCAGTACACGTCCTGGCCGGCCTTGTGGTCGAAGACGTTGTGGTGCGTGTAGGAGGCCTGCGTCAAATACCCGCCGGAGGTGTGGATGATGCCCTTGGGCTTTCCGGTGGTGCCGGAGGTGTAGAGGATGAACAGCGGGTGCTCGGCGTCGAACGGCTGCGCCGCGTGCTGGTCGGAGGCCTTCTCGACGGTCTCGTGCCACCACAGGTCCCGGCCTTCGACGGTGTCGACGTCGATGCCGGTGCGCTTGACCACCAGCACGTGCTCCACGGACTCCGCACCCGCGACGGCTTCGTCGACGGCGGGCTTGAGCGGGGCGGCCTGACCGCGGCGCCACTGCCCGTCCACGGTGACCACCAGCTTCGCGGCGGCGTCGTCGATGCGTGAGCGCAATGCGGTGGCGGAGAACCCGGCGAACACCACCGAGTGGGTGAGCCCGAGGCGCGCGCAGGCGAGCATGGTGACGATCGCTTCGGGGATCATCGGCATGTAGATCGCGACCCGGTCCCCGGCCACCAACCCCAGCTCGGTGAAGGTGTTCGCCGCGCGGGAGACCTCGGCGAGCAGGTCGTTGTAGGTCAGCGACCGCGAGTCGCCCGGTTCGCCCTCGAAATGGATGGCGACGCGGTCGCCGTTACCGGCGAGGACGTGCCGGTCCACGCAGTTGTATGCCACGTTCAGGGTGCCGCCGACGAACCACTTCGCGACGGGGGCGTCGGACCAGTCGAGGACCTGCGACCACGGCGTCGCCCAGTCCAGGCGCTTGGCCTGGGTGTCCCAGAAGCCGAGGCGGTCCGCGTCCGCGGCGACCTGCAGTTCCGGGCCGGCGTTGGCCGCCGCGGCGAACGCCGGGCTCGGCGGGTAGATCTCGGCCCCGTGCTCGGCGGCGCTGGTGTCGGCGGTGCTGGTCATGTCGGCCGTACCCTCATTTCAGTGTCGTGGCGCGTCGATCGGCGCAGTTGTGAGGGTAGTCACAGCTGCAGGCGAGCGCATCGTTGCATCCGCTTGCAACCCCCGTTCCTGCGGTGACCGGTCGTTTCGGGGCGACCGACGGCGATCGGGCGCGACGAATGGACACCGCAGGTAGGGCGGGTTGCACCTCGAGATGGTTCAGTGGGTGCATGCAGCAGCATGTGAATGTCGTCACGCTCGGCGTGGCCGATGTCGCCCGTGCGTATGCCTTCTACGTCGACGGCCTGCATTGGCGCCCGACGCTGTACGTGCCGGGCGAGGTGTTGTTCCTCCAGGTCGGTGGGGGAGTGGTCCTGGCGTTGTGGTCGATCGATGCGATGGCAGGAGAATCCGGACCGACCGCCCCTCCGGTGGCCGCGGAGGGGCGTGCCCCCGTCACGCTCGGACACAACGTGGACGGGGCGGACGAGGTCGACGCGGTGCTGTCCGGTGCCGTGGCCGCCGGCGGGGCCGTTCTGGTTCCCGGGGCCCGCCGGGCCTGGGGCGGGTACAGCGGCTACTTCGCGGATCCCGACGGCTACCGCTGGGAGGTTGTCCACAATCCCGGACTGGTGGTGCATTCGGACGGTCGCGTGGAGATCGGCACGCCCGACGGCCTGGAGTGAGTGGGGATTGCCTGCGTGCGAGGTCGGTAGGTGGCAGCAGGTAGCGTCGACCGGTGTGAACGACCCACTTCAGCCCCTGGTGGACCTGCCCGGCGTGCGTGAGGCCGCCGACCGGGCCCGCGACGCGCTCGGCGAGGTGCATCGGCACAAGACGAACCGGCGTGGCTGGCCGACCACGGCGGCCGAGGCGTCGGTTCGGGCCGCGCGGGCGTCGGCGTCGATCGACGGCGGCAGCACCGAACTTCCCGGCGCCGGTGAGGTGGGAGATCCGGTGCTGACCGGGGCACTGCGGGTTGCGCAGGCGCTCGACGGGGACGCGCTGGCGAACACGGTCTCGACGTGGCAGCGCGCACCGCTGCAGGCGTTGGCGCGACTGCACCTGCTGGCTGCGGCCGGGCTGGTCGACGACGAGGCGGCTCTGGGGCGTCCGCGTACCGAACCGGGCGTGGGCGAGCGGCTGGACCTGCTCGCGCAGTTGGTGACCGGTGGAACGAAGGCCCCGGCCCCGGTGCTGGCGGCCGTGGTTCACGGTGAGCTGCTGGCGTTGCGGCCGTTCGGTACCGGTGACGGCGTCGTGGCCCGGGCGGCCTCGCGTCTGGTGGCGGTCTCGACCGGACTCGATCCGCACAATCTTGGGGTGCCCGAGGTCAGTTGGCTGCGTCGGCAGCAGGCCTACCGGGATGCGGCCACCGGGTTCGCGTCAGGGACGGTCGAGGGTGTCGGGGGATGGGTGATCCTGTGTTGTGGCGCGCTCGAAGCCGGTGCCCGGGAGGCGCTTTCCATCGCGGAGGCCGCAGCACCCTGAATCGGCCTGCGGGACAGCGGAAAGCGGAGGAAATTCCTTTACGGCGTCGATGCTGTCGGCGCATGAAACGGGCGGCGCTGCCGACTGCTGTCGACTTCGCCGCCCGCTAGCACGGACTACCTGGTTACCAAGCGTGCAAAATGGTCTGTGATCCGGCCTCGGCGTAGGCTCACGTACCGTCGGTTCGCCTCTGCAACTTGTGCAAGGTTCTCGCCAACGTGTGCGCGAGTTACGCAGGCCCACAATGACTCTGCCCTTATAGTGGCTTGCGCTCCGCGTGGGTGCCTGGTGTCCGTGCTGGGACTCCCGACTGGGGAATCGACTCTTCTCTTCTGATTCGATCCTGGCCTGCCGTTCGTCCGTAACTCCTTTGTACCCTGTGACTCCGCGCACTTCAAGGGATATCCGGGCCTGGATCGATACCAGTTTTTTGCCTGTGTCAGCGCCGGCGGCGCAATACTCCGTACGTCACCGCGCCCGCCGCGACGGCAGCGAATCCGACCGCAGTGGCGGCGATCGTGGAGGTCGTCGACGCCGAGGGTAGTCGGGCTCGCAACGGCACCGGGTTCGAAAAAGTCAGTACGGGCCAACCCTTTTCGGTTGCCTCCTTGCGGAGTGTGCGATCGGGATTCACGGCTGTCGGGTGTCCGACGGCCTCGAGCATCGGCAGGTCGGTGGACGAGTCGGAGTAGGCGTAGCAACGGTCGAGGTCGTACCCGTGGGTCGCGGCCAGTTCGCGGATCGCCCGGGCCTTGCCCTCACCGTGACAGTAGAACTCGAGGTCGCCGGTGAACCTGCCGTCCTTCACCGCCATCCGGCTGGCGGCGGAGTGGTCGGCGCCGAGTGCCTGCGCGATCGGGGTCACCACCTCCTCGCCGGACGCGGACACCACGATCACGTCGTGGCCGCGGGCCCTGTGGTCCGCGATCAGGTCGGCCGCCTCCGAGAAGACGAGGGGGTCGACGATGTCGTGCAAGGTCTCGGCAACGATCGTCCGCACCTGGTCCACGTCCCAGCCGGCGCACATGTTCGTCAGGTGCACGCGCATCCGCTCGGTCTGGTCGTGGTCCGCGCCGGAGACGAGGAAGAGAAACTGTGCGTAACTGCTCTTGAGCACGGCGCGACGGTTGATCAGCCCCTGCTCGAAGAACGGCTTGCTGAAGGCCAGGATGCTCGATTTGGCGATGATGGTCTTGTCGAGGTCGAAGAATGCGGCCACGCGCCGATCCTCCGAACTCTCCTGCGTGTTCGCCGTCACGGGTACAGAGTAGAGGTCCGGCCTGCGGTCGCGGACAGCCGCGCGCACGGCGGGCCGCAATATGGACATGTGACCAGTTGAACTTGCGATGGGATGGGCGGCGAGGTGTAGTATCAGGGGCACCTGGACTTGATCTAGGTGTGTTCAGTCCGACCCCCCGGGACTGAACTCCGAAGACCCCCGCCTCCTCCCCCCCTGGCGGGGGTCTTCTTCGGTCCGGGTACCGAAGCTCCTGGTGGATCGCCATTTTCGAGGCAGGTCGCGAGGGTTGTCCACAGGCGACGAAAGTTCTCCACAATCGGCGGACATCCTCTGGTGCGCCGCTGTCCGTGCCCGCACGCTCGATACATGGACACACCAAGGGACGCGGAACGGCTGCAGGTCCTCGTGCTCACCGCCGATGCAGAACTGTCCTCCGGCGTCCGCCGCGCCGGTGCTGCGGCCGACCGCGAGATCGTCGAGCACCCCTCGCCTGCGCCGCGCCGGTTGTGGGTCGGCGCCTCCCACGTCGTGGTGGACGCGGAGTCGGCGCACGGGTGCGCGGGAGCGAACCTGCCCCGGCGCGGTGGGGTACACCTCGTTTGCTCCGGCCCGCCCGGGGCGCCCGAATGGCGCGCCGCGACCGCTGTGGGTGCCGAATCGGTGCTCAGCCTGCCCGCCGGTGAGGCGGACCTGGTGGCCGTCCTCGCCCGGCGCGCCGAGGGGCGTGACGGGCGAGGACCGGTCGTCGCAGTCGTGGGTGGTCGCGGCGGTGCCGGCGCGTCGACTCTGGCGGCCGCGCTCGCACTGACCGGCCCCGTCAAGTGCCCCGGGCGGCGGTCCCTGCTCGTCGACTGCGACGCTCTCGGAGGTGGCCTGGACCTGCTTCTCGGCGCCGAGCAGCGGCCGGGACTGCGGTGGCCATCGCTGCTCGTCGAGGGTGGTGCGGTGTCGGCTGCTGCGCTGCACGCCGCGCTGCCCGGTCTCGGGGAGGGAGTCTCGGTCCTGTCGTGCGGTCGCGGGCCGGGACTCGAGGAGCCGGGCGCGGCAGCGCTCACCGCGGTGGTCGAGGCGGGTCGCGCCGCCGGGGACGTGGTGGTGTGTGACGTGCCGCGGTACTCGCGCTCGGTCACGGAACTCGCGTTGAGCCTCGCCGACGTCGTCGTCGTGGTGATTCGCGCGCAAGTCCGCGCGGTCGCCGCGGCCGAGGCGCTGCTCGCCGGGCTGCGGGACCAGCATCCCAATGTCGTTGCGGTGGTTCGTGGTCCGGCGCCGGGTGGGTTACGTGGCACCGAGATCGCGGATCTGCTTGGCGTGCCGGTTCTTGCGTCGATGCGTCCGGAGCCGGGTCTGGCCACCGCGCTCGAACACGGCGGGCTGCGGCTGCGCGGTCGATCGCCGTTGCGCCGCGCGGCCACGGCGGTTCTCGACCTCGTCGCTACCGCCGGGCGGGACTCGTGAGCGCGCTGGTGTCCGCGGACCTGCTGGACCGGGTGCGCGGGCGGCTCGCGCAGACGTCGGACACGCCCACCCCGGCGACGGTGGCCGCGGCGATCCGCGCCGAGGCGTCCGGGGTGCTCGGTGACACCGACCTGCTGGAAGCGTTGCGGACCCTGCAGACCGAACTGACCGGGGCGGGGATCCTCGAACCGCTCCTCGGGCAGCCCGACGTGTCGGATGTCCTGGTCACCGGCCCGGACGAGGTGTGGGTCGATCGGGGGCGCGGGCTCGAGCGTGCCCCCGTCGCGTTCGCCGACGAGGCCGCGGTGCGCAGGCTCGCGCAGCGTCTTGCACTCGCCGCGGGCAGGCGACTGGACGACGCCCAGCCATGGGTGGACGGCCGGTTGCCGGGCACACCCGGCGCGAACTTCGGGGTGCGCCTGCACGCGGTGCTCGCCCCCGTCGCGCAGGCCGGTACCTGTCTGTCCCTGCGGGTGCTGCGGCCGGCCACCCAGGGCCTCGACGCGTTGCTCCGTTCGGGCACCTTGACGGCGGAATCGCACGAGCTGCTGCGCCGCATCGTCGCCGCGCGGTTGGCGTTCCTGGTGATCGGCGGGACCGGGGCGGGCAAGACCACTCTGCTCGCCGCGCTGCTGGCGACGGTCTCGGCGGGTGAGCGGATCGTGTGCGTCGAGGACGCGGCCGAACTTGCCCCGAACCATCCGCACGTGGTGCGACTGGTCGCTCGTCCGGCGAATGTCGAAGGGGTGGGGGAGGTGTCGGTTCGGCACCTCGTGCGCCAGGCACTGCGGATGCGGCCGGACCGCATCGTCGTCGGTGAGGTGCGCGGAGCCGAGGTGGTGGATCTGCTCACCGCGCTGAACACCGGTCACGACGGTGGCGCCGGAACCGTCCACGCCAACTCGCCCGAGGAGGTGCCCGCCCGGCTCGAGGCGCTCGCGGCGCTCGGCGGGATGGATCGGGCGGCGCTACACAGTCAGCTCGCCGCCGCGGTGCAGGTCGTCCTGCATTGCCGCCGGAACGCGACCGGCCATCGGTCTCTGGCGGAAGTAGCTGTGCTGGAAAGGAACTCCTCCGGCGAGGTGATGGTGGTACCCGCGTGGCGCGAGGGTTGGGGTCCGGGTGCGGACCGGTTGCACACTCTGCTGAAACGGGCGAACCGGTGACCGCCGCACTGATGGTTGCGGCGGTGGCGTTGCTCGTCGTGCCGGCGTCGCCGGCACGTCACCGGCTGCGGTCACGGCCGGACCGGCACGGCGCGGTCCACGGGGCGCTGCCCCGAATCGGTGTGACGCTCGCTGCCTCCGCGGTCGCGGCCGCGACGGTCGTCGAACCGGCCGCCGGTGCGGCGACGGCGATGGTCTTGGGCACCGTGGGATATCGGGTGCGGCGATCGCGGCGGACCCGCCGTCGTGCGGGGGAGCTCCGGACCCTGCTCGCGGCGCTCGAGGTCGTCATCGCCGATCTCCGAGTCGGAGCGCACCCCGAGGCCGCGTGCAACGGCGCCGCGGACGAGACGAGAGGTTCCGTTGCCCAAGCATTTCGGTCCGCCGCCGCCACCGCACGCCTCGGGGGGAGTGCGGCGCAGGGGCTTGTCGCCGGGGGTCGTCGCGGCGAATCGGGTGACGCGGACATCGCTTCGGACCTCGACCGCATCGCGGCCGCCTGGAAGATCGCCGAACGGCACGGCATCGCGCTCGCCGATCTGCTCGAAGCGGCACGGGCGGATCTGCTGGGGCGGATCAGGTTTCGCACTCGAGTGGAGTCGGGGATGGCCGGCGCCAGGGCCACGGCCGCGGTCCTCGCCGGGCTACCGCTGCTCGGCGTGGGACTCGGCCAGATGATGGGTGCGGGGCCCGTGCGGGTGCTGCTGTCCGGCGGGCTCGGGGGCATCCTTCTGGTCGTCGGCACCGCACTCGCCTGCGCCGGGTTGGCCTGGGCCGACCGAATCACCACCCGGGCGACGGCATGATCGGCGCGGCCGGGCTCGCCCTCGCCGCGGCGGTGCTCGCGGCGCCCGGTGCGACCGTCGCCCGTGCGCGGCTGCGGGCGCTGCCCGGGCACGTCCCGGACGTCGTCCCACGACGCGCCGGCCCGGCGTCACCGGATCCGCTGGCGGGCGCGGCCAGCTACGACCTGCTTGCGGCGTGCATGCGATCCGGCCTGCCGGTGGCCGCCGCAGCCGCCGCCGTGGCAGAGGAGGCGCCGGATCCACTCGCGGAGGTGCTGCGCCGGGCGGCGAACCTCCTGGCGCTCGGGGCCGAGCCCGACATCGCGTGGCAGCACGCGGGCACCTGCCCCGAAACCGAGGCGCTGTCGCGGATGGCCCGGCGCTCGGCGCGATCCGGATCCGCGCTCGCTGACGCCATGGCCGAACTCGCGGCCGAGGAACGCGCCTCGATCGAGGACCGCGGCGCGGCGGCAGCCGAACGTGCCGGCGTGCTCATCAGCGGCCCGCTCGGCCTGTGCTTCCTGCCCGCGTTCCTGTGCCTGGGTATCGCCCCGGTCGTCATCGGGCTCGCCACACACGTGCTCGGTGAGGGGTTGCTGTGACAGCACACGCACGTCGTCGCGGAACGGCCGCGACGAAGATCAAGGGGGAAAGTCATGTCCGACAAGGGACTGCGTTCGGTTCGGGCCGGTGCACGAGTGCTTCGGATGCGCCTGCTGCTGGCCGCGGTGGCGGACGACGGCATGTCGACGGCGGAGTACGCGATCGGCACCATCGCTGCCGCGGCGTTCGGGGCGGTGCTGTATTCGGTGGTCACCGGCGACAGCATCGTCTCCGCGCTGACCGGCATCATCGACAAGGCGCTCAGCACGTCGGTGTAGTCACCGGCCGCACCCCGGCAATCGGCGACCGGGGTGCGGTCACGGTCGAGGCCGCGATCGCGTTGACGGCGATCGTCGTGGTCGTGATTCTGTGCGTCGGCGCGGTGCTCGCCGTGACCGCGCAGGTGCGGTGCATCGACGCCGCGCGGGAGGCGGCGCGCCTGGCGGCGCGTGGAGACCACGACCAGGCGGTACCGGCCGCGCGGCGGGTGGCGCCGGACGGCGCGCGCATCGATCTGCACGAGGCCGAAGGGTTCGTGACCGCGCGCGTTCGGGTCGACGCGGCCCTGTTTCCGATGCTCGAGGTTTCCGCGGAAGCCGTTGCAGCGCTCGAGGACTCGGTTGTCGATGAGGGAGGGTCGCGGTGAGGGATGAGCGTGGCTCTGCGACGGTGTTGTCGTGCTTCGCGATGCTGGCGCTCGTGGCTGTCGTTGCGGCGGTCGGGCATCTCGGCTCGGCGGTGGTGACCCGGCACCGGGCGCAGGCCGTCGCGGACCTCGGAGCCTTGGCCGCGGCGGGCGTGGCCGATCTCGGGGTGGACGGTGCGTGCGCCGCTGCCGGCGAAGTCGCAGGCCGGTCGCGGGCCGCGGTGCTCGAGTGCCGGCTGGAGGGCTGGGACGCGGTCGTGAGGGTGGCGGTTCCGGTGCCGCTCTCGCTCGGGTACACGGAGGCGACCGCCGCGGCCCGCGCGGGGCCCGCCGCGGACCGAGGTGTCGCCACCGGAACCGGCACTTCCCTGACAGGGGCCGACTCGGCGCGGAGTCGCTCACCTGCCCGGTGACTGTGTGGTTCGGTCGATGCTGCGTTGTTGCCGGCGGGTGGGACCCGTCGGGACCGGACGGTCGGCCCGGTACGGGCTCGACCCGTCGTTAGCACGCCCGGATGTGCAACACGCACATATCCTCGGCGCCGGGTATCGGGGCCAATGGCAGGATTCGGGTGTGACCATGACGGACCGTTCCGCGCTGCGACTGCGATCGTGGCTGCTCGCGGACATCACCGAGGAGCCCGCCGGGCACCAGGGGCCCTTCCGGTCACCGCCGAAGAAGGAGGAGCACAAGCACCCCTGGTGGAAGGTGATGTGCCTGACCGGCGTCGACTACTTCTCCACCCTCGGGTACCAGCCCGGCATCGCGGCGTTGGCTGCCGGTGTGCTGTCGCCGCTGGCCACGCTCGTCCTCGTCGCGCTGACCCTCCTCGGAGCGCTGCCGGTGTATCGGAGGGTCGCGGCCGAGAGCCCCCGCGGGGAGGGCTCGATCGCCATGCTCGCAAAACTGTTGCCGCGCTGGGGTGGCAAGATCTTCGTCCTCGTGCTGCTCGGCTTCGCCGCGACCGACTTCATCATCACGATGACGCTCTCGGCCGCCGACGGTGCCGCACACGTCGTCGAGAACCCGTTCGCCCCGAGCTTCCTGGACGGGCGCAACCTGGTGGTCACCCTGGTGTTGCTGGCCCTGCTGGCGGCGGTGTTCCTCAAGGGGTTCTCCGAGGCTATCGGCATCGCGGTCGCTCTGGTCGCCGCGTTCCTCGCCCTGAACCTCGTTGTCGTGGTGGCCGGCTTCTGGCACGTAGCCACGGCGCCGTCGGTCGTCACCGACTGGACGCACGCGCTGTCCGCGCAGCACGGCAGCCCGTGGGCGATGATCGCCGTCTCCCTGCTCGTGTTCCCCAAGCTGGCACTCGGGATGTCCGGCTTCGAGACCGGGGTCGCGGTGATGCCGCAGATCACCGGCGACGAGACCGACACCGCCTCCTCGCCGCGCGGACGCATCCGTGGGGCCCGGCACCTGCTCACCACATCGGCACTGATCATGAGCGGGTTCCTGATCGTCACGAGCTTCCTGACCATCGTGCTGATTCCCGAAGCGGAGTTCGAAGCCGGGGGGCAGGCGAACGGGCGGGCCCTGTCCTACCTGGCGCACGAGTACCTCGGAAACGGGTTCGGCACCGTGTACGACGTCAGCACGATCGCCATCCTGTGGTTCGCGGGCGCGTCGGCGATGGCCGGGCTGCTCAACCTGGTACCGCGCTACCTGCCCCGCTTCGGGATGGCCCCGGACTGGGCGCGTGCCGTCCGTCCCCTCGTGCTGGTGTTCGCCACGATCGCCTTCGCGATCACCTGGTACTTCGACGCCGGCGTCGACGCGCAGGGCGCCGCGTACGCGACCGGAGTTCTGGTGCTGATCACGTCCGCGGCGGTCGCCGTCACGATCTCCGCACGGCGGCGCGGCCAGCCCCACAAGGCAGTCGGGTTCGCTGTCGTGTCGGCGATCTTCCTCTACACGACCGTGGTCAACGTCTTCGAACGGCCGGAGGGCGTGCAGGTCGCCACCCTGTTCATCATCGCAATCCTGGTGGTGTCGTTCGCGTCCCGGTTCAGTCGGGCGTTCGAGTTGCGGGCCGACTCGGTCAGCTACGACGAGACCGCGCAGCGCTTCATCGACGAGGCCGCCCGCGGCACCATCCGAATCGTCACCCACGACGTCGATCGGCGAGGTTCGGCGGATTACCGTGCCAAGGCCGCGAAACAGCGTGCCGAGAGCCACCTTCCCGACACCGAACCGATCCTGTTCCTGGAGGTCAACATCAAGGACTCGTCGGAGTTCGCGACGAAGCTACGCGTCCACGGCCGGCAGCGCGACGAGCACCGGATCCTGTGGGTCAACAGCGCAGCGATCCCGAACACCATCGCCGCGGTTCTCCTCGACATCCGGGACCGAACCGGGGCCATCCCGCACGTGTATTTCGACTGGACCGAGGGAAACCCGATCTCGAACCTGCTGCGGTTCCTGTTCATCGGTCAGGGCGAGGTGGCCCCGGTCACCAGAGAAGTACTGCGCCGGGCCGAGCCGGACGTGTCCCGCCGACCGCACGTCCACGTCGGGTAGGGGGCGGGTATGAGAGTCGACGGCCGGGAGATCCCGGTCCACGGAAGCCTGTTGCAGCCGCTGCGACGTCGCACCAGCGACCAGTTGAGGGTGGTGCTGTCGGGTCTGGCCGTGGTGGCCGTGGTGGTGGTCTCGTACCTGACGCGCGGTCGGTGGGAGTCGCTGGAGAACTCGATCTCCGATCTGATCGGCGTCGCCTCCCCGGAACTGTCCAACCGCGTGTACTCGATGTACGGGGTCGCGATCCTGGCGCTGCCGTTCGCGATCCTCGTCGGCATGGTCTTCGGACGACGCTGGAAGTTGCTGGCCGGCTACGCGGTCGCCGCGCTGATCGCCGGTGTCGCGTTGTCGATCACCGGCGACGGCATCGCCGCACCCCAGTGGCACCTGGACCTGAGCGAGCACCGGGACACCTTCCTGTCCCAGTTCCTCGACGACTCGCGGTGGATCGCGATGCTCGCAGCCGTGCTGACGGTGTGCGGGCCGTGGCTGCCGAGACGGTGGCGTCGGCTCTGGTGGGCGCTGCTCCTGGCGTTCGTGCCGATCCACCTGTTCGTCAGCGCCATGGTCCCCGCCCGGGCCATGCTCGGGCTCACCGTCGGCTGGTTCGTCGGTGCGCTGGTCGTGCTGTTCGTCGGTACCCCCGCGCTGGAGGTTCCGGTCGACCTGGCCTTGCGGGTGCTCGGCCGCCGCGGTCGCGGCGTGCGGGAACTGACCGTCCTCAGCCCGGCCGGCCCCGGGCCGCTGGTGCTGGCGGCGCGGTGCCGGCTGGAGCCGGGCGCCGAGGTCGGGCACGGGCCCTTCCCGCCGGCCGAGCATGCGGGGGTCCTCGACCCCGTCGCGGCCGAAGCCGATTCGCCGGCGAACACGGCGTCGACGGATCTCCCGGGGACCGAGGCGGCGGACGGCGGCGGGACCGAGACCACGCTGATCCTCGACCTGTTCGGTCAGCACCAGCGGACCGAAGGTGTGGTCCGGCAGGCAGGCCGGTGGCTGACGTTCCGCAGCAGCGAGACGCTGCCACCGTTCGCGTCGCTGCGCCGTGCCGTCGAACACCGGGCACTGATGGCGACGGCGTTGGGGGCGCTCGGCCTGTCCGCCAACGTCCCGGTCGCGGTGGGGGTCCTCGACCGCGGGTGGATGATGTATGCGCACACCACCTCTCGCGGCACACCGCTGGACCGCCACGACCTCGACCACCTGAGCGCGGTGTGGGACGGGCTGCGACGGCTGCACGCCCACCAGATGTCCCACGGTGACCTGCGTCCCGAGAACATCCGCATCGACGACGGCAAGGTGCTGTTCGACGGATTCGCGCGCTCCGAAATCGGGGCGTCCGATTCGCTGCTGCTCTCCGACACCGCGCAACTTCTGCTGGTGACCGCCGACCTGTACGGCGTGGAGCGCGCGGTGGCGGCGGCGATCGACGCGGTGGGGCCCGAACGGGTCATCGCGGCGTCGGGGCGGCTGACCCGCACCGCGACCCCGAGCCGGATCCGCCGGGCGGTCCGCGAGCCCGGCGAGCTGATGGGCGCAGTCCGCGCGGGGGTCCGGACCCAGACCGACACCGAGGTCATCCGCGACGAGCAGGTCACCCGCTTCTCCCGGAACCAGCTCATCCAGCTGGTGCTGCTGATCGGGCTGGTGTACGTCGCCTACCCGTTCATCAGCCAGGTCCCGACCTTCCTCACCGAGATGGGCTCGGTGAACTGGTTGTGGGTGCTGCTCGGGCTGGCGGTGTCGGGCCTGACCTACATCGGTGCGGCCGCCGCCCTGTGGGCGTGCGCGACCGAGTCGGTCAACTTCCGGCACCTGACCGTCATGCAGTTCGCGAACACCTTCGCAGCGACGACCACTCCGGCCGGGGTCGGTGGTCTCGCCCTGAGCGTGCGGTTCCTGCAACGCAACGGACTCGGTGGCGTGCGTGCCACCGCGGCCGTTGCGTTGCAGCAGACGGTGCAGGTGGTCACGCACCTCGGGCTGTTGATCATCTTCAGCTTCGCGGCGGGCAAGAACGCCGACCTGTCGCACTTCATCCCCAGCGCGACGGTCATCTACCTGATCGTGGGAGTGCTGTTCGGCGCGGTCGGTGCGTTCATGGTGGTCCCGAAACTGCGGCGGTGGCTGCGCGACGACTTCCGCCCCCAGATCGCGGATCTGACCGCCGAACTCGTCGATCTGGCGCGCGATCCCGGACGGTTCCTCATCATCGTCGGCGGCTGTGCGGCGACCACTCTCGGTGCAGCACTGGCGCTCTGGGCGAGTGTGGAGGCGTTCGGCGGCTCCGTAGCGTTCGTCACCGTCACCATCGTCACGATGATCGGCGGCACCCTTGCCTCGGCCGCCCCGACGCCGGGTGGTGTCGGGGCTGTCGAGGCGGCGCTGATCGGTGGTCTCGCGGCGTTCGGCGTCCCCGCCGCGATCGCGGTGCCCTCGGTGCTGCTGTACCGGGTGCTCACCTGCTGGCTGCCGGTGTTCATCGGCTGGCCCACCCTGCGCTGGCTGCAACGCAACGACCTCGTCTGACCCCGCGCAGGTTCCGTAATGTCACATTGGGTATCGCCAAGTGACCCAATGTGACATTACGGAACCTGCGGTGAGGTGACAGCGGTGGTCGCGTCGGGGGTGGGGAGGGCGCCGAGGACCGCGGTCAGCAGCGCCGCGGCGGCGGCCTTGTCGAGGGGGTTGTTGCCGTTGCCGCACTTGGGTGACTGCACGCACGACGGGCAGCCGGCGTTGCACTCGCAGGAGTCGATCGCATCCCGCGTCGCAGTCAGCCAGCGGCGCAGTTGCGCGTGCCCGCGGTCGGCGAACCCGGCACCGCCCGGGTGCCCGTCGTAGACGAACACTGTCGGAAGTCCGGTGTCGGCGTGCAGGGCGGTCGACACCCCGCCGATGTCGCCGCGGTCGCAGGTCGCGACCAGCGGCAGCAGTCCGATCGCGGCGTGCTCGGCGGCGTGCAGTGCGCCGGGGAACAGGTCGGCCGGGACGCCCGCGCCCTCGAGCAGTTCCGGGGTCACCGTGTACATCACGGCCCGGGTCGGGAGCGTCTGGGCGGGCATGTCCAACTCCACCGAGTCGATCACCTCGCCGGACGCCAGTCGGCGCAGGTAGCCGACGACCTGGTGGGTGACCTCGACCTCGACCAGCGCGACGGTGACCGGGCCGTGGTCGCTGTGGTCGAGGACGGCGGTGACGGCGATGTCGGTGGTCTCGCGGGCGGAGGTCGTCCACTCGGGGGTGTCGGCGTGCACGAGCGCCAACCCCTCCTCGAGGTCGAGGGTGTCGACGACGAACGACTCGCCCTGGTGCAGGTAGACGGCCCCGGGATGGGTGGTGGCGGGGGCGCGTCCGCCGTCCACGGTGCCGAGCAGTCGTCCCGATTCGGCGTCCACGATCGCGACCTGCAGCCCGATGCCGCCTCGGATGTCCACTGCTGCATGGGGATTGGATCCGGAGGTGACGAACCAGCCGTGTGCCCGTCGACGGATCAGTCCCTGAGCGGCGAGGTCGGTGAGCAGGTCGAGGGCGCCGAACTCGACCACCTCGGCGTCACTGAGCGGCAATTCCATCGCCGCGCACAGCAACTGGGGGCCGAGGACGTACGGGTTGTCGGGGTCGGTGACGGTGGCCTCCACCGGCCTGTCCAACAGCGCGGACGGGTGGTGCACGAGGTAGGTGTCGAGCGGGTCGTCGCGGGCGACGAGCACCACCAGCGAGCCTTCACCGCGCCGCCCGGACCGGCCGGCCTGCTGCCAGAACGAGGCAACGGTGCCAGGGAATCCCGCGACGACCACCGCGTCGAGCCCGGCGATGTCCACGCCCAGTTCGAGTGCGTTGGTGGTCGCGGCGCCGAGGAGGGTGCCGTCGGCGAGGGCGGCCTCGAGCTCGCGGCGGTCCTCGGCGAGGTATCCCGCGCGGTAGGCCGCGACGCGGTCGGCCAGATCCGGATCGACCTCGGCGAGCAGCCTGCGGGTGCTCATCGCGGTCAGTTCGGCGCCGCGCCTCGAGCGCACGAACGTCAGCGTGCGCGCACCCTCGACCATCAGGTCGGCCATGATCCGGGCGGCTTCGCTACCGGCGGCGCGCCGGACCGGGGCCCCGTTCTCCCCGGTCACGTCGGTGAGCAGCGGGGGCTCCCACAGAGCGACGGTGCGCGGCCCGTGCGGCGAGCCGTCCTCGACGACCTCCTCGCACGGCGCGCCGATCAGCCGGGACGCCGCGGCGCCGGGATCGGAGGTGGTGGCGCTGGCGAGCACGAACACCGGGTCGGCGGCATACCGTCGGGCGATGCGGCGCAACCGGCGCAGGACGAGTGCGACGTTGGATCCGAACACGCCCCGGTAGGAATGGCATTCGTCGATCACCACGTAGCGCAGCCTGCGGAAGAAGTGGGCCCAGCGTTGGTGCGACCGGAGCATTCCGACGTGCAGCATGTCCGGGTTGGTGAACACCCACCTCGAGTTCCCGCGCACCCACTGCCGGACCTCCTGCGGCGTGTCGCCGTCGAACGCGTTGGGGTAGACGTCGGCGAGGTCGTCCGCGCCGTCGCAGAGGGTGACGGCGGCGCGGATCTGGTCGGCGCCGAGCGCCTTGGTCGGGGCCAGGTACAGCGCGGTCGCGCGGGGGTCCTCGGCGAGCGCCGTCAGGACCGACAGCTGGTAGGCCAGGGACTTCCCGGACGCGGTGCCGGTGGCGACGACGACGTTGGTTCCGCCGGCGGCGAGGCTCGCGGCCCGTTCCTGGTGGGTCCACGGCAGCGGGATCCCGGTCTCGCGCAGCGCCTCCACCACTTGCGGGTTCGCCCAACCCGGCCATTGCGCGAAGCGGGATTCGCGCGCGGGCAGATCGGCGACGTGGGTGAGGGGGTCGTCGCCCGCGGGCGTGCCGGCGAGTACTCGGCCGAGCAGTTGGCGTCCGTAGCTCGCCGGTTCGTCCACTGCCTGTTCTCCGAGTTCTGTGTTGGCCAGGTCACACTCTCCGACCTGGGCTTTTGATGCTACTGCGGGCGCCCGACGGGCCTGGAACCGAGCCCCGGGTGAGTCCCGACAGCCGCCCTGAGCTGCGGTTACCGACCGGTAGTTGGCAACAAGATCATTTCTTTATGGATTTTCGACTGTTGCAGTCGCAGGAAGCGTGGTTGACTAACACGCGGTCGCAGCTTCTGTGTTCGTGTACGCGCTCGCAGGACGATGTTGCGAGCGCGGTGCTCGATGCTTTTCCTGAGGGGGAAATCAGCGGTACAGCGGTCGGAACCGGCCCGGTGGGCTGTGAGCGCCGTCCGCCGCATCCGGTGTTAGAAAGAGAAGGAAAAGCATGGCACAGGGCACTGTGAAGTGGTTCAACGCGGAGAAGGGCTTCGGCTTCATCGCTCCCGAGGATGGCTCCGCTGACGTCTTCGTCCACTACTCCGAGATCCAGGGCAGCGGCTTCCGCACCCTCGAGGAGAACCAGCGCGTCGAGTTCGAGGTCGGCCAGGGCACCAAGGGCCCGCAGGCCACTGGCGTTCGCGCCATCTGATTCACCCGTAACCGGGTACGAATCTCTCGTCCCCCGCCACCGTACGGTGTCGGGGGACGAGTCGTGTTGGCGCGCAGTCCCCCTCCCCGCGTCGCATGAACAACCCTGCGCGACGGGGCTACTGTCCGAGGGATGAACCAGCTGTCGTTCTTCTCCGCGGAGACGGTGCCGCCCGAGGTGCCGGATCTCGACGGGCTGCTGGCCGGGCCCGGACAGATCGTGGCCACCGCGGACCGTGCCCGGGTGTCGGTGGTCGTCGACGCCGGCTGGCGGGCCGACGCCATCGCCGAGATGATCGAGGACGTCGGCCTGGTCGCCGAGCTCACGCGGTCGGACGAGGGCAGCCCACTGGTCCGTACCGCGTCGGTGCCCGAACTGGCCGTGCTCGCCGTGCGGTGGACGCGGGGTGCGGTCAAGGCGGTGCCGCCCGGATGGGTGCCGGGGCCGCGGGCACTGCGGGCGTGGGCGCTCGCCGCAGGCCACGCGGAGAACGACGGTGACCGGTTCGTCCTGGGGCTGGACCCCCGCGCCCCCGACACCTTCGCGCCCCTCGCGCAGTCACTGATGAGGGCGGGAATCGCGCCGACCCTGTTCGGCACCCGGGGGACAGCCCCCGGGCTGCGGATCGTCGGCCATCGGCGGCTGCTGCGGCTGGTGGAGAACATCGGCGAACCGCCGGCAGGGGCGGAGGCATCCGCCGCGTGGCCCCGGGTGTAAAACGGTCGTCGCGGAGCTGATCTGCGAGGATTGATCCGCGATGTGTCACCCTGGTAATCGGGTGATCACCGAAATACAGGTCGAGAAAGGTGCAGGCAGGGACGTGGCAACTCGGGACAAGGACACGGCGGGGGACACCACCACCGCTGCCGGCCGGACGCGTCGGCTCGTGATCGTCGAGTCGCCGACCAAGGCCCGCAAAATCGCCCCCTACCTGGGTAAGGACTACGTGGTGGAGGCGTCGGTCGGCCACATCCGCGACCTGCCCCGCGGCGCGGCGGACGTGCCCGCGAAGTACAAGGGCGAGCCCTGGGCACGGCTCGGTGTGAACGTCGACCAGGACTTCGAGCCCCTGTACGTCGTCAGCCCCGACAAGAAGTCGAAGGTCACCGAACTCAAGGGCCTGCTCAAGGACGCCGACGAACTCTTCCTCGCCACCGACCCCGACCGCGAGGGCGAGGCCATCGCCTGGCACCTGCTCGAGACCCTCAAGCCGAAGATTCCGGTCCGCCGGATGGTCTTCCACGAGATCACCAAGCCCGCCATCCTCGCCGCCGCCGAGGACACCCGCGACCTCGACCAGGACCTGGTCGACGCGCAGGAGACCCGCCGCATCCTCGATCGCCTCTACGGCTACGAGGTCAGCCCCGTGCTGTGGAAGAAGGTCATGCCGAAGCTGTCGGCAGGCCGCGTCCAGTCGGTGGCGACCCGTGTCATCGTCCAGCGGGAACGGGAGCGGATGGCCTTCCGCTCGGCCGAGTACTGGGACATCTCCGCCACCCTCGACGCCGGTGCGGACGCCAGCCCGCGCACCTTCGGGGCCAGGCTGGTCGCCGTCGACGGCAACCGGGTCGCAACCGGCCGCGACTTCGGCGCCGACGGCGCACTCAAGTCCACCGGCGTGACCGTGCTCGACGAGTCGGCCGCCCGCACGCTCGCGGAGGCGCTCCACGGCGTGGACCTGACGGTCGCGTCCGCCGAGGACAAGCCGTACAGCCGCAAGCCGTACGCGCCGTTCATGACGTCGACGCTGCAGCAGGAGGCCGCGCGCAAGCTGCGCTTCTCCTCCGAGCGGACCATGCGCACCGCGCAGCGGCTGTACGAGAACGGCCACATCACCTACATGCGTACCGACTCGACCACGCTGTCGGAGTCGGCGATCTCAGCCGCCCGCGCGCAGGCCACCGAGCTGTACGGCGCCGAGTACGTCAGCCCGACGCCGCGGCAGTACACCCGCAAGGTCAAGAACGCGCAGGAGGCCCACGAGGCGATCCGGCCCGCCGGTGACGTGTTCGCGACGCCGGGGCAGCTGCACAGCCAGCTCGGCACCGACGAGTTCAAGCTGTACGAGCTGATCTGGCAGCGCACGGTCGCCTCGCAGATGCAGGACGCTCGCGGCACCACGCTGACGCTGCGCATCACCGGCACGGCGCGTTCGGGCGAGGAGGCCACGTTCTCGGCGTCCGGCCGGACCATCACGTTCCCCGGCTTCCTCAAGGCGTACGTCGAGTCCGTCGACGAGGAGGCCGGCGGGCAGTCCGACGACGCCGAGTCCCGGCTGCCGGTCCTCGTCGCGGGGCAGGGCGTCACGGCCTCGAAGCTGGACCCGGACGGGCACACCACCAATCCGCCGGCACGGTTCACCGAGGCCAGCCTGATCAAGACCCTCGAAGAACTCGGTATCGGCCGGCCGTCGACCTACGCGTCGATCATCAAGACGATCCTCGATCGCGGGTACGTCTACAAGCGCGGCAGCGCGCTGGTGCCCTCGTGGGTGGCGTTCGCCGTCATCGGTTTGCTCGAGGCGCACTTCGGCCGGCTCGTCGACTTCGACTTCACCGCCGCGATGGAGGACGATCTCGACGAGATCGCAGGCGGCCGCGAGCAGCGCGGAAACTGGTTGTCCGGCTTCTACTTCGGCGGCGACGAGGGGCCGGAGGGTTCGGTCGCCCGGGCCGGCGGACTGAAGAAGATGGTCGGCGAGAACCTCGAGGGAATCGATGCCCGCGAGGTGAACTCGATCCGGCTGTTCGACGACGCCGAGGGCCGCGAGGTGCACGTGCGGGTCGGCCGATTCGGTCCGTACCTGGAGCGGATGGTCGTCAATCCCGACGACCCGGAAGGGGACCTGGTCTCGCAGCGGGCGAACCTCCCCGACGACCTGCCGCCGGACGAGCTCACCCCGGAGTACGCGGAGAAGCTGTTCGCGACCCCGCAGGACGGCCGTCGCCTCGGCACCGACCCGCTCACCGGGAACGTGATCGTCGCCAAGGAAGGACGATTCGGCCCCTACGTCACCGAGCTGCTGCCCGAGCCGGAGCCCGAACCGACGCCGGACATCGTTCCGGTGCCCGTGGCCGGCGCGGACGCGGACGGCGCGGTCGCAACGAAGGCCCCGGCCAAGAAGGCTCCCGCGAAGAAGGCGGCCAAGAAGGCCGCCGGGCCGAAGCCGCGGACCGGCTCGCTGCTCAAGTCGATGGACGTCGCGACCGTGACGCTCGAGGACGCACTGCGCCTGCTGTCGCTGCCGCGGGTGGTCGGCGTCGATCCGGAGTCGAAGGAAGAGATCACCGCGCAGAACGGTCGCTACGGCCCGTATCTGAAGAAGGGCACCGACTCCCGGTCGTTGGCGAACGAGGAGCAGATGTTCACCGTCACCCTCGAGGAGGCGCTGAAGATCTACGCCGAGCCGAAGCGGCGCGGCCGGCAGGGTGCCGCGCAGCCGCCGCTGCGCGAACTCGGGAACGATCCGGTGACCGAGAAGCCGATGGTGATCAAGGACGGCCGCTTCGGCCCCTACGTCACCGACGGCGAGACCAACGCCAGCCTGCGCAAGGGTGACGAGGTCGAGACCATCACCGACGAGCGCGCCGCGGAACTGCTGGCGGACAGGCGGGCTCGCGGCCCGGTGAAGAAGAAGGCGGCCGCGAAGAAGGCCCCGGCGAAGAAGGCTCCGGCGAAGAAGGCGGCCGCGAAGAAGGCCCCGGCGAAGAAGGCGGCCAAGAAGGCGCCCGCGAAGAAGCCGGCCGCCGAGGACTGACGCGCCGGGAGTGGCGGTGTACCGGGAACTGTCGGTCGCGTTGCCCGGCACCGTCGCCTGGACGGTGGAGCGGGTCGGCAGGGACGGCACGCTGGTGCTCCCGGACGGGTGCATGGACGTGATCTGGCACGACGGCGGCTTCCTCGTCGCCGGTCCCGACACCCGCGCTCACCGCACCACGGCGGCGGGCCCGCGGGCGATCGGGCTGCGCTTCGCCCCCGGACTGGGCCCCCGCGTACTCGGGATCGCGGCGAACGAACTGCGCGACACCAGGATTGCGCTGTCGGACGTGTGGTCCGGTGCGGCGGTGCGGCGGTTGGCCGGGGACGCGGAGACCGATCCGCTCGGCGCCCTCACCGCCGAGGTGCGGCGCCGCCTCGACACACCCGACCTGCCGGTCGAGACGGCGATCGCGGCGCGGCTCGCCGCCGGTGCCACGGTCGCCGAGGTCTCCGCCGAACTCGGCTGGAGCCCCCGGAAGCTGCACCGGAAGTCGCTGTCCGCGTTCGGGTACGGGCCCAAGACCCTCGCCCGGGTGCTGCGATTCGACCGGGCGCTGTCGGCGGCGCGGGCGGGGGACGCCTTCGCCCGGGTCGCCGCCGACGGCGGCTACGCCGACCAGGCGCACCTGGCCCGCGAGATGCGGGCCCTGGCCGGAAAACCGTTGACGGAACTGCTCGCTCAGCCGGGCAGTGCCGCAAACAGATCGACGTGGTTGCCGTCCGGGTCGGTCAGCGTGGCGTAGCGCTGCCCCCAGAAGGCGTCGAACGGCGCGAGGGTCGACGTCCCGCCGACGGTGAGCAGCTCGGTGTACATCGCGTCAACGTCGCCGGGGGTACCGCAGTCGAAGGCCAGTGACGGCCCGCCGCCCGCGGCTGCGTGCACGTAGTCGGGGTCGAAGGAGCGGATCGTCTCGACGGTGTCGAACGCGAGCCGCAGTCCGCCGGGCAACGGCACCTCCACGTGCGGCTGCCCGGCCGCGTCCGCGGGCAGATCCAGGCCGAGGCGACGGTAGAAATCGAAGCTGCGGGTCAGATCGGCGGAGACGAGACCGATCACGGCGATGTGTGCTGTCATCCCTCGACGGTAGGGGTGGCCGGCCGTCGCGTCTTGAACGTTTCGGACGCCCCCCACGGTTCGGACGTGCGCCCCCGTGCCGCTGGCTCACCCGAGGTCGGTCCCGGTCGATAGGGTGGTGCGCATGGCAGGAGTGTTCGATCGACTGGTCGGCCAGCAGGATGTCGAGGTCGAACTGATCGCTGCCGCGACGGCGGCGCGCGGCGGGGCGGAGGCGGCCGGATCGCTCATGACGCATTCCTGGTTGTTCACCGGCCCGCCCGGGTCGGGGCGCTCGGTCGGCGCGCTGTGCTTCGCGGCCGCGCTGCAGTGCACCAGCGACGAGGAGCCCGGCTGCGGGCGGTGCCACGCGTGCACCACCGTCCTCGCGGGTACCCACGGCGACGTGCGGCGAGTGATCCCCGAGGGGCTGAGCATCAGCGTCAAGGAGATGCGCGAGATCGTGCAGACCGCCGCCCGTCGGCCCAGCACCGGGCGTTGGCAGGTGATGATCATCGAAGACGCCGACCGGCTCACCGAAGGCGCGGCGAACGCGCTGCTGAAGGTGGTGGAGGAGCCGCCGGAGCGGACCGTGTTCCTGCTCTGCGCGCCTTCCGTGGACCCGGAGGACATCTCGGTGACACTGCGGTCCCGGTGCCGGCACGTGGGACTGGTGACGCCGTCCGTCGAGTCGATCGCCGCGGTGCTTCGCGAGAGCGACGGACTCGACGAGCAGACCGCGCTGGATGCGGCCAGGATCAGCGGCGGCCACGTGGGCCGGGCCCGGCGACTGGCCACCGATGACGCGGCCCGCCGCCGCCGAGACCAGGGGCTGGCGCTCGCGTCCGCCGCGACACGCTGGTCGACCCGGTACTCCGTCGCCGAGGAACTGGTCCGGGAGCTCGACGTGGAGGCCAAGGAACTCAACGCCGAGATCAACGAGCGCGAGACCGACGAACTGCGGACCGCGCTCGGCGCCGGTGGTACCGGCAAGGGCGCGGCCGGTGCCCTGCGCGGCTCGGCGGGGGTGCTCAAGGACCTCGAGCGGCGGCAGAAGTCGCGCGAGACCCGGATGAAACGCGACGGCCTCGACCGCGCGCTCATCGACCTGGCCGGCCTGTATCGAGACGCGCTCGCCACAGCGCTCGGGTCCACCGCGACGCTGAACCATCCGGATCGGGCGGAGCAGGTCCAGAAGATGGCCGCCGTCGGCAGCCCCGAGGCGCTGCTGAAGTGCGTCGAGGCGGTCCTCGACTGCCGTGAGGCGCTCGACACGAACGTGAAACCCCAGTTCGCAGTGGCCGCGATGATGGCGAGACTGGGCGCCGAGCTGGGATAGCGGACCCGATTTTCGTGTTTCGGGGGAGAGCCGCTAGACTTCCGCTTGCTCGGTTGCGAGACCGGGCGCGCTGCCTTAGCTCAGTCGGTAGAGCATTTCACTCGTAATGAAAAGGTCGAGAGTTCGATTCTCTCAGGCAGCTCGGCGAAGCCCCAGGTGAGAGCACGATTCACCTGGGGCTTCTTCGTGCTTGCGCGTCGGGTGAGGGGCACGAAACCCCAGGTCGGGAACCGTCGGAGCACCTCCCATTCGAGGCTTCTGGTTGGCGACCTCGACGACTCTGCCTAGCTGCCGAAGAGCGGCCCGAGGCTGCCGAATGGTGACGGTGGCGGTACGTCGCGGTCGCGATGCCACTGCCAGTCACCATTGCCGTGATCTCGGTGCTCCCAGTGGCCGTTGCCGTTGTCGCAGTTACCCCACTCCCAGTTCCCACGGTTCTGCTGCCACTGCCACGGCCCGTTGTGGTCGCAGTCCTGCTGCCACGGATGGTCGACCATCGCAGCGGGCTCCGCGATTGCGGGAGCAGCCGCCAGGCCGAGTGGGAGCGCTGTCATCACGGCGATTACGGCGGCCCTGATCTGCAGCCTGCGTGACCTTGGGGTTGTTGATGTGTTGCTCATGGCTTGTTCCGATCCGAGATCGGTCATCGCAGGCCCGTCGAGCTCGGCGGTCGTCACCTGGCGGGCAGGCCCGTGACCGATGTTGTGCGACCGAGTTCGCTCACGGCGGACCTGGTCAGATCGATTTTCTCGGTCTGTGATCGATGATAGAAGCCCTGCCTGTGAACCCAGGCAGCTGTGAATCATCGCCCTGCGCATCGGTCCCGCTGATGATCCCGACCACGGCGTGGGCAATGCCGGCTGCGATCGCGAGAGCTCCATTGCCCGTCCTCATGAGGTGCCTGAACAGTGTGGCGATGTCCACCTTTGCATGCCTGAGCGGGCCGGTTCGTCGAGCGGCGCCAGCGGGCCGTGTCGGAACAACAGGAGGTCAAGACCCGATTTGGATTCTCTCGGGCAGCTCACGAAGCCTCGGGTGAGAGCTTGATCCACCTGGGGCTTTCTGTGTTCCGGGGGAGCGGGAGGCGCAAGCCGGGTCGGCATCGGTCGGTTTCGGCTCGCATCGTCGGGCCGGGCGCTGCACCCGACGAGCGCATCGGCGGCTTGCTCGGGTGAAACCTGAAACACAGTGTCGTTCGACACGCTCGTAAATCTGGTTAACTTGTTGATTGCTGAATTATTCTCGACGGCGCCCCGGTCGCATCGAGGCCGCGAGTCTCAGGACAACTCGCGGCAATCTGCGGCCGGGGCAACCCTCGCGTCGTCGCGCGCTGCCATCCCATTCGCTGCCCTTCGGGTTCATTCATGTGTCCGGGCCTGGCGCATCTGCCGCTAATTGTGGACTCGGCGTCCGAACTGGACGGCGGTCCATGAAAACCGGTCGGTTCGGTACTCGCAAGTCACAAAACCTGAGCAATACCATCGCCCCGCGTCGTTGTCGCCCCTCCGCGTAACGGCGTAGGCCCGCCGGCGCCCCCTCAGCCCGGCGGGCCGCCCCTGTGCTGCAACCCGAGGCGGCTATGGCAGAGCTAACCGCTTCCCAGGGGCATCTGTTTCTCCACGGACTCTGTGCCGACCGCCCCACCCCCACAGTGTCCGGCTTCCGCGACACCGTCACGCGGCCACGCCGTCGACCCCATCACCACCTCGCTGATCCCGCGTACGGGTTGTCCACATGGCGTCGAATCCGGAGTTGTCAACAGGTGTGAAAAATCCATTGCTGCAGGTAGGCCGAATGTCGGTGCCTGATTTTCATCCGCCGTCCCCAGGTTTTCCACAGGGTTGGGGAAATCTGTTCAGGGGTTTTGCCGCGGTTGTGCACAGGGGCTGTGCACAACCGCCAACCGCTATCGGGTGATTCGGTCCAGGATCACGGCGTGCACGTGATGTGCCTTCTCGGTACCGCGGAAGTCGGCCTCGAAGGTGTCCGGCCCGGCGGTCAGCGCGACGCTGCTGGAGGAGAAGAACTGGCCGGCCCAGGACTTGTTGCTCAGCAACGAGACCGACCGGATGTTCTTGTACGGGATCGACGTGATCGCGGTGCGCTTGCCGACGAAGCTGCGGTCCTGAATGACCACTCGCAGGTTCGTCAGCCCGAGAAACCCGGTGCCCGCGCCGGTGCAGTCGTAGACCGCGATGACGACCTCGCCCTCGAGTAGGTCCTGCTGGACCTGCTTCAACTGGTCGGCCTTGTCGAATGTCGGTTGGTCCGTCATTCAGGGTTCCTCCCCTTCGGTGTGGGGTTGCCGCGGCCAGAGCGCGCGAACGGCGGCATGCTCGGGCGAAATCTAACCCGTGCACCAGGACCGGACAAGCAACCGTGTCGAGGCGTCGTCGAGATAATCAGGCTAGGTTCTCCAGTAACCCTGTCCTGGACGGAAAGGACGTAGTGCGATGACCGATCCCGACGCCGACCCGAACCGGCCACCGAACCAGCCCCCGCCGCCGGACCAGTCGGGATCTCCGCAGCAGCCGGGTTACCCGCCGCCCCCGCAATCGGGTTATCCGCAGCAGCCGGATTACCCGCAGCAGTCGGGTTACCCGCAGCAGTCGGGCTACCCACAGCAGCCGGGTTACCCACAACAGCCGGGTTACCCACAACAGCCGGGTTACCCACAGCAGCCGGGATATCCACAACAGCCGGGCTATCCGCCCCCGGGTTACCCACAGCAGTACGCGGCGCCGCCGATGCCGGTGTACCCGTATGCCTCGTGGTGGGCGCGCGTCGGCGCGTACCTGTTGGACGGGATCGTCGTCCCGCTCGTCGGCTACATCATCGCGGGCATCGGTGCCTTCATCGCGTTCAAGGACGCCTCGACGACAACCACGACGTACAACGGTGACTTCTACACCGGGACCACCTCCGAGACGACCGGCGTCAGCGGAGTCGGAATCGCGATCATGACCGCCGGCTTCCTGCTCGCGCTGGCTCTTGTGGTGTGGAACATGGTTTTCCGGCAGGGGCGCACCGGGCAGTCGCTGGGCAAGTCGTGGCTGGACATCGCGGTGGTCCGGGAGGCGGACGGGCGACCGCTCGGTGCCGGGATGGCGTTCGTGCGCTGGTTGCTGCTCGGGATCCTCGGTGACCTCTGCTTCCTGAACTTCCTGTGGCCGCTGTGGGATTCGCGGCGCCGCTGCTGGCACGACATGCTCGTCTCGTCGGTGGTGATCCGTACCGCGTGAGCACACAGGTCGGTCCGCGAGAGCGCATGGCCGGGCCCGTCGGGGTCGCGGCCGCGGGGCTCGCGGTCGCGGCACTGCTGTACGTGCGCGACCCCCACCGGCCGGGTGCGTACGGCTTCTGCCCCTTCCACGCGCTGACCGGACTGTGGTGCCCGGGGTGCGGTGGGTTGCGGGCCGTCCACGATCTCACCCACGGTGAGGTATTGGCGTCGCTGTCGAGCAACGTCTTCGTCGCGCCGTTGGTGCTGGTGCTGGTGCTCGCCTGGGGCCGGTGGGTGCGTCGCCGCCGGCGCGGTGAGGACGGGAGGATGATCGTGTTGTCGGCCCGTGCCTCGGTGACGGTGCTGATTGCCCTCGCGGTGTTCACGGTGGTCCGCAACACGCCATGGGGATCGGTGCTCGCGCCGACGTGATCGCAAGGAACCGGACAAAGGAGGCTCGCCCGATGGCCATGCAGATCTTCTCCCTGATCGTGCTCGTAGGTGCACTGGTCATGCTCATCCCGGTGGCTCGCAAGGTGTTCGGCAAGCGCGACGACTGACTCGGCGTCTGCCGACTCGACACCGGCGGCCGGTGGGGTCATGCTCAGGCATGGCCGAAACGCTGCGCGACCGCGTCCGCGAAAAGCTGCTCCGTCAGATCGCGGAGGACGGAGGCTCTCCGTCGGAGGGCGCCGAGGACGACGACCCCCGTCTGGTCGCACTCGACGACGATCTCGCCGCGCTCGATCGGGCCCCGGAGGGGGATCCGGTGATCGAGCAGCTAGCACGCAAGTACTGGGTGCCCTGAGCTGAGAAATTCCACCCCGCCGTCGGGGAACTCGTTCGCGAAGCGTATAAATACATCTTGTGTCTAAGTTGTATTCGGCGTCCGAGCAGGTGTACCGCGAGGTGAAGGAGCGGATCCTGTCCGCATCCCTGCCCGGGGGCGAACTGATCAGCGAGGGCGAGGTCGCCGCCGAGATGGGAACCTCCCGGACCCCGGTCCGGGAAGCGTTCCTTCGGCTCGAGGCCGAAGGATGGATGCGGCTGTACCCGAAGCGCGGTGCGCTGATCGTGCCCGTCGCCGACGGCGAGGCCGAGCACGTGATCTCCGCACGCCGGCTCGTCGAGTCCGACGCCGCCCGGGCCGTGCTCGCCCGTGACGCGGCCGCCCGCACCGCCCTCGTGCGCGCACTGCGGGACAACCTCGACCGGCAGCGTGCCGCCGCGGCGGCCGGCGATGTCGCCGAGTTCAGCGGGCTCGACGCCGACTTCCACGGACTGATCGTGCGTGCAGGCGGGAACCCGTTGCTCGTCACCTTCTACATCGGCCTGCGGGAACGTCAGCGACGGATGACCGCGCGTTCGCTGGCCCGCGATCCGTTGCAGCTGCAGTCCGTCATCGACGACCACGTCCGCCTCGCCGACCTGATCGAGGCCGGCGACGCCGTGGGGTTCGCCGCCGCCGTCGACGTCCACATGCGGCAGGTGCACGGGCTGCCGTTCACCACCGGCGTGGAGGAGGCCCGATGAGCGTCCGGCTCGACACCCGCGCTGCCACGGCGGCATCGTCACGCCGCCGGATCGCGCCGTGGGCGCTGGTCTCGGCGGCGATGTTCGCCGTCGCCTGGGGCGGCAACGAATTCACTCCGCTGCTGGTGATGTACCGGCTCGACCACGGGTACTCGCCGGTCGTCGTGGACGGCTTCCTGTTCGCGTACGTGCTCGGGATCGTGCCCGCCCTGTTGATCGGTGGACCGCTGTCGGACCGGCTCGGCCGGCGCCCCGTCATGCTGCCCGCGCCGTTCGTCGCGGCCGCCGGATCGATCGTGCTTGCCGTCGGCGCCGACAGCGCCGCGCTGCTCGTCGCCGGTCGCGTCCTCAGCGGTGTCGGCCTCGGGCTCGGCATGGCCGTCGGCGGCAGCTGGCTCAAGGAACTGTCGGTGCCGCCGTGGGACGTCAGGGCGGGGGAAGGGTCCGGCGCCCGGCGGGCCGCGATGAGCCTGACCGCCGGGTTCGCGATCGGCGCCGGTGTCGCGGGGGTGCTCGCGCAGTGGGCGCCGTGGCCGAGCGCCCTGGCGTACGTCGTGCACATCGCCCTCGCGGCCGGTGCCGGGGCCGCCCTGGTGGCGGCGCCCGAATCGCGGCCGGCGACCCCGAAGGAGCTGCGGGCCCCGCTACTCGAGGACCTCAGGATCCCCGCCGCGGCGAACCGCCGGTTCTGGCTGGTCGTCGTGCCCGTCGCGCCGTGGGTGTTCGGCGCGGCCAGCTGCGCGTACGCCGTGATGCCGTCGCTGATGGCCGACCACAGCGGTGGGCGCCCGGTCGGGTTCTCCGCACTGCTCTGCGTGGTTGCCCTGGGCTGTGGCTTCGCCATCCAGGCGCTGGGGCGGCGCATCGACACCCCACGCAGTGCCCGCGCGGTGGTGGTGGCGTTGGCGATCCTGGTGGTCGGCATGACGCTCGGCGCCGTCGCCGCGGACCGGCTGACGGTGCCGCTGGCGCTGCTGGCCGCCGCGATCCTCGGCTGTGGCTACGGCATGGCGCTGGTCGCGGGACTGCAGGAGATCCAGCGCATCGCCCGCCCCGACGACCTGGCGGGACTGACCGCGGTCTTCTACTCGATCACCTACATCGGGTTCGCGGTGCCCGCGCTGCTGGCGCTGGTCGTGCAGACCTGGCCCGGAGCGGTCGGCTACCCGGCGCTGTTCCTGATCGGTGCCGCGGTGGCCGCGGTGAGCGTGATTCTGGTGCTCGGCAACAGTCGCGCGCACCTGCCCGCAGGCCGTTTCGATCCCGCGGACCCGGCCTCTCCGGCCTCCTTGGAGATCGGCGTCGGATCGCAATCCGACGGCGACCGGTGACCGGTTCCACGGGCGTACCGTAGCGGCAGGGGTCGGGAGAATGAGAGTGACGCCGCGATGTCGCCCGCAGTCAGGGGCAAGGTTGGGAACCTGCCCCACGAACTGACCAGTTTCGTCGGCCGCCGCCACGAGTTGAGCGAGGCCAAGCGGTTGCTCTCGACCTCTCGGCTGGTGACGTTCACCGGAATCGGCGGGGTCGGCAAGACCCGGCTCGCGTTGCGGCTCGCGGAGGACTCGCGGCGGGCTTTCGCGGACGGCGTGTGGCTGGTCGAGCTGGGACTGTTGTCCTCCCCGGACATGGTCGAGGACAACGTCTCGTCGGCGCTCGGTATGCGCGAGGTGCTGCCGCATCAGCCGTCGTCACTGGCCGAGCACCTCGGCGACCGGCACCTGCTGCTCATTCTCGACAACTGCGAACACCTGGTTGACACGGTCGCGGACCTGGCGGGCTCGTTGCTGCGGAGCTGTCCGGAGCTGCGCATCGTCGCCACCAGCCGGGAACCGCTCGGCGTCGGTGGGGAGGCGGTACTGAGGGTGCCGCCGCTCGGCGTCCCGGATCCGGATCGACCTGCGAAGATTCGTGGCGCCACCCGCTACGAGGCGGTGACGCTGTTCGAGGAGCGGGCCGGCGCGGCGGTGCCGGGCTTCGGGCTGACCGACGAGAACCGCGCAGCGGTGACCCGGATCTGTCAGCGGCTCGACGGACTGCCGTTGCCGATCGAGCTTGCCGCGGCCCGGTTGCGGGCGTTGTCGGCCGACCAGATCTTGCAACGCCTCACCGACCGGTACCGCCTGCTCAACGTCGGGAGCCGGGGTGCGCCGACGAGGCAGCAGACGCTGCGCCTGTGCATCGATTGGAGCCACGAATTGTGCACCCCCCGGGAACGGGAGGTGTGGAGTCGGCTGTCGGTGTTCTCCGGGTGGTTCGAACTCGACGCCGCCGAGGCGATCTGCGGTGACGACCTCGGTCCCGACGAATTGTTCGACCTCATCGCGTCACTGGTGGACAAGTCGATCCTCAACCGCGACGAGGTCGACGGGGTGGTCGGCTACCGGATGCTGGAAACCTTGCGTGACTACGGCCGCGAGAGGTTGCGTGAGACCGGGGACGACGCGCGGCTGTCCCGTCGGCACCGGGACTGGTACGAGGCGCTGGTGCTGCGGGCCGAGGCCGAGTGGCTCGGGCCGCGCCAGCTCGGCTGGCTGGCCCGCCTGCATCGCGAGCGGCCGAACATGCGAGCGGCGATGCGCTACTGTCTCGCCGCGCCGGAGGAGGCGGAGTCCGGGCTGCGGATCGCTACCGCGATGAGCCCCTACTGCCTGTCTCGGGGACAGATCAAGGAGGGGCGGCACTGGCTCGACCTGGCCCTCGACCACCAGGGCGGCGCGCCCACCGTCACACGGGCCAAGGCGCTCTGCGCGGACGTCATCCTGGCAGGCAACCAGGGGGATGTGATCGCGGGGCAGGCTCGGGTCGCGGAGGCCCGCACCGTCGTCGCCCGGCTCGACGATCCACGTCTGGACGCGCTGCTCGCCCACGCCGACGGCTATCTGTGCGTGTTCGCGGGTGATCTGCCGCGGGCCCTCGACCTCTTCGACCGCGCGCTGGCGTATTTCTCTGTGGACGTGGACCCGCTGCGGCACGTGTCGTCGCTGCTCGGCATCGCGCTTGCCCAGGCCCTTCTGGGTGACTTCGAGCGTGCCGCCGCGTCCCAGGAGGCGGCGCTGGTGGTCACACAGGCCACTGGGGAAACCCTGTACCGGTCCTACTCGTTGTGCATCCTCGGACTCGCGCTGGTGCGGACCGACCACGTGCGGGCGCGGGCGCTGCTCGAAGAGGGGCTGCAACTCGACCGGGCGGCGGACGACATCGTCGGGACGGCGATCTCGGTGGAGGCGCTGGCGTGGATCGCCGAGCGGGACAACGACCCGGGCCGGGCCGCGGTTCTGCTCGGTGCGGCCCAGACGCTGTGGCAGGCGGTCGGAAGCAGCGGCGTCACGGTTCCGGCGTTGCAGGGTTTCCACGAGCAGTGCGTGGACCGGACCCGTCGCGCACTCGGGGACCGGGCATTCTCCGTCGCGTTCCGGCGGGGCGCGGAGTCGAGCGTCGAGGACTCCGTCGCCCACGCACTCGGCGAGCTTCCCGTCGATCCGGTGCCGGAGGTGAGCGTCCTGACGCGGCGGGAACGCCAGGTCGCGGACCTCGTCGCGCAGGGCCTGACCAACCGGGCAATCGCCGAGACCCTGGTCATCTCGCGCCGCACCGCCGAGGGGCACGTCGAACACGTCCTGACCAAGCTCGGCTTCGGCTCACGCAGCCAGATCGCCGCCTGGGTGGCCCAACAGAAGTCCGGGGATGGCACGTGACCTGGTGAAACTCCGCCGTCGGGGTGAGTGTCGACGGGGATACGGGTACGGTGGCGCCGAAAAACAGGTATGGCACCGGGTAGTTCGACCGTCGTGCGTCGGGTTGGCACCGGGGATGGTGGTGATTGACAGTTCCAGCGCTTAAAGCCGAGGTACGTCCGATGCTCGAACACCCGCTTCCGCCGGTCGAGACTGCGTTGATGATCCGCAGCTGCGACGACTGTACGACCCTCCTCGCCCCCGATACCGCGACGTGTTCGCACTGCGGGTGCACCGACCTGACCTGGGTGCCCTCCTGCGGCGCCGGGTCGATCGTCTCCTGCACCGTCGTCCACTGCGCGACGCGACGCGACGTGCCCATCGGCTACGTCGAGTGCACCATCGCGATCGTCGAACTCGACGACGGCCCGTGGACCTACGCGTGGATCGAGGGCGTGCCGCCGGATCGCTCCGCCGAACCGGTCCGGGTCCGCTTCGCGCACGAGGAACCCGGCGAGCGCTACCCCTACTTCGTTCGCGCGGCGTAGCCGCACCGTCGGTGAACCTCACCCCGGATGGGGCGGAATTCACTCACAGTGGCGGCAGCTTCCTGTCGAACAGCCAGCGGTCCCACAGCGGGCGCAACGACCGGTCGGTGAAGTGCGCGGCGAGGTCGGTGAACTCCTCGGTGGTGACGCTGCCGTGCCGATGTTTGGCGGTCCACTGCCGGAGCAGGTCGAAGAAGTTGTCGTCGCCGAGTTCGGTGCGCAGCGCGTGCAGTGTCAACGCGCCCCGCTTGTAGACCCGGTCGTCGAACATCAGCGCCGGACCGGGGTCGCCGAGGGTCAGGTCGTACGGCAGCCCCGATTGGATCCTGTGCACCTGTGCCGCGATCTCCTGTGCGGACGGCCCGTCGGAGTTCTCCGACCACAACCATTCCGCGTAGCAGGCGAAACCCTCGTGCAGCCAGATGTCCCGCCACGCCGCGAGGGTGAGGCTGTTGCCGAACCACTGGTGCGCGAGTTCGTGCGCGACGAGCCGCTCGGACCCGCGCCGTCCGTCGCAGTGGTTCGCACCGAAAACCGAAATTCCCTGTGCCTCAATGGGGATTTCCAGTTCATCGTCGGTCACGACGACGGTGTAGTCGGCGAACGGGTACGGGCCGAACAGATCGATGAAGGTCTCCATCATCTTCGGCTGGCGGCCGAAGTCGTGGTCGAAGGGTGTGCGCAGGCGCTGCGGCAGCACCGCGTACATCGGGACGGGGACGGTGTCCGCCACCCGCCTGCGCTGGTACGGCCCGATCTGGATGGTCGCCAGGTAACTCGCCATCGGCTCGCTCTGCTCGTACACCCAGGTGGTCTGGCTGGCGCGGGTCTGCTTGCGCGCCAGAACCCCGTTCGCGACCACGTAGTACGGCGAGTCGGTCGTGATCGCGATCCGGTAGCTGGCCTTGGAACTCGGGTGGTCGTCGCACGGGAACCACGACGCCGCACCGTTCGGTTGGCTCGCCACGATCGCGCCCTCGGTCAGTTCCTCCCACCCGACCTCGCCCCACGGCCCGCGGACCGGTTTCGGCGTACCGGCGTACTGCACGGTCACCGACAGGGCGCCGCCGGCCGGGATCTTCTGCGTGGGCGTGACGGTCAGCTTGCCGCGCTGGTGGGTGTACTTCGCTGCGCGGGAACCGTTCACGGACACCTTCGACACGGCGAGCGCCTGTGACAGGTCGAAGGCGAACTTGCCGCGTGTGTCCGTGGCGGCGGCGGTGATCGTCGCCTTCCCGGCCAGTCGGTTGCTGGCGACCTTGTACGTCAGCTCGAGGTCGTACCGCGACACGCGGTACCCGCGGTTGCCGACGTCGGGCAGGTAGGGGTCGATCGGCTGCTCGTAAAACTTGCCCGGTTTGACCATGTGCCGCAACCCCTTCAGTTCCATGGGCCGATCGGGTTGCCCTGCCAGCGGGTGTTCGGCGGCACCACGTCGCCACGCATCACCAGCGACGCCGGTCCGACGGTGGCGCCGTCGCCGATACCGGATGCGGGCAGTGCGACGCAGTGCGGACCGAGTGTCGCGCCTGCGCCGAGGGTGACGGTGTCCATGGCCATGATCCGATCATGGAACAGGTGGGTCTGCACAACGCAGCCGCGTTCGACGGTGGCGCCGTCGGCGAGGGTCACCAGATCGGCTTCGGGCAGCCAGTACGACTCGCACCAGACGCCGCGGCCGATCGACGCGCCCATCCCGCGCAGCCACACGTTCAGCACCGCGGTGCCGGTGGCGGCGCGCGCGAACCAGGGGGCGGCGACGGTCTCGACGAACGCGTCCGACACCTCGTTGCGCCACACGAACGAACTCCACAGCGGGTGTTCGGTGCGGCCGATCCGGCCGACCGTCACCCACTTCGCGACGATCGAGATCAGGCCGGCGACGGCGCCGGCGACCAGCAGCACGATCCCGCTGAGCAGCGCCGCCGCCCAGAACCCGACCGCGCCGGCGAGGGCCTGCAACGCGAACAGCACGCCGAGTCCGATGCCGAACGTGATCATCACCGGCAGCAGCCGGCAGGTCTCGACGACCGCGCGCGCGACCTTGAGCCGGGTGGGCGGCGCGAAGGTGCGTTCGGCGTCGCCGTCGCTGGCCGCGCGCCGCAGCTTCACCGGTGGGCTGCCGAGCCACGACGACCCGGACTTCGCCTTGCTCGGTGCCGCGGACAGCACCGCCACGAGTCCGTTCTTCGGGACCCGTCGACCGGGCCCGGCCATTCCGGAGTTGCCGAGGAAGGCGCGCTTGCCGACCTTCGCCTCCTGGATGTGCAACCAGCCGCCGCCGAGTTCGTAGGACGCGACCATGGTGTCGTCGGCGAGGAACGCCCCGTCCGCGACGGTGGTGAACTTCGGCAGCAGCAGCACCGTCGACGCCTCGACGTTCTTGCCGATCCTCGCGCCGAGCAGCCGCAGCCAGATCGGCGTGAGCAGGCTCGCGTAGAGCGGGAACAGGAAGGTGCGGGCCGAGTCGAGCAGGCGCTCGGTGGCCCACACCTGCCAGCCGACCCGGCTGCGCACCGGGTGGTAGCCCTCGGTGAGGCCGATGCCGAGGGCCCGGACCGCGACCGCGGTCAGTACCGCGAACACGAGCAGCGCCAGCAGCGTCGCGACCGGCAGCCAGGCCAGCGCGCGGGGGATCGCGGCGCCGAGGTCGGTGGCGTCGTGGACACCCCAGCCGATCAGCGCGATACCCGCGGCGAGGGCGACGATCGGCAGTGAGGCGATGAACAGGGACGTCAGGCCGTACACGGGTACCCAGTGGGTGGCGCGGCGGGGACGCTGGGCGGGCCAGGGATGCACGGCCTTGCCGACCTTGACGGCCGGGGAACCGGCCCAGCTCTGCCCGGCCTTGACGCGCCCGATCACCGCGGAACCGGGCGCGATTTCGGCGTTCTTGCCGATCCGGGCGCCGGGCAGCAGCGTCGACCGGGCGCCGACGGCGGCGCCGGCGCCGATCCGGATGCCGCCGATGTGGACGACGTCGCCGTCGATCCAGTGCCCGGATAGGTCCACCTCGGGTTCGACGGAGCAGCCCTCGCCGAGTTCGAGCATCCCGGTCACCGGGGGCAGGGTGTGCAGGTCGACGCCGCGTCCGACCTTCGCGCCGAGCGCGCGGGCGTAGTAGATCATCCACGGCGCCCCGGACAGGTTCGCGGCGCCGCTGGCCTCGGTGAGCCGGTGCGCGACCCACAGTCGCAGGTGTTCGGGTCCGCCGCGCGGGTAGGTGCCCGGTTGCAGACCGCGCAGCAGGACCCGGCAACCGGTGACCGCGATGCCCATCCGGCCCAGCGGGGTGATGAACAGCAGCACCCCGAGCAGCACCCACCACCAGGAGAGGGCCGGCGCCCACGGCACGTCCGTGAACCAGGCGAGCACGTTGTTCACCAGGGCCAGCCAGGTCACCCACTGCAGTCCGGTCAGTGTGGTGAGCGGGACGGTCCACAGGATCTGCCGCCACTGTGCGGAACGGGGGGTCGGCTCGACGTGCCGCGGCTCGGTGACCTCGGCGGGGGCGAGGGAGTCGAGATGCTCGGCGAGCGACCCGAGCCTCGGGTGGTCGTACAGTTCGGCGACGGTGACCTCGGGGAACCGCTCGCGCAGCGCCGTCACCAGTTGTGCCGCCGCCAGCGAGCCGCCGCCGGCGGCGAAGAAGTCGTCGTCGGGGCCGGTGATCTGCGCACCGAGGATCGACGCCCACAGCCCGGCCACCCACCCGGCGGTGCCGTCGAGACCCGCCCCGGTGGCCGCGTCCTCCGGCGCGGCGCCGGGCAGCGGCCACGGCAGCGCCGCCCGATCCACCTTCCCCGAGGTGCGGGTCGGCAGTTCGGGCACCAGTGCGAGCCGAGGCACCAGGGCCGCGGGCAGCTGCTCGGAGAGGTGGGCGCGTGCGGCGGCGAGGTCGAAGTCGGGGTCGGTGCTGGCCAGGTACCCGACGAGGATCGCGTGCCCGGAGGCGGTCGTACGGACCGCGGCGGCGGCACCGGCGACGCCGGGCAGGTTCTGCAGCGCGTTGTCCACCTCGCCGAGTTCGATGCGGCGGCCGCCGATCTTGACCTGGTCGTCGGCGCGGCCCTGGAAGAGCAGGCCGCCCGGTTCGAGCCGCACGAGGTCGCCGCTGCGGTAGGCGCGGTCCCAGCCGAGCGAGGGCATCGGCGCGTACTTCTCGGCGTCCTTCGCGGGGTCCAGGTAGCGGGCGAGTCCGACGCCGCCGATGACCAGTTCGCCGACCCCGCCGGTCTCGACCGGGTTGTCGTCGCCGTCGACGACGGCCAGGTCCCAGCCGTCGAGTGGCAGCCCGATGCGCACCGGAGATTTGCCGTCCATCTGCGCGGCGCAGGCGACGACGGTGGCCTCGGTGGGCCCGTAGGTGTTCCACACCTCGCGGCCGTCGACGGCGAGCCGTTCGGCGAGCTCGGGTGGGCAGGCCTCGCCGCCGAAGATCAGCAGGCGCACCTCTTCGAGGGCCTCGGCGGGCCACAGCGCGGCGAGCGTGGGGACGGTGGAGACGACGGTGACGGCCCGTGACACCAGCCACGGCCCGAGGTCCATGCCGCTGCGCACCAGGGCGCGGGGCGCGGGCACCAGGCAGGCCCCGTGCCGCCAGGCCAGCCACATCTCCTCGCAGGACGCGTCGAACGCGACCGACAGTCCCGCGAGGACGCGGTCGCCGGGGCCGATCGGGTCGTCGGGCAGGAACATCCGCGCTTCGGCGTCGACGAACGCGGCGGCACTGCGGTGACTGACCGCGACCCCCTTCGGGGTGCCGGTGGAACCGGAGGTGAAGATGATCCAGGCGTCGTCGTCGAGGGTCGGCGGGCGCGGCGTGTTCTCGCGGGCCGGGGCGGTGCCGGCCTCGACGCCGCGGCCGGTCAGGATCGCTGCGACCTGCGCCTCCCCGAACACCAGCTCGGCGCGCTCGTCTGGGTCGTCGGCGTCGACCGGCACGTAGGCCGCGCCCGCGGCGAGAACGGACAGGATCGCCGTGTACAGCGACTGCGAGCCCGACGGCATCCGGATGCCCACCCGGTCGCCGGCGCCGACCCCGAGGTCCCCGAGCCACTGCGCGCCCCGCTCGACCTCGTCCCGCAGCTCCGCGTACGTCAGCGTGCTGTCGCCGTCGTCGATCGCGGGTGCGTCGGGATGCGCGTCGGCGGTGGCGGTGAGGATGTCGACGAGGGTGCGGGGCGCGGCGGCGAACGGCGACCGGAGGTACTCGGCCGGGATCTGCTGGAAGCGGTCCGCTGGTGACTGCAGGTGCAACGCCGGGGGTTCCTTCTCTCGTGCTGACTGTTCGCGTCGTTCTCTCACGTCAAGTTTGCGAGAGGGTGAACGGAAAGCCGGGACACGACATGGGAGAAGATTACGCGTCGTCCGGTATTCGTCGTCGGCTCTGCGGTGGCGGCGATGTCCGACGGACGATCACAACGTGTCGTTGTCGATGACGTTCTGCACGAGTGCACCGTAGGTCTCGATCAGACTGCGGCTGTCGATCACATCGGGCGTCACGATTTCGAAGGTGCGCAATCCGCTTGCGAGGCCGAGCATGAGGGTGACGATGAGTCGGGCGCGCACCTGTCCCGCCGAGTCGTCACCGATCGCGGCGGCGATCCTCGGGACGAATCCGGCCATCATCTTCGCGCGCGCGACCTCGCGATCCGGAGCTTCCTGGAGGATGAACGGCGCCATCGCCCAGTACTCGAAATCCCCCGAGTCCCGCCGTTCGACGAGAGCTCGCACCATGCGGCATCCCAGCGGCTCGGACGGGTGGTCGAGTTCCTCGACCCTCGGCGCCTCCGGTGCGGCCGCCTGGAACAGTTCCGCCTTGCTGCCGGTCAACTTCATGACCAGGGCCGGCGAGACGTCGGCGGCGTCGGCGACATCACGGATGGTTGTCAGGGTGAATCCGCGTTCGGCGAACAACCTCCGCGCGGCGTCGATGATGACGTCGCGGGTGGTCCTCTCGCTCATGCGGCAGTCCTCGTCGTGTCGGGGCGGTCAGATCTTCGTCGGGCTGGTGGCCTCGGCCGAAGGTTCGTCGGCGGCCCACGGTTCGACCCGGGGGACGGACGGCTTCGGAAGGAACACGGCAGCCAGCGTAGCCAACAGGGTCGCGGTGCCCGCGATCGCGAACATGGCGGTGAAGGCGCTGTGCCCGGGGAAGGTCCGCCCGGCCACCTCGACGGTGATGCCGGTCAGCAGTGCGGCGACGACCGCACTCATGCTCGACGACCCGATCGTCCGCAGGAGGCTGTTGAGACCGTTCGCGGCTGCGGTTTCGTTCAGCGGGACGGATCCCATGATCAGCGCGGGCATCGTGGCGTACGCCATCGCGTTGCCGATGCTCACGAGCACGCTGCCGACGATGATCAGCGTGACGGTGCTGTCGAAGGCCATGCGGAAGGCGTAGGCCGCGGTCATCACGAGGCAGGCGAGGACGAGCGTGCTGCGGCCACCGAACCGCGCGGTCATCCTCGCCGAGAGCGGAGAGAACAGGAGCATGGCGATACCGCCCGGCACCATGCACAGGCCCGCGGTGGCCGCGCTGAGTCCGAACCCGAAGCCGGTGATCTCCGGCAGCTGCAGCTGCTGTGTGGTGGACAGGGTGTTCGCGTACGACGAGAACCCGACGAACAGGCCTGCGACGTTGGTGAGCAGCACGGGCCGGTGCGCGGAGATCCGCAGGTTCACCATCGGGGCGGTCACGCGGAGCTCGTAGGGGACCCAGAGGGCGACGATGAGGGCTGCGGCGGCCAGGCTCGCGAGGGTCTGCGGGCTCGACCATCCCCACGCCGGGCACTTCGAGATCCCGAGCAGCAACGCCGTCATGGCGAGGGACAGCAGGATCGCGCCGATCACGTCGAACCGGGCCCGGGTGCCCGACACGGAGGCCGGGACGAGCACGAGGATGCCCAGCAGGAGCGCACATCCGACGACGCCCGAGACCCAGAAGACCGACGTCCAGCCGAAGTGGTCGTACAGGACGCCGGCGGCGGGGAGTCCCAGTGCGCCGCCGATTCCCATTGTCGCGCTGATCATCGCCGCGGCACCGGCCACCTTCTCCCGCGGCAGCACGTCGCGCAGCACGGCCATCGCCACCGGGATGAGCGACGACGAAAAGCCTTGCAGAGCGCGCCCGATCAGCACCGCCAGGTAGGTTCCGCCGATCGCGGCGATCAGTGATCCCGCCACCATCATCGTCAGCGACAACACCATCATCCGCCGCTTGCCGAACATGTCGGCCATGCGGGAGACGATGGGCGTGGCCACTGCTCCGGTCAGCAATGTGATGGTGACCAGCCACGTGGCGTCGCCGTTGGTGACGTCGAGGATCTCCGGGAAATCGGGGAGCAGTGGAACGACCAGTGTCGTCTGCAGCGCCACGACGAGACCGGCCAGGCTCAGCAGGAACGTGACCGCACCGGTCGATGTCGCGGCTTTCGGTGTGGTGGTCACGGCACTCTCCATCGCGTTCTCCAAACGTTCCCCTGTGGGGTGAACAGCGTTCACCAGCCGAGCCAGTGAACGCTGTTCACCCCTCGCGTGTCAAGCGCGTGCGCCGAGTCGGGCGTGCGCCCGTTGACGAAGACTCCGCTTCGATGGAGATTGTGATTGTCGAATTTGAAGAATGAAAGGACAGCAAATGGAGAAGGACGTTTCGGTCATCATCGGCGTGGGCGGCATGGGGTTGGCAATCGCCCGGCGTGTGGGCAGCGGCCGGGTGGTCCTGCTCGCGGATTTCGCCGAATCCGTGCTCGGTGCCGCCGCCGAACAGCTGCGTGGCGAGGGTCACGACGTCAGGACCCGGGTGGTCGACGTGTCCGACGCGGCGTCGGTGGCGTCGCTCGCTGACGCAGCGGACGAGCTGGGTCGAGTCGTCCACGTGGTGCACACGGCGGGACTGTCGCCCGAGCAGGCGTCGACGGAGGCCGTCCTGCGGGTGGATCTGCTCGGCGTCGCGCACACGCTCGACGAGTTCGCGCGCGTCGTCGCGCCGGGCGGTTCCGGTGTGGTGATCGCGAGCATGGCGGGTCACATGATGCCCGGCGGATTCCCCGCCGAGCAGGAGCGCGCGCTGGCCGCCACGCCGACCGCCGAGCTGCTGGACCTGCCGTTCCTGAGTCTCGAGGCCATCGGCCTCCCGACGGTGGCGTACGTGTGGGCCAAGCGGGCGAACATTCTGCGAGTGCAGGCGGCGGCGGGTGCCTGGGGTGGGCGCGGCGCGCGGGTCAACTCCATCAGCCCGGGGGTGATCTCCACGTCGATGGGGCGGCAGGAGCTCGACGGCGCGAGTGGCGAGTCGATGCGTGCGATGGTGGGCATGTCCGCCACGAAACGGGTCGGGACGCCGGACGACATCGCGGCCGCGGCCGCGTTCCTGTTGTCCCCGCAGGCCGGGTTCGTCACCGGCGCCGATCTGCTCGTCGACGGGGGAGCGGTCGCCGCCGTCCGGGCGATGGCGGGGTGAGCTGACACTCCCGGCGGCGGCGTGTGCGTGACGGTCGTGTTACAGCAGTGTTGATCCCATGGTTTGTCGTCTTTCATTGCGCTACTTGGGAATTGCCTTTACCCAGAGTTCACACGCCCCGGTTGCGACCGGTGAGCCTGCAGTCCACTCTCGGGTGACGACGATTCCTCGTATCAAACGGGCGTCGCACCACCGCCGATCGCGCGGTGGCCCCTTCGGACGAAAAGGTGGACCGCATGGATCAGGCTATGGCCGCGGCCGACACCGCCTGGATACTCGCCGCCGCCGGACTGGTGACGCTGATGGTGCCCGGACTGGCACTCTTCTACGGCGGCATGGTCAGCGTCCGCAGCACCCTCAACATGATGATGATGACCTTCGGCGCCTTCGCCGTGGTCGGGGTGCTGTGGGTGCTGTTCGGCTACTCGGCGGTGCTCGGCAACTCGCTCGGCGGTGCCGGGCTGCTCGGTGACCCGCTCGAATACATGGGACTCGGGCAACTGCTCGAGGCGCCCGCGGAACCGGGCCTGCCGCCCGCCCTGGTCGCGGCGTTCCAGTTGCTCTTCGCGGGCATCACCGTGGCCCTCATCTCCGGTGCGGTGGCGGACCGTCTCAAGTTCGGTGCCTGGATGGGCTTCACCGCGATATGGGTTGTGCTGGTCTACTTCCCGGTGGCGCACTGGGTGTTCGCGTTCGACAACGAGGACGGCACCGTCGTCGGCGGCTGGATCGCCAACACGCTCGGGGCGGTCGACTTCGCCGGTGGCACCGCCGTGCACATCAACGCCGGCATCGCCGCCCTGGCGCTGATCCTGGTGCTCGGCAAGCGGCACAACTTCACCAATCCTCCTCGACCGCACAGCCTTCCGCTGACCATGCTCGGCGCAGGCATCCTGCTGTTCGGCTGGCTCGGGTTCAACGGTGGCTCCGCGCTCGCCGCGAACAACAGTGCATCGGTCGTGGTGCTCAACACCCTCGCCGCCGCCTGCGCGGGCATCTGCGCATGGCTGCTCGTCGAGCGGATCCGGGAGGGGCGCTCCACCACCCTCGGTGCGGCGTCCGGCCTGATCGCGGCCCTCGTGGCGATCACCCCGGCGTGCGGGGCGGTCTCCCCGATCGGGGCGCTGGTCATCGGTGGCCTCGCCGGAGCCGTGTGCTGCGTGGCGATCTCGCTGAAGTACCGACTCGGCTACGACGACGCCCTCGACGTCGTCGGCATCCACCTCGTCGGTGGCATCCTCGGCACCCTGCTGATCGGCTTCCTCGCCACCGAGGCCGCGCCGAACGGCGTCGCGGGCCTGTTCTACGGCGGCGGATTCGGCCTGCTCGGTAAGCAGACGGTGGCCGTCGTCGCGGTCCTCGCGTACTCCTTCATCGTCACCTGGCTGATCGCCAAGGGTATGGACAAGGCCACCGGCCTGCGCGTCCATCACGACATCGAGCGCGACGGACTCGACGTCGCCGTCCACGGGGAGTCGGCCTACTCGATCGAGGCGCCGGAGTTCGGCGGCGCGGTCGTCACCACCGATGCCGACGACGTCTCCGCGGCAGCGGAGTCGATCACGGAACGAGCGGTGGCGGGCAAGGTCACCTAGACCCCTCGGCCTCAGGGGTAGGACCATCGGTGCTCCGACGGTTCGGGGCCGAGAGCACGAAGACCCCCGGTGTCGCGCACCCTCCTCCGCCGCGACACCGGGGGTCTTTCGTTGGCTGCCTTACATCTTGAGGAGGCGGACGATCAGGGCGCCGCCGCGGACCTGGTGAACTGCGGGGTGCTGCCGGTGAGAAAGGCGTCGAGACCGATGTGGAGATCGGGGTTGCGGACACTGGCCCAGCGGTGTTCGAGTTCGGGCTCGATTCCCTCGGCTGCCGCGGCGTCGATCATCTCCTTGGCCGCCCGCTGGGTGATCGAGGACCGAGTTGCGATCGTGGCTGCCAGCGCGGCCGCGCGCGAACGGAGAAATTCTCCGGGCACGACTTCCGAGATCAGTCCTACCCGCAGCGCGGTCGCGGAATCCACTCGGTCGCCGGTGATCACCAAGCGTTTGGCGGTGGCGGGCCCGAGCGTGCGGACCAATCTCGTGATCGTCCGGGGCGGGTAGATGACGCCGAGCCTTGCCGGTGTCACCGCGAACTCGGCGTCCTCCGCAGCGATGCGTATGTCGCACGCCAATGCGAGCTGTGCGCCGCCGCCGATGCAGTAGCCGGAGACGACCGCGACCGTCGGTTTGGGGAAGGCCGCCAGAGTCTCTTCCGCATCGGTGACCCGGTCTTCCATCCGAATTCCGGATCTCCTTGCCGACCTCAGCTCGTGAATGTCCATTCCGGCACAGAAATGGGGCCCGGAACCGGTCACGACGAGCACGGACACCGCGGGTTCATCGGCCAGACACGCCAGAGCGTTCGTCAACTCGGAGAGCATCTGCCCGGTCAGTGCGTTGCATCGGCGGGGATGGTCGATCGTGAGGACCGCAACGTCCTGATCGATGGCGATCCTGATCCGGCCGGGACACGCCGGCGTGGTCATCGACCCGCCTGGACGTCCTCGACGAGCAGCTTCTTCTGGACCTTGCCCATTGCGTTGCGCGGCAGGACGTCCACGACGCGAATCTCGCGTGGGCGTTTGTGGATCGACAGTGTCTGTGCGACGAAGTTCGACAGCTCGCGATGGTCGTGGCAGTCGCCGACGACGTACGCAACGATCCGCTGTCCGAGGTCGTCGTCCGGTACGCCGACGACCGCGGCCTCGCTGATGCCGGGATGATTCAGCAGTGCCTGCTCGACCTCCCCCGCACCGATCCGGTAGCCGCCCGACTTGATCATGTCGATCGACTCCCGCCCGACGATGCGGTGGAAGCCCTGCTCGTCGACGACGGCGATGTCCCCTGTCTTGAACCACCCGTCGTCGGTCATCGACTCTGCGGTCTTCTCGGGGTTGTCCAGGTATCCGTCGAAGAGGGTCGGACCCGTGATCTCCAACTGCCCGAGGGTTTCTCCGTCGTTCGGTACCGGGTTGCCCGCCTGATCTCGCAGCCGGCTCGCCACGCCCCCGATCGGGAGTCCCACCCAGCCGGGTCGCCTCTCGCCGTCGAACCGTGTGCTGAGCGTGATGATGGTCTCGCTCATTCCGTAGCGCTCGACCGGAGCGGATCCGGTGAGCGACAACATGCGCTCGAAGACGGGCACTGGCAGGGGAGCGCTGCCCGAGACGAGGAGTCGGGCAGAGCCGAGGGCACGGGCGGCAGACTCGTCGGCGCACACCCGGGACCACACGGTGGGAACGCCGAAGTACAACGAACCGCCAGCTGCCACATATCCTTCCGGTGTGGGTCGCACGGTGTGCACGAGCGGTGAGCCGTGTCGGAGCGCGCCAACGACGCCGAGGATGAGTCCGTGCACGTGGAACAGTGGAAGCCCGTGAACGAGGGTGTCGTGGGGCCCCCAGTCCCAGGCCTCGGCCAGTCCGTCAAGCCCCGCCGCCACTGCCGAGCGAGAGAGCACGACACCCTTCGGGGCCCCGGTGGTGCCCGAGGTGTACATGATCATCGCGGCGGTTCCGGGATCGGGCTCGAGGTGCGTCGATCCGGATCGAGCACGCGCGTCGACCGGGACGAGGGGGAGGGTGACGTCCGAGCGCTCGGCGCCGAGCCACAACTGCGCGTTCGAATCTTTCAGGATGTGGTTCCGTTCGGCCGGACCCGAGTCCGGTGGCACCGGTACCGCGGTCACACCCGTCATCAGGCACGCGGTCGTCGCAATCACTGTCTCGATGCTCGCCGTGGCGTCGATGGCAACTCTTGTGGCGCCGGTGATTTCGTCTGCCACGGCGGATGCCGCTGCGATCAGTTCGGACCTGGTGAGTGCGTCGTCTCCGACACGGACGGCGCAGCGATCCTCGGCGCCGTTGCCGGGATCGAGAGATGTCAGCAGCGGCCCGGGTATGAGGGTGGTCATCGGTGAAGGTCCCTTCTGAAGTCCTTACCGGACGGTCTCGGTCATATCGGTCCGCATGGTGGACCGATGTGCTACATTGCGGTCCGGCTAACGTATAGCCCGTGGTGCTCGCAGTCAACCGACGCGTGTGAAAGGTCTTGAATGAACAGTGTTCTCACCGCGATCCGGGTGTTCGAGGAGGTCGCGGCCGCGCAGCCCGTCGGGCTGTCGGAGCTGAGCAAGCGCCTCGACGTGCCCAAGAGCACGGTTCAGCGATGCCTCAAGACCCTGGCCGACGCAGGCTGGTTGCGTCCCGCGACGAACGACGCGGGACGGTGGGTGATCACCGGCCGCGCCTTCAGTGTGGGCAGTGCGATGTCGGCCGGCGACGACCTGCGCGACGTGGCGCTCCCCGAGCTGAGCCGGTTGCAGGTCGCGACCGGTGAGACCGTCCACTTGGCGGTTCCGGACGGAAGCGAGCTGGTGCTGATCGAGCGCCTCGACAGCGCGCACCAGCTTCGGGCGTTTCTTCCGTTGGGAACCCGGCTTCCTCTGCACGCGGCGTCCACGGGCAAGGCCTACCTCGCATCGCTTCCGGACGCCCAGGTCGAGGAGTTCCTGTCGACCGAACTCGCTCAGCTGACCGATCGCACGGTGACCGATCCGGCGGTGCTCCGCCGGGAGATCGCCGATATCCGAAGCCGCGGGTACGCGGTGACCGATCAGGGACTGCACGACGGGATCGCCGCCGTCGCGGTCGCCCTGCGCGGGCGAGGTGGAGCCGTGCGCGGCTGTTTCAGCGTCTCCGGTCCCGCCTCACGCCTGACCGCGGATCTCTATCAGGAGTGCGGCGAGAAGGCGCTGGCCGTGCGGGACGCGATCGAGCGCTTCCTGTCCTGAAGGCGAGTCGGGTCAGGACCGGGTCCGCTTGGATCGCGGGCGGCTCTGTCCGGCGGTGTTCGCCGGCTGAGCAGCGGCTTCAGCCTGCGGTCTCGTCGTCGGGCAACGGCTCGAACAGAACCGCGGTGTTGATGGTGGCGAGCTCGCGGCTGGCCGCCTCGTAGAGACCGGTGAGCACCTGCATCGACCGGACCGCGTGGTGCATCTTGGTCGTGATGTCGCTCAGTTCCTCGAGGTTGGACACCAGGGTCTGGCGGCGCAACTGCGCATAGCGGTCGGTGATCTCGCGGCCCTTCGCGGTCACCGTGAAGACGGACGCGGCGCCGGACTTGGTGCGCTCGAGAAGTCCCATGCTGACCAGCTTGCGCAAGTTGTACTGCAGATTCGGCAGGTCATCGCGATTGGTCAGCTGCGCGATGGTGGCGGTGTCCTTCGACCGCTCCTGCATTCGAACGACGTGTAGCGCAACCACCTCGTTGAAACCCAGGTCGAGGTCCGCTGCGACGCGGATCGCCTGGACCGCGAACCGTTGGAAACCGCTCTCCACCTGCAGGAGCGCGAACTCGAATGCGGTGAGCCCCTCCTCGTAGGCGTTCTCCGCGAGGTGCCAGCGCCGTCCTGGCGCCAGCGATTCGGGCTCTCCGGACGGCTGGGGGTCGGTGGGGCTCATGTCCTCTTTCGCTGTTCCTCGACGGACGACCTGGCGCGGGCGCGAACCGCAAGGAGCGATATGCGCTGGGTGCACGGTATCAGGAGGAGTCCATCGAAGTTCCATAAAAAATCTATTGACAGTCCATGGACAACTGATAGTGTGACTCGCAACACCCAAGGTGTTTCGACTTCTCCAGAACTTGCGGCCCACAGCCCGGGCCTTCGCGCAGCTGGTCCCATCCCCGCAGCTGAACAGCCCATTCACTCAGACCACAACGGAGGTCTCTTCGATGACCGGTTCTTCCTTCAGCGGCTCGTCCGCCGGCGTGACCCGGCAGTACGCGCCCTACGTCAAAGCCGACTGGGGCTACGCCAACCACTGGTACCCCGCACTGCTGTCCGGCGAACTCGAGGACGGCACCGTCAAGGGCATCACGATCGGCGGCCACGACATCGCCGTACGCCGTTCGGCGGGCAAGGCGTACGCCGTGTCGGACCGCTGCATCCACCGCGGCGTGAAGCTGTCCGCCAAGCCGATGTGCCTGTCGGAGGGCACGATCACCTGCTGGTACCACGGATTCACGTACGGCCTCGAGGATGGCAGCCTCACCACGATCGTCGGCAACCCCGACGACTCGCTGATCGGCAATGCCGGCATCCGCACGTACCCCGTCGAAGAGGTGAACGGGATCATCTACGTGTTCGTCGGGGACGAGGACTACGGCACTCCGCCGCCGCTCGGCAGCGACCTGCCAGCACCGGTCACCAACGACCCCAATGACAATCCTGTGCCGCATCTGCTGGACGAGGGCATCGTGATCCGCGGTATCCACCGCAAGCTGGTGGGCAACTGGCGCCTGGCCGCGGAGAACGGTCTCGATCCGGGGCACCTTCTCGTGCACTGGGACAACCAGATCCTGGTGGCGCTCGACCGGGCCCTGCCCCTCGGCGTCAACGCCCTCACCGACTCGGCCACCGAGGAGATCGACATCCCGGACGGTCCCAAGGGCGTGATGAACCGCTACGACCGCCCGGACCTCTACAAGCCGTGCCTCGACAACCCGAAGGTCAACATGAAGGCGCGCGGCACCGTGCCGCACTACTTCCGCACCTCGCTGTGGGTGCCCGGCGTCCTGATGGTGGAGCACTGGCCGATCACCGACCACGTGCAGTACGAGTTCTACGTCCCGATCGACGACCATCACCACGAGTACTGGGAGATCATCGCGACCCGCGCGACCACCGACGAGGAGATCGCCGAGTTCAACTTCAAGTACGACAACTTCATGCTGCCGCTCGCGCTCGAAGGCTTCAACAACAGCGACGTCTTCGCCCGCGAGGCGACCGAGGAGCACTACACCCGGTTCGACGGCTGGAACAACGAGATGCTCTGCGACATGGACTATTCCATCATTGCGTGGCGCAAGATGGCAGCGCGGCACCCGCGTGGCTACTTCGAGTCGCCCTTCCAGGACGAGGACTGACCATGTCCATCGCCCCGACCGACGCAGTTCCGGAGTGCGCAGTGACCACGAACAACGTCCACCTGAAGTTCACGGACGGCACGAAGACAGTTCCGGTGCCGGCAGGCACCACGATTCTCGAAGCAGCGAACGCGGTCGGTGTCCGGCTGGTGAGTCAGTGCACGATCGGTACCTGCGGAACCTGCGTCGGTCGGGTCGCCTGCGGTGAAGTGGTGATGCCCGAGGGTCGGGTCTACTCGTTGCGGCAGGACGAGTTGGACGCCGGACACCGACTGCTGTGTCAGTCGCACGCGTTCGCGGACTCCGAAGTGGAACTGGACTACCCGGCGTCGATGCTCGACGAGTACCCGGTGATCGTCACCACCGCCAAGGTGGGCGCCATTACGTGGCTCGGTGAGAGCGTTGTCGAGCTGCAGCTCAAACTCCCCAAGTCGGTGCGCTTTTCGTTCCGGGCCGGGCAGTACGTGCGGATGCGTGTTCCCGGCACCGACGAATGGCGCTCCTACTCGATGGCGTCCGGTGAGCGCGACCGGAAGAAGCTGACGTTCACGATTCGGGTGCTCCCGTCCGGCGCGATGTCGGACTACCTCCGCGGCGGTGCCGCCACCGGCGACCGGATCGAAATCGAGGGACCGATCGGAGGATTCGGGCTCGCGGACGATCCGGGACCGACCCTGATGATCGCCGGCGGCACCGGGCTCGCCCCGATGCTGTCGATGCTGGAGACACTGCAGACCGCGCGCGACGATCACCCGATCCGCCTCGTCTTCGGCTGCACGCGTGGGGCCGACCTGTTCCACCTCGACGAACTCGACGCCCGTCGCAGCTTCATGCGCAACCTGGCGGTCCGGGTGGTCGTCGACGAACCCGTCGAGATCCCCGACATCCTGGTCGGGAATCCGGTCAGCGTCCTGACCGCCGCCGACGTCGCGCACCCACAGACGGCCGCGTACCTGTGCGGGCCGCCGGCGATGCTGCAGGCCGCCGAACAGCGGCTGCTCGAACTCGGAATGCCGGCTGAGCGTATCCACGCCGAGCAGTTCCTTCCCAGCTAGATCGCGATCGAACTGCGCGGCGACGCGGTTCGACTTCCGAACAGAGGCAAGAGATGAGTATTTCGCGACTGGGCGCTCTGAGCGTCGACGTCACGGACCTGGAGGCTTGGCGCCGAGTGTTGGTCGACCTCCTGGGTCTGCATGCCCGATCCCGTGAGTCCGATCAGGATCCGCTGTTGATCCGCATCGACGACCACCATCATCGAATCGCGCTGTACCCCGCGACCGAGGATCGGATCCGGACGATCACGTGGGAGGTCGACAGCCTCGACGAACTCCGCGCGATCGCGGACCGTGTCGGCGCCGAGGGCCTTGCCGTGGAGTGGCTCGACACGGGTGCGCCGGAGGAACGGATGGCGGTGGCGGCCTTCCGATTCGTCGACGCCGACGGGTTCCCGAACGAGGTCTGCTTCGGTCCGACGATCGATCACCTCCCGTTGGCGCAGGGCGGCGTGATCGGTGGTTTCGTCACCGGTGAGCTCGGCCTGGGGCACGTGGTCCTGATGTGCAAGGACTACCCGAAGGCGGTTGACTTCTACACCCGCGTCCTCGGCTTCCGGTTGACCGACTACATCGTGTGGGACGGTGCGGATGCCACCTTCCTGCACTGCAATCCGCGGCACCACAGCCTGGCGCTGATGAACGAGTGCTTCAGCTTCACGGGCGGGGACTTCAACCACCTGATGCTCGAGGTGACATCGATCGACGATGTCGGGCGCGCATACGACATAATCAACGAGGCCGCCATCGCGCTGCAGATGACCTTCGGCCGGCACACCAACGACGGTGTGACGTCCTTCTACCTGCGTACCCCCTCCGGATTCGCCATCGAGATCGGCTACGGCGGCGAGCTCGTCGGCTCCGACGACTGGGAGGTCAAGACCTTCCGCTCGCCGTCCCGCTGGGGCCACGAGCCGCAGAAGGCGGAGTGAACGGGATGTCAGTCGTCTCCTCTCCCTTCGCGGACATCCTGGCCGACGAGAATCTCAGCTCCGCCGCGGTGGAACACTGCCTCGAGCGGATCGGTGCCCGCGACCACGCGATCAAGGCGTGGGCCCACCTGGATCCCGATCTGGCGCTGGAGCAGGCCCGATCCCGCGACGCCGAGCCGCGGCGCTCGGCACTGCACGGGATCCCGTTCGGCCTCAAGGACATCATCGAGACCGGGGACCAGCCAACCGGCTACGGCTCCGAGCTGTGGGCGGGATGGCGCCCGGAACGGGACGCCGAAGTGGTGCGACGCCTGCGCCGGGACGGGGCCGTCGTCCTGGGGAAGACGACCACCACCGAGTTCGCCACCTACCGTCCGACGCAGACCCGGAACCCGCACGCGCTGGGTCACACTCCCGGCGGCTCGTCGAGCGGTTCGGCCGCCGCGGTGGCGGACGGCCAGGTGCCGCTGGCTCTCGGCACGCAGACCGCCGGTTCGGTGCTGCGCCCCGGCTCGTTCTGTGGCGTGTTCACCCTGAAACCGACGTACGGCCGGTGGCCGTTCGACGGCGTGCTGCCCGTGGCGCTCACCTTCGACACCGTCGGCGGATTCGCCCGCCATCCCGCATGGCTGGGAGCGCTGGACGAGTCGCTGGCGTCGGACGGAGCGCACACCCCGCACTCGGTGATCCTGCCGGCGCTGCGCGACATGCGGGTCGGTGTGCTGCGCCCGCCGTGGGCGGACCGTGCGACCCCCGCCGCTGCGAGCATGCTCGAGGAGTTCCGTTCGGGCATGGGCGAAGTGGTGTCGAACGTCCGTGACATCGAGGTACCGGCGGAGCTGGCGGACCTCGACGAGGCACACACGCTCATCATGGCGGCCGAGGCGTCCGCGGCGCTCGCCGATCGGATCCACCGTTCGCGTCCGGAACGGATCAGCGACCAGTTGCACGCCTTCCTCCTCGCCGGACGAACCGCGCCGGCGAGCGAGATCCAGCGGGCGCGTCGGGTGCTGCGCTCCGCGCGAGCGTTCGTGGACCGGGCCCTCGCGGAAGTAGACCTGCTGCTGACGCTCGCCGCGCCAGGGGAGGCGCCGGCGGGTCTGACGAGCACCGGCGATCCCGTGTTCAACAAGCTGGCCAGCGTGAGCGGCTGTCCCGCAGTCGGACTGCCCACCGGGCGCGGCGCATACGGGCTGCCGCTCGGGATCCAGCTCATCGGACCGGCACACGCCGACCAGGCGCTGATTCGGGTGGCCACCAGCCTCACCGACAGCGTCGGACTGGCGGAGCGCCCGGAAGTACCGGAGGAGATCGAACGTGACTGAGCCGGAGACGACCGTACGACTGCCACTCGACGACACGCGTCGGGAGATGTACGAGCAGGTCTGCTCGAAGCTGGATCAGGACCGGTTCCGTGACCTGCTGGTCGACCTGATCGACATCCACAGCCCGACGGGCCGGGAGCGGGCCGCGTCCGAGTTCATGGCGACCCACCTCCGGGACCGGGTCGGGATCGACGCGCGATACCAGGCGGTGTCGGAGCACACGGGCAACGCCGTCGGTGAACTGGCCGGAACGGGCGGAGGGAGCCGCCTGCTGCTGTACGCGCCCATCGACACCCACATCGACCCCGAGGCGGACGTGCCATGGGTGGGGAAGTCGTTGCGCCCCGACATGGTTCCCCAGGCGAAGGTCGACGGCGATCTCGTGATCGGACTGGGCGCCTCCAACCCGAAGTGCATGGTTGCCGGACTCACCGAGGTGATGAACGCGGTCGTCGACGCGGACATACCTTTGGTCGGCGACCTCGCGATCGGATTCGCAGGCGGCGGCATGCCGGTGACGATGAGCAACCGCGACCACGTGGGGATGAGCAGTGGCGTGTTCCACATGCTCACGCACGGCATGATGCCGGACCACGCGATCGTGCTGAAGCCGTGGTGGGCGGTGTACCCCGAGGAACCGGGAATGTGCTGGTTCAAGGTTTCGGTGCGCGGCACCTTCGGCTACGCGGGTATCACGCGCGGCACGGACGGCTTCCGCTCGTCGATCGTCCCGGCCGCGACCGTGATTCAGGAGATCGAGCAGTGGCTTCCGGAGTACACCGCACGGAACACCTCGGGATCCACCCTGCCCGAGGGCTGGATCTCGGCGGTGCGCTCCGGCAGTCCGGACAAGCCGGCGTTTCCATCGGCCACCACGGAGATCTACCTCGACGTCCGGGTCAACCCGCGGGTCACGCCCGCCGATGTCCGTCACCAGTTCGCGGAGATGATCGCCGGTGTGCGGTGTCGTCACCCGGACATCGAACTGGACTGGGAGATGTACGGGTCCCTCCCCGGAGGCATGACCGACACCGCGAACTGGATCATCCAGTCCTGCCGCCGTGGGTGGGAGGAGGTCGAGGGGCGGCCTTACGAGACGACTCCGCTGCTGGGTGGGCAGACGGACGGCACGCTCATCCGTCGTCTCGGAATTCCTTGTGCTCGAATCGGTTACCCGTGGCCGCCCGCTACCGCCCCCGACGAACTGAACGAGGGGCTGGGCGGCATGGGTGTTGCATCGGTGTCCGACGTGATGACAGCGACCCGAGCGGTCGCGTATGCCGTCGTCGACACCCTCACTCGTACCAGAGAGGAACTCGAACTGTGAAGCGTGTACTCAACATCGTCCCCGTACCGGTCCCTCCGGAGGCATTGGATGCGTTCGCCTCCCAGCTCTCCGGCGACTTCGTGCACCCGGCGTTCGAGAACGTATTCGTGTCGGCGCGGGCGGGCGGCGGTGCGCTCGACAGCGCGTACGAGACGACCCTCGCGGACGCCTTCGTGCTCGACGCCGGATGCAGAGCGGAGGAGCAGGGATACGCCGGCGTGTGTGTCAACTCGATGAGCGATTCCGCGCTCGCGGCCCTGCGGTCCAGGTTGACGATCCCGGTCGTCGCGCCGAGCCAGGCCACGATGCTGCTCGCGTGCCTGCTCGGCAAGCGATTCTCGGTCGTGACGATGTGGCCGCAGTGGCACGAGCTGTACCACAAGGCCGCCCGCGAGAACGGGCTGACCGGTCGCATGGCATCGGTGCGCGACATCGGTGTGCGCCCCGACGCCGCCGAATTGCTCGCCGGCAAGGAGGAATTCGTCTTCGCCGCGCTCGAACGCGAGGCGCGGGCCGCGGTGGAGGAAGACGGCGCCGACGTGATCGTCCTCGGCTCGACGACGATGCACCAGAGTCACGCTCATCTGTCGTCCGTACTGGACGTTCCGGTCCTCAATCCCGGTGTCGTGGCCTACAAGATGTGCGAGATGCTCGTACAGACCGACCTCGCGCACAGCAAGCGCGCCTACCCCTCGCCCGAACGACCGCAGGACGACCTCCTGTCGGCCGTGGCGTCCGTCTTCCAGAACTAGGAGTCGAGATGACAACCGTGATCAATCCCGAGGTCGGGAAGAGCCTGCGGACCGGATCGTTCGACACCAACTACCACGACGTCGGCACTGGTGATCCCGTGCTGTTGCTGCACGGGTCCGGCGCGGGCGTGTCGGCCTGGGCCAACTGGCGTGGTCTGATTCCCGTTCTCGCAGAGAACTTCCGGGTGATCGCACCGGACCTGGTCGGGTTCGGATACACCTCGCTGCCCGAACCGGCGCGGTTCGAGATCTTCGATACCTGGATCGACCAGGTCCTGGCGCTGCTCGACGGGCTGGACATCCCGAAGGTGCACGTGGTGGGCAACTCGTTCGGTGGCGGTCTGGCACTGCACCTCGCGACGCGGTTCCCGGACCGGCTCGGTCGGATCGTCCTGATGGGGGCCGGCGGCGTGAAGTTCGACTTCACCCCGGAACTCGATGCGCTGTGGGGCTATGAGCCGTCGATCGAGAACATGAAGAAGATCATGGACATCATGGCGTACGACCGGTCTCTGGTGACCGACGAACTCGCCGAGCTGCGGTACCGCGCCACGATCCGGCCGGGCGCTCAGGAGGCGTTCGAGATGGTCTTCCCGGAGCCGCGGCAGCGCCACCTCGACGCCCAGATCGTGCCGGACGATGAGCTGGCGGGGATCGAGCACGAGGTACTCATCCTGCACGGCCGTGAAGACCGGGTCGTGCCGCTGGCGGCGTCCCAGCACATGTTCGACACCATCCCCAACTCGCAGCTGCACGTGTTCGGCAAGTGCGGACACTGGACGCAGATCGAACATGCGGCGCGCTTCCAGCAGCTCGTGAGCCAGTTCCTCGGAGAGGCGCTCGTGTCGGGGGAGGGGCGGTGAGCCCCAGCGGGTCACCCGGCGGATCCGCAGGGGATCCGATGCGGGTCGCGGTCATCGGGGCCGGCGTCGCTGGCCTGTCCTCGGCGAAGGTGCTCGGGCAGTTCGGCTTCGAGGTCACGGTGTACGACCGCACGCCGGACGTCGGCGGGGTATGGAGCGTCACCCGGCGCTACCCCGGTGTGACGACGCAGAACAACAAGGGCACCTACGCATTCTCGGACTACCCGATGCCGCGCGGGTATCCCGAGTGGCCCAGCGGCGAGCAGGTGCAGCAATACCTGGCCGGGTACGCCGAGCACTTCGGGTTGGTGCCGCACCTGCGCCTGGGCACCGAGGTGACCGCGGCTGTCCAGGACGAGGACACCGGGTTCTGGTCGGTGACATCCCGCGAGGTCGAGTCCGGCCGGGTCGATGAGCAGCGGTACGACCGTCTCGTGATCGCGAACGGGATCTTCTGCGACCCGTTCGTGCCCCCGTATCCCGGTGTCGACGACTACGAGCAGGCGGGCGGGCGGTTGTGTGCGGCGTCCGACTTCCATCGGCTCGAGGACGCCGCGGGCAAGGACGTACTGGTCGTGGGCTACGGAAAGTCCGCATGCGACGTCGCCGAGGCACTCAGCGAGGTCTCCGCCTCCATGACGGTCGTCGCCCGCGAAGTCACGTGGAAGATGCCGCGCAAGCTCGGGAACGTACTGAACTACAAGTACGTTCTGCTCACCCGACTGAGTGAGGGGCTCTTCGAGCACATCGACCAGCGTGGGTTCGGGCGGTTCCTCATCGGCCCCGGCCGCTTCCTGCGCAACGGTCTGCTCGGCGCCGTTCAGTCCGTCGCGCAGAAGCAGTTGCTCCTCGACCGGGTCGGGCTGGTGCCGGAGGGATCGTTCGAGCGGATCGTCCGACACGCGGTGAGCCTGGCGACCGAACAGTTCTACGAGAAGGTGGCGGACGGCACGATCGGTGTCCGACGAGGGACCGTCATCACTGCGCTGCACGAGAAGGACGGCAAGCCCGTGGCCGAGCTCGGCGACGGCACCGTGATTCCGGCGGATGTCATCGTGTGCGCCACCGGATTCCAGCAGCGCGTACCGTTCCTGACCGAGGCGATGCAGGACAGGCTGACCGACGACGAGGGCAACTTCCAGCTGTACCGGCAGATTCTGCCGCTCGACGTCCCGAACCTGTACTTCGTCGGCTACGGGTCGTCGCTGTTCAGCCCGCTCAGCGCCGAGGCCGCCGCGCTGTGGGCGACCGACCACATGCTCGGTGGCACGCAGTTGCCGCCGCTCGAGGATCGGCGCGCCTTCGTGCGGACCCGGCTGGACTGGATGATCGAACGCAGCGAGGGCAAGCCCGCCCGCGGCACGAACATCATCCCGTTCTCGTTGCGACAGGTCGACGAGGTGCTCGACGAGATCGACGCGAACGTGGGGACGCTGACACGGACCGCGCAGTGGTTCCTGCCCGCCCGGCCGGCGTCGTACCGTCGAACCACCCGCGTGTTGATGCGCCGTCACGGCGTGACGGCGCCATCAACTCGACTGTAAAGCTCGGGGAGGCCCCGGTGTCGCGCACCTCCGCCGCGACACCGGGGCCTTTCGTTGTCTGCCTTACTTCTTGGGTACGCGGACGATCAGGGCGTCGCCCTGGCCGCCGCCGCCGCACAGCGCGGCCGCGCCGACGCCGCCGCCGCGGCGGGCCAGTTCGAGCGCCAGATGCAGCGCGATACGCGCGCCGGACATGCCGAGGGGGTGCCCGAGCGCGATCGCGCCGCCGTTGACGTTGACCTTGTCGGCATCGATGCCCAGTTCGCGGGCCGAGACGATACCGACAGCGGCGAACGCCTCGTTGATCTCGACCAGGTCGAGGTCCTTCGGGTCGATGCCCTCCCGCTCGCACGCCTTGGCGATCGCGTTGGCGGGCTGCGACTGCAGCGTCGAGTCGGGTCCGGCGACGACGCCGGCGGATCCGATCTCCGCGATCCACTCCAGGCCCAGTTCCTGGGCCTTGGCCTTGGACATCACGACGACCGCCGCGGCACCGTCGGAGATCTGCGAGGCGGAGCCGGCGGTGACGGTGCCGTCCTTGGAGAAGGAGGGGCGCAGTCCGGCGAGGGACTCGGCGGTGGTGTCGGGGCGGATGCCCTCGTCCTCGGTGACGACGATCGGGTCGCCCTTGCGCTGCGGGATGGTCACCGGCACGACCTCGGTGTCGAACACCCCGTCCTTCCAGGCGCGGGCCGCGCGCTGGTGCGAGGCGGCGGCGAAGGCGTCCTGCTCCTCGCGGGAGACGAACTTCTCCCCGGCGTTGGCGGATTCGGTGAGGTTGCCCATCGGCTGGTCGGTGAAGATGTCGTGCAGGCCGTCGTAGGCCATGTGGTCGCGCAGGGTGACGTCGCCGTACTTGAAGCCCTGCCGGGACTTCTCGAGCATGTGCGGTGCGCGGGACATCGACTCCTGGCCGCCGGCGACGACGATGTCGAACTCGCCGGCGCGGATCAGCTGGTCGGCCATCGCGATGGCGCCCAAGCCGGACAGGCACACCTTGTTGATCGTCAGCGCGGGCACGCTCATCGGGATGCCGGCGGCGACGGCGGCCTGGCGGGCGGGGATCTGCCCAGCACCGGCGGTGAGGACCTGGCCCATGATCACGTACTCGACCTGCTCGGGGGCGACCCCGGCCTTGTCGAGCGCGCCCTTGATCGCGATCCCACCGAGGTCCGATCCCGAGAAGTCCTTCAAGGAACCGAGCAATCGACCTACCGGGGTCCGGGATCCGGCGACGATGACCGAAACGTTGTCCGTCACGGATGTTTCCTTTCGAAAGTGCAGGTTGCTCAGACGAGTTCGGGCAGGCGGATGTCCAGCGGGGCGTCGGTCGCGGCGGTGACATCGTCGACCGTCACGCCGGGCGCCAACTCGACCAGCGCGAGGGTGCCGTCGCCGACCACGTCGATCACCGCGAGGTTGGTGATGATCCGGTTGACGACGCCCTGCCCGGTCAGCGGCAGGCTGCAGGACTCGACGATCTTCGCGCCGCCGTCACGGTCGGTGTGCTCCATGACCACGATGACGCGTCGTGCGCCGTGCACGAGGTCCATCGCGCCACCCATGCCCTTGACCATCTTGCCGGGCACCATCCAGTTGGCGAGGTCGCCGGTGGCCGACACCTGCATGCCGCCGAGGACCGCGGTGTCGATGTGGCCGCCGCGAATCATGCCGAACGACAACGCCGAATCGAAGAACGCGGCACCGGGATTGACGGTGACGGTCTCCTTGCCCGCGTTGATCAGGTCCGGGTCGACCGCGTCGTCGGTCGGGTACGGGCCGGTGCCGAGGATGCCGTTCTCCGAGTGCAGGGTCACCCGCACGTCGTCGGTCAGGTAGCCGGGGATCAGCGTCGGCAGGCCGATGCCGAGGTTGACGTACTCGCCGTCGATCATCTCCGCGGCCGCACGCGCGGCCATCTCGTCGCGGGTCCATCCGGTCATCGCGAGGCTCCTTCGGTCGCAGTCACGGTGCGCTTCTCGATGCGCTTGTTCTGGGGGCCGGTGTGCACGATCCGTTGGACGAACACGCCCGGCAGGTGCACCTGGGCCGGATCGAGCTCGCCGGCGGGGACGAGTTCCTCGACCTGCGCGATGGTGACCTTGCCCGCCATCGCAGCGAGGGGGTTGAAGTTCAGTGCGGTCTTGTCGAAGACCAGGTTGCCCGCGGTGTCGCCGCGGACGGCGTGCACGAGGGCGAAGTCGGCGGAGATGCCGTGTTCCATCACGTACCGCTTGCCGCCGAACTCGCGGGTCTCCTTGGGCGGGGACGCGACCGCGACGGAGCCGTCGGCGTCGTAGCGCCACGGCAGGCCGCCGTCGGCGACGGGGGTGCCGACACCGGCGGGGGTGAAGAACGCGGGAATGCCGGCACCGCCCGCACGGAGGCGCTCGGCGAGGGTGCCCTGTGGGGTCAGTTCGACCTCGAGTTCACCGGAGAGGTACTGGCGCGCGAATTCCTTGTTCTCGCCGACATACGAGGCGGTGACGCGGCTGATCTGCTTGGCGCCGAGGAGGATTCCGAGACCGTGGTCGTCGACGCCGCAGTTGTTGGAGAACACCTCGAGGTTGCCGACCCCGGACGCGCGGAGCGCATCGATCAGGGCGTCGGGAATCCCGCACAGCCCGAACCCTCCGACGGCGATCGTGGCGCCGTCGCCGATGTCGGCGACCGCTTCGGTCGTCGTGGCGAACACTGTCGTTCCCATCCCAGTCCTTCCACTCGGGTGGCATCCCGCGGTCCTGTCCTCGAATGGTGTTCATCCGGCGGACGTCGCGGGGACTTCCTCCTCGACACTTAAGTGCGCAGGTCGCAGGGGTTCAAGAGCAGATCGTGAATCGGTCCAGAGTGCTCGTTTGGTGGACTGCTCCGAAACATGCGTTCACTGAGTGAACGTATGATCGGGGGCATGGAGGACACACTCAAGCCTCAGGTGATCCGTCGGGTGGGTGCCCTGCTGCGAGCAATCTCGGCGGTGGAGCCGGGCGGCGCGTCCACCTCCGACCTCGCCCGTGCCACGGACCTGGCCCGGCCCACCGCGCACCGGCTGCTGACCTCGCTGGCCGAGGAGGGGCTGGTCGACCGGGATCACAAGACGGGCCGGTGGTCGCTCGGGCCGGAGCTGTATCTGCTTGGGGCGCAGGCCGCGGGCCGCTACGACATCACCGACGTCGCCCGCGACATCCTGCGCGACCTGGCCCGCGAGACCGGGGAGAGCGCGTTCCTCTCGGCCCGGCGGGGCGACGAGACGGTGTGCATCGCCCGGGAGGAGGGTAGTTTCCCGCTGCGCTCACACGTTCTGCACGTCGGTATCCGGCTGCCGCTCGGGGTCGCGTCCGCGGGGCTGGTCATCCTGTCGCACCTGCCGGACCGGGAGATCGACGAGTACCTCGGCCGCCACGAGCTGACCGCCGCGTGGGGCTCCGACCACAGCTCCGAGGGCATTCGGGAGCGGATCGACGCCACCCGGCTGACCGGGTACTGCGTCAATCCCGGGCTGCTCGTCGAGGGCAGTTGGGGCATGGGCGCGGCCGTGTTCGACACCGCCGAGCAGCCCGCGTGGGCGCTGAGTCTGACCGGTGTGGAATCTCGCTTCCCGCTCGAACGGCGGAAGGAGCTCGGGGAACTGCTGCTGCGCCAGGCGCACCGGCTGACGCTGCGGCTGCGGCGGGGGCGCTGACGCCGTCAGCCCTGGTGGTTGTCCGGGTAGGCGGTCACGGCGAGGAATCGAATCGGCAACTCGACCAACTCGTTCGGGCCGTGCAGGCCCTCGCCGTCGAGGAGTAGGGCGTCCCCGGGGCGCAGCCGATACTCGTTCTCGCCGTGGCCGTAGACCATCTCACCCTCGAGCATGTACAGCAGTTCGGTGCCGGGATGTTGGAACAGCGGGAACACCTCGCTGGCGTTGTTCAGCGTCACCAGCACCGGCTCGAGTCGCTTGTGCTGCCCGCGCAGCGCCCCGAGCATCTCGTAGTGGTGACCGACCCGGGTGCCGCGGCCGACGATCTCGGCGCCCTGCCCGGCCGACGTGAACACCGCGTCCCGCGTCGAGTCCGCGCCGCGGAACAGGGACGTCACCGGCACGTCCAGGCCGGCGGCGAGCCGGGCGAGGGTCGAGAGGCTGCACGAGGTCTGCGCGTTCTCGATCTTCGAGAGCATTGCCTTCGAGATCCCGATCTTCGCGGCCATGTCGCCGACGGACAGCCCGCTCGCCAGCCGGAGCTTGCGGACCTGTTCGGCGATGACGCGTTCGAGGTCGACGCCGGTCGGGGTGTCCGCGGGCACCTCGCGCTGCGCGGTGTCGTGGTGCACGGGGCGCTTCGGGCTGGCCATCCACCCAGCCTAGCGGGGTGTTTCCCGGCAGTGGACACGGCGCGCTGCAAGCCGCAGTCGGCACGGCGCGCTGCAAGCCTTTCGGTGACGCTGTGTGCGATGAGTTCCGGCCGCTCGCGCGGTCCAACCCTCCAGAGGGACACTCACGTGAGGAGGCGTGTCATGACCACTGCCCTGGATCGAGAGTTCGTCGCCACGCTGGTCAAGAGCCCGGCGAAGGGCGGCTGGACGTACCTGGTGTGGCCTGAGTCCGTCGCGTACTTCGGTACCCGCGGACTGGTGAAGGTCCGCGGCACCGTCGACGGGCACCCGTTCGAGAGTTCGTTCATGGCCCTCGGCGACGGCACCCACAAGTTGCCGGTCAAGGCGTCGGTGCGGGACGCGATCGGCAAGCAGGCCGGGGACGACGTGACCGTGCGACTGCTCGAACGCCTGGGCTGACGGCTCATGCGAATGCGCGGCGGCAGTGCGCGAGCAGTTCGCGGACCGCGGGCCGGTTGGCGTTCTGCCACACCAGCGCCAGCAGCGCGGGAGCGTCCAGGTCGTCAACAGCGCGGGCGACGAGATGGGGGTGGGCGGAGGCCATCGACTCGCTGAGGATCGCCACCCCGAGACCGCGCGCGGCGAGGTCCGCGATCGCGTCGGAGGCACCCGCCTGCAGGCCGATCCGCGGTGTCAGTCCCGCTGCGGTGCAGGCATTGTCGAAGACGGACCGCAGGCCGGTGCCCGGCGGCATGCACACGACGGTGTCGGTGCACACGTCGCGCAGGGTGACGGTCCGGCGTCGGGCCAGCCGATGATCGGCGGGTACTGCGACGACCAGCGGTTCGCTGACGACGGTGAGCGATTCGAGGTCGGTGGGGGCCGTGGCCGTGCCGACCAGCGCCAGGTCGACGGTGCCGTCACGAACCGCGCCCAGAAGCCGATCCGAGTTGTCCTCGGTCAGAGTCAGTTCCACTCCGGGATGGGCAAGGTGGAACCGGGCGAGCGCGTCGAACAGCGGTGTGATCGTGCAGCCGACGACCATCCCGACGGTGAGCTGCCCACGGATCAGGTCGGTGACCTCACCGACGGCCTGTCCCAGCGCCTCCGCCGACGCCAGTGCGGCCCGGGCGTGCTCGAGCGCGGCCTTGCCCGCGACGGTCAACGTCACGCTGCGGGTGGAGCGATCGAACAGTTCGGCGCCGAGTTCGCGCTCGAGCGCGCGGATCTGAGCGCTGACCCCGGACTGGCTGATGTGCACCCGCTGGGCGGCGCGAGTGAAGTTCCGCTCCTCGGCGACCGCGACGAAGTACTCCAGCTGCCTCAGATCCATAACTTCAGATTCTAGTTCTGATCAGATCCATCTGTTGGACTTCTGAACTGTGGACGGCGAGGCTGGAGGTGTCGAACCCGATGGCAGGAGGAACCCATGTACGAGAAGGCGATGCGACCCGAGGACATCACCCGGCTGTTCGTCGAGCGCTCCAATGCCGGGGACGCCGCCGGGGTCGCCGCCCTGTACGCGGAGGACGCGGTGATGGCGTACCCGCCTGGCCGCACCACCGTCGGACGGGCGGCGATCCAGGCACTCTGGCAGTCCGTGCTCGCCAACCGGCCGCACTTCGAGGCCGAGGAGCCGCTGCCGACGCTGGTCTGCGGTGATCTCGCGTTGACGTCGACGCCGCCGAGGGACGGCGCCGGTGCCCGAGCCCAGGTGGTCCGGCGTCAGCCCGACGGCAGTTGGTTGCGCGTCCTCGACCAGCCCGAATTCGTCGCGGTCAGCGGGTGAGAGCCTCGGCGATCGGCGTCTGCCCGCTGTTGAAGGGGATGGTGCGGCGGACGGTGGTCGGATCCGCGAGAGTCGCGGCGACGACCGCGGCGACGTCCTCGCGCGGAACCGATTTCGCGGCCGGTGTGGGGGACACCTCGACGAGCCCCGTTCCGGGATCGAGAGTCAGCGTTCCGGGACCGAGGACGGTCCAGTCCAGATCGGTCGCCCGCAGGTACTCGTCGGCGGCGGCCTTCGCCTCGGCGTAGGCGAAGAACGAATTGTCCTCCGGTACTCCGTGATCGGGTCGCGACCCGAGGTAGGACACCATCACGTACCGGCGGACCCCGGCCGCCGCTGCCGCGTCCATCGAGCGGATCGCGGCGTCCCGGTCCACGGCGTAGGTGCGCGCCGGGCTGCCGCCGCCCGCGCCGGCCGACCAGACGACGGCGTCGTGTCCCCGCAGAACCTCCGCGATCTGCTCGGTGCTCATGTTCTCGACATCCGCGACCACCGGCCGGGCGCCGGTCGCTTCGACATCGGCGGCGTGTTCGGGGTTGCGGATCAGGGCGGTCACCGTGTCGCCCCGTGCCGCCAGCATCCGTTCCAGATGCAGCGCGACCTTGCCGTGTCCACCGATGACGACGACGCGAGCCATGACCGTTCCTTCCGTAGGGAATCCGGGGCCGCGTCCCAACCTACAGGTGCTCCGCACCCGTGCGCCTTTTCGGAGTTGGGACCACCAAGAAGGCGCACAGGTGCCGGCGGCGCCTAGCGCATTTCGCCGGCGCCCTCGTACTGGTTCAGGCTCAGCAGCAGGTCACCCTCCTCGAAGCGGGAGTAACGGAAGTCGTGCGGGTCGACGTTCGGCAGGGTGGTCTTGCCGTCGTCGAGGAGCATGTCGGCGACGAGCTTGCCGACGGCGGGGGAGATCTTGAATCCGTGGCCGGAGAAGCCGGTGGCCAGGAACAGACCGCCCACGGGAGCGGGACCGATGATCGGGTTGTAGTCCGGCGTCACGTCGTAGGCGCCGACGTAGCTGCTGGTGATCCGCGGATCCGGCATGTCGGGCAAGCGGTTGCCCAGCTTCATGATGTTCTTCTCGATGGTGCTGTCGTCCGCGCGGTTGCTGTAGTTGTCGGGGTCGATGTACTCCGGCGCCTGGTGGTCGGAATTGCCCACCAGCAGTTCGCCGTTCGGTTCCCGGCAGATGTACTGCAGGCCCGCGAGGTCGGACAGCACGGGAACCTCGGGGGTGGGAACGCCCTGATCGACGAGCACCAGCTGTGCGCGTTGCGCCTTGACGTCGACATCGACGCCCACCCCGGCGACGAGGGCCGGCGTCCACGGGCCGGCCGCGACGATGACGTGCTCGGCGTGGACCTCCGAGCCGTCGGCCAGCGTGACGCCGTAGACGCGTCCCGAGTCGTTCTGCAGGAGCGAGACGACCGGGGTGCTCTGCCGGATCTTGACGCCCATCTTCCGCGCGGTCGCGGCGAACGCCATGCCGGTCATGTAGGCCTCACCACGACCGCCGAGCGGCTCGTAGGCGAAGAGCGCGAAGTCGTCCAGGTTCATCCCCGGCCAGAGCTCGGCCATCTTGTCGTGGGCTATGAACTCGGTCGCGATACCCAGCGACTGCATCATCTCGATGTTCGCCTCGAGCGGCTTGACGTTGTTCTCGCCGACGCCGACGACGTAACCGCACTGCCGGAATGCCATGTCGTCGCCGAAGATCTCGGTCGCGCGAGTGAAGATGTCGACGCCGTACCAGGACATCGCGGCCAGCGACGGTGTGCCGTAGTGGCACCGGACGACGCCGCTGGACTTGCCGGTCATACCGGAGCACAGGGTGTCGCGCTCGAGCACCAGCACGTCGGTCTCGCCTCGGTCGGCGAGCGAGTAGGCGATGGCAAGACCTTCGAGGCCGCCGCCGACGATCAAGAACTTGGTTGTCTGCGTCACGGAGAATCCTTCGGTTCACGAGGCTCCCGCGGACGGGAGGTCGGCTGCTGTTTTCGGAACCCACTTCGTTTCTGTCTATGAATCGTTGTCTCATATCAGGAAACTCGATGGGCATGACAAAGGGGTTACGGCGTGGTCAGGAGGCTGTGACGACGAGCGTCAGCCCGTGCTGTGGGACAGATGAATTCGCACGAGTAGTCCCTGTGCCTCGCCCTGCAGGTCGACCGCGTCGTGTCGAACGACGAGACAGTCGCCGGCCTCGGCCCGGTACGCCGTGGCGGCCGCGGTGCCGGAGCGCACGAACAGTGCCGTCACGGCATCCGGCCCGGTCGTGACAGAGGTCGCGCCGAGGTCGACGAACTCGGCCTCCGCGTGGGCCGCCGTCGCGTCGGTCATCACGTTGAACGCCCGGGTGGCCTGATCGGGGAGGCACCGCGGCGCCGCAGCACCGTCGAACGGATGGGGTCGCCAGGGCTGCAGCGACACCGAGTGTGAATCCCATTCCAGTGTTACGGCGTGGTCGCCGACGACGGTGAAGATCCGGTCGATGCCGTCGTACGCGGAGAACACCGTCGGGGCGTCGCCCAACTCGGCGACACTGATCCGCCAGAGTGGTTTTCCCACACCGCGATCAGGTCCGACCGCGATCTCCTCCGTCACGCCGGCGCCGTTCCGCCACGGGACGCGGCGCCGCTCGGCGGCTCGCACCAGCTGTACGGCGGACATCAGGCACCGGCCGTCCAGTCCGCCATCACGTCCGCCAGTGCCTGCGCACCGATGTTGCAGTCGTCCGCCTCTGCGAACTCGTACGGCGAGTGCGAGACGCCGGTGGGATTGCGCACGAACATCATTGCGGTCGGGACCTTCTCGGCGAGAATTCCCGCGTCGTGTCCGGCCTGGGTGGGCAGGATCGGGATGTCACCGAGGTGGGAGAGGGCGCGCCGCAGGCGCTCTCGCGGCTCGGAGGGGAACTCGACGATCGGCGTGATCGACTCGGCGAAGACGTCGAGTCCGATCCCGTCCGGAAGGCAGTGCCGGCGGGCGTCCGCCTCGATCTCGGCGACCAGTTTGGTCAGGGTTTCCTCGTCGGCGGCGCGAGCGTCGAGCCAGGCCTTGATCTCCGACGGAATCGCGTTGGCGCCGTTGGGAAGAACCTCGAGCTTGCCGAATGTGGCGACCGCGCCGAGGCCGGCGGCGCAGGATCGCGCACTGTGCACGGACGACGCATAGGCGAGCATCGGATCCCGGCGGTCGACCAGTCGGGTCGCGCCGGCGTGGTTGGCCTCCCCGCTGAAGGTGAACTGCCACCGGCCGTGCGGCCAGATCGACGACGCGACGGCGATCGGCCTGTCGACGAGGTCGAGGGCGCGGCCCTGCTCGACATGCAGTTCGACGTACACGCCCACCCGGTCGACCAGGGTTTCGTCGACGCCGACGTGCTCGGGTGTGCGTCCGGCCCGGGCCATGGCCTCCGCGAGCGTGATTCCGTCCCGGTCGCGCAGCCCGAGGGCCCGCTCGGCGGTCAGTGCCCCGGTCGTGAGCTGGCTGCCGACACAGGCCACCCCGAACCGTGCCCCCTCCTCGTCGGAGAACGCGGCGATCGCGATCGGAACCGTCGGGAGGACGCCGCGCTCGCGGAGCAGGTCCACCGCGGCGAAGGCCGACACCACGCCGAGCGGACCGTCGAAGGCGCCGCCGTCGGGGACCGAGTCCAGGTGCGAGCCGGTCACGAAGGCGCCGGTCGGATCCCCGACCCAGTCCTCGGGCAGCCACCAGGCCCACAGGTTGCCGTTCCGGTCCTCCTCGACATCCATGCCACGCTGGGCGGCGCAGCCGCGGAACCATTCGCGGAGGGTGAGATCGGCGTCGCTCCAGGCGAATCGTCGGTAGCCGCCGGTCGTCGCGTGCTTGCCGACGTCGATGATCGACGCCCAGAGCGAGTCGAATGCGGTCATGCGGTCTGTCCTCTCGAAATGTGTGCTGTGTGCTCCCAGTGCGCGCGGCGGAGTGAGTGCGGCGGGGGGAGCCATCGGTACCTTGGCAACTCGTCGGCCGACACCCCGCCCCACACGCCGTGGGTCTCGCCCGCCCGCGCCGCGAACCAGCGGCACTCCTCCCGCACCGGACAGCCGGCGCAGACCGACTTGGCGTGGCGCACCAGTTCCGGTGTCTCGCCGAAGAAGTCGACGTCGTGGGTGCGGCACCGGGCCCGCAGTTGCCACTCCCACGCCTCGACGACGGGAGTGGGCAACGTGACGGGGTGGTCCCGGTTCACATCCGGCCTGGGATCCAGGTGGTTCCGGCGAGCGGGACGCGGGCCATCGCGGACGCCTCGACGGTCAGCGCGACGAGGTCCTGCGGCTCGAGGTTGCGCAGGTGCGACTTACCGCAGGCGCGGGCGATGGTCTGCGCCTCCATTGTGAGCACCCGCAGAAAGTTGGCGAGGCGGCGGCCGCCCTCGATGGGATCGAAGCGGGCCTGCAGCTCCGGGTCCTGGGTCGTGATGCCGGCCGGGTCCTTGCCGTCCTGGAAGTCGTCGTAGAAGCCGGCGGCCGAGCCCAGCTTCTCGTACTCGGCCTGGTACTTGGGGTCGTTGTCGCCCAGCGCGATGAGGGCCGCGGTGCCGATCGCAACCGCGTCGGCGCCGAGCGCCATCGCCTTGGCGACGTCGGCGCCGGACCGGATGCCGCCCGACACGATCAGCTGCACGCCGCCGGGGGTGCGGTGCATGCCCATCTCCTGCAGCGCCTGCACGGCCTGCGGGATCGCGGCCAGGGTCGGGATGCCGACGTGCTCGATGAACACGTCCTGGGTGGCGGCGGTGCCGCCCTGCATGCCGTCGACCACGACGACGTCGGCTCCGGCCTTCACCGCGAGCTTGACGTCGTAGTAGGTGCGGGTCGCGCCGACCTTCACATAGATGGGCTTCTCCCAGCCGGTGATCTCACGCAGCTCGATGATCTTGATGGCCAGGTCGTCCGGCCCGGTCCAGTCCGGGTGCCGGCACGCACTGCGCTGGTCGATGCCGACCGGCAGGGTGCGCATCCCGGCGACCCGCTCGGTGATCTTCTGGCCCAACAGCATTCCGCCGCCACCCGGCTTTGCGCCCTGACCGAGAACGATCTCGATCGCGTCGGCCTTGCGCAGGTCGTCGGGGTTCATGCCGTAACGCGACGGCAGGTACTGGTAGACCAGGTGCTTGGACTGGCCGCGCTCCTCCGGGGTCATGCCGCCGTCACCGGTGGTCGTCGACGTTCCGACCTCGCTGGCTCCGCGGCCGAGTGCCTCCTTGGCCCGGCCCGAGAGCGCACCGAAGCTCATGCCGGCGATGGTGACCGGAGTCTCGAGGTGCAGCGGGTACTTCGCGTTCCGGTCACCGAGCACGACGTCCGTCTCGCACTTCTCGCGGTAGCCCTCGAGCGGGTAGCGCGACATCGACGCGCCGAGGAACAGCAGATCGTCGAAGTGCGGGACCTTGCGCTTGGCGCCCCAGCCGCGGATGTCGTAGATACCGGTGTCGGCGGCACGCTGGATCTCGTGGATGACGCTGCGGTCGAAGGTGGCCGACTCGCGGAGACCGGGCTGGAACGTCGTCATGGTGTACTCCTGGGTGCTGAAAAGGCAGGGTGTATCGCGGAAGTGGCGGGTGTGGTGCGCCGGACGGTCAGTACGCGGAAGCGTTGTCGACGTGGAAGTGGTAGAGGTTGCGGGCCGAGCCGTAGCGGGTGAAATCGGCCGGGTCGGCGTCGAGGCCGGCCGCGTCCAGCAGTTCGCGCAGTTCCTGGAGGTGCTCGGGACGCATCTCCTTCTTGACGCAGTCCGCGCCGAGCGAGGCGACGGTGCCGCGCACGTAGATCCGCACCTCGTACAGCGAATCGCCGAGCGCCTCACCGGCATCACCGAGGACGACGAGCCGCCCGGCCTGGCCCATGAAAGCGCTCATGTGGCCGATGTCGCCGCCGACGACGATGTCGACGCCCTTCATCGAGATCCCGCAGCGGGCTGCGGCATTGCCTTCGATCACCAGCAGTCCGCCGTGCGCTGTGGCACCCGCGGACTGCGAGGCGTCGCCGGTGACCCGGACGGTGCCGGACATCATGTTCTCGCCGACGCCGACGCCGGCATTGCCCGCGATGGTGACCGAGGCATGCTTGTTCATTCCGGCGGTGTAGTAGCCGGTGTGGCCCTCGATGGTGACGTCGAGGGGGCGGTCCAGGCCGCAGGCGAGGGCGTGGGCGCCTTGCGGGTTGACGACCCGCACGGTGGCGGGGGACTCGGTGGCGTGCAGCGCGGCGTTGAGCTCACGCGTCGAGATCTCGGCCAGGTCGTACGAGGTGGTGACGGTGTGGGTGTCGGTGAGGGTCACGGTCGGCTCCGAAGGGTGTGGGGATGTCGGGTCAGCGCTGCCAGGCGCATGGCGTCGGTGCTGTCGGACGCAGAGCGTCAGCGCGGTCGGACGCAGAGCGTCAGCGGTTCCAGACGTAGACGCGGTCCGGTTCGGGTTCGAACAGGTGCGCGTCGGCGATGCCCGGCAGGTGCGCCAGGGCGCGGAACTCCGAGGCCATCGCGACGTAGGCGTCCGTCTCGGCGACGATCGCGGGTTTGCAGGCGATCGGATCACGTACCACTGCAAAGGAATCGGAGGTGGACACCAGCAGGGTGTAGAAGCCGTCGAAACGCTCGCCGAGCAGACGCAGTGCCTTCTCGAGGTCCGCGCCCTCGGCGAGATGCTTGGCGACGAAGCGAGCGCCGACCTCGGTGTCGTTCTCGCTGTCGAATTCGATGCCCTCCGCCTCGAGTTCACGCTTGACCGACAGGTGGTTGGAGAACGACCCGTTGTGCACCAGGCACTGGTCCGGACCGACGGCGAACGGATGCGAGCCGGCGGCCGTGACCGCGGACTCGGTTGCCATGCGGGTGTGGCCCACACCCTGCCAGCCGGACGCGGTGGGCAGGCCGAATCCGCGGGCCAGATCGAGCGGGTCGCCCATGCCCTTGAGCACGGTGACCTCGTCGCCGAATCCGATGACGGTGGCGTCCGGTGCGACGGAACGGATCACGGTGGTGAGCTCGTGGGCCGGGACCGGGGCGTGCAGCACCGTCGTCGGTGGCAGTTCGATCGCGGTGACCCCCACGCCGAGCACCGCGCTCGCGGCGGTGGCCAGGCCGGGCTCCGCGCCGAGCACCGACACCGCGGCGTGGCCGGCGGGGGAGAAGGCGGGGTCGCCGTAGATGGCCATGCCCGCGGAATCGGGTCCGCGGTCGACCATCTCGCCGAGCATGCCGGTCAACAGTTCACCCAGTCGAGGGTGCAGGGAGGGCTCGCGAAGGTGGAGCCCGACGATGCCGCACATGGGCAGTCTCCTTGTCAGGGGGTTCGGGTTGGTCAGAAGGCGGTGAGGTAGGTCTCGACCTCCCAGGGGGTCACCGAGTTGTGCCACCGGAAGAACTCCTCGCGCTTGAGGCCGGTGAAGTAGTCGGCGACCCCGGGGCCGGCGGCATCGAGTGCCCCGCAGACGACGGGATCGGCGGCGAGCGCGTCCATCGCGTGCAGCAGGGTCATCGGCAGGGTGTCCGGCCCGGCTCCCGCACCCGGCTCGCCCGGGTCGAGGTTGCGTTCGATTCCGTCGAGCCCGGCCACGATCGCGGCCGCCGCGGCGAGATAGGGGTTCGCCGAGCCGTCGCCGCCGCGCAGTTCGACGCGGTTGTGGTCCGGCACGCGCAGGTAGTGGGTGCGATCGTTGCCGCCGTAGGTGGCCCGGCGCGGCGACCAGGTGGCGCCGCTGCTCGTCGCGGTGGCGCCGGTTCGCTTGTAGGAGTTGACCGTCGGCGCGATCACTCCCTGCAGTGCGCAGGCGTGCTCGAGGATGCCCGCGATGAAGGAGTACGCGGTCTGCGAGAGCCCGAGGCCGCGGGGGTCGGAGGCGTCCGGGAAGGCGGACTCGCCGTCACGCCACAGGGACAGGTGCATGTGCAGTCCGCTGCCGGTGCGGTCGGCGAACGGCTTCGGCATGAAGGTGGCGGTCATGCCGCGTTCCTCGGCGAGGACCGAGATCAGGTAGCGCAGGGTCACCACCCGGTCGGCGGTGGTCAGCGCGTCCGAGTAGTTGAAGTTCTGCTCGAACTGACCGTTGCCGTCCTCGTGGTCGTTGGCGTAGTTGCCCCAGCCGAGCTCGTTCATGGCGGTGGAGATCGAGGTCAGGTGCTCGTACATCCGGGTGACGTCGCGGGCGTCGTAGCAGGGCTGTCGGGACGTGTCGAGTGCGTCGGCGGTGCGCAGGCCGCCGGCCTCGTCCTTGTTGACCAGGAAGTACTCGATCTCGGCGCCGACGTTCACCTCGAGACCCTGAGCGGCGGCGCGAGCGAGCGCCGACTTCAGGATGACCCGCGGGGCGTACGGCCAGGGCTTGCCCTCGACGTGCGGGTCGCAGTGGACGAGCGCCAGGCCGGAGCGGACGAACGGGATCGGGGTGAACGAGGAGGGGTCGGGGATCGCGACCAGGTCGGGATCCTTGGGCTCCTGGCCCATCGCGCCGGCCGCGTAACCCGCGAAACCGACTCCCTCGGTGGCGAGTTCGTCGACCGATTCGACGGGAACCAGCTTCGCGCACGGCTTGCCTGCCAGATTGACGAAGACCGCGAGGATGAAGCGGGTGCCGGTCGCGCGGGCCAGGCCTGTGAGGTCGGTGGGCGCGGTGTCGGATGCGCTGTCGGACGACGAGGGGAGACGCATCACGGTGAGGTCTGTGGTGTCAAGCGTCATCGGGTGTCCGGCGCGGACACTCCCTCGTTCTCGGGGGGAGTGGATGCGCCGTCCTCCTTTCTGTCGGTGGGGCCGGTTAGGTTGCAGAGCATGGGGGAAGTGGTGGGGTATTCATTTCGATTGCGGCCCGGTGTGCAGGCACTGCGCGCGTTGGAGGGAGAGTGGCACCGGTGTCGGTTCGTATGGAACGAGGCCGTGCACCAACAGAAGTCGAGTCCGCGGCCGACATTCGGGAAGCTGTCGAGACTGTTGACGGAAGCACGTATGCGTAACACCTGGCTGCGGGACGGGTCGCAGGTTGCACAGCAGCAGATGCTGCGCACGTACGCTCGGGCCTTGGATCAGTCGTTCACGGTTAAGGGGCGTGGGCGTCCGAGGTTCAAACCCCGCAAGACGACGTTGCCGAGCTTGGAATACACGCGCCGCGGGTTCCGCATTCGCGACGGCCGCCTGGTCCTGCCGAAAGGGATCAGTGTTCCGGTCGTGTGGTCGCGGGAGTTGCCGTCCGACCCGTCCAGTGTCCGGATCAACCGGGATGCGACGGGGCACTGGTACGCGTCGTTCGTCGTGGAACGAGAAGCGCCTCCCGCACCGGTACCGGAGGCCGATAGTGGGATCGGGGTGGACTGGGGTGTGTCCTGTACCGCCACCACCACGAACGCGGCGTTTGATTTGCCGTACTTGGGATACCGGAAGCGGTGCGCGGCGGAGCTGGCGAAAGCTCAGCGGAAGATGGCTCGCCGGTACAGGGGCAAGCGCAAACCGCAGTCCAAGGGTTATGAACGAGCGAAGCGGGAGGCAGCGAAGCTCCACAAGAAGGCGGCGCGCCAAACCCGACACGCCAGCCGGGTGTGGGCGAAGCGGGTCGTCGACAACCACTCGGTGATCGCGGTCGAGGACTTCACGCCGAAGTTCCTCACCAAGTCCACGATGGCACGTAAAGCCGCAGACGCCGCGATCGGTGCGGCGAAGCGGGAACTTCTCGAGCGTGGTGTGCGGGCCGGCCGGAAGGTGGTGTTGGTGCGGCCCGCGTACACGACGATGACGTGTTCGAGGTGTTTCGCGAGAGCCAAGCATCGCCTCGAGCTCGACGAACGGATCTTCCGATGTGCCGACTGCGGTTTCACAGATGGTCGGGATCGGAACGCTGCCAGGGTGGTCCTGGCTGTGGCAGAGCGCGGTCACACACGTGTCGACGATGTCAGACAATCTGATCACCTCCTTCGGAGCGAGTGGTCCGGTTGCGGTCTGAGCGTGAAATCCCCTGCCTTCAGGCAGAAGAAGCGTTAACGGGGCTCCTGGTCTTCTCGGTTCGAGTCGTTCTTCGTGTCACTACTGCGATCGCGTGCCGATGATCGCCACTGGATGTTTCACTGGATGAATCGATGTCGACTACTAGGAAACATAGCAATCATGACGGGAGTGTTACGGCTGGGTCAGGTTGTCGTGACGAGTCCCGGGGTCGTTCGGGTTGAGTCAAAAACTTTGCGGGAGAGAGGGTTTGGTTACACGGATTTATCCCCGCGCAACCTCGCGGTGTGTTTCCTCTCAGTAGTGTCTGTTTCACGCCAGCGATTGTGGCGTTCTCCCCTTCTCCACCTCTTCGGCCGGCGCCGCCGGCCTCGTGATCAGGAGTTCTCATGGCAGACGGCACGACAACGGCTCCCGCTTTCCTCGTCACCACGGGGTTCTGGGAAGACCTCCCCAAGATGCCGGTCGAGGAGTTTCCCGGCACCGAGGGGTACATCGGTGACGTCTACCCGAATCCCCAGGGCTCGGAGATGGCCGCGGGCTACTTCAAGCTCGACCCGACCGACGCCCCACTCGACTACACCTACGAGTACGACGAGATGAAGGTGGTCCTCGACGGCGAATTCCGGCTGGAGAACCTCGACACCGGACAGGTCGAGGTCGCCGGGCCCCGGGATGCGATCTTCTTCCCGAAGGGCTCGCATATCCGGTTCACCACCCCATCCGGTGCACTGGCGTTCTACGTCGGCCAGCGCACCTTCGCGCCCTAGGGGGCGTGGTGACCGTCTGCATGGACACCACCAGCGTCGGGCGCTGGCACTCGGAACGGGTGGACGTCGCCGACGGTGGCCGGGTCGTCACCGTTCTGTCGTTCGGTGGCGAGGCCCGCCACCGGGCGAACGAGCTGGTCGCGGGCTTCTCCGGCACCCGGGTGAACTGGCTGCGCCTGCCGCCCGGGTGGACCCAACTCGCCGGCGACGTCCTGGACCGGCAGCTCGTCGCCGCCCGGGTCGGCTGGCGACTGGTCCTGGTCGGCGCCGAGGAGCCGGTGCTCGCGGCGCAGGCCCGCGCCCTCGCCGCGGGCCTGCTGAGCGAGGAGATCCTCGCCGAGGTCGTTCCGGCTCGGGGAGCGGACGCCGACGTCCGCCGGGTGCACTGCGCGCACTGCGCGACCGTCCACTCGGTGGCGGCGCCCGTCGGCGGGCTGACTCGATGCCCCGAATGTGCGGCCGATCTCGTTGTCTACCACCATCTGTCGCGCCGGACCGGCGCGTACCTCGGCTACATGATCGATGCGGAGGATCGCTGATGACACCGATGACGGAGGAATCTCCATGACGCCGATGACGGAGGAATCTCCATGACGCAGACGTCCGACATCCGTGTGCGGGGTGACGCACCGACCCGGGTACTCGTGGTCGCTGCCGTCGGCACGCCCGCCGACGGTGTGCGTCATCTGCGCCTCGTCGATCCGGAGGGTGCGCCCTTGCCGTCCTTCACCCCGGGCAGTCACGTCGTGGTGACCTGCGGGGCCGACGACGACGGGCGCCCCCGACGCAACTCGTACTCGCTGACCGGGCCCGAACTCGAACCCGACGCGTACGAGATCTCGGTGCGGCTCGACCCCGCCGGCCGGGGAGGCTCCCGCTGGATCCACGACCTGGAACCCGGCGACACCGTTGAGATCGGCCGTCCGCGTAGCGCTTTCGCTCCGGTTCTGACGGCACGACATCACCTGCTCGTCGCCGGCGGCATCGGGGTCACCCCGATCCTGTCGCATGTCCGGGCGGCGTCCACGTGGGGGCGATCGTTCGAGGTGCACTACGTCTTCCGCCCCGGGGACGGCCCGCACCTGCGCGAACTGCGCGAGCTGTGCGGTGACCGGCTGCGCACCTTTCACACGCCCGCCGAGCTCTGGACGGAACTGGCACCCGCCCTGCTCGACCGCCCGCTGGGCACCCACCTGTACGCGTGCGGTCCTGCGCCACTCATCGACGAGCTCACCGCCCGCGCCGCCGACGCCGGATGGCCACCCGCCCGAATTCACCACGAACACTTCGGTGTCGGCGCCCTCGACGCCGGGCAGCCGTTCACGCTGGGCCTGCGGCGCAGCGGGATCGACGTGCCGGTGCCCGCGGGGGTGAGCGCCCTCGAGGCGCTCGAGCAGCACGGGGTGCCGGTGCCCAACCTGTGCCGCCAGGGTGTGTGCGGCGAATGTCGCACCGCGACGGTCGGTGGCGCCGCACAACATCGCGACCTGTACCTGACCGAGTCGGAGAAGAGTGCGGGCACGCACTTCATGCCGTGCGTCTCCCGCGCCGCCGGTGACCGAATCGAGGTGGACCTGTGACCGCCGTTCCCCTGCCCGCCCGCGTGGTGCGGTTTCCGTTTCCGTTCCCACACGAAACCTACCGCTACAGCACCAATGTCGAGCCCGCAGGCACCCGCGCGGTCACGGCGGCGGGGAGTTGGGGCGAGCATCCCGTCGACATCGACGAGTGGTACCACGAGGAGCTCGCCGAGCGGCGGCGCATCCTGTCGGCGGATCCGTCCCGGTTCCAGGCCTTGTCGCACATGGACGTCGCGCAGTGGGAGGCGATGGTGACGCTGATGCGGATGCTCGCCGACGCCTACCCGGACCGGTTCTCGCTCACACGAGAGGGAGACGGATGGCTCTGGAGCAACGCTGAACTCGGGTGTCGGCAGTCGTTCACCCATGGCGACGTCGACACCCTGCCCGAAGCGCCGCTGCGCTACATCGGCGGGCAGATCCAGGAGGACGTGGTCCTGCTCGACCAACGCGAGGGAGCGCTCTGGGGTGACGCCGGATTGGTGACCTTCGCGGCGGACTGGTCGCTGCGCTTCGACGTCGGTATGAGCTTCCTTCAGATCCACGGGCCGGTCCCGCGCGTGCACGAGGAAGGAGTAATCCCCCGCGCGCAACAGTTCCTGATGGGATTACAACCGGGACAACGCTATCGGCGGACCAACTGGACCCTGACCGTGGACCGGCGACTGGACACCGCCACCGAGACCTATCCGGACTGGGGCCGGGACCGCCGGCTCGTCGCGGAGGGCCCGGGCGTCGACGTGGGCGCCCGCCTGCACCTGAGGGTGGAGGTGCAGCACCTGGTCCGGTTGGGGGCCTCCGGTTCGATCATGTTCCTGATCCGCACCCACCTGCTGCCGTTCGAGGAGGTCGCGCTCGTGCCCGGATGGGCGCAGCGCCTGCACGATGTCCTCGTCGAGCTGCCCGACGACATCGCCGACTACAAGGGCATCACCCGGACCCGGGGTCCCGGCATCGCCTGGCTCCGCGAGTACGCGGGAGTGTCGGCGTGAGCGCCGGATTCGACCGCGGCGGTGTCGGCGGGGAACCGGACGCCATCGACAGCGCCGGGCGGGTGTTCCTGGTCGCCGCCCTCGGTCGGTGTCCGGACGGACGCCGGGTGGCCGCCGAATGGGTCGCGCAGGCGATCGCGTTGGGCCGCACCGCGACCGTGATGATCGACGCCGACGCCGAGCGTGTCCGGACCGCGGTGCTCGGCGCCAGCGCGGGCACCCGCGTGATGCTGGCGGGGCCGGAACGGGACGTGATGGCCGCGGTGGCCGGCGTCCGGGCCGCGGGGGCGCTGCCCTGCGAGGTGACCACCCACCTCACCGCGCCGGGTGCCGTCGCGGTGTTCTGCCCACACTGCGCCACCGCGGCGGACACGGCCGCCGCGCCCGGTGACCGTGTCCCGTGCCGGTCGTGCGGCACCGTGCTGGAGGTGCGTTCCCACCGCTCGTCGCACCACGGCAGTTATCTCGGCGCGGTGGCCGAGGTCGCCTGACCCTCGATCGATCGAAGGAGTGACGTTTGACCACGAGTGTGCATGCCAGTGACCTCGAGCGGCTGCCCTGGCCGTTCCCCGAGAACGAGAACACCTTCCGCTACGCCGTCAACGTCGAGCCCGCCCCGCGTTTCACCGCCACCGCGACCGGCGGCTGGGGCGAGCACGTCGTGGACCTCGGCCCGGACTACGTCGAGATGATGACGCTCCGCGCGGCGGTGCTGGCCGCGGATCCGGAACGGGTACAGGTGCTTGCGCACATGACACCCGCCTGCTGGGACGTGATGCTCTACCTGATGGGGCAGTTGGCGTCGTCGTATCCGGACACGATGGAGCTGCACCGTGACGGCACCGAATACCGTTGGGTGAATCGGCTTCTCGGGATCGACCAGGACTTCCTGCTCGGTAATGCCGGGACCCTGCCCGAGCACCCCCTGGCGTTCATCGGACGGCAGGTGCCCGACGACATCCTGCTGCTCACCGAACGCGACGGCCGGTTGTGGTTCGACGCCGCGCTCGTCACCTCGTCCGCGGACTGGTCGGTCAAGTTCGACATCGGCATGAGCTTCGACGAGATCCACCGGCCGGTACCGGGACTGACACCCGGCGGGGTGACCGGCCGAGCCGAGCAGTTCATGCGCAGGCTCACCACTGACCAGGTGTACCGGCGGGTCAACTGGACGTTCTCGGCGGTCGGCTCCCGGCTGCGAGACACCAGCCTCGAGACGATGCCGCGGTGGATGCACGACATGCCGCGCCTGATCGCCGACGAGGACTGGGGCCGCATCCAGTTGCGCATCGAACTCGAGCACCTGATCCGGCTGCCGATGACCGGCGCGCTGGTGTTCAACATCCGCACCTACATGGCGCCGCTCGCCGAGATCGCGACCGTCCCCGAGTGGGCCGGCCAGCTCGCCGACATCGTCGAGGAACTGCCCGCGGACATCGCCGCCTACAAGGGGATCGACGGCTACCGGATGCCGGCGATGGCGTGGCTACGGTCGCGAATCGGCGGCGCTCGCTAGGAGGTCGCGCCGGGCGAACGGTCACGGTAGGTCAGGAAGACCGTTTCTTTCTCGCCCTGGAGCCGGATGTCGAAAACGTAGCCGTCGGCGTCCCGGGTCGTCACGAGTGTGCTGCGACGCGGCGGTTCGAGCGACGCGAGCAGGGGATCGGTGGCGAGCACGCCCTCGTCGGCGGGCAGGTAGGCGCGGGTGAACAGCCGGTTGAGCAGCCCTCGTGCGAACACGGTCACCGCGAAGAAGGGCGGCCGGCCGTCCTCGCCGACCCCGGGAGCGAGCGTCGAGAACGAGTAGGCGCCCTGGTTGTCGGTCGAGGCGCGGCCCCAGCCGGTGAACGTCCAGCCGTCGCGGTGCAGGGAGCCGGCACGCTGCACGACCCGCCCGTCCGGGCCGGCCTGCCAGATCTCGAGCAGCGCGTCCGGCACCGGGTCGCCGTTGCCGTCGAGCACCCGGCCGTGCAGGCGGACGCCCTCGCGGTGGGCGGGCGGGACGAGCTCGCTGTCACCGTCGAACGGCAGCGCGTAGCCGAAGAACGGTCCGACCGTCTGGCCCGGGGTCGGGGGCAGGGCAGTGGGGGCGAGGTGGGTGCTCACGCGTGATCCTCCGGTTCCGTCCAGGTCTTGGCGCTGCCGGACAGGACGATGTCCCACCGGTAGCCCGTGCTCCACTCGTGCGAGGTGACGTCGTGGTCGTACTGCGCGACGAGGCGTTCGCGCGCCTTCCGGTCCGTGATCGACTGGAAGATGGGATCCAGCTCGAACAGCGGGTCGCCCGGGAAGTACATCTGGGTGATGATCCGCTGCGTGAAATCGGTTCCGAACAGCGAGAAGTGGATGTGCGCGGGCCGCCAGGCGTTGTGGTGGTTCCGCCACGGGTACGGTCCGGGCTTGATCGTGGTGAAGCGGTACGAACCGTCGGCGGCGGTGAGGCAGCGTCCGACGCCGGTGAAGTTGGGGTCGATCGCGGCGTGGTGCTGGTCGCGCTTGTGGATGTACCGGCCGCCCGCGTTCGCCTGCCAGATCTCGACGAGTTGCCCGGCGATCGGCCTGCCCTCGCCGTCGACGATCCGGCCGGTGACGACCGTGCGCTCGCCGACGGGCTCACCGCGGTGCTGGATCGTCAGGTCCGCTTCGAGGGGATCGACGTCCTGGTTGCCGAAGACCGGCGCCCAGAGCTCGACGCCCTCGGGGTCGGCGTGGTGCAGGTCCTTCGTCGGGTGGCGCAGGACGCTGCTCCGGTAGGGCGGGTAGTCGAGGCGGGGCTGGAACTCCTCCACGCCGGCATCGGTGTATTCCGCCTCGATGTCGCGGATCTCGGCGAGGATCTCCGACTGGGTCGATGCGGCGGCATCGGAGGATGCTCTCGCCCGGAGGTCAGATGGTGTGGTCACAGCGGCAGGCTAGGGCGCCGCCGCGCGCCGCCGCGAGGGTAGTCTTTCACTGAGTGGAAGGACGTCGAGCATGGCCGGAAACACCGCCGCCCCGGGCACGACCGTGGTCTCCCGGGTCCTCGCGATCCTGGGCGCCTTCGACGACGGGCATCGGGCGCAGACGCTCACGGCGCTCGCGGGACGTGCCGGTCTCGCGGTCCCCACGGCGCACCGGCTGGTCGGCGAGCTCGTGGCGTGGGGGGCTCTGGCGAGACGGGACACGGGCGAGTACGTGGTGGGCCCGCGGCTGTGGGAACTCGGCCTGCTCGCCCCGGTCCAGACCGGGATCCGCGAGATCGCCTCGCCGTTCCTGCACGACGTCTACGGCGCCACCCTCGCCACCGTGCACCTCGCGGTGCGCAAGGGCACTCAGGTGCTCTACCTCGATCGGCTTCGAGGTCACGCGTCGGTGCCCGTGGTCAGCACCATCGGCTCCACCCTGCCGCTGCACGCCACCGCCGTCGGGAAGGTGCTGCTGGCATACGCGCCGCCGGACGTCCAGGAGGCGGTACTGGCGTCGCTGACGCGGATCACCCCGTACACCGTGACCCACCAGGGCCGGCTCCGGGACCAGTTGCGTCGCGTGCACCGGGACGGTTTCGCGGAGACCCGCGAGGAGATGAGCCTCGGTGCCTGCTCGGTGGCGGTTCCGGTCCGGGCGCCGGACGACAGGGTGATCGCGGCCCTCGGGCTCGTCGTGCCGACCCTCGCGCGGGATCGATCCCGGCTCGTGGCCGCACTCCAAGTTGCCGCGCGTGGCGTCGAACGCAGCCTCCGCGGGGGATCTTCCGCTCAGTGAAATAATGTGCTGGCCGTCACTCGGCGTGGCCGCTTCACTGTCGGTCATGCGTACCGAGGTAGCCATCATCGGCGCCGGCCCCGCGGGCCTGCTCCTGTCCCATCTGCTCGCCGAGCAGGGTGTCGATTCCGTCGTGATCGAGACCCGCTCCCAGGACTACGTGCTCTCCCGCATCCGCGCGGGCATCCTCGAGCACTCGACCGTCGAACTGCTCGACTCCGTCGGACTCGGCGAGCGGCTGCGCCGCGAGGGCCAGGAGCATCGCGGCATCTATCTGCAGACGCCCGGCGAACGGCACCACGTCGACTTCGTCGAACTGTGTGGGCGCAGTGTCTGGGTGTACGGGCAGACCGAGGTCACCAAGGACCTCGTCGCGGCCCGTGAGGGCGCCGGCCAGCCGTTCTTCTACGAGGTCACCGACACCGCACTGCACGACATCGAAAGCGACTCGCCCTACGTGACGTTCGTGGACGCGGAAGGTGCGGAGCGCCGTGTCGACGCGGCCGTGATCGCCGGGTGCGACGGCTCGTTCGGACCGAGCCGGGCGGCAATTCCGGACAGCGTCCGCCGGACCTGGGAACGCACCTACCCGTACTCGTGGCTCGGCGTGCTCGCCGACGTGCCGCCGTCCACCGACGAACTGATCTACGCCTGGCACCCCGACGGATTCGCGATGCACTCGATGCGCTCGGACACCGTCAGCCGCCTCTACCTCCAGGTTCCCAACGGCACCGATCTCGCCGAGTGGTCGGACGACCGGATCTGGGAGGCGTTGAGCCGGCGTCTCGGCGATGGAATCGACGGCTGGACACTGAAATCCGGACCGATCACCGAGAAGAGCGTGCTGCCGATGCGCAGCTATGTGCAGACCCCGATGCGGCACGGGCGGCTCTTCCTGGCCGGCGACGCCGCGCACATCGTCCCGCCCACCGGGGCGAAGGGACTGAATCTCGCAGTCTCCGACGTGGCATTGCTGGCACCCGCGCTGATTGCGTTGCTGCGCAAGGACGACGAGACCCTCGCCGACGGCTACAGCGAGAGCGCACTGCGTCGCGTCTGGCGCTGCACCCACTTCTCCTGGTGGATGACGACCATGCTGCATCAGAGCGGCGACCCGTTCGACGCGCAGTTGCAGCGTTCGCAACTGCAGTGGATCGCCGGCAGCGCGGCCGGCTCCACCGGACTCGCCGAGAACTACGCCGGACTCCCGATCGGTATGTGAGGAGTCTCCGTCGCCCGTGAGTCCGTCCGGCCCGTCAGGGGACGGAAGGACTCACGGGTGCAGCGCGCTTCCGGCCAGCCACTGGCCCCACGGCACGCTCCAGTCGCCGTTCTGCCACACCTCGAGCGGGGCGCCGCCGGTGTTGCGGATCTCGACGACGTCGCCGGGCTGCGAGAAGTTGAAGAACCACTGGGCGTTCGTCGGGTTCAGGTTCAGGCAGCCGTGCGAGGTGTTGGTGTTGCCCTGCGCCCACACGCTCGACGCCAGCTCGTGCAGGTAGATGCCGTCGGTGCTGATCCGGGTGGCCCAGTTGATCGACTCCTTGTAGCCGAGGCGCGAGTTGATCGGCAGCCCATAGGTCGACGAGTCCATGATCACCGGGTTCGCCTTGTCCATCACCGTGTAGGTGCCGGGCTGGGTCCAGAACGAGAGCGTCGTGTTGCCGATCGTCTCGGTGCCGCCCATGCCCATCGACGTCGGCATCTCGCGGACCACCTGGCCGTTCTCGTAGACGGTCACCATCTTGGTGTTGTCATCGGCGATCGAGACGTGCGAGTCGCCGATCCGGAACGAGAGCTTCTCGTCCTGCTCGCCGTAGAGGCCCTTCCCGAGCTGGGTGCCGTAGATCTTCGCGTCCACCGACACGGTGGTGCCGGGTGCGTAGTACTCCTGCGGACGCCAGTGCGCGTTCTGGTCGTCGAGCCAGTACCAGGATCCCTGCACCGGGGGAGTGGTGGTGACCGTCATCGCCTTCTCCGCGGCGGCCCGGTCGCCGATCTCCTCGTCGAAGTGCGCCACCACAACGAGGCCGACGCCGTACGTGCCGCCGTCCGTGATCGACTGTCCGCCGGTGGTGTTCAGGTACAGCCGGGTCTGGTTGTTCGGCGCGACGGTGGTGAAGGTCGTGTCCTTGGTGGTCGCGACGCCGCGGGAGTCGGTCGCTGCCACGGCCAGGTCGTAGGTCTTCCCGTATCCGAGTGGTTCGGCGGGCTTCCAGGACGTCTCGTCCGGTGTGGTGATGCCGTCGATGACCTTGCCGTCCGGGTTGGTCAGCGTCACCGACGTCAGCGTGCCCTGGGTGACGTCGACGCGGATCGGGCTCAGCGGGTTCACGGGAGTGTCGGTGTCGCCCGGGGTGAAGGTGATCGACGCCTCCGACTCCTGGGTCGCGGACGCCGCGGCGCCGGAGGACCCGGTGTCGCCGCCGTTCGAGCATCCGCCGAGCAACAGCGCCGCGGCCACCGCGGCCGCGAGTGCGGTGGACTTGCGACGAAAACGCGACACTTCATGCCCTCCAGGATTCGAGCGGACACGATGCACCGCACGTTCGACTTGCCAGTTCAGGATATCGGCGCACGGGGCTCAGGCGTTTCCGGCGGCCGATGCCAGGGTGCCGACGCCGAGCACAGCGAGGATGCCTGCGCTCACGCTCTCGAGCCGCGCTGTGATCCGCGGGCTACGCAGCAGAGCGACCAGTCGGGACGCGGCGACCGCGAACCCGCTCATCACGACCAGTGCGACCGCGGCCTCCACCGCACCGAGCGTCATCGCCGATCCGAGCGTGACCCGACCGAGGAACTGCGGCACGACGGCCAGGTAGAACAAGCCGACCTTGGGGTTCAGCGCGCACGAGAGCACCCCCGCACCGAACGCCGAAACCGGGCGGGTGGCCGCGGCGACCGGGGCGGGTGTGTCCGCGACCGTCGCCGCACGACGGCGCTGCAGCGCCCGCAGTCCGAGGTAGAGCAGATACAGGCCGCCGGCGATCTTGAGGACCCGGTATGCGCTCGCCGACTGTTCGAGCAGCGTCGCCAACCCGAGCGCGACGACCGCGGCCCACAGGAGTCCGCCCAGGCTGACGCCGAGCGCGGCGGCGAGACCCGGACGGGTGCCCCCGATGCTGTAGCGCAGCACGAGGAACGAGTCGGGTCCGGGCATGATCGCCAGCAGCAGGCAGACACCCGCGAAACTGATCAGGGTTGCGGTGGTCACCGAACCAGGAAACCGCAGTTCCGGTGTGGTTTTCAAACCAATTTCCGGGTGCAGGTCCGGTGCCGGTCGGGAGTGCACGCCGCGCACCGGGATTCGGCATCCGAGCGCAGCGAGAAGTGATGGAAGTCACAGCGAACTCGGTGTGGCCGGGTTGACAGCGCGGCCGAACGGCTGCCATTCTCGGCTCAGGTCATGAGTGCCAGCGCGTAGCCCCGGCTTGCTGGCCGGCAACCCTCCACCGCGGTGGGGTGCCCCGGGTGACGACCAGGCCGTGAATCCAATACCGGACACGGCAAGCGCGGACTCGATGCATCAACCCTCACCGCACGAGTCCCTTGACGTAAGGGATGACGCCATGACTGCTGTACTCGACACCACCCTCTGTGCCGACGCCGTTCGCGACGAAAACTGTGATGGCACTGCGTCTTTCGCTCCTGTCTGCGGAAGTGACCTGATCGCGCCGCTCGTCGACGGGACCTCGATCGCGTACGCCAACTTCGACTACGCCGCCAGTGCGCCCGCGCTGTCCGCCGTCGCCGAGCGCGTGCAGTCGCTGCTGCCGTTCTACGCCAGCGTGCACCGCGGGGCCGGCTACGCCTCCCAGGTCTGCACCGAACGGTACGAGGGCGCCCGCGACGTGGTCGCCGACTTCGTCGGGGCCCGCACCGACGACGTCGTGGTGTTCACGCGCAACACCACCGACGCACTGAACCTGCTCGCCTCCTGCGTGCCCGGCGAGACCGTTGTCCTCGACATCGAGCACCATGCAAACCTGTTGTCCTGGAACCGGAACGGTGCCCGCGTCGTCCGCTCCGCGGACACCGTCGAGGAAACCGTCCAGCGCATCGTCGCCGAACTGTGCACCCGCCCGGCGGCACTGCTCGCCGTCACCGGTGCCTCCAACGTGACCGGCGAGGTGCTGCCGATCGCCCGCCTCGCGCGGATCGCCCACGAGTGCGGCGCCCGGATCCTGGTCGACGCCGCCCAGTTGCTGCCGCACCGCCGCGTCGACATCGCCGAGCTCGGCGTCGACTACCTGGCCTTCTCCGGGCACAAGCTGTACGCGCCGTTCGGCGCCGGCGCCCTCGTCGGCCGCGCCGACTGGCTGGACGCCGCCGAGCCCTACCTTGCCGGCGGCGGCGCCACCAAGAACGTCGAGATCGACGCCGTGCAGTGGGCCGCCGCTCCGCAGCGGCACGAGGCGGGCACCCCGAACGTGCTCGGCGCCGTCGCGATCGCCGCGGCGTGCGAGACAGTCGCCGGGTTCGACGCCGACGCCGTCGAGCTGCACGAGCGCGTGCTGTGCGACCGACTCACGGCCGGACTCGAAGCGATCGACGGCGTCCGGGTGCTGCGGATCTGGCCGGACTCGCCGGACGCCGTCGGCATCGTCACCTTCACCGTCGCCGGCGCCGAGCCGCGCGCGGTCGCGACCCACCTGTCGGACCTGCACGGCATCGGAGTGCGGGACGGCAAGTTCTGCGCCCACCCGTTGCTGTCGCGCCTCGGGTACGCCGAGGGTGCGGTCCGGGCCAGCCTCGGGCTCGGCAGCAGCAGCGCGGACGTCGATCGCCTGATCGCCGCAGTCGGCGAGTTCGCCGCGCTGCGCGCGACGAACGGTGTTCCTGCACGGTAACATCGGTGCCATGACTACGGACGCGGTGGACCTGATCGGTGGTCAGTGGTGCCGCCGGCACGTCGACCTGTGCCGTACCGCCTCGGGTATGTGTCCGGTCTGAGCTCGGCCTCGCCGGACCCGTCACTCCACCACCTTCCCGAGGACAGTCATGTCTGCATCGTTTTCGTCCCGTCCTGTCCGGCCGCTGCATGTGGCCGTCGAACTCTCCGGCGCCGGCCACCACCCCGCGTCGGCTGCCCACACCGATTTCCGAATCCCGTTGGGGCTCAGTGACTACTGGGTTCAGCTCACTTCCGCCACCCTCGATCTCGTCGGGGATCCAGGCTCCGTGATCCGGGTGCGAGCCCGCGACCTCGGGGAGGCGCAGCGGCGCCGCGAGACCGCCCGCATCCGCGCGGCGGCGGACGGCCGCGACCCCGACACGGTCGCGGTTCTGCTCGACGTCGAGGTGCTCCTCGCCGACGATCACCGTGCCGCCCGGCGCGAACTGGCCCGCCTGGATGCCTGTGGGGGCACCTCCCTGCACGAAGTGCTTGGGGGACGGATCGAACCCCATGTGCCGGAGTCCATCTCGTACATCGGCACCCCGTCCGGCCTGGCCGGTCTGATCGCCGACATCCGCGCCGCCGGAGTGGCGGACGGTGTCACCCTGCTGCCCCTGGTCCTGCCCAGGGTGCTCGACCGCGTCGTCGACGACGTGCTGCCCATGCTGCACGAGGGTGGCGTGACCGAGCCGTCCGCGGTCCTCGGCGAGGTTCTCGGGCAGTTCGGGTTGTCACCCGACCGGCGCGCGCTCGCGTCCTGACCCGCCGCGCGCCGCTCCGGGCGTGACCCCTCACGGCTGAATGTGGCCTTCAGCCGGTGGAGAACGAAACGGGGTTTGCCTGTGGTCGGCGACGCGTGACCACGTCACCCCAGGACGACATGGATACGCGGGTCCGGATCGAAGCGGTAGCCGGACCCGCGCACCGTCGACACCTGTCCGCCGAAACGGCCCAGCTTGGTTCGGACCCGCGAGACGTGCACGTCGACGCTGCGCCCGGCGCGGTCCCGCTCGCCGAGGGTGCCGCTCAGTTGCAGCATCCGGCGACGCGAGACGACCTCACGCGGCCGACTGGCCAGGTGGGAGAGTATCTCGAATTCGGTGTGGCTCAGTGAGATCGGCGCCCCGTCGAGTCGCGCTTCCCGAGCGGGCAGATCGATCAGCAGTGGGGCGGTCGCGTCGACGCCGGCGCGCACCGCGACGCCCGGCAACAGTTCACGCGCGCTGACGCGCAGTGCATCGGCGAGCGCTGTCAACTGACCGCGGTCGGCGGATCCGGAGAACTGCATGGTGAGCACGAGGTCGGTGCTCGACCTCGGAACTGACGAATCGGTCATGGGGGGCTCCGATGTCGGATGGATCGGGTGTGACGGCCGGGTCAGTGCGGGCCGTGACATTCCCGTTCGACGTGGATGCCGTTGGAGGCGAAGGTCATTCGTCGAGTGGGCTGGACCGATGGTAGCGGCCGCCGTGGTAGAGGAGCGGAGCGGCCGCGGCCTCCGCGTCGTTCTCGTCGTGGATCCGGGTCACCAGCCCGATCACCAGCGTGTGATCGCCCGCCGGGATCAACTGATGCACGGTGGTGCGGAGCCAGATCGGGGTGCCGTGCAGCACCGGTTCCCCGGTCTCGAGTCGCTTCCACAGCGAGGTGTCCGAGAAGCGCTCGTCGGCGCTGCGAGAGAACCGCTGCGCCAGGTGCCGCTGGTGCTCGCCGAGCAGGTGGATGACCAGTGAGTCCGCCGCGTGCAGCGCACGGATCGACGACGAGGTGTGCGCGATGTTGAACGACACCAGCGGTGGGTCCAGCGACAGCGAGGCGAACGAGGTCGCGGTGAAACCCACCGGCCCCGAATCGGAGTCGAGGGTGACGATCGTGACGCCCGCCGGATAGCTGCGCATCGCGGTGCGGTACTGGTCGGCCGTGACCGTGTGCGGGTCCGCGGGCAGATCGGCGGCGCGGTCGTGGTGCTGCGGTTCCAGGGGCTGGGGCATGAGGTACTCCGATTCGGGATGCACGTGACTTCGGGATGCACGTGGCGTGCGGATTCAGGGGGCACCGGAAAGCCGCACACAGGGGTGGGCGCCGCCGGGTCGAATCAGCGCGGACAGCGCCACGACGTGACGCGGCACAGGTCGACGTGTCTACGCCGCCAGCACTGCTCGGTCACGGGTGCCTCCAGAATCGGTTTGCCCCACTATAAGCCGGTCCTCAGTCGACGTCGACGGCCAGACCCGCGGTGATTCGAATCAGTTCGCGGAAGGTGGTTCGGAACACGCTGTCGGGACGCCCCGCAGCCGCCCACAGTTCCGGATACCCCTCGAGGGCGGAGTCGACGTAGGTGGACAGGTTGGTCGGATGCCCGACCGGGGCGACACCGCCGAGCGGCTGACCGGTCACCTCCCGCACGAGTGATGCGGGGGCCTGGGCCAACGAGCCCTCGAGGCGTTTGCCGGTGCGTTCGATGTCCACCTGGTGCGCGCCCGAGACCAGCAACAGGATCGGCTCGTCGTCGAGGAGGAAGACCAGGGACTTGGTGATCGCCCCGATGTCGACGCCGAGGGTCGCGGCCGCCTCGGCAGCGGTGTGGGTGGGCTGGTCCTGCGTGACCACCACCCCGTGGTGGCCCCGCGCGATCAGCGTCCTCGCGACGTTCGCCGCGTCCGGATGCAGTGTCCTCGCCATGCCCCACCATATGACCGCCGGGCATCTCGTGCGCGCCGAAGCGCCGGTTCAGTCCGAATGCGGGCGGCGGGCGGCGCGGGCGGTGCAGGCGAACACCGCCGAGAGTCCGACGAGGGTGTAGACCACGAGCGTCACGATCGGGGTTCCGACGCCGGTGCCGTGGAAATAGACGATGCTGCGCACCCCCTCCGTGCCCGCGCCCGGGGTGATCCAGCGGCCGATCGCCGCGTAGAAGGTGGGCAGCACGTTCGATCCGAATGCTCCACCCGCGCTGGGGTTTCCGAGCACCACGAAGATCAGGATCGCCAGGGGCACGGCCAGGATGCCGAGAGCCGCGCGCATGCCCATCGTGAACATGCCGGTCGCGAACACCACCCCGGCGCCGAGCAGCGACAGCGGCAGCAGGTGCCCGGTGAAGGTGCCGAGCAGGTTCGTGGTCACCAGTGCGCCGAGGAATCCGGAGGCCAGCGAGTACGCGGCCATGAGCGCGGTGTGCAGGCCGGCCTCGCGCAGCGTCCGCGGCGCCCCGATCAGCAGGCCGATCGCCGCGGCCAGCAGGTATCCGCCGACCACCCAGCCGATCGACAGGTAGAACCCGGACAGTCCGCGGTTGTCGTGCGCGCCCACCGGGACCTCGTCGCGGACCACGAAGGTGCGGCCCTGCTCGGCGGTGACCTTCGTGAAGATGCCCTCCAGGGCCGATGCGGCGGACGTGCCCGCGCCGCTCGCGGTGATCAGGGTGTCGGGACCGGTTGCGGCGAGTGCGTACCCGCCCATCACCTCGCGCTGGGCGATCAGCGTGCGCAGCTCGTAGGTGCTGGCGGCGACCCGTGCCTGTACCGGGTGACCGTCGATGTCGTTCAGCCGGTCGGCCACCTGCTGGTCGATCCCTGCAGGCAGACCCGCCTCGGCGACCACGGCGATCGGGATGTCGCGCGGGGTCGGCTGATGGAACGCCGCGACGTAGCTCGTGATGAACCCGAGCTGGAGGAGCAGTACGCCGATCGTCACCGCGATCAGGATCTGACGCGGGCTGTAGCGGTCGGTCGGACTGGTGGACCGGTGCGGTGCGGTTTCGGTCGCCGCGTCGACGTCTGTGATGCTCATGTGTTTTTCGGTGCTCCCACGCCATTGCCGATACCCAAGGTATTGAATACCGTAGGTATTCAGAATTCACGAGGTCAAGGGCGAAAGTGGACAACCGTGGCAACTGAGTCGAGCGCAACAACGGATCACGACCCGAGAGCTGCGTCACAGGGCGGCCCGGTGGCGCTGTCCCGGCCGTCCCGGACCGAGGTGCGTCGGCGTCTGCTCGAGGCCGCCGCCGAGGAGTTCGCCGAACGCGGATTCGCCTCGGCCCGGCTCGCCGAGATCGCCCGCCGGGCCGGGTTCACCAAGGGCGCCGTCTACTCCAATTTCGAGTCCAAACAGGACCTGTTCGCGGAGCTGTTCGCCGAACGCTCCCTCGAGGTGGCGGGCCGGGTGCTCGCCGAGATCGCCGGACTCGGCGCGGTCGACGCGGCCGGTCGGGGTGGCGAGACCATCAGCACGTGGCTCGTCGGCGACCCGGGATGGGCACTGCTCGTCCTCGAATTCGGCGTACAGGCCGCCCGTGAACCGGCCATCGCGGAGGCCTACCTGCGGGAGCGGCGCTCGCTGCGAGGACAACTCGAGGAACTGATCACCGGACGGGCCGTCGAGTGGGGGATCGCGGACAGCGTCGACGCTCGCACCCTCGCGATCACCGTGATGGCGCTGATCTCCGGCCTCATGCTCGAGCACGCCGTCGACCCGGAACAGGTGGACCGGCGGGCCGTGCAGGCCGCGGTCGCCGGAGTGTTCGCCGGTGCATTCACCCGCACCTGACCTCCATCCCCGGTGACCGAATGGGCCATTCGTTCACATGGACCGACCGAATGGCCCATTCGGTCGGGGACGGGAGGGGCCGGAAGCGGAGGGCGGTCAGGCGTAGTTGTCGTAGCCGCCCTCGGGTCCGAGCATGCGCTCGATGCGGGTGCGGTTGACCTTCGCCAGTTCGCCGAGCATCGTCTTGCGTTCGATGTCGCGGGAGTGGGCCAGACGCAGCGCGAGGTCGCTCAGCAGTGCGGAGGCGTCACGGCCGGCCGCGCACCACAGGTACGGGTATCCGAACCGCTGCTCGTAGCGGGCGCACTCGGCGAGCACGGTCCGCATCGTCGCCTCGTCCGGTGCCCACACCGCGCACTGCTCGAGCGCGGACGCGGTGGTGTGGGCCCGCCGCGCGACCGCCGGATGGCACTGGAGGGTGCTGTCGATGTCGGCCGGGGAGAGTTCGAACAGTTCGGAGTCGGCGCTGGTGAGCAACGCCTCGCGAGTGGCGTACGGCCGCCCGGCGGCGACCCGGCCCGCCCAGATCGCCGAGCAGCAACACTCGAAGAGGGCGTGCATCGCGCTGCGCTGTGGCAGGTCGTTGAATCTGTCCAGCCCGATCCCCTGGTGCATCAGCATCGTGACCTCCCGGCGCATCCGTGTGGGTTCATGGTGAAACGCCGGCAGCGGTCGGGCCAGTTGTCGGGCCGGAAGTTTTCACAGGCTTAACGACGAACGGTCCGCGTGGTTACTCTTGAGTAATGACTCAAGATGCACGCGCTCAGAGCCTCGACCTGAAGGCCTTCACCGTCGAAATCAAGGACCACGTCGCCCAGGTGACGCTGATCGGACCCGGCAAGGGCAACGCCATGGGTCCCGACTTCTGGAGCGAGCTCGTTCCGCTGTTCGGTGCGCTCGACGCCGACCCCGAGGTGCGCGCGATCGTGCTCGCCGGCCAGGGCAAGAACTTCTCCTTCGGCCTCGACCTCGCCGCGATGGCACCGATGATGGCCCCGGTCCTCGGGGACAAGGCGCAGGCGGCGCCGCGGACCACGTTCCACGGCGACATCAAGGCGATGCAGCGCGGGATCAACGCGGTCGCCGACTGCCGCAAGCCCGTCGTCGCCGCCATCCAGGGTTGGTGCATCGGCGGCGGCGTCGACCTGATCACCGCCGCCGACATCCGCTACGCCAGCGCCGACGCCAAGTTCAGCGTCCGGGAGGTCAAGGTCGCGATCGTCGCCGACATGGGCAGTCTCGCCCGGCTGCCTCGCATCATCGGCGATGGCCACATGCGTGAACTGGCCCTGACCGGCCGGGACATCGACGCCGCCCGAGCCGAGAAGATCGGCCTGGTCAACGACGTGTTCGACGACGCGGACGCCGTGCTGGCCGCCGCCCACGCCACCGCAGCCGAGATCGCCGCCAACCCGCCGCTGGTTGTGCACGGCATCAAGGACGTGCTAGACCACAGCCGCAGCTCCGAGGTCGACGACAGCCTCCGCTACGTCGCGGCGTGGAACGCGGCCTTCCTGCCGTCCGAGGACATCGGCGAGGCGATGGCCGCGGTCTTCCAGAAGCGTGCGCCGGAATTCAAGGGCCGCTGACTCCACTGGGACCCCCGGGACACCGACGCTCCGGGCGACCGGCCGACCGTGCAGAGGTAAAGGCATGTCAGCCGGTTGCCCGAGGGGTGGGGTACACCACATACTTGCGGCGCCAAACGCTTGAGTGACGCACGCAAGGAGTGACAGATGACCCCGGACGACGTTGCGCCCCTGGCTGACCGGATCGGCAACGACCTGGTCCGCCTGCAGCGGGTGCGCGACCGGACCATCGCGCACGCGAAGGCGACCGACGGCATCGATCCCGCGGTGTTCGCCTGCCTCTTCCGACTCATCCACGACGGGCCGATGCGGTCCAGCGCGCTCGCGGAAGCGATGTACACGGATCCGTCGACGGTGAGCCGACAGGTCACCCAACTCGTCGACCGCGGCCACGTGGAGCGGCAACCCGACCCCACCGACGGCCGGGCCAGCGTTCTCGCCGTCACGGACAGCGGCCGGGACGCGGCCGCCCGGATCCGCGCGCTGCGCAACGAGCGACTCGGCCGCCTCCTCGCCGACTGGCCCGTCGACGACCTCCGTGAGTTCACCCGGCTGCTGGACCGGTTCGTCGAGGACTACGAGCGGCTGCGGCCGGTGTTCGCGAAGGACGCCCGATGACCGACACCGCCGAGAGCACCACCGTCGCCGCCGAATCCGGCGGCGACGGCGTTTTCACCCACCGGCAGATCCTCGCCGTCCTGTCCGGGCTCATGATCAGCATGTTCCTGGCCTCGCTCGACCAGACGGTCGTCTCGACCGCGATCCGCACCATCGCCGACGACCTCGACGGCTATGCGCTGCAGGCCTGGGCCACGACTGCATACCTCGTCACCGCGACGCTGGTCACACCGCTGTACGGCAAGCTCTCCGACATGTACGGCCGCAAGCCGTTCTATCTGGCCGCGATCATCATCTTCGTGGTCGGTTCGCTGCTGTGTGCGGCCTCGCAGTCGATGTACATGCTGGCCGTGTTCCGGGCGATCCAGGGAATCGGTGCGGGCGGTCTGGTCTCGCTGGCACTGGCGATCCTCGGTGACATCGTCGGTCCCCGGGAGCGGGCCAGGTACCAGGGCTACTTCCTCGCGGTGTTCGGTGCGTCGGCGGTGCTCGGGCCGGTTCTCGGGGGATTGTTCGCCGGGCAGGACGTCATCGCCGGGATCACCGGCTGGCGCTGGGTGTTCCTCGTCAATGTCCCGATCGGCGTGCTGGCACTGGCCGTGGTGTGGAAGGTGCTGAACCTGCCGAAGGTGCGCCACCCCGATGTCGGGATCGACTGGTGGGGGACGGTGGCGCTGGTGGTCGGAGTCGTCCCGCTGCTGATCGTGGCCGAGCTGGGCCGCGGGTGGGGCTGGGGCAGTGGTCAGGCGATCGCGTGCTACGCGGTCGGCGCGGTCGGCGTGCTCGCGTTCATCCTCATCGAGCGACGGATGCGGGACGTGGCCGTGCTTCCCCTGCGTATGTTCCGCAACTCCACCTTCGCACTGGGTATCGCCATCTCGGCCGTGGTCGGCGCCGCGACGTTCGGGGTGATCGCCCTGCTCCCGCAGTACCTACAGGTGGTCCACGGGTCGAGTCCGACCCTCGCCGGAATGCAGATGATGCCGATGGTGCTGGGTTCGGGGGCCGGGTCGATCCTGACCGGGCAACTGATCGCCAGGACCGGTCGCTATCGGGTCTTCACGCTGGCCGGCGCTGTCATGCTCACCGTCGGCGCGTTCATGCTGTACGTCGTCGATGCCGACAGTCCCCTCACCGTCGCGATGGTCGCCATGGCACTCATCGGCCTCGGCCTCGGCAACGTGACGCAGCCGCTGACCCTCGCCATCCAGAACGCGCTCCCGCCGCAGGACATGGGGGTGTCCTCAGCATCGGCCACCTTCTTCCGCCAGATCGGCGGCACCCTCGGCGTCGCGGTGTTCCTGTCCATCCTGTTCGCGCAGATGACCCCGAACATCACCGGTGAGCTGCAGTCCGCAGGCGCCGATTCGGCCTTCCGTCAGGCTGTCGCCGAGAACGTGCACAGCAGCAACCCCGTCGACGCCGCGTTCGCCACCGGCCTGGCGAACGGTGACACCTCCGTCGCCGGCGAGGTACTGCAGGACAGCTCGGTGATCCAGCAGCTCAGCCCGGCTTTGGCGCAGCCGTTCAAGGCCGGCTTCGCCGACTCGATGTCGACGGTGTTCCTCGGCGTGACGGTCCTGTCCCTGATCGGGCTCGTGCTGGTGCTGTTCTGGAAGGAAGTGCCGCTGCGCACGGGCGGCGGTCTCGCGGCCATCGCGGCGGACCGCGCCAGGGCGGCGGCTGCGGCCGACACCGACTGAGTGGTTCCGGCCACGAGGCCGGGGGTCGTCCGCGTGGCGTGCGGCCAAACCGCCGTGGCTGCTGCGAGGATCGCGTCGAACGGGTCGGTTGAACCCCGGAGACGTGGAGATCGCTTGTGACGACGGAGACCACCTCAACCAAACAGATGCCGCTGCTGACGCTGTCGGCGATGGTCGTCGGGTCGATGGTCGGTGCAGGCGTGTTCTCGCTGCCGCGGAACTTCGGGTCCGCGACCGGTGGCCTCGGCGCACTGATCGCCTGGGCGATCGCCGGCACCGGAATGCTGATGCTGGCCTTCGTCTTCCAATCGCTGGCCATCCGCAAACCCGACCTCGACGCCGGTGTGTACGCCTACGCGAAGGCCGGCTTCGGCGAGTACCTCGGCTTCTTCTCGGCGTTCGGGTACTGGGCAAGCACGTGCGTGGGCAACGTCAGCTATTGGGTGCTCATCAAGTCGACGCTCGGCCAGGTCATTCCGATCTTCGGGGCGGGCAACACGGTGCCCGCGATCCTGCTCTCGACCGTGTGCATCTGGGCCTTCCACTTCATGGTGCTGCGCGGCGTGCAGGAAGCCGCGACGATCAACAAGATCGTCACCGTCGCCAAGCTGGTCCCGATCCTGGTCTTCATCGTGATCATGCTGTTCTACTTCGACGCCGGAGTCTTCGCCGACAACTTCATGGGTGGAGACGCCTACTCGGAGTCACTGTTCGAGCAGGTCCGCGCGACCATGCTGGTGACGGTGTTCGTCTTCCTCGGTATCGAGGGCGCGAGCGTGTACTCCCGGTACGCCCGCAGGCGGGAGGACATCGGACGCGCCACGGTGCTCGGATTCCTCAGCGTGCTGGCCATCTTCGCGTCGGTGACGATGGTGTCGTACGGCATCATGCCGCGCGACGAGCTGGCCGAGCTGCAGCAGCCGTCGATGTCGGGGGTGTTCGAGTCCGCGGTCGGCACCTGGGGTGCCTGGTTCATCAGCATCGGGCTGATCATCTCGGTGCTCGGCGCCTACCTGGCGTGGACGCTGATGGCCGCCGAGGTGCTCTTCGTCGCCGCCCAGGACCGGGACATGCCGTCCTTCCTGGCACGCGCCAACGACCGCAAGGTGCCGATGGTGGCCCTGCTGTTCACCACGGTGCTGATTCAGCTCGTGCTGGTCACGACCCTGTTCTCCGACGACGCGTTCAGCTTCACGCTCAAGCTGTGCAGCGCGCTGTCCCTGGTGCCGTACCTGCTGGCCGCCGCCTACGCGCTCAAGCTGGGCTGGACCGGTGAGACCTACGACGAGCTGCAGCCGGAGAACCGCACCAAGGAACTGGTCTTCGCCGCCGTGGCCACGTTCTACACGGCGTTCATGATCGTCGCGGCCGGTCTCGAGTTCCTGCTGCTGTCCTGCATCATCTACGCGCCGGGCACCATCCTGTTCGCGCTCACCCGCCGAGAAGCGGGCAAGCGACTCTTCTCGCCCTGGGAGGCGGCGCTTTTCGCCGTCGTCGCCCTCGGTGCCATCGCCGGAATCGTCGGCCTCGCGACCGGCACGATCACCATCTAGGAGTGCACACGATGACCGTCCCCGCTACCCTCGGCGTCCACTCGGAGGTCGGCACCCTGCGCAAGGTGCTGGTCTGCGCTCCGGGCCTCGCCCACGAGCGGCTCACCCCGAGCAACTGTGACGACCTGCTCTTCGACGACGTGCTGTGGGTGCAGAACGCCAAGCGCGACCACTTCGACTTCATGACGAAGATGCGGGACCGCGGCGTCGAGGTCGTCGAGCTGCACAACCTGCTCACCGAGACCCTCGCGGTCCCCGGCGCGAAGGACTGGCTGCTGGACCGCAAGATCGTCGCGAACGAGGTGGGACTCGGCCTGGTCGAGGACGTGCGCGCCTACCTGGAGAGCCTCGACAACCGGACCCTCGCCGAGTTCCTGATCGGCGGCCTGGCCACCTCCGACCTGCCCGACGACTTCCGCCCCGGCTACTTCTCCCTGGCCCGCGAGCAGTCCGGTGTCCGCGAGTATCTGATGCCGCCGCTGCCGAACACCCTCTACACGCGGGACACCACCTGCTGGATCTACGGCGGCGTCACCCTCAACCCGCTGTACTGGCCGGCGCGGCACGACGAGACCCTGCTGATGAAGGCAATCTACACCTTCCACCCCGACTTCACCGCGGCCTCCGTATGGTGGGGCGACCCCGAACAGGACTGGGGGATGGCCACATTCGAGGGCGGTGACGTGCTGCCCGTAGGGAACGGCGCGGTGCTCATCGGAATGAGCGAGCGGACCTCCCGGCAGGCGATCACCCAGGTGGCGCAGTCGCTGTTCGACGCGGGCGCCGCCGAGCGGGTGATCGTCGCGGGGATGCCGAAACTGCGCGCCGCGATGCACCTGGACACCGTCTTCACCTTCGCGGACCGCGACCTGGTCACCGTCTTCCCGGACATCGTCGACGGGATCCACACCTTCTCGCTGCGCCCCGGAGACAAGGCACCCGAGGTGACCGAGGAGAGCAAGCCGTTCGTCGACGTCGTCGCCGAAGCACTGAACTTCAAGAAACTGCGTGTGGTTCCGACCGGCGGCGGCTACTACGCGAACGAGCGTCAGCAGTGGGACAGTGGCAACAACCTCGTCGCCGTCGAACCGGGCGTGGTGTTCGCCTACGACCGCAACACCCACACGAACTCGGCGCTGCGCAAGGAGGGCGTGGAGGTGATCACCATCGTCGGTGCCGAACTCGGGCGCGGTCGCGGTGGCGGACACTGCATGACCTGCCCGATCGTCCGGGACGCCGTCGACTTCTGACCGCGTGGTCAGACCCGCCGCATCACCGACACGACCCTGCCGAGCACCACGGCCTCGTCGCCGTCGATGACCGGGTAGGCGGCGTTGCGCGGCTCCAGGTAGACGTGTCCGCCGCGCCGCCGGTACACCTTCACGGTGGCCTCGCCGTCGATCATCGCGGCGACGATCTGACCCGAATGCGCCTCGTGCTGCTGGCGCACCACGACGATGTCGCCGTCGCAGATCGCGGCGTCGACCATGGACTCGCCCCGCACCCTCAACCCGAACACGGTGCCGGACCCGACCAGCTCCCGAGACAGGGTCAGCACGTCGTCGGTGTGCTCCTCGGCGAGGATCGGCGCGCCGGCGGCGATGTCGCCGACCACGGGCACCGCCACCGAGTCGTCAGAGGCGGTGCCGGTGGCGGTGCCGCGCAGGAACGGGCGGACATCGATCGGCCGGGAGACCGCGGCGCTGCGGCGCAGGAAACCCTTGTCCTCCAGTGCCTTCAGGTGCCGAGACACCGTCGAGGTGGAGCGCAGCCCGACCGTGTCCGCAAGCTGGCGGGTGCTCGGCGCGAAACCGTACTCGACCACCCAGTCCCGGATCGTCACGAGAATCTGCTGCTGCCGCGGCGGCAACGCCGCAGGGTCGAGGCCGCCGAAGGGGTCGAGGTCGTCGTATCCGCTCACGGGGCGTGATCGTAGAGGGCGCTGCCGACACCGCCCGCAGCCCGCTCACCCCCGGAACGGCTGAAGGTGCCCTTCGTTCGGTTGACGCGAACGAAGGGCACCTTCAGCCGACAGGGGTCGTGCGAGACCCCGGGAGGTCGAGCTCAGTGGCCGCCGTTGGCCTTCAGCCGGTCGAACGCCTCCGCGATGACCTTCTCGGCCTCGTCACGGCCGACCCAGTCGGCGCCGGTGACGTGCTTGTTCGGCTCGAGATCCTTGTAGTGCACGAAGAAGTGCTTGATCGCGTCCAGCTCGAACTGCGACACGTCGGAGATGTCCTGGACGTGGTCCCAGCGCGGATCGCCCGCGGGCACGCACAGCACCTTGTCGTCGCCGCCGGCCTCGTCGACCATCTTGAACATGCCCACCGGGCGGGCCTCGACGATGACGCCGGGGAACACCGACTCGGGCAGCAGCACCATCGCGTCCAGCGGATCGCCGTCCTCGCCGAGGGTGTTCTCGATGTAGCCGTAGTCGGCCGGGTAGCCGAACGAGGTGTAGAGGTAGCGGTCCAGCTTGACGCGGCCGGTCTCGTGGTCGACCTCGTACTTGTTGCGCTGACCCTTCGGGATCTCGATGGTGACGTCGAACGACACGCGTTTCCTCGCTTTGCCTTCAGGTGGATGGTGCGATCGACAGGGTAGCCCGTCAGGGATAATGGCGGTGAACTACATGGAGCGACCAATCGGAGGGACGTTGGCGAAGGCAGGGGCGAAGGACCGCAAGATCGGGTCCCTGGCCGCGCAACGACGGAAGCGGGTCCGGATCCTGCTCGGGACGGTCGCTGTCGTGGCGATCGGCGCGACAGTCGCGGTGCTCGTCGTGCAGCGCCCGGACCTGGGCTTCGGCGCCAGCGCAGTCACCACCACGGTCGCAGCACCGCCCCCGGTACTGGCGACACCGCAGGTCGCGCCGGTCCCCGCGGACGCCCCGGCGCCGAGCCCCGCGGCCCTGGCCGCGGCCCTCGGTCCCGCGCTCGCCAACCCCGCGCTCGGATCCTTCACCGGTGTCGTCTCCGACGCGATCTCCGGGACCGTGCTGTGGAGCCAGGGCCCCGACACGCCGATGATCCCGGCGTCCACCACCAAGGTGCTCACCGCGGCGGCGGCGCTGCTGGCGCTGCCCGCCGAACATCGCGTCGCCACCCGCGTCGTGCAGGGCGCCGAGCCCGGCCAGATCGTGCTCGTCGGCGGCGGCGACGTGACGCTGACCGCCCAGCCCGCCGGGCAGCCCGGTTTCTATCCGGGCGCGCCGCGACTCGAGGACCTGGTCACGCAGATCCGCGGCGCCGGCGCCGCCGTGCAGTCCGTCGTCGTCGACACCGGCGCCTATGCCGGACCGCCGATGGCACAGGGCTGGTCACCCGGCGACGTCGCCGCCGGGTACATCGCGCCGATCGAACCGGTGATGCTCGACGGCGCCCGCCTGCAACCGCTGGAGGACGAGTCCCCGCGCAGCGGAACACCCGCGCTCGACACCGGGCGCGCCCTCGCGGCCGCGTTCGGGGTCGCCCCCGACCGGGTCACCCTCGGCACGGCGCCGTCCGGCGCGGCGCCGCTGGCGTCGGTCGAGTCCGCGCCGCTGCGCGACCGGCTCGCCCAGATGATGGGGCATTCCGACAACGTGCTCGCCGAGGCGATCGGCCGGGAGGTCGCGGAGCAGGTCGGCTCGGAACCCTCGTTCGCCGGCGCGACCGCGGCGATCACCAAGACCCTCGCCGGGGCCGGATTCGACCTGGGCGGCGTCACCCTGCACGACGCCAGCGGACTGTCGGTGGACGGGCGCATCCCGGCCCGCCTGCTCGACCAGGTCCTGACCGCCGCGACCGGCGACGCCCAGCCGAAGCTGCGGCCGATGCTCGACTACCTGCCCGTCGCCGGAGCGACCGGCACCCTCTCCGAGCGGTACGGCAACGGCTCCGGCGCCGGCTGGGTGCGCGCGAAGACCGGCACCCTCTCGCAGGCCAGCGCCCTCGCCGGGTACGTCACCGACGTCGGCAACCGGGTGCTGACCTTCTCTCTGATGTCGAACGACCGGTCACCGGACGTCAGCCGACCCGCCCTCGACGCCATCGCCTCCACACTGCGGTCCTGCGGGTGCACATGACCGGTGAGCGGTCCGGGGGACTCGGTGGCGCGGTCGACTGGGAGTTGGCCGCACGCACCGGCGTCCGCCTGGTCCGCCCCGGTCCGCGCACCAGTCGTGCGGCCGCCGAGGCGGTGGTCGCGGAACTGTCCGAGGCCTCGGTGCGCGCCGAGGGCCCCGTCCGCGACGTGACCGGGCTCGCCGACGGACTGCCGGTCCCGCAGGCGCGGGTGGTGGACCGGGCCGGCTGGATCCGGGCCGCGTCCGCGTCGATGGCGAACCTGACCGGCGACGACACCGACACCGACAGCGGTCTGCTGCGCGGCCGCCCGGCCGGTGTGCAGGCCGGCGCGATGCTGGCCTTCCTGTCGTCGGCGATCCTCGGCCAGTACGACCCGTTCACCGGCGAACACGGCACCCTGCTGTTGGTGGCGCCGAACGTCGTCGGGGTGGAGCGGGCCCTCAAGGTGCCGTCCGCTGACTTCCGGCTGTGGGTGTGCCTGCACGAGGTGACGCACCGGGTGCAGTTCTCGTCCGCGCCCTGGATCGCGGACCACATGCGGGAGACGGTCGCGACCCTCGGCGCGGCCGGAGACGACTCGGTCGCCGACCTGATCGGCAGGCTCGCCTCGGCGTTGCGGGCCCGACGATCCGGTCAGGAGCAGGCCCCCGAGGACCGCGGCGTGCTCGGGTTGCTGCGCGCCACCCAGGCCGAACCGCAGCGCGAGGCACTGGACCGGCTGCTGATGCTCGGCACCCTGCTCGAGGGGCACGCGGACCACGTGATGGACGCGGTCGGCCCCGATGTCGTCCCGTCGGTGGCCCGGATCCGCCGCGCGTTCGACGCGCGGCGCTCCCGCCAGACCAATCCGCTCCAGCGACTGCTGCGGGCACTGCTGGGGATCGACGCGAAGATGGCGCAGTACGTGCGCGGCAAGGCGTTCGTCGACGCGGTGGTCGGCGAGGTCGGGATGGCCGCGTTCAACACGATCTGGACCGGCCCGGAGACCCTGCCGCGCACCGGTGAGATCGAGAACCCGAAGGCGTGGATCGGCCGGGTCCTGTCATGACCGACGGCCCGCCGGCGGGCACGACCGGCGGCCCGCCGCGACTGCCCGAAGGGCCCGCGTTGCTCGAGGTACGACACGCGGTCCGGCGCTGGGTCGCCGCACACCGTCCCGCTGACGGCGTCGCGGTCGCGCTGTCGGGAGGCGCCGATTCGCTGGCCCTGACCGCCGCCGCCGTCGCCGAGGCGGGGCCCGTGCACGCGCTCGTCGTGGACCACCGGCTGCAGGCCGGCTCCGATCGGGTCGCCGAGCAGGCCGCCGGCCGCGCCCGTCTGCTCGGGTGCGCCTCGGCCCGGGTGCTGCCGGTCGACGTGACCGGGAAGGGTGGGCTCGAGGCCGCCGCCCGCAGCGCCCGGTACACGGCGCTGGACGCGGCCCGTGACGGGCGCCCGGTGCTGCTCGGTCACACCCTCGACGACCAGGCGGAGACGGTGCTGCTCGGGTTGGCCCGCGGGTCCGGACCCCGGTCGATCGCCGGGATGCGGGAGTGGAACGACCCGTGGGGGCGACCGTTGCTGAGGGTCCGCCGCGCTGTCACCGAACATTCCTGCGCGGAACTGGGACTGCAGCCCCACAGGGACCCGCACAACGCGAGTCCCGCGTTCACCCGGGTCCGGGTGCGAACCGAGGCACTGCCGCTGCTCGAACAGATTCTCGGCGGCGGCGTGGCCCCGGCGCTGGCCCGCACCGCCGAACAGCTCCGCGAGGACGGCGAGGTGCTGGACGCGGCGGCCACCGAACTGCGGCGCGCCGCGACCGTGCACTTGGAAACGCGGGGTGACGAACTCGACACCGAGGTCCTCGTCACCGCCCACCCGGCGATCCGTCGCCGCGCCCTGCGCGAATGGTTGCAGGTCAGCGGCGTGAACGGGCTGACCGAGCCGCAGTTGCGGGCCGCCGACGACCTCGTCGGGCGGTGGCGAGGCCAGGGTGGTGTCGCCCTCGGCGGCGGCGGACGGGATGTCAGGTTGGTGCTGTCCCGGCGGCATGGCAGGCTGTCGGTCGGGTTCGTCGCGCGCGAGCCAGAGCGGGTCAGCAATGAGCCGGATCGGTAATGAACAAAGGGGCTAGCGCCGTGTACGAAGGCGATATCGCATCGGTTCTGATCTCCGAAGAGGAGATCCGCGAGAAGACGGCCGAGCTGGCCGCCGCGATCGCCGAGAAGTTCCCCGACGGTTCCCCGGAAGGGGACCTGCTGCTGGTCGGCGTCCTCAAGGGCGCGATCTTCTTCATGACCGACCTGGCGCGGGCGCTGCCGATCCCGACGCAGATGGAGTTCATGGCCGTCAGTTCGTACGGCTCGTCCACCTCCTCGTCCGGCGTCGTCCGCATCCTCAAGGACCTCGACAAGGACATCGCCGGCCGGAACGTGCTGATCGTCGAGGACATCATCGACTCCGGGCTCACGCTGTCGTGGCTGATGCGGAACCTGTCGACTCGCAACCCGGCGTCGCTGACGGTGGTGACGCTGCTGCGCAAGCCGGAGGCCACCAAGATCGACGTGGACGTCGAGTGGGTCGGCTTCGACATCCCGAACGAGTTCGTCGTCGGCTACGGCCTCGACTACGCCGAGCGCTACCGCGACCTGTCGTACATCGGCACCCTCGACCCCAGCGTCTACGGAGGCTGATCGGCACCGCCGCTGTGGCGGCTGATCGGCACCGCCGCTGTGGCGGCCGACCGTACGGACCGTCCGGGATCCGGGTGGTCACCGGGCATAATCGACGGATGGATCTCGACTTCACCGTCGCCTCCATCGCCGAGCGGGTGCGCAACGGCGCGCTCAGCCCGATGGCGGCCGTCGACGACGCACTGACACGGATCGCGGAGCGGGACCCGCGGCTGGGGGCGTTCGTGACCGTCCGCTCGGACGCGGCGCGTGCGGAGGCGGCTGCGGTGGCCGCTCGCCCTGATCTGACGTCGCTGCCGCTGGCCGGGGTGCCGATCGCGATCAAGGACAACGTGCCCGTCGCCGGGCATCGCCTCGGCAACGGCTCGCAGGCGAGTCCGGTCACGCCCGCGACCGCCGACCATCCCGTGGTGGCGCGACTGCGCGCCGCCGGCGCGGTCCCCGTCGGCCTGACCGCGGTCCCGGAACTGTGCGTGTGGGGCGCCACCGACACGCCGGACGCGGTCACCCGCAACCCCTGGAATCCCGGCCTCACCTCCGGCGGATCGTCCGGCGGGTCCGCCGTCGCCGTCGCGTCGGGCATGGTCCCGGCCGCGCACGGCGCCGACGGCATGGGGTCGATCCGCATCCCGTCCGCGGCGTGCGGGGTGTTCGGCATCAAACCGGGACGCGGGGTGGTGCCCGCCGAACTCGGCGTGGACTCCTGGTTCGGCATGTCGGAGAACGGGCCGATCGCGACGACCGTCGCGGACGCGGCCCTGCTGCTGTCGGTGATGGCGGATCGCCCGGACCTCGCCGAGATCGCCGACCCGGGATCGTTGCGGATCGCGGTGTCGGTGCGGGCGCCGCTGCCGATGGTCCGCGTCGACCCGCACTGGCGGGCCGCGGCGGAACGGGCGGCCGCCGTGCTCGGCGGGGTGGGGCACCACGTCGCGACGGCGTCGCTGCCGTACCCGGTGAATCCGGTTCCGCTGCTGGCCCGTTGGACCGCCGGGACCGCGGCCGACGCGGCCGGACTGGACTCGTCGCTGCTGCAGCGGCGCACCCGGGGCCATGTGGCACTGGGCAAGGTGCTGGCCCGCACGGTGAAACCCGAGCAGGTCGCCCGGCTGGACCGGGCGCTGAGCGGGTTCTTCGCCGAACACGACGTGGTGATCACGCCGACGCTGGCGGCACCGCCGATCGCGGCGACGAGGTGGAGCGACCGTGCGTGGCTCACGAACCTGGTCGCGAACATCCGGTACGCGCCGTTCCCGTCGCTGTGGAACCTCGCCGGCTGGCCGGCGGCCAGCGTCCCGGCCGGGATCCACCCGGCGACCGGCACCCCGCTGGGCGTGCAGATCGCGGCCCCGCCCGGCGGCGAGGGCCGCATCCTCGCGGTGGCGGCACAGTTGGAGCGGCTGTTGCCGTGGCAGCGGGTCGCTCAGGTGTGAGGGGGAGTCCGAGACTCGGCAACGGCGCGGCGGTGCCCGCTCTACGCCAGGTCCGGACTCCGATGCGCGTGGGAGACCACTCGCTCGAGCGCGTGCAGATCCGTCTCCAGCTGCCGGAACAGCCAGTAGGCGCCGACGAACGCGAAGATCGCGCCGACCGAAAGCACCCGGACCGCGCCGATGATCTCCGGTATCTGCTGCGGGGACAGGAAGGTCACGCCCGCGACCGCGACCAGCGGTACCGACGCCGCGACCGCGAGGTAGCGGGTGCTGCGACGGTCCAGGCCGCGGAGGTTGCGGTCGTCGTCGCTGCTGCTGATGCCGTACGGCAGCAGCACCGGATACAGGTAGCGGACGGCGTAGAAGGTGACGAAGAAGAACGGGTAGGCCACGGCGATCGCCCCACACACGATCAGCGAACCCAGGAAGTGGACGTACGCGCCCGCCGGGATGCCGCCGGTGAGGATCTGCAGGGTCACCGGGTAGACCAGGCCGGCGATCGCCCACAGCCCGAAGACCACCACGACGACGCGGTCGCCGAGCAGCAGCGTGTCCGTGCGCGCCCGGGCCAGGGTCTGGGCGTCGTAGCGGCGCCCCTTGCGCAGACCGCGCGGCACGGTCAGCGGATATCGGCACATGTACAGCAGCACGATCGCGCCGAGCGGGAACGCGACGGCGTTGATCACGTACTGGATCTGCTCGAAGTGCCGCTGCACCAGCGGGGCGAGCGTGCTGATGATCAGCGTCTTGTTGTGGTGATAGTTGTAGGCGCCGGCCAGCGCGTTCGGGATCACCACCGCGGCGATCAGGATCGGGACCGCCCAGCGCTGCAGAGCTGACCGCCAGCGGCTCGGCGGCGGGTCGACGAGGGCTCGTGCGTGCTGGTCCAGGCACAGGTCGAACTGCCGGGCCAGCTCGGCGCCGCTCGGCCAGCGTCGTTCCGGATCCGGGTCCAGGCAGGTGCGCAGCACACGCCGCAGCGTCGCCGGGCAGTCCGGGGGCAGGCTGCCGTCCGCCTCGGGCCCGACCCCGGCCTCGCGGAGGGCGACCATCCGGTCGAGCGCGGCCGGGTCGGCGGGGTCGACATCGGGGAAGGGCCTGTGCCCGGTGAGCAGCTCCCACAGCACCACCCCGAGCCCGTAGATGTCGCTGCGGGTGTCGAGGTCGGCCGCGGCGCCGGGCAGTCCCGGGTGGCATGCGCACAGCTGTTCCGGCGACATGTAGGCGAGCGAACCGCCGAAGTAGGCGACGGGGCTGGTACCGGCGATCCGGTCGCTGAAGCTGATGTTGAAGTCGGCGAGCTTGGGGACGCCCTCGGCGGTCAGCAGCACGTTCGCGGGCTTCACGTCGCGGTGCAGGACTCCGTGCTTCCCGGCGTAGTCGAGTGCCTCGGCGAGGCGGCTCCCGATCCACGCGACGGTTTCCGGCCACGACAGCGCCGCGATCTCGTCGCGCACGCTCGAATCGCTGGGCCGGATCTCACCCTTCGCGTCGAGGGTGGCGTCGATCGCCGCGAGCAGCAACGCCCCGGATCGCTGCCCGGCCGGGGTGTCGCGCACCCGGCGGAGCACCCCGAGCAGCGTGCCGCCGGGCACGTACTGCATGTACAGCAGCTTCATCTCCAGGTCGGGGACGACGCGCTGGTCGAAGACCCGGACGATGTAGTCGTGGTCGAGTTGGGCGAGCGTCTCCGGTTCGGTGCCGTGGTCGCGGGAGATCTTGACCGCGACGAGCCGCTGCAGCGACCGCTGCCGGGCCAGGAACACCCGCGCGAAGGCGCCGCGGCCGAGCGCGACGAGCAGGTCGAAGTCGTCGACACGCTCACCGACGTCGAGGTCGTCGAGGGTGCGGCGGTCCCCGGCGGGGAGGGTCGACAGGTCGTCGGGATGGGCGGGATCACGCGCGGTGCCGGTCATCAGGTCCTCGAGTTCACCGGCCCGTTCGGGGACCTCGCGGGAGAGCTCGTTGGCCGACTCGGCGGTGTCGGTGAACGCAGCCGTCTGCTCGGCCGCGTGGGCCGCGGTCGTCGGGTCGGGAATCGATCGGGAGTGGCGCTGCGTCATGACATCTACCCGTGGCCGCTTGCGGCCGTGACCTGCCGTGGAGGGAGCCTCGAACCTTCAGGATAGTCCCGACCGGTGCCGCTCCAGCGGCGTCGACGGGTTCAGAACGGCCACCCGGGCACCTCGGGCAGGTCGGGGCGGGTGGGCCGGCCGATCAGCCAGGACAGCAGCTCGGCCCGCGGCAGGTCGGGGAGTTCGACGTCCGGCGCGACGGCCGCGAGTTCGGGCAGCTGGGTGGCGAGCGTGGACTCGACGAATTCCGTCGGCCAGTCGGTGCAGCTGTAGCCGAGGTCGAGGTCGAGGTGGTGGATCTCGAGTTCCCGCCACCGCAGCACCGGGATGTCGCGGGCGGTGACCGGTTTGCGCCACTTCACCGGGGTGTCGAGCCGGTCGGGCGCGGCGGCGCGAAGGTCGTCGACGAGCCGTCGGCCTGCGAAGCGCAGATCGGCGGTGAGCAGGTTCACGGGCCGGTCGGCGCCCTCCTCGATCGCGGCGGCGCGGGCGTCGGGGCCGCCCGGGTACATCTCGTTCGCCGTTCCGGCCCGGACCCCGAGCACGAACCGGCGCAGCCCGTCGGCGTTGCGGGCGAGGTGGGTGATCACGTGGCCGCGGCTCCACCCGGGCAGCGCCGACGCGGCCCGCGCCCGGGCAGCGGTGAGGGTGGTCAGTGTCTCCTCGACACGTGCCTGCGACCTCGCGACCTGATCGACAACCTCGGCATAGGACAGCGTCATGGCTGCAGACAGTAGTGGTCGCCGCCACGCCCGGCGCGATCTCGGAACCATCGCGCCCTCTCGCGCGTTGGAGCAAGGGAGTCGTGCACGCACACGGACGTGCTAACGGCGATCACCGGTGGTGTTCGCGGTAATCTTTGATTGTCCGGTGAGCAGCCGGAACGCCGGCGCACCGAGCTCGACCCGAGCTGTAAGGCTCGACCGGAACTGGAAAGGACTGGCCCCAGCGGCTGAACCTGTATGAACCGCAAGACAGTGTTTCGCAACCTGGCGATCGTCGCCGGCATCCTGCTGATCATCTATGCGTTCAGCTACTTCGGCAACGACACCCGCGGGTACAAGAGTGTCGACACCTCGGTGGCGATCGCGCAGCTCGACGCCAAGAATGTCACCGACGCGCAGATCGACGACCGGGAGCAGCAGATCCGGTTGACCCTCAAGCAGGGCAACGAGGCCACCGACAACTCGACGCAGATCATCGCGAAGTACCCGAGCGCCGCCTCCGAGCAGATCTTCACCGAGGTGCAGCAGGCCGGGCTCGACAAGTACAACACCAAGATCACGCAGCAGGGCTGGCTGACCCAGATCCTGCTGTTCGTGCTGCCGATGGTGATCCTGCTCGGCCTGTTCGTCTTCGTGATGGGCCGCATGCAGGGCGGTGGCCGCGGTGGCGTGATGGGCTTCGGCAAGTCGAAGGCCAAGCAGCTGTCGAAGGACATGCCGAAGAACACGTTCGCGGACGTCGCGGGCGCCGACGAGGCCGTCGAAGAGCTCTACGAGATCAAGGACTTCCTGCAGAACCCGGCCCGTTACCAGGCGCTGGGCGCGAAGATTCCGAAGGGTGTGCTCCTGTACGGCCCGCCCGGTACCGGCAAGACGCTGCTCGCTCGCGCGGTCGCCGGTGAGGCCGGGGTGCCGTTCTTCACGATTTCCGGTTCGGACTTCGTCGAGATGTTCGTCGGTGTCGGCGCCTCGCGCGTCCGCGACCTGTTCGAGCAGGCCAAGCAGAACAGCCCCTGCATCATCTTCGTCGACGAGATCGACGCCGTCGGCCGCCAGCGTGGCGCCGGCCTGGGCGGCGGTCATGACGAGCGCGAACAGACCCTCAATCAGCTGCTCGTCGAGATGGACGGCTTCGGCGACCGCACCGGCATCATCCTGATCGCCGCGACGAACCGCCCCGACATCCTGGACCCGGCGCTGCTGCGCCCGGGCCGGTTCGACCGGCAGATCCCGGTCACCAACCCGGACCTCGCGGGCCGCCGCGCGATCCTGCGGGTGCACTCGCAGGGCAAGCCGCTCGACCAGCACGCGGACCTCGAGGGTCTGGCGAAGCGGACCGTCGGCATGTCCGGCGCCGACCTGGCCAACGTCATCAACGAGGCGGCACTGCTCACCGCCCGCGAGAACGGCGCGGTGATCACCGAGGCCGCGCTCGAGGAGTCGGTCGATCGTGTGATCGGCGGCCCGCGGCGCAAGAGCCGGATCATCAGCGAGCACGAGAAGAAGATCACCGCGTACCACGAGGGCGGACACACGCTCGCGGCGTGGGCGATGCCGGACATCGAGCCGATCTACAAGGTCACGATCCTCGCCCGCGGGCGAACCGGTGGTCACGCGATGACGGTCCCCGAGGACGACAAGGGTCTGATGACCCGCTCGGAGATGATCGCGCGACTGGTGATGGCGATGGGTGGCCGTGCCGCCGAGGAACTGGTGTTCCACGAGCCGACGACCGGCGCCTCCTCGGACATCGACCAGGCGACCAAGATCGCCCGCGCGATGGTCACCGAGTACGGCATGAGCGCCAAGCTCGGCGCCGTCCGGTACGGCCAGGAGCAGGGCGACCCGTTCCTGGGCCGGTCGATGGGGCAGATGTCGGACTACTCGCACGAGGTGGCCCGGGAGATCGACGAGGAGGTGCGCAACCTGATCGAGGCCGCGCACACCGAGGCATGGTCGATCCTCAACGAGTACCGCGACGTCCTCGACGTGTTGGCGGCGGAACTGCTCGAACACGAGACGCTGACCCGCAAGGACCTGGAGAAGATTTTCACCAGCGTCGAGAAGCGGCCGCGGATCACCGCGTTCAACGACTTCGGTGACCGCACCCCGTCGGAGAAGCCGCCGATCAAGACCCCGCGCGAGCTGGCCATCGAGCGCGGTGAGCCGTTGCCGGAGGAGCCGTCGCGCACGCCGACGTTCGCGACTCGCGAGGCGGTCCCGGCCGGGCCGTCCACCCCGCAGGCGGGGATGCCGCAGGCCGGCGTCCCGCAGCAGGGTGTTCCGCAGCCGCCGCAGAACGGCTACCAGGTTCCGCCCGCGGGCTACCAGCCGTACCCGCCGCCGCAGCAGCCGCAGGGGTCGATGCCGGACTACGGCGCCCCGGCCGGGTGGTCGGCGCCGGGCTGGCCTCCGCGCGGTGAGGCGCAGCACGCCCGCCCCGCGGGCAGCCCGTATCCGGAGCAGGCGGAGAACCCGTATGCCGGGTACCCCCAGTGGAACCCGCCGCCGCACCCGCCTCAGCCGACGCACCAGCCTCAGCCGACGCACCCGAACCCGCCGGTGGAGGACAAGGACGTCTCCACTCAGCGCTGGGAAGGGCCGAACGGACAGCAGTAGGTCGCGACGCATAGTGTTTTGCACGGTCCGTCCCGAAACGGACCGCGGACGCGGGTTTCGAACGAAGTGGAGGTGCGATCAGGTGTCGGTTCATCAACTCGGTGGCGTGGGAACGAATGAGGCAGACGAGGTGCTGCGGTCGATCGAGACCGGTCGTGCCTTCGACCAGCCTCGGGCCGAGGCGGCGGTCCGTGAGCTGCTGATCGCCGTTGGCGAGGACCCGGACCGTCCCGGCCTGCTCGACACCCCGGCGCGGGTGGCGCGGGCGTACCGGGAGGTGTTCGCGGGCCTGTACACCGAGCCCGACGAGGTGCTGAACACGACGTTCGACGAGGGCCACCAGGAACTGGTGCTTGTCCGCGACATCCCGCTGTACTCCACCTGCGAGCACCACCTGGTCTCGTTCCACGGGGTCGCGCACGTCGGGTACATCCCGGGGGCCACGGGCCGCGTGACCGGGCTGTCGAAGCTGGCGCGGCTGGTCGACCTGTACGCGAAGCGCCCGCAGGTGCAGGAGCGGCTGACCAGTCAGATCGCCGACGCGATGGTCCGCAAGCTCGATCCGCGCGGTGTCATCGTCGTCGTCGAGGCCGAGCACCTGTGCATGGCGATGCGCGGCATCCGCAAGCCGGGCGCCAGCACCACCACGTCGGCGGTCCGGGGCATCTTCCAGTCCAGTGCCGCCTCGCGTGCCGAGGCGCTGGATCTCATCGTCCGCAGGTGACCGTGCTCCCGACGCCGGGGCGCTGCGTCGTGATGGGTGTCCTCAACGTCACCAGCGACTCCTTCTCCGACGGCGGCCGGTACCTGGACAGGGACGCGGCCGTCGCGCACGGGCTGGAGTTGCGCCGGCTCGGCGTGGACATCATCGACGTCGGCGGTGAGTCGACGCGTCCCGGCGCCCAGCGCGTGGATCCGGACGTCGAGGCCGGTCGCGTGGCACCGGTCATCGCCGACCTCGTCGCAGAGGGCATCCCGGTCAGCGTCGACACGATGCGCGCCTCCGTCGCGGAGGCGGCGATCGAAGCGGGCGTGAGCGTCGTCAACGACGTTTCCGGCGGACGCGCGGATGCGGCGATGGCGTCTGTCCTGGCCGATGCCGGGCTGCCGTGGATCCTGATGCACTGGCGGTCGGCCGGCGAGTACGTGCACGCGGGTGGGGTGCTGCACTACGGCGACGTGGTCACCGACGTGTGCGACGAGCTGATGCAGTCGGTCGACGCCGCGGTCGGCGCCGGTGTCGACCCGTCCCGGCTGATTCTCGACCCGGGCCTCGGGTTCGCGAAGACCGCCGAGCACAACTGGGCCCTGCTCGGCGCGCTGCCGAGGCTGAACGCGCTCGGGTTCCCGGTGCTCATCGGGGCCTCCCGCAAGCGGTTCCTCGGCACCCTGCTTGCGGATGCGGACGGTGACCGCGTCCCCGACGGCCGCGAGGTCGCGACCGCGGTGGTGTCGGCGTTCGCCGCTCGGCAGGGCGCCTGGGGAGTTCGGGTGCACGATGTGCGTGCGTCACGGGATGCGATCGCGGTGGAGCGGGCATGGTCCGCGGCGGAGGAGGTCGGTGATGTCTGACCGCATCGAGTTGCGCGGGCTGAAGGTGCGCGGAAATCACGGGGTGTTCGAGCACGAGAAGCGCGACGGCCAGGACTTCTTCATCGACGTGACGGTCTGGCTCGACCTCGCGCCGGCCGCCGCCTCGGACGATCTCTCCGACACCCTCGACTACGGCGCGCTGGCGCAGACCGCTGCGGACATCGTCGCCGGACCACCGCGGGACCTGATCGAGACGGTCGCCGCCGAGATCGCGGAGGCGGTGCTGCGTGACGAGCGGGTGAGCGCGGTGGAGGTGACCGTGCACAAGCCGTCGGCGCCGATCCCGTTGACGTTCGCGGACGTGGCGGTGGTCGCCCGGCGTTCCCGCGAGGGTCTGCGCCGATGAGCCGGGCGGTGTTGTCGATCGGATCGAACCTCGGTGACCCGCTCGCGAACCTGCGGTCGGTGGTCGAGGGGCTGGGCCCGCGGCTGGTCGCGGCGTCCGGGGTGTACGCCACCGCGCCGTGGGGCGGCGTGGAACAGCAGGACTTCCTCAACGCGACGCTGATCGTGGACGACCCCGATCTCGACTGCCGGGGCTGGTTGACCTTCGGTCAGGAACTCGAACAGCAGGCGGACCGGGTTCGGGACGTGCGCTGGGGTCCGCGCAGCCTGGACGTGGACGTGGTGGATTGCGACGGCGTGGTCAGTGACGACCCCGAGCTCACGCTGCCGCACCCGCGCGCCCACCTGCGCGCGTTCGTACTGATGCCGTGGCTGGAGATCGAGCCGGACGCGGTGCTGGTCGTCGACGGCGCGCGGGTTCGGGTCCGCGATCTGCTGGCCGGGCTCGACCGGACGGAGACGGCGGGTGTCCGCCGCACCGACGCGGTCCTGGTGACGTCGTGATGAAGCCCACGCGGGTCCGTGACCTGCTCGGGTTGGCGCTGTTCGCGGCCCTCGCCACCTGGCTCCTCGTCCGGACCTTCTACGGTTCACTCCCTCCGATCTCGATATTTGCGGGTGCATCGCTGTATCCGGTGGCACTGATCGAGGTGGTCCTGGCGTTCGTGATCCGATCACGCGTGGAGGACCATCGAATCGGCACGGACCGGCATCAGCTGCACCCGATCACCGCGGCCCGCGCGGTCGCCCTTGCCAAGGCGTCCGCCCTGGTCGGTGCGGCGAGCGCGGGGGTGTGGCTCGGTCTGCTGCTGTTCCTGTTGCCGGAGCGGGCGGAGGTCGACGCGGCGGCACAGGACACCACCGGAACGCTGGTGGGTTTGGTGGGTGGTGTGGCCCTGGCCGCCGCGGCGATGTGGCTCGAACATTGCTGCAAGACGCCGGACGAGCCCCCGGACGAACCGGCGATGTAGTTCGCGCAGGTACGGGAATCGCCGCGGACGTACTCCGGAGTAGTCGTCGGCGACGGCTATCCTGGGCGCCATGACGCTTTCTGGTCGCGCGGGTTCGATGCGGAGAAACAAGCGCAGCGCGAGCCAGATGATCGTGGCCGGCCTCGTGGTGCTGGCTGTGGTCGCGAGCCTGTTCCTGATCTTCAGCGACAGCGTGCAGGTGCTGCGCATCGGTCTGATGGCTGCGCTGTGGGCCGCTGTCATCGGCGCAATCGCGATGACCCGCTACCGCCGGGAGTCCGCGGCGGACAAGGCCAAGATCCGCGACCTGCAGACCGTGTACGAACTCCAGCTCGAGCGGGAGATCAGTGCCCGCCGCGAGTACGAGGCCGGGGTCGAGGCGCGGGTGCGCAGCGAAGTGAACGTCGACGTGTCCGAGATCGCGGCACTGCGGGTCGAACTCGCCGCCCTGCGCGGCAGCCTAGAGGTGCTGTTCGACGGTCGTCTGCCCGCCGACCGAGTGGCGATCGAGGCCGAGGGGTCCCGGATGGGCCAGCTCTCGGCCGCGCGCGAGGGCGTCCGGCCACCGGTACCGTTCGCGCCGAATCCCGCGTACGCCGATCCCGGGTCCGGCCCCACCTTCGCGACACCGTTCGACGAGCCGGTGACGGCGGAGGTGTCCGTGGTCGGGGAGGAGGACGAGCCGACGGACGCGGGCCAGCCCCCGAGGGTGGCGGCGCCGCAGTCCCTGCAGCCGCAGGCCCAGCCGCAGCCCGCGCAGACACAGCCGCAGCCGCAGCCGCAGCCGCACTCGCGGTCGGCCGAGTCCGGACCGCGGAAGCCGGTGCCGGCGCAGCCGGAGCCGCAGGCGGAGACGCCGACACCGCCGAAGACCTCGACGGATGCGCCCTCGACCGGTGCGCCCCGGATCGATACGTCCGTGGCCGAGGTGCCTGCCACCGATGCACCCGCCGGCCCGACGCCGGAGGACGACGTGGCGCCGCCGTCGCGCCGCTCACGGCGCCGCTCGACCGAAGACGAAGTGGGACCCGGTGATGTCGCCGGGGCCCACTCGAGCGGGCTCACCGTCGCCGAGATCATGGCGAACATGCAGGCCGCGTCCCCGGATTCGGAGGGCCCCCGGGCGGGTCGCCGCCGTCGCGAGTGAGCCATAGATCACTTTCTCGACCATGGCGGCGCGTCGGAGTTGCCGACTATCCTCGCTGTGAACGTCCGGTACCCGCACCGCGGGACTGGAACGAACGAGAGGAACAACGGTGACCTCATCCGAGATCACTCGAGACGGGTCTTTTCCGGACCCGGCGCCCGCACGACTGACGGTGGGAATCGTCTCGGCGGGACGCGTCGGCACCGCACTCGGTGCGGCACTCGAACGAGTCGGCCACCTGGTGGTGGCGTGCTCCGCAGTATCCGACGCCTCGGTGCGCCGTGCCGAGCAGCGTCTGCCGGACTCCGAAATTCTGCCTGCCGCCGATGTCGCGGCCCGTTGTGAGCTGCTGATCCTGGCCGTCCCGGACGACGAGCTCGCGGACCTGGTGCACGGCCTTGCCGCCACCGAATCGGTTCGGCCCGGGACCCTTGTCGCGCACACGTCCGGCGCGAACGGTATCGGTGTGCTGACCCCGCTGACACAGATCGGCGCGGTGCCGCTGGCGATCCATCCGGCGATGACGTTCACCGGACACGACGAGGACGTGGCCCGCCTGGCGTCGGCCTGCTTCGGGGTCACCGCCGCGGACGAGATCGGGTATGCGATCGCCCAGTCACTGGTCCTCGAGATCGGCGGCGAGCCCGTGCGGGTCCGCGAAGAAGTGCGGCCCCTGTATCACGCGGCCCTCGCGCACGGCAGCAATCACCTGGTCACCCTCGTGTCCGACGCGGTGGCGGCGTTGCGCGTGGCCCTGGCCGGGGACGAACTCTTCGGGCAGCAGGCCGTCGACGGTGCCCCGAACGGTGTGGCCGAGCGGGTGCTCGCGCCGCTGCTGTCGGCCGCGCTCGACAACGCGCTGCGCCGCGGTTCCGCCGCGTTGACCGGCCCGGTGGCGCGTGGCGACCGGGCCGCGGTCGCGACCCACCTGCGCGTGCTCGGCGAGGTGGACCCACAACTTGCGGCCGGCTATCGGGCGTTGTCGCTGCGGTCGGCGCAGATCGTCGGGGCGGACCCGGCGCTGATCGAGATGCTGGAGGACCAATCGTGAACGGCTACACGCGCGGCGAGCTGACCGTGCACCACGAGCCCGCCGAGCTGACGAAGGTCACCCGGGCGCTGCGCGGGGTCGGCAGGCAGGTGGCGCTCGTGCCCACCATGGGTGCGTTGCATGCCGGTCACCTGGAACTGGTGCGGCAGGCCAAGCTGCGGGGTGCGGTCGTGGTGGTCTCGATCTTCGTCAATCCGCTGCAGTTCGGAGCGGGGGAGGACCTCGACGCCTACCCGCGCACCCTCGACGCGGACCTGGAGCTGCTGCGTGGGGAGGGCGTGGAGCTGGCGTTCGTTCCGACGGCCGCCGCGATGTACCCGAATGGGCAGCGCACCATGATCCACCCCGGTCCCGTCGGGGCCGAGCTCGAAGGTTCTAGCCGTCCAACGCATTTCGCCGGAATGTTGACGGTGGTCGCGAAGCTGCTGCAGATCGTCTCCCCGAACACCGCCTGGTTCGGCGAGAAGGACTACCAGCAGCTCACGCTGATCCGGCAGATGGTCCGCGACCTGAACTTCGACGTCGAGATCCGCGGAGTCCCCACCGTGCGGGAACAGGACGGCCTGGCGCTCTCCTCTCGGAACCGCTACCTCGACGAGAACCAACGAGCCGCTGCTGCCACGATTTCCGCGGCCCTCGTCGCCGGCGCCCACGCGGCGGCCGGGGGACCGGAGGCGATCCTCGCGACTGCTCGCGAGGTGCTCGCCGCCACGCCGGAGGTCGAGGTGGACTATCTCGAGGTCCGCGGCGTCGATCTCGGTCCGGCCCCCGAACGGGGTGACGGGCGCCTGCTGGTCGCGGCCAGGGTGGGTTCCACCCGGCTGATCGACAACGTCGGTGTCGCTGTCGGCACCGGATTCCTCGAACGGGACACCGACTCCCAGACCACCTCCGCGGCGACCACCGCCGACGACCAGATCACCCGTTAGACCTAAGGGGCTGAACATGTTTCGCACGATGATGAAGTCGAAGATCCACCGCGCCACCGTCACCCACGCCGACCTGCACTACGTCGGCTCGGTGACCGTCGACCAGGACCTGATGGACGCCGCCGACCTGCTCGAGGGTGAGCAGGTGTGCATCGTCGACATCGACAACGGTGCCCGGCTCGAGACCTACGTCATCGCGGGTGAGCGTGGCAGTGGTGTGATCGGGATCAACGGTGCGGCAGCGCATCTCGTGAACCCCGGTGATCTCGTCATCCTGATCGCGTACGGCGTGATGAACGAGCAGGAGTGCCGCGACTACAACCCGCGCGTGGTGTTCGTCGACGCCGACAACCGGCAGGTCGAGTTGGGGTCGGATCCGGCGCACGCACCGGAGGGTTCGGGGTTGATCACTCCACGGATGCTGAGCACCCTGGAGAACACCTCGGCGCTGGTGTAGCCGTGCTGCTGGCGGTCGACGTCCGCAACACCACGATCTCGCTGGGTGTGTTCACCGGCAGCGGGGAACACGCACGGCTGGAGCAGGATTGGCGCATGCGCACCGACCCGCGGATGACGGCCGACGAGTTGGCGCTGATGCTGCGGGGACTGCTCGGCTCGCGGGTCGAGCAGATCGTCGGCGTCTCGGCGCTGTCGACGGTGCCGTCGGTGCTGCGTGAACTGCGGGTGATGCTGTCCCGATACTGGGGGCAGGTCCCGCACGTGGTGGTCGAACCCGGGGTTCGTACCGGGGTGCCGCTGCTGGTCGACAATCCCAAGGAGGTCGGGGCCGACCGGATCGTGAACAGTCTTGCCGCACACCATCTCTACGGCGGTCCGTGCATCGTCGTCGACTTCGGGGTCGCGACCTGTGTGGACGTCGTGTCGGAGAAGGGGGAGTTCCTCGGCGGCGCGATCGCCCCGGGGCTGGAGACCTCGACCGACGCACTCGCCTCGCACTCGGCTGCGCTGCGCAAGTTCGAACTGGTGCGTCCCCGCGCGGTGGTCGGGAAGAACAGCGTCGAGTGCATGCAGGCCGGCGCGGTGTTCGGATTCGCCGGGCTGGTGGACGGCCTGGTGCGGAGGGTGCGGGCGGAGCTGCCCGCGTTCGCGGGTGACGACGTGACGGTGATCGCGACCGGAGACAGTGCGCCGCTGGTGATGCCGGAGTCCGAGACCATCGCGCACCTCGAACGCGACCTCGCACTCGAGGGTCTCCGCATCGTGTACGAGCGCACCCAGGCCCGCCGCGCGGCCAAGCGTTCGCCGGTGGTGTGACCGACTTCTTTCCGCCCGAACCTTTGCCAGACTTCGAATCTGTGTCACACTGGTCGACGTGATTGCTCGCATGGTTGCTCAGGAGTGTTGTCGAGGCTGACTGCCGCCTCGACTCGGTTGAGGCACGTCAATTCGCCTCCGCTGTTCACATTCTCCTGGAGTTACTTCCATGCTTTCCACATCTGTGGTCTCCACCCTTGCGTCCGTTCCCGCCTCGCGACCGTCGGTGTCCCCGAGCCGGCTCCGCCCCGCTGACCTGCTGCGCATCACCGACGAGGGCGCGCAGGACGTGCTCGACGGCCGGTTCGCGCATCTGCTTCCCGCGGGCGGCCTCTTTCCCACCGAGCAGCGCTGGTCCACCCGGTTGCACGCGGACGACGACGTCGACGTCTGGTTGATCAGCTGGGTCCCCGGTGAGGCGACGGAGTTGCACGATCACGCCGGTTCTTTCGGCGCGCTCACCGTCCTCAGTGGATCGCTGGCCGAATATCGCTGGGGCGGAACCGAACTCAAATACCGAACGCTGGACGCCGGCGACCAGGCGTCGTTCCCGCTGGGATGGGTGCACGACGTCATGCAGGCGCCTGACAGCGCCGCCGGACCCGGCCTGCCGACACTGAGCGTGCACGCCTACTCACCACCACTGACCGCGATGTCGTACTACGAGGTCACCGATCGCGGCAGCCTGCGCCGTACCCGCACCGAGCTCACCGATCTCCCGGAAGGACTGTCGGCATGACCATCGACGAAATGCTCGAGAATGCCCGCAGCGCCTACCGGCGCACCACCGTGTTCGAACTCGCGGACGCCGTCGCCCGGGGCGCCATCCTGGTCGACATCCGACCGCAGGCCCAGCGCGATCGCGAGGGCACCCTGCCCGGCGCGCTGGCGATCGAGCGCAACGTGCTCGAGTGGCGACTCGACCCGGCCAGCAACGCGCGCATCGCGCTGGCCGCCGACCACGACGTCGAGTGGATCGTCGTCTGCTCCGAGGGGTACACCTCCAGTCTGGCCGCGGCGGCGCTGCAGGAACTGGGTCTGCGCCGGGCCAGTGATCTGGTCGGCGGGTACCAGGCGATCCGGGCCGCCGGCCTGCTCGGCGTCGCCACCCGGTCCCGGCACCTGATCCGGGACACCGAGGCGGTCGCCGCTCACTGAGCGGCGGTCACGCCCGGCGTCGGCGGGTCCCGTCGGCCGGTTGGGACGACCGTCGCGGTCGCTCCTCACGGCGGGGCATTACCCTGGTCAACCGTGAGTGATGTAGCAGCCGAGCACGACGACACCCCCGAGCAGCTTCGTATCCGCCGCGAGAAGCGGGAGCGGATCCTGGAGCAGGGCGGGCAGGCGTATCCCGTCTCGGTGCCGCGCACCCACTCGCTGGCGGAGATTCGCGCGAAGTACCCCGACCTGGAGCCGGACACCGCGACCGGCGAGCAGGTCGGTGTCGTGGGCCGGGTGATCTTCGTCCGCAACACGGGCAAGCTGTGCTTCGCGACCCTTCAGGAGGGCGACGGCACCCAGCTGCAGGCGATGCTCAGCCTCGCGAACGTCGGTGAGGACGCCCTCGCCGCATGGAAGTCGGACGTCGACCTCGGCGACCACGTGTTCGTGCGCGGCGAGGTGATCAGCTCCCGCCGCGGCGAGCTGTCGGTGATGGCCGATTCGTGGCAGCTCGCGTCCAAGTCGCTGCGTCCGCTCCCGGTCGCGCACAAGGAGATGAACGAGGAGTCGCGCGTCCGTCAGCGCTACGTCGACCTGATCGTGCGGCCCGAGGCCCGTGAGATGGCCCGCAAGCGGGTCTCGGTGGTGCGGGAACTGCGCAACGCGCTCGAACGCCGGGGCTTCCTCGAGGTCGAGACCCCGATGCTGCAGACCATCGCCGGTGGTGCCGCAGCCCGGCCGTTCATCACGCACTCGAACGCGCTCGACATCGACCTGTACCTGCGGATCGCTCCGGAACTGTTCCTCAAGCGCTGCGTGGTCGGTGGCATCGAGAAGGTTTTCGAGATCAACCGCAATTTCCGCAACGAGGGCACCGACTCGACGCATTCGCCGGAGTTCGCGATGCTCGAGACCTACGAGGCGTACGGCACCTACGACGATTCCGCGACGATGATCCGCGAATTGATCCAGGAGGTTGCGCAGAACGCCCTGGGCACGCAGGTCGTCACGCTGGCGGACGGCACCGAGTACGACCTGAGCGGCGAGTGGAAGACGATGGAGATGTATCCGTCGTTGTCCGCCGCGATCGGCGTCGAGGTGACCCCGGACACCACCGTCGACGAGCTGCTCGCGCTCGCCGCGAAGGTGGGTCTCGAGGTGCCGAAGGACAAGGGTTACGGTCACGGCAAGCTCGTCGAGGAGCTGTGGGAGCACCAGTGCGGCGATCAGCTCCACGAGCCGACGTTCGTCCGCAACTTCCCGGTGGAGACGTCGCCGCTGACCCGGCAGCATCGCAGCCTGCCCGGGGTCACGGAGAAGTGGGACCTGTACGTGCGGGGCTTCGAGTTGGCCACCGGGTACTCGGAACTCGTCGATCCCGTCATCCAGCGCGAGCGGTTCGTCGATCAGGCGCGTCTGGCCGCGGCCGGTGACGACGAGGCGATGGCCCTCGACGAGGAGTTCCTCGCGGCGATGGAGCACGGCATGCCGCCGACCACCGGCACCGGTATGGGCATCGACCGACTGCTGATGGCATTGACCGGATTCGGTATCCGGGAAACCATCTTGTTCCCAATTGTCCGGCCGTCCGCGCGGTGATCGATTTCTAATAGATTTGCCATTATCCGACATTCGGTATTCTCGGTGCGGGGGTAGACTCGCGGAATCCGGTGCACGGGGCTCGGAATGCGCGTTATTGCGAAGGGAACTCGGGTCATGGCAAAGAAGGTCACCGTCACTCTGATCGACGACGTGGATCAGGAGTCGACAGCTGACGAAACGGTTGAGTTCGGGCTCGACGGGGTGACCTACGAGATCGATCTGTCGTCGGAGAATGCGGCCCGTTTGCGTGAGCAGCTCGAGGTGTGGGTTTCGCACGCACGCAAGTCGACGGGGCGTCGTCGCGGAAAGCCTGCTCAGGTCGCCGGAAAGTCCCGAGTGGCGGTGGATCGCGAACAGAGTGCCGCGATCCGCGAGTGGGCGCGGCGCAATGGCCATCCCGTGTCCGCCCGGGGTCGAATTTCCGCCGAAATCACCGAGCTGTACAACAAGGCAAACTGAACCACCACATTTCCCTGCCCGTTTCCCCTGTCCACGCATCGCTGCGCTGCTAGCCTGCGGGCAGGGGAAACGGCGTCAACAAAGGGGGGTGCGTGGTGCGAGTGCGAAATGTCTCCAGTGTCAGGCTCGGGGCCGCATTGTTCGCTGCGTTAATTCTTGCATCGGCGACTCTATTTCTCGGCGCCGGTAATGTCCGCGCGACACCGGCGCCCCTCCCCGTTCCGTACCAGTTCCTGGCCGGCGTCCCGTTGGAACTCGGCAATCCCGGCGGATCCGCCCCGGGGTCGAACGACTGGAACTGCAAGCCCACCGCGGAGCATCCGGAGCCGGTCGTGCTCGTGCACGGCACCGCAGGCAACCGGCAGACCAACTGGGCGACCTACGCGCCTCTGCTGGCGAACGAGGGTTACTGCGTCTTCGCCCTGACCTACGGCGCCCACGAGGCTCTCCCGTGGCCGATCAGCGCCCTCGGTGGGATGGCCCCGATGGAGGAGAGCGCCGCACAACTCGGTGCGTTCGTGGATCGGGTGCTCGCCGCAACGGGCGCGCGGAAGGTCGACATCGTCGGCCATTCCCAGGGCACCCTCATGCCGACGTACTGGGTCAAGTTCCTCGGTGGCGCCGACAAGGTGGGGAAGTACGTCTCGCTGGCGCCGCTGTGGAACGGAGAGGGAGCGTTCGAGCTGGACACGAACCTCGCCGCACTCCGGCAGGGCGGGCTCGACGTGGCCGGGCCTGCGATCGCCCCGCTGTGCTCCGCGTGCGGGCAGTTCGTCGCCGGATCCCGGTTCATGACCGCGCTGCGTGACGGCGGTGTCTACGCGCCGGGCATCACCTACACGAACATCATCACCCGGTACGACGAGGTCGTGATCCCGTACACGAGCGGCTACGAGGAGGGTCCGAACGCAACCAACATCCTCGTCCAGGACCGCTGCGACCGGAACTTCGGCGACCACCTGTCCATTGCCGGTGAACCGGTCGCGGCGACGCTCGTGCTCAACGCGCTCGATCCCGCGCATCCGCGACCGGTGCCGTGCGTGTTCGTCCCGCCGGTCGTCGGCTAGACCTGGGGCATCTCTCCCAATCCCCGTTTCGGCGCCCCTGTCGCCCAATCGCCGCCCTGCTGCGTTGTCGTCGGCGCCGATACAACCCCGGTATCGGCTTCTCCTCCGCCTTCGGGGGCGATTGCTTCACCAGGTGCATCCGAGAGGAATTGAGAGACACGCACTAAGCGAAGGTCAGCACCTGGGTGACCGGTCGGCGCGGGGTGTCGTTCAAGGTCGCCGGGTGGGTCGGCGTGCCGACCCGGATCAGCAGTTGCGGGAACCCGGCCTCGGGGGCGAGCGCGTGGATGACGTCGCGGCTGCGATCGATGTCGGTCAGGTGGGTGAGCGGGCACGTGGCGAGCCGCTGCACCGTCGCCTCGAGCGAGACCGCGGACAGGGCCTGACCGCACCGAACCCAGTCGGTGGGGCCGTCCCCCCGGGTGCTGAGCACCAGCACGGTCGATTCGTCGACCGCGTCATCACCCGGGGCCGGTGCGGTGTGCGGGTCGGGGAACGCACGACCGACCGGCACCTTCGCGCGCTCGGCGCGGGTCGCCAGTGCGCTCTCCGGGATGCCCTCGGTCTCGAAGCTGTGCCCGGCCCACCAGTGCAGTTCGGCCTGGTAGGAGGCGTCGTACCGGCGTGCCGCGGAGCTCAGCTCGGTGGCCTCGGCCAGCGTGGGGCGGGTGTCGGCGGCCAGGAAGGTCACCGTCACGTCGTCGTCGGTGACGGTGCCGAGCAGTTTGTGCAGCAACGGGTTGTCGGGCAGCGGCGCGAACGCGGTGCGGTCGGTGCGGCGCCGCCGGATCGCGGCTAGCAGGTCGAAATCGTGGGACTGGGGCCGCGCATCCCGGCTGAAGCGGATCGTCGCCACCAGTTGCGGCTGTGCGGGGTCCGGGAGCAGGTCGACGTGGGCGCACCAGCGCAGTGCCGTCAGCGCGACCGTCAGATGGTGCAGGGCCGCGCCGCAGCTGATGAGCAGCTGCCGGCCGCGCGGGTCGGCGGCAACCAGGAGGCGGCTGGGGTCGGCGTACAGGTCGAGCCGGCCTGCGTCGTAACGCCACAGCCACGGCTGACTGTTGTGCACCGACGGGGCCCGGCAGGCCAGGTCCACTGCGGTGCGTACGACATCGGTGTCGGGGATGATGGCGTCCATGGCGTGGTCCTCACGATCTTGTCCTTGTGGACAAGTCTCGGCCGGGCCGAATCCCGAGGCTAGGGTCGATGGTCCCGACTTCGTCGCCCGTCGTCCGAGCGCGGCGAATCGTGTTCCGGGCCGCCGGTCGGAAACCTCGATGTTCGGCGGCGGGAATTTCCTCGACCGTTTCTCGTTCGGACAATAGGAACGCATTGCGGGGGAGCAAACTGCCCCTTCCGGCACTGTTCGCTGATGGCGTAGCGCCGTCGGGAAACGAAACCCCTGGCTGCTGCGTTGGGACAGGTAAGCATGCAGACTGTCCCCGTCTTCAATGGGATGGAGGCGGCGCAGGTCGCATCACCGGCCACTAGAGTGGAGGTGCGGCTCGTAAATCCCGCTGGGGATCTACCCATAAAGAACGTGAGGGAGAGCGATGTTCGAGAGGTTCACCGACCGCGCACGGCGCGTTGTTGTCCTGGCCCAGGAAGAGGCCCGGATGCTCAACCACAACTACATCGGCACCGAACACATCCTGCTCGGCCTCATTCACGAGGGCGAGGGTGTGGCGGCGAAGTCGCTTGAGTCGTTGGGTATCTCCCTCGAGGGCGTGCGCAGCCAGGTGGAAGAGATCATCGGGCAGGGGCAGCAGGCCCCGTCCGGTCACATCCCGTTCACCCCGCGTGCGAAGAAGGTGCTGGAGCTGAGCCTGCGCGAGGCGCTGCAGCTCGGCCACAACTACATCGGCACCGAGCACATCCTGCTCGGCCTGATCCGTGAGGGCGAGGGCGTCGCCGCCCAGGTGCTGGTCAAGCTCGGCGCCGACCTGAACCGGGTCCGTCAGCAGGTCATCCAGCTGCTGTCCGGCTACCAGGGCAAGGAGCCGACGGAGACCGGCGGAGGCCGCGGCGAGGCAGGCACCCCGTCCACCTCGTTGGTTCTCGACCAGTTCGGCCGCAACCTGACGCAGGCCGCGCTCGAGGGCAAACTCGACCCGGTCATCGGCCGCTCGAAAGAGATCGAGCGCGTCATGCAGGTGCTCAGCCGTCGCACCAAGAACAACCCGGTGCTGATCGGCGAGCCCGGCGTCGGCAAGACCGCCGTCGTCGAGGGCCTGGCGCAGGCCATCGTCAACGGCGAGGTCCCCGAGACCCTCAAGGACAAGCAGCTCTACACCCTCGACCTGGGTTCCCTGGTCGCGGGCAGCCGGTACCGCGGTGACTTCGAGGAACGCCTGAAGAAGGTCCTCAAGGAGATCAACACCCGCGGCGACATCATCCTGTTCATCGACGAGCTGCACACCCTGGTCGGTGCCGGCGCGGCCGAGGGCGCGATCGACGCGGCCTCGATCCTGAAGCCGAAGCTGGCCCGCGGCGAGCTGCAGACCATCGGTGCGACCACCCTCGACGAGTACCGCAAGTACATCGAGAAGGACGCCGCCCTCGAGCGCCGGTTCCAGCCGGTGCAGGTCGGTGAGCCGACGGTCGAGCACACCATCGAGATCCTCAAGGGTCTGCGGGACCGGTACGAGGCGCACCACCGCGTCTCGATCACCGACGGTGCGCTCGTCGCGGCGGCCACCCTCGCGGACCGCTACATCAACGACCGCTTCCTGCCGGACAAGGCGATCGACCTGATCGACGAGGCAGGCGCCCGGATGCGCATCCGCCGGATGACCGCGCCGCCGGACCTGCGCGAGTTCGACGACAAGATCGCCGACGCGCGCCGGGAGAAGGAGTCCGCGATCGATGCGCAGGACTTCGAGAAGGCCGCGAGCCTGCGCGACAAGGAGAAGCAGCTGGTCGCGCAGCGCGGCGAGCGGGAGAAGCAGTGGCGCTCCGGCGACCTCGACGTCATCGCCGAGGTCGACGACGAGCAGATCGCCGAGGTCCTGGGCAACTGGACCGGCATCCCGGTGTTCAAGCTCACCGAGGAGGAGACCACCCGTCTGCTCCGCATGGAGGACGAGCTGCACAAGCGGATCATCGGCCAGGAGGACGCCGTCAAGGCGGTCTCGAAGGCGATCCGCCGCACCCGTGCCGGCCTGAAGGATCCGAAGCGTCCGTCCGGTTCGTTCATCTTCGCCGGCCCGTCCGGTGTCGGTAAGACCGAGCTGTCCAAGGCGCTGGCGAACTTCCTGTTCGGCGACGACGACGCGCTCATCCAGATCGACATGGGCGAGTTCCACGACCGCTTCACCGCCTCGCGGCTGTTCGGTGCCCCTCCGGGCTACGTCGGCTACGAGGAGGGCGGCCAGCTCACCGAGAAGGTGCGACGCAAGCCGTTCTCGGTGGTGCTGTTCGACGAGATCGAGAAGGCGCACCAGGAGATCTACAACACCCTCCTGCAGGTGCTCGAGGACGGCCGCCTCACCGACGGTCAGGGTCGCACGGTCGACTTCAAGAACACCGTGCTGATCTTCACCTCGAACCTGGGCACCGCCGACATCTCGAAGGCCGTCGGGCTGGGCTTCTCGTCCGGCAGCGGCAGCGAGTCGAACTACGAGCGCATGAAGCTCAAGGTTCACGACGAGCTCAAGAAGCACTTCCGTCCCGAGTTCCTCAACCGCATCGACGACATCATCGTCTTCCACCAGCTCACGCAGGAACAGATCATCGAGATGGTGGATCTGATGATCGGCCGTGTCGAGAAGCAGCTGAAGAACAAGGACATGGACATCGAGCTGACCGAGCAGGCGAAGGCGCTGCTCGCCAAGCGTGGCTTCGATCCGGTGCTGGGTGCGCGGCCGCTGCGTCGCACCATCCAGCGCGAGATCGAGGACCAGCTGTCGGAGAAGATCCTCTTCAACGAGCTGGGCCCGGGCCAGATCGTCCTGGTCGACGTCGAGGGCTGGGACGGCGAGGGTGCCGGCGAGAACGCGAAGTTCACGTTCACCGGAACCCCGAAGCCGGTCAAGGTTCCCGATTCGCCGGCCGAGGCGCTGGCGAGCGCAGGCGAGTCCGACACCGCCGCAGGCGAGTAGGCACAGCACACACCACGACGCCCCGGAAGCATCCGCTTCCGGGGCGTCGTGGTGTGTGGGTCGGTTGCCGGTTGCCGGTTGTCGGTTGCGGAGTTTCTTATGATCGAACGACGAACGATCGCAGGGGGCGCCGGTGTCCGAGCGCAGGCTCGTATGCGTGACCGCCGCGGCTGTGCTGGTGCTCGTCGCGGGGTTGGTGCAGGCCCTCGCCGTGCCGGTGGCCCATGCACAGGGGGTGGTGTTGCCGATACCGACCGGACCGTACCCGGTCGGCAGTGCGGCACTGCACCTGATCGACGAAGGCCGCGCCGACCCCTGGCATCCTGACCGGCGCCGCGAACTGATGGTCACCGTGTGGTATCCGGCGCGGGACGTGGCCGGCCGTCCACGCGCCGGCTACACCGGTGCCGAGGCGGCTCTCGGCTACCCGCTCGGCGGGCGTCCCCTGACCGGAGTGACGGGGAACTCGTACGTCGGAGCCCCGGTCGACGATGCGCTCGGGGCGGTGCCGACCGTGCTGTTCTCGCCCGGCTTCGGCACCGCGCGCGGCGTATACACGGTGATGGCCGAGGAGCTCGCGAGCCGTGGCTTCGTGGTGGTCGCGATGGATCACACCTTCGAGACCCCGGCGGTGGCGTTCCCCGGTGAGCGCGTCGAGTACGTGGACACCGCGGTGCTGCGGGACGAGTCGATGATCGATGTCCGTGTCGCCGACAGCCGCTTCGTGCTCGACGATCTGTCCCGGATCGCGGCAGGCGTGAACCCGGACGCCGAGCAGGCCGCGCTCCCCGCTGGCCTCGCACAGGGCCTCGACCTCGACCGGGTCGGGATGTTCGGGCACTCGTACGGCGGGTACACAGCGGTGGAGGTGATGCGGGTGGACGCGCGCGTCGATGCCGTCGTCGACCTCGACGGAGCGATCGGGTCCGACGACGAGCCGTCGTCCGCGGTGACGGAGCCGCCGGATCGACCGGTCCTGCTGTTGGCGAGCGGGGCCACCTACCGGTCGAGGGGTGGCGGCCCGGTGACCTGGGATCCGACGTGGGGTCCGTTCCTGACGAACCACCGCGGCTGGGTGCGGGCGATTGCCCTACTCGACTCCGGGCACTTCAGTTATTCGGACCTACCCGTCTTCATTCCCATTGCCTCGGGGGTGTTGCCGTCGATCACCGCCGCGGCCGGGATCGGCTCGCCCGAGCGCGCGATCGCGGTGCAGCGCGAGTACGTCCCCGCGATGTTCGACCGGTTTCTGCGTGATCGTGACGGCGCGCTCCTGGACGGTCCGTCACCGCGGTTCCCTGAAATGCGCTTCTGGGGGCAGTGACCGGGCCGCACCGGTCGGCCGGGTCGCCGGTGACGAGCGGCCCGACGGATCACCGCCGGCTTGCCGTCCATGGGAAGTGCAGGCCGAGGCTACACCGGACCACGCGGTTTGCCACGGTGTTCCCCGGATCGATGGCGGAAGGTGCGGACGTGGTGTCCACTTGTACGGTGGCAACCCTCGTGGAGACCCGTCCCGCGCGTGCGTCGCTGGTGCTGACGACGCTGATTCTCGTTGCGGCCGTGGCGAATCTGAACCTTGCCGTCGCGAACGTCGCGCTGCCCGACATCGGGCGCGACTTCGACGCCAGTCAGACGTCGCTGAACCTGATCGCGGTCGGGTTCTCGCTGGGCCTGGCCGCGTCGGTGCTCTATCTCGGCGCGGTGGGGGACCGCTACGGCCGCAAGACGATGCTGGTGCTGGGCATGCTGCTGTCGCTGCCTGCCTCCCTGCTCGCCGGATTCGCGCCGAACGAGCAGGTGCTGTTTCTCGCCCGGGTGCTCGGCGGCCTCTCCGCGGGCATGGCCTACCCGACCACCCTCGCCCTGATCACCGCACTGTGGGCGGGCGCGGCACGAACCAAGGCGATCGCGTTGTGGTCGGCGATTGGCGGCGGGTTGTCCGCGCTGGGTCCGCTGGTCGCCGGGGCCCTGCTGGAATGGTTCTTCTGGGGTTCGGTGTTCCTGGTGACCATTCCGCTGGTGTTGGTGGCGCTCGCGATGACGGTGGTGTTCGTGCCGAGCCACGTCAACGAGTCGTCCGATCCGGTCGACCATCTGGGAGGGATGGTGTCGGTGGTCCTGGTGGGTGCCCTTGTGCTCGGCATCAACTTCCTCCCCGTGGACGGGATGAAGACGACGGCTCTGGTCGCGCTCGGGATCGCGGCGGTCGCCGGGATCGTGTTCGTCCTCCGCCAGTTGCGCGCCCGCAACCCCCTGTTCGACCTGAGGATCGCCAGGCGCCGGATCTTCTGGGTCGCCGCGGTGGCGGGCATCATCGTGTTCGGCACGCTGATGGGGGCGATGTACGTCAGCCAGCAGTATCTGCAGAACGTGCTCGAGTACTCCACCATCGCGGCGGGATCGGCGGCGTTGCCCGCCGCGATCGTCATGATCCTGGTCGCGCCGCACTCGGCCCGGCTCGTCGAGTCCAGGGGATCGCGGTTCACGCTGCTGACCGGGTACGTCGCAATTGTCGCGGGACTCGCGGTGGCGCTGCTGCTGTGGAATGAGGACGCCGACTACTGGGTGATCGCGCTCGGCTTCATGCTCCTCGGCGCAGGCGTGGGCCTGGCGGGAACCCCGGCGTCGCACTCCCTCACCGGGTCCGTCCCGGTGTCGCGTGCCGGAATGGCCTCTGGCACAGCCGATCTGCAGCGCGATCTCGGTGGTGCGATCGTGCAGTCCATCCTCGGTGCACTGCTCACCGCGGGATACACGGCGTCGTTCTCGGCCACCATCGCCGCGACCCCGCAGGCGTCCGAGGTCAGCGAGCAGACGCAAACCGCGTTGGAGAAGTCGTTCGCGGGGGCGGTGAACATCGCCGAGCGCTACCCGCAGTACGCGCAGCAGATCATCGCCGCCGCCCGTTCGGCCTTCCTCGAGGGCGACAACCGCGCGTACGCCGCCGCGATCGTGATCGTGCTGATCGGTGCCGCGCTGGTGTTCTTCGCGTTCCCCCGAGGGGATGCGGAGCGTGCACTGCTCGAGCGGTACGCGTCCGAGGACACCGCCGACGATCCGGACCGGAAGATGGCCGAGTCCTAGGCCGGTCGCCGGTGCGCCGAAAAGGGCGCCCGCGGGGCGGGCCGGGACGAGACTGGTGGGGTCCCGCTCGTCCGCCACTCGGAAGGAATCGCTCATGCCCACTCGTACCGCACGCACCGCATGGAACGGAACCCTCGAGCAGGGCTCCGGCCAGACCGAGCTGACCAGCTCGGGCCTGGCGACGTTCGACGTCTCCTTCCCGAAACGCGCCGCGGAGGAGGCGAATGGCGCCACCAGCCCCGAGGAGCTGATCGCGGCGGCACACTCGGCGTGCTACGCGATGCAGCTGTCGGCTCTGATCGGTGAGGCAGGCGGGGTGCCGCAGAGCTTGGAGGTCACCGCTGTCGTCGGTCTCGGCCCCGACGATCCCGGATTCAAGCTGACCGGGATCACGCTGACCGTCCGGGGTGAGGTCGAGGGTCTCGACGCCGACGGGTTCGCGCGGGTCGCGCAGGCGGCGAAGGAGACGTGCCCGGTCAGCAAGGCGTTGACGGGTGTGCCGATCACCCTGGACGCGGCGCTCGTTTGATCGCTGTACAAAAGATTGATCCTCGCAAAATGGCGTGAGCTCATTTATCATGGATTTCGCCGCGCCGATGCGTGAAGACGCCGTGAGACGCGGAATTCCCTTTGAAAAAATGGCACATCGTGAGACTTCGGTTAATTTCCGTCGCCTCGGACCAACGACTGCCGCCGAAGTGAGGATCGAATAACGTGGCCAACTCCGTCAAGGCTCCCGCCCGCCATCTCGTCGCGAAGATTGCCCTGGTAGGGGCGCTTGCCGCTGTGCCGCTCGGCTTCGCCGCCCCGGCGTTCGCAGTGGGCACCCATGCCGGCAGCTGCAATTTCAACGGGAACGTGAAGTGGGTGAAGGATTGCCCCGACGCGAAGTAGGAGTGAAATCGCGCGGCACCGAACAATTTCAATCGATGTAAGAAAACTGCCCCGGGCACCGAATGGTTCCCGGGGCAGTTCGTATTTGCGCCTGTGACGCAATCGGGATTCGGTCACCTGTCCGGCGCCTGATGCCGGGACGACCCGGCCGACGGGCCCTGGAACAAAACTCACGGTGATCGATGTTTCAACCAGTCGTGAGCCTCGAATCCGTTGACCCGTCCGCCCCCGTCGTGCTGGAGGTGTGGTCCGACATCGCCTGTCCGTGGTGCTACATCGGCAAGAAGCGGTTCGAGACCGCTCTCGCGCAGTTCCCGCACCGCGATCAGGTGCAGGTCGTGTGGCGGTCCTACCTGCTCTCCCCGGACACCCCGGTCGGACTGCGGCGCCCCGAGATCGACGCACTCGTCGAGATGAAGGGAATGCCCGCTGACCAGGTGAAGCAGATGTTCGCGCACGTCGCGAGCACCGCCGCCGCCGACGGGCTGACGATGGACTTCGAGACCGTCATTGCGGCCAACACCTTCGACGCGCACCGGCTCGTCCACTTCGCAGGCGACCGCGGTGAGGACCTGATGGCCGCGCTGTTTCGCGCCCACTTCGAACAGGGTCGAGTCGTCGACGACCGCGACGAGCTGGTCGCGATCGCCGCGGAGGCCGGGCTCGACGCCGACGCCGTCCGCTCTGCCCTCGATTCCGACGCCGAGGTCGACCGCGTGCGTGAGGATCTCGCGCAGGCCCGCGCGCTCGGTGTCTCCGGGGTTCCGTTCTTCGTCGCCAACCGGGCGATCGGTGTCTCCGGCGCCCAGCCCGTCGAGGTCTTCACCCAGCTGCTGGAGAAGGCCTACGCCGACGCGAGTCCGATCGTCACCCTCGCCGGTGCCGCCGACGCGGACGGCGCCTGCACCGACGGCTCCTGCGCCGTCTGAGGCGCGCCGGACCCCACCAACGGCTGAAGGGCACCTTCGTTCGGACAATGCGAACGAAGGTGCCCTTCAGGCAGGTGGGGACGGGTCAGCGCGTGCCGGCGAGCGCGGGCTGCATACGGGTCGCGCGCTCGGTGAGGAACGCGAACCCGAGTCCGAGGGCCAGCCACAGCGTCGCCTGGATGGCGAGCGACGAGATGCGGAATTCCCACAGGAGTGTCGCGGGGAAGTCCTCGCCGACCTCGTTGATGCCGGGCATCACGACGTAGCCGACGGCGACGACCGCGAGGAATGCCAGCACCGGGGCCGCGACCTGGATGGACAGGTAGCCGGTGGACGCCACCAGGCGTGCGACGTAGACGGCCACGGCCACCGCGAACAGACCCAGGACGACCGACGCGAGCCACAGCCAGGTGCGCTGGTTGATGGTGTCCGGGTCGCCGACCGCGGGCGGGTTCGCCGGGTACTTGAAGAACGGCACCGCCTCGATCGCGAGCCAGCCCGCACCGGCCAGTGCCAATGCCAGCACCGGGCCGGACAGCGTGGTGACTCGGCGTGCGTAGTGGGCGACGACCGCGAATATCGCGCCCAGAGCCAGACCGGCGAGCGTGGTCGCGAGGAACAGCCCGGCCCGCTGGCCGTCGCGGCTGACCAGGGCGTCGTCGCCGTGGGAATGGCCCGCCGTTGCACTGGCCTCGGCGTCGCCGTGGTCGTGTGCCGCCGTGGTGTCGTGCGCGTGCTCCTCGGCCGGGGCGGAGGCGGCTTCCTCGATCGCGATGGCCGCGTCGACGTGCGGTTCGCCGATCACGAACGCGACGGCACCGGCCAACAGGCCTGCGACGAGGCCGGCCAGCAGGCCGCGGACGAGGAGTTTCGTGAAAGTGTCGGTCAGTGGCACGGCAGTCCCAGCAGGTGTCGACCGTCATGCATGAGTTCGTGCATGTACATGCCGGTGCGCGAGACCGCGCCCTGGTCGAAACCGACCAGGTACAGGGTCAGCATCGCGAGCAGGACCACGCCCGCGATGATCAGGGCAACACCGACCGACTCGGTCGACCTGCTGGGGGTGTGAACAACAGCCATCGTTCCTCCTTGGGATTACGCGTCCCTCAAAGCACAGGCGATGACGACGGTGTCTGGCTGTCGAGGAAGCCCTCGATTACAGTGGCGCGACCGCTCCGGACTCGTACCGGATTCCCGTCGGGCATCGCAATTACTCGCGCACTGTCGCACCGACCTGCCTCCGGTGTCAATCGGGACACGGCGCCGCCGCCCGATCCCTCGGTGGCCCGGACGGTGTCCGGGCCGCCCGTCGGGGAGGCTCAGGAGGGCACCTTGTCGAGGAATCCGAGCACGTGCACGAGCCGTCCCGCCTCGTCGTGCTCGACGACGTCGAAGCCCTCGATCAGGTCCTCGGCGCCGGTGGGCCCGAGCTGCCAGCCGAACCGGGCCTGCTCGTGGTGGCCGTCCACCGGGCCGCGGAGCCGGAAGCGCATCCCGGGGAACCGCCCCTGGACCGCGCCGATCGTCGCGTCGATCTCCGCGTGACCGCACGCCGCGACCGTCGGGTCGACGTAGCGACCGTCCGGCGCCCACAGTTCCTCGATCGAGGTGCGGCGCGCGCCGGGGTCGGTTTCGTTCCAGACCGCGATGTACCTGGCGGCGAGGGTGTCGAAGTCGCTCATGGGAGCCTCTTTCGATCGGTTGTGCCGGCCCGGGTGGCCGACTGACGAGACCACTGTGCGGCCGGTGCGGCCGGTCGTCGATTACCCGGGAGGTAATGGATCCGCCTCCCCGGTCGCACCTAGGCTCGGGCGATGACCACACTCGTGGGACGGGATCGGCCGGTCGGTGATCTGCTACGTCACTGGCGTGAACACCGACGGATGAGTCAGCTGGAACTGGCCGGCCGTGCGGAGGTGTCGGCCCGGCATGTCAGTTTCCTCGAGACGGGGCGTTCGCGCCCGACCCGGGCGATGCTGTTGAGGCTCAGTGAACAGCTGGACATTCCACTGCGGGAACGTAATTCGCTCTTCCTTGCGGCGGGCTTCGCGCCCGCCTACCCGGAGCATGCACTCGGTGACGTCCCGATGGCCTCGGTGGCGCGGGCGATCGGGCAGATCCTGCACGCACATCTGCCTTCCCCGGCGGTGGTCGTGGATCGGCACTGGCACCTGGTGGACGGCAACGACGCGGTCGCGCTGCTGGTCGACGGCTGCTCTGCGGACCTGCTCGAGCCCCCGGTGAACGTGCTGCGCCTGAGTCTGCACCCGGAGGGCATGGCCCCGAGGATCGTGAACCTCGGCCAGTGGCGAGCCCACGTGCTGCGCCGCCTCGAGCACCAGATTGCCGCGACCGGCGACCCGGTGCTCGGTGGTCTCGCCACCGAGCTCGCGGGCTATCCGTGTGCCGATCCCGCGGTCGAACCGGAGCCGGGTGCGCTGGTGGTGCCGATCCGAATCCGTACGGCGGCAGGCGAACTGGCACTCCTGAGCGCAACGACGGTGTTCGGGACGCCGCTCGACGTCACCGTGGCGGAGCTGGCGATCGAGACGTTTCACGCCGCCGACGAACGCACGGCCGAGGCGCTGCGTCGGTTCGCGGGTTGACGGCGCGCCGGCCGCCGCGAAAGCGCGCGGCCGGCGCTGCCGGAAGGGGGTGGGTCAGGCCTGCTTCGCCGCGACGTCGAGGACGACCTCGAACTCGAGCAGCGAGGCGCCGGTCGCGACCGGCTTCTTGGCCTCGCCGGCGTGCGCGGCGCGGGCGTCGCCGTCACGCCATGCGGCGAAGGCGTCCTCGGACTCCCACTGGGTCACGACGAAGTAGCGGGTCTCACCGCCCGTCGGACGCAGCAGCTGGAAGCCGAGGAACCCCGGCGAGTTCTCCACAGTGCCCGCGCGCTGTGCGAACCGCTTCTCCAGCTCCGGACCGGCGCCCTCGGGCACCTCGATTGCGTTGATCTTCACGACTGCCATGGCCGCGAGGGTACTCCCGCCGGGCCCGGTGCCGGCCGGTTCAGCCCGCGGCGGCGGTGTCGGGTTCGCCGAGATGGTCGGTCAGTACCGCCAGCTGGATCTTGCTGGCGTCGGCGTGCACCTCGCGTCCGGCGTCGGTGACGTCGACGAAGACGCCTCGACGGTCGGATTCGCACAGCGATCGCGACACCAGGCCGGCCTTCTCGAGCCGGGCGACGCTGCGGGAGAGGGCGCTCGGGCTGAGGTACATGTCGGCGGCCAGTTCCTGCATCCGTGGATGCGTACAGGTCACCGACACCAGGCGGTCCAGCGTCTCGAAGTCGCTCATGCTCAGCCCGTGTGCGCTCTGCATCTGCCGGTCGAGCTCGCATGCGATGCCGTTGTACCGGCTGAGCAGGGCGCGCCAACTGTCGCGCAGCTCCGCTTCTGTCGTCATGGCCGCATCCTAGTTCGGCCCCCGGATGGGTGCAAGCAAAATAAATGCAAAGGAAATTTATGCTTGTGCATTGATTGCGCGTGCATCTAATCTTGCCGACGTGACTGTCACCGGAACCACCTCGAACCTGACAACGCCGGATTCCCCAGCCCCCGAACAGGGTTGGACCGGCCGCCTCTGGGGGATCCTCGCGGTGCTCTGCGTCGTGATGTTCCTCGACGGCCTCGACGTCTCCATGGTCGGCGTCGCGCTCCCGTCCATCGGTGCCGAACTCGGCCTCGACACCACCTCGCTGCAATGGATCATCAACGGCTACGTGCTCGGTTTCGGTGGCCTGCTGCTGCTCGGTGGGCGCACCGCCGACCTGCTCGGCCGCCGCCGCGTCTTTCTCGTGGCACTGTCCGTCTTCGCGGTCGCGTCGCTGATCGGAGGCGTCGTCGACAACGGAACCCTGCTCATCGTGACGCGTTTCGTGAAGGGCCTCGCCGCGGCGTTCACCGCTCCGACCGCGATGTCGATCCTGACCACGACGTTCCGGGAGGGTTCCGCCCGCAACCGGGCGCTGTCGATCTTCTCGGTCTTCGGCGCGAGTGGCTACTCGTCCGGACTGATCCTCGGCGGTCTGCTCACCAGCGCGGGCTGGCGGTGGACGTTCCTGATGCCGGTGCCGTTCGCGGTCGCCGCGCTCGCGGCGGCGTGGGTGCTGATCCCGAAGGACCGTCCGGCCGACAGCGGAGGGCACGACCTCGTCGGCGCGGTCACCCTCGTCACGGGAATGCTGCTCACCGTCTACACCGTGGTGTCCGCACCGTCCCGCGGATGGGCGGATCCGCTCACCCTCGGATCGTTCGTACTCGCTGCGGCCCTGCTGATCTCGTTCTTCGTGATCGAGAACCGGGTGCCGCACCCGCTGGTGCGGCTGAGCATCCTGCGGGTGGGGACCATCGTGCGGGCCAACCTTGCCGTCGTCGCGCTGTTCGGCTCCTACCTGAGCTTCCAGTTCATGATGACGATCTTCCTGCAGTCTGTATTGGGCTGGTCGCCGTTGAAGATGGCGCTGGCGCTGCTGCCGACCGGGTTGATCGTCGCGGTGACATCGCCGTTCGTCGGTCGGCCGATCGACCGGTTCGGAACCTCCCCGGTGATCCTGGCCGCGCTCACCTCGCTCAGCCTGGGCTACCTGTGGTTCCTGTTCGTCGGCAGTGATCAGCCGACGTACGCGGTGGCGATCCTGCCCGCCGCGATCCTCCTCGGCATCGGGTTCGCACTCGGTTTCACCTCGATCATGGCGCAGGCCACCGCCGGTGTGGACGACGCGGAGCAGGGCTTGGCCTCGGGGTTGGTGCAAACCTCCGCCCAGGTCGGCGCCGCGCTCGTGTTGGCACTGACCACCGCGTTGGTCACCGCCGGATCGCATGCCGGGGGATCGGCCGACGCCGGTTTCGACCAGTTCCGGCCCGGTCTCGTCCTGGTGACCGGTGTGGCGCTGGTCGGTCTGGCGATCACCGTCGCACCGTCGATCCGGCGCCGCAGATACACCGCGGTCCCCACGCCCTGGCAGGACTGATCGGAGGTTGTTCACCGATGTGGCGCGGCACCGGGCTAGCCTCGGTGCCGTGCTGCATGACGAGGGTGGGACCGGCCGGCCGATTCTGTTGCTCCACGGGCTGATGGGCAGCGCCCGAACCTGGCGTCGACACGTGCCATGGCTGCGCGATCACGGCCACGTGTACACGTTCGACGCGGCTGGGCACGGCCGCCCGGCGCCGACGGAACTGACCACCGAGGCGTTCGTCGCCGACCTTGCGGCCGCGCTGGACCCGATCGACGAGCCGATGGCCGTGATCGGTCACTCGATGGGCGGACTGCACGGCTGGTGTTTCGCCGCCGCCCACCCCGGCAGGGTGCGGGCACTGGTCGTCGAGGACATGGCGCCCGATTTCCGGGGGCGAACCGCAGCGGAGTGGGCGGCGATGATCGGGTCCTGGCCGACCCCGTTCCGCGACGAGCAGCACATGGTCGAGTTCTTCGGACCCGTTGCCGCGCAGTACTTCATGGACTCGTTCGACCGCCGCGACGACGGCTACCACCTGCACGGTGAGGTGCCCGTCTGGCGCGACATCTCCGAGGAGTGGGGCACCCGCGACTTCTGGTCGCAGTGGGCGGAGGTGCAGGCGCCCGCGCTGCTGCTCGAAGGCGAGTTCACCATCACCCCGGCGGGGCAGATGCGGGAGATGGCGCGGATGCCGAGGAAGGCCGAGACCCGCTACGAGTGGGTCGCCGGTGCGGGACATCTCGTGCACGACGACCGGCCCGCCGAGTACCGCGCGGCTGTCGAGACCTTCCTCGCCGACGTCGACCGGCCGTAGTCGCCCGGTAGCACCGACCTCCGGTTCGCGCTGGTGTCGGACGGCTTGGATACGGTTGCGCCATGGCAACTCCCAGCGACTTCGACGCCCTCCGCCCCGTCCTTCTCGTCACCGGGGACAACAGCTCCAGCATCATCTACTCGCCCGGTGGGCCCGAATACCATCAGCACCGAACGGCGCTGGAGGCACATGGAATCGAGGGTTCCGGCTACGACTTCTCGGGCGCACTCCAGGCGGTGCTGACGGATCGGTCCCCGGCGACACTCGACGCGGTGGGCTTCGATCCCGAGGGCGGCATGGTCAGCGTGTACGGCAACGACCTCGACGCCCTGCTGATCGCCGCACGGACCCTGCACACCCTGGTTCTGGACGCCGACGCGCTGGGGGCCGCTCTCGCCCGCTCGATCGAGCTCGGCCTCGACGACTAGGTCGAAACCGACTGGGGCGAACCGATTCAGCCCTCCCCGGCGAGGGCGAAGAGTCCGTCCTCGGTCTGCTCGATCAGTCCGTCGACGAGCAGCGAGTCCAGTGCCCGGTCCCGCTGTGCGACGTCGGTGAGCCAGACCTGGTCCAGCCGCGCGCGTTCCACGGGTCCGTGACTGTCCCGCAGGACGTCGAGGAGGCGGCCGCGCACCTGCCTGTCGGTGCCCGCGAACTTCTGCACCCTGCGTGGCGGTCCGGTGTGCGCGGGCCGTCCGGCCGCCACCCACGCACAGTCGTCGAGCGGGCAGCGTCCGCAGTCGGGGGTGCGGGCCGTGCACACGGTCGCCCCCAGTTCCATCAGTGCCGCCGAGAACACCGCCGCGCGGGCCCGGGTCCGGGGCAGCAGCACCTCCGCGTCGGCGAGGTCCCGGTTCGTCGACGGGTTGCCCGGTTCGGCGGCCCCGTGCACGGCGCGGGCGATGACCCGCCGAACGTTGGTGTCCACCACCGGAACCCGCTGTCCGTAGGCGAAGCACGCGACGGCCCGCGCGGTGTACGCGCCGATGCCGGGCAGGGACAGCAGCACGTCCACGTCGTCCGGCACCACGTCGCCGTGTTCGGCGGCGAGCACGCCCGCGCACTCGTGCAGGCGCAGCGCCCGGCGAGGGTAGCCGAGCTTGCCCCACGCCCGGAGTACCTCGCCCTGGCCCGCAGCGGCCATCGCCGACGGCACCGGCCAGCGCGCCACCCACTGCTCCCAGATCGGCGCCACCCGGGCGACCGGGGTCTGCTGGAGCATGATCTCGCTCATCAGGATGTGCCAGGCCGTGACCCCGTCGTGCCGCCACGGCAGGTCACGCGCCGCACGCTCGTACCAGCCGATCAGTGCGCTGGATTTCACCGGATCGTCACTCTGCCCTTCGCTGTTTCGCCAGGTCGCCACCGTGTCCGTTTCGGGGAGGGGTGCACAATGGCTGACATGCCCAATTCGAACCCCATTTCAGCCTGGAAGGCCCTCAAGGAGGGTAACGAGCGGTTCGTCAGTGACCAGCCGCTGCATCCCAGCCAGGGCATCGCCGACCGAGCGGAGCTCGTCAAGGGACAACATCCCACCGCGGTGCTGTTCGGATGCGGGGACTCCCGCGTCGCCGCCGAGATCATCTTCGACCAGGGGCTCGGCGACATGTTCGTCGTGCGTACCGCAGGTCACACCATCGACACCGCCGTCCTCGGATCGATCGAGTACGCGGTCGGTGAACTCAACGTGCCGCTGATCGTCGTGTTCGGCCACGACAGCTGCGGGGCGGTCGCCGCGACGCTCAAGGCACTCGACGACGGCGAGGTCCCCGGCGGGTTCATCCGCAGCCTCGTCGAACGAGTCACCCCGTCGATCCTGATGGGCCGTAACGAGGGACTGAGCACCGTCGACGAGCTCGAAGGCCGGCACGTGATCGAGACGGGCCGCCTGCTCATGGACCGGTCCCGGATCATCGCCGAGAAGGTCGAGAAGGGCACTTGCGCGATCGTCGGTGTCACCTACACGCTGGCCGACGGCAGCGTGAAGCTGATCAGTGTGGTCGGCGACGTCGGAGAGACCGCAGACGAAAGCTGACCGGGGGCCTGACACGCGGACAGGTGGACGACACGCCGGACCTGGTTGAGGGTGCGTGTACCGCGGGCACCTACCGTGGTATCCGTGATGGAACCGTCCGGGCCGCTGCCCCCCGAGATCTACTGGCGACGTCGCTGGCTTGCCATCGGTGCTGGGGTCGTCGCGCTTCTCCTGCTGATCTGGATCGTCTCCGCCCTCCGCGGCGGGGGCGACGACGATCCCGCCGCTGATGCGGCGGCCGTGAGTTCGTCGCTGACGTCGACGACCTCGGCCTCCGGATCGGCGACCGAGTCGAGTTCCGCCGCGGGCGGCGCGTCCGGATCGGAGTCGTCGGCGGCGTCCGGCGAGGGCTCCCCGTCCGGTACCGCCGTCGCCGCGCCCGCGGGCCAGTGCGCCGACAACTCCCTGGCCATCAAGGTCAGCGCCGACAAGGCGACGTACCCGGCGGGGGAGGAGCCGGAGTTCGGGATCGTCATCACCAACATCGGCAACGGGACGTGCGACCGGGACCTCGGCGCGGGGATGCAGCAGGTCCTCGTCTACACCCTCGACGGCCAGCAGCGGCTGTGGTCGAACAACGACTGCTACCCGAACGCCGCGCCCGACCTGCGCACACTCAAGCCCGGTGAGCAGGCTGCGTTCACGGTCAAGTGGTCCGGGGCGACCTCCGAGCCGGGATGCGCCGCACCCCGGGACCCGGTCGGCGCCGGCGCCTACACCGTGGTCGGGCAGCTCGGGAACCTGCGCAGCACCCCGGAGCCGTTCAACCTGAGCTGATGCGCTTTAGTTGCTCGTGAGTGAACTTCATCTCGGTGAGGGTGAAATTCGCTCACGGGCGGCCCAGCCGCTCAATCGAACGGGCCCGTGATCGATGTCTCGGCGAGCCGGGACAACCCCTCCCGGATGTGCCGGGCCCACAGCCCACCGATCCCGTCGACCGCCTGCAGGTCGGCGGCCGTCGCGGCGAGCAGCCCCTGCAGCGTGCCGAACGAGGCGACCAGCCGGTGCACCTGATGGAACTGGAGGCGCGGCACCCGCGCCAGCACGCGGTATCCGCGGGGGCTCATCGGCGCGTCCAGCGCCTCGATCGTCCCCGGGTACCCGAACGCCCGCGCGAGCGTGGTCAGGTCGAGCAGATCCGCGTCCGTCAGCTTGTCGAGTGCGGCGAGTGTGTGTTCGACCGACTCGGTGGACGGCTGGCCGGGGCCGGCCAGGTAGTCCCGCGCCACCAGCTGGCGGGCCACGTCGTTGTTGCCGACCAGCTCCTCGAGCTGCAGCGCCAGCTGTCTGCCGTCGGTGCCGAGTTCGAGGACGTCGCGTTCGATCTCGACGGACACCCGGCGGACCATCTCCAGCCGCTGCGCCACCGTCAGCGCATCACGGAGTGTGACGAAGTCCTCGATCTCGACGACGGACAGTGCGTTGGTGACCTCGGTCAGCCGCGACTTGTACCGCTCGAGGGTGGCGACCGCCTGGTTGGCGCGCGACAGGATCGTCGGTGAGCCCTCCAGTACGTGCCGGACGCCGCCGACGTACACGGAGACGATGCTCATCGACTGGCTCACGGACACCACCGGGTAGCCGGTCTGGATCGCGGTCCGCTCGGCGGCCCGATGTCGGGTGCCGGACTCGACGGTCGGGATCTTGTAGTCGGGCACCAGCTGGACGTTCGCGCGGACGATGCGCGTGCCGTCGGTCGAGAGCACCACCGCCCCGTCCATCTTCGACAGCTCGCGCAGCCGGGTGGGGGCGAACTCCACGTCGAGCTCGAATCCGCCGTCGCAGAGCTCCTCGATCTGGTCGTCGTAGCCGAGAACGATCAGTGCGCCGGTGCGTCCGCGCAGGATCCGTTCCAGCCCGTCCCTCAGTTCGGTGCCCGGTGCCAGCCGGGCAATCGTTTCGCGAAGCGTGGCCGCGGTGTCGTCCATCGCCGTCCCCCCTTGCCTCGCTGGAATCCGCGCGGCGCCGTACCGGTGCGCGGGAGGCGATCGTCCCACGCGGACATGTCGCGACTAGATTACCGAGACATGAGCGGTACCTGGACGTTGCCCGATGATCTCGAAATCCCCACCCGTCCCGATTTCTTTCCCGCGCCGGGTGAGGCGCTGCCTCAGCACTGGGCGAAATGCTTCGGATGTGGCGACGACCAGCCCACCGGTGCGGCGATGCACTTCACTGCGACGGAGGGCATCGAGGTCGTGGGGCGGCTGACCGTCGAGTCGCGTTTCCAGGGCGGCCCAGGCGTCATTCACGGCGGCATCCTGACGACGGCGTTCGACGAGACGCAGGGCATGGCCTGCATGGTTCTGGGGGTGCCGGTGGTGACCGGTCACCTGCAGGTCGACTTCGCCCGCCCGATCCCGCTCGGATCGGTGCTCGAGTTCCGGGCCCGCATCGACGGCATGGTCCGCCGCAAGGTGTACGCCAGCTCGGAGGTCCGGATCGTGGAGGGGCCGACTGCGAGCGACGAGGTCGCCGGGACCTCCCGCGGACTGTTCCTGACCATCAAGCCGGAGCACTTCAAACCGATGCGCGACTTCGTCGACGGTGTGCCGACGGTCCCGAACTTCGGCAACTCGACGCTTTAGGGCATGCCTCCCAACCCCCCATTGCGGCGCCCCCGGCGCTCAATCGCCGCCCAGCGGCGTTGTCGTCGGCGCCGATACAACAGCGGTATCGGCTTCTCCTCCGCCTTGCCGGACGACGATTGTTTCGCCGGGTGCATCCGAGTGGGATCAGGAGACACGCCCTAGACCGCCTCCATCCGGCGGGGGACCACGCGCAGGGCCTCCCTGATCGTGGCGACCTCGTCGACTCGCATGCCGGCCGGATGCGGCCCGGAGTCGCGCGGCACCACCGCGTGGGTGAACCCGAGCCGTTTGGCCTCGGCCAGTCGGCGGCCGACCGCGGTGACCCGGCGTACCTCACCGGCGAGTCCGACCTCGCCGAGCACGACCAGCCCGGACGGCAGCGGCTTGTCGCGGTCGGCGGAGACGATGGCCAGCGCGAGGGCGAGGTCGGCGGAGGGCTCGGTCAGCCGCATGCCGCCGACCGTCGCGGCGTAGACCTCCTTGTCGTGGGTGCGGATGTTGGCGTGTTTGGCGAGCACCGCCAGCACCATGGCAACCCGTGCTGCGTCCATGCCGCTCACCGCCCGGCGCGGGGAGGGGTTCTGGGTGGGCACCACCAGTCCCTGCACCTCGCCGAGGAGGGCGCGTTTGCCGTCCATCGCGACGGTGACGGCCGTGCCGGGGGCGGTGTCGTCGCGGTGGTGCAGGAACAGCCCGGACGGGTCGGTGACGCACTCGATGCCGTCCTCGTGCAGTTCGAAACAGCCGACCTCGTCGGCGGAACCGAACCGGTTCTTCACCCCGCGCAGCATCCGCAGCGTCGAGTGCTTGTCGCCCTCGAAGTGCAGGACCACGTCCACCAGGTGCTCGAGGGCGCGCGGACCGGCGACCGCGCCGTCCTTGGTGACGTGCCCGATGAGCAGCACGGGGATGCCGCTGGTCTTCGCGAGGGTGGTCAGCGCCGAGGTGATCGCCCGCACCTGGGTGACGCCACCGGTGACGCCCTCCACGTCGGCGGCGAGCATCGTCTGCACCGAGTCGACGATCAGCAGGGTCGGTTTGACCTGTTCGACGTGGCCGAAGATCGTCGCAAGGTCGGACTCGGCGGCCAGGTACACGCGGTCGTGGACGGCGCCGGTGCGGTCGGCGCGCAACCGGACCTGTCCGGCGGACTCCTCGCCGGTCACGTACAGGGAACGGTCGTCGGGACCCCGGCGCGCCCAGCGGTGCACGACCTCGAGCAGCAGCGTCGACTTGCCGACGCCCGGTTCGCCGGCGAGCAGCACCACCGATCCGGGCACGATGCCACCACCGAGCACCCGATCGAGTTCGGGTACCCCCGTCGGCTTGGCGCGGCTGACGGTCGCGCTGACCTGCGTCAGCGGGGTTGCGGGCGAGGTGGGGACCAGGCCCGTGCCCGCGCGCGCGCCGCTCGCGCCCGGCCGGTTCGCGACGGCAGCGAGGACGGGGGCGGCCTCCTCGACCGATCCCCACTCGCCGCACTCCGGGCAGCGGCCGACCCACTTCGCGACGGTGTACTGGCAGGCGGTGCATCGGTAGCTGGTCTTCGGTTTGGCCACGGAGGAAACCCTAGGCGCAGGGACCGACACCCGTCCTTCCGGTCGCGGTGGCACCCGGCGGTTCCTGGTGAGTCCGCCTCCGGCAGCGCGCGGTGTCAGGAAGTCGTTGCGGCCCGGTGCTTTCCGGCGAGCGCGCGGTAGCTCTCCGCGTTGTGGGCGATGTGCGCGATCTCCTCGTCGGTGAGCTCGCGTCGCACCCTGGCGGGAACCCCGGCCACCAGTGAGCGGGCCGGGATCTCGGCGCCCTCGAGCACCACGGCACCGGCCGCGACGAGGCAGTTCGCGCCGAGGCGAGCGCCGTTGAGGACCACGGCGCCCATGCCGATCAGCGAGTCGTCGCCGATGGTGCAGCCGTGCAGGACCGCGTTGTGGCCGACGCTGACGTTCGCGCCGACCGTCAGGGGGAATCCGGGGTCGGCGTGCATCGTCACGTTGTCCTGGATGTTGCTGCCCGCGCCGACGGTGATCGGCGCGGCGTCGCCGCGTGCGACCGCGCCGTACCAGATGCCGGCCTCCTCGTGCAGTGTCACGTCTCCGATCACGGTGGCGGTCGGCGCCAGCCACGCCGAGCCGGCGACGGTGGGCGCTGCGTCGTCGAAGGGCACCACGTGGGGTCCGGTCATGTGCTGCTCCTGATCGTCGGGTCGAACAGGTTGTGTCGCATCCCATTTTGGCCGATCAGCACCCGACCCGCCGGCCTGCGCACTCTCGTGTGGTGTCCGGCGAGGGACCCCGGAAACAGCGACGGCCCCCGACCTGGTGCAGGTCGGGGGCCGTCGGACGGCGATCGGGTCAGTGACCGGCGACGTGGTCGGCGAGGGTGCCGGCACCCTCGTTGCCGGACTTGTCGGACTCGTGGCGGTCGAGGATCGGTCCCGCGTCGACGGGGACGTCGACGACGATGTCCCCGGCGCGCTCGAACGTGAAGGTGACCGGCACGGTCAGGCCGGGGTAGACGCCCTCGGCGATGTCGTTGAGGGTGACCAGGATGATGTCGGTCTCGATCTTCTCGCCGTCATCGGTCACGGTGGCGTCCGGGACGCCGGAGCTCAGCGCGGTCTGCGGCCGGATCACGCGGCCTCCGACCTCGCCCGCGATGGTGACGGACGCGGCCTTGTCGGTGCTGATCTTCGCGAGCCGCTCGGGCTGGTGCTGGCTCTCGTTGACGGCGGTGAACGCGAGGGCGACGGTGCCGCCGGGCTTCAGGCTGTACTCCTCGCTGTTCGGGTACACGATGTGCACGTTGCGCAGCGAGATGTCGCCCTGGTTCGCGTAGTTGCCGTTGACGGCGGCGACCTGGGTGGAGGTCTGGGTGATCTGGCCCGCGCTGCAGGCGGACAGCGAGATGGCAGCTGCTGCGGCCAGGGCAACGGCGGTGGCGACTCGGCGAGTCGACGCATTCAGTGCTGTCACGGGGTGTCCTCCACGGCGTCGGGTCGTGTAACTCAACTAGGCAGAGTAGTAGTTCCCTCCGCGCGGGGCCTCCCCGGGTCGATCTTTGGCGGACGCGGTGTCGTGTGCCGGTGTGCCGAATTCCGGTGGGGCGGCGTCTTCCCCGGCCGTGTCGATGCAGGTTCGTGACCTGGTGTCAACCCCTCCGATCAGCCCGCTGTGCGTCTGACCAGGGACGTTGGAACCGGCGTTGGGGGAACCCGTGATAAACTGGGCAGATCGAAAGGGGCACGGGACAGATGATTTTTAAGGTCGGAGACACCGTCGTATACCCCCACCACGGAGCGGCGCTGATCGAGGCAATCGAAACTCGCACCATCAAGGGTGAACAAAAGGAATATCTCGTACTGAAGGTCGCCCAGGGCGATCTCACCGTCCGGGTCCCCGCAGAGAACGCCGAGTACGTCGGCGTTCGTGATGTTGTGGGTCAGGAAGGGCTCGACAAGGTCTTCCAGGTGCTGCGCGCGCCGCACACCGAGGAGCCGACCAACTGGTCGCGGCGGTACAAGGCGAACCTGGAGAAGCTGGCCTCCGGCGACGTGAACAAGGTGGCCGAGGTGGTTCGCGACCTGTGGCGCCGTGAGCAGGATCGCGGTCTGTCCGCCGGAGAGAAGCGGATGCTGGCCAAGGCCCGTCAGATCCTCGTCGGTGAGCTCGCGCTCGCCGAGGGCACGGACGACGAGAAGGCCGAAACCATCCTCGACGAGGTTCTCGCGGCAGCGTCCTGACGCCCGACGCGGACAAAACACAGATGAACACCGTGACAGGCCCGGTCGACGCGCACAGCGGAGGCCGGGTCGTTGCATTGGTTCCGGCCGCCGGGCAGGGGACGCGGCTCGGCGAGGACGTGCCCAAGGCTTTCGTGACCCTGCAGGGGCGGACGCTGCTGCAGTGGGCGGTCGTTGGTCTGCTCGACTCCGGCGCGGTCGACCGGGTGGTGGTGATCGTGCCGCCGGACCTGGTCGAGCGGACCCGTGACGATCTGCCCACCGGTGTCGACGTGGTCGGCGGCGGTGCGGAACGGACGGATTCGGTGCGCGCGGGTATCGCCGCGGCCGCGGACGCGGACCTGCTGCTCGTGCACGACGCGGCCCGCGCGCTGACCCCGCCCGCGCTGATCGCCCGGGTCGTTGCCGAGCTGCGCGCGGGACGGGAGGCGGTCGTCCCGGCCCTGCCGGTCGCCGACACGATCAAGTCGGTGGACCTGCTCGGGGTGGTCACCGGCACCCCGGAGCGGTCGGAGCTGCGTGCGGTGCAGACGCCGCAGGGTTTCGCCGCGGACCTGCTGCGGCGGGCCTACGACGCCACCGACGCGGCCGCCACCGACGACGCGGGGCTGGTCGAGCGGATCGGGGCGCGGGTCCGCACCATCGCAGGCGAACCACTGGCTTTCAAGATCACCACCCCCCTCGACCTCGCGTTGGCGCGAGCGTTGACGGACCCGGACACCGACGAATAGGAGCACAGGGCAGTGCGAGTGGGCATCGGCACGGACGTTCATCCGATCGAACCGGGGCGGCCGTGCTGGATCGCGGGCCTGCTGTTCGAGGGAGAGGACGGCTGCGCCGGCCATTCCGACGGCGACGTCGCCGCGCACGCACTGTGCGACGCGCTGCTGTCCGCGGCCGGCCTGGGCGATCTCGGTTCGGTGTTCGGGACCGGTCGCCCCGAGTGGTCGGGCGCCAGCGGCGCGACGCTGCTCGCGGAGGTCCGTCGGATGCTCGACGAGCACGGTCTCGCGGTCGGCAACGCGGCGGTCCAGGTGATCGGCAACCGGCCGAAGATCGGCCCGCGGCGCGTCGAGGCCCAGGACGCGCTCTCGGCAGTGCTCGACGCGCCGGTGTCGGTGTCCGCGACGACCACCGACGGACTCGGGTTGACCGGTCGCGGCGAGGGCATCGCTGCGGTGGCGACGGCGCTGGTCATCGCGGCCACGGCGGACCGGTAGGATCGCACGTCGTGACCCTGCGACTCTTCGACACCGAAACGCGGGCCCTGCGTGACTTCGTTCCGCTGGTCCCCGGCCACGCGTCGATCTATCTGTGTGGGGCGACCGTGCAGGGTGAGCCGCACATCGGCCACGTCCGCAGCGGTGTCGCGTTCGACGTCCTCCGCCGGTGGCTGCTCGCGCACGACCACGACGTGGCGTTCGTCCGCAACGTCACCGACATCGACGACAAGATCCTGAACAAGGCCGCCGACGCGGGTCGGCCGTGGTGGGAATGGGCCGCGACGTACGAGCGGTCGTTCACCTGGGCCTACGACCAGCTCGGTGTGCTGCCGCCGTCCGCGGAGCCGCGGGCGACCGGGCACGTCACCCAGATGGTCGAGCTGATGCAGCGGCTCATCGACGCCGGGCACGCCTACGCCGCGGCGGGTGACGTGTACTTCGACGTGCTCAGCTGGGAGAAGTACGGCGCGCTGTCCGGGCACAAGCTCGACGACGTCCACCAGGGCGAGAGCGCGGCCGAGGGCAAGCGCGACCCGCGAGACTTCACGCTGTGGAAGGCCGAGAAGCCGGGCGAGCCGTCCTGGCCGACGCCGTGGGGACGCGGCAGGCCCGGCTGGCACCTCGAGTGCTCCGCGATGGCCGGCGCCTACCTCGGTGGCGAGTTCGACATCCATTGTGGCGGACTGGATCTGGTGTTCCCGCATCACGAGAACGAGCTCGCGCAGAGCCGGGCCGCCGGGGACGGGTTCGCCCGGTACTGGCTGCACAACGGCTGGGTCACCATGGGCGGCGAGAAGATGTCGAAGTCGCTGGGCAACGTGCTGTCGGTGCCCAACGTCCTGAAAAGGGTTCGCCCGCAGGAACTCCGGTTCTACCTCGGCGGCGCGCACTACCGGTCCATGCTGGAGTACTCCGATCACGCGCTCGACGTCGCCGCGGAAACCTACCGGGGCATCGAGGCGTTCGTGCTCAAGACCGCGGAACGCGCGGGGGAGGTGCCGGTCGGCACCTGGACCGCGGAGTTCGCGGCCGCACTCGACGACGACCTCGGGGTGCCGAAGGCGCTCGCGGAGATCCACGGTCGTCAGCGCGAGGGCAACCGGGCGTTGACCGCCGGTGACCTCGACACCGCCGTCCTGATCGCCGGGCAGGTGCGCGCGATGATGGGCATCCTCGGCGTCGACCCACTCGACCCGCACTGGACGAGCGACTCCACCGACGCGTCCGCCGCGCACGCCGCGCTGGACGTGCTGGTTCGCTCCAGTCTGGACGCCAGGCAACAGGCCAAGGCCGACAAGAACTGGCCGGCGGCCGACGCGATCCGGGACCGGCTCGCGGCCGCGGGCATCGCGGTCACCGACACCGCCAACGGACCCGAGTGGTCCCTCGAGAAGAACCACAACGAAGCAGGGTAGTGATGGCAGGCAATTCGAGCAGGCGCGGCGCGGTCCGCAAGTCCGGCACCAAGAAGGGCCAGGTCGTCGGGTCCGGCGGCCAGCGGCGCAAGGGCCTCGAAGGCCGCGGCGCCACCCCGCCCGCGGTCGAGCGGACCAAGCACCCCGCCGCCAAGCGGGCCCGTGCGGCGGCCAAGGCCGGCGCCGGGCGACCGGCAGGCGGTGGGTCAGGCGGGCGCGGCGGATCGCCCCGCAAGGGCACCGACGGCCCGGAGAACGTGCTCGGCCGCAACCCGGTTCTCGAGTGCCTGCGGGCCGGTGTGCCTGCGACCGCGCTGTACGTCGCGGTCGGCACCGAGAACGACGACCGGCTGTCCGAGAGCGTGCAGATCGCCGCGGACAAGGGCATCTCCATCCTCGAGGTGCCGCGCACCGACCTGGACCGGATGAGCGCCAACGGCCTGCACCAGGGTGTCGCGCTGCAGGTGCCGCCGTTCCGGTACGCGCACCCCGACGACCTCCTCGCGAACGCCCGCACCCAGCAGGAGCCGGCGCTGCTGGTGGCGCTCGACAACATCACCGACCCCCGCAACCTCGGTGCGGTGGTCCGCTCGGTCGCGGCGTTCGGCGGTCACGGTGTGGTGATCCCGCAGCGGCGCAGCGCGTCGGTCACCGCGGTCGCGTGGCGGACCAGCGCCGGTGCCGCGGCGCGACTGCCGATCGCGCAGGCAACCAACCTGACCCGCACGCTCAAGGACTGGGCCGCGAAGGGTGTGCAGATCGTCGGCCTCGACGCCGGCGGAGACACCACCCTCGACGAGTACGACGGCACCGGTCCGGTCGTGGTCGTGGTCGGTTCGGAGGGCAAGGGCCTCTCACGCCTGGTGCGCGAGACCTGCGACACCATCCTGAGCATCCCGATGGCCGGCCCAGTCGAGTCGCTCAACGCGTCCGTCGCGGCCGGTGTCGTGCTCGCGGACATCGCCCGGCAGCGGCGCTGACGCGCCCGTGAGTCCTCCCGGCCTGCACGCGGACCGGAAGGACTCGCGGCCCCGGGGATGCGCATGATCGACGCAGGGGACCGGGGTCGCTCCGCTTCCGCGGTGTGGCGCGAGTTCGGGTACCCGCTGGTCGAACCCACCGGATCCGGACCGCTCGACGGCATGGCCGTCGCGGTCAAGGACCTTTTCGACCTCGCGGGTCATCGTGTCGGTGCCGGCAATCCGGTCCGGCTCGCGGAGGCTTCTCCGGCCACCCGCACCGCGCCGGTGGTCGCGGCCCTGCTTGCGGCGGGCGCGTCCGTCGCGGGGATCGCCCGGACCGACGAGTTCGCCTACAGCCTCGCCGGGACCAACGCCCACTACGGGACGCCTCCCAATCCCGCTGCACCCGAACGGATCCCAGGAGGATCGAGTTCCGGTCCGGCCAGCGCAGTCGCGCTCGGCGATGCTGCGGTCGGGCTCGGCACGGACACCGCTGGGTCGATCCGGGTGCCCGCGTCGTACCAGGGGCTGTACGGGATCCGCACCACGCACGCCGCGGTGTCCGCTGTCGGGGTGCTGCCGCTGGCGCCGTCCTTCGACACCGTCGGGTGGCTGGCGCGCGATCCCGGCACCCTGCATGCGGTCGGTCGGGTGCTGCTGCCGCCGCAGCAGCCGCGGACGTTCGCGCGGGCGCTGGTGTGCGACGCGCTGGTCGCGCTCGCCTCCGCGGAGGTGCGGGACGCCGTGGCCGCGGCCGTCACCCGGTGGACGAACGCCGCGAACCTCCCGGCGATCGAACGGTGTGACATCGACACCGGCGCCCTGCCGGGCGCCGTCCGCGACTTCCAGACCGTCCAGGGCTGGGAGGCGTGGCACGCGCACGGTGCGTGGATCTCCCGGCACCGGGCCACGCTGAACCCCGACGTGGGCGCCCGGTTCGACACGGCGGCCGGGTACACCGCACTGGACCGGCGGCGGGCCTGGGACAGGTTGTGCAGCTTCGCATCCCAGGTGGATGCCCTGCTCGGTGACGACCTTCTGCTGGTGCCCTCGGCGTCCTCCGTGGCGCCGATCGTTGCGGAGGCGGCCCTCGGCGGCGAGGTGATCGAACGGGAGCGGGCCGCGACCTTCGCGCTCACCTGCATCGCCGGTGCCACCGGGCGTTGCGCGGTGAGTGTGCCTCTGCCGGTGGAGATCCCGATCGGGCTGTGCATCGTCGGACCCCGAGGCCGCGACCTGGACGTGCTCGCGCTCGCGACGGCCGTCCGTGCTGCCGGAGTCGCCTAGCGCCGCCACGGCACTCCACGGCGAGCCGATTGGCGCTCACCTGTCCGCTCGCGGCACGGAGCGGGCCCGTGCCGCGAGCGTGGATGCACGTCAACCACCCGCCTCGAGCGCGCTCGCCCCCTCACCGTCGCCTACCCGCGGTCGCCGCTCCGCCGTCGTACGATCCCGGGATGGCGACCGCCCTCCTCTACGGTCTCGGGACCGCGCTGCCGATGCTCGTCGGCGCGTTCGTCGGGTTGCGCTACGACCTGCCGCGGCCGCTGCTGGCCGCACTGATGGCGTTCGGCGCGGGCGCGATGGTGGCCGCGGTGTCGACCGAACTGTTCCAGCCGGCGTTCGAGTCGGAAGGGGTCGTCGTCGCCGGCATCGCGCTGATGCTCGGTGCGCTGGTCTACGTGTTCGCCGACCACCTGATCGAGAACAAGCTCGGACCCGCAGCCCTCGGCTGGGCGCTGATGCTCGGCGCGCTGCTCGACGGCATTCCCGAGAACACCGCCCTCGGAGTCTCGCTCGGCGTCGAGGGCGGGCTCGTCCTGCTGGTGGCGATCGCGGTCGGCAACGTGCCGGAGGCGATGGCCGGCGCGGCGTCGATGCGGAAGCAACCGAACTTCGACCGGCGCCGCGCCGCGGTGCTGTGGACCGTCACCGCAGTCGTCCTCGTGCTGGTGGTGGTGCTCGCGTACGCCGCGTCCGACTCGATTCCACCGTCGCGGATCGCGGTGATCCAGGCCTTCGCCGGTGGGGCCACGATCGCCGTCCTCGCCGATTCGCTGATGCCCGAGGCGTATCGGGAGGGTGGCTGGTGGGTCGGCCTGTCGACGGCGCTGGGGTTCCTGGTCGCGTTCGCGCTCGGCGGTTAGCCCTGGGGGCGGCGGGGCGGGTTTGACCTCGACCGGACTCGAGGTTCTACGGTTGATGTCGTGCATGTGATCGACACGGAGGCCGGACCCCGGGGTTGGCGAGATCTGCTGGGGCCCGCTCATCTCGGGTCGATGGTGGTGCTGGCCGGTGGGGTCGCGCTGTACGCCACGAACATCTATCTGACGGCCAGCCTGCTGCCGTCCGCCGTCGAGGACATCGGCGGTGACAGGTTCTTCGCGTGGGCCACGACGATCTTCCTCGTGGCGTCGGTGGCGTCCGCGGTACTGGTCAGTCGGCTGCTGGCGCTCGTCGGGCCTCGGGCTGCCTACCTGGTCGCGATTGCCGCGTTCACCGCGGGCACGGTGGTGTGCGCGCTCGCCCCCGAGATGTGGGTGTTGCTCGCGGGGCGTGCGTTGCAGGGCGCGGGCGGCGGACTGATCAGTGGGCTCGGATACGCGTTGATCCGGTCGGTGCTGCCGTCCGGCCTGTGGACGCGGGCCTCCGCCCTGGTGTCCGCGATGTGGGGTGTGGGCACTTTCGTCGGACCCACCGTCGGGGGTGCGTTCGCGCAGTTCGGTTCGTGGCGGCTGGCGTTCGTCGCGCTCGCCGTGCTCGGCGTCGGCATCGCGGCCCTGGTGCCCCGTTACATCGTCGGCGGCCGACCCGAGTCGACCGGCGAGACCGTGCCGGTGGTGTCGATGGTGCTGCTCTCGGCTGCCGCGCTGGTGATGAGCGTGGCCGGTGTCGCGGGCTCGGGTACCGGGACCGCGGTGGGCGTCGCGGCCGCGCTGGTGCTGCTGGCGGTGTTCGTCGGATACGAACGCGCCCGGGGCGGCAGCGTGCTGCCGTCGGTGACCTTCGCCCGCGGCGGCACCCTGAAGTGGACGTACCTGACGATCGGACTCCTCGCGGTCGCGTCGACGGCGGAGACGTTCGTGCCACTGTTCGGGCAGCGGCTCGGTGGGCTCGCACCGCTCATGGCCGGGTTTCTCGGCGCGGCGCTCGCGATCGGCTGGACACTCGGCGAGGTGGCGAGCGCGGGCGCGCACCGGGCCCGGACCGTGCGGGCGGTCGTGGTGGCGGGTGGCGCGGCCGTGATCGCCGGGTTCGCGGCGTTGGCGATGTTACAGCGCTCCGACGCCCCCGGGTCGGTGATCTGGTTGTGGGCGGTCGCGTTGGCGGTCGTGGGGGCCGGAATCGGTGCCGCATGGCCGCACCTCGCCGCCTTCGCCATGGCCAGTTCCGAGGACCCGGTGCAGGGCGCGCGGGCCGCGTCGGCGATCAACACCGTGCAGCTGGTGTCGAACGCGGTCGGGTCCGCGATCGCCGGCGTGCTGGTGAATCTGGGGACGTCGACGACCGGGTCGGCGCGACTGCTGTACGGGGTGTTCGCCGCGATCGCCGTGCTCGGTGTGCTGACGGCGATGCGGGCGACCCGACCGCGAGCCCGACCCGGCTGCTACGGGGTGCCGTAACCGCCGCCGCCCGGCGTCTCGACGACCAGGACGTCGCCCGGTTGCACCTCCACCGAGTCACAGGCTGCCATCCGTACCACCGACCCGTCCCCGCGTTCGACCCGGTTGCTGCCCAGGCCGCCGGGGGAGCCGCCGGCCATGCCGTACGGCGGCACCCGGCGGTGTCCCGACAGCGTGCTAACCAGCATCGGCTCCAGGAACCGGAGCCTGCGGACCGCGCCGTCGCCGCCGCGCCAGCGCCCCTCGCCGCCGCTGCGGCGCCGAATCGCGAAGTCCTCCAGGAGCACCGGGAGTCGCCACTCGAGCACCTCGGGGTCGGTCAAGCGGGAGTTGGTCATGTGGGTCTGCACCACCGACGACCCGTCGAACCCGTCGCCTGCACCGGACCCGGAGCCGAGCGTCTCGTAGTACTGGTGCCGGTCGTTGCCGAAGGTGACGTTGTTCATCGTCCCGGACCCCTCGGCCTGCACGCCGAGCGCCCCGTACAGCGCGCCGGTCACGGCCTGCGACGTCTCCACGTTGCCGGCGACGACGGCGGCCGGATGGCTCGGCGCCAGCATCGACCCCTCGGGGATGACGAGGTGCAGGGGCCGCAGACAGCCGTCGTTGAGCGGGATGTCGTCGGCGACGAGGGTGCGGAACACGTAGAGCACAGCGGCCGTCGCGACCGACGACGGCGCGTTGAAGTTCGATTCGAGCTGTGGCGACGTTCCGGTGAAATCGATTGTCGCCGAGCGGCTCTGCCGGTCCACGCTCACCCGCACCGCGATCACCGCGCCGGAGTCGGTCTCGTACCGGTAGGAGCCCTCGGTGAGGGTGTCGACGACCCGGCGCACCGCCTCCTCGGCGTTGTCCTGCACGTGCCGCATGTACGCCTCGACCACGTCGAGTCCGAAGTGGTCGATCATCTTCGCGACCTCATCGACTCCCTTTGTGTTCGCGGCGATCTGGGCGCGAAGGTCGGCGAGGTTGGTTTCGGGATTCCTGGATGGGTACCGCGCGCCGGTCAGCAGGTCGAGGGTCTCGGCTTCGCGGATGCGGCCGTCGCGGGCGAGCAGCCAGTTGTCGAACAGTACCCCCTCCTCGTCGATCTCCCGGCTGGTGGCCGGCATCGACCCCGGGGTGATCCCGCCGATCTCGGCGTGGTGCCCGCGGGAGGCGACGTAGAACAGGATCTGTGCGCCCGGCTCATCGAAAACCGGTGTGATGACTGTGATGTCGGGGAGGTGGGTGCCGCCGTGGTACGGGTCGTTGACGGCGTAGACGTCACCACGCCGCATGTCGTTCCGCCGGCGTGCGATGACCTCCTTGACGCTGCTGCCCATCGAACCGAGGTGCACCGGGATGTGGGGGGCGTTGGCGATCAGGTTCCCGTCCGGATCGAACAGCGCGCACGAGAAGTCGAGTCGTTCCTTGATGTTCACGGACTGCGCCGTCGACTCCAGGGCCGCGCCCATCTGCTCTGCGATCGACATGAACAGGTTGTTGAAGATCTCGAGCATCACCGGGTCGGCCTGCGTGCCGATCGCGGCCTCGCCGCGAGCGGTCACCCGTTCGAGCAGCAGGTGCCCGGCCGCGGTGAGCGTGCCGCGCCAGCCCGGGTCCACCACGGTGGTGGAGTTGGCCTCGGCGAGGATCGCCGGTCCGGTCACCGCATCCCCGGGCCGCATGCGTGCGCGCTCGTACAGCGGCGCGTCGTGCCAGGCGCCGTCGTGGTACATCCGGACGGTGTCGGGGGCCTCGCCGGGCGCGTCGTCGGGCGCCGCCGCGACACCGGTCAGGTCCGGATGGTGGGTGAGCCCGGTCGCCTCGACGGCCACAGCGTCGACGATGAGCGGGCGATCCATCAGGAACGAATAGGTGCGCAGGTGCACGCCCTCGAACTCGGCGGTCATGGTCTCGGGATCGGTCAGGTCGATGGACACCGTGGTGTCCGTGCCGTCGTAGCGCAGGTGCGCGCGCCGGGTCAGCCGGATCCGGTCCGCGGGGACCCCCTCGTCTCCGAGTTCGGTGACGGCCGCCGACTCCAGCGCCTCGGCGACGGAGAGGATCCGGGGCATGGTGTCCGGTCCCAGAGCCGCGACCACCGACTGCTCCCGCATGACCGTGGTGTCGGCCAGGCCCATGCCCAGCGCCGAGAGGACGCCGGCCATCGGCGGGACCAGCACGGTGTGGATGCCCAGCGAGTCGGCGACCGCGCATGCGTGCTGGCCGCCGGCACCGCCGAACGTGGTCAGCGCGTACTCGGTGACGTCGTGCCCCTTCTGCACCGAGATGTGCTTGACCGCGTTGGCCATGTTCGCCACCGCGATGCGCAGGAAGCCCTCGGCCACCTGTTCGGGTGAGCGGTCGTCCGCGGTCCGTGCGCGGATGTCGGCTGCCAGCTCGGTGAAGCGGCTGCGCACGACGGCGCTGTCCAGGGGCTGGTCGCCGCCCGGCCCGAACACCAGGGGGAAGTGGTCGGGCTGGATGCGGCCGAGCATCACGTTGGCGTCGGTGACGGTGAGTGGTCCGCCACCCCGGTAGCAGGCGGGACCGGGATCGGCGCCGGCCGAGTCCGGGCCGACGCGGTACCGGCTGCCGTCGAAGTGCAGGATCGAGCCGCCGCCTGCGGCGACGGTGTGGATGTCCAGCATCGGTGCCCGTAGCCGGACCCCGGCAACCTGGGTGTCGAACACGCGCTCGTACTCGCCGGCGAAGTGCGACACGTCGGTCGAGGTGCCGCCCATGTCGAAGCCGATCACCTTGTCGAAGCCGGCCATCTGGGACATGCGCACCATGCCGACGATGCCGCCGGCCGGGCCCGAGAGGATCGCGTCCTTGCCGCGGAAGTGGCCCGCCTCGGCGAGGCCACCGTTGGACTGCATGAACATCAGCCGCACGCCCGGCAGCTGACCGGTCACCAGATCGACGTAGCGGCGCAGCACCGGCGAGAGGTAGGCGTCGACCACCGCGGTGTCCCCGCGCGGCACCAGCTTCATCAGCGGGCTGGCCACGCTGGACAGCGAGATCTGGGGGAACCCGATGCGATCGGCGAGCTCACCGATCGCCGCCTCGTGCTCGGGATACAGATGGCTGTGCATGCACACCACGGCCACCGCACCGATGCCGTCTGCGCGGGCCTGCCGGAGCTCGTTGGCCAGTCGGTCGAGATCCGGTGTGCGCAGGACGGTTCCGTCGGCCGTGACGCGCTCGTCGACCTCGATCACGCGCTCGTACAACAGCTCCGGCAGCTCGATCTGCCGGTCGAAGATGCGCGGCCGGTTCTGGTATCCGATCCGCAACGCGTCACCGAACCCCTTGGTGATGACGAGGGCCGTGCGCGCCCCGGTGCGCTCGAGCAGTGCGTTGGTGGCCACCGTGGTGCCCATCCGGACCTGCTCGACCCGGTCGGCGGTGACGGCGACCTCTCCGGGCGAAGCCTCGGGCCGTATCGGGTCGGTGCTCGACCCGAGCAGCGCGCGGATGCCGGCGACGGCTGCGTCGGCGTACCGGGCCGGGTTCTCCGACAGCAGCTTGTGAGTGACCAGGGTGCCGTCGGGTCGGCGGCCGACGATGTCGGTGAACGTGCCACCACGATCAACCCAGAATTCCCAACGCTTACCAGTCACGGTTCTCCCATCGCGAACGATCGGAGGTCAATCCTAGGGTGCGTTCGGCTCAGTGCCCGGCCGCGACCGCGACCCTTCCCGAGTTCGCGCGGCGCCGCGATCCGATCGCCCGGCACACCAGGTAGATCACGAACGAGATGGTGGTGACGAACGTCGACACCGGCACACCGGGGGCGAGCGAGAGCAGGATCCCGCCGACCGACGCTAGCTCGGCGAACAGGATCGCCAGCAGCGTGGTCTTGAGCGGGCTGGAGGTGACGCGCGCGGCCGCCGCGGCGGGGGTGATGAGCAGCGACAGCACCAGCAGGGCGCCGACGATCTGCACACCGAGCGCGGCGGCGACGCCGACGAGCACGGCGAACACCAGCGACAGTCCGCGGATCGGCACCCCGCGGGCGCGCGCCACCTCGGGGTCGGTGCTCGCGAACAACAGCGGCCGGTACACGACGACGAGCACGGCGAGCACGATCACCGCGAACACGAGCAGCAACTGCAGTCCGCTGTTGCCGACACCGACGATCTGCCCGACGAGCAGGGAGAAGCTGGTGCCGGTGCGGCCCGGGTAGAGCCACATGAACAGCACCGACAGGCCGAGACCGAACGACATGATCACGCCGATCACCGAATCGCGTTCGCGCGCCTTGCTTCCCAACAGCGCGAACAACACGGCGGCGATCACCGAACCGACGATGGCGCCGACCCCGACGCTGATCCCGGCGAGCAGGGCGGCGGACGCGCCGGTCAGTGACAGTTCGCTGGTGCCGTGCACGGCGAAGGACATCTGCCTGCTGATGATCAGCGGGCCGATCGCGCCGGCCAGCAGGCCGAGGATCGCGGCGGCGAGCAACGCCTGCTGGACGAAGTCGTACTGCAGCAGGTCGATGGTCGTCCGCCAGTCGAGCATGCTCGACAGCGCCCCGGTGAGTTTGTCGTTCATGCGAGGTTCTCGTTCATTCGTGGTCCTCGTGGTGTGCGCAGTCGGTGCTCAGTTCACCGGCGCCGCCGAGGGCGTCGATCGCGTCGCCGGTCCCGACGACGACGAGGCGGCCGCGCACGTGCAGCACCTCGACCTCGGTGCGGTACAGCTCGGAGAGCACCTCGGAGGTCATCACCTCGGCGGCGGTGCCGATCCGGAACCGGCCGTCGACGAGGTAGAGGACGCGGTCGACGAGCGGCAGGATCGGGTTGATCTCGTGGGTGACGAACAGGACCGCGGTGTCGTGCCGGCGCCGGCGCTGGTTGATCAGGTCGGAGACGCGGTGCTGGTTCGCCAGGTCCAGGCTGAGCAGTGGCTCGTCGCACAGCAGCACCTTCGGATCACCGACCAGGGCCTGTGCCACCCGCAGCCGCTGCTGCTCGCCCCCGGACAGCGAGCCGACCGGGGCGTTCGCGTACGCCTGCGCGCCGACCTCGGCGATCGCGGCGTCGACGATCGCCTTCCGGGCGTTGCGGCCACGCAGGCCGGTGCCCCAGCGGTGCCCGTCGACACCGAGGCCGACGAGGTCGCGACCGCGCAGCGGCAGTCCCTCGTCCATCGTCTTCTGCTGCGGGACGTACCCGACGTTCGGGTTGCCGACGCGGACGGGACTGCCTGCGATGCGCGCGGTGCCCGCGGTCAGCGGCACCTGGCCGAGCAGCATCTTGAGCAGTGACGTCTTGCCGGACCCGTTGGGGCCGAGGACGGCGACGAACTCGCCTGGTTCGACGTCCAGGTCCAGCCCCGACCACAGGGTGCGCCTGCCGTACGACAGTTCGGCGCCCTTCAGCGCGACCGCGGCCGTCACGCGGCGGGTCCGGTGGCGGCGGCGTCCAGTGCCTCGGCGAGCCGCTCCGCCGTCTCGGTCTGCCACTGCACGTAGTCGAGACCGTCGGGCAGGGTCTCGGTGACCTCGACGACCGGGAGTCCCGCGGTCTCCGCGGTGGACCGGATGTCGCGGGTCACCTTGTCCTCGGTCTGGCTGTTGTAGACGAGGACGGCCACCTTCTTGCCGGTCAGCAGGTCGCGGGTCGCGGCGATCGCGGCCGGCGGCGGGTCGTTGCCCTCTTCGACGGCCCGGGTGAAGTCGGCGGGCGTCTGATCGTGCAGGTCGGCGGCGGCGAGCAGGTAGTACGCGGTCGGCTCGGTCTGCGCGATCGCGGTCTGCGGGTGCTTCGCGGCGATCTCTGCGGTGGCGTCGGTGATGCCGTGCAGTTTCCCGTGGAACGTCTCGGCGTTCGCGGTGTACGCGGCGGCGTTCGCCGGGTCGAGCGCGCCGAGCTCGGCCGCGATCGTGTGGGCGACGGTGTCGACGGTGGGGATGTCGTACCAGACGTGCTCGTTGACCCCGCCGTTGTCGTGACTGTGCGAGTGCCCGGCTTCGGCGGCGGTGTCATGCGCGGCTTCGCCCGCGGTGTCATGCGCGGCTTCGCCCGCGGTGTCGTGGTCGTGCCCGGCGTGCAGGTCGGTATCCGCGCCGAACAGTTCGAAGGCGTTGACCGTCGGCTTGTCGGGGCCGCTGCCGAGGATGTCCTCGATGAACTCGTCGTAACCGCCGCCGTTGTAGACGACCAGGTCCGCATCGGTCACGGCGGCGGCGTCGCGGGGGCTGGCCTCGTAGGAGTGCGGATCGGCGGACGGTTCGGTGACGATCGAGGTGACGTCCGCGTGATCACCGGCGACGGCGGCGGCGACCGAGCCCCACACGTTGGTCGACGCGACGACCCTGATCCGGCCGTCGTGACCGGTGTCGGAGGTGGCGGTGCCGCAGGCGCTCAGGCCCAGCGTGGCGGCGGTTGCCAGTCCCAGTGCCGCGGCCGTCGCGCGGCCGGTCCGTCCACGGAGGTGGACGCGGGCGCGGCGGAACGGCAGTGATGAGAAGGGCATGCCGAAAATATTAATGGAAACCGTTTCCGTTGTACATTGGCGGGGCCGTGCTCTCGGTCACCCGGTGAGCGCGTACCGTCCCGTTATGCCCCGCTCTCGTCATCCGCATCGTCAGGCGACCCTGGCCTCCCTTGCGGCGGAGCTCAAGGTCTCCCGTACCACGGTGTCGAACGCCTACAACCGCCCCGATCAGCTTTCCGCCGAATTGCGTGCCCGCGTGCTCGAGGCGGCCAAACGTCGCGGCTACCCCGGCCCCGATCCGGTGGCCCGGTCGCTGCGCACCCGCAAGGCGGGCGCCGTGGGCCTGCTGCTGACCGAGGCGCTCAGCTACTCGTTCCGGGACCCCGCGGCGATGAGCTTCCTGGCGGGGTTGAGCGAATCCTGCGAGGAGGCCGGGCAGGGGCTGATGCTGATTCCCGCCGGCCCCGGGCGTGACGAGGTCGACGCCGCGGCGGTGGTGCAGCAGGCGGGGGTCGACGGGTTCGTCGTCTACTCCGTCGCCGACGACGATCCGCACCTCGCCGCGGTGCTCGAGCGGCACCTGCCCGTGGTCGTGTGCGACCAGCCCCGCCGGATCGCAGGGGCGGCCCTGGTCGGCATCGACGACCGCGGCGCGATGCGTGAGCTCGCCGATCACCTGATCTCGTTGGGTCACACCGAGATCGGGGTGCTGTGCATGCGGCTCGGTCACGATGCGCGCAACGGTCGCGCCGATGCCGAGCGGCTCCTGTCACCGAATTTCCACGTTCAGCGCGAACGTATCGCCGGGGTGCAGGACGCGTTGGCCGACGCGGGTCTGGATCCGTTGTCGCTCACGGTCTTCGAGAGCGCCGAGCACACGGTCGGTGCCGGGCACGCGGCGGCCGAACGGGCACTGGTGCTCAACCCGCGCATCACCGCGCTGCTGTGCACGACCGATGTGTTGGCGCTCGGTGCGCTCGAGTTCGCGCGGTGGCGCGGCATCGACGTGCCCGCAGAGTTGTCCATCACCGGTTTCGACGGCGTGCCCGATGCGTCGCGGGTCGGGCTGACCACCGTCCGGCAGCCGGCGGAGGAGAAGGGGCGCCGAGCGGGCGCGATGCTGCTGCGGGACTCGCATTCCGGGGTCGCGACCGTCGAGATACTCGATACCGAGCTGGTGCGCGGTCGCACCGCGGCCCCGCCCCGGCGGTGGGAACGCGGTCCGGCGGAGTAGCCGCACTCGCATCGTCCCGATGAGCGGAATGGTGCGGTCGATGACCCGCGGGTCCCCCTAGCGTGGACCCGCGGGTCATCGAGCCGCACCGAAATCGTTTCATCGCAAGGGAGATTCGACATGGCCACACCGGAGGAACTGCGCTCAGTCGTGGAGAGCTACGTGCGTCTGATCGCGGAAGGTTCGGGTACCGAGCGGGCCGCCCTGTTCGCGGACGACGCCGTCGTCGAGGATCCCGTCGGCAGCGAGCCGAAGGTGGGTCGCGCCGCGCTCGTGGAGTTCTTCGATCGTGGTGCCGCGATGGAGAACACCGCCGAACTGCTCGCCGTCCGGGTCGCGGGCGGCGAAGCAGTGGCCCACTTCAGTGTGGTGTCGAAGGCGGGCGGGACCACCTACACGTCCGCTCCGATCGACACCTTCCGCTTCAACGACGCCGGCGAGATCGTCGAACTGCGCGCCTACTGGGCGCCGGAGGACATGACCGTCTCGTAGGCGCTTCGCGCCTGTGAGTACTTGTGGTTGCCAGGGCCACCACAAGTACTCACAGGCGCCGCAGGCGCTAGCTCAGCAGCTGGGCGCAGCGAAGCAGCCCGATGTGGCTGTACGCCTGCGGGTGGTTGCCCAGGGAGCGTTCGGCGACCGGGTCGTACTCCTCGGCGAGCAGCCCGGTGGGCCCCGCCGCGGCGACCAGCTGCGCGAACAGCGCCTCCGCGTCGGCTCGCTGCCCGATCAGCAGGTACGCCTCGACGAGCCAGGCCGCGCACAGGTGGAAGCCCCCCTCGCCGCCCGGCAGGCCGTCGTCGTGGTGGTACCGGTACACGGTCGACCCGCTGCGCAGTTCGGCCTCGGTCGCGATGACAGTGGCCGCGAACCTCGGGTCGGACGGGTCGATCAGGCCGGACAGGCCGATGTGCAGGGTGGCCGCGTCGAGGTCGGTGCCGTCGTAGGCGGCGGTGTACGAGTTCGCGCGGTCGCTCCAGCCGCGATCCGTGACCTCGTCGGCGATCTCGTGCCGCAACGCCTCCCAGTCCACTCCCGCGGAGCGGCCGAAGTCCGTGGCCAGCTTCAGTGCGCGGTCGACCGTCACCCAGCACATGACCTTCGAGTACACGTGGTGGCGCGGGTTTCCGCGGATCTCCCAGATGCCGTTGTCGGGCTCGGCCCACCGGCGCTGCACGGCGGACACCATCGCCAGCACGAGGTCCCAGTCCCGGTCGGTCAGCGGTTCGGCGATCCCCTTCTTCTCGCGGGCCTGTGCCAGGTCCGCGATCAGCTCCACGATCGGTCCGAACACGTCCAACTGGACCTGCGAGTTCGCGGCGTTGCCGACGCGGACGGGGCGCGAGCCCCCGTATCCGGGCAGCGAGTCGATCACGGCCTCGGGTGGCAGATTGGTGCCGTGGATCGTGTAGAGCGGGTGCAGTCGTTCGGGGCCGGGGATGCTCTCGAGGACCCGGTGCACCCACTCGAGGAGCCCCTCGGCCTCGCCGAGCGAGCCGAGTGTCACCAGGGCGGACGCGGTCATCGACGCGTCCCGTAGCCAGCAGTAGCGGTAGTCCCAGTTGCGGACGCCGCCGAGTTCCTCCGGGAGCGAGGTGGTGGCCGCGGCGAGGATCGCACCGGAGTCGGTGTGCACGAGCCCGCGCAGTGTCAGCGCCGACCGCTTCATCAGTCCACGCTTGCGGGACGGCAGTTCCAGATCGTCCGCCCAGTCCCGCCAGTACGACTCCGCCTGCGCGCGGCGGTCCGGTTCCGGTACGGGTGACGGGCTCAGATCTGTGGTGCCGCAACGTAGTTCGAGAACGATCGGCCCGTTCGAGGGGTCGACGACCGCGTGCGCGGTCTGCTGGACGCCGTCGCTGACGATCTCCCATTCGACGCCCGGCGAGCGCAGCACGAGCGGATCGTTGATGCCGTACACCCGCAGGCCGTTCTCCTCCGGCTCCAGGTGCACCTGCACCTGGCCGAACTCAGGACGCGGTGCGAACGTCACCACGGCCTTCGCCCGGCCGGTGATCACCCGGGTCAGCTCGGTCCGTCCGGCCGGGACGTCGTGCGGCAGGTAGTCGGTGACCTGCAGGCTCGCCCAGCGCGTCTCCACCGTCATGGTGCCGTCGACGTAGCTCTGGCTCAGCGGCAGTCCGGCCCGGTACGGCTCGACGGTGAAGTGTCCGGCCCCGACCCCGCCGAGCAGGTGCGCGAACACCGCCGCCGAGTCCGGTTCGGGGTGACACAGCCAGGTCACTCCGGCTTCCGGGGTGAGCAGCGCGACGGTGCGCGGACTGGCGAGCATCGTGAGCCGTTCGATCGGCGGCGCGCTCTCACCGTTCAGCCAGGTGCGGCGTTCCTCGAGCAGGAAGGCCAACGCCGCGCCCACGTCCTCGGTGCGGTCGATCCGGAACTCGGCGAGCGTGTCGCCCTCGCCGACCTTCACCCCCACGTCCGGTCCCTGCAGGCGCGCGAACGCCTTCTCGTCGGTGACGTCGTCGCCGAAGAACACCGTCGCGGAGGCGCCCTCCCGGTGCCGGAGGATGTCGAGGGCCTCACCCTTGTCGGTCGTGATGACCGCCAGTTCGATGACGGCCTTGCCCTCGGTGACCTGGACACCGTTCCACTTGGCAGCGCCCTGGCGGACCCGGGTGAGCGCGGCCTCGCCGACCGCGGGGCTCGCGTTGCGCACGTGCAGCGCGGCACTGGCCGGTTTCACTTCGACTGCGACCCCGGGGCTCTCGGCGGCGATGCCCTGCAACTCGGCGGTGAGTTCGCGGAGGAGGCGGCGGGCGTCGTCGCTGATCTCGTGCACGAACCCCACGTCGAACTCGGAGCCGTGGCTGCCGACGAGTTGCACCTCGACCGGCAACCGGGAGAGCACCGCCAGATCGCGCAGCGCGCGTCCGGATACGACGGCGGACGTGGTCCCCGGCAGGATCGCGAGTGCGCGCAGGGCGCGGACCGCGTCCGGATGGGGGAACGCCTTCGCCGGATCCGACACGATCGGCGCCATGGTGCCGTCGTAGTCGGAGGTCACGAGAAGTCGCGGCGTCCTCGCGATGGAGACGAGACGCCGTCGGAGCTCGACTGGTAGATCCTGCGCACTCACCGCGCAAAGTCTACTTACGAACTGTGCTTGAGCTTGTACCCACCGAGCAACAGTTCGACGGTCAGTTCCAGACGGTTGGCGACATCGGTGGCCGACGAGCGTCGCGTCAGCCACGCGACCAGGTTCGACAGCCACACGTCGGAGATGACGCGGGCGATCTGAAGCTGCTCCTCGGTCGGCGTGCCGTCGCTGATCGCGCGGGCGAACAGCGAGTCCATCAGCCGGCCGACCTGGTCCACCTCGGCCGCGGCGGACGCGTCGGCGAACATGAAGGCGCGGGTCATCGCTTCGGTGAGCAGCGGGTCGCGCTGCATCGCCCGGGTGATCTGGCCGAGGATCAGGTGCATCCGCTCGATCGGGCTGTCGCCGGGCGGCATCTTCTTGCGGGAGTCGATCTTCTCGAATTCGCGGCCCAGCGCCGAGACCAGCAGGTGCACCTTCGACGGGAAGTACCGGTACAGGGTGCCGACCGCGACGTCGGCGCGCTCGGCGACCGCCCGCATCTGCACGGCCTCGTATCCGCCCTTCGACGCGAGCGCGAGAGTCGCGTCGAGAATGCGCTTGCGACGTTCGCGCTGCGCGTTCGAGCTGAGGTCGTCGTCCGTCAGCGTGGAGACGGCGCCGTTCGCTCCGGCCTTGCCGGCGGAGCGGGTGCGGGGGGAGGAGGTCATCGACGAGCTTCCTTGAAATGTCTAATGGTTTTATGTGCGCTTCGGTTCCGGCCTTGACTGAGAGCCGACTAAGAGATTAGAACACGTTCTAGAGGGTTTTGTCAGCACTGAAAGGGTGGCCAGGCTTGTGAGTATTGCCACGACAGACGAGCAGCGTGCGGTCCAGGAATCGATCCAGTCCTGGGCCCGTTCGGCGAATCCGGTCGAGACGCTGCGCCAGGGTCCGACCGACTCGTGGCGGACGCACTGGGGCGCGCTCGCCGAACTCGGCCTGTTCATGGTCGCCCAGGCGGAGGAGGTCGGTGGCGCCGACGGTGAGGTCGTCGACCTCGCGGTGATGCTCGAGCAGTCCGCCGCGTCCCTCGCCGCCGGTCCGGTGCTCTCGACCGCGCTCGCCGCACTCGTCGTGGGCCGCAGCGGAGAGCCGGCCGCCAAGCAGTGGGGTCCGGAACTCGCCGAGGGCGCGCTGCCGGTCGGTGTCGTGCTGGACGGCGACGTGAGCGCTGCCGTCGACGCCGACGGCACCGTGGTGCTGACCGGGGCGGCCGGGTTCGCGCTCGGCGGCGCACCCGGGATCGGCGTGCTGGTGCCCGCCACCCGGGCCGGCGACACCACCTCGGGCGAAGCCTCGGGTGATGTTGTCTGGTGCCTGGTCGAGGCCGGTGCGCCCGGGCTGACGGTCGAAGCCGTCCAGAACGTCGACGTGAGCGTCCCGTTGGCGACGGTGACCTGTGCCGGGGTGCGGGTCTCGTCGGACCGCGTGCTCTCGGAGGTGCGTCCCGGGCTGGTGCGCGACCTCGCCGCGACGCTGGCTGCCGCCGAGGCCGCGGGCATCGCGGGCTGGTGCCTGACCACGGCCGTCGAGTACGCGAAGATCCGCGAGCAGTTCGGCAAGCCGATCGGCTCGTTCCAGGCGATCAAGCATCTGTGCGCGGAGATGCTGTGCCGCGTCGAGCAGATCCGCGCGGTCGCGTGGGACGCCGCGGTGGCCGCCGAGGCCGGTGACGAGCTGCCGATCGCGGCCGCCGTCGCGGCGTCCGTGGCGCTGGACGCCGCCGTGGACACCGCCAAGGACTGCATCCAGGTGCTCGGTGGCATCGGCTTCACGTGGGAGCACGACGCGCACTTCTACCTGCGACGGGTCGTCTCCCTGCGGCAGCTGCTCGGCGGCGGCGCCGCGTGGCGGGCGCGCGTGGCGGAGCTGACCCGCGCCGGTGCGCGCAGACACCTCACCGTCGACCTCGGCGACCTCGAGGCGCAGCGCGCCTCGGTGCGCGCCGAGATCGAGGCGATCGTCGCCCTGCCCGAGACCGACCGTCGCGCCGCCTTCGCCGAGTCCGGCTACCTCGCCCCGCACTGGCCCGCGCCGTACGGGAAGTCCGCGAAGGCGGCCGAACAGATCCTCATCGGTGAGGAGCTCGCCCGCGCGGAGCTCGAGACCCCGAACCTGGTGATCGGGTGGTGGGCGGTGCCGACCGTCCTCGAGCACGGCACCGCCGAGCAGATCGAGCGGTTCGCGATGCCGACCCTGCGCGGTGACCTGGTCTGGTGCCAGCTGTTCTCCGAGCCGGGCGCAGGCTCCGACCTGGCCTCCCTGCGCACGACCGCGGAGAAGGTCGACGGAGGCTGGGTCCTCAACGGCCAGAAGGTGTGGACTTCCCTTGCCCGCGAAGCGGATTGGGCGATCTGCCTGGCTCGCACCGACAAGGACGCACCGAAGCACAAGGGCATCACCTACTTCCTGGTCGACATGCGCAGTGCGGGGATCCGGATCTCGCCGCTGCGGGAGATCACCGGCGACGCCCTGTTCAACGAGGTGTTCCTCGACGGTGTCTTCGTGCCCGACGACTGCGTGGTCGGGCAGGTGAACGGCGGCTGGAGGCTGGCGCGCACCACCCTCGCCAACGAGCGCGTCGCGATGAGCGGCGGGTCCTCGCTCGGCAAGGCGATGGAGGAGCTCCTCGAGCTCGCAGGCCGTGGGGGCACGGATCCGGTCACCGAGGACCGGATCGGCTTTCTCGTCGGTGACGCGATGGTCGGCTCGCTGCTCGAGCACCGCACCACCCTGCGTCAGCTCGACGGCCAGGATCCCGGTCCGGCGTCGAGCGTGCGCAAGCTGGTCGGGGTGCGGCACCGGCAGGCGGTCGCCGAGTACGCGCTCGAGTGCGCGGGCGTCGGCGGCGCGGTCGAAGGGCCGCTGTCCCGGGAGTTCCTCAACACCCGGTGCCTGACGATCGCCGGAGGCACCGAGCAGATCCTGCTCACCGTCGCCGCCGAACAGCTGCTCGGGCTGCCGCGCGGCTAGCACTACTGGAGAGTGGGAACGCGGCGGGCTCGGCCGCGAACCCGGTGTTTCAATGCTGAGCAGTCACACGTGCACTGATTTCCACGTATTTCGATAGGACGGTTTCTCAGGTGGACTTCACTCTTGGCAGTGAACAGCAGGCGGTGGCCGAGGTGGCCTCTGCCGTGCTGCAGACGGCGGCGAGCGCAGAGACGCTCGCGGCCATGGATCGCAACGCCCCCGTGTGGGACGCCACCCTGTGGCAGCGTCTCGCCGACGAGGGGGTGCTCTCGTTGCCGCTGCCGTCCGCGCTCGGCGGCGACGACCTCGGCATCGCCGAGATCGGTGTGCTGCTCGGCCAGGTCGGCCGGCACGCGGCGCAGGTCCCGGTTCTCGAGACCCTCGGGTTCGGTGTGCTGCCGCTGCTCGCGCTCGGCGGTGACCCGCAGCGGTTCCTCGCCGGTGTGGCCGGCGGCGCGATCCTCACCGCGGCGCTGAGCGAGCCGGGCGCGCCGCTGCCTGCGACGCCGGCGACCACCGCGACCGCCGACGGCGACGGATACGTCGTGACCGGCCGCAAGGTGGGCGTGCGGTACGCCGAGCAGGCCGCCTTCGTGCTGGTGCCGACGTCGGCCGGGGTGGCCGTCGTGGCGCCCGACGCCGACGGCGTCACGCTCACCCGCACGTTCACCCCGTCCCTGGCGCCGGAATACACGATGGCGCTCGACGGCGTGCGCATCGACTCGGGAGCGTTGCTCACGGGTGCCCGGGTCGAGGAGCTGTACCGGATCGCGCTCGCCGCGGTCGCCGCACAGGCCGCGGGCCTGGGGACCGGGATGACCAACCTGGCCGCCAAGCACGTGAGCACCCGCGAGCAGTTCGGCAAGCCGATTGCCGCATTCCAGGCCGTCTCGCAGCAACTCGCCGACTCCTACGTCACCGCTCGCACGCTGGAGCTGGCCGCGACGTCGGCGTGCTGGCGACTCGCGGAGGGCCTCGACGCCACAGAGGACACCGCGGTGGCCGCCTACTGGCTGGCCGAGCAGCTGCCGGTGGCGATGCAGCAGTGCATCCACATGCACGGCGGTCTCGGCGCCGACGTGACCTACCCGGCGCATCTGTACTACGAGCAGACCAAGGACTTCGTCCGGCTCGTCGGCGGCCCGTCGTCCCGTCTGTCCATTCTCGGCGCCCTCGGCGCCCGCGACCTCGGTGTGGAGGCAGCATGCTCATCGATCTGACCCCCGAGCAGAAGAAGCTCCAGGCGGAACTGCGGAAGTATTTCGCCGACCTGATCTCGCCGGAGGAGGCCGAGATCATGCTCACCGACCGGCACGGCCCGGTCTACCACGAGGTCATCCGCCGCATGGGCCGCGACGGCTGGCTTGGTGTCGGCTGGCCGAAGGAGTTCGGCGGCAAGGGTTTCGGTGAGATCGAGCAGCAGATCTTCACCAACGAGGCTGTCCGCGCGGACGTGCCGCTGCCGTCGGTGACGCTGCAGACCGTCGGCCCGACCCTGCAGGTGTACGGCACCGAGGAGCAGAAGCAGAAGTTCCTGCCCGGCATCCTCACCGGCGAGGTGCATTTCGCGATCGGGTACACCGAACCCGAGGCGGGCACCGACCTGGCGTCGCTGCGCACCACCGCGGTCCGCGACGGTGATCACTACATCGTCAACGGCCAGAAGTACTTCACCACCGGTGGACACGCCGCCGATTACATCTGGCTGGCCTGCCGCACCGGTACCACCGAGGACCGCCACCGCGGCATCTCGATCCTCATCGTCGACACCACGGATCCGGGCTTCTCGTCGACCCCGGTCATCACCGCGGACGGCGCACACCACGTCAACGCCACTTACTACGAGAACGTGCGCGTGCCGGCCTCGATGCTCGTCGGGGAGGAGAACAAGGGCTGGAAGCTGATCACGACCCAGCTCAACCACGAGCGTGTCATGCTCGGCCCGTCCGGCCGGGTCGGCGGGCTGTACGACCAGATCAGCGAGTGGGCGAAGCGTCCGGGCCCGGACGGGCAGCCGCTCGTCACGCAGCCCGACGTGCAGCGTGCGCTCGGTGAGATCCGCGCGATCTACCGGCTCAACGAACTGCTCAACTGGCAGGTCGCGTCGGCGGAGGGCGCCGTCGACATGGCCGACGCCTCGGCGACGAAGGTGTTCGCCACCGAGCAGATCCAGCGTATGGGTCGCCTGGCCGAGGAGGTCGTGGGCCGCTGGGGCGACCTGGCAGACCCCGAGACCGGGCACCTGCTGAGGTGGCTGGACGCGCAGACCAAGCGCAACCTCACCATCACCTTCGGCGGCGGCGTCAACGAGGTCATGCGTGACCTCATCTCCACCGCCGGTCTGGGTCTGCCGAAGGTGGCACGCCGATGAGCGAGCAGGACATTCTCGCTGCGGCGCAGCGGGTTCGGGACGGCGGCGCCAGCAAGCCGCGCAAGGGCCGTGATCCGATCAACATGCCGATGATCCGCAACTGGGTCGAGGCGATCGGCGACGAGAACCCCATCTACGTCGACGAGGACGCGGCGATCGCCGCCGGTCACGGCGGCCTCGTGGCACCGCCCGCGATGGCACAGGTGTGGACGATGCGCGGTCTCGGTGCGGTGCGCGAGGAGGACGACCCGCTCGGCCGGATGACCGAGATCCTCGACGAGGCCGGGTACACCTCGGTGGTCGCCACCAACTGCGACCAGACCTACCACCGCTACCTGCGTCCCGGTGAGGAAGTGACCATCGAGTCGGTCCTCGAAGACGTTGTGGGACCGAAGAAGACCGGTTTGGGGGAGGGCTGGTTCTTCACCACCCGCAACTACTGGAAGGTCGGTGACGAGGTCGTCGCCGAGATGCTGTTCCGGATCCTGAAGTTCGCGCCGCCCGCGAAGACCGAGGCGGCGGAACCGGCTCGCACCGAGGCCACCTCGAGCCTGGGCGGGCCGCTCGACGACCTCGACCCCACCCGGATGCTGCGTCCGTCGGTCTCGCGGGACACCGAGTTCTTCTGGGAGGGTGTGGCCGCCCACGAGTTGCGGATCCAGCAGCGGCAGGACGGGTCGTTGCAGCACCCGCCGGTGCCGGCGATCTGGAAGGACAAGTCCGAGCGGACCGACTACGTGGTCGCGTCCGGTCAGGGCACCGTGTTCAGTCACGTGGTGCACCACGCGCCGAAGGTGCCGGGTCGCTCGCTGCCGTTCGTGGTCGCGCTCGTCGAACTCGACGAGGGCGTGCGCATGCTCGGTGAGTTGCGCGGCATCGACCCGGCCGACGTGACCATCGGGCAGCGCGTCCAGGTGGAGTTCCTCGACCTGCCCGGCGACGACGAGACCGACCAGCAGCCGTGGACCCTGTACGCCTGGCGTCCAGTGAAGGAGTCGTGATGACCAGCACCCTCGACGTGTCGGTGGGGGAGAGCCTGCCGAGCCTGTCCATTCATGGCGACCCGACGTTCATCGTGTCGACGGCGTTGGCCACCAGGGACTTCCAGGACGTCCACCACGACCGTGACAAGGCGCAGCAGCGCGGGTCGAAGGACATCTTCGTCAACATCCTCACCGACACCGGCCTGGTGCAGCGGTACGTCACGGACTGGGCGGGCCCGCGCGCGGTGATCAAGTCGATCAAGCTGCGTCTCGGTGTGCCGTGGTACGCGTACGACACCCTGACCCTGACCGGCTCGGTCGCCTCCGTCGAGGACGGCCTGGTCACCCTCGACATCGTCGGCAAGGACAGCCTCGGTGACCACATCAAGTCCACGGTCACCCTCGTGATGGATGGAGCAGCCCAGTGAGCGAGCTGTCCGGCAAGGCCGCGATCGTCGGCATCGGCGCCACCGACTTCTCCAAGGATTCCGGTCGCAGCGAACTGCGTCTGGCCGCGGAAGCGGTGCAGGCCGCCCTCGACGACGCGGGCCTGAAGCCGTCGGACGTGGACGGGCTGACGTCGTTCACGATGGACACCAACACCGAAGTGGCCGTGGCCCGTTCGGTGGGCATCCCGAACCTGAAGTTCTTCTCCCGCATCCACTACGGGGGCGGCGCGGCCTGCGCGACCATCCAGCAGGCGGCGATGGCCGTGGCCACCGGCGTCGCGGACGTCGTGGTCGCCTACCGCGCGTTCAACGAGCGGTCGGGAATGCGCTTCGGCCAGGTCAATTCGGCTCTGGTGCAGCAGGTGAACTCGTCGGGCACCGACAACGCCTTCTCGTACCCGCACGGCCTGAGCACCCCGGCGTCGTTCGTGGCGATGATCGCGCAGCGCTACATGCACGTCTACGGGGCGACCAGTGCCGACTTCGGCCGGGTGGCGGTCGCCGACCGCAAGCACGCGGCGACCAACCCGAACGCGTTCTTCTACGGCAAGCCGATCACCATCGAGGACCACCAGAACTCGCGGTACATCGCGGAGCCGCTGCACCTGCTGGACTGCTGTCAGGAGACCGACGGCGGCATCGCGATCGTGGTGACGTCTCCGGAGCGGGCGAAGGATCTGCCGAACACGCCGGCGATCATCGCCGCCGCCGCGCAGGGCAGCGGCGCTGACCAGTACATCATGACCAGCTACTACCGGGACGGCCTGAGCGGTCTGCCGGAAATGGGTCTGGTGGGCGACCAGTTGTGGGCCCAGTCGGGGCTGCGGCCGCAGGACATGCAGACGGCGGTGCTGTACGACCACTTCACCCCGTACGTGCTGATGCAGCTCGAGGAGCTCGGGTTCTGCGGTCGCGGCGAGGCGAAGGAGTTCATCGCCGACGGCGCCATCGAACTCGGCGGGCGGCTGCCGCTCAACACGCACGGCGGCCAGCTCGGCGAGGGCTACATCCACGGCATGAACGGCATCGCCGAGGGCGTGCGCCAGATCCGCGGCACGTCGGTCAACCAGGTGCCGGACGTGCAGAACGTGCTCGTCACCGCCGGCACCGGCGTCCCGACGTCGGGCCTGGTGCTCACGGCCTGACCCTCCAGCATCGAAAACGGGTGGCTCCCGGCGCAGTCCCTTGTGGGGAGTGCGGGAGCCACCCGTTTCTCGTTCTCGGCGGCTAGCGGCCCAGAACCAGCTCGGCCGCCGAGGCGAGGGGCACGATCGGGTACATCGGTGCCTCGTCTTCCGGGAACAGGGCGGTGGGCCCGTAGATCCAGTCGGTGTAGGTGTAGTCGTGCGTGTCGCGGTCCCGCAGCAGCAGGTTCCGCTGCTCACGCGGCACGCCGTCGAGATGCCACAGCTCACCCCACGCGCGTGCGGTGGTGAGCACGCGGCGGCAGTGCTCGGGCCGAACCGCGTTGTACGAGGCCAGGGTTGCGTCCCAGTCGACCGCGGCACCGGGGTCGGTGTCCCGCAGCCGGGCGACGTGCTCGGCGAGCACCCAGCCGTCCTCGATGGCCATGATCGCGCCCTGGGCCATGTACTGCAGTGGCGGGTGTGCCGCGTCGCCGAGCAGCGCGATCCGGCCGTGCACCCAGTTCGAGATCGGGTCCCGGTCGAACATCCGCCACCACTTGTCCCGCCACATGAACGGGATGCCCTCGCGGACCTCCGGGCAGGCCGCGGTGAACGCGGCGTCGAGCTCGTCGGGGGTGCCCCAGTCGTCCTCTCCGGCCAGTGCCTTGGGCGACTCGAAAACGGCGACCTGGTTGAGCATTTCGCCGCCCCGTAGTCCGTAGTGCACGAAGTGGTGCCGGGGGCCGACGTAGACGACGACCTCGGACAGGTCCACCGGCCGGTCGCCCAGGTCCGCGACAGGGACCGTGCCGCGGTACGCGACGTACGCGGACGAGACCGGCTCGTCCTCGACCAGCAGCTTGCGGGCGACGGAGTGCAGGCCGTCGGCCGCGATCACCAGGCCGGCCTCGTGTACGTCCCCGTTCGCGAGGCGGACGAGCGCTCCGGTTGCGGTGTTCTCGTAGGCGACGGCCTTCGCGTCGGTGATCAGCTCGACCCCGGCGCGTTCGCAGGCCCGCAGGAACATTCCGTGCAGGTCGCTCCGGTGGATGACCAGATACGGGAACCCGTAACGCCTTTCGAGGTCGACCAGGTCCAGCCGGGTCAGCTCCGTCGCGTCGACGGCGTCGCGCATGACCATCGCCTCGGGAACGACGCCGAGGCTCTTGGCTTCGTCGAGCAGCCCGTACTCGTCGAGGATGCGGGTGCAGTTCGGTGCGATCTGCAGACCGGCACCGACCTCGCCGAAGGCCGCTGCCCGCTCCAGTACCCGGACGGTCAGGCCCTTCCGGGTCAGCGCGAACGCCGCGCTGAGACCGCCGATGCCGCCGCCGACGACGATGACGTCGGGTGTGTTCATGGTGTCTCCGTTCACAGCCATGCCGGCAGCGCCGGCGCGGGGGATCCGTCGGTGGTCGACAGGTCGGCGGCGCGGCCGCTGAGGTAGGCGATCAGGTCGGCCAGGGGTGCGGCGACCGTGACCGCCGCGTCGGTGCCCGGCAGGTCCCAGGCGATGTCGGCGTCGGTCGCCTCGAGCCGCAGTGCGACGGCGGGTGCGGCGCTGCGCTTGGCGACGATGTCGTCGCCGAGCGCAGCCAGGAAGTCGGCCGGCAGGTCGGCGAACGTGGTGCCGGTGCCGAGATCGACCGCGTGCACGCAGACCTCGCGCGTGCGCAGCCACGGGATCTCGGTGGCCGGGACGGTGCGCCCCTGGGCGGTGACGATCGGCCGGCTCCACTGCTCGTCGGTGAGCCGGTCCATCTCCGCCTCTAGCTTCTCCGCCGAGGCCGGTGCCCAGGACAGCAGTTCGGCCGCCGGTCGCCGGGCACCCTCCTCGATCCCCTGCGCGCGGGCGTCGGGGGAGGCATACATCGGGGTGGTGATCCCGCTCTCGGCCCAGTGCACGAGGTTGCCGAGGGCCTCGGCGTTCGCGGCGACGTGGGCGACGAGGTGGCGGCGGCTCCAACCCGGCAGCCCGGACGGCGCGGCCAGACCGGCCTCGTCGAGGCCCGCGACGCCGGCGAGGTACAGCGCGGTGCCCTGCTGCATCCAGCGGCGGGTGTCGGCGAACGCGCGGGTCATTCCTTGATCACCTTGTTGGTGCACGCACCGAGCCCCTCGACGGAGGTCACGACGGTCTCGCCGCCGAGCAGGTACACCTTCGGGTCGCGGGCGTGCCCGACGCCGGCGGGAGTGCCGGTCGCGATCAGGTCACCCGGGTTGAGCCGGATGACGGTCGAGACGTACTTGACCAGGGTGACCGGGTCGAACAGCAGTGTTCCGGTGTTGTCGCGCTGCATGACCTGGCCGTCGACCGTCGTGGTGACCTCGAGGGCCGGGCGGACGCCGCCGACCTCGTCGGGTGTGACCAGGAACGGGCCGACCGGGGTCGAGGAGTCCCAGATCTTGCCCTGGGTCCATTCGATCGTGCGGAACTGCCAGTCGCGCACCGAGATGTCGTTCATCACGGTGAAACCCGCGATCGCGGCCTCGGCCTCGGCGTCGTTCGCCCGGCGGACCTGCTTGCCGATGACGACGACGAGCTCGACCTCCCAGTCGAGGGCGTCGGTCTCGGCGGGCTTGACGACGTCGTCGTTGGCGCCGATCAGCGTGTCGGCGAACTTCGGGAACAGCGTCGGGTAGGAGGGCAGCTCGCGGCCCATCTCCTTGATGTGGTTGGTGTAGTTGTGCCCGACGCACACCACCTTCGACGGCTGCGGGACCACCGGCGCGAAGTCGGCGCCCTCGAGCGGGTAGGTGGCGGCACCTTCGGCAGAGGTAGCGGCGGCCCGTTCCCGCCAGTCGTCGCGGGCCAGGAAGACACCCAGATCGGCATCGCCCAGATCGACAAGCAGGTCGCCCTCGAGCTTGACTGCGCGGGTCGAGCCGCCGGTGCGAATTGTGCTGAGCCTCATCGGGAAATCTCCATTCGGTTGAGCGCGAGTGCTTCGAAGACGGGGGCGTCGCCGAAGCGGAACAGGTCGAGGGCGCCGGAATCGGAGTCGGTGCCGCCGGCTTCGGATCGGACCGAGAAGGCGGTCCAGGACGGTACGACGAACAGGTCGCCGCGGGTGACGGTCCAGCTGTTGTCGCCGACGGTGACCGTGCCCGAGCCGTCGAAGACCTGGTAGACGCTCGACCCGGTTTCCCGCACCGGGGCGGTCTCGGCGCCCCGCACGACGCGGTGGAACTCGGTGCGCATCGTCGGCAGGACGTCGCCTCCGGTGTGCGGATTGGTGTAGCGGACCGCGGCGTGGCCGGGTTCGACGGTGCCGCCGTGGCCCTCGGCCTCGATCGCCAGCTGGTCGGTGAGCGCACGGTCGGTGTGCTCCCACTTGTAGGACAGCAGTGGGGTGCCCGGTGCGACCGGGGTCGCACTCAGCGGGCGCAGCCCGGGGTGACCCCACAGCCGTTCGGAGCGGGACCGCTCGGGGGTGATCCGCTCCGCGTCGGTGATCTCGTCGCGGCCGAACTCGAAGAACTGTCCCTCCGTCAGGTACTGGAACGGGATGTCGAGTCCGTCGATCCAGGCCATCGGCCTGTCGGTGGCGTTGTGGTGCGCGTGCCAGTTCCAGCCCGCCTGCGGCAGGAAGTCGCCGCGGTTCATCGGGACGGCGTCCCCGCCGACGACCGTCCACACCCCGGAGCCCTCGACGACGAAGCGGAACGCGTGCTGGGTGTGCCGGTGCTCGGGGGCGTCCTCGCCCGGCATGAGGTACTGGATGGCCGCCCACAGGGTGGGGGTGGCGAAGGGGCGTCCGCCGAGGGACGGATTGGCCAGCGCGATCGCGCGTCGCTCGCCGCCCCGACCGACCGGGACGATCTCGCCTGCCCGCTCGGCGAGCCGGACCAGGTTCTCCCACTTCCACAGGTGCGGCACGGCACGCGAGCGTGGGTGGGCGGGCATCAGGTCGCCGATCTCGGTCCACAGCGGCACCAGCAGTTCGGACTCGAAGCCGCGGTAGAGCTCCTCGAGCGCCGGGGTCACCTCCGGCTGGCCCGGGGCCTCGACGGCCCGGAGCCGGACGGGGTTGTCGGTCGAAGTCATGCCTCCAGGGTGAGGCTGTTTCTCATCACAGAATAATTGATTCTGCTATACAGAATTCTATGCAGAACCCGCAGAAGACCCCGCCCGCCTACGCGATCGCGAGCGTGGACCACGCCCTGCGGTTGGCGACGATCCTGCAGTTGGAGGGGGACCTGACCGTCGCGGAGGCGGCCGAGCGGCTCGGGGTCGCCCGGTCCACCGCGCACCGGCTGCTGCAGATGCTCGTCTTCCGGGACTTCGCGGTGCAACGGCCCGGACGGCAGTACGGCGCCGGGCCGGTCCTGGAGTTGGCCGAGCACTCCCGTTCGGCCACCTCCCTCCTGCGATCGGCGGCCCTGCCGCACATGGAACGCCTGGTGCAGGCGTTGGGGGAGTCGGCCAACCTGACCATCCGCACCGGTGCGGAGGTCCGGTTCATCGCCTCGGTGGAGTCCGCGCAGGCGTTGCGGGTGGGTTCGCGAGAGGGCATGGTCTTTCCCGCGCACCGCACCTCGGGTGGACTGCTGCTGCTGGCCGACCTCGATCCAGGGGAACTGGGCGAGGTGGGTGTCGCACGGTACGACGAGGGCGAGGGGGACTCGCCGGACCTGGCCCGGCTGAGGGCCGAACTGACCCGAATCCGCAGGCAGGGCTTCGCGGTCAACCAGGGGCGCTCCGAACGCGGAGTGGTCGCGGTCGGCGTGCCGGTGCGCGATGCCTCCGGGAAAGTCGTTGCCGGACTGTCGGTCTCGATGCCCTCGGTCCGCTACGACCGTCAGCGGCTGCCGGCGCTCGTGGCCACCCTGCGCATGGCCGCGGACGGCATCGAGGCCGACCTGGCCCGCTGAGTCACGCCCGGAACCATGAACGAGGTGAATGCCGGTCCATGCAAACTATGAGTTGGATTAATGTGACTGCAGTCACTTCACTGGAGGCATGACCAGCAGCCCCCCGCCCACCTCCGACGTGGACCTCTTCGCCGACGACGTCCTCACCGATCCGTACCCGACGTTCGCGCAGCTCCGCGAGCTCGGCCCGGTCGTCCACCTGCCCGCCAACAACGTCCATGCCCTGACCCGCTACGACACGATCCGAGCCGCGCTCGGCGATCCCGCGACGTTCTCGTCCCGCACGATCGGCTTCAATCCGGCGGTGAACGAGGCGCTACAAGGCACTTCGCTCGCCTCGGATCCGCCGATCCACACCGAGTTGCGGGCGACCCTCACCGAGAACCTCTCCCCGCGGGCCCTGCGCGGACTCAAGGGGCAGATCGAGTCCAAGGCCGACGCTCTGGTCGCGAATCTGGTCGCGCAGGGTTCCTTCGAGGCGATCGACGCCCTCGCCCGCGCGTTTCCGCTGGAAGTGGTCGCCGACCTGATCGGCTTCACCGGCGAGGTCCGGGAGAACATGCTGCGCTGGGGACAGGCCGCGATGGAGGTCATCGGCCCGATGAACCAGCGCACCGCCGAGAACTTCCCGATCGCAGGGGAGCTCTACGCCTGGTGTGCCGGTGTCCGGGCCGAGGACCTGGCCCCGGGATCGGTGGGACGCGGCATCTTCGACGCCGAGGCCCGCGGCGCGATCCCGCCGAACACCGCCGGTCACATCATCCATCAGTACCTGGGCGCCGGTGTGGACACCACGATCTCCGCGATCGGCAACGTCGTCGCGCTGTTTGCCAAGCATCCCGATCAGTTCGAGCTCGTCCGCCGGGACCCCTCCCTGGTCTCGGCGGCCTTCAACGAGGTCCTTCGCTTCTGGGCGCCCGTCCACGCCTGGGGCAGGGAAGTCACCCGTGACGTCGAGATCGACGGCATCGAGGTGCCCGCCGGAACCCAGGTCGCGGTCCTGTTCGGCGCAGGCAACCGAGACCCGCGGCACTACGCGAACCCCGACGAGTTCCTCGTCGAACGCAACCCGGCCGACCACCTGTCCTTCGGGTACGGCCCGCACGGCTGCGCGGGACAGGGCCTGGCCCGGCTCGAAGCGCACGCGGTCATCGCGGCGCTCGCCGTCCACGCCAGGCGTCTCGTCTGCGCGGACCCGATCCGCTTGCCCAGCAACATCACCCGTTCCATCGACGAACTCGAGATCCTGGAGGTTGTTCCCGCATGAGAATCGTCCTCGACCGGCCCCGCTGTGAGGGCCACGGACTGTGTGAAGAAGCCGCTCCCGCCCTGATGCACCTCGACGACGACGGCGAACTGGTCATCGATGCCGGTGAGCTCACCGACGGCAGCCCCGAAGCCGCCGCCGCCGGCGCCGCCGTCCGGGTCTGCCCCGTCGCCGCACTCGAACTCGCCCTGACGGGACGGCAATGACCACCACCACCGGCACACCACGCCGCGTCCTGGTCGTCGGCAACGGCATCGCCGGCCAGACCGCGTGCGACAGCCTCCGCGCCAACGGATTCGACGGCGATCTGACCGTCGTCGGCGACGAACCGCGCGCGGCGTACTCGCGACCGGCACTGTCGAAGGCACTGCTCGTCGACGGCGGCTCTCACGAACTGGCGCCGCCCACCCACGGGGCCACCGAGATTCTCGGGGTCGCCGTGGTCGGGCTCGACCCCGACATCCGTCGCGTGAGGTTCGACGACGGCACCGAACTCGGCTACGACGGGCTCGTCATCGCGTCCGGTTCTCGCGCGCGGCGGCTCGACGGAGCCGACAGCCCCGAGCTGACGCTGCGCACTCTCGACGACGCGCTCGTGCTGCGCGAACGGCTCGCGCAGCAGCCGTCCGTCGTGGTCGTCGGCGCCGGTCCGCTCGGCATGGAGATCGCATCGGCGGCACTGTCGGCGGGCAGCCGGGTCACGCTCGTCGCGGACGGACCACCGATGCTGACCCATCTGGGCCGGTACCTGTCGGACACCTTGACCGCCGCGGCCCTCGACCGTGGTCTCACCGTCGTCACCGGTGTGGCCACTGGGATCGACGGGGGCTCCGTGCTTCTCGGTGACGGATCCCGGATCGGTGCGGACCTGATCGTGAGCGCCGTCGGCGACATCCCCAACACCGAGTGGCTGGGCGCGCTGTGTCCGGACGGTCGCCTCGTCACCGACACCCGCTGCCGTCTGCGCGCCGACATCGTCGCTGCCGGTGACGTCGCTGCCGTCCCGACGCGGTGGGGTGTGCGCCGGATCCCGTTGTGGAGCAGCGCGATCGACCAGGCGAAGGTCGCTGCGGCGGCACTGCTCACGGGCGACGACGCGCCCGAACTCGACCTGAACCCCTACTTCTGGACCGAACAGTTCGGGGTGAACCTCAAGGCGGTCGGACACCTGCCCGTGACCGGTGGTCCCGGTCTTCTCGTCGGCGAGAGCCCGTGCGGACCTTCGGTGATGCACTGGACGCACGACGACGGCGCGGGGGTCGCGGTGGCGGTCAACCACCGCATCCCGATTCCGAAGCTGCGCCGCTTGGCTCACAGCGGCGCAGCTGCCCTCGTGTGACCGATGGGGCATCGGCGAACGGGCGCGTACAGTCCGGGTTGATGAACGAATCCCGGGACCGCCCGAGTGATCTCGCTCTGGAGCGACTCGCGTCGGTCAACCTGAACCTGCTGGTGCCGATGCTCGCGCTGTTCGAGGAGGTGTCGGTCACCCGCGCCGCCGAGCGGGTCGGCATGTCGCAGCCGGCGATGAGTCACGCGCTGGGCCGGATGCGCCGGCTGATCGGTGACGACCTGGTCGTGCGGCAGGGGACCGGTCTGGTCCTGACTCCCCGCGCCCACGAGCTGGTCGCGCCGCTGCGCGAGGTGCTGCGGCAGGCCGCGCGCGTGGTGAACTTCGCCGGTTTCGACCCCGCGCGTGACCGTCGCACGATCACGGTGTCGACAACCAGCAGTATCGCGTTCGTGATCGGTCCGGCGCTGGCGCGCTTGATCGCCGAGCGGGCGCCGAACTCGACCCTGCGGCTGCGCACTTTCGTCGATCCGCAGCCGAGCGACTTCACCGACGACGGGGTCGACGTCGTCCTGCTGCCGACGGCGTTCGCCGCGCCCTATCCGCGTGAGCGGCTCTACGAGAATCGCTGGGTCGTGATCGCGCATCCCGACACCGATCCCGCCGCGACGGCGCTCGACCTGCTCACCACGCTGCCCCACGCGACCTACGACGCCCGGCATCGGGTGATGCCCTACGCCGCCCTGGACGCGCACGGTGTGCAGTACCGGATCGGGCAGCTGATCTCCGACTTCATGACGATCCCGCACCTGGTGGCGCAGGCCGGCGGCGTTGCGATCCACACCTACCGGGTGGCGGTGGCGACCCGGGAGGACCTGCGCATCGAAGAGTTCCCGCTGCCGATTCCGTCGCTGGACATCGACATGGTGTGGAACCCGCGCCTCGCCGACGACGAATTCGTCGGATGGTTGCGTCGAATCCTGGTCGAGGTCGCAGCCTTCGACGAGGTCTGACCGGACCTCGGGCCCCTGCTCGTACCGCGACGCGGAGGGTGCCCCGGTCCGCCCTCCCGTGTGTGAGGCCCGCCTCCCGCTTCGGCCACCCGCATTGGGTTGATGCTCTGTTCAAATACTTGACGCTCTGTTGTGCGATATGACAGATTGCTCACTCAGTTCGTGATGGGGGTCACAGAACGCTTCCGGCTGTCGGGTCGACGGCCAGGACATTCGACCAAGGAGCAATCGATGAGTGAGACGTCCGTGCGGCCGTCCGGATACCGGGCGACCCTCGTCGCCGCATGCCTCGCCGTCATGGTGGCGCAGGTGGCGTACTCGCTGCCCGGAGCGCTGAACGGCACGTTCCAGCAGCATTTCAACATCTCCGGCGCGGAACTGACCTGGATCAGCGCCGCCTTCGCGACGACGATGGTTGTCTTCGAGCTGACCTTCGGAGTCCTCGGCGACATGTTCGGGCGCAAGCGCCTGCTCCTCGGAGGGGCGCTGCTGATCGTCGCCGGCGCGGCGCTGTGCGTGCTCGCCGACATGGTGCAGGTGATGTGGGTGGGTCAGGCCGTGGCAGGCATCGGCGCCGGTGCCCTGTATCCGATTTCGCTGACGATGATCGCCGCCGTTGCACCCGACGCCCAGGCTCGCGCCCGGGCGATCGCGCTGTGGGCGGGCTTCTTGTCGCTCGGTGCGGCAGTCTCGCCGATGATGGCCGCGCTGATTGCCGAATATGCCAACTGGCGCTGGGCATTCGGTGTCGTGATCGCTGCGGCACTGCTCTCGTTCGTCGTCTCGACGGGTGCTCAGGACTCGTCCGCGCCGGAGGGGCGCCGGCTCGACGTGCCCGGGCAGCTCACCTTGGCCGTCGGTCTCGTCGCGGTGCTCTGGGCGCTGACCCAGGGGTCGGAGGTCGGATGGGGGGAGACCGCGATCGTGGCGGGCTTCCTCCTCGGCGTCGCCTGCCTGATCGCGTTCGTTGTCATCGAACTGCGGACCGAGGTTCCGCTGCTGCACCTGAACCTGTTCGCCAACAGGGCCTTTGCGATCTCGGGCATCACTGCCGTCGTCGGCATGTTCGCATTCCTCGGCACCTGCTTCTCGATGAGCATCTGGCTCGGAGCGGTCCAGCACGTGTCGCCGCTGAAGATCGGCGTCCTGTTCCTGGTCATCCAGGGTCCGGCGTTCCTGCTGGTGCCGGTCGTGTCCCGGCTGATCCACCGGGTCTCACCCCGGTGGGTGCTGACCGCGGGCTTCGGTCTGATCGCCGCCTCCGGATTCGTGTGCTCGCGTTTCGACGTCCACACGTCGGAGTGGACGGACTTCCTGCTCCCGATGCTGCTGCTCGGTGTCGGCTTCGCGTTCACGGTCGCCTCGATCACCGCGGTGGCCATCACCACGGTTCCCCTGCACCTGGCCGGTATGGCCAGTGCCACGACGAACCTCTTGCGCGACTTCGGTTTCGCGCTGGGGCCGGTCCTGGTCGCCGCGGTGGCCAACAGTGTCGCCGGCGGCAAGGTCCGCGACGGGCTCGATGCGGCCGTGGGCGAGTCCGGGCTCGGTGACGCTCATGCCGGCGCGGTCATGGGGATCGGCGACCAGGGCGGCGCGATGGCGCTCAACTCGATGCCGGTGATCCCGGTGCCGACCGATCCGACTCGGGCCCCCGGTCCCGACAACCCGATGGTGCGGATGCCGGCGGCGATCCACGATCTGGCGCTCACCTCGCTCGGCAGCGGCTACGCCCTGGCCTTCCTGGTGTGTGCCCTGTGCGCCGCGGCGTCCGCCGCGCTGACACTGTTCGGTCTGGTCGGCAGTCGCCCGGAATCCGCTGTCGCCGCCGATCCGGGCACGGATGCCGCGCACGAGGTCGCCGACGAGGTCGGGGACGTGCCCGTCCGCCGAGCGGTGCTCAGTTCGCCGCCTCGAGCAGGTAGCACCACGATTCGGTGATCTCGTCGAGGCAGATCTCGCGGGGGGTTCGCCAGCCGACGGAGAAGTAGCGGCGCGAGAGGTGTTCGAGCTGGCCGAAGGCGAGCACGCAGCGGATCCGACGACGATCGGGCGCCACACGATCCGCCCTGTTGAGTCCTTCGATCATCTCGCCGACGGCGTCCTCGAACCACTGCTCGGTCTTGGCCGCCACGGCCGGCTCGGTGAAGGCCTGGTAGGACGCGGTGAGGTAGGGCTTGATCTCGTCCCACTGGGAGAACTTGCGGTCCAGCCACGCGCGGATCTCGCTGCGCGAACCCGAGGCGACCAGCTCGGTCAGCGGCGGCTTGTCCGCGGCGGTGAGAATCCCGTCGACCTTGGTCAGCAATGCGCTCATCACGTCGGCCTTGGACGAGAAGTGCAGGTAGAAGGTGGTTCGGGTGGAGCCCGCCGCGGTGGCGATGTCGTCGATCGTCGTCGCCGCGTAGCCCTTGGTGTCGAACAGCTCGAGCCCCTTGGCGAGGAAGAGCTCGTAGGTCATCTGCTTCTGCGCGGCGCGAAGTGACATGGACCCAGATTCTAGCTTCAGTGCACTGACGTGGCATTTTGCAACTCCACACATCGCAATGAAATGTTACTTGACACTCTGTAATCCTAAATCTACCGTGAGTTGGACCACGTCGTGCCGGCACGACGCCGACGAAAGGAAGTGCCGATGATGGGCACCCAGACCTCCGCCGAGGGACGCACCGTCCGCACGGTCCTCGGCCCCGTTTCCGCCGCCGACCTGGGTGTCGTCTCGATTCACGAGGCGGTGCTGTCGGTGATGCCCGGCGCGGAGCACGCATTCGACATCACCTTCGACCGCGCCGAGATCTTCGAGACGTTGAAGGCGAAGCTCACCGACTTCCGGAACCACGGCGGCCGGACGATCGTCGACAGCACCGGCATGTTCCACGGCCGCGATGTGAAGCTGTACGAGGCGCTCTCCCGCTCGACCGGTGTGCACATCATCGCGTCGACGGGCATGGGTCCGGAGAACCTGCTCGGCGGCTATTTCCTGACGCCGCAGACCAATCCGCCGACGCCGTGGCCGGCGGAGAAGTTCGCCGACCTGTTCGCCAAGGAGGTCACCGAGGGCATGGTGGTGCCCCGGGTGGAGCGTCGCGGCGCCGCGGGCATCGTCGTCACCGCCGCGAACCACGACGGTATGACCGCCACCGAGGAGAGCCTGTTCCGCGGCGCCGCCCGCGCAGCGCGCAGCACCGGTGTCGCCGCGTCGATCCGCTACGGCTCCGACGCGACGGCCGACCTCGGGGTCGTCCTCGACGAGAAGCTGCCTGCCGACCGGGTCGTCGTCGGCGGCCTCGACCGCAAGGACGCGGTCGCCGCCGGCGCGCCGCTCGAGATCGCTCGCCTCGGCGCCTTCGTCGCGATCGACAACGTGGGGACCGAGGGCGACACCTTCGTCTCGGACGACGAGCGGGCAGCCGTGGTGCGCGAACTCGTAGAGGCCGGCCACGGCAACCGAATCCTGCTCTCGAGCAACGCGATCGGTGTCGCGAAGGGGCAGCCCGCGCGCGACGTTCCGTTCAGCCACGTCCTGTCGGCGTTCGTACCGCTCCTCGCGGCCCATGGCCTGAGCGACGAGGACGTCCAGCGCATCCTCGTGGCCAACCCGCGCGAGCTGCTGACGGTGCAGTCGACCCGCCCGGCACCACCCGTGCGCTGACACCGGACCTGACCACCGAAGTTTTCTTTCCCGAAGGGGAGTTGTTGTGTCGAGAGTGAACACCGTCCTGGGACCGATCCCGACCGAGGAGTTGGGCATCGTCGCCATCCACGAGCACATCGGGTACGGCATGCCCGGGTCCGAACTGGACACGAGGTGGTGGAAGACCCCGGAGGAGCGGTACTCCGAGACCGTCCCGAAGCTGCGCAAGTTCCACGAGTACGGCGGCGGGACCTTCGTCGACGTCACCGGCATCTGCAACGGTCGCGACATCGACTACTACAAGTCGTTGTCCGCCAAGACCGGGGTCCACATCGTCGCCTGCACGGGATTCGTCGGCGGCGACACCGCGCTGCCGTTCTTCGAGCGCGCGAGCGTGGAGTACCTGACGCAGCAGTTCGTTCACGAGATCACCGTCGGCATCGGGGACACCGGCAGCCGTGCCGGCGTCATCAAGGTCGGAGTCAGCCGCGGCGGCAAGATGACCGAACTGGACAAGCGCATCTACCGCGCCGCCGCCCGCGCCGCGCTGCACACCGGCGTGCCGATCCTCACCCACCTGGCGATCGACGCCGAGAACGCCATCGCCATCTTCACCGAGGAAGGCCTCCCGCTGGACCGCGTGCTGTTCGGGCACGCCGATGACGGCGTGAACGCGTCGCAGACCCGTGACCGCTGGATCGCCGAGCAGGGCGGCCGGGTCGGCTTCGACACCTTCGGCTACGAGACCGAACTCGAGGACCCGCCGTTCTGGGCCCGCCCCCGCAAGGAGCGCCTGGACCACTTCCTCGGGTTCCTCGAGGCGGGCCACCTGGACCGGGTGCTCGCCGGTGTCGATGCCAACTGCAGCCCCCTCGGCTGGCCGGGCGTCAAGGGCCACACCGTGAACTACCTGTTCGAGGACCTCATTCCCGACCTGCGCCGGGCCGGACTGGACGAGGCCACCATCACCAAGCTCTTCGTCGAGAACCCTGCCGACTTCCTCACCATCCAGGCCTGAGGCCACCCCGGATCTTCCGGCGCAACGACGCGCCCCTCCAGAGAGACAAAGACCATGCAGTCATCCGATCTGAAGAACCTGACCATCGCCATCATCGGCGCGGGATACGCCGGCGCAGCATCGGCCAAGGCGCTGAGCCTGCTCGGCGCCGACGTCACCGTGTACGAACAGGCCACCGAGATCCACGAGGTCGGAGCAGGCATCGGCCTGCGCCCGTCGAGCATGCAGCGCTTCCGCGAGTGGGGGATCTTCGACGCCATCGCGAAGGTCAGCTCGCCCAGCGACTACTTCGAGATCCTCACCGCCACAGGTGAACCCATCATGAAGGACAGTTGGCCCGGCATGGACGACTACGAGGTGAAGACCCACACCCACCTCATCCACCGCGGCGACTTCATCGACGCGCTCGTGGGCGTCCTCCCCGAGGGCATGGTCAAGCTCGGTCACAAGCTTGAGACCATCGAGGACCGCGGCGACAAGTCCGTCGTCACGTTCACCAACGGCACCACCGTCGAAGCCGACCTCGTCGTCGGCGCCGACGGCATCAAGTCCGTTGTGCGCAAGGAACTGTTCAGCGACCAGGGGCCTGTCTTCTCCGGCGAGCACGCCTACCGCGCCGTGATCGCCGCCGACGCGGCACAGGGCATGGCCACCGACGACAACCTGCGCATGTACATCGGCAAGGGCACCAAGGTGTATTTCCTGCCGCTGCGTCATCGCAACGATGTGTCCTTCGACGTCACCGCGCTCTGTGCGGACAGCACCTGGTCGCCGGAGGCCGCCAAGGAGAACCTCCTCGCCACGCTCGAGGGCTTCGACGAGCGGATCGTGCAGATCGCCCGCGACATCGACATGGACACCGTGAACCTGCGCGCCGTGTACGACATCGACCCGGTCGAGACGTGGCACTCGGACTCCGTCGTCCTCGTCGGCGACGCCGCCCACTCGATGCTGCACCACCAGGGGCAGGGCGCGAACTCCGCGATCCTCGACGCAGGCGCCCTCGCCGACGCCCTGCGCGACGAGGCGTCCGTCAAGGAGGCGCTCGCGGCCTACCAGGCCGCCCGCAAGCCGGTGACCGACGAACTCCAGCGCATCTCCCGCCAGGGCTGGACCGAGGACGAGGTCAACGACGTGTTCCCGGGCCAGAAGCCCGCCGCCCAGCAGCCCGCCGCGAAGTAAGGAGAGCGCGCCATGCCGTTGCACCCCCAGATCGCCGAGATCCTCGCGACGCTGCCCGCACAGCCGGACGGCCCGCTCGACCCGGCGGCCATGCGTGCCGGCGAGGAATCGCAGGTTCCTCCCGTCGCGGAGCGCCTGCCCCTGCATGCCGTCGAGGACACCACCGCCGACGGCGTGCCCGTCCGGATCTACACCCCGGTCGAGGCCGACAGCCACGGACTGCTCGTGTACTTCCACGGCGGCGCGTTCTTCCTCGGCAGTCTCGACACGCACGACCATGTCGCCCGGAACCTGGCGAAGGAAACGGGACTGAAGGTCGTCTCCGTCGGCTACCGCCGCGCCCCCGAGGCCGCATTCCCCGCGGGACTCGACGACTGCCTCGCAGTGGTGCGGTGGGCCGCCGACAACGGTGACACGCTGCAGTGGAACGGTGAGACCCTCGCGCTGGCCGGCGACAGCTCGGGCGGCACGTTCGTCGCCGCCGTGGCGGCGGCGGCGCACGACGAGGGTTTCGACCGCATCACCCACCAGATCCTGTACTACCCGTCGCTGGATCTGGACTTCGACGTCGACCGCTACGCATCCCTGCGGGAGAACGCCGAAGGCTACGGTGTCGAGACCGCCGGCCTCAAGGGCTTCAACTCCTTCTACTTCGACAGCGGTGCCGACCCCGCCGACCCGCGGGTCTCGCCGATCAAGCGCGCGGACCTCACCGGGCTGCCGCCGGCGCTGATCGTCACCGCGGAGTTCGACCCCATGCGCGACGAAGGGGAACTCTACGGCGCGCGTCTGAAGGCTGCCGGAGTCGACGTCACGGTCCGCCGCTACGCAGGCTCCAATCACGGCTTCGTGCAGAACTTCTCGTGGATCCCCGAGTTCCACCGCGTGTTCGAGGAAACCGCCGAGTTCCTGACGCGCCAGGGGGAGTGACGTGGCGAGCGAGGTGAAGATCCACCCCATCGTCTCGCCGTGGGGCCGGTTCGGTCTCTACACCTTCTTCATCGATGCCCCGGAGCCGGCGATCGTCGACACCGGCATCGCGTCGTCGCCCGCCGACGGGATGGCGCCCGCGCTCGAGGCGCTCGGGCGCCGGATCGAGGACGTGCGCTGGATCCTGTTGACCCACGGCCACATCGACCACATCGGCGGCGCGTACGCGCTGTGGGAGGCCACGGGCCGGAAGGCGCAGGTCGTGATCCACGAGGCCGACGCCCACCTGCTGCGCTCGCGGCAGGCGCACGTCGACGAGTACCTGGGGGCACGCGGCACGTACCTGAACGACGCCGAGGGCGCCGCGAAGGTCACCGCGGCGACGCACGCGGTCATCTCCGGTGAGATGGAACCGACCGTGCTGGTGCGCGGAGGCGAAACCCTCTCGCTCGGCGGCGACGTCACCGTCTCCGTGCACTCGATCCCCGGCCACACCGCGGGATCGGTCGCCTACGTGGTGGAGGGCCAGAACTCGGTGTTCGTCGGCGACGCCGTCCAGGTGCACGGAGCGGCCAACGGATTCCCCGGCTACGAGGATCCCCACGGCTACCGGTCGAGCCTGCGGTACCTGCGCGACGAGATCCGCCCCCAGCACCTGTATCTCGGGCACCCGTACCGACGCACCGACGGCGTCGCCTACGGCGTCGAACTCGACGCCGCCCAGGCCGCCGAGGCGCTTGCCGAGAGCGTCGACGTCGAAACGAGGGTCGCCGCCGCGGCGCACCACTGCCTGTGCAGCGGACTGCCCGACACCGACTCGCCGTATTCGCCGTTCGCCTCGGTCGCCGACGACCTCGGCTATGAGAACGATCCGACGCTCGAACCGTCCCCGTTCTTCACGACGCTGCACGGCTACCGAACCCAGCACGACCCTTCGACACGACAGGAGCCGCACACCCATGGCTGAGGTCGACACCTTCGATGCGGGTGGACAGACCATCCACATCCGCAAGAACCTCCGGATTCCGATGCGGGACGGCGTCGAACTCGCCGCCGACACCTACGCCCGCGAGGGCGACGCACCGCGGCCCGCCCTGGTTGCGCTGAGCCCCTACGGCAAGGAACTGCAGGCGCTCGCGCTCACGACGCCGCCGCAGCGACGGCCGAGCCCGATGTGGGACGGTTGCATCGAGGCCGGCGACATCGCCCGGGTGGTGGAGGAGGGGTACGTTCACGTCATCGGTGACCTCCGTGGCTCCGGAGCCTCCGAGGGCGAGCACATCGGCAACTACAACGCCGGTGGTGTTTCGCTCGGGCAGGACGCGTACGACTTCATCGAATGGGTTGCGGCGCAGCCGTGGTGCGACGGCAACGTCGGCATGATCGGCATCTCCTACTTCGGGTCGATGCAGATCCTCGCCGCCGCCGAACGTCCGCCCCATCTCAAGGCGATCTTCGTCTCCGGCGGCCACTACGACTTCTACGAGACCACCTATCACGGCGGCATCATGTGGTTCATGCCGCGCGCGGCCCGCGAAGGCCGTGGCGGTGACTCGGGGTGGGCGTTCACCGATCGGGTCAAGTCCCGCATGCTCGAGACCTACTCGGAAGACGAGATCGCCGAGCGCGTCGCCGAGCGCCTCGCCGACCCCGACGTCGCGGCCTGGCCGAACCTCGTGCACGTCCTGAACTACCCGACGAACCACGAGGCCTGGTTCGACATCGTCACCAACGAGGTCGACGGCGAGTGGTACGAGGAACGCAACCCCGTCAATCTCGCGAGGAACATCGACATTCCCGTCTACCTGCAGATCGACCAGGGGCGTGGCTGGACGATGGACGGCACCATCGAGCTGTTCCACACCCTGAAGGGGCCCAAGAAGCTCGACATCGGTCCGTACCCGCCAATGCAGTCACGCCCCTTCATCGAGGAGCACGACAAGATGTTCCGGTGGTACGACCACTGGCTCAAGGGCATCGACAACGGGATCATGGACGAGCCCGCGGTGAGCGTGTTCGTCGAGGGCTCCCGAGAGAAGATCGCAGCCGACCAGTGGCCGCCGAAGGACGTCGAACACCGGTCGCTGTACCTGCGCCCACGGGGCAAGCTCTCCACGGATCCGGAACCGATGGGCGCGCAGTACGCTGCTCCGGACGGGTTCTACCAGGCCCCGCTGACCGTCACCGACAAAGTCGAGATCCTCGAGTGGGAGACACCCGTCTTCGAGGAACCCACCGAGATGATCGGCACCGGTGCGGCCCACATCTTCGCCGAGATCGACCAGCCCGACACGAATTTCATTCTGCGCCTGTGGGACTACGCGCCGAATGGCAAGCGCCAGCTCATCACCACCGGCTACCTGAAGGCCTCGCACCGTGAGCTCGACGAGCGCACCACCGAGGGCGACCCGTACCACCCGCACACCCGCGCGGTGCCGGTCGAGCCTGGTGTGATCGAGGAGTACGTGCTGCGTCTGTACCCGTTCGCGAACACCTTCCGGCCCGGCCACAAACTAGTGGCGGAGCTGTCCAACAACGAACCCCTCGCCGACGAACACAACGCGCTGCTGCCGCCGGACGCCTTCCACCTGCCGGTCGGTCGCCCCGTCACCCACAAGATCTACCGGGACGCCGCCCACCCGTCGCGGCTCGTCCTGCCGTTCACGACGGGCGCGGCGGGGAAGTAGTCACCCGTTCGTGCGCAGCGGCCCGGGTCGATTCCCGCACGGAGTCGACCCCGGGCCGCTGCGTTTCCGGGCCCTGCCTGTCAGCGCTTGAGCGGGCTGTAGAACACCAGCCCGTTGCCCTTGTTGTCGTAGACCACCGCGCGGCGTTCGTGCGCGTCGTCGTACGGGCCCTTCACGATGCCGCCACCGGCCTCCTCGATCGCCTTCGCGGCGGCGTCGACGTCCGCGGTCTTGATGCCGACGACCACCTGGCCGTGGATCGGATGATCGACCGCGGTCGCGAGAGCGAGGGTCACACCGCCGCCGTCGAGTGCGGCGAAATGGGCACCGTCGCGGAACTTCAACGCCATGCCCAGGGTGTCGCTGTAGAACCCGATGGACTCGTCGAGATCGTCGGTGGACAGCACGATCATCTTCACTTCGTAGTCGCTCAAGACCTTTCTCCTTCGTTGAAAGTTCGTACAGACTAGAGCGATCCGCCGAGAATGGCGCGCAGTCGCCGGCGCATGGCCGTGCCGTGCGCCACCCGGGCGGCCGGCCGCGGCGACTCCGGATCCGATGAACGGCCTAGTCGACGTCGAGCCGGGCGAATGCCGCGAGGGTCGCGAGGAGCGTCAGCGCCGCGAGCCCGAGGAGCACTCCGGCCCACGCGAGGGGCAGACCGTCCTCGAGTTGGTTGTCGCCGATCGCGTAGAAGAACGGTGACGCGAACCGGGCAGGGTGCAGCCAGTGCACCACGGGAGCAAGAGAATTGAGCAGGTAGGCGGCGGCCGCCACCGCTGATGTGATTCCCACGGCGGCTCCCCGGCTGCCGGTCGCGGCGCCCAGTGCCATCGCCAGCCCGCCGAACACCACGCCGAGCAGGATCACCCCCATGGTGGTCCCGGCGAGTGCGCCGTAGTCGACGGTCAGCTCGAAACCCTGACCGATCACGACACACAGCGCGGTGACCACGCACACCGGGATCGCCAGGAGCGTCATCGCGAGGAACTTCGCGGTGGCGATGTCGCGCCGGGCCAGCGGTGCTGCCACGACCAGGCCAAGGGTGCCGTCCTCGTCCTGTCCGGCCAGGCCGGAGGCGCCGTAGCCGATGGTCACCAGCAGCACGACCAGCGGCAGGAAGTTGCCGTAGATGTTCGCGTTCAACCACCCGACCGGCGAGGTGAGGGAGCCACTGATCCCGAACAGTGCGGCCATGGTCTCGCTGCTCGAGGCGAAGTCGTCGAGCCCGGTGTCGTCCTTGAACGTCGGGTACAGCGCAATGACGACGAGGGCGTAGATGCCCATCCCGACCGCGAACCAGATCATCGATCGACGGCGAAGCAGCAGGTCGATACCCGCCACCTGCAGTGCGCCGGTCGCCGGGGTGTCAGTGCGCATCGGGGACTCCCGTCTGCTCCGCCTGCGACTCGTCGCGGTAGAAGCGCAGGAACAGCTCGTCGAGATCGGCGCGGCGGGCCGAGACGTCCACCGCGCCCAGGCTCCCGGCGCGGGACAACAGGCCGGCGACAGGCCCGGTCACCGACAGCGTCACCCGGCCGTCCGCGCATGTGCGCACCTCGACCCCGTCGAGGTGGGCGAAGTCGGCGGCGGTGACGGCGCGGTCGAACCGGAACTCGACGGTGCGCGGGGCGCTGCGGCGCAGGCCGTCGACGCTGTCGGTGACGACGATCCGGCCCTCCTTGATGATCGAGAGCCGGTGCGCGAGCCGCTGCACCTCCTCGAGGTCGTGCGAGGACAGCAGCACCGTGCGGCCGTCGTCGACGGTTTCGCGGATCAGCCGCGCGAACTCGTCCTGCATCAACGGATCCAGCCCCGACGTCGGCTCGTCGAGCACGAGCAGCTCGGGGCGGTGCATGAAGGCGAGCACCAGCCCGATCTTCTGACGGTTGCCCTTGGACAGCGTGCGGATCGGCTGGTCGAGTTCGGCGCCGAACCGTCGCACGAGTTCGTCGAGGTAGGTGCGGTCGGTGAGGCCCCGGATGCGTGCGTGCCGATCCAGGTGCTGTGCCCCGGTCAGCTTGGGGTACAGCGCGAGTTCACCGGGTAGGTATCCGACGCGGCGGTTGATCCGGACGCCCTCGCGGGTCGGGTCCAGGCCGAACAGCCGCATCCGGCCGGACGTCGGGCGGTACAGACCGAGCAGGAGCCGGATGGTGGTGGACTTGCCCGCGCCGTTGGGTCCGAGGAAGCCGAACACCTCGCCGGGCGCGATGGTGAAGCAGACATCGGTGATGCCCCGCCGCGGACCGAATCGGCGGGTCAGCTTGTCGACGTCGACGATCGGCGCCCGCGCTGAGGACACTCGTCGAATATAGGACGGTCGCCCGCCGGGCGCAGTCCGGGCGCCCGGTCGCGGAGTCGCTGTGGACCCCGGGGACCGGGCGGCCGCGGCCGTCAGTGGGTCGCGAGGGCGATCCGACGGCGTTCGCTCTCGCTCACCCCGTGCTCCGCCTGCGGAAGGTCGACCCGCACGTGGTGGAGCCGGCCCGTGAACGCGAACCGGCCGCGATCGGCGAGCTCCTCGGACACCGGGCTGCCACGGTTGACCCCGACATCGAGTTGCTCGTTCATGCTGAACATCGCGCGCGTGGTCTGTTCGATCCGTTCCCGCGCCACCTCGATGCCGTTCACGGACAGGATCGCGGTGCCGCCCTTGCCGGTGCCGCCGCCGTCGTAGACGAACTCGACGGACACCTCCTGGGCGGATGAGGTGAGCGGATCGGTGCCACGAACGTAGGTCCGTCCACCGCCGCTGAAGTTGTAGCAGAAGACCGGACGTGAATCGAGTACGTAGAGGGCGAAACCGCCGAATCGGCCGCCGATTCCGATCAGCATTCCCTCACAAGGCTGCCCGGCCGTGTCGAGGGAAGCGGTGAGCGTGTACGAACGGTTGAAGAACGACGGCGCAGCCTTCTCCACCAGCCCGTTCATGTGCGGGTACAGCGTGATTCCGTGCCTGCCCCGCAATGGGTGCGGAGGCCGGGACTCCGGGGTGGTGTTCCGGCCGACCGTACGGTTGTCGAGTGGAAGCACCTGGTATCTGGCGGCTTCCACGAGGAACTTCCGCTTGAGCTGTTCGAGCTTCTCCGGATACTCCTGCGCGAGATCTCGCGCCTGGGACCAGTCGGTGGTGGTGTCGTACAGCTCCCAGCGATCGTCGTCCATGCTCGGTAGTTCCAGTCCGTGGGTCGCCATCAGCCAGGGTGCCCGATGCACGGTCACCGCGGTCCAGCCGTGATCGTAGATTCCGCGGTTGCCGAAGATCTCGAAATACTGTGTGGTGTGCCGCTCTTCGGCGCTGGGGTCGTTGAACGAGTAGTTCATCGCGACCCCCTCCAACGGCTTCTGCGCGACGCCGTCGACCGTGTGCGGGGCAGGGACGCCCACCGCCTCCAGGATGGTGGGGGTGATGTCGACGCAGTGGTGCCACTGGTTGCGGACACCGCCGGTCTCGGTGATGCCGGCCGGCCAGTGCACGACCAGGCCGTTGCGGGTGCCGCCGTAGTGCGAGGCCACCTGTTTGGCCCACTGGTAGGGGGTGTCGAGGGCCTGCGCCCACGCGGCGGGGTAGTGCGGGTAGCTCGTCGGGGTGCCGAGTTCGTCGAACCGCTCGAGTACCTCTTCGGTGGTGGTGCGGTAACCGTTGAGGTTGGCGAGGTAGTTGAACGACCCTTCGATTCCGCCCTCGGCCGATGCCCCGTTGTCGCCGAGCATGTAGATGACGAGGGTGTTCTCCAGCATGCCGAGTTCGCGCAGGTGATCGGTCAGGCGACCGACCTCGTCGTCGGTGTGCTCGAGGAACGCCGCGTACAGCTCCATCAGGCGCGCGGAGACCTTCTTCTGGTCGTCGCTCAGCGAATCCCAGTGCGGCAGATCGCCCGTCCAGGGCGCCAGCACAGTGTCGGGAGCCACCACGCCCAGCGCCTTCTGGCGTTCGAGGGTGATCTCGCGCTGACGATCCCAGCCGTGGTCGAACTCGCCGCGGTATTTGTCGAGGTAGCGCTCGGGCACCTGGAGCGGGGCGTGGCAGGCCCCGAACGGCAGGTAGCAGAACCACGGCTTGTCCGGATCCATCGTGTGCACCCCCTCGATCCACTGCAGCGCGTGGTCGACGAGGTCCTCGCTGAGGTGGTACCCCTCCTCGGGGGTCCGGGGCAGGTCCACGACCTTGAAGTCCTCGTACAGGACGGGGGTGAACTGGTCGGCCTCGGCACCGAGGAAGCCGTAGAACTTGTCGAAGCCCTCACGGCCCGGCCAGCGGTCGAACGGCCCGGCCTCGGTGACCTCCCACGCGGGGGTCTGGTGCATCTTGCCGAACGCGCCGGTCGCGTAGCCGTTGCCCTGCAGCACCCGAGCGACCGTGGCGGCGGAGTCCGGACGGGTTCCGTTGTATCCCGGTGCGGCACCGGCCATTTCCGAAATGACGCCCATCCCGACACTGTGGTGGTTGCGCCCGGTCAGCGTCGCGGCTCGGGTCGGCGAGCACAGTGCGGTGGTGTGGAAACGGGTGTACTTGACGCCGTCCTCGGCGAGCCGCTCCGCGGTGGGGGTGCGGCACGGTCCGCCGAACGCGGACGACGCGCCGAATCCGACGTCGTCGAGCATGATCAGCAGGACGTTCGGTGCCCCGGCGGGCGGGCGGATCGGTTCCGGCCGCGCGAACGGGGTCTGCTGGTCGCAGAGGTTGACCGCGGGAGCGATCTGCGGCTCGGTGCGGACGATCGGGATCGAATGTCGGTTCATTGAGGTGAAACTCCTGTGGGGCAGACGGATAGCGGAGCGTCAGTGTGCGGCGATCGCGGCGTCGGCTGTCGCCGAGTCGCGTTCGGATGCCTCGACCATGCCGCCGGTCGCGGGGGTCCGTCCGTGCCGCATCAGCGCCGAGATGACGATCCCGACGAGGCCGACGGCGCCGGCGACGAGGAAGCCGTTCGTGAGGGCGGTGTCCGAGTAGAGGACCGCATGGGTCTTCGGGTTCACCGAGGCAACGTGGTGTGACATCACCACGCCGGTGAGGGTGACCGCGATCGCGGAGGTGAGCTGCATGCTCACGCCGGCGATGGCGGTGCCGACCCCGCTGTTCTCGGCGGGAAGCGAGTCCTGGACGAGGTTGGCATTGGAGGAGTGCAGGAACCCGACCGCGAATCCGGCGGTCGCGCTGAGAATGGCGACCTGCCACTGCAGCGTGAAGAGCTGCGCACCGAGCACCATCACCCCGACGAACAGGGTGGCGGACGCAAGCAGGACGTGCCGGGCGCCGAATCGTTTGGCCAGCCAGCCACCGAAGGGGCCGGCGGCCATCGCCATGATGCCGAGGGGGCACGTCCACAGCGCGTACTGGGTGGCCGAGAGCCCGGCGCCGTAGGTGATTCCCGGAAGGCCCGCCGGGGTCTGCAGCAGCGTCGGCATCAGCATGGAGTGCGCGTTCATCATGTAGCCGACGCACGCCACCGCGAGGATGGTCAGGCCGAACCGGCGGCCGAACAGGATGCGAAGGTCGATCAGCGGGTGCGGCGCGACGCGCTGCCAGGCCACGAAGCCGGCCAGCATCAGTGCGCCGACCGCGAACAGCGTGATCGTCCGGGTCGACCCCCATCCCCAGCCTGCTCCCTTGGTGATCGTGAGCAGCAGGATGGCGACGCCGGGCCCGAGCAGGGCGGTGCCGAGGTAGTCGACGGGGCGATCGGCGCGGGTGGGGCTCTCGGGAACGACGAGCCAGTAGACGGGAATCAGGATGCCGAGGTAGATCGCCATGAACCAGAAGATGCCGGCGAATCCGAAGCCGTCGATCAGCCAGCCCGCGATGAACGGTCCGGCGACCGCGGACATGCCGATCCCGGTCGCCACCATGCCCAGTGCGATCGGCACGAAGTCGCGCGGCATGATCTCCCGCACCAGGCTGTAGGACAGGGCGACGATTCCGACGAGCACCCCCTGCATGGCCCGGCCGGCCAGGAGCACGGTGAACGAGGTCGACAGCGCACAGACCACACTGCCGAGGACGAAGACGGCTCCGAGGCACAGGATGATCCGCTTCTTGCCCCACTTGTCGGAGGCCTTGCCGATCAACGGCATCAGGGTTGCTCCGGTGAGGGTCACGATGGAGACCACCCAGGCGATGTTCAGTGTCTGGTACGCCGGCGCCATGTGCGGCATGGCGGGATAGACCATCAGGATCTCGAAGGTGGCGATCTCCGAGAAGAGAATGATCACCGCGAGCACGGCGAACAGCCGGCTCTTCGGCACGGGGCCGTGTGCTGGATTCAGATCGAGCGCCATCGTGGTCCTTTGCTTGAGGGATACGAATCAATGGGTGGCCGGCCCCTGCGCGGGAGGTGCGTCGGGGGAGGGGCGGAGGTCCGTGAACGAGGCGGCGAGTGGGCGCCGAGCCCGGAGAAGTGACGGTAGTCACCTTGTTGCGGGGTGCAATGTCGGTCCCACTCACCGGGAGTTGCGCCCGGCTCGTGTGAGGGTTGGCCTCGGTTGTGGTTCGAATAGTGCAGTCGCGGAAAGGGATAGAACAATTAAGGCAGTGTCTTGACTGATAAGTCAATGACTTATATCGTCTCCGGCATGGCTGCTTCCGATGATGCGAAGTCCGCGATGATCGAGGTGGCGGAGCGAATGTTCGCCGACCGTGGCATCGACGGGGTGTCCATGCGCGACGTGGCGGCAGCAGCCGGTCAGCGCAACAACTCCGCCGTGCAGTACCACTTCGGCGGCCGGGGCGGGCTGTTGATCGAGGTCTTCCGGTACCGGATGACCGAGATCAATCAGGCTCGCCACGAATATCTCGCGGAAATCGACGGGCAGGGCCGGGGGGAGGACCTTCGCTCGCTTGTGGAGGCCGGAATCCGGCCGCTCACAGACTTTCTCGGCGCAGCACCCGACGGCAGCCACTATGCACGATTCATCGCCAGGGTGTCGCCGTCCGTGGACTTCGCGGGCGGCGCCCTGAACGAGATCAGGGACGCCAACAGCGAGGTTGTGGTCCGGCTCGTGCGCGCGCTCGGGCACCTGTCGCGGCGCACGGCCCACGAGCGGGTCGACCTGATGTACAACATGGTCGTCTCCGCCCTCGCCGTCTACGAACAGCGGCGCGCCGAGGGGCTTCCGGTCGTACAGGCCACCTTCGACGAAACGGTCGACCATCTGATCGACATGGCAGTCGGATCCCTCGAAGCCGCGGACTCCAAGGCCGGCCGCCGGCGGCGGGCCCCGGCCACCCGATGACATCTACCTGAAAGGCCAGACATGAGTATGTCGACGTCCTCGCGGACAGTTGAGATTGGTGATCACGCAATCGAATTCGGGCCACGAGGTATGCGCAGGAATCCCGACGGCTTCGACCCGGCACCGTACCGGGCGATAGATCTGCGGCCCGTGACGCCGTTCATCGGAGCCGAGGTCCGCGGAGTGGATCTGAGAGATCCCGGCGACGAGGTGATCGCCGAACTGCGGACCGCGCTGCTGGAGTGGAAGGTGCTGTTCTTCCGGGGGCAGGACATCACCGGCGAGCAGCACCGAGACTTCGCCCAGCACTGGGGGGAGCTCGAGGTGCATCCGCTGCTGCCGCAGGGCGAGGTCCCTTCGGTGGTCCGGTTCGAGCGTGGCGAGGACAGTCCCGGCACCGAGAACATCTGGCACGTCGACGTGACGTGGCAGCAGCGTCCCCCGCTCGGGTCGGTGCTGCGGGCGATCGATGTTCCGCCGGCCGGTGGAGACACCCTCTGGTCCGACATGGGCAACGCCTACGACTGCCTGTCCGACGAGGTCAAGGCCAGGATCGACGGGCTCGACGCGGTCCACGACTTCATGCCGTCGTTCGGACGGTCGATGTCGCCGGAACAACAGGCCCGGATGCAGGAGCAGTACCCGCCGGTGCGGCACCCGATCGTCCGGATCCATCCGGAGACCGGACGCAAGACGCTGTTCGTCAACAGCTTGTTCACCACGCACATCCCGGACCTGGATCCGGTCGAGGGGGCGCGACTTCTGCAGCACCTGTTCGACCAGGCCAAGGTCCCCGACTTCCAGTGCCGGTTCCATTGGGAGCCGAATTCGATTGCATTCTGGGACAATCGGGCGACCCAGCACTACGCCGCCAGTGACTACTTTCCGCACCGGCGGGTGATGGAACGCGTCGCCATCCTCGGCGATGTCCCTCGCTGACGCCGTGCCCGCAGGGGTCGACACCCGCGGCGACGGTCCGGTCGCGCCGCATCGATGGCGGCCGCAGGCGCTGAGAGATGGGGTCGATCCCGATCCTCGGTTCACTCTCGCGAACGAGCGCACCTTTCTCGCCTGGATGCGCACAGCGATGGGGCTGATCGCCGGTGCGGTCGGCTTCGAGGCATTCGGGCCGGAAACGGTAAGCAGTACAGTGCATCTCGCTCTCGTTCTGGGGATGCTTGCCGGCGCTGCGACGCTGTCGGTGTTCGCGTTCGCGCGCTGGCTCGGCGTCGAGAATGCACTGCGGCACGGTCGTGGCCTACCGGTGCCTGCACTCGGTGCGCTGCTGGTGGTGCTGGTCGGCGGGATCGCGCTGGTATTGCTCGTGGCGCTGGCGGTTCGATGAGCGTCGCCCCTGGGGTGCGGGCCGATCCCGGTTTGCAGCCCGAGCGAACCGCGCTGTCCTGGGTGCGGACGGCGGCCGCCCTTGCCGCTCTGGCCGTGCTCGTCGTCAGGTGCTTGCCGGGGCCCGGTTGGGCGTCGGCTGCCGTCGGCGGGGTGGCGCTGCTCGGTGCACTGGTGCTGCTCGGCACCGCGCGCGGACGGCACCAACGGTCGTGCGAGGACTTCGAGATGGACTGCGCACCTCCGCAGTGGGGGTGGAACGTACTGCTGCTCGGCGCCGTGCTGGTCCCGGCGGCCGCGGGTGCCGTGATCGTCGCGGCGGCCGCGGCGTGAGTGCCGCAGTCCAGCGGCGCGTGGCAGGTCCGGTCACCGCTGCGGTTCGGGATTCCGCTCGGCGGCGGTGCTCGGGTCGGTGTCGACGCCCCGGTCGAGTCCGCGCAGGAAGGTCAGGATTCCCGCGGTGAGTACGGACACGCTCGCGGGAGTGCCGGGCCTCGGCCCGATGAACGCGCCTGCGCCGACGACCCGGTCGAGCACGAACCCTTCGAGGAGTGCGATGAAGTTGGCGCTGTCCACCTCGGGTCGGGAGGAGCCGAGTTCGGCGACCATGCCGGCGGCCAGGGTCTTCGAGAAGACGCTCGACGTCAGCGCGATCTGGATTTCCTTGTCGTGCACCATTTCCAGGGTCAGTGCGTAGCGGGCCCGCAGATCCCGGGCGCGGGTGGCCAGCATGTGGTCGATCGCCGCCGCGATGTCGGAGGCGAGGACCGGAAGGTCCGGCAGGGTGGCCGTCCTCGTCGCGAGGAATCGGGCGAACTCGCGTCGAGATATCTCGTGGAGGTGCCCGACCGTGGCATAGAGCAGTTCCCGCTTGGTGCGAAAGTAGTACGACGTCGATCCGAGCGAGAGGTCCAGCCGCCGGTCCACCGCGCGGTGGGTCAGGGCACGGATGCCGTCGGACGCGACGATGTCCAGCGCGGCGTCCGCGATCAACTTCCGGCGGTCCTCCGTCGAGGTCATGTGTCTCCCTGCTCACGTCGGCTCTTCCGGCCTTGTTTTCGCCCACTCTACATTTGTAGAGTCCGGGCATGTCGCTCGCACCGGAGGAAGTGTTCGACGCCGCCGCCCGTCGAGGCGGGTTCGCCCTCGACCCGCACCAGCGGGCCGCCGCGGCGGTCCTGTCCGACCTGGACCCGCGCGGAGGGCGAGGGATCTACCTGTGGGGCCCGGTGGGACGGGGCAAGACCTGGATGATCGATGTACTGCGGGCGACGCTGTCGGGTACGCGGACGCTGCGGGTGCACTTCCACGACTTCTTCGCCCGACTGCACGAGCTCGTCCACACCGAAGGCATCGCGCAGGCGCTGGACCGGATGACGGGTGGCTGCGAGGTGCTGTTCTTCGACGAGTTCCATGTCCACGACGTCGCGGACGGGGTCCTGCTCACGCGCCTGCTGGACACCCTCGACGCGCGGGGAGTGGCGCTGGTGCTCACGTCCAACTATCCGCCGGACGGGCTGATGCCGAACCCACTGTTCCACGATGCATTCCTGCCGACGATCGATCGACTGCGCCGGAGGCTCACCGTGGTGAGCCTGGACGGAGGCCGGGACTACCGGGACGGATCCCGCGCCGAGGGAGGGGGATTCGCGTCTGGTGCGTATCGGGCGCGGGTGGCGGCAGGTGAGCTGCCTCCGGAAAGTGAGCGGGTCACCCTCGTTCCCTGTGGTCGGCCGGTGACGGCGATGGCGTGTCGGGACGGACTGGTCTGGTTCGACTTCGCGGATCTGTGTGAGGCGCCCACGGGCGCCGCGGACTACCTGAAACTCGTTGCCGATCATCGTCGCTGGGTCGTCAGCGGCGTTCCGGATATCGGTCAGGCGACCGAATTCGGAGTGGCGAGGTTCTGCACGCTGGTCGACGTCCTGTACGACGCCGATGTCGCGCTCACCGTCATCGGTGCGGACTGGCGATCGGGGCCGGCGGCGGGCCGGCGGGACCTCGACCGTGCCCGCAGCCGGCTTGCCCTTCTGCGTCAGCGAGCCTCCGCCGGGACCTCGTCCGGTCCCGTGGACGATTCGCCTGCGGGAGTGCGCCGGCGGGTGATCACCCACCCGAACAGTGCTGCGACGGGGAACATCACCACGCCGTAGACCGCCGCGGGCACCGCGATTCGGGTGCTGTCGAGCAAGCTGATCGCGATCGTGATCGCGAGCGTGCTGTTGTGGATACCGATCTCCATCGAACAGGCAACGGACTGGCGGTCGGTGACACCCGCCGCGCGGGGCACGAAGTATCCGATCGTGAGGCTGAGCAGACAGAAGATCAGCACCACGACACCCACGTCGGCGAGGTAGCCGCCGACGTTCTCGCGTTCGGCGATCACGGTGCCGACGATGACCAGTGCGAGCACCACGGCCGAACCGATCCGAACCGGGCGATCCATTCGGTCCGCGAACACGGGCCGGACCCGGCGAACCCACACCCCGGCCGCGACCGGCACCAGCACGATCGCGAAGATCTGCACCACCTTGGCGAACTGCAGTCCCAGCGCGCCACCTTCCGGCGGGGCGAAGTGGTCGATCGCGAGATTGGTGATCAGCGGCAGCGTCACCACCGCGATCACCGAATTCACCGCCGTGAGAGTCACATTGAGTGCGACGTCACCGCGGAACAGGTGGGAGAACAGATTCGCGGTGGTTCCGCCGGGAGAGGCTGCAAGCAGCATCATGCCCACCGCGAGCAGTGGCGGCAGGTCGAACAGGAGAACCAGGCCGAACGCGATCGCAGGCAGCACGACGAGCTGACACGCGAGGGCGATCGCGACCGCCTTCGGGTGCCGCGCGACCCGGGCGAAGTCGGCGACGGTCAGTGACAGTCCCAGACCGAACATGATGATCGCCAATGCGATCGGCAGGGCGGTGGTCGACAGTGCGGAGTCCATGGCAGCCCCATCGTGGTCGGCGGGCGGTCGGGGTGCCCAACATATCGACCGTGGTGGCCGTCGTGCGGAGAAATCAGACAATTCGGAGCAAGGTGGGTGGAGGTGTACCGCTGGCCGAGATTGTCGCGCGCCGACGGCCACCCACGGGGTAGTGATGGAGTGAACCCGACTAGGAGGAGGACGACATGGGTGACTTCGACGGCAAGGTCGCACTGGTCACGGGCGGCGCCCGGGGACAGGGGCGGTCGCACGCGGTGGCCTTCGCGGAGCAGGGCGCGGACATCGTGATCTGTGACCGCTGCGAGAACAGCGAGGCGGTCTTCTATCCGCTCGCCACCGAGGAGGACCTCGCCGAGACGGCCCGGCTGGTCGAGGCGGCCGGACGGCGCTGCATCGCGGTCAAGGCGGACACCGCCGACCGCCAGGCCATGGACGCCCTGGTGGCGCGCGCCGAGGCCGAATTCGGTCGCGTCGACATCGCCGTCGCCAACGCCGGTGTGTCCGTTGCCGCGCCGGTCCAGTCCATGACCTCGGCGCAGTGGAACGAGACCATCTCGAGCAATCTCACCGGTGTCTTCAACACCGTCGGCGCCGTGGCACCCGGAATGATCGCGCGCGGGTACGGCCGGATCGTCACGATCTCGTCGATGCTCGGGCGTGCGGGCAACACGAACATGGCGGCCTACGCCGCATCGAAGTGGGGCGTGATCGGTCTGACCAAGAGCGCGGCGCTCGACCTCGCCCAGAACGGCATCACCGTCAACGCGATCGCCCCCGGCAACATCTCGACGCCGATGATCCACAACGCCGCGCTCTACTCGATGATGCGTCCCGACCTGGAGACCCCGACGCGCGACGACGTCGCGCCGGTGTTCCAGTCGCTGCACGCGCAGCCGGTGCCGTGGCTCGAACCGGAGGAGATCACCCGCGCCGTCCTCTTCTTCGCCGCCGAGGCCAGCGCGCACATCAGCGGCACCGTGCTTCCGATCGACGCAGGCAACGCCGCTCGCGTCACCGGGTGAGCGTCACCCGGAACCCCACCGCCGGACCGGCCGTCGTATCGGCGGCCCCCGGCAGCGGCGTGCGACAGCGACTGATCGTCGCGGTGCTGAGCCTCACCGGCGTGGTCGTCGCGCTCCAGCAGACGCTGGTCGTGCCGATCCTGCCGGACTTCAGCGTGGCACTGGGGGTTTCCCAGACGACGGCATCCTGGTTGGTGACCGCCACCCTGCTCACCGGCGCGGTCGCCACACCGTTGATCGGACGACTGGCGGACCTGACCGGCAAGCGCGCGATGATGCTGCTGTGCCTGGCGGTCATGGTCTGCGGTTCGGTGATCGCGGCCCTCGGGCAGGTGTTCGCCGTCGTGGTGGTCGGCCGGGTGATGCAGGGGTTCGCGATCGCCCTGCTCCCGGTGGGGGTCGGGTTGATGCGCGACATCCTCGAGCCGGAGCGGCTGGGCGCGGCGGTCGGGTTGATGAGCGGCACCATGGGCATCGGCAGCATGCTCGGCATGCCGATGGCCGGGGTGATCTACGCCCATCTCGGTCTGCCCGCCCTGTTCTGGGTGACCGGCGCCGTCGGCCTGCTGATGGCGGTGCTGCTGATCGTAGTAGTCCCCGAGTCACCGGTGCGGGCGCGCGGCCGCTTCGACCTGGTCGGCGCGGTGGTCCTCACGGGCGCGCTCACCGCGGTGCTGCTCGCGATTTCCAAGGGGGGTCAGTGGGGGTGGGGTAGTCGGGCCACCGTCGGATGCGCGGTGGGCGGAGTGCTGTTGATGGCGCTGTGGGTGCGGCTGCAGTTGCGCAGCAGTGACCCGCTCGTCGACCTGCGGACGGCAGTGCTGCGACCGGTGCTGATCGCCAACGTGTGTGGGGTACTGCTCGGCTTCGCGATGTTCCTCAGCGCTTACACCGCGACGCAGGAACTGCAGGCGCCGGTCGAGAGCGGTTACGGGCCCGGCCTGTCCGAGGCGGCCGCCGGTCTGGCGATGGTCCCGGGTGGTCTGCTGATGGTGGTGCTCGCGCCGCTGTCCTCGCGGATGACCCGCAGCCGCGGCGCACGGGTGACCCTCTCGACCGGTGCGGCGATCATCGCCGTCGGCTACGTTCTGCGCGCGGTCGGCGGATCCGGGGTCCCGGTGGTGGTGACCAGTGCCGCGATGATCTCCAGCGGCGTCGCGATGGCGCTGGCCGCGATGCCGGTGATGATCACGACCGCGGTGTCGGTCGACCAGACGGCCACTGCCAATGCGGTCAACGCGCTGATGAGGTCGATCGGGACGTCCTCGGCGGCCGCGGTCGGCGCGGCGGTGCTGGCCGCATCGACGATCACCGTGGCCGGGGTGACGGTGCCGACGCTGTCGGCGTTCACCACGATGTACTGGGTCGGCGCCGCGGTGGCGGCCGCGGCCATTGTTGTCACACTGCTGCCACTGAGCGGTGAACGCGAAGGACCGTGAACGCGAAGAAGGTCCGGTGCCGACGGCACCGGACCTTCCTCGCGTTGGGTCACCGCGGCGGGGCGGGCACTGACGACCCCGCCGCGGGAGATCTCACGGCAGCAGCTGATCCATGAAGGTGTTGCTGTAGACCTTGTGCGGATCGAACTCGTTGAACACCGCGACCGCGGTGTCCCAGTTGTCGCCCGAGGGCAGCCCGTCGCGGTAGCTCTGCGGCAGGGCGCCGCTGATGATGCCGCCGTCGGTGTACGGCTTCTCCGGTCCGAACGCCCAGCCCTTCGACCACTCCGGGCGGAAGGTGTAGTCGTCACCGGAGTAGTGCGAGCGCATCCACTGCTCCATCTCGCGGTAGAACGCGAACATGCCGGGGGTGCCGGGAACGCCGAGCACGTTCAGCCAGATCGCGGTGTCCCACTCCGGGTGGTCCGGCCGCGGACGCATCGCCGAGATGGTGGGCGCGCCCGCCGACTGCACCACGACGTCGTCCGGCTGGTCGAGGCCGCAGCAGCGGATCTCGACGGGCCCGTTGAGCGGGTACTGGCCTTTCGCCTTGTAGAACTCGATGCGCCCGTTGAACCACTCGGCGAAGTCGTGGATGACCTGGCCGATCTTGTCGCGGCTCGTGATGACGGCGCCGCCGCCCTCGGTCAGCCGCAGCGTGGTGGCCTTGATGTAGAACTGGATGTCCTTCGACCAGCCCCAGATGTCCGACGAGTTGGTCGCGGCGAGGCCGGCGACGGTGACGCCGTACATCGTCTTCCCGAACAGCGGGGCGATTCCCGGTGCGCCGGCGTTCATCTGGCCGAGCAGGTCGGTGATCGACTCGGGCACGTTGTCGGAGAACGGGTAGTTGTACGGGCCGGTGACCTCGCGCGAGCCGGCCGGCTTGTCCACCAGGGTGAAGATCTCCGGGTTGGTGACCTCACGAGAATCGGCCGGCTTGGCCTCCGCCACCGACCACACCTTGAGCCACGGCTTCTCGGTGAACGGGTACCAGATCGCCTCGACGCCGCCGTGGGCCTTGACGTAGCTCTCGAAGGTGCGACCCGATGCATCCTTGGGGCCGAACAACTCTCGCCAGTCGATGTCGGTGTAGCTCTGGCAGCGCATCCGGAAGTTCGGGCCCGCCTGCATGGTCACCGAGGTGATGAAGGTGCGGCCCAGGTTGGTCAGCAGCGGCTTGATCTTGGGGTCGCTCCGCGAGAAGGTCTGCTCGGCGTACTCGGTGCCGTTCCACACCACCGCGGTCAGTGAGGTGACGAGGTTCGACAGTGAGCCGTAGGTGTGGCCCGGTGCGGTGGCCTGGCCGTCCGCGGGCAGCGCCGCACCATGCGCGTCGACGGCGAGGGTGCCGGCGATCGTCAGCACTCCGGGTGCCGGCAGGTTCGCCCAGCCGAGCCCGTGCTCCTGCAGGGCGCTGGTGATGTCGAACAGTGTCGCCCCAGGTCCCGCCGTCACGGTCTTGCCTGCGGCGTCGACCGCGATCCCGCCCAGGTGCTTGATGGTGTCCACGAGGATGACCTTGTCGACCGGGGCGCCGTCGACGACGGTCAGCGGCGTCCAGCCGTGCATGGCGCCCCGGGGTCGCAGCGTGTAACCGTTCGCGTGCGCCCAGTTGGTCAGGCGGACAACGTCACCGGAGTTCTTCGGGCTCGCGGTCCAGACCGAGTCCAGCATGATCTCCTTGGACCAGTTCTGGTAGGCCTGCTGCGCGAGATCGATGTCGGTGGGGAAGTTCGGGGGTGCGGGCAGGGTGGCGCCGCCACCGGCCGAGCCCGAACCGGAGCCGGAGCCGAGGGACCCGGTGTCGAGCGGGAGGGCGTAGACGGGCGTCCACCCGCCCATTGCGGTCACCGCGAGGGCGCCGGCCCCCGCGGTGAGGAAGCCGCGCCGGGAAAACCCGGTGTTGCTGTCCGATTTCGACATGCGTAACTCCAGACGTGTTGCAAAGGGGGGAGGGGGAAATCTGGGTGCCGAGCTGAGTTGGTCGAGTGTCCAGGATCTTAGGCGAGCGTGAGGATCACGTCAGCCAATGCGGGAGAATTCTCGCGCTCGGGGACGGAGGCGGAGATCAGCAGCCGTCCCGGTTCCTCCCAGATCCGGACGAGAAGCGTCTCGCCGGGGTAGACGACACCCGCGAACCGGGCCTTGTAGCCCTTCACTCGGGTCGTGTCGGCGTCCAGTGCGGTGTCGACCGCAGCCTTGCAGACGATGCCGTAGGTGCACAGACCGTGCAGGATCGGCGCGGGAAAGCCTGCACCGCTGGCAAATTCGGGATCGGAGTGCAGTGGGTTCCGGTCGCCGCACATCCGGTACAGCAGGGCCTGCTGCGGCAGGGTGGGCACCTCGACCTCGTGCTCCGGGGTGCGGTCCGGCAACTCGACGGACTCGGAGGGGCCCCGTTCCCCGCCGAATCCGCCCTCGCCGCGGGCGAAGATGGACGACCGCGCCGTCCACAGCGGATTGCCCTCGGTGTCGGTGGTGATCGACTCCTGCACGACCACCGCTGCCTTGCCCTTGTCCCACACCTCGGCGATCCGCGTGGTGGTGCGGCCGCTGCCCTGCGCCGGAATCGGCTGGTGCACTGTCACTTCCTGGCTGCCGTGGACGACCTTCGCCAGGTCGATCTCGACGCCGGGGAACGAGACCCGCGGGGCCTCGGTGGCGTGGATGCTCGCGACCACCGTGGCGAAGGTGGGCAACACCTGCGGCTTCGCGTCGTCGAGGTAGCGCAACTCCCGCTGGTCGAGCGGGCGCGCACCCGCGCCGATGCCGAGGTGGTAGAGCTGGACGTCCGAGGCGGTCCAGGTGAAGTCGACGGCGGGCAGCGTGGCGCCGACGGCGACCTTGGGATCGATGGGCAAGGCGGGTCCTTCTCAGTTCGAAGTGGCTGCGGCGGAATCGGGTTCGGCGGTCTTCGCGCGCTTGGCGATGTCGAGCGCGGCGAGGTACCCGAAGGTGATCGCGGGTCCGATGGTGGCGCCGGGGCCGGCGTAGGTGTGACCCATCACGGGCGCGCTGGTGTTGCCCGCCGCGTAGAGGTTCTCGATGGTCGACCCGTCCTCGCGCTGGACGCGACCGTTGACGTCGGTGACGAGGCCACCCTTGGTGCCGAGGTCGCCGGGAACGATCTTGGCCGCGTAGAACGGGCCCTGCACCAGCGCGGCCAGGCACGGGTTCGGCTTGACGGTCGGGTCGCCGTAGTACTTGTCGTAGGCGCTGTCACCGCGGTGGAAGTCCTCGTCCACGCCGGTCGCGGCGAACCCGTTGAAGCGCTCCACGGTCGCGGCGAGATTCGCTTCGGGCACACCGAGTTTCGCGGCGAGATCGGCCAGCGTCGGCGCGCTGACGATGTTGTCGTTCTCCATCCAGCGGGACGGGATCTTCTGTCCCGGCTGGAGTGCGGCGAACATGTAGTTGTTGCGGTAGCGCTGGTCGAAGACGAGCCACGCCGGGATGTTCTCGCCCGGACCCTCGCCCTCGCCGTAGGTGCCGCCGTACATGGTGTGCACCGCCTCGACGTAGGGGGCGGACTCGTTGCCGAACCGCTTGCCCTCGGCGTTGACGATGATGCAGCCGGGAAGATTGCGCTCGGCGAGGCAGAACCACGGCTTGCCGCTCTTGAAGATCGTCGGGCCCCACCACGCGTCGGCCATCACGTCCAGGGCGCCGCCGAGGTCGCGGCCGGCGCGGATGCCGTCGCCGGTGTTCGCCGGGGCGCCGGTGGTCCACTCGGTGGTGATCGGCTGACGCTGGTACTGCGCGCGCATCTCCGCGTTGTGCTCGAAGCCTCCCGTGCCCAGGACGACGCCGTGGCGGGCGATGTACTCGACCTCCTCGCCCTTGTGTGTCGCGCGCACGCCGATCACGCGGTCGTTCTCGACGATCAGGCCGGTGAGCGGCGTCTCCAGGAGAACGGGGACCTTCGCGTCCTGCAGGCCCTTGCGGATGGCGGCGGCGAGAGCCTGGCCCATGCCGAGCAGGTGCTTGCCGGTGACGCGGGCCCAGGTGGCGCGGATGCCGACACGCATCGCGCGGGTCATGCCGACGCGGGGTTGGCGCTTCATCATGTTCAGCTTGACGAAGTCCGCCTGGGTGACGACGAAGTTGAGCGGAGCCTTGCTGTAGGGCGGCTCGAGGTTGAAACGTTCGGCGCCGAGTACCTTCGCGTTGAAAGGCGCCGGCTCACAGGAGCGTCCGGAGGACAGGCCGCCCGGAGCCTCGGGGTAGTAGTCCGAGTAGCCGGGAACCCACTTCATCTTCAGCGGGCTGTGGTCGAGGACGAAGTCGAACGCCTCGGCACCGCGATCGATGTAGGTGTCGATCTTCTCCTTCGGCGCCGCGGTGCCGATGATCGAGTGCAGGTACTTGCGCGCCTCCTCGCGGTCGTCCGGCCGGCCGGCGGCGAGAAGCGCCTTGTTGCCGGGGATCCAGACGCCACCGCCGGAGCGGGCCGTCGAACCGCCCCAGTGGGCGGCCTTCTCGAGAAGGACCACGCTCAGCCCTTGGTGGGCGGCGGTCAGGGCGGCGGTCATGCCGGCAGCGCCGCTGCCGACGACGACGATGTCGTATTCCTGCTTGCTCATGTAGAACACGTTATAGAATGATGTGGGGCTAGGTCCATGCTTTCTGCCAGGAAGTATTCCCGGACGGCGGCGAACTGCTTGGACGCAAATGGCAACACGTTCAGTTTCAGCGGAGGGCGGTGCTCGTGTCCTGGGATCTTTCAGCCGACGTGGTGGTGGTCGGCACCGGTGTGGCGGGTGCGTCGGCCGCTGTCGAGGCGCTGGACGCGGGCGCCGAGGTCGTCGCGGTGGACCGGTTCGCCGGCGGCGGGACGAGCACCATCTCCGGTGGCATCTTCTATGCCGGTGGCGGGACGTCGGTGCAGCGCCAGGCGGGGGTGGAGGACACCGTCGACGCCATGTTCGCGTACCTGACGCGCGAGGTCGGTGACGCCGTCCGGCCCGAGACGCTGCGCCGGTTCTGCGCGGACAGTCCCGCGACGATCGAATGGCTGATGAGCAACGGGGTCCCCTTCGAGGGGTCGCTGTGCCCGTACAAGACGTCGTACCCCACGGATCGGCACTACCTGTACTACTCCGGGAGCGAGGCCGCAGGCGGATTCCGAGACGTCGCGCCGCCCGCTCCGCGCGGACACCGGGCAAAGGGCCGCGGCACCTCCGGGAAGATGCTCTACCGGCCGCTGATCGAGTCCGCACTGACCAAGGGGCTACGTCTTCAGCAGCAAACGCGTGCGGTTCGGCTGCTCACGGACGACAATGGCGCCGTGGTCGGCGTGGAGTGTCTGAGCCTGCGCGACGCACCCGCGAGGGTGCGAGCCCGGCACGCGCGGCTGTCCTCGCTGTCGGCCAAGCCGGGGATCTACTACCCGCCGATGCGCCGGCGGCTGGACAAGCTGGTCGAACGCATCGAAGCCCGCTACGCGCGCCCGATCCGCATCGAGGCCCGGTCGGGCGTCATCCTCAGCGCCGGCGGATTCATCGGCAACCGCGCGATGGTCGCCGAGCACGCACCCCGCTACCTCGGTGGGCTCCCGCTCGGCACCTCCGCCGACGACGGCAGCGGCATCGCCTTGGGTGCCTCGGCGGGCGGCGCCACCGACAAGCTTTCGCACATCTCGGCATGGCGATTCATCGTGCCGCCCCCGGCCTTCCTGGGATCGATCCTGGTCGATCGGCAGGGCAACCGGATGGTCGACGAGTCCCGCTACGGCGCGGCCCTCGGGCACGCGATGATCGCCGAGCGGGAGGGCCACGGCTGGCTGGTCGCCGACGCGGACCTGGTCGCCGAGGCGCGTTCGCAGATGGGCACCCACACGAACTGGTTCCAGCGGGTCCAGGCCGAGACCATGATGCGGCTGGACGGAACCACGGCCGCCACTCTCGACGAGGTCGCCGCCAGGGTCGGCATCGACCCGGCCGGGCTGGCGGCGACCGTCGCGGCGCACAACGACGCCATCGACAGCGGCGGACCCGACCCGATGGGCAAGCCCGACGACTTCCGCCGTCCGGTGCGCACCGGTCCCTTCTCGCTGTTCGACGTCTCGCTGAAGAAGAGCCTGACCAACCCGCTGCCGATGATCACGCTGGGGGGTCTGGTCGTCGACGAGGACTCCGGCGAGGTCCTGGGGGAGGGCGGGGGCCCGATCGAGGGTCTGTACGCGGCCGGTCGGACCGCCGTCGGAATCTGCTCGAACTCCTACGTCAGCGGCCTCTCGCTCGCCGACGCCGTGTTCTCCGGCCGGCGCGCCGCAGTCCATGCCACCCAGCGGACCCAAGCGGGTCCCGACCCCGTCCCGCTGGTGAGTTAGCCAGCGCCCGAGGCCGCACCGAGTCCGACTCCGCAGCCGAAAGGAACCGCACATGCTCTGCACCGAGTTGCGTGACGAACTCGCGGGCGGTGCGGACCCGAGGGTTCGTGCACCCGCGCCGCCGACGTCCGGGCCGGGAGATCGGCGCCATGCCGGTTTCTCCGGGCTCGGGTCCGTATCCCCGCGGTTCGAGTAGGAGGAATCCATGGCTCACGCACGACGGTCGGAGAACAGGGCAAGCGTGGCAATCGTCGGGTCGGGCAACATCGGCACCGACCTGCTGTACAAACTGCGGCGGTCCGAGTGGCTCGAGCCGCGCTGGATGATCGGCATCGACCCGGCGAGCGAGGGCCTGGCCCGGGCCGCCGCGATGGGCCTCGAGACCTCCGCGGAGGGGATCGACCGGCTGCTCGCCCTGCCCGAGAAGCCGGACCTGGTGTTCGAGGCGACCTCCGCCCACGTGCACCGCGACGCGGCCCCGAGATACCGGGCCGCCGGCATCCGCGCTATCGACCTCACTCCGGCCGCGGTCGGACCGGCGGTGGTGCCGCCCGCGAATCTGCACGAGCACCTCGACGCGCCGAACGTCAACCTGATCACCTGCGGCGGGCAGGCGACCATCCCGATCGTCCACGCGGTGTCGCGGGTCGTCGACGTGCCGTACGCCGAGATCGTCGCGTCGGTCGCGTCCGTCTCGGCGGGCCCGGGCACCCGCGCCAACATCGACGAGTTCACCAAGACCACCAGTCGCGGCGTGGAGGTGATCGGAGGCGCGCGCAAGGGCAAGGCGATCATCATCCTGAACCCGGCCGATCCGCCGATGATCATGCGCGACACCATCTTCTGCGCGATCCCGGAGGATGCGGACCGCGACGCGATCGCCGACTCGATCCACCGGATGGTCGCCGACATCGCGCAGTACGTGCCCGGCTATCGGCTGCTCAACGATCCGCAGTTCGACGAGCCGAGCGTGATGTCCGGTGGGCACGCGAAGGTGACCACCTTCGTGGAGGTCGAGGGCGCCGGGGACTTCCTGCCGCCGTATGCGGGCAACCTCGACATCATGACCGCGGCGGCGACCAGGGTGGGCGAGGAGATCGCCCGGAAGCTTCTCAGCGTGAAGGCGTGAGCGAGATGACTCTCATCGACAGCGCAGTACATTTCGACCCCTCGTGGGACGTCCGGGTCACGGACACCTCACTGCGGGACGGTTCGCACCACAAGCGGCACCAGTTCACCGGCGAGGAGGTGCGCGCGATCGTCGGCGCCCTCGACCACGCCGGTGTCCCGGTCATCGAGGTGACGCACGGCGACGGGCTCGGTGGCTCGTCGTTCAACTACGGCTTCTCGAGGACCCCGGAGCAGGAACTGATCAAGATCGCGGTGGACACCGCGACTCAGGCGAAGATCGCGTTCCTGATGCTGCCCGGCGTCGGCGTCAAGGAGGACATCGTCGAGGCCCAGGACAACGGCGCCTCGATCTGCCGGATCGCCACCCACTGCACCGAGGCGGACGTGGCCGTCCAACACTTCGGTCTCGCGAGGGAGCGGGGGCTCGAGACCGTCGGATTCCTGATGATGGCGCACACGATTGCGCCGGAGAAGCTGGCGGAACAGGCCCGGATCATGGCCGACTCCGGCTGTCAGTGCGTGTACGTCGTCGACTCCGCGGGCGCACTGGTGCTCGAACAGGTCGCCGAGCGGGTCGAGGCCCTCGCCGCAGAGCTCGGACCCGACGCGCAGGTGGGCTTTCACGGGCACGAGAACCTCGGCCTCGGTGTCGCGAATTCCGTAGCGGCGGTGCGGGCGGGGGCGCGGCAGATCGACGGCAGCACCCGCCGATTCGGCGCCGGTGCCGGCAACGCGCCGGTCGAGGCGTTCGTCGGGGTGTGCGACAAGATCGGCGTCAAGACCGGCATCGACTTCTTCGCGATCGCGGACGCCGCCGAGGACGTCGTCCGGCCGGTGATGCCGGCCGAGTGCCTGCTGGACAGGCAGGCCCTGATGATGGGCTATGCGGGCGTGTACTCGAGCTTCCTCAAGCACGCGGAGCGGCAGGCCGAGCGGTACGGGGTCTCCGCCGCCGAGATGCTCGTCCGCGCAGGCAAGCGCAAACTCGTCGGCGGCCAGGAGGACCAGCTGATCGACATTGCGCTGGAACTGCAGCGCGAGCAGGCGGGGGCCTGATCCTCGACCCGGATCACTTGCGCTCGAGTAGGTACTTCGTGACGGCCGCCCAGTCGCCGAAGTCGGCCGAACCGAACAGGACCAACTCGCCCCCGAAATCGCGGGCGCCGTTGGCGCACCGGTCGTCGACCAGGAAGTCGCCGAGGTTGAGGTTCTTGTGGTGCGAGAGGACCGCATGGCACCGGCCACCGACAGCAGCAGCCGGGACGAGGAAGGGGCGTGCATCCATCCGGATGCACGCCCCTTCCTGCTCGTCGACTACTCCGACTGCGTGTCGCGGACCTCGACGATGCCCTCCATGACGGCGTGATTGATGCTTGCCATCAGGCGTGGGCACGTCTGCCGCGCGCCGGGGCGGCCGCCCGCGCCGGCGAACTCGGGACAGACCGTCGCCGGGTCGGCCTGCCACTGGATGCTGGTGTGGTTGTAGCTGTTCTTGCGGACCAGCACGCAGGTGTGGCAGGTCCGGCACTCCACCTCCTGCAGGCCGTCGTCGAGGTAGGTCTGCAGGTCGACGGCGGTCTGTGCGCGGACGGCCTCGACCCGGGCCGGGCTGTCGGCGAAGTCCGGGGCCTTGGACCAGGTCGAGGTCATCGTCAGACGCCTGTCTTGCTGTCGGCTTCGGCGGCGGCCTTCTCCTCGGCCTGGCGGGCGAGGTTCTCGTCCACCTCGCGCTGCCACGCCTCCACCGCCTTGGTGGTGTCGATCTCGAACTCGAAGCGCTGCGTCGCCTTCTCGTCGATGTCGGCGACGTCGACGTAGAACTGCTCGTACCAGCGGCGCAGCTGGTAGACCGGGCCGTCCTCCTCGCACAGCAGCGGATTCTCGATCTTGGTCTTGTTCTTCCAGATCTCGACGTCCTGCTCGAAGCCCATCGTCACGCCCTCGGTGAACTTGCGCGCGAGCTTGTTGGTCGTCGCCTCGTCCAGGCCCTTCGGCTTCTCCACGCTGACGCCGTACATCAGCATGAACGAGTCCTGCGTGATCGGGTAGTGGCAGTTGATCAGGACGCTTTCGACCTTGTACCCGCTGTAGTCGTTGTGCAGCCAGTTGATCATGTACGAGGGGCCGAAGTACGACGCCTCGGAGTCGAGGACGGACTCGCCGTACTGCGTGCCCATGTTCCCGACGTCGGGGCGTCCGTGGTTCTGCAGGTACTGGGACGCGACGTGGCCCTCGAAGACGTTCTTGAAGTACTTCGGGAACCCGAAGTGGACGTAGAAGAAGTGCGCCATGTCCACGACGTTGTCGACGATCTCGCGGCAGTTGGAGCCCTTGACCTCGAGGCGGTGCCACTCCCAGTCGGTCCAGTCATCGGTCAGAACCTGCGGCAGTTCCGGAATCGTGACCTCGTCCGGCGGCGGGTTGCCCTCGGGGTCGTGCCAGACGAACAGCTGCTTGTTCCGCTGCAGTGTGGTCCACGAGCGGGTGCGCGCGAGCGGCGGAACCCGTCGGGCGTAGGGGATGTCGGTGCACTTGCCGTTGCCGCCCCAGCGCCAGTCGTGGAACGGGCAGGCGACCGAGTCGCCCTTGACGGTGCCCTGGCTCAGGTCGCCGCCCATGTGCCGGCAGTACGCGTCGAGCACGTTGAGCTTGCCCTCGCTGTCGGCGAAGACGACGAGCTTGGTGCCGAACGCCTCCACCGCGTGCGGCTTGCCGTCCAGGAACTCGCGCTCGAGGCCGATGCAGTGCCAGCCACGGGCGAACCGCGTCGGCGTGGTTCCGACGTCGATTTCACGAACCTTGCGGTTGGCGGGCGCGCCGCTCGTTTGCGTCATCTGTGCCCTCACATCCCTTCGTCTCCGTTACTAGAACACGTTATAGAAGTCGGGAGAGTTTCGCCAGATTTCGAGCCGAGTTGTTCCTGTCGTAGCGGCCTGACCTGCTGTGCTCGCCGCCTCTCGACACAAATGGGAACGTGTTCTAGTCTCAGGGGCGAGCGCACCACCGAACACGCAAGAGCGCAAGAAGCCGGATCGACAGACCGTCAGATCGACAGACATAGGGAGCGACCAGTGAGTGAGCACGACAGCCACGTGGTGATGGAGAAGCTGAACGAGCTACTGCCGACCTTCCGCGAGCGTGCCCAGGAGACCGAGGACCTGCGTCGCATCCCGGACGACTCGATCAAGGCCCTGCAGGAGGTCGGCTTCTTCAAGCTTCTCCAGCCGAAGCAGTGGGGCGGGTTCGAGGCGGATCCGGTCACCTTCTACACGGCGGTCCGCAACATCGCGAGCGCCTGCGGCTCCACCGGGTGGGTCGCCGGCATCATCGGGGTTCACAACTGGCATCTCGCGCTGTTCGATCAGCAGGCGCAGGAGGACGTCTGGGGTAAGGACACCGACGTCCGGATCTCCTCGTCCTACGCGCCGATGGGCGCGGGTGAGGTCGTCGACGGTGGCTACAAGGTCAACGGCGCGTGGGCGTGGTCGTCGGGTTCCGACCACGCGACCTGGGTCGTCGTCGGTGGTCCCGTGATCAAGGACGGCCGCCCCGTCGACTTCGGCAGCTTCCTGATCCCGCGCGAGGACTACGAGATCGACGACGTGTGGAATGTCGTCGGCCTGCGCGGCACCGGCTCGAACACGGTCGTCGTCAAGGACGTCTTCGTGCCGCGGCACCGGTTCCTGAGCTTCAAGGCGATGAGTGATCTCGCCGCGCCGGGACTGCAGCAGAACACCGCTCCGGTCTACAAGATGCCGTGGGGCACAATCCATCCCACTACCATCTCCACTCCGATCGTCGGCATGGCGTACGGCGCCTACGACGCGCACGTCGAGCACCAGGGCAAGCGGGTGCGTGCGGCCTACGCGGGGGAGAAGGCCAAGGACGATCCGTTCGCCAAGATCCGCATCGCCCAGGCGTCCAGCGACATCGACGCCGCCTGGCGCCAGCTGTCCGGCAACGTCGCCGACGAGTACGCGCATCTCGTTGCGGGCGAAGAGGTGCCGATGGAGCTGCGTCTCCGCGCGCGCCGTGACCAGGTGCGTGCCACCGGCCGCGCGATCGCCTCGATCGACCTGCTCTTCGAGAACTCGGGTGCCACCGCGCTCGCGAACGGCACTCCGATCCAGCGCTTCTGGCGCGACGCCCATGCGGGCCGGGTGCACGCGGCCAACGACGCCGAGCGCGCGTACGTGATGTTCGGTGGCGCCGAGTTCGGCCTGCCGCTGACCGACACGATGGTCTAGGGGGAAACACACATGACGGCAACCGAAGAACTCACGTACGAATCGACCTCCCGCTTCGCACAGGTCCGACCGGACCTGAAGCTGCACTACCACGAGGCCGGCGTCGGCAACGGCCCGACGATCGTGCTGCTGCACGGTGGCGGCCCGGGCGCCTCCTCCTGGTCGAACTTCTCCAAGAACATCCCCGTCCTCGCCGAGCGCTTCCACGTGCTCGCCGTCGACCAGCCGGGCTACGGCAAGTCCGACAAGCCCACCGAACACCCGCAGTACTTCGTGCACAGTTCCTCGGCACTGAAGGACCTGCTCGACACCATCGGCATCACCGATCGCGTTCACCTGCTCGGCAATTCGCTCGGCGGCGGTGCAGCGGTGCGGTTCGCGCTCGACTACCCGGACCGGGCCGGTCGGCTCGTGCTCATGGGCCCGGGTGGCCTGAGTGTCAACCTCTTCGCTCCCGACCCGACCGAAGGTGTGAAGAACCTCGGCAAGTTCAGCTACCAGCCGACCCGCGAGAACCTCGAGGCGTTCCTCCGGATCATGGTGTTCGACCAGTCGCTGGTCACCCCGGAACTGGTCGAGGAGCGGTTCGCCGCGGCGAGCACCCCGGAATCCCTGGCCGCGGCGAAGGCGATGGGCAAGTCCTTCTCCAGCGGAGAGTTCGAAAAGGGCATGCTCTGGCGCGAGGCGTACAAGCTGCGCCAGCGCGTGCTGCTGATCTGGGGCCGCGAGGACCGGGTCAACCCGCTCGACGGCGCCCTCGTGGCGCTGAAGATGATCCCCCGCGCGCAGCTGCACGTGTTCGGCGGCTGCGGGCACTGGGCGCAGCTCGAGAAGTTCGACGAATTCAACCGTCTTGCAACCGACTTCCTTCTCGATGGAGGCAACTGATGAGCATCCGCTCCCTCGCGTACCTGCGCATCGAGGCGACCGACATGGCCGCCTGGCGTGATTACGGGCTCAAGGTGCTCGGGATGGTCGAGGGCAAGGGTTCCGACCCCGAGGCCCTGTACCTGCGCATGGACGACTACCCGGCCCGCCTGGTCATCGTCCCCGGCGAGCGCGACGGCCTCTACGCGGCAGGCTGGGAGTGCGCGAACGCCGAAGGGCTGCAGGAGATCCGCGAACGTCTGGCCAAGGCCGACTGGGAGTTCGAGGAGGGCACCAAGGAGGAGGCGGCCGAACGCAACGTCGTCGAGTTCATCAAGTGCAAGGACGCCTCGGGGTCGCGGCTGGAGATCTTCCACACCATCGCACTGCAGCACCGGCGCATCGTGAGCCCGTACGGTCACAAGTTCGTGACCGGTGAGCAGGGACTCGGGCACGTGGTGCTCGCGACCAAGGACGACGAGGCGGACCTGCAGTTCTACCGTGACGTGCTCGGGTTCAAGCTGCGCGACTCGATGCGCCTGCCCCCGCAGGTGGTCGGACGCCCGGCGGACGGCGACCCGGCATGGCTGCGCTTCCTCGGCTGCAACCCGCGGCACCACAGCCTGGCGTTCGCTCCACTGCCGAACCCCAGCGGCATCGTGCACCTGATGGTCGAGGTGGAGAACTCCGACGACGTCGGCCTGTGCCTCGACCGCGCGCTGCGCAAGAAGGTCAAGATGTCCGCCAGCCTCGGCCGGCACGTCAACGACCTGATGCTCAGCTTCTACATGAAGACGCCCGGCGGCTTCGACGTCGAATTCGGTTGCGAAGGACTCGAGGTCGAGGACGACACCTGGATCGCACGCGAGTCCACCGCAGTGAGCCTGTGGGGGCACGACTTCACGGTGGGATTCAAGTAATGAGCCCCGAGAAGGCGACGGTGCCCGACAGCGGCATCGACCCGCGCCAGTTCCGGACCGTCCTCGGTCAGTTCTGCACCGGCGTCACGATCATCACCACCGCAGACGACGGCGCGCCGGTCGGGTTCGCGTGCCAGTCCTTCGCGGCACTGTCGCTGGACCCGCCGCTGGTGCTGTTCTGCCCGACGAAGGAGTCGCGGTCCTGGGCGGCGATCGAGCGGACCGGAAAGTTCTGCGTGAACGTCCTCGCCGAGGAGCAGCAGGAGGTGTGCGCCCGCTTCGGGTCCCGTGAACCGGACAAGTTCGCGGGCATCGGCTGGACGGCCTCGCCGCTCGGGTCGCCGATCATCGACAACTCGCTCGCCCACATCGACTGCACCGTCGAGACCGTGCACGACGGCGGCGACCACTACGTCGTGTTCGGTCGGGTCTCGTCGATGAGCGAGATCAAAACCGAACGGCCGCTGCTGTTCTACCGTGGTCAGTACACCGCCATCGAACCGGACAAGACCGTGCCGGCGCCCTGGCGCGACGACCTCGAGGCGTTCCTCACCACGACGACAGAGGACACCTGGCTCTAGGGCCACCGCATACCCGGAGGGGCGACAAGGGGCCCGTCCGCGCGACCTTCGCGCGGGCGGGCCCTTTTGGTGTTCACCGGTCACCCGTCGTACTCGACCTCGAGGGACTCCGTGCGGGGGAGTGCCTGACACGCGAGGATGTAGCCGTCGGCGAGGTCGTCCTCCTCCAGCACCCGGTTGTCGACCATCTCGACCCGGCCCGCGGTGAGCCGGCACTCGCACGCCGCGCAGACCCCTTCCGTGCAGGAGGATGGGACCACGATCCCGTTGGCGTCGAGCACCTGGAGCAGACGCTGATCGGCAGGCCAGGACAGGGTGTGCGTCTGGCCGCCCTTGCGCACCACCACGGTGGAGACGGGTCCGTCCCCTGTGGCCGCCTGCGGCGGGGTGTCGTCGACGGCGAACGGGTCGGCTGCGAGGGAGGTGAACCGCTCGATGTGCAGCTTCTCCCGAGGAAACTCCATTTCCGTCAGGGCTTTTCGGGTGCAGTCCATGAACGGTTGCGGCCCGCACACGAAGACCTCGTCGAAAGCCCACGCGCGGAAGCGCTGAACCAATTGGTCGGTGGTGGGCAGCCCGTCGTCGGTCTCGATCCAGTGCTCGACCGTCAACCGCTCGGGATGACGTGCACACAGCTCGCGCAGTTCGGCGTCGAAGATCACCGAGCCCTCGTCGCGGTTGGCGTAGAACAGCACGATCTCACCCGTGCCGCGGCCGAGCACCGACTTGAGGATCGACATGATCGGTGTGACGCCGCTGCCGCCGGCGACGAGCAGGTAGCGAGCGTCGAGGCCGCGCGGGGTGAACACGCCCGACGGTTCGAGGACCTCGATCTCGGTACCCCGTCGGACGTTGTCGCACAACCAGTTCGACCCGAGGCCCCGGTCGACTCGTTTGACCGTGATCTTCAGGTCCTCGTCGAGGTCGGGTGCGCTGGCGAGCGAATAGCAGCGGGCCTGCGTCGTGCCGGGAATGCGCAGCGTCAGGAACTGCCCGGGCCGGTAGGCGAACCGCTCGCGCAGCGTGGCGTCGACCTCGAAGACCACGGATCGGGCGTCGCGGGTCTCCTCGATCACGTCGCTGACGCGGAGGCGGTGGATCGTCGGTGCGGGCATGGTCTCGGTGCTCCCCGTGCGTTTCGGCCGGCTTCCGGGTGAATGTCCCGTTCACCCGGACTGGACAGGTGTCTGGACTGTAGTCTGGCACGCGTTGGGAAGCAATGGTGCCGTGGGAGCGGACGCTGTGGGCCGACGGCCCGGGACACGAGGAGAGGTGGGAGATGACGACCGAAGCGGGGCGGCACCTGGCCGGACGCGGCGCGGTGGTGACGGGGTCGAGCAGGGGGATCGGACGGGCCGTGGCGCACGCCCTCGCGGCGCAGGGAGCCGGGGTGGTGGTCAACGGTCGCGATGCCGCGGTCGCGCAGCAGGTCGCCGACGAGATCCGGGCCGCGGGCGGCAACGCGGTCGCGGTCGCCGGGGCGGCGTCGTCCCGCGCGGTCGCGCAGGAGCTGGTCGACACCGCTCTGGGCGAGTTCGGAGACATCGACATCCTCGTCAACTGTGCCGGCGTCGCCGAGCCTCCCGGGTCGTCGATTCTCACCGTCACCGACGACGAGTGGGACGCCCTGCTCGATGCGCACCTGACGACCGCGTTCCGGACGTGCCGGCTGATCGCCCCGCTGATGGCCGAGCGCGGTTCCGGCGCCATCGTCAACACGAGTTCGTTCGCCTACCTGGGCGACTACGGGGGCACCGGCTATCCGGCGGGCAAGGGGGCGGTCAACAGCCTGACCATGGCGATCGCCGCCGAACTCGCCGGCTCCGGGGTACGCGCGAACGTGGTCTGCCCGGGTGCGCGGACGCGCCTGTCGGAGGGCGAGGAGTACGAGCAGCACATCGAGGAGCTGCACCGGCGGGGGATGCTCGACGACGCGTCACGGTACGGTTCGCTCAACCCGGCACCGCCCGAGTACGTGGCCCAGCTGTACGCGTTCCTCGTCAGTGACCTCGCCAAGGGCGTCAGTGGTCGGATCTTCGTCGGTTCGGGCGGATTCGTCGGTCGCTTCGACCGCCCGACCCCGACGGTGCTGGCCTACCGCGACCACAACACCGAACCGCCGTGGGGGCTGGAGGAACTCGCGGGAATGCTCTAGGTCCGCTCCGCAGCGCGTGCGTGGTGTGCGAGTCCAGAGGCTCGCACCACGCACGCGCACCGAAGGTGCCTCAGACGTCGAATTCGGCGGAGGTGCCGGTGAACGGGGTGATTGCGCCGCCTGCGTCCCTGCTGTCGCCGAAGTGCTGGATCCGGTACCGCCCATTCGGTGTGCCGTCCGGAACGTCCCACGTGATGCGGGCGACGGAGGCATTCGAACCCTCACGGCGCCAACGATATTTGGTGGACCAGTCGCCGTCGTCGGCGTGCCGGACCCATCGGCCGCCGTCGAGTCGCTGCACCTCGAGGAAGGTACCCCCGCGGTGCAGGTCGTTCTTCGGGTGCCCGGTGACGAACTCGGCGACCACCTGGGCGCCCGCCTCCGCCCGCGGAGCGGGCTGCACGAGAACGTCGCCGAACTGCCGTCCCGCGGGCGGGGCGTCCGCCGGGACGCCCGGGCCGAAGCTGGGCTGGAAGCCGGACAGGTCGCGGGGCGCGGGGCCGCGCGGGACCTCGGTGCCGGTGCGCATGGCTGTCGCGAGCTGGGCGTAGCCCTGCTGATAGGCGGGAAGTGTGTTGCGGCCGAAGAGGGTCGAGCCGCCCTCGTACTGCTGCGCCTCGTACTCCTCCGGGGTGGTGCAGTAACTCGAGTAGGAGTTGGCGTACCCCTGGAAGATGACGTTCTCGAGCGGAACGCCGAGTTCCTCCGCGACCGTGCGACGGATCCGCAGCCCCGACACGATGGTGAACTCGGCCGGTCCGCCGACCACGTAGATGTCGCCGATCCGGATGATCTGGATCTTGAGCACGTGCGGAACCCAGCCGTCCGGCGGCAGCAACCCCACCGCCGCCAGCACGAGCTTGGGGGCCTGCGCGTCGGCGAGCCAGTCGGGCACCGGTGCGTTCATGCCGCCGAGAGCGTCGACGACCGGGTTGCGGGTGCCCTCCGGGAAGATCGGGATGGCCGGACCGTCCTCGGTGCTGCCCGCGCTCATCGCCGCGCCGACACAGGCCGGAGCGGTGCGGCGCTGCTTGCCGTCCGGGGTGAACCGGCCGTCGACGACCTGGTTCGCCATGTCCAGGTACATGATCCGGCTGTCGACGGTGGCAGCTTCCATCGGTTCGGCGGCGGCGAAGGCGGTGCGGGCGGCCGCCACCTGGCGCTCGCCGATGATGCGGGTGTTCTCGAACTCGTCGTCGGTCGGCCCCTTGCCGGGCTCGAGACGCAGGTTCGGGGACATGTCGCCGGAGTTGGTCTGCGGGAAGGCCGCCACGAATCCCGGTGCGCCGTCCAGGTACCGGACGCCCTCGACGTCGTGTTCCCAAAAGTACGCGGCGGCGCCCTTGTTGTCGCCCGAGATCAGGTAGTTCTCGTTGGTCAGCGACGCGCAGTGGGTGGCGAACCAGTTGATCGCACCGACATCCGTGCCGCCGCGGCTGATCCGGATCGTCCGCATCGAGGTGTCGATGCCGAGCGGGTAGTAGTCCCTGTCCCGCTGCGGGTTTCGATCGAAGGCGACTCGCGAGCGGTTGACGCTGGCATCGGCGAGTTCGCTGCGGCCGTACGCGACGGTGCCCGGCGCGAGGTTTGCGTGCGCCGCGGTGATCGCGTCGACGATGCCGTCCACCTCGGCATGGAAGGTCAGGGGCTGGAAGCCGAGAATCGCGAGGTTGTACGCGTAGTCGTGGGACGCGCCGCCGCACGCGGCATGAGAGTGGACCGCGGTGAGCATGACGTTGCGCTCGGTGTAGATCCCGCCGAACGCGGTGTGCAGGCGGCGCAGGACCTCGTCGTGCACGGACTGGAACACCATGCAGGTGTCGACACACACGTAGACGACGCGCCCGTCGGCGGCGTCGGCGAAGACATAGGCCCGGGCCCTCGTGCGCTGGTGCAGGCCCTGCGCGACCTGCTCGAAGCTGGAGTAGCCCATCATGCCGTTCTCGGCGACGGGCCCGGTGACGTCCGCGATGCCGACCCCGACCCGGAGGCCGGACCCGCCGGGGGCGGTGCGAACGGGCGCGCCGGCGGCAGGCCCCGCGGACAGGGCCGCGATGACGGGCGTGGCGGCGGCTCCGGCGAGCACGCTGCGTCGACTGATCTTCACTACGGAAATCCTTTGCGAGGGCGTCGAAATGAAACCTGGTCAATCGTCCAACTTGGAGTTCACACGATCGCGCCGCAATTGGCAAGACCCGCGCAGGGCCTTCTGTACCGATTCCTGTCGGGCTACCATGAGATCGCCAGGAAGATCGCAGTCGGGGAACCAATGGGTGCACGCTCCCGGCGACGTGATGTCGCGCGGAAAACGGGGCTGTGCGGGCGACTTCTGGAATTCTGCCGCCGGGTTCCCGGCTGAGGGTCGCTCACAATCGTGCTCGCTCGCGGGCACGATGCACGCAACCACGAGGCAGGAATTGTCATGGCCAAGACGTTGAAGACCGACGAATCGATTGACATCAATCGCCCGCTCCCGGAGGTGTTCGAGTTCCTGTCGAACCCCGAAAACGTGCTGGTGTGGAACAGCAATCTGGGCAACTACGAGCTGGTCTCGGGCGCCCCCGACGAGGTCGGGGCCGTGTCGTCCTTCTCGGTCAAGGTCGCCGGGGTCCGGCTGGAGATCACCGAGGAGCTGAGCGCGTACGAGGCGAACAAGAGGATTGCGTTCCGGTCGAAGGAGTCGAAGATCGGCTACACGCGCGAGTTGGACTTCGCCGCCGCCGACGGCGGGACCCGGGTGTCGTTCCGCATGGAGGCCGAGGGCGGCACCGGACTGTTCAAGTTCGCGGACCCGATCGTCCAGAAGCTCTACGGCCACGACGTCCGTGGCAGCCTGCAGAACGCCAAGACCATTCTGGAATCTTAGCTATTGCAAGGATATTGCGTCGCCGAACTCCATCCTCAGGTCGGGAATGGAGGTGGTCATCAGCGCCCGCCGCGGCAGTTCGAGCGCGCGCAGTTCGTCGGCGATCGGATGCGAACCCAACGTCAGTTCGGCCCCGCCGAGGCGGGTGCGGACTCCGCTCGGGTTCCACTCCCAGTCGGTGCAGCGCGTGACACCGTCGAGATGTGAGTACGCCTGCATCGTGGTGCTCGATGCCCGGTCGGGTGTTCTGAAGCCGGGCTTGACCGCCAGGTCCGCGATCAGCCGGCCGTCCTGGCTGACCGACGCGTGTTTGACGTCCGAGGAGTGATCGGCGCGGAAGTCGGCCAGCACCTTGGGGAATCCCCAGATCCCGCGGCCGGCGGCGAGCGTGAAGTCGCCGTCGACGGGCAGGTGGTGGATCAGGGCGCCGGAACGGCCCTTCGCGAGTGCAGTCAGATCGGTGAGGGTGGATCCTCCGCTCGCGCGGTGGTCGCGGACCATGAAGACCACGCCGAATTCGTTGTACGGACCGAGATCTCCGTCGACGTAGTCGACGAAGACCAGTGCGCACAGTCCGCGGCCTGGCCGGAACTGCAGGATCTGCAGGCCGGTCGGGTCGATCAGTCGCTGTGCCGCCGCGGTCGGCACCGAGTACATCGCCATGAACGCGGTCGCCTGCCGCACCCGCACCGGCATCTCGACCTGCTGTCCGAGCACGTCGTGGGTGGTCACGGCGCCACCACCCCGCGCAGGCCGTCGGCGCCGAAGACCTGTTCGAGCATGGAACTGAAATCCGGTCCGCGGCGCAGCATCTGGCCTCCGTCGACGTTGATGATCTGCCCGGTGATCCAGGTGGACTCGTCGCCGAGCAGGAAGCGTGCGAGTCGGGCGATGTCCTCGGGCTCCCCGATCCGGGGCAGGGGGGTGCACGCCTGGTAGTCCTCGAGCAGTGGTCCGCCCTCGGTGATCAGGGCGACCAGATCGGTTCGGGTCAGACCGGGGCGGATGCAGTTGACGCGGACGTTGCTCGCGCCGAGTTCGTCGGCGCCGAGTTGGACGAGGTGATCGACGCCCGACTTCGAGACGCCGTAGGCGCCGAACCAGCGGTGGGTGTTGCTGCTCGCGATCGACGAGATCGCGACAAAGGAACCGCCCCCGCCGCGGACGAGTTCGCGGGCCGCGTGCTTGAGGGTGAGCATGGTGCCGGTGACGTTGAGTTCGACGGTGCGACGCCACGCGTCGACGTCGATCTGGGTGACCGGGGCGATGGTCTCGTTGCCGCCTGCGCAGGCGACCGCGCCGTCGAGTCGGCCGGTGACCGCGGTGGCCGCCGCGACCGCCCGCGCGATCTGGTCCTCGACGGTGACGTCGGCGGCGTGGTGGGTGATCGAGCCGCCACGCTCCGGGGTGATCGTCGCCTCGGCCGCGGCGAGTTTGTCCTCGGTGCGTCCGACGATGGTCACGTGGGCGCCGGAGCGGGCGAGCAGGTCCGCGACCCCGAGGCCGATCCCACTACCGCCGCCGGTCACCAGGATCGACTTGCCCTGCAGGTCGCCCGAGCCGTTCGTGTCCACGCGCACTCCCCTCGCATCGGTGGAACCTGTTCTACCACCGTGACCCGTTTCCGGACATGGTTTGCATCGGAAAGGCATACGCTTCGGACCGAAGCGTGTCGAGAGCGGACCGAGGGGACGGGCAACGATGCGACGACCCGACATCGAACTGGTCGACGGGCGGTTCTACGCCGGGGAGTTCGGCGACCCGAGGCAGGCGTATGCCTGGATGCGCGCACACGAGCCGGTGTTCCGGGACCGCAACGGGGTGCCCGCCGCGGCCGGCTACGCCGCGCTCATCGCCGCCGAGCGTGATCCGGGGCTGTTCTCCAACGCCGGCGGCATCCGTCCGGAGACCGGCCCCTTGCCGCAGATGATCGACATGGACGACCCCGAGCACCTGCAACGCCGCCGACTGGTCAACACCGGTTTCACCCGTAAGAAGGTCGAGGCGAAGATCGAACGGATCCGCGAGATCTGCGATCAGTTGATCGATGCGGTCTGTGAGCGGGGGGAGTGCGACTTCGTCGCCGACCTCGCGGCGCCACTGCCGATGGCGGTGATCGGAGACATGCTCGGCGTCCGCCCCGAGGACCGCGAGACCTTCCTGCGCTGGTCGGACGATCTGGTGAAGGCGTTGGGAAGCAACGCGACCGAGGACCAGCTGAAGGCGATGATGGACGCGTACGTCGCATTCAACGACTTCACGTTCCGCACCATCGCCGAACGGCGCCAGGAACCGTCCGACGACCTGATCAGCGTCCTCGTGCAGGCCGAGATCGACGGACAGCGCCTCGACGACCAGGAGATCGTGAACGAGGCGCTGCTGATCCTCATCGGCGGCGACGAGACCACCCGCCACGTCCTGAGCGGCGGCATGGAGCAGTTGATGCGGCACTCGGATCAACGAGATCGGCTGGTCGCGGATCCGTCCGGCCTGCCGCTCGCGATCGAGGAGATGCTGCGGTGGGTGTCCCCGATCAAGAACATGGCCCGCACCGTCACCCGGGACACCACCTTCTTCGGCGCCGACCTGAAACAGGGCGAGAAGATGCTGCTGCTGTTCGAGTCCGCGAACTTCGACGAGTCGGTGTTCGACGACCCCGACGTCTTCGACACCCGACGAAACCCGAACCCGCACGTGGCCTTCGGATTCGGCACCCACTTCTGCCTCGGAAACCAGCTTGCCCGTCTCGAGGGCAAGCTGATGTTCGAGCGCCTGCTCGAGCGCCTGCCCGACATGGCCCTCGCAGGGAGCGACCCGCTGCCGCTGCGGCCGGCGAACTTCGTCTCGGGACTCGAGGAGCTGCCGGTGAAGTTCACCGCGGCGGCGCCGACCGGATAGGCACCCTGCCGCTACGCCGGGGCGCCGAGGTTCATCTCGTCGGGGTGGAAGCCGACCCTGGCACCGTTGTCGAGAGTCGCGATCTCGGCCAGGTCCTGCTCGGTGAGAGCGAAGTCGAACACGTCGATGTTCTGTGCGATCCGGTTGTCGTGCACCGATTTCGGGATGACGATCAGCCCGTTGTCCAGATGCCAGCGGATGAGGACCTGTGCGGGCGACTTGCCGTGGCGCTCACCGACGGCGGTGAGGACGGGATTGCCGAGCAGCGTGTTGGGCTTGGACGCGTCGCCCCACCCGGAGTTGCTGGTGCCGCCGAGGGGGCTCCACGACTCGACCGCGATGCCGTGCTGCGACGCGAACGTGCGGATCGCGTGCTGGGGGAGATGCGGGTGCAGTTCCACCTGGTCGACCGCGGGCAGCACGCCCCCGCGGTCGACGAGCTCCTGCAGGTGGTGCGGTTCGAAGTTGCACACCCCGATCGCCTTGGCGCGCCCGGACTCGGCGATCTTCTCGAGTGCGTCCCAGGTGCGCAGCCGGGTGTCCCTGTTCCGCAGCGGCCAGTGGATCAGGTAGAGGTCCACGTAGTCGAGACCGAGGCGGGACAGGCTCGCGTCGAACGCGGCCAGCGCGGGTTCGTGGCCCTGGTCGGAGTTCCACAGCTTGGTGGTGACGAAGAGGTCCTCGCGGGGCACCGAGGAGCTCGCGATGCCGCGGCCGACACCCTCCTCGTTGCCGTAGGCGGCGGCGGTGTCGACGTGCCGGTAGCCGGCCTCGTCGAGCGCGAAGCGGACGGCGCGCTCGGTCTCGTCGTTCGCTGCCTGCCAGACGCCCAGGCCGAGTTGGGGGATGACGGTTCCGGAATTCAGGGTGATCTCGGGAGTGGTCATGGATCCAGGCTAGGTGTGCCGGCGGCATGTGGCGTCGCGGCCCGAACGGCAGGGCCGCCTCGCCGGGCTGGGATCATCGAGGGGTGACGCGAATCAGATTGGTGGCCTCCGATCTCGACGGGACCCTGCTGCGGTCCGACCGAACGGTCTCTCCGCGCACGGCGCGGGCGATGGCCGCCGCGCGTGACGCCGGCGTCGAGGTGGTGTGGGCGACGGCCCGCGCCAGGCACTCGGTCGACGCGCTGGCCCGGTCCTGCGGGTTCCGTGGGGAGGCGATCTGCGCGAACGGCGCGGTCACCCTCGACCTGGCCGACGGCAGCCCCGAGATCACCGGCACCGTCTCGATCGAGGTCACCGCGGCCCTCGCGGCGATGGACCGCGTGCGCACCCTCGTCCCTGGCGCGGTGTTCGCCAACGTCGGGCCGACGACCTTCGTGGCCGAACCCGAGTACGCGGCCCTGTGCGACTACACCGACCACCATCGGACCCCGGACGAGATGATCCTCGAGGAGCGGTTGCCGCGGATGGCGGAGCCGATGGTCAAGATCGTCGCCCGGCATCCCGAGGTGCCCGGCCACGAGCTGTACCGGCTCGCGGCCGCGGCCGGGGTCGACGGTGTCGAACTGACCCACTCGGGTGCCCCGTACATCGAGATGGCGGCGACCGGGGTGTCGAAGGCCAGCGCCCTCGCCCGGCTGTGCGACGCGCGAGGTGTCTCGGCAGCGGAGGTTGCCGTCATCGGGGACGCGGTCAACGACGTGCCGATGCTGAGCTGGGCCGGTACCGCGCTGGCGCCCGCGAACGCACTGTCCGAGATCCTCGAACTCGCCGATCGGGTGCTGCCCTCCAACGACGAAGACGGGGTCGCGCAGTTCCTCGAGGAGATCGTGGATCTGCAGGGCTGACGGTCAGGCGGCGATCGGCGCGAGCACCGCTGCGGCGACTGCCACGAGCATCAGGACACCTGCGGGCGCGATGGTCTTGTCGTTTGCGCGCACGTGCATGACGATCGCGCCGAGGAAGTAGGCGACGACGCCGATCGCGGCCGCGAGGCCGAGCGGCCACCAGAACAGGCCGGCGATCAGACCTGCCGCGCCGGCGAGTTCGGCGACGGCGAGCATCCACATCTTGTCGATGGGGAAGCGCACGTTGGTCATGGACTCGACCTGTTGGGGGTTCTTGCCGAGCTTGCCCACGGCGGACATGGTGAGGACGAGGGCCAGCAACACGGACACGATCACGACAGCGATGAACACGGGTGACTCCTGGGGGCAGTGCCGCACTCGTCGCGGACACCTTCGAAAAAGCTAGTGACATCGAGAAAGCTAGCTCACTTCGAAAAAGCTAGCAACTCTCGGCGTTGGAGTCGATTGGTAGGGTGGGGGAATGCAGAGGGACGCTGAGCACCACGAGCCCCGGGCATGTGACGCCGGGCTGAGTCAGGCGTTCAAGTTCCTCGGGAAGCGCTGGAACGGGGTGCTGATCGGCACCCTCGTGCAGGGCCCGGCAGGATTCTCCGAGCTCAAACGGGCCGTCGCCGGGATCAGTGACTCGGTGCTCTCCGAGCGACTGGCCGAGCTCACGGCCGCGGGCTTGGTGCAGCGCACCGTCGACGACGGGCCACCGGTGACCGTGGTGTATCGCGCGACCGAGGCCAGCGAGGCGCTGATACCGGCACTCGACGCCATCGCGACCTGGGCGCGAGACAACCTGAAGGGCGCGTGACTTCTCAGTCGGACGTCGGGCGATCCGCCCACATGTGGGACAGCAAGCGGTGACTGGGGATGTCGTCGAGCGACACGAGTGACTCGTAGATTCGCGCGTACGAGGTGCGGGTGATTCGCCAGCGGCCGTCCCGGTCCCGCCGGTAGTCGTCCCGGTAGTACCCGGCACCACGGATCAGGCTCCTGGCGTCGGGGACGATCACGGTGTCCTCGAAACACCAGGACCCGGACGCAGAGTTGCCCGTCACGGTGATCTCCGGGTGGCTGGCGACGTGAACCGTCGTGATCGACGGGCCGAGGGTCCGACGCATGAACCCGGCCAGCGCCTCGCGTCCCTCGAACACCAGCGGATCGGCGAGCGCGTGCGTGCCGTACTCGCCGACGACGTCGTCGGCGAGGGTGTCCGCGAACTCGTCCCAGAGCTTCAGGTCCAGGGTCCGGAAGTACCGGTACTTGAGCTGGCGGATGTCTTCGAGAGCGCCCATGTCCATGCGCGGAGCATGACACCGGCCGTTCCGGTGATGTGCGCTTTTCGCCGATTCCGGGAACGCGAGAGCCGTCGTCCCGGTCCGGAAACGCGGGCGGGGGAGCAGGTTTGGGGCTCGCGGGGTGTGAGACCCCGCGAGCCCGTCGACCTGTGCGGGCAGGCTCGCCGTCGACTTATGCGGGCAGGCCCGCGAGCGACTCCATCTCCTTGATGAACTCCTCCGGCTGCCCGAACAGCTGCGAGCTGCCGTGCGCGCGCTTGAAGAACAGGTGCGCGTCGTGTTCCCAGGTGATCGCGATGCCGCCGTGCAGCTGGATCGCGTCACCGGTGATCGCGTTGAACGCCTCCGAGCAGTACGCCTTCGCGACCGCGGCGTCCGCGGCTGCCGACGGCAGGCCCTCGCTCAGCGAGTACACCGCCGCGTACGACGCCGACCGCGCCGTCTCGACCAGGAAGTACAGGTCCGCCATGCGGTGCTTGAGAGCCTGGAAGCTGCCGATCGCGCGACCGAACTGGACGCGGTCCTTGCTGTAGTCGACCGTCATCTGCATGCAGCGCTCGGCGGCGCCGACCTGCTCGGCAGACAGCGCGACGATCGCGATGGTGCGCACGCGCTCGAGCGCCGCCGTCGCGTCACCGGCGGTGAGCCGGACGGCCGGGACGGAAGCGAACTCCACCAACGACATCGGACGGGTCAGGTCCATCGTCGGCAGCCGGCGGCGGGCGACGCCGTCGGCGGACGGGTCGACCTCGAACAGCGCGATCGCGCCGTCGACCGACGCCGCCACGATGAGCACGTCGGCGTGTGCACCGTCGAGCACGTAGTGGGCAGCACCGGAAACGGTGTAACCGTCGGCGTCGTTGCCGGCAGCCGTGCACGCGACATCGTCACTGCGCCAGTGGCCCTCGGGGCCCACCCAGCAGAGGGCGGCGATGGACGATCCCTCGGCGATGCCGGGCAGCAGGCGCTCGCACGCCTCCGTGTTGCCGGTCGCGAGGATCGCCTGCGCGGCCAGGACCGCGGAGCCGAACATCGGCGACGGCGTCAGCGCAGCGCCGAGCTCCTCGAGCACCAGGTGCTGCTCGACGAGGGTGGCACCGAAGCCGCCGAACTCCTCCGGGATCGCGAGCGCCGCGACACCGACCTGCTGGCACAGCACGTCCCACAGGCCGCGGTCGAACGCCTCGCCCGACTCGAGCGTCTTGCGCAGCGCAGCCGCGTCGGCGCGCTTGGCCAGCAACTGGGCAACCGTCTTGCGGAGTTCGATCTGCTCCTCCGCGAACACTCCGACCCCACTCACAGCGCGCTCGCAATCCGTGCGCGGTGTGCGGAGGCGGTGCCCCACGCGGACTGCAGGGCCCGCGTCTTCGTCAGCCACAGCGACAGGTCGCACTCGAGGGTGTACCCGATGGCGCCGTGGACCTGCAGCGCCTTGCGGGACGCCAGGTAGGCGGCGTTCGCGGCGGCGACCTTCGCGGCCGAGACGTCGCGGGCGATCGTGTCCGCACCCTCGGCGATGGAGATCGCCGCGCCGTACACCAGCGGGGTCGCCATCTCGACGGCCACGAGGGCGTCGGAGAGGTGGTGCTTGACGGCCTGGAAGCTGCCGATCACGCGGCCGAACTGGGACCGGTTCTTCGCGTACTCGGTGGCGGTCTCGATCATCGCGTGGCCGGCGCCGATCAGCTGCGCGGAGGCGGCGAGGACCGCGAGGTCGTACGCCTTCTCCGCGGCCGCGACGACGTCCGCGCCCTGCGCGAGTGTCTCGACCGACTCGACCTCGAACAGGCGCCGGGCCGGGTCGACCGACTCGAGCTGCGTGGTCGCGCGGACCAGCTCGAGGGTGTCGCCGGAGACCCGCAGAACCGGGTCGGCCAGGTCGGCGTCGAGGGCCCGCGGGGTGGACGGCTCGAGCACCAGCGACGCCAGCGAGGTGCCCTCGGCGATGCCGGGCAGGAAGCGCTTGGCGAGCTGCTGGTCACCCAGCGCCGACAGCAGGGCCGGGACGGCGGCGGCGGTTTCGAGGATGGGGCCCGGCACGGCGGCGCGGCCCAGCTCGATGAATGCGACGGCCAGATCGGCGGGGTGCGCGGCGATGCCGTCGAACTCCTCGGGCACGGCCAGCGCGGTCACGCCGGTCTCGGCCAGCTGCTGCAGCAGCTCGAGGCCCGCGGCGGTGTCGTTCTCACCCCACGACCGGACGACGGCCGGGGTGTTGGCGTTGGCGAGCAGTCCGCGGAGGCTGTCCGCGAAGTCGCGCTGCTCGGTGGACAGGGAGAATTTCATCGATCCGCCTTCGGGAGTCCGAGCAGACGCTCGGCAACGATGTTGCGCTGAATTTCGTTGGTGCCGGCGTAGATCGGGCCGGACAGCGAGAACAGGTACCCGTCCTGCCACTTGCCGGCGAGCTCGCCGTCGGCGCCGAGCAGGTCGAGGGCCGTCTCGTGGATCCGGACATCGAGCTCGGACCAGAAGATCTTGTTGATCGAGCCCTCGACGCCCAGCGGGACGCCCTCGAGCATGCGGGTGACGGTGCCCCAGGTGTGCAGGCGGTACGCCTCGGCGCCGATCCACGCGTCGACCACGCGGTCGCGGGCGGCGGTGTCGGTGTCCTCGGCGTTCGCCTTCCACACCTCGATCAGCCGATCCACCGCGGACATGAAGCGGCCCGGGCTGCGCAGCGACAGGCCGCGCTCGTTGCTGGCGGTGCTCATCGCGACGCGCCACCCGTTGTTGACCTCGCCGACGACGTCGGTGTCCGGGACGAAGACGTCCTCGAAGAAGATCTCCGCGAAGCCGGGCTCGCCGTCGAGCTGCGGGATCGGGCGCACGGTGACGCCGTCCTGGTTCAGCGGGAACATGAAGTACGTCAGGCCCTTGTGGCGCTGCGCCTCCGGGTCGGTGCGGAACATGCCGAAGCCCCAGTCGGCGTACGTGGCGCGCGAGCTCCACGTCTTCTGCCCGTTGAGGATCCAGCCGCCCTCGGTGCGGCGGGCCGTCGAGCGGATGCCCGCGAGGTCACTGCCGGCCTCCGGCTCGGACCACGCCTGCGCCCAGATGTCGTCGGCGCGGGACATGCGCGGCATGATTCGCGCGAGCTGCTCCTCGGTGCCGTGCTCGAACAACGTCGGCGCGAACAGGAAGATGCCGTTCTGGCTGACGCGGCCGGGGGCGCCGGCCTTGTAGTACTCCTCCTCGAAGATGATCCACTCGATCATCGACGCGTCGCGGCCGCCGAACTCCGTCGGCCATGCGACGGTCGACAGGCGGGCGTCGGCAAGCTTGTGCTCCCACTCGCGGTGGGCCTCGAAACCCTCCGCGGTGTCCATCGACGGCAGCGGCTCCGCCGGGACGTTGGCAGCGAGCCATTCGCGCACTTCCAGCTGGAAGGCGCGGGCCTTTTCATCCAGTTCGAGATCCACTATTCCGCCTTCGCTTTCATACTGTTGACGTCCATTCCGCCCAGGGAGTCCCTACCCACCTCGGCGTTGTGCGCATGGGCAAAGTGGTGCAGGCCGAACACCGAGTCCATACCGGCACGCTGACCCATCAGGTCCTCGCACTGGTTGACGGCCTTCTTGGTCAGTGCCAGACCGAACCGCGGCATCTGCGCGACGCGAGCGGCCAGCTCACGGGTCTCGGCCTCCAGGTCGTCGCGCGAGACGACCCGGTTGACCATGCCCACCTCGTACGCGCGCTGCGCGGTGAAGCGGTCGCCCGTGAAGAGGATCTCCTTCGCGAACCGCGACCCCAGCACCCAGGGGTGGGCGAAGTACTCGACACCCGGGATGCCCATCCGGACAACCGGATCCGAGAAGAACGCGTCCTCCGAGGCGACGATCAGGTCGCAGCACCAGGCGAGCATCAAACCACCGGCGATGCACGCGCCGTGGATCTGCGCGATCATCGGCTTCGGCATCTCCCGCCAGCGGCGGCACATGCCCAGGTACACCTCGGTCTCGCGGGCGAAACGCTGGTCGCCACCCGGCTTGCCGAGGTGGTCCCACCACAGGGCGGCCTTGTTCTCGTAGTGCACGTGATGGTCGCGGCCCTGCGTCCCGATGTCGTGGCCGGCGCTGAAGTGCTCGCCGTTGCCGGCCAGCACGATCACCTTCACGTCGTCGTCCTCGACGGCCCGCTCGAATGCGGCGTCGAGGGCGTACGTCATCACCGAGTTCTGCGCGTTGCGGTAGTCGGGACGGTTCATCGTCACGTACGCGACGTGGTCGCGGACCTCGTAGGTGACGACGTCGCCCTCGTCGGGGAGGGCCCCGGCCTCCGTGTCGCTGACGGTCATGGTCATGCCTTCCCCTCACGGAGGTCGTTCTTGAGCACCTTGCCGGACGGGTTGCGCGGCAGGCCGTCGACGATCCGAACCTCGCGCGGAATCTTGAAGCCGGCCAGGCGCTCCTTGCAGAACGCGATGACCTCGTCGGCGGTCAGGGTGGCGCCGGGCTTGACGACCACGTAGGCGCGCCCGACCTCGCCGGCCCGCTCGTCGGGAATGCCGATGACGGCGGCCTCGGTGACGGAGTCGATGCGTGCCAGGGTGTTCTCGACCTCGGCCGGATACACGTTGAAGCCGTTCGTGATGTACATGTCCTTGAGCCGGTCGGTGATGTCGAGGTAGCCGCGCTCGTCCAGGACTCCGACGTCCCCGGTGTGCAGCCAGCCGTCCTCGTCGATCGTCTTCCGCGTCGAGTCGGGGTCGTCGAGGTAGCCGAGCATGATGTTCTCGCCGCGGACCAGGATCTCGCCCTGCTCGCCGATCCTGACCTCCATGCCGGGGATCGCGCGGCCGGACGACGTCGACACGGTGACCGGGTCGTCGTCGGTGCGGCACATCGTCACCACGACCGCCTCGGTCTGGCCGTAGGCGGTGATGACGGCGTCGTAGCCCAGTTCGGCCTGCATGCGCTCGACGAGCACCACCGGAACTGCCGCCGCGCCGGTGATCGCGACGCGCAGGCTCGACAGGTCGTAGTCGCCGCGGGTCGGGAAGTCGAGGATCGTCTGGTGGATCGTCGGGGCGCCCGGAAGCACGCTGATCTTCTCGTCGGCGATCATCTTCATGATCGTGGGGACGTCGAACACCGCGGCGGGCACGATCGTCGCGCCGCGCAGGATGCACACCATGAGTCCGGCCTTGTAGCCGAAGGTGTGGAAGAACGGGTTGATGACCAGGTAGCGGTCCTTGTCGTCGACCTCGGCGCAGTCGGCCCACGCGTCGGCGATCCCGACGGTCTGGCGGTGCGCGGTCATGACGCCCTTGCTCTTGCCGGTGGTCCCGGACGTGAACAGGATGTCGGCGACGTCGTCGGGGGAGACGGCGCGAGCGCGGGCGTCGGCCTCTTCCGCCGAGACGGGCTCGGCGGCCGCGGTGATCTGATCCCACTCGAGGATCTCGCCACCCGGGAACTCCGTCGTCGGGGCGCCGGAGGCCGGATCGTCCGACGGGGTGCGCACCACGAGCTCGAGTGTCGGGATTCCGCCCTCGCCCGCGGCCTTGAGGACGTCCGCCAGACGATCGGCCTTGAGGAAGCGATCCGGCACGACGAGGACCTTCGCCTTGGTGCGCTCGAGGATGTCGAGGGCCTCGTGGCCGGTGTAGCGGGTGCTGATCGGCACCAGCGTCGCACCGGCGTACTGGGCGGCCAGGAACGCCTCGACCCAGTGGTAGGTGTTGGGCGCCCAGACCGCGACGCGGTCGCCGGCCTGGACACCCTTGGCCATCAGCGCCCGCGCGGCGGTGCGCACGCGGTCGAGCAGTTCGGTGTAGGTGATGCGCTCGGATCCGTCTGCAACGGCCTCGTTCGACCCGAATTGTTCAGCGGCGCGCCACAGCGTGGCCGGGGTCGTCCGGGGCCCGGTGGTCACATTCGTGCTCACAATCTCTCCTCAACGAGGCGGAACCTCTATACAAAGCAAGTGCTTGGTAGGGTACCGTATCGCTGTGGACGTTAGCCAGGGTGAGAGCGAGGCCGCCGACGCGGCATTCGCCAAAGAAGTACGCGAATGGCTCGAAGAGAACCTCTCCGGGAAGTTTGCCGAGCTGAAGGGCCTGGGTGGGCCGGGGCGTGAGCACGAGGCGTTCGAGGAACGCCTCGAGTGGGATCGCCACCTGGCCGCCGCAGGCTGGACCTGCCTCGGGTGGCCGAAGGAGTACGGCGGACGCGAGGCGACGCTGAGCCAGCAGATCATCTTCCATCAGGAGTACGCGCGTGCGAACGCACCCGCACGCGTGAGCCATATCGGTGAGGAGTTGCTAGGCCCGACGCTCATCGCGTTCGGCACCGAGGAGCAGAAGCAGCGCTTCCTGCCGGGCATCAAGACCGTCACCGAACTGTGGTGCCAGGGCTACTCCGAGCCCGGCGCCGGCTCCGACCTCGCGAACGTGTCGACCACCGCGCGCCTCGAGGGCGACCAGTGGGTCGTCAACGGCCAGAAGGTCTGGACGTCGCTCGCGCACCTGGCCGACTGGTGCTTCGTCGTCGCGCGCACCGAGCCGGGTTCGTCCCGCCACAAGGGCCTGTCGTACCTGCTGGTTCCCATGAACCAGGAGGGCATCGAGGTCCGCCCGATCATCCAGCTGACCGGCACCTCCGAGTTCAACGAGGTGTTCTTCGACAACGCCCGCACCGACGCGGACCTCGTCGTCGGCGGCGAGGGCAACGGCTGGGCCACCGCGATGGGCACGCTCACCTTCGAGCGCGGCGTCTCGACCCTCGGCCAGCAGATCGGCTTCGCCCGTGAACTCGAGTCGATCGTCGAACTGGCCGAGCGCAACGGCGCGGCCAAGGATCCCGCCATCCGCAACAAGATCTCCCGCGCCTGGATGAGCCTGCAGGTCATCCGCGCCCACGCGCTGCGTACGCTCGCCAGTGTCGACGCGAGCGCCAACGGCGGCGAGGCGTCGGTCGCCAAGCTGCTGTGGGCCAACTGGCACCGCGGCCTCGGCGAACTCGCCATGGAGGTCCAGGGTGCGGCCTCGCTGGTGGGCGTCGAGAACACCGAGCCCGGCGAGGAACTGAACGATCTCCAGCGCCTGTGGCTGTTCACTCGCGCCGACACCATCTACGGCGGATCCAACGAGATCCAGCGCAACATCATCGCCGAGCGGGTGCTCGGCCTTCCCCGAGAGGCACGCCCGTGACCGCCACCATCAAGTCCCCGCTCTCCGTCGCCCCCGAGGAGATCGAGGGCCACAACCTGCTCAAGGGCAAGAAGGTCGTCGTGACCGCCGCCGCAGGCACCGGCATCGGCTTCGCCACCGCCCGCCGCGCGCTGCTCGAGGGTGCCGACGTCCTGGTCTCCGACTTCCACGAGCGCCGTCTCGGCGAGACCGTCGAGAAGCTGTCGGCCGAGTTCGGTGGCCAGCAGATCGAATCGTTCGTGTGCGACGTCTCCAGCACCGAGCAGGTCGACGCGCTGATCGCCGGTGCCGCCGAGAAGCTCGGCCGCATCGACGTGCTGGTGAACAACGCCGGTCTCGGCGGCGAGACCCCGATCGTCGACATGACCGACGAGCAGTGGGACCGCGTCGTCGACATCACGCTGACCAGTACCTTCCGCGCGACCCGCGCCGCGCTGCGGTACTTCAAGAGCGTCGAGCACAACGGCGTCCTGGTGAACAACGCGTCGGTCCTGGGCTGGCGTGCGCAGCACTCGCAGTCGCACTACGCGGCCGCGAAGGCCGGCGTCATGGCGCTGACCCGCTGCTCGGCGATCGAGGCCGCCGAGTACGGCGTCCGGATCAACGCCGTCGCCCCGTCCATCGCCAAGCACCCGTTCCTGGCGAAGGTCACCAGCGACGAACTGCTCGACACCCTCGCGTCCCGCGAGGCGTACGGCCGGGCCGCCGAGGTGTGGGAGATCGCCGCGACCATCGCGATGCTCGCCAGCGACTACACCACCTACCTGACCGGCGAGATCGTCTCCATCTCCAGCCAGCGCGCCTGACGCAACGGGGGTCCGCGCCGCGCCATCTTCCGCACCCACCCCGGGTTGACCGAATGTGGGATTCAGTCACTTCAAGTGACCGGATCCCACATTCGGTCGTTGGTGGGTGGGGTAGGAGGGAAGTCTGGGGGAACGGTCAGACGGAGTAGCCGCCGTCGACGTTGATCTTCTGGCCGCTGATGAAGCCGGCCTTCTCGCTCGCGAGGAAGCCGACCGCCTCGGCGATGTCCACGGCCGAGCCGAATCGGCCCAACGGGATCCGGCTCGTTGCCACGGCCAGCGCGCGCTCGTCCAGGTCGTCGCTGCCGATCAGGCGCTCCGCCATGCCGTCGGTGAGCATGCCCGGTCCGACCGCGTTGAACCGCACCCCGAACCGTCCCTCCTCGACCGCGAACGCCCGCACCAGCGCCTCCACGGCGCCCTTGGTCCCGGACGACAGGCCGTCCCGGACCGGGTAGCGGTCGGTGGCGGCGGTGGTCACCGCGACCACCGACCCGCCGGTCGCGCGCAGCGCGGGCAGGAATGCGTGGACGACGGCGAAGAACGCGGTGGCCTCGGCGTTCAGGTGCTCGGCGTAGGTCGCGGGGGAGACCTTCGACAGGTGCACCATCGGGATGTGCGGCCCGGCCGCGTGCACCAGCACCGCCGGATCGCCGAACTCGGCGCGCACCGTCTCGGCCCACTCGGCGACCGCGTCCGGATCGGTGAGGTCGACCCGGTCGGCGCGGGCGCGGCCGCCGGACGCGACCACGTCGGCGACGACTGCCTCGGCCCGGCTCGCGTTGGACCGGTAGGTCAGTGCCACGGGATGTCCCGCGGCGGCGAGGTTTTTGACGATCTCGATTCCGATTCCGCCGGACCCTCCGGTCACGACGGCACTGCGCGCTGACTCAACCATCCATTGACCCTAGCAATCGCTTGGTTGGTATGGTGGTGGGGTGACACCACCGTCCCGCACCGAAGAGTCCGCCACCAAATCCGGTCGCCGCGCCGAGCTGCTCGACCTCGCGGCCGGACTGTTCGCGGAACGAGGCACCCGCGCCACCACGGTCCGCGACATCGCCGACGCCGCCGGAATCCTGTCCGGCAGCCTCTACCACCACTTCGACTCCAAGGAGTCCATGGTCGACGAGATCCTGCGCGGATTCCTCGACGACCTGTTCGGCCGCTACCAGGTCATCACCAGCGCGGGTCTGGGCACCCGCGCGACCCTCGAGGCGCTGGTGGTCGCCTCGTTCGAGGCCATCGACAGCTCGCATGCGGCCGTCGCGATCTACCAGGACGAGGCCAAGCACCTCGTCGGCAACGAGCGGTTCGCGTACATCGCCCAGCGCAACCGGGAGTTCCGGACGCTGTGGGTGTCGGTCCTCGAATCCGGCGTCGCGGACGGCAGTTTCCGCCCCGACATCGACATCGAGCTCGCCTTCCGCTTCCTGCGGGACACCGTGTGGGTCGCGGTCCGGTGGTACCGGCCCGGTGGACCGAAGACCGCAGAATCCGTCGCCAAGCAGTACCTCGCCATCGTTCTCGACGGGCTGTCCAGCCCCGAGTCACGGTCCTAACCCGGAGGAGTTCCCATGCCCGAGGCATACATCGTCGATGCCATCCGCACCCCGATCGGAAAGAAGAACGGCGCCCTCGCCGGCGTCCACCCGATCGACCTCGGCGCCCACATCGTCAAGGCCCTCGTCGAGCGCACCGGCATCGACCCGTCCGAGGTCGACGACGTCGTGTTCGGTTGCGTCGACGCCATCGGCGGCCAGGCCGGCAACATCGCCCGGATGTCGTGGCTCGCGGCCGGGCTGCCGCAGCACGTGCCCGGCGTGACCGTCGACCGGCAGTGCGGGTCGAGCCAGCAGGCCATCCAGTTCGGCGCGCAGGCGATCCTCTCCGGCACCGCGGACCTGATCGTCGCCGGCGGCGTGCAGAACATGAGCCAGATCCCGATCTCGGCGGCGATGATCGTCGGCGAGCAGTACGGCTTCAGCACCCCGACCGCGGAGTCGAAGGGCTGGGCCGAGCGTTACGGCGACCAGGAGGTGTCCCAGTTCAAGGGCGCCGAGATGATCGCCGACAAGTGGGACATCAGCCGCGAAGAGCTCGAGAAGTGGGCCCTGCAGAGCCACGAGCGGGCCAAGGCGGCGATCGCCGCGGGCCGCTTCGACAACGAGATCGTCCCGCTCGGTGACGCCACCGTCGACGAGGGTCCGCGGGAGACCAGCCTCGAGAAGATGGCCGGGCTGAACGTGCTCGTCGAGGGCGGCAAGATGACCGCCGCCGTCGCCAGCCAGATCTCCGACGGCGCCAGCGCGCTGCTGCTCGCGTCGGAGGAGGCCGTCGCCAAGCACGGCCTCAAGCCCCGTGCCCGGATCCACCACATGAGCGCGCGCGGTGACGACCCGATCTTCATGCTGTCCGCTCCGATCCCGGCGACCCAGCACGCGCTGGCCAAGACCGGCCTGAGCATCGACGACATCGACCTGATCGAGATCAACGAGGCATTCGCCCCGGTCGTGCTGGCGTGGATCAAGGAGATCGGCGCCGACCCGGCGAAGGTCAACGTCAACGGCGGCGCGATCGCGCTCGGCCACCCGCTCGGCGCGACGGGCACCAAGCTGATGGCGACGCTGCTCAACGAGCTCGAGCGCACCGGCGGCCGCTACGGCCTGCTGACCATCTGCGAGGGTGGCGGCACCGCGAACGTCACCATCATCGAGCGCCTGGCACAGTAGCCGCGTTCGACCGACCCCGGAGGGCATTCCCGCGCAGCGGGGGTGCCCTCCGGTCGTTTCGGTGCGAGAACCGCCTGCAGCGCGGCGAAGGGTCCGCGTGGTGGTGGGATCGCTACCGCAGGGCGGCGATGACGGAGTGGAGGGCGTCGGCGAGGTGCTCGCACCACTCGTCGGCGCCCTCGTAGCCGTGCGCGACGCCCCGAATCATCGTGGCGGACACCAGCATGTCGAACACGATGCCCGCGGTGGTCTCGGCGCGCGCGCCCGCATCGGGGACCGCCTCGAGGATGCGTTCGACGAGTGCGGCGCGTGTCGGCGCCTCGGCGCGTTGCACGAGGCGCTCGTGCACGCCGTCGTGGTGGTGGTACGCCGACAGCAGTCCGGGGATCGCCGAGCGGGCGGCGGGGTGGGCGGTGCGGTCGAGGAACTTGCGGGTCCACGCCAGCAGATCGGCGCGCAGGTTGTCGGTGACCGGCGGGAGGGGATGGTCGTTATCCTCCTGCAGCCCGAAAACGGCGTCCTCGATGATCATTTCCCGAGTCGCCCACCTCCGGTAGATCGCCGGTGCGCTGACCCGGGCGCGGCGGGCGATCGCCTGGATGGTGGTCTTCTGGTATCCGGCCTCGACCAACAGTGCGACGGTGGCATCGAGCACCGCGAGGTCGACCTGCGGATCGCGCGGACGACCCGGCCCACCGGTCTCCTCACGATCACGCGTCAGCTTCACAGTGGCGGACATTACCGGAGACGGGGCCGCGGGCCGCCGAGATCGACACGGGTGCGGTCGTCGGCATGCCGGCCCGCACGGCTCGGTCGCGGATCCCGGGCAGGCTCGGGCGTCGGCGGGACCGGCGGGCCGGGACTAGGGTTGGGGCATGTGCCGAAACATCACCGAGTTGCGTGGGCTGGAGCCTGCTGCGACCGCGGAGGAGATCGAGGCCGCCGCGGTCCAGTACGTCCGGAAGGTCAGCGGAATCCACAAACTGTCCGATCACACCCGGGAGCCGTTCGAGCGGGCGGTCGCCGAGGTCACCGCGGCCACCGAACGCCTGCTCGACGCCCTGCCCGAGCGTCGTCAGCCCCCGCCGACCGTGCCGCCGCTGCGCCGCCCCGAGGTGCGGGCGCGGATCGAAGCGGCGGTCCGAAACGGCTGAGCCCCTGAAGCGGCGGGCCCCCGAAACGGCGGAAGGGCACCTTCGTCCGGTTCAACCGGACGAAGGTGCCCTTCGGTCAGGAGCGGTGGGGTGGTGCCCCGATCACGCCTTCAGCGCGCCGAGGGCGTCGATGCGCTTGACCGCGTCGGTGACGATGCGGTCGATCAGCTCCTGGCAGCTGGGCAGGTCGTCGATCATGCCGACCACCTGACCGGATGCCAGCACGCCCGCCTCGGTGTTGCCCTCGACCAGGCCGGCCTTGAGCAGCATCGGGGTGTTGGCGGCCATGATGATCTGCTGCCAGGTCCGGTCGCCGGACTTCTTCATCGCCAGCCCGTCCTTGACGAGCGTCGACCACTTCATGCCCGTCATCGACTTGAACTTCATCGCGTTCTTGCCGGCGGCGACGAGTCCCTTTGCGTAGCTGGACTTCTCGAGTGCGTTCACCAGGTCGGTGTTGAGCACGCGGTGCGGCATGCCGTCGACCTTCACGGACACGGTGGTGTCGGTCAGGCCGCGCTGGAGGTACTGCTGCTTGACCGAGTCCGGCACCGCCGAGTCGCTGGTGAGCAGGAAGCGGGTGCCCATCGCGACACCGGCCGCGCCGTACGACAGCGCCGCCGCGAGGCCGCGGCCGTCGAAGAAGCCGCCGCCGGCGATCACCGGGATGTCGACGGCGTCGAGGACGGACGGCAGCAGCAGCGTCGTCGCGACGCCGCCGGTGTGCCCGCCGCCCTCGCCGCCCTGCACGACCACCGCGTCGGCGCCCCACGAGGCGACCTTGACGGCGTGCTTGGCGGCACCGATCGAGGGGACCACGACGATGCCGTTGTCCTTGAGCTTGGCGATCAGGTCCTTCTTCGGCGCCAGCGCGAACGAGGCGACCTTGACGCCCTCGCGGATCAGCAGGTCGCACCGCTGCCCGGCGTCCGACGCGTCGGCGCGCATGTTGACGCCGAACGGCTTGTCGGTGAGCTGCTTGGTCTTCTTGATCGCCGCCTCGAGCTCGTCGTAGGTCATCGTCGCCGAGGCGAGGATGCCCAGTCCGCCGGCATTGCAGGTGGCCGCGGTCAGGCGCGGGCCGGACACCCAGCCCATGCCGGTCTGCACGATCGGGTGCTCGATGCCGACCAGCTCGGTGAGCGGGGTGCGGAGAACTTGCGGGCTCACGCCGAGACCTCGCGGTCGCGGAAGTTCTTCGGGTCGATCACCTCTCGGATGATGCGCAGCTCCTCGGCGGTCGGCTCGCGGGTGACACCCGCCTCGGCGAGCCCGGCCACCTCGAAGGAGGTGTTCTCGGCGACCTCTTCGGCGGTGACGCCGGGGTGCAGGGTGACGGCACGGAAGGTGCGGCCGGGACCCTGGAAGTCGAACACGCCGAGGTTGGTGATCACCTGGTAGTTGTTCAGGAAGCGGAACGCCGGGTTCTCCGGGTCCACCTTGTCGTAGCCGACACCGCACACCACGTCGACCTGATCGGCGAACACTCGCGTGGAGTGCTTTCCGACCCAGTAGCTGGTGGCGTGGTTGATGGAGTTGCCGGGGGCGCCGCGCAGGCCGAACATCTGGCGGGTCGGCTTGTCGAGCGGGCCGAACGCGGAGAGGTTCTGGTTGCCGAACTTGTCGATCTGGTTGGCGCCCATCACCACGTGGCGACGACCCGACGCGACCACGTCGAAGACCTTCGAGAACGGGATGTAGCCCTCGATCGGCGCGGAGGCGCCGATCGCCGGGGCCTCGGCGAGGATCAGGGCCTCACCGTCGGTGATGATCAGGTCCGGCTCGAAGGTGAGCTTCGCCAGGCGGGCACCGATGAGCGACATGGTCGACATGGGCGAGGCGAAGATCTCGCCGGCATCGGCGAACAGGTCGGCGCACGCGACTGCGCAGTACTCGGCGCGGGTTACCTCGGTCATGCGTTCTGCTCCTCTGCGAACTTGCGCACGGCGGCCTGGTAGTCGTCCTCGCTGCCGGACAGGTAGGTGTCGGCGAAGGCCTGCCATGCCTCAGGGGTCTTGGCGGACTCGGCGTAGTGGCGCTGGAACTTCTCGTCGCGCTTGTACCCGCCGGCGAAGGTGAAGTGCGCGCCGTTCGGGGCCTCTGTGACGGTGTCGACCATCGCGCGGTTCAGGATCAGGGCCTGGTTCGGGACGGACTTGACGAGTTCCTCGGTCGAGACGATCTTGTCGACGCTGAGGATGCGCTGCTCGGCCGCGAGGCAGAACAGGTCGTCGAAGTACGGGTCGACGCCGGTGTAGGCGGCGTTGCCGCGCTCGTCGGCCAGGTCCAGGTGGACCAGGGCGGCGTCGAGGTTCAGCGCGGGCATCGCGATGACGGACTCGATGCGGCCGTCGGCGTCCGGGTACGGGGACGCGACGGTCTTGAGCTCATCGCCCCAGACGGTCTGCGCATCCGAGCCGAGGCCGGCGCGGATCGGCATGAACGGCAGGCGCGCGGCGGCGGCCTGCAGGCCGGCCTTGACCATGCCCTCGTCCATCTCGCGGGACTCGATGGTCCCGGCGACGCGGGCCTGGGCGAACCAGGGGTCGTAGAAGGGGGCCGAGTCGAGGGACACGAAGCCGTAGTAGGCGCGCTTGACCTTGCCGGCGGAGATCAGCAGACCGAGGTCCGGGCCCAGGTAGCCGACGACGGTCAGGTCCTTGACGTCACTGCGAAGCAGGGCCCGCACGAGGGCCATCGGCTTGCGTCGCGAGCCCCAGCCGCCGATGCCGATGGTCATCCCGCTCTGGATGCCGGCGACGGCCTCGTCCAGTGAGCGGCGCTTGTCGCGCTTCTCGGCCATTAGTTGCCCTCTCCCTTGGGTGCGGTGGTGTTCGACTTCGGCTTGCCGGTGGCGACGAACTCGTCCCGGTGCTCGTCGGCGACGCCGGCCAGGTTCAGCTCGAAGGTGAAGCCCTGCTCGATCCGGTAGCTGGTGTGCACGTCCATCACGTCGATGCGGTTGATCGCTTCCTTGGCGCGCCGGATGACCCGGGTGTCCTTGGCGGCGATCTCGCCGGCGATCTTCAGCGCGCAGGCGTCGAGTTCGGCACGCGGGACCACGTCGTACACGGAACCGAAGTGCTTGAGGGTCTGGGCGTCGACGTTCTTCGCCGTGTAGTACAGCGTGCGCATCATGTGCTGGGGGACCAGGCGTGCGAGGTGCGTGGCCGCACCGAGTGCGCCGCGGTCCACCTCGGGCAGGCCGAAGATCGCGTCGTCGGACGCGACGATGACGTCCGCGTTGCCGACCAGGCCGATGCCGCCGCCGACGCAGAACCCGTTGACCGCCACCACGACCGGAACCTCGCAGTCGTAGACGGCGGAGAACGCTGCCGCGCAGCCGTGATTTGCCGCGATCAGGGCGCCGTGACCCTCGGTGGCCTGCATTTCCTTGATGTCGACGCCGGCGTTGAAGCCGCGTCCCTCGGCTCGCAGGATCACCACATGGGTGCTCATGTCCTTGCCGGCCTCGCGGATCGCGTCTGCCAGTTCGAACCATCCCGTCGAGGGGATGGCGTTCACGGGCGGGTAGTCGACGGTGACCGTGGTGATGCCGGCCCCGTCGGAAGTTGAGGTGATTCCCATCGTGTTTCCTTAGGTAGGTCGCCAAACCAAGCGATTGCTTGGTAAGTTAGCACACCTGCGGGCCGGGCTGGAGTCCGTTACCGGTGGAACGGAGGGCACCCCCGGCTCGCAGGCGAATCATCGGGCGACCGTGAGGGGGTCGCTGACAGCGGAGGTACGTGGTGGATCTGGGTCTGAGTGGCAGCGTCGTGCTCGTCACGGGTGGCGTGCGAGGTGTGGGGGCGGGCATCAGCCGCACGTTCCTGCGGGCGGGTGCGACGGTGGTGACGTGTGCCCGGCGCCCCGCGGACGAGCCGATCGAGGTGGACGGGCGTGCCGTCGACTTCATCGCCTGCGACGTCCGCGACCCCGAACAGGTGCAGGCGATGGTGGACACCATCGTCGAGCGGTACGGCCGTCTCGACGCCGTGGTCAACAACGCAGGCGGGTCGCCGTCCGCGCTGGCCTCCGAGGCGAGCCCCCGGTTCCACTCGAAGATCGTCGAGCTGAACCTGTTGTCGCCGTTGCTCGTCGCGCAGGCCGCGAACGCCGTGATGCAGGCTCAGGACGGTGGCGGCTCGATCGTGAACATCTCGAGCGTGAGTGGTTCGCGGCCGTCGCCGGGGACCGCCGCCTACGGCGCGGCCAAGGCCGGCATCGACAGTCTGTCGCAGTCCCTGGCGGTGGAGTGGGCGCCGAAGGTGCGGGTCAACTCGGTCGTCGTCGGGATGGTGGAGACGGAGCAGTCGCACCTGTTCTACGGCGACGACGCGGGTGTGGCGGCGGTCGGCGAGACCGTCCCGCTGGGCAGGCTCGCCCGCCCCGACGACATCGGGAACTGTGCAGCATTCCTGGCATCGCCGCTGGCGTCCTACGTCAGCGGCTCGACCCTGACCGTCCACGGTGGCGGTGAGCGCCCCGCCTTCCTGGCGGCGGCAACAACGGAGGAGAACAAGTGAGCGGACTGGTAGACGGTCGCGTCGTCATCGTGACGGGCGCGGGCCGCGGCATCGGACGGGCGCACGCACTGGCGTTCGCGGCTGAGGGTGCGAAGGTCGTCGTCAACGACATCGGCGTCGGCAGTGACGGCACCGCCACCGGCGAGAGCCCCGGTGAGCAGGTCGTCGCCGAGATCATCGCGGCCGGCGGCCAGGCGGTCGTCAACGGCGACGACGTCGCGGACTGGGAGGGTGCCCAGAACCTGATCAAGACGGCGCTCGACACCTTCGGCGGCCTGGACGTGCTGGTCAACAACGCGGGCTTCCTGCGCGACCGGATGCTCGTCGGCATGAGCGAGGAGGAGTGGGACTCGGTGATCCGGGTGCACCTCAAGGGGCACTTCGCGCCGCTGCGTCACGCCGCCGCCTACTGGCGCGCCGAGTCCAAGGCCGGACGTCCGGTCGACGCCCGGATCATCAACACCAGCTCGGGCGCAGGCCTGCAGGGCTCCATCGGCCAGGGCAACTACGCCGCGGCCAAGGCCGGCATCGCCGAGATGACGATCCAGGCGGCCGCCGAGCTGAAGAACTACGGCGTCTCGGTCAACGCGATCGCCCCGTCCGCGCGTACCCGCATGACCGTCGGTGCCGGTGGCGCGATGGCCGAGGCGATGGCCGCTCCGGAGGAGGGCTTCGACGCGATGGCGCCGGAGAACGTCTCCCCGCTGGTCGTGTGGCTCGGCTCCGCCGAGTCGAAGGACGTCACCGGCCGCGTCTTCGAGGTCGAGGGCGGCAAGGTCACCGTCGCCGAGGGCTGGCGCCACGGACCCGCCCAGGACAAGGGCGAGCGTTGGGATCCGAAGGAACTGGGCCCGGTCGTCGCGGACCTGCTGGCGAAGGCCGAGGTGCCGACGCCCGTCTACGGCGCGTAGGCGGCTCCGCCGTCCGTGAGTCCCTTTGGCCCGCTGAAGGGCCAAAGGACTCACGGACGCGTAGCGCCTATCCGGCGGGAGTGCGAACGACGACGACGGTGCCGGGGAAGTAGGCGGCCAACTCGGTGCGCGACTGCTTGAGGGCGGCGGTGCCGTAGCCGTGCTTGCGGGACTGCGGCGCGACCCACACCGCGATGTCGACCTCCTGGCCCGTCAGTTCGCCGAACACCAGGCCGACACCGCGCGGGGCGTCGCCGCTGACGTCCTCGCACACGAACCATGCCGCCGTCTCGTCGTCGACCCGGCGCAGGCCGTCCGCGCGTTCGGCCGCCACCCGGTCCGCAGACCAGGGCTTGCCGTCGTCTCCGAACTGTTCCTCGGAGCGCAGCCGGAACAACTCGGCATCGGTGTCGCTGGCGCTGAACGGTCGCAGCCGGACCCCGCCGCCGGTCGCGGCGGGCCGCTGCTCCGGCAGCCACTTCAGCGTCGCGTCCAGGTTCTGGACCTCGTCGCGCAGCCGGTCCCGCTCGAGCCTCGTCAGGCGTCCCAGCTGAAGCCCGAGCACGATCTCCGCGTTCGCGGAGGTGGAGCCGAGCAACCCGCTGACGGCCCGTACCGCGCCCTCGTGGTCGTCACTGTCGACGATCGCGTCGAGGATCTCGTGCCGCATCTCGAGCGCCTTGAGAAGCGCCTTCGCGAGCTCGCGTCGGTCCAGGATCTGATCTTGGGGGCCGGCCGTCATGCGAATCTCTCCCTCATCCGGTTGGGCAAACAGTGCGCGATTCATCTCGCATTGTCTGCCACCGGGCGCGGAATTTCTACGAGCACACGACGACGGGGATCTTCCGATCGGTCCACGCCTGGTAGTCGTCGAACTCCGGGTACATCGCCACCAGCTTCGGCCACAGGTCGGCGTGTTCGTCGTCGTCGGCCACGTGGGCCACGAGATTGTGTACCTGCGAACGGATCTGGATCGTCACGTTCGGGTCGGCCTTCAGGTTCAGGTACCACAGCGGGTTCTTCGGCTGGCCGCCCTGCGACGCGACGAGAACGATCTTCCCGCCGTCCTCGAGGAACAGCAGCGGGCTCACGCGCGGCTCACCGGACTTGCGTCCGGTCGTCGTGAGCAGGCAGATCGGCAGCCCCGTCTTCGCGGCGCTGCCGACCCGCCACTTGCCGCCGATGCGCCCACCGGTCACCCGATACGCGACCACGTTCGACTTCGACATCCACTTGATCATCGAGCGGGTGAACTTCGTGTCGAGCAACGGTGGGCGGTTCATCGCGGCGTCAGATCCTCTCGATGATGGTGCCCGTCGCGAGCGCGCCACCGGCGCACATCGTGATCAGGGCGGTCGAGGCGTCACGACGCTCGAGTTCGTGCAGGGCGGTGGTGATCAGCCGGGAACCGGTGCTGCCGACGGGGTGGCCGAGGGCGATCGCGCCGCCGTTGACGTTGACCTTGTCCATGTCGGGACCGTGCACCTGCGCCCAGGACAGGACGACCGATGCGAAGGCCTCGTTGATCTCGAACAGGTCGAGATCGCCGATCTGCATGCCGGCCTTCTCGAGGACCTTCGTGGTGGCCTGGACGGGGCCGTCGAGGTGGTACTCGGGCTCGGCGCCGACGAGCACCTGGGAAACGATGCGGGCGCGGGGCTTGAGGCCGAGGGCGAGGGCGCGGTCGGAGTCCATCAGCAGCACCGCGGCGGCGCCGTCGGAGATCTGCGAGGAGGTGCCGGCGGTGTGGATGGCGCCCTCCATCACGGGCTTGAGTCCGGCGAGCCCCTCGGCAGTGGTCTCACGCAGGCCCTGGTCGCGGGTGACGGTCTGCCACTCGCCGGTCGGGCCGGTCTCCTTGTCGACGACCGGTGCCTTGACCGCGAGGACCTCGCGGTCGAACCGGCCCTCGTCCCAGGCCTGCTTCGCTCGGGCCTGGGACTGCACGCCCAGGACCTCGAGATCCGCGCGGGTAAGTCCGCGGCGGCGGGCGATCCGCTCGGCCGCCTCGAACTGCGCGGGCATGTCGATGTCCCACGACTCGGGGCGGCGCGGACCCGCGTGGTCGCCTGCGACGTTCGCGCCGAGCGGGACCTGGCTCATCTGCTCGACACCGCACGCGACGCCGACCTCGATGGCGCCGGTGGCGATGAGGCCGGCGATGAGGTGGTTGGCCTGCTGCGCGGAGCCGCACTGGCAGTCGATGGTGGTCGCGCCGACCTGCCAGGGCAGTCCGGCGGCGAGCCATGCGGTGCGGGTGATGTTGTTGGACTGTGCGCCGACCTGGGTGACGCAGCCGCCGATGGCCTGCTCGACGAGGAGGGGGTCGATTCCGGCGCGCTCGAGCAGACCGGTCTGCACGGCACCGAGGGTGTCGGCTGCGTGCAGGCCGGACAGCCAGCCGCCGCGCCTTCCGATCGGGGTCCGGACGGCCTCGACGATTACTGGTGTGCCCACTGCGGGCTCCTTTCCATCTGTACTTCAAAAAGTAGAACAGGTTCCCCAGCGCGGCAAGGACTCTGGTGTGAGATCTTCCCTAGATCGAGGGGGTGTGCTTCAATATTATTAGAACGTGTTACAGATCACTTTGCGACATGGTTCGCGAGGGCAGGAGACAGCAGTGGCACAGCCCAACATTCCCGCGGGATTCGACTTTACGGATCCCGACATCTACGCACACCGGCTCCCGGTCGAGGAGCTCGCCGAGGTCCGCAAGACCCAGCCGGTGTACTGGGTCGAGCAGCCCGACGGTGTCGGTGGCTTCAACGACGGTGGCTACTGGTTGGTCACCCGACACGAGGACATCCGGGACGTCTCGATGCGCAGCGACGTGTTCTCCACCTGGGAGAACACCGCGATCCCGCGCTTCGCCGACGACATTCCTCGTGAGGCCATCGAACTGCAGCGGTTCGTGCTGCTGAACAAGGACGCGCCGGAGCACACCAAGCTGCGCAAGCTGGTCTCCCGCGGCTTCACCCCGCGCGCCATCAACGGGCTCAAGGACGAGCTGCAGGACCGCGCCGAATCCATCGTGAAGGCCGCCGCCGCGGAGGGCAGCGGTGACTTCGTCACCCAGGTCGCGGCGGAGCTGCCGCTGCAGGCCATCGCCGAGCTGATCGGTGTGCCGCAGGAGGATCGCGGAAAGCTGTTCGACTGGTCCAACCAGATGACCTCCTATGACGACCCGGACAACGACATGGACCCGGCGGCCGCGTCCATGGAGGTCCTCGGTTACGCCTACCAGCTCGCCGAGGCCCGCAAGGCCAACCCCGGCGACGACATCGTCACCACGCTGATCGAGGCGGACGTCGACGGCGAGGCGCTCACCGCCGAGGAGTTCGGCTTCTTCGTGATCGTGCTCGCGGTGGCCGGCAACGAGACCACGCGCAATGCAACCACGCACGGCATGAAGGCGTTCATGGACAATCCCGAACAGTGGGAGCTGTACAAGAAGGAGCGCCCGAAGACCACCGCCGACGAGATCATCCGCTGGGCCACCCCGGTTGCCGCCTTCCAGCGCACCGCGCTCGAGGACACCGAGGTCGGCGGCGTCGCGATCAAGAAGGGTCAGCGCGTGGTGATGAACTACGTGTCGGCCAACTTCGACGAGGAGGTGTTCGAGAACCCGCACACGTTCGACATCCTCCGCGACCCGAACCCGCACCTGTCGTTCGGCGGCACCGGCGCCCACTACTGCCTCGGCGCCAACCTCGCCCGCATGGAGATCGACCTGATCTTCAACGCCATCGCGGACTTCCTGCCGGACATCGTCGAGGTCGCCAACCCGCGGCGCCTGCGTTCCGGTTGGCTCAACGGCCTCAAGGAATACCAGGTGGATTACAAGACCCAGGGCACCGGTGGGGGTTGCCCGGTCGCGCACTAGCAGCTCGATGAGGGCGAGCTGACAGGAGCGCGAAGCAGCGCCGGTGGAACCGCACGGTTCCGCCGGCGCTGCTGGCTTTCCACGGTCCGACCTCCATGGCCTGACAGGCCGTCGGACCGCGGAGACATGACGAAGGGCCGCAACCCGTTCCGGGTTGCGGCCCTTCGTGTGTCCTGCTGTGGTCTACAGCTTCTTCAGGGTCTTCATCGCCCGCTCGACTTCCCAGAAGGCCCGCAGCGACTGCAGCCTTCCCTCGTCGTTGACGCGGTAGACGAACACGCCCTCCGCGTCGACCTGGGCGCCGGCCATCACCGTGCGGATCCGGCCGATGTTCACCACCTCGTTCCCGCAGAGCAACTGATCGTCGATGATGAACTCGAGCGAGTCCGTGTTCGCGATGGTCATGTCGTAGAACTTCGAGATCGCCTCGCGGCCGTGGTGTCCCTTGCCCTCGGGGTCGAAACCCGAAGGGCCGACCGGGTCCTCGACCCAGCCGTCCTCGGCGAACAGGTCCAGCCACTCCTGTTTGCGCTTGCCACTGGCAGCGGACTGCGATGCGCGCGAGGCGATCAGGGCCGGATGCTCGCCGCCGCCGGCGGCGGCCCGGGTTTCGGTGGTCTCGGTCATCTCGCTCCTAGTGGATGTTCTCGGCGGCGAACTTGCGCAGCGAGTCCTGTTTGGCCTCGAGCGGACCGTCGAAGGGGACCCCGTCGAACAGCCACGGAACGACGATGGCGTCGGTGATGCCCGCCTCGGCCATCTCGGCGTAGCCGTCCTTGCCGAACCGGTCGATGCACACCGCCTGGATCTCGAACGGCTCGTTCTCCCGGCCGTATTCGGCCCGCAGGTCGTCGAGCTTGCGCTTCGTCTCGACCAGATCCCGGAACTTCATCATCGCGGACGTCCAGCCGTCGCCGACCCGGGCCGCGCGCTTGAGCGCCACCCCGGTGTGGCCGCCGACGTAGAACGGCACCGGCTTGCTCGGTGCCGGGCTCATCTGCAGCCGATCGAAGTCGAAGAACTCGCCGTGGTACTCGACCATGCCCCCGGCGAGGACCAACTTGATGACCTCGATCATCTCGTCGACGCGGGCGCCGCGCTTCGCGTACGGCACCCCGCACCACTCGAACTCCTCCGGCGCCCAACCGATCCCGACGCCGAATCCGAAGCGGTTGTTCGTCAGGTTCGCCACCGAGCCGACCTGCCGGGCCAACAGCAGCGGATTGCGGGAGCCCAGTTTGAGGACGTTGGTGTAGAAGCCGATCGTCGAGGTGGCGGTGCCCATCGCCGCGGCGGCGACCAGCGGGTCCACCCACGGGGTCTCGGCGTTCCACATCCGGGAGCCGTCCGGGGTGTACGGGTAGTCCGCTGCCGCGGTCTCCATGTAGAACAGCGAGTCCGGCAGACCGATGTTCGCGAACCCGCACTCCTCCGCGGTCTGCGCGAGCGGCACCAACTGCTCGAGCGGACTCATCGCGATTCCGACGGTGAACTTCACGAGCGGCTTCCTCTCCTAGTTGGTGGGACGGTCGGAGCCGACCACCCACATCGCGAAGTACTGCGAGCCACCGCCGTACGCGTGACCGAACGCCTTGCGGGCACCGTCGACCTGGTGGTCGCCGGCCCGCTCCATCACCTGCATCGCGGACTCGGCGTACCGGATCATGCCGGACGCGCCGATCGGGTTGGACGAGAGCACGCCGCCCGACGCGTTCACCGGCATCCGGCCGCCGATCGCGGTCTCGCCGGCCTCGGTGAACTTCCAGCCCTCACCCTCCGGCACGAACCCGAGGTTCTCGAGCCACATCGGCTCGAACCAGGAGAACGGCACGTAGATCTCGGCCTCGTCGATCTCGGTGAGCGGATCGGTGATGCCCGCGGCCTTCCACAGGGCGGCGGAGGCGTCGCGGCCGGCCTGCGGGTTGGCGACGTTGCGGCCGGCGTACGACAGCGGCTCGGTGCGCATCGCGGTGGCGTGGATCCACGCGACCTTGCGGCCTTCGGACAGGATCTCCTGCGCGGCATCCTCGTTGCCGATGACGATCGCGCAGGCGCCATCCGACGACGGGCAGGTCTCGTCGTATCGGATGGGGTCCCAAAGCATCTGGGACGCCTGCACCGATTCGACCGTGATGTCGGACTGCTTGAGGTGCGCGTACGGGTTCAGCGCACCGTTGCGGCGATCCTTGACCGCGACGATGGCGCCGATGTGATCGGGCGCGCCGGAGCGGCGGATGTACGAGCGCACGTGCGGGGCGAAGAACCCGCCCGCGCCCGCGCCGACGGGCATCGTGAACGGCACCGGCGTGGACAGCGCCCACATGGCGTTGGACTCGGACTGCTTCTCCCAGGACACCGCGAGCACTCGCTTGTGCACGCCGGACTGCACCAGGCTGGCCGCGACGTTGCCGGTCGAGGCGCCGACCGAGCCGGCGGTGTGGACGCGCAGCAGTGGTTTGCCGTTGGCGCCCAGTGCGTCCGACATCGCGAGCTCCGGCATCATCGAGCCCTCGAACAGGTCGGGGGCCTTACCGATGACGATGGCGTCGATGTCGTCCCAGCCGACGTGGGCGTCGGCCATCGCGCGGTCCACGGCCTCGCGGATCATGCCCGCCATCGTCACGTCGTGCCGCTTGGCGACGTAATAGGTCTGGCCGGTGCCGAGGACGGCTGCCAGTTGCTTCGCCATTAGTTGCGTCCTTCCATGACTGCGACCAGGTTCTGCTGCAGCACAGGGCCACTGGTGGCGTGGGCGAGGGTGCGCTGGGCGTCACCGCTCATGATCTGACGGGCCGCGTAGCCGATCCGCTCGAGGCCACCCGCGAACATCGGGTTGCCGGTGAGCGGGCCACCCGAGGGGTTGATGGTGGTGGCGTCGGTCAGGCCGATCGCCTCACGCAGGATGATCTCCTGGTGTGTGAACGGGGCGTGCAGCTCGGCGACGTCGATGTTCGAGACGTCACCACCGGTCGCGGCACGAGCGGCCGCGGCGGTGGACGGGGACACCGTCAGGTCGCGCGACCCGATGTTGGGGGAGTCGATGCGGTGCTCGATACCGGTGATCCACGCCGGACGCTCGCAGAGCTCGCGGGCACGGTCGCCACGGGCCAGGATGATCGCGGCAGCACCGTCGGTGATCGGGGCGCAGTCGTGCGCCCGCAGGGGATCCGCGACGTACTCGGACGCCAGCAGCGCCTCGACGTCGACGTCCCCGGAGAGTTGGGCGTTCGGGTTGTTCTTGGCGGCCGCGCGGTTGCGCTTGGCGATCTCCGCCATGTCCTCGGCGGTCCACTTGCCCGCATCGAGACCGAGCCGCGCCTGCAGGCCCGCGACCGAGACCGAGTCCGGCCACAGCGGCGCCACGACGTACGGATCCATCTGCATCGCGAGGATCTGGCGGAGGTTGCCCGCGGAGGACTTGCCGAACCCGTACACGAGTGCGGTGTCGACCTCGCCGGTCATGATCTTGACCCAGGCCTCGTACAGCGCCCAGGCGGCGTCCATCTCGACGTGCGACTCGTTGATCGGCGGCACGGCGCCGATCGAGTCGATCGCGGAGATGAACGAGAAGGACCGGCCGGCCAGGTAGTCGGACGAGCCGGAGCACCAGAAACCGATGTCCGACTTGGTGATTCCCAGCTCCGCGTACAACTGCTGGAAGCAGGGGACGAGCATCTCGACGCCGTTGGTGGTGCCGGTGGTCTCGCGCACATGAGGGGCCTGTGCGAAGCCGACGACTGCAATGTCTGTCATGGTCTTACCGGCTCCTAGAGATGGTGCTTGTAGGTGTCGTAGTCCGCGTCCGGCTCACCGCTCGGGCGGAAATGGGAGATGTTGCGGAGTGAGTACACCCACTCGTCCTTCGGCCGCCAGACGGCCTCGACGCGCATGCCCATCCGGACCTCGGTGGCGTCGACGTCGAGGATCAAGTGCAGGAACGGGATGTCGGCGCCGTCGAGCAGCACGTAGGCGGCCACGTACGGAGGCTTGATCTGCTGGCCCATGAACGGGACGTTGACGATGCAGAACGTGGTGATGGTGCCCTTGTCGGAGACCTCGACCTGCTCCTTGGTGGGGACACCGTCGGTCGGGTTGGCGCCGCGCGGTGGGACGTACACCTTGCCGTTCGCGTCGGTGCGGCCGCCGATGACCTTGCCCTCCATCAGGCCACGCAGGTAGTACGACTCCTCGAACGACGCGGTGTGCGTGTAGTGCAGGTCGATCGGGGTGACGATGTCGGTGACCGGGTCGCCGCCGGCGGGAGCCGGCGTGGACTCGCTCTCACCGGGTTCGAAGCACGCGATGTCGCGGATGTGCCCGGTGCGCTCGTCGGCCCAGCGGACCCGCACCCGCATTCCGGTACTCATCGCCTCCGCCGATCCGGCGTCGACGGCGTGCAGGATCGACGTGTCCGCGCCGTCCAGCTTGACCAGTGCCCACGCGAACGGGTGGCTCAGCGGCTGACCCTCGATCGGATCGGGCATCCAGGTCCAGCTGACGACCGTGCCTGTGTCCGAGACGTCGACGAAATCGGTCATCGGCTCGAGGGTGGCCGGGTCGAACTCGGGTGGCGGCACGTGGACGCGACCGTCGGAACCGCGGGCGCCGACGACCTTCCGGTCACGGAGACCGGTCACGAACGCACCGATGGTCGGTCCGACCGATCGGGTGTAGTCGAATTTGAGATTAAGCGGTGCTCTCAGCGGCTGGTCGGCCGGTTGGGTCTTTTCAGGGGTCACGGATTCGAGTAGAACAGGTTCTTATTACTGTGGCAAGAGTCACTGAAGAAGTGCGGCGGATATGGGAAAACACGGAGGCACGCAAATGAAGCTGGGGTTGCAACTCGGATACTGGGGTGCGCAGCCGCCCGCCAACGCGCAGGAACTCGTTACAGAAGCCGACCGCTGTGGTTTCGATGCCGTGTTCTCCGCGGAATCGTGGGGCAACGACGCGTTCACGCCGCTCGCGTGGTGGGGTTCGAGCACCGAGCGGGTCCGCCTCGGCACCTCCGTCGCGCAGCTTTCCGGCCGGACGCCGACCAATGCCGCGATGCACGCGCTGACCCTCGACCACCTGTCGGGTGGTCGCGCGATCCTCGGCCTCGGCGTGTCCGGACCGCAGGTCGTCGAGGGCTGGTACGGGCAGCCGTTCCCGAAGCCGTTGGCGCGCACCCGTGAGTACGTCTCCGTCATCCGAAAGGTGTTGGCGCGCGAGGCAGCGGTGACCAACGACGGGCCGCACTACCCGCTGCCGTACCGCGGCGAGGACGGGATGGGTCTGGGCAAGCCGCTCAAGCCGATCACGCACCCGCTGCGCGCGGACCTGCCCATCTGGCTCGGTGCCGAGGGGCCGAAGAACGTGGCGCTCACCGCGGAGATCGCGGACGGCTGGCTCGCCATCTACTACACGCCGCGGCTGGCGCCGATGTACAACGAGTGGCTCGACGAGGGCTTCGCGCGACCGGGTGCCCGCCGCAGCCGCGAGGACTTCGAGATCGCCGCGACGTGCCAGGTCGTCGTCACCGAGGACCGCGCCGCCGAGATCGCCCGGCTCAAGCCGATCACCGCGCTGTACGTCGGCGGCATGGGCGCCGCGGAACTGAACTTCCACGCCCAGGTGTACACCCGGATGGGTTACGGCGAGGAGGTCAAGGAGATCCAGAAGCTGTTCCTGTCCGGCCGCAAGGAGGAAGCGGTCGCGATGGTGCCGGACGACATGGTCACCGACACGATGATCATCGGAAACCTCGACGAGGTCCGTCAGCAGGTGAAGGTGTGGGAGGACGCCGGCGTCACCATGCTCCTGGTCACCTGCCGTGACGTCGAGCAGATGCACCAGCTCGTCGAGGTCGTCACGCCGGCCTGAGCCGATCGACAGCAGAGAGGGCGGGCCCGCGAGCGGGCCCGCCCTCTCCGGTTCCCGATCGGCGTGGGGTCCCGGGTGGTTTGGCGGTGCCGGTCACGGGCAACCCGGAGTCATGAACACACGACGCGCGACCCTGATCGCCGGAGCGTCCCTGACGGCGTTCCTCGCCGCCGGGTGCGGCAACAACGGCTCCACGGAAGGTCCCCGGACCGTGGAGACGCCGCCCACGGCCCTCGAAACCACGACCGCCGCCCTCCCCCCGGCGGCTCCGGGGGAGAGTGGCTACGTCTTCGGGTCGCCGGGTCCCGGGGGTGTCGAGGACAACGCGTTCACGTACGACGTCGCCGCGGTCCCCGTCGGGTCCTCCGTCGACGTGGAATCCACAGAGGAGAACGGCCGCACGACGGTCACGCTCAGTGCGAGGGGACTGGCCGCCAACCGGGACTTCGGCGTCCACGCGCACACGCGCGCGTGTGGGCCGCGGCCGTCGGACTCCGGGCCGCACTACCAGAACCAGGTCGACCCGGCGGCCACCGCCGAGAAGCCCTCGACGGATCCCGCCTACGCGAATCCCCGCAACGAGGTCTGGCTCGACATCACGACCGACGCGAACGGCGACGCCCAGGCGTCCACGACCGTGGACTGGGTGTTCCGCGACAACGAGGCCAAGTCGGTCGTGCTCCACGCGCACCACACCATGACCGGCCCCGGACAGGCCGGGACTGCCGGCGATCGTCTCGCCTGTGTCAACGAGGACTTCTGAGGTTGCGCACAGCGCGGTCAGGCCGACGGCGGCGGGAGTTCGGCCATGCCGTACACGCGGCGGGTGTGGATGCGCAGCACTCGACGGCGTTCGGCGACCATCGCGCGGCGGAACTCCTCCCAGTCCGGGTGCTCGGTGCCCGTCGCCCGGCGGTAGACGTCGACGAGTTCGTCCGCGGCGGCGTCGTGCGGGTCGGTGGCGACGGCGGTCAGCTCGGCGTCACCCTCGACCACCGCGTACGACCAGAAGTCGCCCGCGCTCACATGTAGCGAGACGCGTGGGTCACGGGCTGCGTTGCGGGTCTTGGCGCGGTCGGCGGTGACCGACACCCGCGCCGTGCGAGTCTCCGGATCCCAGGCGTAGACGACGTTGGACAGCTGCGGCCTGCCGTCGCGCTTGATCGTGGTCAGCACACCCCGGGCGTGGGCGGCGACGAGGTCGAGCAGTCGGGGATCGGCGTCGGTGTTCATGTGGGCGACAACCCGGGTGCCGCCGCGATTGTTCCGCGGTGTCAACCGATCCGACGGACACGGCCCGCCGTCGCGAGTGCGACGACGGGCCGTGTCGGTACCCGGTGGTGTGGGCTACTTGCCCTGAAACTTCGGGGCACGCTTCTCGACGAACGAGCGCGGGCCCTCCTTGGCGTCGTCGCTCGCGAACACACCTGCGCCGATCTCGGCCTCGAGCTTGAAGGCATCCTCCTCGTGCATGCCCTCGGTGACCCGGATGGTCTTGAGGATCGCCTGCACCGCGACCGGTCCGTTGGCTGCGATCCGGTCGGCGATCTCGAGCGCCTTGGTCAGTGCCTCGCCGTCCGGGACGAGGTACCCGATCAGGCCGAGGTCCTTCGCCTCGGCGGCCGGGACGGTGCGGCCGGTGAGCAGGATGTCGGCGGCGACGGTGTACGGAATCTGCCGGACCAGGCGCACCGCGGACCCGCCGAGCGGGAACAGGCCCAGCTTGGCCTCGGACACTCCGAACCGGGCGCTCTCGCCGGCGACCCGGATGTCGGTGCCTTGCAGGATCTCGGTGCCGCCGGCGATGGCCGCACCCTCGACCGCAGCGATCAGCGGCTTGGTCAGGCGCCGACCCTTGAGCAGGGCGGGGAGCTTGGTCAGGTCCCAGCCGCCGCCGGCGAACTTGTCGCCGGGGGCGTTCTTGTTCATGTCCTTGAGGTCCATGCCCGCGCAGAACGTGCCGCCGGCTCCGGTCAGGATCGCGACGCGGATCTCGGGATCGTTGTCGACCTGGTCCCAGGCCTGCGTCATGATCGCCATCATCTCCTGGGAGAGCGCGTTGCGCGCCTCGGGACGGTTCATCGTGACGATCAGGACGTGACCACGCTTCTCCACGAGGCAGGGTGCGGACTTGTCCGAAACGTCGGAAATTTCGGCTGTGGTGGAGGACACTTGTAGCTCCCGAATGCGTGTGAGTTGGGTCTCAAATTGACTCTTGCATGAAACGGTAACACGTTCTACTTTGTTGGGCGTGGCCCTTCATATCGCAGACTTTGTCGAGCACTCCATCGACCTGAACCCCGAGCGTGTGGCGCTGCTGGACAGCGACCGCGAGATCACCTACGCGCAGTTGGAGGAGCGGACCAACCGTCTGGCTCACTACCTGCAGGATCACGGCGTGAAGCCGGGCGACAAGGTGGGTATCTACAGCCGCAACACCATCGAGGCCATCGAGGCCATGGTTGCCGTGTTCAAGGCCCGCGCGGTGATGGTCAATGTGAACTACCGCTACGTCGAGAACGAGTTGCAGTACATCTTCGAGAACTCCGACATGGCCGCGCTCGTCGTCGAGCGCAGGTACGTGGACAAGGTCGCGAACGTGCTGCCGAACACGCCACTGGTCAAGTCCGTGCTCGTGGTCGAGGACGGCACCGACCTGGACTACTCGTCCTTCGGCGGCGTCGAGTACGAGCAGGCCCTGTCCGAGGGGTCGCCCGAGCGCGACTTCGGTGAGCGCAGCCCCGACGACATCTTCATGCTGTACACCGGCGGCACCACCGGCATGCCGAAGGGCGTCATGTGGCGTCACGAGGACTGGTGGCGGGTGCTCGGCGGCGGCGTCAACTTCGTCACCGGCGAACGCGTCGAGGACGAGTGGGAGCTGGCCAAGGTCGGTGCCGCGAGCCCGGCGATGGTGCGCTTCCCGATCCCGCCGATGATCCACGGCGGCTCGCAGTCCGCGGTGTTCCACAGTCTGTTCGGCGGCGGCACCCTGGTGATGCACCCCGAGTTCGACGGGCACGAGGTGTGGCAGGTCATCGACCGCCACAAGGTCAACCTCATCTTCATCACCGGTGACGCGATGGCCCGGCCGATGCTGGACGCGCTGAAGGCGGGCAACCCGGAGACCGGCGAGCCGTACGACCTCTCCAGCCTGTACGTGATGGCCTCCAGCGCGGCGCTGTTCTCGCCTGCGCTCAAGGACGAGTTCCTCGACCTGCTGCCCAACCGCTACATCACCGACTCCATCGGCTCCTCCGAGACCGGCTTCGGCGGTCTGAGCACGGTGACCAAGGGTGCCACCCACACCGGCGGCCCGCGGGTGAAGATCGACGCCGCGACCGTCGTCCTCGACGACGACGGCAACGAGATCCAGCCCGGCTCGGGCAAGGTCGGCCTGCTCGCCCGGCACGGCCACATCCCGCTCGGCTACTACAAGGACGAGGCCAAGACCGCCGCGACCTTCAAGGTGTACAACGGCGTCCGGTACTCGATCCCCGGCGACTACGCCACCGTCGAGGAGGACGGCTCGGTCACGATGCTCGGCCGCGGCTCCGTCTCGATCAACAGTGGCGGCGAGAAGATCTACCCGGAGGAGGTCGAGGGCGCGATCAAGACGCATCCCGACGTCTTCGACTGCCTCGTCGTCGGTGTCCCGGACGAGCGTTTCGGCAACCGGGTCGCCGCGGTCGTGGCCACGCGTGACGGCGCCCGCCCGAGCCTGAACGACATCGTGGCCGCGGCCCGCAAGGAGATCGCCGGCTACAAGGTGCCGCGCAGCCTGTGGTTCGTCGACGAGATCAAGCGCTCGCCGGCAGGCAAGCCGGACTACAAGTGGGCCACCGCGCAGACCGAGTCCCGCGACGCGGACGATCACTACACGAACGGCAACGGAAACTCCTGATGCACAACACTCTTGCCGAGAAGTTCGGCATCAAGTACCCGATCTTCGCGTTCACCCCGTCCGAGCACGTGGCGGCGGCGGTGTCGCGGGCCGGCGGCCTCGGCGTGCTCGGCTGCGTCCGGTTCAACGATCCGGAGGAGCTCGAGGCCACCCTGAACTGGATGGACGAGAACACCGACGGCAAGCCGTACGGCGTCGACGTCGTGATGCCGGCCAAGGTGCCCACCGAGGGCACCGCCGTGGACCTGGACAAGCTGATCCCGGCCGAGCACCGCGCGTTCGTCAACCGCACCCTCGAGGAGCTGGGGGTGCCGCCCCTGTCCGACGACGTCGAGCACGCCACCGGGGTCCTCGGCTGGCTGCACTCGGTGGCCCGGGCACAGCTCGACGTGGCGTTCAAGCACCGCCCCGCGTTGATCGCGAATGCGCTCGGTTCCCCGCCGAAGGACATCATCGACGAGGCGCACGAGCACGGGGTGCCGGTCGCCGCGCTGGCCGGCGCGGTCGGTCACGCCCGCAGCCACGTCGAGAACGGTGTCGACATCGTCATCGCGCAGGGCTACGAGGCCGGTGGGCACACGGGCGAGATCGCCTCGATGGTGCTGGTTCCCGAAATCGTCGACGCGGTGGGCGATTCCGCCACCGTCCTCGCTGCAGGCGGCATCGGCAGCGGCCGTCAGGTCGCCGCGGCGATGGCGCTCGGTGCACAGGGCGTGTGGATGGGCTCGTACTGGCTCACCGCCGCCGAGTACCGGCTCGGCAGCGCGGCGGACGGTACGTCCGCCACGCAGCGGGCGCTGCTGGCGGCGACGTCGAGCGACACCGTCCGGTCGCGGATCTACTCCGGCAAGCCGGCCCGGCTGCTCAAGACCAAGTGGACCGACGCCTGGTCGGCACCGGGTGCGCCCGACGCGCTGCCGATGCCGCTGCAGAACATCCTGGTCGCGGAGGCGCACCAGCGCATCGCCGCCGCCGAGAACCCGGACGTCGTCGCGATGCCCGCCGGTCAGATCGTCGGCCGGATGAACGAGATCCGCCCGGTCGCGGACACGATGGCCGATCTGGTCGCCGAGTTCGAGGCCACCGTCGCACGGCTGGACAAGCTGGGCGGCTGACACCACCCACACATGTAGGACCACACCGGGCAGGGCCGGGCACGAGCGATCGTGCCCGGCCCTGACCTGTATGCAATGGACAAGCGGGTACGCCGGTGGGATGGTGAGGCCGGGAGGCGAGCAGCATGGCGACGCACACCCTCGACACCGACTACCTCGTCATCGGAGCAGGCGCGGCGGGCATGGCGTTCACGGATGCGCTCACGGCGGACAGTTCCGCCGACGTCATCGTGGTGGACCGGCGGCACGCGCCGGGCGGGCACTGGCTCGACGCCTACCCGTTCGTGCGACTGCACCAGCCGTCTTCCTTCTACGGTGTGAACTCACTGCCGCTCGGTGGCGACGCCATCGACGTCACCGGCCTGAACGCCGGCATGTACGAGCGGGCGACCGGCCCCGAGATCTGCGGCTACTACGACCGGGTGATGCACTCGCACCTGGTGCCGTCCGGCGCGGTCCGCTACCACCCGCTGTGCGAGTACGACGGCGACCACGGATTCGTCTCGCGCGCGACGGGCGATCGGTACGAGGTCACCGTCCGCGCAGCGGTGGTCGACGCCAGGTACCTGTCGCCGTCCGTACCGGCAACGACTCCGCCGCCCTTCGACGTCGCACCCGGTGTTCGCTGCATCCCGGTGGGCGAGCTCGTGTCGGTGCCGGCGCCACCCGGCCGGTACGTGATCGTCGGCGCGGGAAAAACCGCGATCGACGCGTGCGTGTGGCTGCTCGGAGTCGGCGTCGCGCCGGAGCTGATCCGGTGGGTCAAGCCACGCGAATCCTGGTTCGTGAATCGGTATTTCGTGCAGAACGGCGATCTGGTCGGGCGCATCGTCGACGGAGGGGCACGGCAGATGCAGGCCGCGGCGAACGCGACGTCGCTGGGGGAGTTGTTCACCGGGCTCGAGGAGCGCGGGTTCCTCCTGCGCGTCGACCGGACGGTGACGCCGACGATGCTCAAGATGGCGACGACCAGCACCGCCGAGGTCGACGAGCTTCGCCGGATCGAGGACGTCGTTCGGCTCGGTCACGTGCGCCGCGTCGACTCGCACGCCGTCGAACTCGACGAGGGCACCGTCCCCGCCGATCCCGACGACCTGTACGTGCACTGCGCTGCCGCCGGCCTGAATCCGGCTCCGGCCCTTCCGATCTTCGAGCCGGGCCGGATAACGTTGCAGCCGGTCCGTCCCGGGCTGATCCCGTTCAATGCGGCGCTCGTCGGCTACGTCGAGGCGTCGGGTCGAGAGGTCGCGGAGAAGAACCGCCTCTGCCCGACGAACCGACTGCCCGACGTCCCGCTCGACTGGGTGCGAGGCAAGCTCACCGAGATGACGGCCGAGCGGTCCTGGTCGAAGGAGCCGGATGTCGTGGACTGGCTGGAACGGTCCCGCCTCAACCATCAACGCGGCGTGCGGGGGCGCCGCGACGAACCCGAGATCCGGGATGCGCTGGCGCGCTACACCGACTGTGTGCGGCCGGGGGTGGCGAGGCTGATGGAGCTGCTGTCCGGCGCGGTCGGCGACGGTGACGACATGGATCGTCCGCTCGCAGCTCCGTGAGGTGCCCAGCGTCCCTGGTGGCCTGCCGGACCTCTTCGTCTGGCTTGGAAATTCCGTTCGTGGCGGTGACCGGGTTCCTCGAGACGTCGGGCGTCACCCACAGCGACGACCCTCGGTCCCGATCAGCGGTCGAGTTCGGCGTCCAGTGTGGCGGCGAACTCGGCGGTGACGGGTACGAAGGCGGTGGAGCCGGCGGCCCGGAACCAGGTGGGGTCGGACGAGTTCCAGCGCTGTGCACTCAGGGACCGGCCGAGCACCTTGTACGTCGCGGTCTTCGGCAGGTCGTCGGTGACCCGCACGAAGCTCGGCAGCTGCTTCGGTCCGAGATCGCCTTGCTTGGCGAGGAACTCGGCGAACTCGTCGATGTCGAACCCGTCCGCGGCGACGACGGCCACCGCCACCCGGTCGCCGACCTGCGGGTCGGGCACCGCGTACGCCGCGACCTCGACCACCCGCGGGTGCCGGGCGAGGATGTTCTCGATCGGTGCGGTGCCGAGGTTCTCGCCGTCCACCCGCATCCAGCCGGAGCTGCGGCCGGCGAAGTACACGTAGCCGTCGCCGTCGACGTACGCGAGGTCACCACTCCAGTACTGGCCGTCGCGGACCCGCTCGGCCTCGGCTTCGGGATTCTTGTAGTACCCGGCGAAGCTGCCGGTGCCGGTGGTGTTGACCAGCTCACCGGTGGCCTTGTCGGCGTTGGTGATGTGCCCTGCCGAATCGAATTCGGCCACCGGGCAGGGGGTTCCGGTTTCCGGATCGAGCACGGCGATACCCTCCGGCAGCGGGCCGAGGGCGCCGGGCGGGGTGCCGGGCAGCCGGGAGATCAGGACGCCGCCCTCGGTGGACCCGAACCCGTCGACGACCCGGACGTCGAACCGGCGGCCGAACTCGGCGATCGCCGACGGCGAGCCCTCGTTGCCGTACACGATCTTCAGTGGATTGTCGGCGTCGTCCGACCGTTCGGGGGTGGCCAGCACATAGGCGAGCGGCTTGCCGACGTAGTGCGCGAACGTGGCTCCGAACCGGCGCACGTCGGGGAGGAATCCTGACGCCGAGAACTTGCGCCGCAGCGCGAAGTTCCCGCCCGCGGCGAGGGCGATCGCCCAGCACGCCATGACGGCGCCGGAGTGGAACAGCGGCATCGACGCATAGGTGGTGTCGGCGGAGGTCAGGCCGAAGCGCTGCGAGAGCATCACGCCCGGTCCGGCAACCATCTTGTGCGTCACGCGGACGGCCTTCGGGTTACCGCTCGTGCCGGAGGTGAAGATCAGCATGAACAGGTCGTCCAGTCCCGGCGTCACGTCCGGCACCGGGCTGCCGCGGTGTGCGGCGAGCAGGGCGTCCCACTCGGGGGTGTCCACGAGGAGCAGCCGGACATCCCCGAGGTCGAGGCCGTCGAGCAGCCGGGCCTTCTCGGAGTCCGTCACCACGACCTGACAGTCCGACCGGGCGATGTCCCCGGCCAGCGCGGCGCCGCGACGGGTCGGGTTCAGCCCGGCCAGCACGGTGCCGCCGATCGCGGTGGCCCCGAGCAGGAGCGGAAACTCGGGGACGTTGTCCAGCAGCACCCCCACGTGCGGGGGTGCCGCGGGATCCAACAGCGATGCCAGGGCCGCGGCCGTGTCGACGCACTCGCCGACGTGCTTCGACCAGGGAATCACTGTGTCCTCGAACAGGATTCCGTTCTCCTGGTCGTCCCGGAGGCGCTGCAGCAGATCGGACACCGTGGGCGCGGGGTTGCTCATGTCCGCAGTGTAGGCAGCGGGAGGGCGGGCGACCAGGTGCCTGTCGCAGCCAGTGGGATCGCAACTCACGTGCTGCAGGTGCTCCCGGTCGGCCCGCCGGCGAACTGCTGGTCGAGCCACTGCAGGCCCTGTGCGGCGGAGGGGAGGAGCCCGACGGCGTGGCCGGTGGCGGTCTTCGGGAACAGCGGCGGCAGGTCGTAGCGCTGGTAGTCCACGTCAGCGCCTCCGGCGCACCACTTGGCAACCATCGTGTCGACGCCCGACCTGAGAACCAGGTCGTCGCTCACGTTCGAGCTGACGAAAACCGGAATCGTGGGTGTGATGTTGCCGAGTTCCTGTTGCTTCACGATCGAGACCCAGGGCTCCTCCGACAGGTGCTCGGCGATGGGCCGGTCGTCACGGGTGTACCGGTTCGTGGGAAGGAACGGATTCAACATCGGGAAGTCGAACACGCACGAGCTCGCGGCACGGGCGAGGACGGCGCGGCCTTCGTCATCGAACACGGCCAGCATCGCGTCGGCGTGCTCGGGATGGGCGGCGGCGAAGCCGTTGACCACCCAGCCGATTCCGCCCGACAGCGTCGACCCGTCCCCGGCGACCGCGAGATCGGCCAGCGACGCCGGTGGGGCGCCGGCGACCGCACCGACCACAGGGAGTTCCGGCGCGTAGCCGTCCTTCAGTTCCGCGGCGGCGGCGGAACTCATGCCGCCCTGGGAGTACCCCCAGAATCCGAAGCGGGTGCCCTCGTCGATGCCGTGGTCGGTCAACTGCTGTGCGGCACGGGCCAGATCGAGCATGGCACGGCCCTGCGATTCCCTGTTGAGGTACGGGTGCACGCCGGGCGTGCCGAGACCCTCGTAGTCGGTGACCGCCACGGCATAGCCACGAGTGAGCAGCGGGACGATGTGGAGGTACTCGTACTCCTGTCCGAAGGTCATCAGTTTCGACGGAGCGCACTGGTCGCCTTGGCCCTGGGTGCCGGGGCCGAGCACGACCGTCGGCCGCGGGCCGTCACCGGACCAGGGGGCGGTCGGAACCAGCACGGTCCCGACGACGGCGACGGGTGTCCCCGCCGCCCCCACGCTGCGGTACATCACGCGGGTGACGGTCGCGTCGATCACGGCCGGCGTACCGGGAACGACGGCCGCCACGGACGGTTCGACGCGCAGGACGTCTCCCGGCTCGCCTGCCGGCAGTGGGTTCGGCGGGTCATAGAGGTCGGTGTGGGTTCCGGGGTCTTCACGGGGTGCGGCGGCGGCCGGAGGTCCGAACGTCAGGGCGGCCGCGGCGACGGCAGTCACCGCCGCGGTGATCGTGCGGCCGTTCACCGTTCGTCCGCGCGGGTGTCGAGGCATTCGACTGCTCCTGTCCTCATCGCCCGAGCGCGGCTTCGAGGGCCGCGGGATCGTCGGGTAGTGCGAAGTGCGAGATGCAGTGGTCCAGAACGATCAGCGTGACGCCCTCCACGGCGACGGGCGGCGCCAGCTCGTCGCAGTGCGTGGCGATGTCCGTGTAGTGCACGCCCGGGGTCGGGACGCCGATGCGGTGGAGGTCCCGGAGCAGATCGGAACCGCGGATCGGCTCGCGGCAGCCGGCGCAGAGCGGGTCGACGACGGGCTTCTCCAGCCCGAGCACGAGGTCGTACGTGCCGAGCGCGCGACTCGCATCCTCGGCGGCGGCCAGCCCGCCGATCTCGGTACCGTTCCAGAGCGGCCCGAGAGTGGTGAGTGACCGGATCGCGGCCGCCCCGTACTTCTGCAGATAGCGCTGCACCACAAGAGAACCCGCGCCGTGGGCGATCACGTCGTACGGTCCGTCTCCGGTGCGGGTGACGGTCCGGGCCAGGTCGTCGGCGCCCGCGTCGGCTCCGCGCAACCCCGCGACGGGCAGCGGCACGTCCGTGCCCTCCGGTGCGCCCCACGTCACGGGAACCGCGCACCTGCCGTGATCACGGAGCCGATCCGCGGCGGTGTGCCAGGATGCGGCGTCCCGGCCGATGTCGTGAACGAGCAGCACGCATGGCGCGGCGCCCGCCGGGGTGGCTGCCGCCGGGACGCCGGACATCGCCGCCCCGAGTGTCACCGTCGCCAACAGTGCATGCATTGCACGGATCGACCCGATCACGGCACTCCTCCCGACGCCTCCATACCGAACCGAATGGTATGGGCGCGCGGTCGAATCGACCGGCGAATCGACGAGAACGCCCGCGCTGCTCCGAGCGGCGCGGGCGTTCTCGTCGATGTGGCTCAGGCCGGAACGTCCGCCAGGGCCTGTCCCAGTCGCCGGAGCTGCTCGGTCGCGGAGCCGAGCGCGAACTCGTTGTGCTTGGCGGCCAGGAAGTAACGGTGCACCGGGTGATCCCGGTCGAGGCCGACTCCGCCGTGCACGTGGATCACCGTGTGCGAGACGCGGTGACCGGCATCCGCGGCCCAGAACTTCGCGGTCCGGATCTCCGCCTCGGCCGGCAGGTTTTCGCTGAGCCTCCACGCCGCCTGCCACAGCGTCGATCGCACGCCCTTGACGTCGATGAACGCATCGGCGAGGCGCTGCGCGACGGCCTGGAAGCTGCCGATCGGCCGGTCGAACTGCACCCGCTCGCGGGCGTACTCGGCGACCAGTTCGAGCGCGCGCTCGAGGGTGCCGAGCTGCTGAGCGGCCAGCCCGACCGCGGCGCGGTCGAGGATCCAGCCCACGACCTCGGAGCCGCGCTCGACGCCGCCGAGCACCTGGCTGGTGACGACGCCGGACAGGTCGACGATCGACTCGGCGCTGTAGTCGGTGGTGGACTGCCGGTCGATCTGCACGCCCGCCGCGGACGGGTCGACGACGAACACCGCGACCCCCTCGGGGGTGGTGGCGGGCACGAGGATCGCGTCCGCGAACGCGGCCGCGGGGACGGTGATCTTGGTGCCGGTGATCGCCCAGCCGTCGCCACTGCGATCGGCACGGGTGACCGGCTGTGCCGGGTCGTAGTTCAGTTCCTCGGCGAGCGCGACGGTCAGCAACGCGGTGCCCTCGCCGGCCCGCCGGGCCAGATCCCGCTGTCCCTCGTCGCCGAACTCGGCGAGCGCCGAGGCGGCGAGGACGATCGAGCTGAGGTAGGGCACGGGGGAGAGGGGGCGACCGATCTCACGCAGCACGGTGCACTGCTCGAGGATGCCGAATCCGCCGCCGCCCACCGACTCCGGAAGGGCCGCCGCGAGCACGCCGGCGTCGGCGAGGGCCTGCCAGAGCTTGTCGTCGAAGCGGTCCTCGGCGGCGTCCAGCTCGCGCAGGCGGTCGTTGGTGGTGAGCTTCTCGGCGATGCTCCGGGTGAGTTGTTCGAGGTCGTGCTGGGCCTCGGTAGGTGTGAAGTCCACGATGATTCCTTCGGGTGCTGTCCTGGGGATGGGGGCGGGTCAGCGCTTGGCCGGCGGCTGTCCCAGCGCGGTCATGGCGAGGATGTCGCGCTGCACCTCGTTGGTGCCGCCGCCGAAGGTGAGGATCAGCGAGGAGCGGTGCATCCGCTCGACCCGGCCCCGCAGGACCGAGCCCTTCGAGTCCTGGCGCAGGTACGCCAGCGGCCCGAGGACCTCCATCAGCATCCGGTACGCCTCGGTGGCGAACTCGGTGCCGAAGACCTTGCACGCGGACGCATCGCCCTTGCTCGGGGCATCCACGGAGGACACCTCCCAGTTCAGGAGCTTGAGGTATTCGACCTTGGCGTGCACCCGGGCGAGGTTGATCTGCACCCACTCCTGGTCGATGACGCGACGGCCGTCGGCCAGCTTGGTGTTCTGCGCCCACTCGATGGTGTCGCGCAGCGCGCCCTGGATCGGGGCGGCCGAGACCAGCGCGACCCGCTCGTGGTTGAGCTGATTGGTCATCAGACCCCAGCCGCCGTTCTCCTCGCCGACCAGTGCGGACGAGGGGACCCGGACGTCCTGGTAGTAGGTGGCGCTGGTGTCCGGTCCCGCCATCGTGTGCACCGGGGTGTAGGAGAAGCCCTCGGCGGTGGTCGGGACGATCAGCATGCTGATGCCCTTGTGCTTCTTGGCGTTCGGGTCGGTCCGGACGGCGAGCCACACGTAGTCGGCGTAGGCGATCAGCGAGGTCCACATCTTCTGGCCGTTGATGATGTAGTCGTCGCCGTCCTTGACCGCGGTGGTGCGCAGGCTGGCGAGGTCGGTGCCCGCGCCCGGCTCGGAGTACCCGATGGAGAAGTGCAGTTCGCCCGACGAGATCTTGGGCAGGAAGAACTTCTTCTGCTCCTCGGAGCCGTAGTGCATGATCGTCGGCGCGACGGAGTTGATCGTGAGGAACGGCACCGGGGCACCGGCGATGGATGCCTCGTCGGTGAAGATCAACTGGTCGATCGGCGAGCGTTCCTGTCCGCCGTACTCCTTCGGCCATCCCAGGGTGAGCCACCCGTCGCGGCCCATCTCGCGGACGACGTCGCGGTAGACGGTGCCGGAGCCGTACTCGCCGGTCTGGGCGGCCAGTGCTTCGCGGCGTTCGGGAGTGATCAGCTTCGCGAAGTACGCGCGCAGCTCCTCCCGCAGCTTCTGCTGCTCCGCGGTGTAGGTGATGTGCATCTATCCCTCTCCGGTCTGACACAGGTTCTAGTGGTTGATATCCGAGGCCGGCGCGTTTCGATGACGCGGGCGGCGCCGGCGGGTCTTTTGGCCCGTCACGGCGGGTTTTCCGCATCATTGCACAGGAGTGGAACGGGTTCTAGTCTAATGGTGGATATGACCGGGGACACAGCCCGCGGTTCACGGTTGCAGGCATTCGAATCCCATCAGAGAAGAGGTTCATCAATGGAGGTCAAGGTTGATTTCGACCGGTGTGAGGCCAACGGGGTGTGCGTCGGTATCGCGCCCGACGTCTTCGATCTGGACGACGACGAGAACCTGATCGTCACGCAGCCCGTCGGCGACGATCCGGAGACTGTCGCACTGATGGAGGAAGCGGTCTCCCAGTGCCCGCGAGCGGCTCTCAAGCTCGAGCTCTGATCATCGAACCTTGCCGCAAACGAGAACACGTTCTAAGGTGACTGCCGTCACGTATGGGGCGGGTGCTCGAGGACGGCCTCGCCGCCGGTTCCGCATCGATTCACGAAGGCAGTGGTGAGATTGGCTAGTCGCGAGGTAGCTCTGGACGGCAAGGTTGCGATCGTCACCGGTGGGGCCTCGGGTCTCGGCAAGGCCGAGGCCCTCGGCCTTGTCCGGGCCGGCGCGAATGTCGTCGTGAACGACCTCGCCGCCGGCGAGCAGGCGGACGCGCTGCTCGACGAGATCCAGGCCCTCGGGGGCAAGGGGGTGTTCGTCCCCGGCGACATCGGCGAGCGCGCCACCGCAGACGCCCTGATGGCGGCCGCCCAGGAACTGGGTGGCGTCGACATCGTCGTCAACAACGCGGGCATTGTCCGCGACAAGATGCTGTTCTCCATGTCCGACGAGGAATGGGACCTGGTGCTCAAGGTCCACCTGCGCGGACACTTCCTGCTGTGCCGCAACGCGGCGGTGCACTGGCGCGCCGCGTCCAAGGCCGCAGGCGCCCCGGTCTACGGCCGGCTCATCAACACCTCGTCCGAGGCAGGGTTGCTCGGCCCGGCCGGGCAGCCCAACTACGGGGCGGCGAAGGCCGGTATCACCGCGCTGACGCTGTCCGCTGCACGCGGACTCGAGCGGTACGGCGTCCGCGCCAACGCCATCTGCCCCCGCGCCCGGACCGCGATGACCGAGAACGTCTTCGGTGACGCCCCGGAGGGTGATGTCGACCCGCTCTCGCCCGAGCACGTCGTCAACCTCGTCTCCTATCTGGCCTCGCCTGCCGCCGAGGCGATCAACGGCCAGGTGTTCATCGTGTACGGCCCGATGGTCGCCCTGATGGCCGCTCCCGTCGTCGAGCAGAAGTTCGACGCGCCGGGTGCCGAGTGGAGCCCGGAGGGCCTGGCCGAGTCGCTCGGAGACTACTTCGACGGCCGTGACCCGGGCCGGATGTTTGCTGCGACCGAGGCCGTCAAGTCGCTCGGCTGACGTATCGCGTCGCGCCGGACCACTGGTACGGCCATTTCGTTCGCGGTTAAAAGTACTCTGAGGGTTTCCGCATTGTGCGGTGTGACCGGCCCTGATATGTCGCAATTGACGCAGTCTCGACCCCGGTGTGCGCACGTGTCCGACGGACGCATGCGCGGCCGGGGTTGAGGGAGCTGCTGTCCGGCGGCGTGAGCTCGGAGTTTGCGGCGGGTGGGGCGGTGCCGTCAGGCGCTCGCCCGCCGTTGTTGTTCTGGGTCGGCGTGTCGGACGCCGGCCGTCCCACCCGGTGAAAGGTGAAGGCAGGCAACGTGAGTCGTTCGAGGATGCGTCGGAGAGTGGCCAATGCGGCCGCCGTGCTCGGTCTCGTGAATGTCGACGACCGACCCTTCGCGGGTGTGGAGGATTCGATGAACACGCATTCGTCCGCGAACCGGTCCCGCCTGGCTGGATCTGCTCTGACCAGCGGTAATGGTCTGGGTGGAGGACAACTTTGACACGTGAACGTGTTCTATTTAGTATGACCTGGATCACAGACTCCGGGGGGAATCTACACGTCTCTCCGAACCTCGCGTGCGCGAACCGCGGCACGCGTCCGACTTCTGACGAGGAGGAGCGATGAACGACCTCCTTGCCGTGCCGTTGCGGGCCGTCGGCGGCTTCTTCCAGATGTCCGCGCAGGTGTTTCGCGCCATGGTCCAGCGCCCGTTCCAGGGGCGCGAGTTCGTCGACCAGGCCTGGTTCGTCGCGCGGGTCTCGATGGTGCCGACCGTGCTCGTCGCAATCCCCTTCACCGTGCTGGTGAGCTTCACCCTCAACATCCTGCTGCGCGAGATCGGCGCCGCCGACCTGTCGGGCGCCGGCGCTGCCCTGGGTGCGGTCACGCAGGTCGGGCCGATGGTGACGGTGCTGATCGTCGCGGGCGCAGGCGCGACCGCGATCTGCGCGGACCTCGCGGCCAGAACGATCCGCGAGGAGATCGACGCGATGCGGGTGCTCGGCATCGACCCGATCCAGCGGCTGGTGGTGCCGCGTGTGCTCGCGTCGACCGTGATCGCGCTCCTGCTCAATGGACTGGTCAGCACCATCGGCATCGTCGGCGGCTTCGCGTTCTCGGTGCTGCTGCAGGACGTCAATCCCGGCGCCTTCGTCAACGGCATCACGCTGCTCACCGGTTTCGGGGAGCTGATGATCTCGCAGCTCAAGGCCGGACTTTTCGGCATGATCGCCGGCCTGGTGGCGTGCTACCTCGGCCTCAACGTGAAGGGTGGTGCCAAGAGCGTGGGTGACGCCGTGAACCAGACCGTCGTCTTCGCCTTCATGGCCCTGTTCGTCGTCAACGTCCTGGTGACCGCCGTCGGCATCAAGATGACGGCGGGGTGAGGGCATGGCATTCGCACTGACCGGAAAGTTCCGGGGCACGAGGCGGCGCATCCACAAGCTGGGTCTTGGCGTCGACAGCATCGGTGAGCAGGCGCTGTTCTTCTGGCGGGCGCTGGTGTGGGCGCCGCGCGCGCTCATCCACTACCGCAAGGAGACGATCCGGCTGATCGCCGAGATCAGCATGGGCACCGGCGCGCTCGCCGTCATCGGCGGCACCGTCGTCATCGTCGCATTTCTGACACTGTTCTCAGGTGCCGTGATCGCCGTGCAGGGCTACAGCTCGCTCGGCAACATCGGTGTCGAGGCGCTGACGGGCTTCTTCGCCGCGTTCATCAACGTCCGCATCGCCGCACCGGTGATCGCAGGCATCGGCCTGGCCGCCACCATCGGCGCCGGTTCCACTGCCCAGCTGGGTGCGATGCGGGTGTCCGAGGAGATCGACGCGCTCGAGGTGATGGCGATCCCGTCCATCCCGTACCTCGTCAGCACCCGGGTCATGGCCGGGATGATCGCGATCATCCCGCTGTACTCGCTGGCCGTCGTCGCGTCGTTCATGGCCAGCCGCTTTGCCACCGTCGTGATGAACGGGCAGTCGCCCGGCGTCTACGACCATTACTTCTCGACGTTCCTGATGCCGACGGACATCCTGTGGTCGTTCGCGCAGGCCATCGTCATGGGAGTCGCGGTCATGCTGATCCACACCTACTACGGCTACAACGCCGGTGGTGGCCCGGTCGGCGTCGGTGTGGCCGTCGGTAACGCGGTGCGTACTTCGCTGATCGCGGTCGTGACCGTGACCCTGCTCATCTCGCTCGCCGTCTACGGCGGGTCCGGCAACTTCAACCTCTCGGGATAGCGCGCATGACCGATTCCACGTGGAAGAAGAAGCTCGCCGCGCTGATCCTGGTCGGCAGCCTTGTCGCAATTGTGGCCGTGGCCCTGACCATGTTCGCCGGCGGTTTCAAGGAAACCGAGCCGGTGACGGTGACCGCAGAACGTTCCGGTCTGGTGATGGACCCCCAGGCCAAGGTGAAGCTGCGCGGCGTCGAGGTGGGCCGGGTCGGTTCCATCGACGAGGTGGACGGCCAGGCCGTCCTGCACCTGGACATGGATCCCTCTCAGCTGCACCTGATTCCGTCGAACTCGACGGTGGAGATCAAGTCCACCACCGTGTTCGGTGCGAAATACGTCAACTTCGTAGTGCCCGAGAACCCGTCGTCGCAGTCGTTGTCGCCAGGAACCAACATCGAGGCGACCTCGGTGACCGTCGAGTTCAACACCCTGTTCCAGCACCTGTCGACGCTGCTGCAGCAGATCGAACCGGAGAAGCTCAACGCCACCCTCGGGGCGATCTCGTCGGCGCTCAACGGTCGCGGTGACGAACTCGGTCAGCTGCTCGAGGAGACCGATTCGTACCTCAAGACGATGAATCCTGTTCTGCCGCAGCTGCAGAAGGACCTCGAGTCGGCGGCGACCGTGACCAACACGTTCGCGGACGTCACCCCGAACCTGATGACGCTGCTCGACAACGCGACCGCCACCAGCGGCAGCATCGTCGAGGAACAGGCCAACCTGAACCTGCTGCTGATGAACGTCACCGGACTGGCGAACACCGGCAACCAGGTGCTCACCGAGAACGAGGCGAACCTGACGAAGTCCCTGTCGCTGCTCGTACCGACAACATCACTGCTTGCCGAATACTCGCCGAGCCTGGCCTGCGTGATCGTCGGACTGAACAACGTCCGGCCGATCGCCGAAGAGCTCGAGGGCGGTAACCAGCCGGGCGTCGCCCTGAGCGCGAGCTTCCTCCCGGGCGCCGCGCCGTACACCTACCCGAACGATCTGCCGAAGGTGAACGCCTCGGGCGGACCGAACTGCTGGGGTCTGCCGGACTTCGATCCGAAGCGGGACGGCAACGCCCCGTTCGTCGTCACCGACACCGGGACCGTCCCGTACGTCCCGTCGACGAAGGCATCGCTCAACGTGCCCAAGATGTTCCAGTGGCTGTATGCGGGCGTCGCGCCGCAGGGAGGGCAGAACTGATGCGGCCCACCACGATCAAGCTGCTCGCCTTCACCACGGTGATGGTGCTGATCTTCGCCGGCCTGGCGGTCGTCTTCAGCCAGTTCCGATTCAGCAGTGCCGACGGATACAACGCCGAGTTCACCAGCGCCTCCGGGCTCAAGTCGGGTGACAAGGTCCGCATCGCGGGTGTTCCTGTGGGCACGGTCAAGGGCGTCGAGGTAGGCGACGACAACCTCGCCGAGGTGAGCTTCGACGTCGACACCAAGTACCCGCTGCTCCAGAGCACCCGGGCCACGGTGCGCTACGAGAACCTGGTCGGCGACCGCTATCTGGAACTGCTCGAGGGGGCCGGGTCGTCCGACACCCTCTCCGACGGCGGCACCATCCCGGAGTCGCAGACCTCTCCGGCGCTCGATCTGGACCTGCTGCTCGGCGGATTCAAGCCGCTGCTGCGCGGTCTGAACGCGGACCAGGTCAACGACCTCACGGGCGCGCTGCTGCAGGTCCTGCAGGGGCAGGGCGGGACCCTGGTGTCGTTGCTCGGCAGCACCAGCTCGTTCACGTCCACCCTCGCGGACCGCGACCAGCTGATCGGTGACGTGATCACCAATCTCAACACCACGCTGAACACGATCAACGACCGGGGCGACCAGTTCTCGTCCACGCTGGACCATCTGCAGCAACTCGTCAGCGGGCTGGCACAGGACCGCGATCCGATCGGTGCGGCGATCCCGAAGATCGCCACCGCCACGGGCGATCTCGCGCAGCTGCTGGAGGGCACCCGGCCCGATCTGCAGGCCACGATCACCGAGGCGAACCGGGTGGCCACACAGCTCGTCGCCGGTCAGGACCAGGTCGACTGGGTGCTCGAGCGACTGCCCGAGGCATACCGCAAGCTGATCCGCACCGGCACCTACGGCAGCATGTTCCAGTTCTACACGTGTTCGGTCAAGTTCAAGTTCTCCGGGCCGGACGGCCAGGAGTTGCACGTGGAGAACCCGTTGACCCCGACTCAGACGACAGGGAGGTGCGCGTTCCGATGAGCAAGCGTGAACGAAACCCCGTGCAGATCGGCGTCATCGGGCTCGTCGTCGCGGCCTCCCTCGTGGTGGCCGGCCTGCAGTACGATCGGCTGCCGTTCATCGCCGGTGGTGTCCGCTACCAGGCGTACTTCGAGGACGCCGGTGGCCTGCTCACGGGCGACTACGTGACCGTCGCCGGGGTGAACGTCGGCAAGGTGGAGAAGGTCGAACTCGACGGCACCGACGTGCGGGTCGGCTTCTCGATGGACGAGGGCATCCGGCTCGGCGACAGCACGCGAGCCGACATCAAGACCAACACCATCCTCGGGCGCAAGTCGCTGCAGGTGACGCCGGAAGGCTCCGATGTCATGCCGGTCGGCGGCTCGATCCCGTTGGACCGCACCAACTCGCCGTATTCTCTCAACGATGCGCTCGGCGACCTGACGACGTCGGTGTCGGAGCTGAACACCGAGCAGCTCAACGATTCGCTCAACGCGGCATCCGACGCGCTGGCCGACACACCGCCGGAGCTGCGGACCGCGCTGACCGGCATCAGCCGGCTCTCGGAAAGCCTCAACTCGCGTGACGAGTCCCTCAAGGACCTGCTCGCCCGGGCCGAAAGCGTGACGGGCATCCTGTCCCAGCGCAGCGACCAGATCAATTCGCTCGTCGTGGACGGCAACCAGCTGCTCGGCGAACTGGACCGGCGCCGCAATGCGATCAGCGAGCTGATCACCAACATCTCGTACGTCTCGCGCCAGCTCACCGGCGTGGTGCAGGACAACGAGCAGCAGATGAAGCCGACCCTCGACAAGCTCAACGAGACGGTCGAGATCCTGCAGCGCAACAAGGACAACATCGGCCGCGGGCTCGACGGACTCGCCCCGTACGCGACCGCGCTCGGCGAAGCCGTCAGCAGCGGGCCGTTCTTCATGGCGTACGTCGCGAACTTCCAAGTCAGTCCGATGGTGCAGACACTGGTCGACCAACTGGTCTGGCCGGAGCACGTGCCACAGGACCTCCAACAGTTCCCGCCGCTCAAGACCGAGCTCAAGGACCCGAACCGATGAGCGCCCAGATGAACTCGAAGAAGAAGTGGCTGATCGGCGGTGGGGCCGCCGTCGTGGTCGCGGCTCTGGTCGCCGGAGTGCTGTATTTCTTCCCCGGAATCGGCAAGACCACGATCACCGCCGAGTTCCCGTCCACCACGGGCCTCTACGCGGGCGACGACGTGCGCGTTCTCGGCGTGAAGGTCGGCACGATCGGCAGCATCGATCCGAACGGCACCGGTGCGACCGTGGTGATGAATGTCGATCGCTCCGTGGACATTCCGGCGGACGCGAAGGCGATCATCGTCGCCCCGAGCCTCGTCGCGGCGCGTTTCGTCCAGCTCACCCCCGTGTACGACGGCGGCGACACGATGTCGGACGGCGCCGAGATTCCGGTGGAGCGCACCGCCGTTCCGGTCGAGTGGGACGAGATCAAGACCGAGCTGACCAGGCTGTCCGATGCACTCGGGCCGCAGGGGGCCGCCGACCAGGGTTCGCTGGGGCGATTCATCGACACCGCCGCCGCGAACCTCGACGGCAACGGGGATTCGCTGCGTGCCACCCTGCGCGAGCTGTCCGACACGATGAAGCTGCTCTCGGACGGTCGCACCGACCTGTTCGGGACCATCCGGAACCTGCAGGCGTTCGTGTCGACGCTGTCGGCCAGCAACGAGCAGATCGTGCAGTTCGGTGGCCGTCTGGCGTCGGTGTCCTCGCTGCTCGCCGACACGAGTGACGAACTCGGTGTGGCTCTCACCGACCTGGACGTCGCGATGAATGACGTGCAGCGCTTCGTCTCCGAGAACCGGGATTCACTGAGCGAGCAGGTGGGTCGTCTCGCCGATGCCACCACCGTGCTGGTGGAGAAGCGGCCGCAGCTCGAGCAGGTGCTGCACGTGGCGCCGAACGCGCTGGCCAACTTCAACAACATCTACAGTCCGGCGACGGGTTCGATCAACGGTGCCATCGCGCTGAGCAACGCCAACAACCCGATCAACGCGGTGTGCGGCCTGATCGAGGGTCTCGGCACCAATGATTCGGACCGCAGTGGCGAGCTGTGCGCGCAATACCTCGGACCGGTGCTGAACTCGGTCGCGATGAACTACCCGGGCTTCCTGACCAACCCGGCGATCGCCGCTGTCGCCACGCCCGACCAGATCGCGTTCTCCCCGCCGAGCCTGGCAGACCAGGTCCCGGCCCGCACGGCCACGACTCCGGCTTCAGGTCCGCTCGCGAACATGCCCACGATCAACGTGCCCAAGGATCTTGGCGCACTGCTCAACCCGGGAGGCGGACGATGACCGCGCGTTGGCCGCGCCGTCGCCGGGCGGCGCTTGCCGCGGTGGCGATGGGGCTGACCCTCACCCTCACCGGCTGTGAGTGGAACGGACTCAACTCGATTCCGCTGCCCGGCACCGAGGGCGGCGAGGAGGGCTCCTACACCGTCACGATCGAGATGCCGAACGTCACCACGCTGTCGCAGAATTCACCGGTCCGGGTGAACGATGTGACGGTGGGGACCGTCAGCGGTATCGAGGTACAGGACTGGCACGCCCTCGTCACCGTGTCGATCAATCCCGGCGTGGAGCTGCCGGCCAACGCGACCGCGAAGATCGGCCAGACCAGCCTGCTCGGTTCTCAGCACCTGGAGCTCGCACCGCCGCCCGGTGTCGCGCCGAAGGGCACGCTGCAGGACGGAGACGTGATCCCGCTCGATCGGGCCGGGGCGTACCCGACCACCGAGCAGACGCTGTCGTCGCTGTCGGTGGTGCTCAACGGAGGCGGGCTCGCGCAGATCAACGACATCACCCGTGAACTGAACGCGGCGCTCGGCGGCCGCGAGGAATCGATCCGGGATCTGCTGCCGCAGCTCGACCAGCTCGTCGGCAGCCTCGACGCGCAGCGCGGCGAGATCATCTCTGCGATGGAGGGGATCGACCGGCTGGCAGGCACGGTGAACCAGCAGAGTGAAGTCCTCACTGCCGCCCTGGACGGGATCCCGCCGGCGCTGGAGGTGCTGGTGGGTCAGCGGCAGAACCTCACCAATGCTCTTGTCGCACTGGGTAATTTCAGTGATACCGCCACCCGCGTGATCAACGAGAGCGGCGACGACCTGAAGGCGAACCTGCAGTCACTCGTCCCGTTGCTGAACCAGTTGGCCGGCACCGGCAACGCGCTGACCGAGGTGCTCTCGCTGATGCTCACGTTCCCGTTCGCGATGAAGAACCTGGACCAGGTGTTCCGCGGCGACTACGCCAACCTGATGATGATGATCGACCTGACCAACCAGCGGCTGGACACGAACTTCCTCGGCGGGACGAGCACGGGTACCCGGCTCGCGGGCGTGGAAGGTGCGCTCGGAGCGTTCGCCGGCGTCGCCGGTGAGGCGGCCAACCCGCTGCAGACTCCCGCGCCGAAGGCCCCGAATCCCGTCCAGGCGGAGCCGAAACCCGCACCCGCACCGTTGATTCCGGGGCTGCCGCAGATTCAGATTCCCGGCCTTCCGCAGCTAGGAGCGCCGACACCATGATGCTCACGAAGTTCGTCCGCACCCAGCTGGTGATCTTCTCGATCCTCACCGTGATCGGGCTGGCGGTGATGGCCACCCAGTACGTGCGCCTGCCCGCGCTGTTCGGGATCGGGCAGTTCGGCGTCACGGTGCAGCTGCCGTCCACCGGTGGTTTGTACCCGAACGCCAACGTCGCGTTCCGCGGCACCAACATCGGCAAGGTCGAGGACGTGGTGCTCACCGAGGACGGTGTCGACGCGAAGCTCTCGATCGGCAGCGGCTACGACATCCCCGCCGACGTCGATGCCGCGGTCAAGAGCGTGTCCGCGATCGGTGAGCAGTACGTGGACCTGATCCCGCGCTCCGACTCCGAGCCGTACCTGTCCGACGGTGATGTGATTCCGATGGACCGGACCTCGACGCCGCAGGACGTCGGTGCGATGCTCGACCAGGCCGACACCCTGGTCAAGAGCATTTCGAACACCCAGTTGCGCACCGTGGTCGACGAGTCGTTCAAGGCGTTCAACGGCGCCGGGCCGGACCTGCAGCGGCTGATCGACTCCGCGCGACTGTTCGTGCAGGAGGCCAACGCCAACGTCGACGCCACCAAGACCCTGATCGACCAGGCTGGCGCACTGCTCGACACCCAGGTGGTCACGAGCGATGCGATCCGCTCCTGGACAGCCGATCTGGTGACCTTCAGCAACCAGTTGCGGGCCAGCGACCCGCAGATCCGGGACCTGCTCGAGAAGGGGCCGGAGGCCGCGGCGGAGGCCACCGAACTGTTCCAGGAGTTGCAGCCCACCCTCCCGGTGCTGCTGGCGAACCTCGTCAGCGTGGGTGAAGTTGGGGTGATCTACAACAAGAGCATCGAGCAGGTCATGGTGATCTACCCGCCGCTGGTCACCGGGCTGATGACCGCTGCGCTCAGTGGACCGCGCGAGGACGGCGCGATCGCGAACTTCTACCTGCAGGCCAACGATCCGCCGCCGTGCACCACCGGCTTCCTCCCGCCCGACCAGTGGCGCTCCGGCGACGAAGTGTCCGTCCCGGACACGCCGCCCGACCTGTTCTGCAAGGTGGCACCGGACGACCCCACCGCGGTTCGTGGTGCGCGCAACTACCCGTGCCAGGAGTTCCCCGGCCGCCGCGCAGGCACGGTCGAGGAGTGCCGCACGGGATACGTTCCGCAGGGCAACAACCCGCCGAGCGGTCCGGTCCAGGATCCGTCTGTACCCTCGTACACGACGGCTCCGGCGTCGTACGACGGAGCCTCGGGAGTGCCCGCCACGGCGCGCCCGTACGACCCGACAACCGGTAAATACGTCGGGCCCGACGGCCGCCTGTACGCCCAGCCCGCGCTGGCGTCGGGTGGAAAAGCAAGAGAGGACACGACGTGGCAGACGATGATGACACGTCAGCAGGGCTGACGCCCGAGAGCAATCCGGCTCCACGCCGGCGGGCCAGCCGCAGCGCCGGTCCTCCGAAGGAGGCTCCGGCGCCCGCGGTCACCGAGTCCGAGGGCAAGGAGGCGCTCGCTCCGGCCGCGACTGCGTTGCGGGACACCGGCGCTGCCGCGACCGGAGGGGAGGCACCCGAGGCCGCTGCGCCGCAGGCCTCGGCCGCCGCACAGGAGCAGACCGCGCACGAGCAGACGGTGGCCGACGTGCCGGCCGTGGGCGAGGACGTCGCCGACGAGGCCGAGCCCGAGGCGGCCCGGTCGCGCCGCGGCCGTCTCGGGTGGGTGCTCGCGGGCCTGCTCGTGGTGGCCCTGGTTGCGTCCGCGGTGTGGCTGTTGATTGAGCGAAACGCCGCGAACGACCGGGACGCACAACGAAATGCGTTCGTGCAGACAGCCCGTCAGACCGTGCTCAACCTGACCACGATCAAGCCGGACACCGCCAAGGAGGACGTGGAGCGCATCCTGGCCGGCGCCAGCGGCGAATTCCGGTCCGAGTTCGACGGACGCGAGGATCCCTTCGTCAGCGTCGTGCAGGAGGCCGGCGTGACCACCGTCGGCAAGATCCTCGAGGCCGGGTTCGAGAGCCAGGACGGCAACACCGGCAAGGTGCTGGTCGCCGCCCGCGCCGACGTCAGCACCCCGGACGGCACGCAGAACGGCCCGCGGGACTTCCGCATGCGGGTCACTGTCACCGATGACGGTGGCACCATGACGGCCTCGAAGGTGGAGTTCGTGCCATGAGCGAAGACGAGAAGAAGACGAACGGGTCGACGGTGACGGAGCCCACGGCGACCGGCACGACCGGTGCGGAGCAGTCGGTTACCGAGACTGCGGTTGGTGAGTCGGCGGAAACCGTTGTCGGGAAGTCGGGTTCGACCGCCAAGGCACTCGCTGCCGTGGCCGCCGTGCTGGTGCTCGCGCTCGCGGTCGGCGTCGGCATCCTGTTTACGGGATACCTGAAGGACCGGGCCACCGAGCAGGCCCGCGTCGACGCGGTGGCGTCGGCGAGTGACCAGGCCGCGAAGATGCTGTCCTACAACTACAACGAGGTCGATCAGCAGCTGGCCGCCGCGGCCGACGGCCTGACCGGTGACTTCCGGGACGAGTACAACACCCTGGTACAGGAGACCATCGCGCCGGGTGCGAAGGACAAGAAGCTGACCGTGCAGGCCACCGTGCAGGCCGGGTCCGTCGTCTCCGCCACCCCCGACGACGCGGTGGTGCTGCTGTTCGTCAACCAGATCACCACCAGCTCCGACGCTCCCGACGCCGCCACCACCGGCAGCCGGGTTCGCATGGAGATGCACAAGGACGGTGGTCGCTGGCTGACCGGGCGGCTCACCCCGGTGTAGATCCCAGGGGAACGAAAGTGGGGCGCCGCAGGAAACATCCTGCGGCGCCCCACTTTTCGTACCCGGGTCAGTCGGTCGGGTCGGTCGACATCAGGGCCTGGCCGGCGACCGAGTCGCGGGACAGAGCGGTGAGGAACGCCTTCGCCCAGCGGTCGACGTCGTGGGCGAGGACCTGGCGTCGCAGGGCGCGCATGTGCCGGCGACCGTCCTCGCGGGGCTGGGTGAGCGCCGCCTCCATCTTGTCCTTCACGTCTTCGAGATCGTGCGGGTTGCACAGGAACGCCTGGCGCAGTTCGGCGGCGGCACCGGTGAACTCGCTGAGCACCAGTGCGCCACCGAGGTCGCTGCGGCAGGCCACGTACTCCTTGGCCACCAGGTTCATGCCGTCGCGCAGCGGCGTCACCAGCATCACGTCGGCGGCGACGAAGAACGCGATCAGCTCGTCGCGGGCGATCGGACGGTGGATGTAGTGGACGACCGGCCGGCCGACCTCCGCGTACTCGCCGTTGATCCGGCTCACCGTCATCTCGATCTCGCCGCGCATCTGCACGTACGACTCGACGCGTTCCCGGCTCGGGGTCGCCAGCTGCACCATCACGGTCTCCGCCGGATCGACCCGGCCTTCGGCGATGAGCTCGTGCAGGGCGTCGAGCCTGACGTCGATGCCCTTCGTGTAGTCGAGACGGTCGACGCCGAGCATGATCTTCTTCGGGTTGCCGAGTTCCTTGCGGATCTGCCGGGCGCGGTCGCGGATCGCCTTGGTGCGGGACTGCACGTCGAGCGCGCCGGAGTCGATGGAGATCGGGAAGGCGCCGACCCGGACGGTGCGGAAACCGACCTGCACGACACCGAGTTTCGACCGCACCCCGACGGTGCCGCGGGAGGTCTGGTGACCCAGCAGGCGACGGGCGAGGAACAGGAAGTTCTCCGCCCCGCCGGGCAGGTGGAAGCCGATCAGGTCTGCGCCGAGCAGGCCTTCGACGATCTCCGTTCGCCACGGCATCTGCATGAACAGCTCAACCGGGGGGAACGGGATGTGCAGGAAGAACCCGATGGTCAGGTCGGGTCGGAGCATCCGCAGCATCTTCGGGACCAGCTGCAGCTGGTAGTCCTGGATCCAGACGGTCGCGCCCTCGGCGGCCGCCTCGGCCGTCTGCTCCGCGAAACGGCGGTTGACCTCGACATAGGCGTTCCACCATTCGCGCCGGTACTCCGGGCGGACGATCACGTCGTGGTAGAGCGGCCACAGGGTGGCGTTCGAGAAGCCCTCGTAGTAGTCCGCGACCTCCTGGGAGCTCAGCGCGACCGGGTGCATCTCGATGCCGTCCTCGACGATCGGCTCGAGGTCGGTGTCGGGGACGCCGGGCCAGCCCACCCATGCTCCGCTGTTGCCGCGGAGGATGGGTTCGAGGGCGGTGACCAGTCCGCCGGGGCTGCGCTTCCAGCGGGTGCTGCCGTCCGGCAGCTTCTCCAGATCGACGGGCAGCCGGTTGGCGACGACGACGAATTCCGAAGCGGCTGAGCCCACTGTGATCCTGTTCCATAAGCCGCGCTGCCGGACCGGCAGCGTCGGCGACCTAGTCGATCTTGGCCGAGGGGCCGATGCCGAGCATAGACAGCAACATGCGGCATTCGTCGGCGTCTGCGGCATATGCGGCGACGACGCGCTGCGCCTGTCGCGCGGTTTCGTCGGTGACGGGTTCGAGTTCCTCGTCGGGGATGTCGTTCTCGGTGGTCGTCTTGGTGGCCATGGTGCCGGTTCCTCCAGGGGGAAGCTGCGGGACGCGCAGCCGGGGATTTCTGCCCGCGACTCTAAGAGAACGGGGCCCCTCGGCGCCAGTTCCGTCTGGTTTAGGGTTCACTCACTTCTCGGGCCCGGGCGGGCGATGACCACCGTGTCCGGGCGCGGTCAGACGAGCAGCTCGGCGCGCAGTGTGTCGATCGTCGCCTGGTCGATGTCCAGTCCCTCGCGAATGTAGCCGTCCATGCTGCCGTAGATCCGCTCGGCCTGGTCGTAGGCGGCGTTCAGCCAGGACAGTTCGACGGCGTCGTCGCGGCCGAGGTAGGCGTTGGATGCCATGAAGTCGGCGCTGATCACGTCGCGGGGCACGCCGAGGATGCTCAGCAGGATCGCGGTGCTCCAGCCGGTGCGGTCCTTGCCCGCGCTGCAGTGGTAGACGGTGGCGCCGTCGGGGTTGTTCGCGATCGCCGTGATCAGGTCGTGGAACGCGACGTCCGATCCGCGGTAGTTGACCATGAACGGATAGCCGATGGTTTGTCCGATGTCCGACGAGCCGCTGGTCGCGGCGTCGATCAGGGCGCGCCCGAGGGTCAGTGGCACGGCCTCGTGGAAGCCGATGCCGTTCTCGAGGCTGACGACGTCCGCGACCTGGTAGCGGATGCCGGCGGGGATCCGGTCCGGGGCCTCCTTGCGTTCGGACGCATTGCGCAGGTCGACGTCGAGGGTGACGTTCGCGGCGGTCAGCTTGGCCTGGTCGGAGTCGCTGAGGGAACTGAGCTTGTTCGATCGGAACACCAGGCCGGTGCGGACGGTCCGGCCGTCGGAGGTGCGGTAGCCACCGATGTCGCGGAAGTTCCTGGCCTCGTCCAGCCGGATCGCGGCCGCGGAGGGCGGCGGGATCTCGGGAAGTGTCGGCTGCTCGCCGGATGATCCGAAGTTGCTCGATCCCGACTTCAGGTCGCCCCAGTCCACCGAGGCCGCGGAGGCGGTGCCGACCAGCGTTGCGGAGGCGCTGCCGGCGAGCGCGGGGATCGCTGAGATCGCGGCGGCGAGGGCGAAGCCCATCGCGCGCGAGTACCTACGGGTCGAGCGTGCTGAACTCATCGTGCTCCTCGTGGACCGGGAAACTCGGTGCGAGGCTACAAGGGCGCGGGTCCGCCCGAAGGCGTTTCTGGTCGATCGTTCAGCATGCCTTCGCGTTCACCATGCACTGGGTTCGGGCGGGCCGCCGCAGGGTACGGTGACCAGCGTCGTTGCCGTCCTCGGAAAGGTCTGTTCATGCCGCTCGCCACGATCAACGGGATTCAGCTGAATTACCAGGTCAAGGGCTCCGGTGATCTGGTCGTGCTGATCATGGGCACGGGCAGCCCCGGCCGGGTGTGGGACCTTCACCAGGTGCCTGCGCTGGTCGCCGCGGGCTACCGGGTGTGCACGTTCGACAATCGCGGCATCGCGCCGACCGACGAATGCGCGGACGGTTTCACGATCGAGGATCTGGTGGCGGACACCGCCGCGCTGATCGAGCACCTCGGCGGCCCGGCCTACGTCGTCGGCACCTCTCTCGGCGCCCGGATCGCTCAGGAACTGGCACTTTCCCGGCCGGAACTGGTTCGCAAGGCCGTCTTCCTCGCCGCGCACGGCCGCCGGGACACGCTGCAGAAGGCGTTGTCCGAGGGTGAGCGGGAACTGGATCGGCAGGGCATCGTCCTGCCCGATTCGTACCGGGCGGCGATCACGGCCGTGCTGAACCTGTCGCCGGCCTCGCTGGTCGACCCGATGGCCGCGCAGGACTGGCTCGACATCTTCGCGTTCTCGAAGGGCGAGTCCTCGCCCGGTGTCCGGGCGCAGAAGAACCTCGACGACTTCGGGGACCGGCTGTCCGCGTACGGCAGGATCACGGTGCCGTGCCTGGCGATCGGGTTCGCCGACGACCGCCTGCTGGCGCCGACCCTGGCCGCGGAGGTCGCGAAGGCCATCCCGGGCGCCCAGTACGTCGAGTTGGAGGACTGCGGTCACTACGGCTACCTCGAGCGCCCGGACGCGGTGAACTCCGCGATCCTCGACTTCCTCAAGGGCTAGGTCCGGTTCCGCACGGGCTGGTTCCGGTTCCTCGAGGGCTGGTTCCGGCCCGCGCCTCGCACACGGAACCCGTTGAGTATTAGGGTAGGCTGCGCTACTAATACGGGGGCCTCGGATCGACCGCGGGGCGCTGGGAACAACGGGACCGCCGCGCACCACGGCGAGGATGGACTGCTGCCATGACTTCGACTCGGACGGCCGGGGATTCCCGGTCCGAAGTGTTGGACATCGTCGGGGTCGGGTTCGGGCCCTCGAACCTCGCACTCGCCATCGCGATCGAGGAACACAACGCGACCTGCGCACCCGAGGACCGGGTGCGGGCGCGCTTCGTCGAGCGGCAGGACAGGTTCGTCTGGCATCCGGGCATGCTCCTCGACGGAGCCACCATGCAGATCGCGTTCCCGAAGGATCTGGTGACCTTCCGCAACCCGGCGAGCACCTACAGCTTCTTCTCCTACCTCTTCGACCGGGGCCGGCTGGTCGACTTCGTCAACCACCAGACGTTCTTCCCGACCCGGCACGAGTTCAACGACTACCTGCAGTGGGCGGCCGAGCGCGTCGACGCCGACGTCCGGTACGGGGTGGCGGTCACCGGGATCGGCGGGGTCCGCTCCGGTGACGGCACCGTCGACGAATTCGCCATTGACACCGCCGACGGCCAGACCCTGTACGCCCGAAACATCGCGGTCGGCGCAGGCCTGCGCGAGCGGCTGCCGGATTGGGCAACGCCGTCGCCGCGCTGCTTCCACAATCACAAGTTCCTGTTCCACCTCGAGCAGATGCCCGAGGTCCGGCACCAGCGGTTCGCGGTGCTCGGCGCGGGACAGAGCGCCGCCGAGGTGGTGCAGTACCTGCATCGGAACTACCCGCAGGCCGAGGTGCACAGCGTGTTCTCGCGGTACGGGTACAGCCCCGCCGACGACAGCCCGTACGCCAACCGGATCTTCGACCCGTCCACCGTCGACGAGTTCCACGGCGCCAGCCCCCTCGAACGGGAGCGGCTGCTCAGCCTGCACAAGGGCACCAACTACTCCGTCGTCGACATCGACCTGATCAACGAGCTGTACACCGCCGAGTACCAGGAACTGGTCAGCGGGAAGCGGCGGCTGTTCATGCACCGGGCGTCGGACGTCGTGTCCGTGCAGGACGGTGAGGACGCCATCGAGGTGGGGATCCGGAGCAACCTCGACGGACTCACCGACACGCTGACCTGCGACGCGCTCGTTCTGGCCACCGGCTTCGCGCCTGCGCCGCTCCGCGAGCTGCTCGGGGAATTCGCACCGGCCGGTGACGTGGTCACCGGGGTCGCCCGCGACTACCGTCTCGACACCCCGGCCGACGTGCGCGCCGGCATCTACCTTCAGGGCGGGACCGAGAAGACCCACGGCTTGACGGCCTCGCTGCTGTCGAACGTGGCGGTCCGCGCGGGAGAGATCTTGAATTCCATCGTGATAAATCGATCAGCGGACTTCGACCTTGATAGGGTCGAGACTTCCACAGGGGTGGAGAGCACCACGAACGAGTTTGCGACAAGCGAGGCCAAATGAGCACGAATCCCTTTGACGACGAAGACGGCCGCTTCTATGTGCTCGTCAACGACGAGGACCAGCACTCGTTGTGGCCCACCTTCTCCGACGTGCCGCAGGGCTGGCGCGTGGTTTTCGGTGAGGACACCCGTCAGGCCTGCGTCGAGTACGTAGAGAAGAACTGGACCGACATGCGGCCGAAGAGCCTGCGTGAGGCGATGGAGAAGGACAAGGCCGCCGGAAACGGCTAGTCACCGCGCCG
>NZ_JBSFSC010000001.1:0-1073859 GCF_053589555.1 Rhodococcus sp. NPDC003322 | reverse complement strand
CCGGCGGTGCCGGCAGATCAACACGCCGGCGGTGCCGGCAGATCAACACGCCGGCGGTGCCGGCAGATCAACACGCCGGCGGTGCCGGCAGATCAACACGCCGGCGGTGCCGGCAGATCAACGCCGAAACCAGAGGTTCCGTGCTCCGGGCCCGTTCTGCATTCTCTGCAGGATCGGGTGCCGGAGCGCTTCCGTTCCGCGCATCATGCGCGGCCGCCGCAGGGTGCGGGCCATCCACTCACCTAGCGTGACTCCGGCCGCGAGTGCGACGCCGATGCCGAACGCCGACAGCAGGGCACTGATGCCGAGTAGCAACTCGTCGCTCAGCAGTGCGTAGAGAGCGCGGTACAGGGCGAGTCCCGGCAGCAGCGGGGTGATGCCCGCGACCGCGATCACCTGCGGCGGCGTCAGTGCCCGCCGGGCGAGCAGGCCGCCGACGAACCCGACCACCGTCGCCGCGATGGCCGTGCCGACCACCGGTCCGATCGACAGGATCAGCCGCACGGAGTAGTAGACGAGGATGCCCGCGGCGCCGCTGAGCCCTGCCACCAGGAGCGCCCGGCGCTCGGCGTAGCAGGCGAGGGCGAAGAACAACGCCGTGAACGCACCCGCGGCGACCTGCACGGGCGTTTCGCTGAAACTGGGTGAGATCGGTGCCGGGGTGGTGTCCGGCAGCGGAGTCCCCAGTGCCGCTGCGATCCGCAGCGAGATCGCCACACCGGCGATGATCCCGCCGGTCATCATCAGCACCTCGAAGAACCGTGCCACCGCCGTGACCGGGGAGCCGGTGATCGCGTCCTGCACCGATCCGACCAGCGCCAGGCCGGACAGCAGCACGGTCACACCTGCCGCGATGACCAGCGACGGTTTGACGTCGAGATCGAGTGGATCGCGCAGCGCGTACAGCACTCCGGCCGGGGCGGCCGCCACGAAACCGCCCGCCACCTGCTGGAAGAAGAACGGCAGCCCGATCCGGTTCAGTCCCAGGTTCATCAGGTAGATGACCGCGGTCGTCAGGAAGCTGATCAGTGCGACGAGCGCGCCGCCGCCCAGCAGCACGGACACCGAGGCGGCCATGGCGGACCAGCCGAATGTCGCGACCCAGCGGTTGTAGGGGTGGGGTGCCCGGTTGATCGCGCTGATCTCCGCCAGCGCGATCGCCGGGTCGAGCGCCTCGGTACGCAGCTGACGGGTCAGTTTGTCGACCGCGGCGAGGCGGGTGAAGTCGTGCGATCGGTAGTGCACGATCCGCATGCTGGTGGCAGGGGGCATCGTCGGACCCCGGTGCGCGCTGACGCGGATCGAGTTGTAGGTGACGTCGACGTCGCAGCGGGCCAGCCCGTAGGTCGCGGCGACGAACTGGATCTGGGTGGTGGTGTCGGCGACGGACGTCCCGGCCGCGAGCAGCACCTCGCCCGAGCGCACCGCCAGATCGAGCACCTCGGCGACCCGTGCATCGTCGGTGAGGTCGATCGGCCGCAGGGGAGTGGGCGCGGCGACCGGTTCGTCGACGACAGCGCGTTCTCCGACGAGGTTGCTCAGTGTGTCGAGGACACCGCGCCACCTCGACACGTCAGGACACCAGGTCCGCTTCCGTCAGGTCGGTCGCTTCGAACGCGGCGGCCAGGTCGTCGTGCCGGAAGACCGAGGTGACCTGGTCGTGCACGACCCGGAAGGCCATGGCCATGGTGGTCGTCTCGCCGGGGCGGGCCGCGACCTTGGTCGCCTCCTCGACGACCACCACTCCCTCGTGCACGAACATGCGGCCCGGATCGAGCGTCAGCCCGGCGGTCGATGCCCATTCCCGCAGCGCGCCGAGGCCCTGGCCCGCCCCCTCCGCGTCGGCGATCTCGATGTCGTCGCTGGAGAGCGCCAGCAGGGTGTCGAGGTCGGAGGCGTTCAGCGCGTCGTGCCACGCGAGGACCGTGGCGATCTCGGAGGTACTCATGGCCTTCACGCTATCGGTTCCCGGGCGACGGGGCGTGGACGCGCGGGGCGCGGCGTCGCCGCCTTACGGTGCGGTGCCCTCGGCATACCGCCCGGCCAGTTCGGTGCCGATCCGCGCCAGCTCGTCTCGTACGGTCTGCGGTTCGAGCACCTCGACCGCCGCGCCCCAGCCGGCGAGGTTGCGGGCGATGTCCAGCGGGGTCGGGGCGGCCAGGCGGACGCGGGCGCGGCCGTCGTCGGTGTCGCCGTCGGCGTGGCAGTGGCGGCCGAAGTGGTCACGCAGGATCGGGACGAATCTCGGTTCGATCAGCACGGTCGCCCAGGTGGTCGATCGCCGCTCCTCCATCTTCCCGACCACCTCCTCCCAGGTCGCGGCGAGTTCGAAGTCGTCGGGTCGCCCGGCGGGATGGTCGGTGGTCTGCGCCTCGGCGATCCGATCCACCCGGAACGTGCGCCGGCCACGGTCGGTCCCCGCGATCAGGTACCAGGTGTCGTCCTTGGTGACCAGGCCCCACGGCTCGACCAGCCGCTCGCTGCGCGATCTCGCGCCGTTGACGTAGGCGAGCCGGACCTTGCGCCGGCGGATCACGGCGTCCTGTAGCAGTGCGACCACCTCCGGCCGGTCGCGTTCGCGTTCGCCCCAGCGGGTCGGGTCGATCATCACGGCCTCTGCGGCGGCCTCGGCGTCGGCCCGGAACGTATGAGGCAGCGCACGGACGAGCTTGCGCAGCGCGGCCTTCACCTCGGACGACACGGCCGCCGCCGGGCCGACAAGCAGGAACAGGGCCTGCGCTTCGGTCGCGGACAGACCGGACAGGTCCGTGCGGGCACCGCCGACGAGGGACCAGCCGCCGCCTCGCCCGGCCTGCGGGTACACCGGGATGCCCGCCGCGGACAGGGCCTCCAGGTCGCGGCGGGCCGTCGCGACGGATACCTCGAGTTCGTCGGCGACCTCGGCCGCGGTGACCCGTCCGCGGGACTGCATCAGCAGGAGGGTGGCGACGAGACGGTCTGCGCGCATGTCGTCGAGTTTCCCAAACAAAGTGCTCAGTTGATGAGCACTTTGACCGTGAGGATGGATCTCGTCATCAACCGAACAGGCCACTGCAGGCAGAACCGAAGGGAATCACCGATGTTGCGAGGACTCACCACCGTCAGCTTCTTCGCCGACGACGTCGCGGCCGCCAAGGACTGGTACACCGAGGTGCTCGGAATCGAGCCCTACTTCGCCCGCGACGTCGACGGGCGCACCGCGTACGTCGAGTTCCGTATCGGCGACCTCCAGCACGAACTCGGCATCGTCGACGCCCGGTTCGCGCCGCACGCCCGCACCGAGCAGCCCGCAGGCCAGATCGTCTACTGGCACGTGGACGACGCCACGTCCGCCTTCGAGCGACTGCTCTCGCTGGGTGCCACCGTCCACGACAAGCCCCTCGAACGCGGACCGGGATTCGTCACCGCCTCGGTCGTCGACCCCTTCGGCAACGTCCTCGGTGTCATGTACAACCAGCACTACCTCGACGTCCTCGCTTCGAAGGTGGGGTGAGGTGAGTGGCGAGGAGGACGTTTGCCGCGCCGGTTTTCCGTCCCCATGAGGCGGATGGATATGATGGGCGCGCTTTGTCCGCCTCCTTAGCTCAGTGGTAGAGCACTCGCCTTGTAAGCGAAAGGTCGTCGGTTCAATCCCGACAGGGGGCTCCATCAAGGCCCTGAATTGCGAACCGCAGTTCAGGGCCTTTTTTCATGCCGCCGAGTCGGGGCTGTGGCCCACCGGCCGAATGGGGGCTCGGTCCGGTGGGCCTGCGTCGTTCGCCGGGGAGGGCAAGAACGACGTGAAGGAACGGTAGCGCGAATCGGGGTTGCTGATGCGTAGCCGACGCGCGGATTCGGGGGTGAACCGAGGGTGAAGTTCGTGGCTGCACCGACGCCCTCGCGTGTGGTCACGGCTCGATTCCGGTCAGCAACTCGATGGCGCGCCACATGCACCCGTCGAGATCGGTCGACGAGCGCGAACGGGGAGCGACGATGGTGTCCGTGGTGGGCGACCAGATCACGGCAGTGTCCACCACCGCGGTCATCACCTCCGACAACTGGTCGGCCCATCCGGTGAGTTCCGTGCGATCGAGCAGCGGATCCCATGCGAGCGCCCACCGGGACAACGCCTCCCACCGCAGGGCGGGGTTGTTCACTGTCCGCGCTTCCATTTTGCCAATTGTATGCTCGCGGTTGGGTCGGTCTTTTCCTCGAGCGGCGATGACCGCGGTCCCTGCCTCCGACGCAGCGCGCCCCCGCGACCGAAGTCGTCGGGGGCGCGTGTGGGCTGGCGGACGCTCAGCAGCTACCGGCGACCGCGGCCTTCACTCCACGTTCGAAGTCCGCCTTGTCCTGCTCGGACTTGCCCGCCCAGTCCGGCTCCGCCTTCGCCAGCGTGATGAACTCCTCGCCGATCGCCTCCGGCGAGTTCTCTTCGGCGGTGAGCCCGGATTCCTTGAGCGTCTGGATGTAGGCGGACACGCCGTTGCAGGTGTCGACGTAGACGTCGCCGGTGGCAGCGGTTTCCGCGAAATCGTCCGACGACGATGCGGCCGTCGTGGCGTCCGACGAGGTGTCGGTCGAGTCGGTGTCCGACCCGCAGCCGACGGCGAGCAGGGACACGGAGGCGGCCGCGATTGCGGCGAAAACGATGCGCTTCATGACCGGTATCTGTATCAGACCGTCCGGGGAAACCTGACATCGGTCGGACTGTTGCAATCGGTCCGCGGGAGGACGAGCGTGGAATTGTTCATTCGTGGGGGCCGCCCCACGCGAGGCCGCCCCGACGATCGACTCGACGAGAGCCTTGGAGGAATCATGCTTGGACTCGCGATCGGCCTCGGCGCGGCAGCGGTGAGTATCGGAATCAGCCTGCTCGGAGCCGGCATCGGGATTCTGCTCAGCGACGTCAGAGCAAAGCATCACATCCGCCCGCTGCGGCCCTGACCGCCGGTGAGTGACCGGGACGGCCGCCAATCGACGGTGGTTGTTCACCATCCCCTCGCGTGGCTGCGGTCCCACGCGGCCCGGCGTCGCGGCGTCGCGGCCGAATCCGGAGTTCCGGAGGGGGCGAACGACGTGCTCGAACGCCTGGCCGGCCTCCCGCTCAGTGTGTGGACCTACCGGTTCGACCACGAGTCGGTCCGGCATATGGGGCCGATGGCGCAGGATTTCGCCCAGACCTTCGGGCTGGGGTCCTCGGACCGCAGCATCGCCCAGGTCGACGCGAACGGCGTCTGCATGGCCGCCGTCCAGGCGCTGTACCGGCGACTGGTCGCGGTGGAGGCGGAGCTCGACCGGCTGCGGGACGCGAATGCGGCCGAGGCGCCGACCGATCCGCGGTGAGGCGGCTATCCTGACCCGACGCCCTATCCGGCCCGGAGGTCAGCGATGCCAGCACTCACCGTCGGCACTCCGGACGGCGCGATCGACGCGGTACTCGAACGGCCGGACGGCGACGGCCCGCACCCGGGCGTCGTGGTGGTGCACGACGCGCTCGGCCTCGGCGCCGACATCCGCGGCATCGCACGGGACATCGCCGACCACGGCTACCTGGCGCTGGCTCCGGACCTCTACTCGCGCGGCGGCGTCGCGCGCTGCATGACGGGCGTGTTCCGCGACCTGATCCGTCGGCGGGGGCGGGCGTTCACGGACCTGCTCGCCGCCCGCGACGAGCTGAGGGCGAGCTCGGACTGCACGGGCGCGGTCGCGGTGGTCGGATTCTGTATGGGCGGTGGATTCGCGTTGGCGTTGTCGCCCATGGGTTTCGATGCGTCCGCTCCCTTCTACGGCCCGTTGCCGCGGCACCTGGACGAGGCGCTCGGCGGGGCCTGCCCGATCGTCGCCAGCTACGGTTCCCGCGACCCGATCCTGCCGCGGGCAGGCGCGAAACTGTCCGCCGCCCTCGACCGGCAGCGAATTCCGCACGACGTCAAGACGTATCCCGGGGTCGGGCACAGTTTCGCCAACCACCTGCCCGCCGGTCCCGCGGCACCGCTGTTGCGGGTCGTCGGGTTCGCGTACGGCGAGGAGCAGACGCGGGACGCCTGGCGCCGGGTCTACGGATTCCTCGACGAGCACCTGACGACGACGAGCACCTGACGACGGGGCCGTTGGGGGCTAGTGCAATTCGGTCGCGTTCGGCCGGCCGCTCTTGAGCCAGCGGCCGGGCAGTCTGCCCGCGAGTTCACCGAGCGGCCCCACGGCGGCGCTGAGGACACCGACGGTCTCCCGGAGCATTTCGATGCTGTCGCCCATCTGTTCCAGGTTCGGGGCGAGGGAGGTGAGGGTCTCCGACAGCGACACGATCTGGTCGAGTGGACCGCCCTCGGCGATGATCCGTTCCAGCGGGCCGTCCTTGGCGAGCAGGGACTCGAGCACGCCGCCCTCCTCGAGGGCACGGTCGATGATGCCGCCCTCCTTGGTGAGGGTTTCGAGTGGTCCGGCGGTCGCGGTGAGTCGTTCGAGCGGGCCGTCCTCGGCCGTGAGCCGATCCAGCAGGCCGCCGGGGGCGAGGAGCCGCTCGACGGGGCCGTCCTCGTCGAGCAGGCGCTCCACCGGTCCGCCCGGGGCGAGGAGGCGTTCGAGGGGGCCGCCGGGTTCGATGATCCGTTCCAGGGTGCCCCCGGGCGCGGTGAGCCGGTCGACGACGCCGCCCGGTTCGAGGAGCCGGTCGACCGGACCGCCCGGGCGCATCGCCTGCCCGAGCGGACGCTGATCGGAGGCGAGTTCGGCGACCTGCTGCAGCAGCTTGAGCGGGCCGGACGGGTTCGCGGCGGCAAGGCCGCCGAGGCCCGCCACGTCGCCGGTCACCGACGCGGACACCACCACGCGCGCCGCACCCAGGGCCGACTCGGCCACGCCCAGCGCGGTGTCGGTGAGCAGGAGGCCCACCCTCGCCGGCAGTGTGACCATCGCCACCAGGTTCATGCGATCACTGTAACCGCCGATTACGGACGCCGACCGGATCCGTCGCGGGTCAGTGCAGGGCCTTGAGGCCGACCACGCAGCCGACGATGCCGAGCATGAGCAGCACCTTCATCACCGACGCGGATTCGCTGCCGGTGACCATCGCGTATCCAACGGTCAGTGCGGCACCGATGCCGACCCACACCGCGTAGGCCGTGCCCACGGGCAGTGTCCGCATCGCGTACGCCAGGCCCGCCATGCTCGCGACGATCGCGACGCCGAACACGACGGAGGGGGCCAGCCGGGTGAAGCCGTCGGACTTGCCGAGGGCGGTCGCCCACACGGCTTCGAGGACACCTGAGATGACGAGAACAATCCAGGCCATGACGAAATCCCTCCCAGGCACCGTCTTTTCGCTGGCCGGGTACGGTGCGCTCGTCCGGATGTCGTCGTTGACGCTTCCACCGTAGCAACGGCTCACACGGGGGGAGTAGCGGATGTGAGCGATCTGACCAGAGGCTCACAGGAAACTCCCAGATGGCGATCAGCGACCGGACAGGGATCGGGGTGATGATGGCGTAGTGACTGTCACCAAACCCGATGCAAAGATCCTGATCGTCGACGACGAGCCGAACATCGTCGAGTTGCTGTCGGTGAGTCTGCGCTTCCAGGGTTTCGAGGTGGAGACCGCGTCCGCGGGGGCCGAGGGACTCGACAAGGCGAAGGCGTTCCGGCCCGACGCGATGATCCTCGACGTGATGATGCCCGGCATGGACGGCTTCGGCCTGCTGCGCCGGCTGCGTGCCGACGGCATCGACGCCCCGGTCCTGTTCCTCACCGCGAAGGACGCCGTCGAGGACAAGGTGACAGGGCTGACCCTCGGCGCCGACGACTACGTCACCAAGCCGTTCAGCCTCGAGGAGGTCGTGGCCCGGCTGCGGGTGATCCTGCGCCGCGTGACCCGGGACCCGAACGTCGTCGAATCGTCCCGGATCACGTTCGCGGACATCGAGCTCGACGACGACACCCACGAGGTGTGGAAGGCGGGGGAGCAGGTGTCGCTGTCGCCGACCGAGTTCACCCTGCTGCGCTACTTCATGGTCAACGCCGGTGTGGTGCTGAGCAAACCCCGCATCCTCGACCACGTCTGGCACTACGACTTCGGCGGCGAGGTCGGTGTCGTCGAGTCCTACGTGTCGTACCTGCGCCGGAAGGTGGACACCACCGAGCCGCGCCTGATCCACACCCTGCGTGGCGTCGGGTACGTCATGCGTGAGCCGAGGTAGCGCGGATGCGCGGAGTGCGCCGGCCGCCTCTGCGGGTGACGCTGGTGGCGGCGCTGCTGGTGCTGGCTGCGCTGGGCCTGCTCGCGTCCGGGGTGGCGGTGACCTCGGCGATGAAGAACTCGCTGATCACGCGGACCGACACCACGCTGCGGGAAGCGTCGCTGACGTGGGCGAAACCCCGAACCCATCCGCTGCCGCCGCCCCCGAGTTCCGAGCCGGGACCGTCGCGCCCGCCGAGCGTGTTCTACGTGCGCAGCGAGACGCCGGACGGCTCAACGCGTGTGGTCACCAACGACCTGCCCGTCGAGCCTGACCTGTCCGAATTCTCCGGCTCGGGGCCGGCTACCGTCGGGTCCGTCGGCGACTCGGGCAAGCACTGGCGCGTCCTGACCACCACGACGCCGGACGGCGCCGTCACGGTCGCGGTGCGACTCGGCGACGTCGACGCGACCGTGGAACGGCTGATCGGTCTGCAGATCGGAATCGGCGTCGTGGTCCTCGTCGCGCTGGGGGTGATCGGGTACTTCGTGGTCCGTCGCAGCCTGCGACCGCTCGTGGAGGTCGAGGAGACCGCGGCCGCGATCGCGGAAGGGCGTCTGCACCAACGGATCCCGATCCGTGAGGACCGCACGGAGGTCGGTCGGCTGACGGTCGCGCTGAACGGGATGCTTGAGCAGATCCAGACGGCCTTCGCCGCGACCGAGGCGTCCGAGGAATCGGCCCGCCGCTCCGAGGAGAAGATGCGGCGGTTCGTCGCCGACGCCAGCCACGAACTGCGCACCCCGCTCACCACCATCCGCGGATTCGCGGAACTCTATCGGCAGGGTGCGATTCCCGATGCCGGACAGGCGATGTCGCGGATCGAGTCCGAGGCCTCCCGGATGGGCTTGCTCGTCGAGGACCTGCTGATGCTGGCCCGGCTCGACGCGCAGCGTCCACTCGAACAGGTCCCGGTCGATCTGCTGACGGTCGCGGCCGACGGCGTGCACGCGGCCCGGGCCATCGCCCCCGAGCGGTCCATCGCGCTGGAGGTCGTCGACGGCCCGGGCCGGCCGGAGGTGCTCGGCGACGACGCCCGGATCCGTCAGGTGCTGACGAACCTCGTGGGCAACGCTCTCGGCCACACGCCCGCCGACGCCGCGATAACGGTGCGGGTCGGCACCGTCGGCGAGCACGCGTTGCTCGAGGTCGCCGACACCGGGCCGGGCCTCGACGCCGAAGCGCGCGACCGCGTGTTCGAGCGGTTCTACCGGGCCGACTCGTCCCGCACCCGGCAGTCCGGTGGCAGCGGGCTGGGCCTGTCCATCGTCGCTGCCCTCGTCGCCGCGCACGGTGGCACCGTGACCGTGGAGTCCCCCGACAGCGGGGGAGCGGTGTTCCGGGTGTTGCTTCCGCGTGTCAGCGGGGACGAGTAGCCGGTTCTGCGAACCGGTTCCACGCCGGCGCTCGACACCGACTTCTCTTCCGACCTCGCTGGGTAGGGTGGGTCCGTGACGTTACGGCGACCTCTGCTGCCCTCCACCCGATGTGCCCGGACACTGATCGTCAGCGCGATGATCGCGATGCCGATGGCGTCCGGATTCTCGGCGCCGGCGCTCGCATCGGCTCCCGCGGCGCCGGTGGCTCCCGCTACTCCCGAACGGCAACCCGTCAGCGAGCGCTACGCGGCCACCGGCATGCACGCCGTCACATCGGTTGCGGTGCCCGGATATCAGGTGTTCCATCCCGCCGACATCGCCACCGGTCCCGACCGCCATCCGGTGGTCACCTTCGGTAACGGAAGCTACGCGACGTACAGGCAGTACGAGGAGTTGCTACGCCACCTGGCGTCCTGGGGCTTCGTCGTCGTGGTCGCCGACAGCAGCGTCACCGGCGACGGGACCGAGATCCTGGCGGCAGCGCGCTACATCCTGGCGGAGAACGACAACCCGGCGAGCGTCTTTCACGATCGCATCGACATCGCTCACGTCGCCGCGGTCGGACATTCGCAGGGCGCCGGGGGTTCGATCAACGCCAGCACCGACTCCGACGGGCTCATCACCTCCACCGCCGTGCTCGACCTACCCGACCCCTGGTGGGCCACTCGGCCCGTCGACGTGATCGACGTGACCAGGCTGACCGGTCCGGTGTTCTATCTGACCGGGGCCGAGGATCCGGTCTCGACGGCCATACCGCAGGCCGCCTACCAGGGCCTGAGCCCGGGTCCCGCGGCCCGCGGCCGCCTGCTGGGTGTGGGGCACAACTGGCCGACCGACGGAGGTGGATTCCGCGGGTACCTCACCGCGTGGCTGCGCTTCACCCTCGCAGGTGACAACGACGCCGCGCGCGCGTTCGTCGGTCCGGCACCGGAGCTGTTGGCGGACCCGGGGTGGGACGGGACCGCGGTCAAGGGTTGGTGAATCGACGGACCCGAGGGGGCGTCGAAGAATCGCCAGGACTCGAAGAACCGGAGGACCCGAAATCGGTTACCCGTGAGGGTGCGGCGGTCCTCCGGGCGCACCGAGAACGGGGACCGTGGAGCGGTGGCGGAAGACGGTGCCGGGCGGAATGAGGGGCCGCCCGGCACCGTCGACTAGGTGAGGACGGCCTCGTGGACGCGGCGGTCGAACTCGGGCAGGGGACCGCCTGCGCGCAGCGTCTCCGCGATGCGCGGGTCGGCGAGGTGCAGACGCCCGATCGCGGCGAGGTCGAATTCGTCTGCGGCCAGGCGTCGTTCGAGCTCGTCGAGGTTGTCGACGGACTCCACCGTCGGCCCGGCCAGGCGGCCGTCGCGCAGCGACTTGCCGAGTCCGACGCAACCGACGGCCATCGTGATCGCACCGGTGGTGCGCTTGGCCCAGCCGGCCAGCGACAGGTCGCTCCCCTCGAACGCCGGGGCGTCGAATCGGCGGGAGCTGGCGTCGAGAACATCCGCCCCGGCATCGACGAGGGCACCGAGGATGGCGCCCAGCTCTTCGGGCGTCTCGGCGAGGCGCGCGGCGAAGTCCTGCTGCTTGTGCTGCGAGAAACGGTAGATGATCGGCAGGTCCTCGCCGATCGCCTCGCGGATCGCCCGCAGCACGGCGACGGGGAACGCGGTGCGCCGCTGCAGGTCTCCGCCCCACGCGTCGTCCCGCAGGTTCGTCGAGGCCCACAGGAACGAGTCCAGCAGGTAGCCGTGGCCGCCGTGGATTGCGATCGCGTCGAAGCCGATCTCGGCGGCCGTCCGCGCCGCGTCGGCGTACGCGGCGATCACGGCCTCGATGTCCGACTCGGTCATCGCGGCGGTCGGCACGACGGCGCGCTCGACGTAGTCCTGCGAGTAGGAGGTCACGCCCGGCTCGCCCCACACGCCCGACGGGCGCATCGGCGTCACGTCGTCGATGCGGCGCATCGCACCGAACAGCGGGCCGACGTGCCACAGCTGCGGCGCGATCCGGCCGCCCGCCTCGTGCACCTGGTCGACCACTCGCCGCCACCCGTCGACGGCCGCAGGCTCGTAGATGTTCGGCACGTCCGGGTGATCCACCGCGCTCGGATGACCGATCGCGACACCCTCGGTCACGATCAGTCCGGTGCCGCCCTCGGCGCGCCGCCGGTAGTACTGCGCGACGTCCTCGGTCGGCACACCACCCGGGGAGTGGGTGCGCGTCATCGGGGACATCACGATGCGGTTCGGCAGCTCGAGCCCGCGAACGCGCAACGGACGGTACAGCGGGGAATCGGTGGCGGTCACGATGGCGGTCACAACTCCTGAAGGGGACGGGCAGGGAACCCCAATCAACCCCGTCGACCCGTTGCCGTGCACGTCATGTCCCGCTCGCCGGGACCTTCCCGGCCGGCCCGCTCGCCGGCTGATCCGTCCGCTTCGCCGAGTGAACGGGAGCGTTCGTCGATCTGCTCGACGGAACGCTCCCGTTCACTCGGGGTGGGAGGGATCGGTCAGGCGGGGACGTTCGCGTCGTGGCCGAGGTCGCGCAGGGCCGCCTTGATCGTGGCCTGCGCCTCGTCGAGGGACTCGGGCGACGGGTTCGGGTCGGCACCGGAGATGTTGAAGTCGCCCAGGCTGTACGCCGGGAACACGTGCAGGTGCAGGTGCGGCACCTCCAGGCCGGCGATCAGCAGGCCGGCGCGGGGCGCATCGAAGCCCTTCCGCACGGCCTGGCCGATGATCTGCGCGACGCGCGAGCACTTCGCGAACACCTCGCCGTCGAGGTCCTGCCACTGGTCGATCTCGGCGCGCGGAACCACCAGGGTGTGCCCCTGGGTGATCGGGTTGATGGTCAGGAAGGCGACGACGTCCTCGTCCTCCCAGACGAACCGGCCCGGCAGGTCGCCGGCGATGATCATGCTGAACACGGATGCCATGGCTGCGATTATGCGCCCCGCCCCGTGGCGGGGAGATCCTCAGGCCCGAACGCCCGGGGTGCGTCCCGTTCCGGCCGGGATCCCGGCCGAACACTGCACCGCCGACAACTCCGCGAGCCTGGCCCGGGCATCCGCCGGGAACGGCGCCACCCGACGAGACCGCAGGTCGAAGTGCAGGTCCAGCTGCTCGCCCGTGGCGACGCGTCGATCGGAGGCCAGCGACCGAAGTTCGTGGAAGAAGTGCGCTCGCTTGTCGTCGACCCCGAGCAACCAGGAGTCCACGCCGACCGATTCGCCGAGCCGCAGTTCGTGCTCGTAGGTGATGTGGCTTTCGACAACCACCTTGCCGAACCGCGTCCGTTCGACGTAGTCGTCCCCGAGACCGATGAGATCCGTGAACCGGGCGTGCGCGTCGTAGATCAGCAGCCCGAAGAACTGGGCGTTCATGTGGCCGTTGACGTCGATCCAGTCGTCGCGAACGGTGGCCTCGAAGCTCCGGCACGGGCCCGCGGTGGTGGGGACGGACGAGGCCTCGGTCATGACGGGAATGCTAGGAATTCGACCGGTCCGCATCGTGGCCGATTCCCGCCGAGCGGGACAGCGCGGCCGCGGTGGCAGTCCCGTGCCGTCAGCCCGCCCGGCCGGGCGCACTCGGGCGCGGGGTCGTCGACCGCTGCCTCACCGCGTCCTCGACCTCGTCGAGCGCGCGGCGCAACACGGCGCCGTACTCGTCGTCGGCGAGCGCGTGCACGCTCCCGCGTCCGGCGTCGACGTGCTCGCGGGCCGCGTCGAACGATCCGAGCCTGCGGAGATTGTCCGCGATGTTCAGGTGCAGCGACGGGTAGAAGCCGGCCACCCGCAGTCCCGGATGGTGGCGCTGCGTGCGCTCGTCGGTGAGCGCCGCCGCCGCATCGAGTGCCCGGACGTCCCAGATCAGGGCCTGTGCCGGGTCCGGGTACAGATCGGCGAGGTAGTGGGCCAGCGTGCAGCGGTGCAGCGGGTCCCCGGTCGGGGTGATCCGCTCCCACAGCGCCAGCAGTTGGGTGCGGGCGGTGTCGGGATCGCCGCCCCGGCCGACGGTCGTCGCCGCGGCGATCGCATCCATGGTGCTGTCGGTCGGATTCGGTGCGCTCATGTGTCGTCTCCTTCGTCGGGGGTCGGGCGGACGGGCATCGCCACGGTGGTCAGATCCCCGTCGTCGGCCGAGCGGACGAGGACGGGCTGGTCGGCTGCCGCGATGTCGAGCATCAGGTCGGGTCCGACCGCGGTCGTGACCGCCGGATGAAGCGTGGTGATCTCGAAGGTGATCTCCGCGTCGGGTCCGTGGACACCGGCGGCGACGACGACCGGGCTCCCGGCGGCGTCGGGTGTCGACACCGCCACCGCCGATCCCGACACCCGCAGCAGCACACGACGGCCGCGTTGCCGTTCGAGGGCGTGCACCAGCACGTTCCGGGGCACGACTGCCCGCGTGACGACCGGGGCGAGCGCGTCGAGCATCGCGCGGTGGTCGGGGAAGGGGTCGGCCAGCAGGCGGCAGTGCCGGGTGTCGCCGTCGGCGCGCAGGTGCAGGCCGTGGCGGTCGGCGGCCAACTCCACGACGGTCCGGCGCCGCGTCCACGGCAGGGCCAGGCGCAGGTCGTCGCCGTCGAGGGTGCCCGCCCAGTCCATCCGGCAGGGCGGATCGAGCGCCACCGTCCGCGTCGAGAGCCGGTAGCGGTCGGTCGCGGTCAGCACCAGGCACGCGGCGGATGCCTCGAGCCGGACTCCGCCCAGCACCGGATGGTCCGGCTCGTGTGCGGTGGCCGCGAGGACCTGCTCGACGGCCGTCGCGAGGACCGGGCCGGGCACCGTCGCCACCGGCAGCGGCCCGCCGGTGCGGCCGAGACCCCCGCGCACCTCGGCGGCCGTCCGCCGGGCCCGATGCACCTGCTCGGCGAGGGCGTCCACGTGTCGGTCGATCAGGACGGCGGCCTCCTCGGGGCCGGCATCGAGGACCTCCACGATCTTCTCGAGCGGCATGTCGATCTCGCGCAGCCGGCGGATCGTCACGGCACGGTCGAGTTGGTCGCGGGTGTAGTAGCGGTAGCCCGACGCCGCATCGACCTCGGCGGGCTGCAACAGACCCGAATCCGCGTAGAAGCGCAGCGCGCTCGGGGTCAGCCCGCTCGACCGGGCGAAGACCCCGATGGTGATCAGTTCGGCATGTGACACCCGGTCATCATCGGGCTTCAGGTAACCCGAAGGTCAAGGCGCACAGGAAACTGCCAGTCACGGTCCAGCGAGGGCGCAGGTTCGGCCGTCACCGTTGCTGCCATGACGAAGTCTCTCGTTCGCCGCGACCCGCAGCTGCCGATGCCGGCCGCAGGCACGGTGACGCTCGACGTGGTCGTCCCGGTCTACAACGAGGAACGCGACCTCGACCGCTGTGTTCGTGGGCTGCACCGGCACCTGGCCGACGCGATGCCCTACCCGAGCCGGATCACGGTCGCGGACAACGCGAGCACCGACACCACCCTCGCCGTCGCGAACCGGCTCGCCGCCGAATTCGACAACGTGCGGGTGGTGCACCTCGACGAGAAGGGCCGCGGCCGCGCCCTGCGGACTGTGTGGAGCGCGTCCGACGCGCAGGTCGTCGCCTACATGGATGTCGACCTGTCGACCGACCTCAACGCGCTGCTGCCGCTGGTGGCGCCGCTGGTGTCGGGGCACTCCGATCTCGCGATCGGCTCCCGGCTCTCGCGCTCGTCGCGGGTGGTGCGCGGACCGAAGCGGGAGGTGATCTCCCGCTGCTACAACCTGATCCTCCGTGGCGCGTTGCGCGCCAAGTTCTCCGACGCCCAGTGCGGTTTCAAGGCGATGCGCACCGATGTCGCGCGCCAGCTGCTGCCGCTCGTGGAGGACACCGGCTGGTTCTTCGACACCGAACTGCTGGTCCTCGCCGAACGCGTCGGGCTGCGGATCCACGAGGTTCCCGTCGACTGGGTGGACGACCCCGACAGCACCGTCGACATCGTCGCGACCGCCGTCGCCGATCTCAAGGGTGTGGTCCGGGTCGGGCGGGCGCTGGCCACCGGCAAACTGCCCGTGGCCGCCCTGCGCACCAGCCTCGGCCGCGAGCCCCTCGTCGCGGGGGTCCCGCACGGGATGGTCGGGCAGCTGGTGCGGTTCGGCGTCGTCGGCATCGGGTCGACACTCGCGTACATGGTGCTGTACCTGATGCTGCACTCGGCGCTCGGCGCGCAGGCCGCGAACTTCACGGCGCTGCTGATCACCGCCGTCCTCAACACCGCGGCCAATCGCGCGTTCACGTTCGGTATCCGCGGATCCGAAGGCGCGGCCCGCCATCAATTGCAGGGTCTCGCCGTGTTCGCGTTCGGACTGCTGCTCACCAGCGGCTCCCTGTTCGTCCTGCACCACTGGGCGCCCGGCGCGTCCCGACACGTGGAGCTCGCGGTCCTCGTGGTCGCGAATCTCGTTGCCACCGTGTCTCGTTTCGTTGCCCTCCGGTGGGTGTTCCGGCACCCCACCCCGTTCCGCAGTCAGCCCCAGGGAGTCGACCAGTGACCACAACCTCCGTACTCGACCACGAACCGGTGGTCCCCGACGCCCCCGCACCGCGACCCCGGTCGCGCTGGGAGCCGTGGGCGCTCGCGGCCCTGCTGATCGGCACCGCCGTCGCCTACCTGTGGAACCTCGGTGCCTCCGGCTGGGCCAACTCCTTCTACTCCGCGGCCGTGCAGGCGGGTTCGGTGTCGTGGAAGGCGTTCTTCTTCGGCTCGTCGGACGCCGCGAACTCCATCACCGTCGACAAGCCGCCCGCGTCCCTGTGGATCATGGAACTGTCGGTGCGGGCGTTCGGCCTGAACTCGTGGTCGATCCTGGTGCCGCAGGTGCTGATGGGTGTCGCGTCGGTCGCGCTGCTCTGGGCGATCGTCCGCCGCCGCTTCGGCGCGGGTGCGGGCCTGCTCGCCGGGCTGGTGCTCGCGGTGACTCCCGTCGCCGCGCTGATGTTCCGGTTCAACAACCCCGACGCGCTTCTCGTGCTGCTGACGCTCGCCGCCGCGTGGGCCCTGCTGCGCGCGATCGAGGACGGACGCACCCGCTGGCTCGTGCTCACCGGCGTCTTCGTCGGGTTCGGTTTCCTGACCAAGCAACTGCAGGTGATGCTGGTGGTGCCCCCGCTGGCGCTGACCTATCTGCTGTTCGGCCCGCCGAAGCTCGGCAAGCGGATCGCGCAGCTGTTCGCGGCGCTGGCCGCGATGGTGGTCTCCGCCGGCTGGTGGCTGCTCACCGTCGAACTGTGGCCCGCCGACTCGCGGCCGTGGATCGGTGGCTCGCAGGAGAACTCGATCCTCGAACTGACCCTCGGCTACAACGGACTCGGCCGCCTCAACGGCAACGAGCGCGGCAGCGTCACCCCCGGCCGCGACGGCGGTGCCGTCCAGGGGCTGGGCGCCGGCCAGGGCGGCACGGTGGCCGAGACGGCGGCGGGTGCGGTGCCCGGCGGGATGCCGCCCGGAGGCCCCGGCGGAGGCGGTGGCGGCATGTGGGGGAGCACCGGCATCACCCGCATGTTCGACTCCGCTCAGGGCGGGCAGATCGCGTGGCTGATCCCGGCCGCGCTGATCCTGGGCGTCCTCGGAATCGTGTTGCGGGGCAGGCTCGCCCGCACGGACAGCAAACGCGCCACGTTCGTGCTGTTCGGGTCCTGGCTGCTGACCACGGGACTGGTGTTCAGCTTCATGGCCGGCATCTTCCACGCCTACTACACCGTGGCGCTGGCGCCGATGATCGGCGCGCTCGTCGGTGCCGGCGCGGTCACCGCCTGGCGCCACCGCGACCTGTTGTGGGTGCGCGTGACCTCCGCCGTCACGATGCTCGTCACCGCAGTGTGGTCGTGGGAGCTGCTCGGCCGCAGCGCAACCTTCGTGCCCTGGCTGCGCTGGGTGGTGCTCGTCGTCGGTGTGGTCGCCGCAGCCGGGTTGCTGCTGCCCCGGCTGACCGGCCGACTCGCCGCCGGAGTCGCGGTCGCCGCCCTGCTCGCGGGACTGGCCGGGCCCACCGCGTACGCCGTCCACACCATCGCGACCCCGCACACGGGCTCGATCGTCTCCGCCGGCCCGAACACCGGGGGCATGGGCTTCGGTGGCCGTGGCGGTCCGGGCGGTGCAGACGGTCGCGCCGCCGGACAGCGGATGGGCGGGCAGATGCCCGGTGCGATGGGCCAGGCGCCCGGCGGTATGGGGCAGATGCCTGGCGGCATGGGGCAGGCGCCCGGCGGTATGGGGCGGATGCCTGGCGGTATGGGGCAGGCGCCCGGCGGCGGCCAGGACGGCTTCGCGCAGGCGCCCGGCGGCCTGCCGACGGGAGAGATGCCCGGCGGCATGGGTGGCGGCGCGGCCGGTGGGCTTCTCAACGGCAGCCGGCCGAGCGACGAACTGACCGCGCTGCTGACCGACGGCGCCGACCGCTACACCTGGGTCGCCGCCGCGATCGGCTCCAACAGCGCATCGGGCTACCAGCTGGCCACTCAGCGGCCGGTGATGCCGATCGGCGGGTTCAACGGCAGTGACCCGTCACCGACCCTGCAGCAGTTCCAGCAGTACGTCGACGAGGGGAAGGTCCACTACTTCATCGCCGGCGGCGGCATGGGCGGCGGCATGGGCGGCAGCGGTACGGCGTCGGAAATCACGCAATGGGTGACGCAGAACTTCACCTCCAGCACCGTCGACGGGGTCACGCTGTACGACCTGACCGCGCCGACCGGGCAGACCGGAACGTAGTCTGAGGTCCGTGCGCGTACTCGTTATCGGCTCCGGAGCCCGTGAACATGCCCTTCTGCTCGCCCTGTCCCGTGACCCGGGCGTGACGGCGCTCTTCGCGGCTCCCGGCAACGCCGGCACTGCGAAGATCGCCGAGCAGCACCCGGTCGACGCGGCCTCCGGTGAGGCCGTCGTCGCCCTCGCCAGGCAGGTCGAGGCCGATCTGGTGGTGATCGGACCGGAGGTGCCGCTGGTCGCCGGTGTCGCCGACGCCGTGCGGGCGGCGGGCATCGCCTGCTTCGGGCCGTCCGCCGACGCAGCCCGGATCGAAGGCTCCAAGGCGTTCGCCAAGGACGTCATGGCCACCGCCGGGGTGAAGACCGCGCACAGCGAGGTCGTCGACAACCCGGCCACGCTGGACGAGGCACTCGACCGGTTCGGCCCGAACTGGGTCGTCAAGGACGACGGGCTCGCCGCGGGCAAGGGCGTCGTCGTCACCACGGACCGGGCCGCCGCCCGCGCTCATGCCGCCGACATCCTCGAGCACGGGCACCCGGTGCTGCTCGAGTCGTTCCTCGACGGCCCCGAGGTGTCCCTGTTCTGCCTCGTCGACGGCGAGACCGTGGTGCCACTGCTGCCCGCGCAGGACCACAAGCGCGTCGGCGACGGCGACACCGGCCCGAACACCGGCGGCATGGGTGCCTACACCCCGCTGCCGTGGCTGCCCGCCGAGACCGTCACCGCGATCGTCGAGGATGTCGTCAAGCCGGTCGCGGCCGAACTGGTCGCACGGGGCAGCGGTTTCTCCGGCCTGCTGTACGCCGGCCTGGCCATCGGCAAGGAGGGCCCGGCCGTCGTCGAGTTCAACTGCCGCTTCGGTGATCCCGAGACGCAGGCCGTGCTGGCGCTGCTCGAGTCGCCGCTCGGCGAGGCGCTGAACGCGACCGCGACCGGCACTCTCGCGTCGCTGCCGCCGCTGCGCTGGCGGGACGGCGCCGCCGTCACCGTCGTGCTGGCCGCCGAGAACTACCCGGGCACCCCGCGCACCGGTGACAAGATCGTCGGCGCCGAGGGCGAAGGTGTCCTGCACGCCGGGACCAAGGTCGCGGACGGTGCGGTCGTGTCGGCCGGCGGCCGGGTGCTCAGCGTCGTCGGAACCGGCGCGGACCTCGAGGGCGCCCGCGCCGACGCCTACGCCAGGCTCGACGCGATCAAGCTGCCCGGCGGGCACTTCCGCACCGACATCGGCCTCGCCGCGGTCGAGGGTCGCATCAGCATCTAGGCGCTCCGCGCCCGTGAGTCCTTCCGGTCCCCAGGCGGGCCGGAAGGACTAAGGGGCGGCGGAGCCGCCTCAGCGGAGGATGCGTTCGAGGAACGCGCCGGCCTGGGGGATCGACTGTTCGAGGCCCAGAATGTGCCCGCCGGACGGTAGCTCGAGGTCGAACTGCTCGCCGGTGAGCGCCAGCTCGGCCGCGAACCACAGCGTCAGCGGCGGCGGCACCACCTGATCGCTGAGCCCCTGCACGAGCATCACCGGCCGGTCGAATCCGGTGACGCCAACCCCGAGGTAGTCGGTCAGCGCCTGGGGCACGGGCGTGCCGGCCAGTGACCGCGCGAACATGCTGCCGACCGACATCGCGTTCGCGCGGGGTTTGAACTCCTCGAGGGGGGTGATGTCGGCGGCGTCGACCAGGTCCCGGCCGAGTGGCGTCAGGTACTGGTTCAGGTCGAGGTCGGGCCGGGATTCGCGCAGTCCGGCAGCGATGTACGCCAGGTACAGGGTCAGTCCGTCGAGCCGCAGGTTCGGGAAGTCGGGTCCGGCGAGGGCGGCCAGGCGGTCCAGGTTGGTCGGCGCCCCGCTGGCGAAGGTGCCGCGGAAATCCAGTTCGGGAGCCAGGGATTCGGCGCGCGTTGCGGTCGCGAGGGCCGCATGCCCGCCCTGCGACTGGCCCGCGACGGCCCACCGCGACGACGCCGCCGGGTACAGCTCCCGGGCGGCTCGCACCGAGTCGACGACGTTGCGTGCAGCCACGTCGGCGTCCAGGTACGGGTGCAGGCCGGGGGTTCCGAGACCCGCGTAGTCGGTCGCCACCACCAGGAATCCGCGGTCGAGCCAGTCCCCGAACAGCGTGCGATAGATGGGGTAGTTCACCCCGTTGCGCGACGGCGCGTCCCCGTCGGCCATCCCGACGGTGCCGTGCGCCCATGCGACGATCGGCCAACCGCCCTGCGGCGGGGTGCCTTCGGGTTCGAACACCATGCCTCCGGACAGGCCGCCCGCCCCCGCGGTCCGGTACGTGAAGGTGCGGGCCTCGGCCGCGCCCGGCACTTCCGACGCAGGACCGGCCGGAGCGCTCTCGGCAACGATGCCTGCCGCGTCGGCCGCGGCGGGCCCGGCGCCGGTGGCGGCGCCGAACGTGGTCGCGAGTGCGGCGGCGACCGCGGCCGCGGTGCGTCGGGTGGCTCTGGGCATGGTGGCCTTTCGGTCGGGGACGGTACTCGTTGCCCGACCTTAGTGACGCCGCTCCCGGCCGTGGGGTGCGTCGTTTCCCGAGATTCATGCCTCGAACGCGATGCGGGCAAGGAGGTTACCGTCGAACCTGCCTGTCTCGCAGGGAATTTCGATGGGTTCGGATGATTCTTACCAAGTGCACAAATTACCTGCCGGTAATGGAGGTTCGGCCGAGAACTCGACTGTATAACGGGTCAGTCCATATTCGATTGTGACCGAAAGAGGCTTCGTTGAGCGAGTTCCGGACGTCCCGCAATGCCATCACCTCCGCCCGGCTGAACCGTCGAAGGTTCCTGGCGGCATCGGGTTTCGCGGTCGGTGCCGCAGCACTGTCCTCGTCGTGGGTGTCCGCCGCCGCCGCGCCGCGACGCGCGCTGAACACCGGCGACCGGGTGCCCGCCCTGATCATCGGCAGTGGCTACGGTGGCTCGGTCACCGCCCTGCGCCTGGCCCAGGCCGGCATCGACGCGCACATCGTCGAGATGGGCCGGGAGTGGACCACCCCCGGTTCCGACGGCAAGATCTTCTCCGGCATGCTCAGCCCCGACAAGCGCTCCACGTGGCTGTCCACCACGACGGATCAGCCGGTCAGCAACTTCATGGGCTTCGGCATCAACAAGAGCATCGACAAATACGTCGGCGTGCTCGACTCCGAGAAGTTCGGGGGCATCAAGGTCTACCAGGGTCGCGGTGTCGGCGGCGGCTCCCTCGTCAACGGCGGTATGGCCGTCACCCCGAAGCGGTCCTGGTTCGAGGAGATCCTGCCCTCGGTCGACGCGAACGAGATGTACAACACCTTCTTCCCGCGCGCGAACTCGACGCTGGGTGTGAACAACATCGATCAGTCGTGGTTCGAGTCGACCCCGTGGTACGGGTTCGCCCGGACCGGCCGCAAGACCGCCGAGCGGTCCGGCTTCGCAACGGCTTTCGTTCCGAACGTGTACGACTTCGACTACATGAAGAAGGAGGCCGCCGGCCAGGCCGCCGCCTCGGCCCTCGGCGGCGAGGTCATCTACGGCAACAACGCAGGCAAGAAGTCCCTCGACAAGACCTATCTCGCACAGGCCGCGGCGACCGGCAAGGTCACCATCTCCAGCCTGCACCGCGTCACCAAGGTCGCTCCCGCGTCGGGCGCCGGATACGACGTCACGATGGAGCAGATCGACGAGCAGGGCAACGTCGTCGCAACCAAGACGGTGACCGCCGACAAGGTCTTCTTCGCCGCAGGCAGCGTCGGCACCAGCAAGCTGCTCGTCTCGATGAAGGCGCAGGGGCACCTGCCCAACCTGTCGTCGGAGGTCGGCGAGGGCTGGGGCAACAACGGCAACATCATGGTCGGCCGCGCGAACCACATGTGGGACGCCACCGGCAGCAAGCAGGCCACCATCCCCACCATGGGCATCGACAACTGGTCGGACGCGGCGGCGCCGATCTTCGCCGAGATCGCCCCGCTTCCGGCGGGCCTCGAGACCTACGTCAGCCTCTACCTGGCGATCACGAAGAACCCGGAACGCGCTCGGTTCCAGTTCAACTCGGGCACCGGCAAGGTCGACCTCACCTGGACTGCGGCGCAGAACCAGAAGGGCATCGACATGACCAAGGCGGTCTTCGACAAGATCAACAAGAAGGAAGGGACGATCTACCGGACCGACCTGTTCGGTGTCACCAAGACGTGGGGCGACCACTTCACGTACCACCCGCTCGGCGGCGCCGTGCTGAACAAGGCCACCGACAACCACGGACGGCTCAACGGCTACTCCGGGCTGTACGTGATGGACGGGGCGCTGGTCCCCGGCAACACCGGCGTGAACCCGTTCGTGACGATCACCGCGCTCGCCGAGCGGAACATCGAGAACATCATCGCGAGTGACATGTAGCGCACACGGGCCCCGCTACTCCTGAGGGTCGATCCGGTCGGCCAGCGCGGCCACCGCGCCGGCCACGACGTCGCCGAACATGACGGCGTCGTTGTGGCCGGCGCCGTCCAGCGCGACCACGTCGACCGGTCCACGGGCGGCCGCCGCCACGGCCCTGCTCTGCTCGGGTGGCACGATGTCGTCCGCGGTGCCGTACACGACGGTCGTCGGGACGTCGACCCGCGACACCGCGTCCGCGACCGCGAACCGGTCCCGCAGCAGGAACCCGACGGGCAACCCGAAGAACATGCGGCGCGCGAGGGACTCCAGGTCGGTGAACGGCGACCGGAGCAGCAGTCCAGCCGGCGGATGCTCGAGCGCCAGGTCCGCCGCCACCGCGGTGCCCAGGCTCTCGCCGAAATACAACAGCCGCGACGGTCGTATGCCCTTGTCCCGTGTCAGGAACCGGTGTGCGGCCCGGGCGTCGAGTCCGAGTCCCGTGGACGTCGGCGTCCCCGGGTTGCCGCCGTACCCGCGGTAGTCGAAGAGCAGCACCGCGAACCCGTCGCGGGCGAGCGCGGCCGCGAGGGAGGCCCGACCCGCGCGGTTGCCGCCGTTGCCGTTGGTGACGAGCACGGTGAGGTCGCGACCGGGCGCCGCGGTCGGAGGGACGTACCACCCGCCCAGTTCGAGGCCGTCGGCCGTCGTCAACCGGACGTCCTCGGCGCCGGGCAACACGCTCGATGCGGGCGGCACGGGGGAGTTGTCGGGGAAGTAGATCAGCCGGCGTTGGAACCACCAGGCGACGAGCGCGAGGACGCACAGCAGGGCGAGCACGGTCACCAGGACACGCAGCAGGATCGACGCCGACGGCACCACCACTCCAGTGTGTGCCGGTCGGCGCCGATCGGCGGCCTCACCGTGCCGTCCAACCACCGTCCATGGTGTAGGACGCACCGGTGACCATCGCGGCGCCGGGGGCGGCCAGCCAGGTGACGAGATCGGCCACCTCCGCGGGCTCGACCAGGCGCTTGATCGCGCTCTCGGTGAGCATGACCTTCTCGACAACCTCCGACTCGCTGATGCCGTGCACCTGTGCCTGATCGGCGATCTGCTTCTGCACCAACGGTGTCGAGACGTACCCGGGATTCACGCAGTTGCTCGTGACGCCGTGCGGACCGCCCTCGAGGGCCGTCACCTTCGACAGTCCTTCGAGTCCGTGCTTCGCGGTGACGTACGCGGACTTGTAGGCCGACGCGCGCAGCCCGTGAACCGAGGACACATTGACGACCCGGCCGAATCCGTTCGCGTACATGTGCGGTAGCGCCGCGCGGATCAACAGGAACGGCGCCTCGACCATGAGGGTCTGGATCCGCCGGAAGTCGGCCGGGAGGAAATCCTCGATCGCGCTGACCGTCTGGATGCCGGCGTTGTTGACGAGGATGTCGGTCTCCAGCACCAGGTTCTCGAGCGCCCCGGTGTCGAGGAGGTCGACGCGCCAGGCGGAGCCGTCGATCTCCTCGGCCAGGGACTCGGCGGCCACGTCGTCGAGATCGGCGACGGTGACGTGCGCTCCGCGGGCGGCGAGGGCGCGGGCGGACGCCGCCCCGATGCCGCTGGCGCCGCCGGTGACCAGTGCCCGCCTGCCTGCCAGGGTCTGTTCCGGTCGGGTGTGCTCGATCACGCGGGGACACCGGCCTTCTCGCCCGCGAGGATCCGGGCGTCCGCGGCGTCGACCGACTCGAGCGAGATGCCCTTGGTCTCCCGGGCCACGAGCACCGCGACCACAGTGATCAGGCAGGACGCTGCCAGGTAGATCGCGATCGGCCACGCGGAGTCGTAGCGGCTGAGGAGGCCGGTCGCGATGATCGGGGCCAGCGAGCCGGCCACGATGGACGTCACCTGATAGCCGAGCGAGACACCCGAGTACCGCATGCGCGTCGGGAACATCTCCGCCATGATCGCCGGCTGCCCCGCGTACATGAATGCGTGGAACACGAGGCCGATGATGATCGCGCCGAGGATGACGACGCTGTGGCCGCTGTTCATCATCGGGAACGCGAAGAAGCCCCAGGTGCCCGCCGTGACCGCGCCGATCATGTAGACCGGCCGGCGGCCGATGGTGTCGGACAGGCGGCCCACCAACGGGATCACCGCGAAGTGGACGGCGTGCGCGATCAGCATCCACCACAGGATCTGCGCGGTGTCGGTCTTCACCACCACCTTCAGGTAGGTGATCGAGAAGGTGACGACCAGGTAGTACATGACGTTCTCGCCGAAGCGGAGCCCCATCGCGGTCAGGACGCCACGAGGGTAACGCCTGAGCACCTCGACCACGCTGAACGAGGTGGCCTTGATCTCCTCGGCCTCCTTCTGGGCCCGGACGAAGATCGGCGCGTCGGTCACCTTGGTGCGGATGTAGTAGCCGACGAGGACGATCACGGCGGACAACCAGAACGCCACGCGCCAGCCCCAGCTCAGGAAGGCGGCATCGGTCAGCGTCGTCGTGAGGATCAGCAGGACGACGGTCGCGACCAGGTTGCCCGCCGGCACACCGGCCTGCGGCCACGACGCCCAGAATCCGCGCGAGCGGTTCGGGCTGTGCTCGGCGACGAGCAGCACGGCCCCACCCCATTCGCCGCCGACCGCGAAGCCCTGGACGAACCGCAACGTCACCAACAGCGCCGGAGCCCAGTAGCCGATCTGTCCGAATGTGGGAAGGCAGCCCATCAGGAAGGTCGCGACGCCGACGAGGAGGAGGCTGAACTGCAGGAGTTGCTTGCGGCCGAACTTGTCGCCGAAGTGACCGAACACGATGCCGCCGAGCGGTCGGGCGACGAAGCCGACGGCGTAGGTCACGAAGGCCGCGATGACGGCGTCGAGTTCGTTGCCGCCGGCGGGAAAGAACACCTTGCTGAACACGAGGGTGGCCGCGGTGCCGTACAGGAAGAACTCGTACCACTCGACGACGGTGCCCGCCATCGAGGCGCCGACCACCTTCTTCAAACCCGAAGGTGGGTTGTCCTGCACCCGCGTCGACTCGCCGACAGTCATGCGTAACTCCTCGTCTCAGATTATGTGACCGGTGCCACAGTTTCTTGTTGCTGCCGAGTATCGGTGCATATTTCTGCGCTCACAATGACGCAAGCTGCACGCACGATGTGCGAATATGCAGTCATGGCGCCCGGACCCAGCGCAGACGACCTGCTGGTACTGCTGGCGGTCGCGAGGACCGGTCGTTTCAACGCGGCGGCCGACGACCTCGGCGTCAACCACACGACCATCTCCCGGCGGATCGCCTCCCTCGAGCGGAGCCTCGGGGGCCGGGTGCTCGCCAAGGCCGCGGGCGGGTGGGAGCTCACGGATCTGGGCAGGCAGGCGCTCGCCGCCGCCGAACGGGTCGAAGCGGCCGTGCACGGACTCGTCGCCGACCCGGCCGGCGACAACCACCTCAAGGGCGTCGTACGACTCTCGGCCACCGACGGGTTCAGCGCCTACATCGCGGCGCCGGCCGGGTCGCTACTGCGCCGACGACACTCCGGTGTGTCCGTCGAGATCGTCGCGGTCACCCGACGGGCGTCGCAGCAGCGGTCCGGTCTCGACATCGAGGTCGTCGTCGGCAAGCCCCAGGTCCACCGTGCCGAAGCGATGTGGCTGGCGGACTACACCCTGGGCCTGTACGGGTCGCGGGCGTACCTCGCGCAGCACGGCGCGCCACGGACGGTCGCCGAACTGGCCGACCACTCCCTCGTCTACTTCGTCGACTCCATGCTGCAGGTCGACGAACTCGACCTGGCGCGACGGCTGACCGTCTCGATGCGGGAATCGGTGACGTCCACCAACGTCTTCGTGCATGTCGAGGCGACCCGCGCCGCTGCGGGCATCGGACTGCTGCCCTGCTTCATGGCCGATCGCCACGACGACCTGGTGCGCGTGCTGCCGACGAAGGTGGAGGCGCGGCTCGCCTACTGGCTCGTGACCCGACCCGAGGGTCTGCGTCGTCCCGAGGTCGCCGCGGTGATCGGGGCGCTCCGGGAGACCGTCGACGCGCAGCGGGGCGCCCTCCTGGGGGGAGTGGGTCCGTCCACGCCGCCGCCGCGCTAGCGTCGAGGTGTGCGTGCAGAATCCCAGCGGTCCCAGGTCCCCACCTTCCACGTCATGGACGTGTGGAAGGCGGCGACCGAACGTGCCCGCACCCACGGCGACGTCCTGACCCTCGCCGCCGGACAGCCTTCGACGCCGGCGCCTGCGCCCGTGCTGCGGGCGGCCAGGGAGGCGATCGACACCCAGGTGCTCGGCTACACCGAAACCCTCGGAATCGCGGCGTTGCGGGAGGCGATCGCCGGCTACCACTCGCGCGAGTCGGGAATCGACGTCGACCCGGAGAACGTCGTCGTCACCACCGGGTCCTCCGGTGCGTTCACCCTGCTGTTCCTCGCCGCGTTCGACGCCGGCGACACCGTCGTCGTGGCCCGCCCCGGCTATCCCGCGTACCGCAACACCCTCGCCGCGCTCGGCTGCCGCGTCGTCGAACTCGACTGCGGACCGCAGACCCGCTACCAGCCGACCGTCGCGATGCTCGACGCGCTCGACGCACCGCCCGCGGGCCTGATCGTCGCCAGCCCGGCCAACCCGACCGGCACCGTCATCGACCCCGTCGAACTCGCTGCCCTCGCCCGCTGGTGCGAGGACCACGGCACCCTGCTGATCTCCGACGAGATCTACCACGGCATCGAGTTCGGGACGTCGACCGAGCCGAGCGGTGTGCCGGTGGCCGTCTCGAGCGCATGGGAGACCTCCCGCGAGTCCATCGTCATCGGGTCGGTGTCGAAGTACTTCTCGATGACCGGCTGGCGGCTCGGCTGGGCGCTGGTGCCCGACGCCATGCTGCGGCCACTGCAGCGGTTGGCGTCGAACATGACCGTGTGCCCGCCGGCGATCTCGCAGTATGCGGCCGTCGCCGCCTTCACCGAGGAGTCGCGCGCCGAACTGGACGGTCACGTGCGGCGGTACGCGGTCAACCGCGACCTGCTGCTCGCCGAACTGCCGCGGCTCGGCATCACCGAACTCGCCCCCGCGGACGGCGCCTTCTACGTGTACGCCGGGATCGGCCACCTCACCGACGACTCCACGGCGTGGTGTGCGGAACTGTTGCGCGAGACCGGGGTTGCGGTTGCGCCGGGCATCGACTTCGACACCGTTCACGGCGACCGGACACTGCGCATGTCGTTCGCCGGCGAGACCCACGAGGTCGCCGAGGCCCTCGCCCGGCTCGAACGCAGCGCGGCACTGCGCGGCTGACGCCGAGCGTTCGTCTCGGTGTCCGGCCGCGACCTGTGCGCTCTCACCTGACGGGAAGTGTCAAACGCGAATTCGCCATTTCGGCACCGGCTTTCGACTCCGCTGCCAAAATGACCCGGTGACTGCTGCGGCGACTCCGAAGGGCGAGCGTCGACGGCTCGCGCTCGTCGACGCGGCCGCCGACCTCCTCGTCGAGGGCGGCTTCGATGCCGTCCGGCACCGCGCGGTCGCGGCCCGGGCGGGGGTGCCGTTGGCGTCGACCACCTACTACTTCGCCTCCCTGCACGACCTGACGGCCGCCGCCGTCGAACGGTGCGGCGCGCGCGAACTCGATGTCATGCAGGCGCGGATCGACGAGGTGTCGTCGTGCTCCCGCGGCGTCGAGGCGACGGTGGAACTGATCGTCGACATGCTCGTCGGCGTGTTCGAGGAGGGGAAGGGCGGTCACGCCCAACTCGTCAACCGGTACGAACGGTTCGTCGCGTTCGCGCGGCATCCGGAACTGCGGGAGGTCCAGCGGAGGCTGCGATCCGACCTCGACGCGCTGATCGTGCTGGTGCTGCACCGCTCCGGCCGCGAGGTGCACCGGGAAGGGTTGCGGCGGCTCGTGTACGTGGTCGACGGTGCCGTCGTCGGTGCACTGAGCGAGGGCGACCCCGACCCGAAGGCACTCGCCCGCGAGATGTTGTCGCAGGTGATCGACATCGTCGCGCCGTCCGTCGCGGTGTAATCGTCCGCGGCGGCCCCCAGCCCCGGCCGTGCACTCGGAGTCCGCGGCGGGGCCGTAAACTGGGTGTCCGTGAGCCGCATCCCGAACGTCCTTGCCACCCGCTACGCCAGCCCGGAGCTGAAGGCGCTGTGGTCGCCCGAGCACAAGATCGTCCTCGAGCGTCAGCTGTGGCTGGCCGTCCTGCGGGCGCAGGCCGAGCTCGGCATCGAGGTGCCCGCCGAGGCGCTCGCCGACTACGAGCGGGTGATCGAGAAGGTCGACCTGGACTCCATCGCCGCCCGCGAGCGCGTCACCCGGCACGACGTGAAGGCCCGCATCGAGGAGTTCAACGCCCTCGCCGGCCACGAGCACGTGCACAAGGGCATGACCAGCCGCGACCTCACCGAGAACGTCGAACAGCTGCAGGTCCTGCGGTCGCTGGAGCACGTCCACGCGCACGGCGTCGCGGTCGCGGCGCGGCTCGGCGAGAAGGCGGCCGAGTACTCGGCGCGGGTGATGGCCGGTCGCAGCCACAACGTCGCCGCGCAGGCCACGACCCTCGGCAAGCGGTTCGCGTCCGCCGCCGACGAGCTGCTCGTCGCGCTGACCCGGCTGCGGGAACTGATCGACCGGTACCCGCTGCGCGGGATCAAGGGCCCGATGGGCACCGCGCAGGACATGCTCGACCTGCTCGACGGCGACACCGAGAAGCTCGAGTTCCTCGAGGCGAAGGTCGCCGAACATCTCGGCTTCGCGCACGTGCTGACCAGCGTCGGCCAGGTGTACCCGCGGTCGCTCGACCACGACGTGCTGTCCGCGCTCGTGCAGGTCGGCGCCGGGCCGTCGTCGTTCGCGCACACGATCCGGCTGATGGCCGGGCACGAACTGGTGACCGAGGGCTTCCAGCCCGGCCAGGTCGGCAGCTCCGCGATGCCGCACAAGATGAACACCCGCTCCTGCGAGCGCGTCAACGGCCTGCAGGTCGTGCTGCGCGGCTACGCCTCGATGGCCGCCGAGCTGGCGGGCGCCCAGTGGAACGAGGGCGACGTGTTCTGCTCCGTCGTCCGCCGTGTCGCGCTGCCGGACGCGTTCTTCGCGATCGACGGGCAGATCGAGACCTTCCTGACCGTGCTCGACGAGTTCGGCGCCTACCCGGCGGTGATCGAGAAGGAGCTCACCCGCTACCTGCCGTTCCTCGCGACCACCAAGGTGCTGATGGCCGCGGTCCGCGCCGGTGTCGGCCGCGAGACCGCGCACGAGGTCATCAAGGAGCACGCGGTCGCGGTCGCGCTGGCGATGCGCGAGGAGGGCCGCGAGCCCGACCTGCTCGACCGGCTCGCCGCCGACGACCGGTTGCCGCTGGACCGCGCCGCCCTCGACGCGGCGCTCGCCGACAAGTCGGCGTTCATCGGTGCCGCCGAGGCGCAGGTCGCCTCGGTCGTGCGCCGGGTGGAGCTGCTCGTCGAGCAGTACCCGGACGCGGCCGGCTACACGCCGTCCCCGATCCTGTAGCGGCTTCGCCGCCTGCGCGCGAGTTCGGTAGCCAGAGTCACCGAACTCGCGCACAGGCGCGTCAGCGCAATTTGCCGAGGATGCGGCGCAGCTCGGCGCGGTCGTGGTCGTCGAGTGCGGCGAAGTAGTCGTCGGCGTCGGCGTCGCGGGCCTGCTGCAGGTCGCGCACGGTCCGCCGCCCGTCCTCGGTCAGCTGCACGCATGTCGCCCGGCGGTCGAGTGCGTCGGGGATCCGCTCGACGAGGCCGCGGTCCTGGAGCCGGTCGACGACTTCCGTCGCAGACCGCGGCGCGATGCGCAGCGCCTTCGCGACGTCGCCGAGCCGGGGTGTCGGGTCGGAACCGTGGCCGATCGCGTGCAGCGCGCGGTACTCGTGCGGGGAGAGCTGCCACGGTTCGAGAGCGGCCACCCAGCGCCGGCGCAGGCCCCGCGCGGTCGACATCACGAGGTCCCGCAGCGTGTCGGGACGGTCGGTGATCATGGTGATTCACCCTACAGCCACTTGACGGTTGCCTCATAGTGAGGCAACCTCAGTATGTCTTACCCCGACACTTCGAGAGGGGTGGTTGTATTGACAAGCCCCCACTTCGGCGGACCCGGACCGGGCCGCCAGATGAAGATCGACCCCGCCGATCGCGCCCAACTGGCCGAGAAGCCGGTGAGCCTGCGCCGGATCGGCGCCCTCTTCGCCCCCTACCGCACCCAGATCGCCGTCGTCGTCGCGCTCATCGTCGCGTCCTCGGTGATCACGCTCGCCAACCCGTTCCTCGTGCGCGCCGTCATCGACCGCGCCATCCCGCAGCAGAACGTTTCGCTGTTGGTCTGGGCCGTGATCGCGATGCTCGCCGTCACCGTCGCAGGCTCGGTGCTCGGCGTCGTCCAGACCTGGATCTCCACCACCGTCGGCCAGCGCATCATGCACGGCCTGCGCACCGACGTCTTCACCCACCTGCAGCGCCAGTCCCTGGGCTTCTTCACCCGCACCCGCGGCGGGGAGATCCAGTCACGCCTCACCAACGACATCGGCGGCATGCAGACCGTCGTCACCTCCACCGCCACCTCCATCGCCTCGAACGTGACCACCGTCGTCGGCACCGCGGTCGCGATGGCGGTGCTCAGCTGGCGGCTGTCGCTGCTGTCGCTGATCGTGCTGCCGCCCGCGATCTGGCTCACCCGCCGCGTCGCCCGGATGCGCCGCGAGATCACCACGCGGCGCCAGCGCACCCTCGCCGACATGCAGACGCAGATCGAGGAGTCGCTGTCCATCAGCGGCGTCCAGCTCGGCAAGACCCTCGGCAACGGACCCGCCATGTCGCAGCGATTCGCCGACACCTCCGCGCACCTGTCCGACCTCGAGGTCCGCTCCCAGCTGTCCGGCCGCTGGCGGATGGCCACGATGAACATCATCTTCGCCGCCATCCCCGCGCTGCTGTACCTCGTCGCCGGACTGCCCGCGACCTCCGGTGGCATGTCGATCGGCACCCTGGTCGCGTTCACCGGCCTGCAGGGGGCGCTGTTCCGGCCGTTGATGAGCCTGCTCGACGTCGGCGTCTCGGTGACCAGCTCGCTGGCCCTTTTCAGCCGGATCTTCGAGTACCTGGACCTGCCCGTCGAGATCGACGATCCCGAGCGGCCCGTCCCGATGCCCCGCGACGCGGTGGCGGGCACCGTCCGCTTCGAGGATGTCGTCCTGCGCTACCCGGGCGCCGACCGCGACGCCGTCGACCACGTCTCGATCACCGCCGCGGCAGGCAGCTCGCTGGCGCTGGTCGGTGAGACCGGTTCCGGCAAGACGACTCTCGCGTCGATGGTGGCCCGGCTGCACGACCCGACGTCGGGCCGGGTGACCGTCGACGGCGTCGACCTGCGCGACATCACGCTCGCCGAACTGTCCGAACTGGTCGGCGTCGTCTCCCAGGAGACCTACCTGCTGCACGCCACCATCCGCGACAACCTGCGGCACGCCCGCCCGGACGCCACGGACGCGCAGATCGAGGACGCGGCCCGCGCCGCCCAGGTGCACGACCTGATCGTCTCCCTGCCCGACGGCTACGACACCATGGTCGGCGCCCGCGGTCACCGGTTCTCCGGTGGCGAGAAGCAGCGCCTGGCGATCGCCCGCACCCTGCTGCGGGACCCGAAGATCCTGGTCCTCGACGAGGCGACCAGTGCCCTGGACAACGAGACCGAGGCCGCCGTCCAGCGCGCCCTCGACACCGTCAGCCGGGGTCGCACCACGATCACCATCGCGCACCGGCTCTCCACGGTCCGGGGCGCCGACCAGATCGTCGTCCTCGACCACGGCCGGGTGGCCGAGAGCGGCAGTCACGACGACCTGGTCGCCCGCGGTGGTTCGTACGCGGCGCTACTCGCTCGCGGCGACACCCGCGCGGCGGCCGAAGAACGTGCCGTCGCCCAGCGAGGTGCCGCTGATGTAGCCCCACGAGTGCAGGCCCGACGTCGCGCGGCCGGCCGCGAAGAGTCCCGGGATCGGGTCGCCGTCGAGGTCTAGGACACGACCGTCGACGGTGGTGTGCAGGCCGCCGATCGTGAACACTTCGGCGCCGCCGCCCCCGGTGCCGCCGTCGCCGTACTCCGGGGGCGCCATGCCGCGGCGGACGTCGATCGCGGCGAACGGCGACTGCAGCGGGCGCAGCCAGCGCGAGGACTTGTGGAAGTAGGGGTCCTCGCCGTGCTCGGCGTACCGGTTGTACTCGCCGACGGTGGTCTGCAGCGCGCCTTCGGGCATCCCGATCTCGCGTTCGAGCTCCTCGAGGGTCTCGGCGACGAAATGCGGTTGCACGCCCCAGCGTTCGTCGACCGGGATCTCCTCGTACGCCTGCTCGTCGAGGATCACCCACACCTGCAGGTTGTGCTTGAACAGGGCCGCCTGCCCCACCAGGCCGGGGTAGACGTCCTCGTTGATGAACCGCTGACCGACGCTGTTGACGATCATGCCGCGCACCATCATTCCCGGCACCAGCGAGATGCCGACCTGACCGGCGGACATGTGCTTGACCGCCGCGCCGACGCCCTGCGCCATCACGATGCCGCGGCCGTCGTCGCCGCCGTCGGAGTTGACGCCCAGACCCACCAGCTGCGGGGCGTGCTGGGCGAGCATCTCCTTGTTGTCGGCGAATCCGCCGGTCGTGACGATCACGCCGCGGCGGGCACGGTAGGTGACGGTGTCGTTGAAGTGCCGGGCCACGACGCCGACCACGCGGCCGTCCTCGACGATCAGCCGCAGCGCGGTGGTGTCGGTGTGCACCGCGATGTCGGTCTTGGCGACGGCCTCGCCGAGCACCGCCATCAGCACCTTGCCGCCGAAGCCGTCGGACGTGACGCGGTGCCCGCGCGGTGCGGGCTCGGCGATCTCGTGGAACGGGTAGGCGTTCTCGCCCATCCACATCAGGCCGTCGTCGGTCGGCGGCACCCACGTCGGCGAATCCCACAGCGACGGCTTGAACGGCACACCGTTGTCGACGAGCCACTGGAAGTGGGCGACGCTCTCGCGGCTGTAGAGGCCCACCTTCTCCTGGTCGGCGTCCGGGCCGAGCGCGGCGAGCAGGAACTTCTCCATGTCCTCGGCGGTGTCGGTGAATCCGCACGCCTCCTGGATCGGGGTGCCGCCGCCGAGGTACATCTCGCCACCGGACAGCGCCGACGAACCGCCACCACCGCTCTGTCGTTCCAGCAGCACGACGTCGGCTCCCGCGGCGTTCGCCTCGAGCGCGGCGGAGGCGCCGGCGCAGCCGTAACCGATGATCAGGACGTCGGTCTCGTGGTCGTAGGTGTCGATCTCGGCAGCGTCGATCGGTGTGACAGGTACGCGTGCGCTCATCGGTTCTCCTGTGGTCGACACCGGACATCGGTGTGGTGCCGGTCACGCTAGGTCCGCCGGGTCGGGTCGGGAAGGCGGTTGCCCGTTGGACGGGACGGGTGCCCAATTCTCTTGGGTCGACGGAACTTCGGCTGTCGCGTCGATAACATCGACGAGCATGACCCCCTGCGTCTTCTGTGCCATCGTCGCCCGCACGGCCGAGGCCAGCATCGTCCACGAGGACGAGCACACCGTCGCGTTCATGGACATCCGGCCCTTCACCCCGGGGCACCTGCTGGTGGTCCCGAAGGCGCACGCGTCCGGGCTGGCCGAGCTGGACCCGGAGGACGGACGCCGGGTGTTCGCGGTCGGGCAGCGGATCGCCACGGCCCTGCGGGACGGCGGAACCCGGATCCCCGGCGAACCCGAGGACGGCCCGCGCGCCGACGGCGTCAACCTCTTCCTCGCCGACGGCGTCGCCGCGGGGCAGGAGGTGTTCCACGTGCACCTGCACGTCATCCCGCGCAACGGCGGTGACGGCTTCGGGCTGCGGGGTCGCCCGACGATGCCGCGCCGCGACGACCTCGACTATCTCGCCGGCACCATCCGGCGACGCCTCGCGGACGGTTGACGATCCGTACGTATGTAGCATGCACATTGCGTGTAGTGCGGAACCAGAGCGAGGCAACGTGACCGAATCGATTCCCGACCAGCGACTTCTCTACGTCAGCGACAACCTCTCCGACGAGGAGATCCAGCGCCAGGTCGACCTCTACGGTCCGCTGACCGACAGTGTCCGCGCCCTGATCGCGGCCACCGTGCAAACCGAGGTCGAGGATCCGGACGTCCGGCGCGCCCGCGAACTCGTCGAGGAGGCCACGGCGCTGCTGCGGCGCAAGGCGATCCCCGGCCCCTACGGTGTCCGCTGGGGCGCCTCGGGCTGGAAGCGGGGCTGGGGCAACGCCGCCGACGGCCTGCGGAACCCCGTCGCGCCGCCGCTCGAACTCCACTACGACGCGGACGGCCGCGTCTGGGCCGACTTCCGCCTCGGACCGCAGTACGAGGGCCCGGCCGGGCTCACCCACGGCGGCGTCAGCGCGCTGATCCTCGACCAGCTCCTCGGGGACACCGCGGTCGCCGCAGGCCGCCCCGGCATGACCGGGACACTCACGCTGCGTTACCGGCGCCCGACACCACTGGGCGACCTGCACGCCGAGGCCCGCTTCGATCGGATCGAAGGCGTCAAGGCGTTCGTGAGGGGACACATCGCCGACGCCGAGGGCGTCACCGTCGAGGCCGAGGGCATCTTCATCCTGCCGCGCTGGGCGCGCGAGGCGGTTGCGGATCAGACCGCGTCGACCGCAGGCTGAACCGCCGACGTCGGGGCGGCGGGTTGCGTAGTCTGCGCGAATGCACGGACCGCGAATGCACGGACCTCGAATGCACGGACGACGAGAAGCGTGCCGACGTCATGGGTGACGCTCGCCCCGAACTGCATCGCCGCTACCCGGAGCTCGCCGCGACGCTGCCGCACCTGCGGCTCGGATCGCGGCCGACCCCACTGACCCGACTCGACGGTCTCGGGGAGCGAAACCGCTTGTGGTGCAAGGACGACAGCGGGTTCGGTGACGGCGGCTGGGGCGGCAACAAGATCCGCAAGCTGGAATGGATCCTGCCCGACGTCGCGGCCCGGGGCTCGCGCCGGATCCTCACCGTCGGGGCGCTGGGCACCAACTGGGGGCTCGCGACGGCGCTTTACGCGCGCGAGCAGGGCGTCGACACCGCGCTGGCCCTCGTCGACCAGCCGGTGGACGAGCACGTTCGGGCACAGCTCGCGCGTCTGCACGCCTCCGGGGCAACGGTGCACCGGACCCACACCAAGGCCCGCACGATCGCGGCCGCCCCCTGGCTGTTCGCCCGGCACGGGCTCCCGTACTACCTGCCCGCCGGCGGCTCGACCCCGATCGGCACCCTCGGGTACGTCGAGGCCGCGCTCGAACTGGCCACGCAGGTCCACCGCGGCGAGATGCCCGAGCCCGCGGCCGTGGTCACCGCGGTCGGATCCGGCGGCACCGCGGCCGGGTTGCTGCTTGGCCTGCGGCTCGCCGGACTGCGCACCCGGGTGGTCGCGGTCGTGGTCAACGACACCCTGCCACTGGCGGAGCGCAACCTGATCGGGCTCGCGCGCCGCACCGAGCGGCTGCTGCGCCGTCGCGGCGCCCGGCTCGGTGCGGTCGATCTCGCGCCCGGATCGTTGGTCGTCACCCGGCGCTGGCTCGGGCCGGGATACGGGCACCCGACGGTCGAGGGTGCCGCCGCCGGGCGGGTCGCGGCCGCGGCCGGCCTCACGCTCGATCCGGTGTACACCGCCAAGGCCTTCGCCGCGTCGATCGCCCTCGACCGGCACCCGATGTTCGGGGACGCGCCGATCGTGTTCGTCGACACGTACGGACCGCGCTGAGCGCCGTCGCTCAGCCCTGCGGGTCCGGCAGCCCCGTCGCGGCGCGACCCGTGCGCGGGTCCCGCGGCCGGTCGGCGTGGCCGAGATCCCGGTCCGGGGCGACGACGTCGCGGACCCGCTGCTTGAGGACCTTGGCCTCCGGGAACCCGCCGTCGCGGGACCGGTCCCACACGACGGCGCCGTCGACCTCGACCAGGAAGACGCCGCCTGTGGCGGGGACCAGGGCCACCTCGCCGAGGTCGGTGCCGAACGTGCTCAGCAGTTCCTGCGCCATCCACGCCGCCCGCAGCAGCCACTGGCACTGCGTGCAGTACGTGATGCGCACCCTCGCCCGAGGCGCCTCCGGGGATCCCATGACCCTCAGCCTGCCAAATCGGGGGAGCGCACACGACTCGGCATGAACGCCGCCGCCACCAGAATCACCACCGCGGTCGCGGTCACGGCCAGGAACACCAGGTGCAGTGCGCCCGACAACTGTTCCGGTGCCGGGGTGTCGGTTCCGTCCAGCCGGGCGTTGACGATCGCGCCGAACGCCGCCACCCCGACCGCGCTGCCGATCGACCGGGCGAACATGTTCGTCGAGGTGACGACACCACGCTGCGACCAGTCCACGCTGGATTGCGCGGCGATCAGCGTCGGGCTCGACACCAGTCCCATGCCCGCGCCGATCACGAAGCAGATCACCGCCACCTCCCACACCCGCGACCCGGCGTCCAGGCCGGTCGTCAGCGCCATGCCCGCGACTGCCGCGGCCGCGCCGATCAGCGCGGTGACGCGGAAACCGACGCGCAGATACAGCCGGCCTGCGAGTGAGGCGGAGATCGGCCAGCCGATCGTCAGGGTGGCGAGCGCGAATCCGGCGACCAGCGCGCCGGTACCGAGCACACCCTGCACGAACGTCGGCACGTACGACGTCAGGCCCATGATGATCGCGCCGACCGCGGCCGAGATCGTGCTGCTGACCACCAGCACCCGGCGGGTGAGCACCCACGGCGGCAGGATCGGGTCCGCGGCGCGCCGCTCGACCACCGCGAACGCCACCAGCAGCGCCGCGCCGCTCCCGAACACCGCGATCGACGCCGGCGCCCCCCACGCCCACGCCTGCCCGCCCTCGAGCAGGCCGAGGATCACCAGGGCCGCGCCGCCGGTCAGCAGCACCGCGCCGAGATAGTCGATCCGGGGCCGGTCGCGGCGCGGCTGCTCGGAGAAGTGCCGCAGCAGCGCCCACGCGGCGACCGCGCACAGCGGCACGTTGACCAGGAAGATCCACCGCCACGACAGGTACTCGGAGAACACCCCGCCGAGCGTCGGCCCGACCACCGCGGAGATGCCCCACACACTGGCGAGGTAGCCCTGGGCCTTCGCGCGTTCGGCGAGGGTGTAGATGTCGCCGGCGATGGTCAGGCTCATCGGCTGCACCGCGCCGGCGCCGAGACCCTGGATCGCCCGAAACGCGATCAGCGCCGGCATCGACCACGCCAGGCCGCACAGCACCGAACCCAGGCAGAACGCCGCGATGCCGAACAGCATCACCGGCTTGCGGCCGAACAGGTCGGCGAGCTTGCCGTAGATCGGCACCGAGACCGCCTGCGCGAGCAGATAGATCGAGAACAGCCACGGGAACTGGCCGAAGCCACCGAGGTCGCGGACGATGGTCAGCACCGCGGTCGCGATGACCGTTGAGTCCAGCGCGACCAGCGCGGTGGTCAGCATCAGCGACGCCAGGACGGGACCGCGTTCCGAACGCAGCCCGATGTCGCGTCTGTCGATCTCGATTGCCATCTGATCGAGTATCGGGCAGACCCGATAGGGTTGGCCCGTGCGCCCCTCACTCTCCGACTACACCCACCTGGCCGGCGGCAAGGTCCGCGACCTCTACACCATCGACGACGAGCACCTGCTGCTCGTCGCCAGCGACCGGATCTCCGCCTACGACCACATCCTGAGCACCCCGATCCCCGACAAGGGCCGGGTGCTCACCGCGATGAGCGTCTTCTTCTTCAACCGGCTGACCGCGCACAACCACCTCGCCGGGCCGCCGGACGACGAGCGCATCCCCGAGGAGGTGCTCGGCCGCGCCCTGGTGGTCAAGAAGCTGAACATGGTGCCCGTCGAGTGCGTCGCCCGCGGCTACCTGACCGGGTCGGGGCTGGCGGACTACCAGCGCACCGGCGCGGTGTGCGGCGTGCAGCTGCCCGAGGGCCTCGTCGAGGCGTCGCAGCTGCCCGAGCCGATCTTCACCCCCGCGACCAAGGCCGCGCTCGGTGACCACGACGAGAACGTCGACTTCCCCACCATCGTCGATCAGCTCGGTCAGAACCTCGCGTTCAAGCTGCGCGAGGACACCCTCGACATCTACTCCCGCGCCGCCATCTTCGCTGGTGAGCGGGGAATCATCCTGGCGGACACCAAGTTCGAGTTCGGCATCGACGCCGACGGCAACCTGGTGCTCGCCGACGAGGTGCTCACCCCCGACTCCTCGCGGTACTGGCCCGCGGAGGGCTACGAGGCGGGCAAGGTGCAGCCCAGCTTCGACAAGCAGTTCGTCCGGGACTGGCTCACCGGGCCGGACTCCGGCTGGGACCGCGCCTCCGACACGCCCCCGCCGCCGCTGCCGCAGGACATCATCGACGCCACCCGCGCCCGCTACATCGAGGCATACGAGCGGATCTCCGGACTGTCCTTCGCCGACTGGCTCTAAAGGACACGTCTCCCAATCCCCGTTTCGGCGCCCCTGGCGCCCAATCGCCGCCCTGCTGCGTTGTCGTCGGCGCCGATACAAACCCGGTATCGGCTTCTCCTCCGCCTTACAGGACGACGATTGTTTCGCCAGGTGCATCCGAGAGGGATTGGGAGACGCGTCCCGGCCGCACTCGGGGCGCGCCCGGGCCGCGTCCGGGGCAGGCCCGCCGCGGCCGGGGGACAGCGCATAGGGTGGGCGGCATGAGTTCGCCCGTCGCTGCGCCTCCGGTCGCGAAGAAGGTTCCCCAGCCGCGCACCCACCACGGCGACACGTTCGTCGACAACTACGAGTGGCTGCGGGACAAGAGCGACCCCGAGGTCGTCGCATATCTCGAGGCCGAGAACGCCCACACCGAGGCGCAGACCGAGCACCTCGCGCCGCTGCGGGAGTCGATCTTCGGGGAGATAAAGTCCCGCACCCAGGAGACCGACCTGTCGGTGCCGTCCCGGATGGGGCAGTGGTGGTACTACTCGCGTTCGTTCGAGGGCAAGCAGTACGGGGTGCACTGCCGCTGCCCGATCGCCGGGCCCGACGACTGGACGCCGCCGGTCCTCGCCGCGGACACCGACATCGAGGGCGAGCAGGTGCTGCTCGACGGCAACGAGCTCGCCGAGGGGCACGACTTCTTCGCGCTCGGCGCGATGTCGGTGACCCTGGACGGCACCCTGCTCGCGTACTCCGTCGACACCGCAGGCGACGAGCGCTACCTGCTGCGGTTCAAGAACCTCGACACCGGCGAGCTGCTCGCCGACGAGATCCCCGGCACCGCACCCGGCGCGACCTGGTCGATGGACAACCGGCACGTCTTCTACCTGACCGTGGACGACGCGTGGCGGCCGGACACCGTCTGGCGGCACGAGCTGGGCACGCCGCAGTCCGCGGACGTGCGCGTCTTCCACGAGCCCGACGAGCGGTACTGGGTCGGCTTCGGATCCACCCGGAGCGAGAAGTACCTGACCGTGTGGCTCGGCTCGAAGATCACCTCCGAGATCTGGTACCTCGAATCCGCGAACCCCGAGGGCGAATTCACCGTCGTCCTGCCCCGCGAGGAGGGCGTCGAGTACGCCGTCGAGCACGCCGTGGTCGGCGGTCAGGACCGGTTCCTGATCCTGCACAACGGGATCGTGGACGGGGTCAAGGCGGAGAACTTCACCCTTGTCGACGCCCCGGTCGCCGATCCGACCGAGCAGCGAACCCTGATCGCCCACCGCGCCGACGTCCGCCTCGAGGACGTCGACGCGTTCGCCGGTCACCTGGTGGTCAGCTATCGGCGGGAGGCGCTGACCCGGCTCGCGGTGTGGCCGCTCACCGACTCCGGGTACGGCGATCTGCGTGAGCTCGAGTTCGGCGAGGAGCTGTACTCGGTCGGCGCCGGTTCCAACCCGGAGTGGGAAAGCCCGCTGCTGCGAATGGGATACACGTCCTTCATCACGCCGAGCCGGGTCTACGACTACGAGATCGCGACCGGGACGCTGCTGCTGCGGAAGGAGCAGCCGGTGCTGGGCGGGTACGACCCCGCCGACTACGAGCAGCACCGTGACTGGGCCACCGCGGAGGACGGCACCCGGGTCCCGATCTCGCTGGTGCGGCGCCGCGGCGGCGATGACCCCGCGCCGCTGCTGCTGTACGGGTACGGCTCCTACGAGGCCAGCACCGACCCCGGGTTCTCGGTGGCCCGGCTGTCGCTGCTCGACCGCGGCGTGGTGTTCGCGGTCGCGCACGTGCGCGGCGGCGGCGAGATGGGCCGGCACTGGTACGACAACGGCAAGATGCTGTCGAAGAAGAACACCTTCACCGACTTCGTCGCCTGCGCACGGCATCTCGTCGACACCGGGCGCACCACGCCGCGGCAGATGGTGGCCGACGGCGGCAGCGCGGGCGGGTTGCTGGTGGGCGCGGTGGCGAACCTGGCGCCCGAGCTGTTCGCCGGGATCCTGGCGAACGTGCCGTTCGTGGACCCGCTCACCTCGATCCTCGATCCGTCCCTGCCGCTGACCGTCATCGAATGGGACGAGTGGGGAAACCCCCTCGCGGACAAGGACGTCTACGACTACATGCGCTCGTACAGCCCGTACGAGAACGTCGGCGCCCACGACTACCCGGCGATCCTCGCGATCACCAGCATCAACGACACGCGGGTGCTGTACGTGGAGCCGGCCAAGTGGGTGGCGCAGCTGCGCGCCACCAAGACCGGCGACTCGCCGCTCCTGCTCAAGACGGAGATGAGCGCCGGCCACGGCGGCGTCAGCGGCCGGTACGAGAAGTGGCGGGAGGTCGCGTTCGAGTACGCCTGGGTGCTGGACACCGTCGGCGCGAGCTGACCGCCGGGCCGACCGGGTCCGTCGACGTCCCCCGGCCACCCCGTCGGGGGACAATGGGGACGTGGCCGCAGGCGCGGGTCGCGCGCACGCGATCGACTGGACCCGGCCGCCCGACCCCACGGACGTGCGGGTGTGGGACCGGCTGACCGGCAACTTCTGGTTGCCCGAACGGGTGGCGCTGTCGAACGACGTGCCCTCGTGGCGGGCCCTCACCGAGACCGAACGCCGGCTGACCATCCGGGTCTTCACCGGCCTGACGCTGCTGGACACCGCACAGGCCACCGTCGGCGCGGTCGCGATGATCGCCGATGCAGGCACCGCACAGGAGGCGGCGGTGCTGACCAACATGGCGTTCATGGAGTCGGTACACGCCAAGAGCTACAGCGCGGTCTTCTCCACGCTGTGTTCGAGCAGGGAGATCGACGAGGCGTTCGACTGGTCCGAACGCAACCTCCACCTGCAGCGCAAGGCGGGCATCGTGCTGGACCACTACCGCGGCGACGACCCGCTGGCCAGGAAGGCCGCCTCCGTCCTGCTGGAGTCGTTCCTGTTCTATTCGGGCTTCTACCTGCCGCTGCGTTTCGTCTCCCGCGGCGTGCTCACCAACACCGGCGATCTGATTCGGCTGATCATGCGGGACGAGGCCGTGCACGGGTTCTACATCGGTCACACCTGCCGGCGGGCGCTGGACCGGGCCGACGGCCGCGTGCGCGCCCGGCACCGCACTTACACCCATGAGCTGCTGCAGGCGCTGTACGACAACGAGGTCGGGTACGCACACGACCTGTACGACGGCGTCGGCTGGACCGGCGAGGTGCTCCCGTTCATGCGCTTCAACGCGAACCGGGCCCTGGCCAACCTCGGTTACGGCCCCCGGTTCGCGGCGGCCGAGTGTGTCGTCCGCCCGGAGATCCTGGCGGCTCTCGACCCGGGGGCCGGGGAGACTCACGACTTCTTCTCCGGTGCGGGCAGTGCGTACGCCCTGCCCACCCCCGAGCCCACGGAGGACTCCGACTGGGAGCGGTGATTCGTCCGGGCCTGCTCGGTCGCGCCGTACGAAGCCCGGGCAACGTCGTCGCGGTGAAGTTCGGCAACGCCGCCACCCATCGCACCGCACTGGCCTCCCTCGACTCCATCGACGCGGGCCTGGCGGCACTGCCCGCCGCCCGGGCTGAGCGCACGTACGGTGGTCGCCATGACGAATCTCCTCGACATCGACATCGACACCCTTGCCGGCGAGGCGACCTCGCTGCGCGCCCTCGGCGGCAAGGCGATCCTGCTGGTCAACGTGGCCTCCAAGTGCGGTCTCACCCCGCAGTACACCGCCCTCGAGCAGCTGGCGAAGGACTACGCCGACCGCGGTCTGACCGTCGTGGGGGTGCCGTGCAACCAGTTCATGGGCCAGGAGCCGGGCACCGCCGAGGAGATCCAGGAGTTCTGCTCGACCACCTACGGCGTCACCTTCCCGCTGCTGGAGAAGATCGACGTCAACGGCGACGACCGGCACCCGCTGTACACGCAGTTGACTCAGGCCGTCGACGCCGAGGGCGCTGCCGGTGACATCCAGTGGAACTTCGAGAAGTTCCTGATCACCGCCGACGGCACTGTTGCGAACCGCTTCCGCCCGCGCACCGAGCCGGACGCCCCCGAGGTCGTGTCGGCCATCGACGCCCTGCTGTAGGCGGCTCCGCCGCTCGTGCGCGGTTCACGGGTCCAGGGACCCACAAACCGCTCACGAGCGCGTCAGCGCCTGTTCATCTTCGGCTGCCAGGCTGACCGCATGGCCGCAACGCTGATCGTGTCGGTGTCGGGGATCAGGGACGAGACCCGGGAACTCGCAGCCGGGTTCGCGGACGAGATGGATGCGAGGGGTGTACCGCTGTCGCTGCTGGTTGCCCCGCGGCTCAAGGACAAGTACCGACTCGTACGGGACGAACCGACTCAGGACTGGTTGCGTACCCGCCGGGACGGCGGCGACGCGATCGTGCTGCACGGCTACGACCAGGCCGCCACCAAGAAGCGCCGCGCCGAGTTCGCGGCCCTGCCGCAGCACGAGGCGACGCTGCGCCTGCTCGCCGCCGACCGGGTGATGGAGGAGACGGGACTGCGGACCCGGGCGTTCGCGGCGCCCCGCTGGCAGGCGTCGCAGGGCGCGGTGACGGCGTTGCCGCACACCGGATTCCGGCTGCTCGCCGGGCTCACCGGCATTCACGACCTCGACCGCGGCACCGTCGTGAAGGCGCGGGTGTTCGGCATCGGCGACGGATTCCGCGCCGAACCGTGGCGGTGCCGCGCGCTGCTGCTCGGAGCCGGTCGGACCGCCCGTCGCGGTGGCGTCGTCCGGCTCGCGATCTCCGCCAAGCAGCTCGCGCAACCCGGTCCGCGGCAGGCCGTGCTCGACGCGGTCGACCTCGCCCTGCACCACGAGGCCCGCGCCGACACCTACCGCTGGCGGTCGCGCCGGGACGACCTCGAGGTGGCGTAACCGGGCCTACCCGGCGAGCGAGTCGAGATGCTCGGTGACCATCCGCAGCGCGCTCTCCGGGCTGTCCGTCTCGCCGAGCACGGCGTGCATCGCCGCGCCGTCGATCAACGCGTGCAGATGCATCGCCTCGGCGTCGATGTCCCGCGACGCGGCGACCAGACCGTGCCGTGCCAGGTCGGCGAGGATCTTCCCGCATCCGAGCCGCATGTCCCGCTGCGCGTCCAGCGCGATCGCCCCGAGCTCGGGATGTGCCGGCGCCTCGGCCACCAGGGCGAGGTTGACCTCCATCTCACAGCGCCGGACGTCGTCGAGGGGGAGCAGCTCGGACAGCATCGCCAGCGCGCGGGCCCGCGGCTCCGCGACGGTCACGTGCGTGAGGATCCGGTACCGCGCCCGGACGTGGACCAGTCGCATCGAGTAGGCGAGCAGGTCGGCCTTGCTCGCGAACGTGTGCCGCAGCGATCCGGTCGACAGGTCGGCCTCCGCGGCGACGTCGCGCACCGAGACCGCGGTGATGCCGTGGCGCAGGATCAGGCGCCACACCGCCTCGGCGATCTCCTGCTTTCGTTGGTCGTGGTCGATCAGTTTCGGCACCGCACCATTTTAGGTACGTCCGCGGTCGGCCTCGATCGCCGAGGTGTGACGGTGCCGACACTCCGGACGTGCCGCGACCTGCCTCGCTCGACGGCGACAGTCGCGCACGCTCGACGGCGTCACGAGCGGTCCGGCTCGATCAGGACGGACAACGAGTCCAGGACGCGGTCGAGCCCGAAACTCCAGGCGGCGTCCGGACTGTACGACGTGTTCATCGCCGCGCCGGCGGCGGCGCCGACCCGTCGCGCGAGGCCGAAGTCCGCGCCGAGGTAGGTGCCCAGCCGTTCGTTCCAGTTCGACCACGCCTCGGCGATGTCGGCGGCCCGCGGGTCGGGCCGGCGAGCACGTGCCGCGGACCGGACGAAGTCCGTGACGAACGTCAGTGCGGCGTCGCGGGTGACGTCGTCCAAGGGCGTCGGGTCGAATGCCTGCAGGTCGTGGTCGTAGTGCGCGATCGTGCCGGGGCCGAACGACGTGCGCTGGTCGGTGACGTCGATCAGCCACCTGTGCGCGGCGTGCAGCGCCAGCTCCTCCTCGGCGACCTGGCGTACCCGGTCGCGCCAGGCGTCGCTCCGGTACGGCGCCCGCGGCCGACGCGCGCGGACGGCGTCGGCCATGAGCACGAGCAGATCGTCGCGGGACCCGACATGCGTGTAGAGCGCCATCGTGGAGATCCCGAGGTCGGCCGCGATCCGTCGGACGGTCAGGGCGTCCAGACCCTCGGCGTCGGCGACGGCGAGCGCGGCGTCGACGGTCTGTGCCGTGGTGACCTTCGACCGCGGCCCCCGGGTGCCGCCCTTGGGTGCGGCGGGGTGGTCTCGCCACAGCAGGTCGATCAGGTCCAGCGCCATCGGGCACCTCCGGTGGGAACAATCCGAAGTGGGAAATACGTTGTACGTTGCATAAGGTTTTCTCGTCCAGTGGAGGTCACATGAAGATCGCAGGCACCGCGCTTTCCCTGAATGTCGCGGACCCCGCCGCATCCGCGGAGTTCGCCAAGACCCACTTCGGCTTCACCGAGGCCATGGCCGACGACGGCTTCGTCTCCCTCGCGCACCCGGCCGCAGGCGTCAACGTGATCTTCCTGCGCACCGGTCTGGGCACGTTCAAGCCGGCATCGATCGCGGGATCGGCAGGTCAGGGCCTGCTGATCGTGTTCGTCGTCGACGACATCGACGCCGAGTTCGCCCGCATCGCCGCAGCAGGTGCCACCGTCGTCACCGAACCCGAGACCGAGCCCTGGGGTGAGCGCTACTGCCAGTTCTCGGACCCCAACGGCATCGTCTGGCAACTGGTGCAGTGGCTGTGAGCGGAACCCCTGTGCGCGGTCCGGCTCAGGACACCTCGGTGCCCGACTCCTCGTTCAGCACCCGGAACTCGGTGCCGTCCGGGGCCATGTCCGTGTAGCGGCCGTAGAAGATGCCGGTCGCCTGGTTCGCGAGGATCGCCTGGTGGATCGGCACCGCCACCCGCGGCGCCACCGCGCGCAGGTAGTCGATCGCCTCCGAGATCTTCAGCCACGGCGCGGCCGCGGGCAGCGCGAGCACGTCGACCTTCTCGTGCGGGATGTACAGCGAGTCGCCCGGGTGCAGCAGCCGGGCCGGGTTCTCGTCGTCGCCGACGAGGAACGCGGTGTTGTCGATGACCGCGAGGTCGGGATGGATCACCGCGTGCCTGCCGCCGGTGCCGCGCACGTGCACCCGACCGACGTCGAACGCGTCGCCGGGCCGCACCGCGGTCCAGTCGCCGCCGAGCTGCGCGGCCGTCTGGGGGTCCGCGTACAGCGCCGCGTCCGGGTTGGCCTCGACCAGCGCCGGCAGCCGCGCCGGGTCGGCGTGGTCGGGATGCTGGTGGGTGATCGCGATCGCGTCCAGGCCGGTGATGCCCTCGAAGCCGTGCGAGAAGTTGCCGGGGTCGAAGAGGATCTTCGAACCGAGGTGCTCGACGAGCAGGCAGGAATGGCCGAAGTGGGTGAGCTGCATGCCCTCGAGTATGCGCTGGTTCACACCGGGCCAGCGGTTCCGGTGATCGAGTGAACGGAAGCATTCGGTCGATCCGATCGACTGAACGGTTCCGTTCACCCGGCGGTGGTCGGGCGGTGCGGAGGGAGTGCGGATGGACCGGTAAACTGCCAGTTGCCCGCGTGATTCTCCCGGGCACAACCGCAGCACCAAGCGAGGAGCAGCACGTGGCCCGTGTCGTTGTCGAAGTCATGCCCAAGGCCGAGATCCTCGACCCGCAGGGGCAGGCCATCGTCGGGGCGCTGTCCCGGCTGGGCTTCGCCGGCGTGTCCGACGTCCGCCAGGGCAAGCGGTTCGAGCTCGAGATCGACGGCAGCGTCGAGGACGCCGAGCTCGAGAAGATCGCCGAAGGCCTGCTCGCCAACACGGTGATCGAGGACTGGGCCGTGCGGCGAATCGACGTCGAGGCATGAGCGCCCGTATCGGAGTCATCACCTTCCCGGGCACCCTCGACGACGTCGACGCCGCCCGCGCGGTGACCCTGTCCGGTGGCGAGGCCGTCAGCCTGTGGCACGGCGACGCCGACCTCAAGGGTGTCGACGCCGTCATCGTCCCCGGTGGTTTCTCCTACGGCGACTACCTGCGCTGCGGCGCGATCGCCCGGTTCGCGCCGGTGATGGGCAAGGTCGTGGAGGCCGCCAAGGGTGGCATGCCCGTCCTCGGCATCTGCAACGGCTTCCAGGTGCTCTGCGAGGCCGGCCTGCTGCCCGGCGCGCTGACCCGCAACGAGGGCCTGCACTTCATCTGCCGTGACGAGTGGCTGAAGGTCGAGTCCACCTCGACCGCGTGGACCACCCGCTACGAGACCGGCGCCGAGATCCTCATCCCGCTCAAGTCGGGTGAGGGCCGCTACCAGGCGTCGGAGAAGGTGCTCGACGAGCTCGAGGGGGAGGGCCGCGTGGTGTTCCGCTACGCCGGCAACAACCCGAACGGTTCGCAGCGCGGCATCGCGGGCATCGCGTCCGCGAACGGCCGCGTCGTCGGCCTGATGCCGCACCCCGAGCACGCGACCGAGCCGCTTACCGGCCCGAGCGACGACGGGCTCGGCATGTTCTACTCCGTCCTCGAGAGCGTCGTCTCCGCCTGACGTCGGACGCACCGACGGCCCCGGGACTCCCGGGGCCGTCGTTCGTCATGCCTTGCCCACTCCGCGCAGAACCCGTGTGCACACACCCGTTCCCGCATGCACACGGGAGATGTCCGCCGAACACCTGTGTGCAGGCGCGGAAAGCCCTGTGCACGCGGCTTTTCCCGGGACGTGCCCGGCGGCGGAGTGCGCCCCGTCCTGCTACCGTCCGGCCATGATCTCGACCATCGTGTGGGGCGCCGGCAGCATCGCGCGGGACGCGATCCGCGCCGTCGACGCGCATCCGGCGCTGGACCTGACCGCCGTCCTCGTGCCGGCCGGGGACCGCGTCGGTCGCGACGCCGGCCACCTCGCCGGCCTCGGGCGCACGCTCGGGATCGTCGCCACGGACGATGCCGCCGCGGTGCTCGCGACGCGTCCGGGTGCGGTGGTCTACGCCGGCTCCGGCACCACCCGGTCCCGCGATGCGGTCGCCGACCTCGTCGCGGCGCTGCGGACCGGTGCCGTGGTGGTGACGCCGCCGATCTACCCGCTGCACGACCACCGCGCCGCCGAACCCGCGGTCCGCGAGGAGATCCGGTCCGCCATCGTGGCCGGTGGCGGTTCCCTGTACGTGGGTGACGTCGACCCGGACTGGGCCAACCACGTGCTGCCGCTGGTGCTCGGCGGCCTCGACGCCGGCGCGCGGTCGATCCGCTGCCGGGAGATCGTCGACTACTCGGGCTACGACCTCCCCGGATCGGTCCGCTACCTGATGGGCATGGGAGAGCCGCTGTCCTACCTGCCGCCGATGCTGGCGCCGCGGATGCCGACGATGGTGTGGGGTGACCGGGTGCGGCTGCTGGCGCGCGCCCTCGGCGTGGAACTCGACGAGATCCGAGAATCCGTGGACCGAGTGCAGATCGAGGTGACCGTCGAAACCGACACCATGGGCAAGTTCGAGGCAGGCGGTCAGGGCGCGGTGCGGTTCGAGGTGCAGGGCATCGTGGACGGTGAGCCCCGGATCGTCATCGAACACATCGGCCGGATCCACCCCGACTGCGCGCCCGACTGGCCGACCGTGCCCGCGGGCGGGACCGTGCACCTGGTGGTCGTCGAGGGGGATCCGCGGGTGGAGGTCACGATCGAGCCGGGGTCCCGGGACGGCGCCGCGGCCGCCGTCGACCGGCTTGTCGACGCGATCGCGGTGCTGGCGGGCAGGCCGCCGGGCGTGCACGACGCGCTCGACGTCGCGCGAAGCGCCTGATTCCGCCGCGAGAACCTGTTCCATGTCGTAGCGTGCGCAGCCATGATCACCACGGTCGTCTGGGGCACCGGAAATGTCGGCCGCGCGGCGATCCGCGCCGTCGACGCGCATCCCGAACTGGAACTCGCCGCCGTCCTCGTCCACAACCCCGACAAAATCGGCCGCGACGCCGGTGACCTCGGCGACGTCGGCCGCGAGCTCGGAGTCGCGGCCACCGCCGACGTCGACGCCGTGCTGGCGTCGAAGCCCGACGCCGTCGTGTACGCGGCGTCCGGCGACATCCGACCCGACGACGCGCTCGCCGACATCGTCGCCGCGATCCGGGCCGGCGCCGTCGTCGTGACCACATCCCTGTATCCGCTGTACGACCACCGCAGCGCGCCCGCCGAGATGCGTCAGGCGATCCAGGACGCGATCGACGAGGGTGGTGGATCGCTGTTCGCCTCCGGCATCGACCCGGGGTGGGGCAACGACGTCCTGCCGTTGCTGCTCAGTGGTCTGGCGACCACCGTCGACGTGATCCGCTGTCAGGAGATCTTCGACTACTCCACCTATGACCAGCCCGATTCCGTCCGGTGGCTGGTCGGCATGGGGCAGCCCATGGACTACGCGCCGCCGATGGTCGCGCCCGGCATTCCGACGATGGTGTGGGGCGGTCAGGTCCGGCTGATGGCGCGGGCGCTCGGCGTCGAACTCGACGAGATCCGCGAGACCCTCCTGCGCAGGCCCCTGGAATCCACCGTCACCACCGCGACGATGGGCGACTTCGAGGAGGGCACCCAGGGCGCGTTGCGGTTCGAGGTACAGGGCATCGTCGGCGGCGAGCCGCGAATCGTGATCGAGCACGTCACCCGCATCCACCCGTCCTGCGCGCCCGACTGGCCCAGCCCCGCGGACGGCGGCGCCGGCGCCCACAAGGTGATCATCGAGGGCAGGCCGCGGATCGAGGTCGCAGTCGAGGCCACCGACGAGGGCGGCAACCGGTCGGCCGGCGGCAACGCGACCGCGGTCGGGCGCCTGGTCGGTGCCATCGACTGGCTCGTGGCCGCCGAGCCGGGTCTCTACGACGCGCTCGACGTGCCGCTGCGCCCTGGCGTCGGCAAGCTCACCGCATCGGACAGGTTCACGACATCGGAAAGGACGACGGTATGAACATCGACATTCCCGAGGGCAAGGACCCGATCGGCTACGTCTGGGGTGAGATGGTCCCCGGCATCGGGATCGCCGCCTCGCAGTTCTCGCTGTCGGTGTACGAGCACTCGAGCATCGACCTGCGCGCGTTCGAGGCGGCCCGGCTTCGGATCGCCCAGATCAACGGCTGCATCTTCTGCCAGGACTGGCGCACCGACCGCGACGGCGTCAAGGTCGAGATCGGCTTCGACGAGGATGTCGAGAACTGGCGCACCACCGAGGCCTTCGACGACCGCACCCGCCTCGCCGCCGAGTACGCCGAGCGGTACGCCCTCGACCACCACGGACTCGACGACGAGTTCTGGGACCGGATGACTGCGCACTACACGCAGGCCGAGATCGTCGAACTGTCGATGAGCATCGGGTCGTGGCTGGCGTTCGGCCGGCTCAACCACGTCCTCGGCCTGGACACCACCTGCGTGCTGCCCGGGCACTGATCGGGAGCCGGTGCACGGAACGGCCCGTGCGCCGGCATCAGTGGTCGGCCCAGCGGCCCGACCGGTCCGCTAGGCAACCGGGGAAGGCGGCGCGGGCAGCGCGTCGAAGAAGTCGGCGCTCGGGGTGAAGAACGCGGAGCCCGTCACCGGCGTCGAAAAGTCCAGCAGCCGGTCGTAGTTGCCGCGCGGGTTGCCGAGGAACATGTTCTCCAGCATCCGCTCGGTGATGTCCGGGGTACGGCAGTAGCCGATGAAGAAGGTGCCCATCTCACCGTCGCCGACGCGGCCGTACGGCATGTTCGCGCGCAGGATCTCCATCGAGTTGCCCTCCTCGTCCTTGATCGCGTTGAGCGCGACGTGCGAGTTGGCCGGTTTGACGTCGTCGCTCATCTCGATGTCGTCGAGCTTGGTGCGGCCGATCACGTTCTCCTGCTCCGGAACCGGCAGCGCCTCCCACGCGTCCATGTCGTGCACGTACCGCTGCACGTGCACGTAGGAGCCGCCGCTGAAGGCGTGATCCTCGTCGCCGACGGTGACGGCGGCCACCGCCTCCTTCCCGCTCGGGTTCTCGGTGCCGTCCACGAACCCGATCAGGTCACGGTTCTCGAAGTACTGGAAGCCGTGCACCTCGTCGACGACGGTCGCCGCGCCCGACAGTCGCTTGATGAGGTGGTGGGCGAGCTCGAAGCAGGCGTCCATGCTCATCGCGCGGAGGTGGAACAGCAGGTCACCCGGCGTGGACGGGGCCTGATGCCTGGCGCCGCGCAGCACCGGGAACGGGTGCAACTGCGCAGGCCGGGGCCCGGTGAACAGTCGGTCCCACGCCGCGGACCCGATGCTCACGATCAGCTCCAGCCCCGCACCGGGCAGTCGCAGCCCCACCGACCGCCGCAGGCCGGCCGCGTCCGCGAGCACCTGCCGCGTCACCGACTCGCCGCCCTCGTCGATCGTCGCGACCAGGAAGATCGCCGCCGGAGTCAACGGGCTCGCCACCGTCTGGGACTCGGAAGCGGCTGCAGCGGGCAAGATTTCGGGCATTCGTTTCACTCCGTGGTCGGTCTGTGCAGGCAGTGGCTGTCCTGGGCGACAACCGTAGCGGAGCGAACCGGCGCCGGCGCACATGTCGGTGCCCGGCAGTACCGTGCCGCCATGACGATGACACTGGCGATGATCACGTTCGACAGCGCTGAGCCCGGTCCGCTGGCGACCTGGTGGGCGGAGCAGACCGGCGGCCGGGTCGAGGCGGACAACGACGGCTGGTTCTACCTGGTCGGGATCCCGGGGGCACCCTACAAGCTGGCGTTCCAGAAGGTGCCGGACCCGACGCCCGGCAAGAACCGGGTGCACCTGGACCTGTCGTCGACCGACCTCGACGCGGAGGTGGCGCGGCTGGTCGACGCCGGCGCGAGCGAGTACGAGCGGCACGACATGGACGGTTTCCGCTGGGTGACGCTGACCGACCCGGACGGCAATCGCTTCTGCGTGTCGGGGCAGCCGCACTGACGACCTGGGGCAGCACTGACGATCTGGGGCAGCACTGACGACCGGGGACAGGGCGCCTCGCACACCGACCATCAGCGGGTCCGCTCGTGGATCCTGCTGAGCTGATCCTTCAGCTCCTGAGGCCCGTGCACGACGAAGCGGCAGTCCAGAATGAGCAGCCGTAACGCCAGCCACTCCACGGTGTCCGACGCGCTGCGCCATCTGGTCGTATCGCCTTCAGCCGTGAGCTCACCGTCACCGAGGTGATCACGCAAACGCATGCGGGCGAGCGCGAGCGGGAGGTGCAGTGTCACATCCGCCCGGTGTGTCGGCGCCATCGCGAGCTCGGCGCGCTCGAGGTGCGCGAGCACTTCCTCGTCGGGCATGAGTTCCCGCGCCCGGGCTCCTGTGCCTCGCGGAACCGAGATCCGATCCGCCCGGAACCGGCGCCAATCGTCGCGATCGAGGTCGAACGCGACGAGGTACCAACGCTGATTCATGTTGACCAGCCGCTGTGGTTCGAGGTGTCGGGCGCTGAGATGGCCGCTGCGATCCTCGTACTCCAGGCGGACTCGTTCCCGATTCGCGATCGAGGCGGAGAGCACGGTGAGGACGTCCGCGTCGACGGTGTTCCCCGACGCCCGCGCCCGGGGAATGGCAGCAATGCCCAAGGTGCGCACACGCTCTCGCAGCCGGGCGGGGAGCGACTGGCTCAGCTTGGTGAGCGCGCGGACGCCGGCGTCCGCGAGCTCGGGCAGGCCGTGGACGGCGACCGTGCGCAGCCCGAGTGCGACGGCGACGGCCTCGTCGTCTTCGAGAAGCAGTGGCGGCATCGACGTGCCCGCCGCCAGGCGATAGCCGCCGTGGGCGCCGAGGTCGGCGTCGATGGGATAGCCCATCTCACGCAGCCGGTCGACATCTCGCCGCACCGTTCGTTGCGTGACCGCCAACCGTTCGGCGAGTTCGCTGCCGGACCACGTGCGCGAAGTCTGGAGCAGCGACAGCATCGTGAGCAGGCGTGAGGTGGGTCCGGCCATTCCTCGATCTTCCTCGCATCCAGGACAGAAACAGTCCTATTTCGCGTCTAGCTTGGGCAGCGACAGTGGAACGTCCTCGAAAGGAACCGAGAATGTCCGATCTGCACAACGCCAACCCGACCGGCTACACGAGCGTCGCCCCCTGGGTCGTCACCGACGACACCGGCGCGTTCCTCGACTTCGTCTCACACGTGTTCGACGGCACGGAGCTCGCGCGCGTGGCGACCGAAGACGGATCGATCGGCCACGGCGAGATCCGGGTCGGCGATACCGTCGTACTCGCCTTCGATCGACGCCCGGAGTGGCCGATCATGCCGAGCCTGCTGCGCGTATTCGTCGCGAACGCGGACGAGACCTTCGCGAAGTCGGCCGCCGCCGGTGCCGAGGTGGTCACCGAGTTGGGCGACAGCGCGTTCGGACAGCGTGGAGGGCGCATCAGGGACCCGTTCGGCAACATCTGGTGGGTGACGAGCCAGGTCGAGGACGTGCCCGAGGATGTGATGTGGCGGCGGCTTCAGGACCCCGTGTACGCCGAGCAGATGCGCGTGGCGCAGGCGACACTCGACGCCGAGCTGAGCGGGCGGGCGCAGGGACGCAGCAGCGCACCGGTGCGCTGACCTGTCCGGCTCCTGTTCGGTGAACGGCCGGCAGCACCGGGTCGGGCGGGCCTGGGAGAAATGTCGGCGCCGATGGGTCGAACCGTGGACCCTGTCGCCGCAGACGCCCTTCCGTGGTCTTCACCGTGAAAACGATCTGGAGCGTGCCGAGAATGCCCTGGAGTCGGGAAAAACCATCGTCCGCGACCGGGCGACGCGAATTGCTCCGGACGATGATCGTCTCGCCAGGTGCATCCGAGGGGGAGCGGGAGACACGCCCTAGGATTCGGTCATGGCCCCACTGACCGACGCCACCGCCCCCGGACTCTGCTCGTTCGTCGACGCCTCACCGTCACCCTTCCACGTGTGCGCGACGGTGGCCGGCGACCTGATCGCCGCCGGGTTCGTCGAACTGCGTGAGACCGACGGCTGGCCGACGGCGCCGGGGCGCTACTTCCTGGTGCGCGCCGGGTCGCTGGTCGCGTGGAGCACCGAAGGAGCGGGCCACGAGGCCGTGCCGTTCCGGATCGTCGGTGGCCACACCGACAGCCCGAACCTGCGGGTCAAGCAGCATCCCGACGTCGAGTCCGCGGGCTGGCAGATGGTCGGGCTCGAGCCCTACGGCGGTGCGTGGCTGAACTCGTGGCTCGACCGCGACCTCGGCATCTCCGGTCGGCTCAGTGTCCGGGAGGGAAACCGCCTGCGGGAGCACCTGATTCGGGTGGACCGGCCGATCCTGCGGGTGCCGCAGCTGGCGATTCACCTGTCCGACGACCGCAAGGGTGTCGCCCTCGACCCGCAGCGGCACGTGAACGCGATCTGGGGCGTGGGGACGTCGCCGCGCAGCTTCCTCGGGTTCCTCGCCGCCGAGGCCGGTGTCGACGCGGACGCGGTCCTCGGCTGGGAGCTGATGACCCACGACCTCGCGCCGAGCACCGTGGTGGGACTGCACGACGAACTGGTCTCCGCGCCGCGGCTGGACAACCAGGGCACCTGCTACGCCGGCAGCCAGGCGCTGCTCGCCGCGACCGAGAACCCGGGGGAGGCGATCCCGGTACTCGCCCTGTTCGACCACGAGGAGGTCGGGTCGATGTCCGACCGGGGCGCCTTCTCGGACCTGCTGAACTCGGTCCTGGAACGGATCGTGCTCGGCCGCGGCGGCGGTCGCGAGGACTTCCTGCGCGCGATGGCGGGATCGGTGTGCGCATCGGGCGACATGGCGCACGCCACCCACCCGAACTACCCGGACCGGCACGAGCCCGCCCACCGGATCGAGGTGAACGGGGGTCCGGTGCTCAAGGTGAACCAGAACCTGCGCTACGCCACCGACGCCGCCGGGGCGGGCGCGTTCGCGCTGGCCTGCGACCAGGCCGGGGTGCCGCTGCAGCGGTACGTGCACCGGGCCGACCTGCCGTGCGGGTCGACGATCGGGCCGATCACCGCGTCCCGGACCGGGCTGTCGACCGTCGACGTCGGGGCACCGCAGCTGGCGATGCACTCGGCGCGGGAGCTGATGGGCGCCGCGGACGTGACCTCGTACGCGGAGGCTCTCGCCGCGTTCCTGACGCCGCAGGAGTGAGGCCTGGTCGCGTCCGGGCCCTGGGTTGCCGTCGTTCGAACATCGGATGGCGGCCCCGCTCCGTCCTCGGCGAGGATGCCCGAGAACCGATTTGCTCCGAGGTAACAATTTCCTCACCAGACTCGGCAGTCACACCGTTCTCGTGGTTGTCTGGGTCGCGCCGGGCCGTCAGGGTTCGCGCCGGGGCGGGTCGTCGGGGCTCGAACCGTCAAGGGGAGGACATGCTCGTGCACGCTCGCAAGTACCCGTCCACAACCGGCCGCGCGCGGTCCGCGTTCGTCGCGGCCGGCGCGGCCGCGCTTCTGGTGGCAGCCGCCGCGGTGCCGGCCACCGCCCAGTCCTTCGGATCGTCCGGCGACGCACCCGGCGGTCCGTGCGGTCAGGCTTCCGGCAGCTCGACCGGGTCGATCGGCAAGGCGCTGCCGTGGATCACCGGATCCCCGGACGGCGGCCTGCCGCAGCTGACGGGCCGGACGAAGGCGATCGAGATGGTCACCGGTCCCGGCAGCCCGAACGACACCGTCGACCGGTTCAACGTCTCGGGCACCGACCTGGGCATCATGTGGGACAACGGCATCGCGGGCAGCGGGCACAACGTGCTGATGGCCTTCGGCGACACGGTCGGCAAGTGCGGCTCCGACGGCGACGATTGGCGCTCGAATGTGCTGTTCCGTAGCTCGGACACCGCCCTCGCCGACGGCATGCGCATCGACAGCTCACCACTGGACGCGCCGAACCACTCGAAGGAGATCGTCCCCGGCTTCGGCATCCCCGGGGAGTACACCGTCATCCCCACCGCCGGTGTCTCGGTCGGCGGCGTCCAGTACATGCGCGTCATGGGCGTCAGGTCGTGGGACTCGCCGGGCAACTGGACGACGCTGTACTCCGCGCTCGCGTCGTCGACGGACGACGGCGAGAACTGGACCCTGGACCCGCTGACGGTCCGCGCGAACGTGGCCGCGCTCGACATCCCCGGCATCCCGCAGTTCGACTCGAACAACGCGAATTTCCAGCAGAGCGCGTTCGTCGAGCGCGACGGCTATGTCTACGAGTTCGGCACCCCATCGGGGCGCAGCGGTGGTGCGCTGCTCGCGCGCGTGCCCGACGCGCAGATCGGCAACCTCGCCGCCTACGAGTACTGGAACGGGTCCGCCTGGGTGACCGATCTGTCGGCGGCCGTGCCGGTGATCGAGTCGCCGGTCAGCGAGCTGTCGGTGCAGTGGAACAGCTTCCTGAACAAGTACGTCGCGATGTACACCGACGCGACGAACTCGTTGGTGATCCGGCAGGCCGATCGGCTCGAGGGCCCGTGGAGTGGCACGCAGACCATCCTGTCGGGAGTGCTGGTGCCGTCGCTGTACGGCGGGTTCATGCACCCGTGGGCCGGCGGCCGGTACCTCGAGTTCGTGGCGACCACCTGGGATCGTTACAACGTCATCTACTTCCGCACCGATCTGGACGGGCTGCAGATGGCCGCACAGGACCAGGCGGACCGTCCGGACCCGGCGACCACCGGTGAGGCGCAGCGCATCGGTACCGAGTTCCCCGAGGGGCAGGAGCCCGCGGCAGGGGAGTGACGCCGCGGCCCGGATCGGCAGGCCGAACACCCGCGTACCGCAGGCGCGGTACGCGGGTTCACCCGGGCGGGGGACGCGGGGCATGACGCGACGGGCGAAGCTGGACGCGTGACGCGCGTCGGGTTACCTGCCATGCCGTTTCACATGGCGATGCCCTGGATCGGCCACGTCGTCGTGACGGCCGTGGTGGTGACGGGTGGCGCTCTGTCCGACGATCCCGGCGCCGGTTTCGTGTGGTCCACCGACACCGTGCTCGTCGACGCGGCGGCGGCCGCGATCCTGCTCGCCCGGCATCGGGCGCCCTTCGTGGTGTTGCCCGCGGTCGTTGCTCTTGTCGCAGTCGGAGTCTCCATCGGGGTGTTCAACCCGGGGCTCCCCGTGGCAGTGGCTGTCGCCGTGTACACGGCGGTGTTGAACACGAGCAGGCGGAAGGGCATGGCGATCGCCGCGGTTGCCGCGGCGCTCATGCTCGTCGCGGTCGCCGTCGACGGCTACAACGGGTTCCAGAGCGTACTGACCGTCCTGCTCGGCGGCACGGTCGGCGAGGCCGTCCGAACTCAGCGCGGCTATGTCGCGGCCGTTACCGAACGGGCCGAACGGGCCGAACGCACCCGCGAGGCGCTGGCCCGCCAGCGGGTCGCCGAAACGCGGCTGGCGATCGCCCGCGATCTGCACGACGTTGTCGCCCACCAGATCTCGGTGATCAACCTGCACGCCGGTGTCGCGGCGTCGGCGCTGCGCGATCGGCCGGCCGCCGCCGAGAAGTCACTGGCGATCGTCCGCCGAGCCTCGCGCACCGTGTTGGCCGAGATCGGCGATCTGATGGCGACACTGCGCGACCCCGACGCCGGCACCGGTCCGCCCGGCCTCGCCCAACTCGACGACGTCGTGCGGGCGTTCGCGAGCCATGGCATGGCAGTCACCGTCCGCATGGACGGCGACTGCCACGACCTGCCCGGGACCACGGACATCACTGCGCTGCGGATCATCCAGGAGGCGCTGACCAACGCGCACAAGCACGGAACGGGCCGCGAGGCGCACGTTCTCGTCGAGTGCAGGCCCCGTTCCCTGCGTGTCACCGTCACGAACCCGACAGCGCCCGGCGTCGGCGAGCATCTCGGCACGCGCCAGGGCCTGATCGGCATGGGCGAGCGTGTCGAGTCGGTTCGCGGCATGCTCACCTACGGGCACGACGGGACGGGAAGGTGGATACTTGTCGCCGACCTGCCGACCGAACCCGTCGACAACTCGACGACTGCGGAGGAACGTTCGTGATCAGCGTGCTCATCGTCGACGACCAGGCACTCATCCGATCGGCGATCACGGACCTCGTGACCCACTCCGACGGCCTCGAGGTCGTCGGAGAGGCCAATGACGGACAACGCGCGATCGAACTCGCCCGCAGCCTGCGACCGGACGTGGTGCTCATGGACATCCGCATGCCCGGAACCGACGGAATTGCCGCGACCCGGGCCATCTGCTCCGACCCGGATCTCGCCGGGGTGAAGATTCTGATCCTGACCACGTTCGAAGAGGACCAATACATAGTCGGCGCATTGCGTGCCGGCGCGAGCGGGTTCATCGGCAAGGGATTCGAACCCGACCAGATCATCTCGGCGATTCGGGCAGTCCACCGCGGCGACGCCCTGCTCTCGCCCACCGCGACCCGCAGCCTCATCAACCGCTACGTCCAGCCTGCGGCAGCCACCGACCGGGTGCCACCGGCACTCGAGCACCTGACGGAGCGGGAGGTCGAGGTGCTCACCCTGGTCGGCGCGGGCCGATCCAACGATGAGATCGCAACCGACCTGGTGATCTCGCCTCACACCGCCAAGACCCATGTCAATCGCATCATGACCAAGCTCCAGGCCCACGATCGGGCGCAGCTGGTCATCGCCGCCTACGAGAACGGACTGATCCGACCGCAGGTCAACTGAACTCGCCGCACCGTTCGCCACTTTCGGTTTCGGGCGCATACCGCGCCTGCGGTACGTGAAGATGCCGCCACGGCGGGACGCTCCCGGCGACGGAAAGCGCGATGCTGGATGCGTGTCACGAGTCTGACCGTCGCGCAGAACTGCCGACACAGCGCAGCCGCCGGACCCGCACGATCATGCCGAATCGGTGCGGGTTCGAGAGCTGCGCGTCGCGCTGCACTGGGACGGTTGCACAGCGCAAGAGCCGGCGATGGATTCCCAGTTGATTGCCAGGTTCATTGCTGATTCTTGTGAAGTTCATGAGCTGTACTTGAACTATTCACTGCCCGTGCAGGGGTCCCCTGCAGACAACGACGTAGCCGGGAGATCGCAGAGCAATGAGATTCTTGGACCGATTCCGGAACCAATCCACGCCTGATGATGGCTCTGGACCGGCCGTCGCCGAGTCGGCCGAAGATGTCCCGACGGATCCGGTGGGCTATCAGCAGACCGCGAGCAAACTGCACGCGTTCAACCGGTACGAGATCAAGTACCTCGTCGACGAGTTGAAGGTGCCCGAATTGCGACGGGAACTGGCCGCCCGGATGGACACCGACCCGTATTCGCCGCACGGCGGGTACCCGGTCACTTCGCTCTACTACGACACCCCCGACCTGCGGTTCTACTGGGAGAAGATCGAAGGCCTCAAGTTCCGGCGCAAGCTCCGGTTGCGCCTGTACGGACAGCCGGCCGAGTGCACCGACGACACCCCGGTGCAGATCGAGATCAAACAGCGCGTCAACCGCGTCACCCAGAAGCGGCGCACCGCCATGCCCTACGGGGTGGCTCAGCGGTGGCTCAACGGCCGCGAGGAGATCGAATGCGATCCCTCGCAGCGCCCGTTCGTGAACGAGGTGACCACCCTGATCGGGAACCTGGACCTGCGACCGATGGTCACCACCGGCTATCTGCGGGAGGCGTTCGTCGGCCGGGAGGCCGACCTCGGGTTGCGGGTGACGATCGACCACAAGGTGCACGGCCGGGACCGCGACTTCCACTTCGCGTCCGGTGCCGAGAACCGGTTCATCATCCCGCCGAAGCTCGCGATCGTCGAGCTCAAGGCGAACGAGCGGGTGCCGTACTGGGCCACGGATCTGACTGCCCGGCTGAACATGTCGGTGATCCGGGTGTCGAAGTACTGCCAGTCCGTCGAGGCGTTCGGGATGGCGCCGCGGTCCCGGCACGGTGCGCCCGAACTGGTTCTTCCCGAGGGCTACGACGACCGGGTGCCCACCGACGTGCTCGACACCTCGACCCGCGCCGCGAGCTGACGCAGGTCACCCGCCGCCTCTTTCCCCGCATTTCACGACAACCGAGACAGGACAACCATGAATTTCGACCTCCAGGACCTGAGCGGAACGTTCAGCACCTTCGACATCATCGTGTCGCTGGCACTGTCGTTCGTGCTGTCCGCGATCATCGGCTGGGTCTACCGCTACACCCACAAGAACGTCTCCTACAGCCAGTCCTACGTGCAGACCCTGGTGATGGTCGGCATGATCATCTCGCTGATCATGCTCGTCGTCGGCTCCAACATCGCCCGCGCGTTCGCGCTCGTCGGTGCCCTGTCCGTCGTCCGATTCCGCAACGCCATCAAGGAAACTCGTGACGTCGGGTTCATCTTCCTGGTGATGGCGATCGGCATGACCACCGGCACCCGGTTCTACCTGCTCGCCATCGCCGCGACCGTCGCGATCTGCCTGGTCCTGCTGATCATGAGCAAGTTCAACTGGTTCAAGCTCGACGTGCAGCGTCAGGTCGTCAAGGTGCAGGTGCCGCCGGAGCAGGAGTACGCCGCCCTCGTCGAGGACGTCCTCATCAAGCACTGCACCGAATTCGAGCTGGTGTCGACCGAAGCGGTCCGCTCCGGCGCGCTCAACGAGATGTACTACACCGCCCAGTTGAAGAAGGGCACCAAGCCCGCCGAACTCATAGCCGCGCTCAGCGCGGTCAATTCCGGACAACGCGTCACCGTCCTGACCGGATACGACCAGACGGACATCTGATGCCCGCGACGAACACCGCCGGCGCGCCGGCTCCGAAACTCAAGCTCCGGCACCGGATTCCGACATCGCTGCGTCAGCACTGGAAGTTGCTGGTGGTGTTCGTCGCCTTCGTGGCGATCATGGCGACCGTGTTCGGCAACGCCCGCATCCGCCCGTACATCACCGGTGACGCCACGGTGATCGCGTCGGAGATCACCGACAACATCACCGGCACAGTGGATCTGTTCGACGACTCGGTCTCGCACGAGGTGTCGCTGGAGATCACCGACGCCGAGTACCAGGACATGATCACCACCTTCCAGTCCACCGGTGACAAGAAGTGGATCACCGCGGACATCACCATCGACGGCACCTTCGTCAACGACGTCTCGGTCCGGTTGAAGGGCAACTCCACCCTGATGGGCGTCCGCGGCGAGAACGCCATGCCCGGCGGTGAGGGATTCGCTCCGCCCGAGGGCATGGAGTTGCCGGAGAACTTCCAGCTTCCCGAGGGCTTCGATCCGATGGCGGGGATGGCGTCGGAGGACGATCCGACGTCCTTGCCGCTGCTCATCAGCTTCGACGAAAACGAAGATGGCCGGGCATACCAGGGCATGACGGAGTTGTCGGTCCGCCCGGGCTCCCCGGTGCTGAACGAGGCGATGGCGCTGTCGCTGACCGCGGCGACCGGTCAGGCGACCCAGCGCTACGCGTACACGGTGTACTCGATCAACGACGGCGCCACCACCACCCGGTTGCTGCTCGAGCACCCCGACGACACGTACGCCAACTCGCTGTTCGACACCGACGGCTACCTGTACAAGGCGGACGCCAACTCGCGCTTCGAGTACGCCGGTGACGACCAGTCCGCCTACGCCGACCAGTTCAAGCAGATCAACGCGGTCGACAGCGGCAACCTCCAGCCGCTCATCAACTTCCTGAAGTGGATGGACAGCGCCGACGACGCGGAATTCGATGCGCACCTGGCCGACTGGGTCGACGTCGATTCGTTCGCCCGCTACCTGGCCACACAGAACTTGCTCGTCAACGGCGACGACATGAGCGGGCCGGGACAGAACTACTACCTCTGGTACGACCTCGAATCCAAGAAGATCACCGTCATCTCCTGGGATCTCAATCTGGCGATGCAGGGCGACACGACCACCGGCCCGCACGACAGCGTCGGATTGTCCATGCCGGGCGGGGGCGGGCCCGGAGCGATGGGCAACGGCGGCGAGGCCGGCGCAGGCATGACGCCGCCGGAGGGGATGACGCCGCCGGAGGGCATGACGCCGCCCGAGGGGATGACGCCGCCCGAGGGGATGACGCCACCGACGGGCGGCACCACCGGCACGGACGGGGCACAGATGCAGGGACCCGGCGGCATGGGCGGCCCACCCGGCATGGGAGGCGGCCCCGGCGGAAAGTCCAATGCCCTGAAGACCCGGTTCCTCGACTCCGAGGCGTTCACCGCCGTATACGAGGAGGCCTACTGGGACCTCTTCGACCAGATGTACCCCAGCGGACTCGCCTCCGAAACCCTCGACCGGATCGCGCAGTCCATTCCGGTCAGCGACGGACTCAGCGCAGATGATCTGCAGGCGAAGGTCGACGACATGCATACCTGGATCGACCAGCGCACCGCCGCACTGACCGAGCAGCGCAACACCTGAACAGCGCACCGACTCACCGACGGCGGCGGCATGGGGCACCCGCTCCGAGCCGCTGCCGTCGACCGTTCGGTGCCCCGGTCCCGCACCCAATCGTATTGAGAGAGCAGATGTTCGCACGCTTCAAGCCCAAGTCCGATGTCTTCTACATGCTGTTCACCTCGTCGTCCCAGTGCATCCAGTCCGGCGCCAAGACTCTGACCGAGCTCGGCCGCCCCGGTGCGGACCACGCCGCCGTCTCCGCGCGGATGGTCGAGCTCGAACACGAATGCGACCGCATCACCCACGAGATCTTCCAGACCCTGAACTCGAGCTTCGTGACCCCCTTCGACCGCTCCGACATCTACGTCCTCGGTGCCGCGCTCGACGACGTGCTCGATCACATGGAGGCAGCCACGCAGCTGATGTCCCTGTACGGGATCGTCGAGCTGCCAAGCAAACTCGCCGACGTGATCGACACACTCGAGACCTGCGCGCAGGTCACCGCGGAGGCCATGCCCCGACTGTCCTCGATGAAAGGACTGGAAAAGTACTGGATCACGATCAACGAACTCGAGAACACCGCCGACAACCTCTACCGGACGTTCCTGGCCGACCTGTTCAACGGGACCCGGGACGCGCTGACGGTGATGAAACTCAAGGACGTGGCTGACGAGCTCGAAGACGCCGCGGACGCCTTCGAGAAGGTCTCGCACGTCGTCGAGTCGATCGTTCTCAAGGAGTCGTGACCGACGGTGTTCGCGCTGGTCCTCGTCATCGCACTGGCAATGGCGTTCACGTTCACCAACGGTTTCCATGACTCGGCCAACGCGATCGCGACCTCGGTGTCGACCCGCGCGCTGACGCTGCGCGCCGCGCTCGCGATGGCCGCCGTCGGCAACCTCGTCGGATCCTTCTTCGGCGCCAAGGTCGCAACCACGGTCGGGGCCGGGATCATCGAACTCGACGTCAGTACCCACGCCCTGCTCATCGTCGGTTGCGCGCTGGTGGGGGCGATCTGCTGGAACCTGATCACCTGGTGGTTCGGGTTGCCGTCCTCCTCGTCGCACGCGCTGATCGGCGGCATGGTCGGCGCTGCACTCGCAGGCGGCATGACCGTCCTCTGGGACGGGGTGGTGGACAAGGTTCTGCTGCCGATGATCCTCTCGCCGGTCGTGGGCTTCGGTCTCGGCTATCTGGTGATGATCGCAATCATGTGGTTGTTCCGGAATTCGTCACCGTCGGTGACGGGTCGGCGATTCCGTCGAGCGCAGACCTGCTCGGCAGCAGCGATGGCCTTCGGTCACGGCATGCAGGATGCCGCCAAGACGATGGGCATCGTGGTGCTCGCGCTGGTGGTCTCCGGGCATCAAGACGACTACTCGATCCCGTGGTGGTGTTTCCTGCTGACCGCCGCTGTTCTCGCGCTCGGCACCGCGACCGGTGGGATGCGCATCATGCGTACTCTCGGACGCAAGATCATCGAGTTGGACCCACCCCACGGATTCGCGGCGGAATCCACCGCCGCCTCCGTCCTCTACGTCGCCTCGATGGGCTTCGGTGCGCCGGTATCGACGACTCACGTCATCTCCTCCGCGATCATGGGAGTCGGCACCACCAAACGGCTGACCGCGGTGCGCTGGGGAGTCGCGGGCAACATGGTCGTGGCCTGGGTCACCACCTTCCCAGCCGCCGCGGTCATGGCTGCGGTCGCGCTCCTTGGCGCAGGTCTGTTCACGTGATCCGCACTCGGGACTGCCTCCCGGCAGCGGGCAGGTCGGCGTCACCCGTCGTGCGCCTCGTCCCGACTCGGAGCGATCTCCCCGGTGCGTCAGGCGACAACCATGAGACGCGGCCGCCCGGGAACCGGGTAACCGTCGACGGTCACCTGATCGGTCGGGCGGACGAGCTGACCCGGGTGCCGAGCGGGCCTGCCGTTCACCAGGACGAGTCCCTCCATGGCCAGCGCCACCGCCTGTGCGCGAGTGAGATGCGGGTTCTGTTCGACGAGCGTGTCGCAGACCGGCCTGCAGTCGAATTCGTCGTTCATGGTCGCAGCGTGCGTGGCCTGGATGAACGGCCCGGCAACCGCGCCGGGCACGCTGCGTACACCTACGTGAACAGAGTGTGTGACGGGTCCAGCCGTCGCGTGATGCGACCTCTGTCGGGTCGCACCTGCCCGTGCGGGGCGGCGACTGCCAGTCTATTGCCAGGCCTACCCGGGCTTGTTGACAGAATTCGTTGCGACACTGATGAAGTCGGCCGGAGCCGAGGGTTGTGGCCCCGACCTGGAGCGGGTGGAACCCGCTCGCTTCGTCGCGGGCCCGGTGTGAGCAGCCGGCCGACGTCCGCCGCCCGGGCAGTCGCGTCGCCCGGGCGGCGCGAGCGCGTACGGTGCCGTCCCCGACGAAAGGGATCCCGGTGACGCTCGGTAGATGCGTGCTTGTTGCCGCCGCGATCTGCGTCGCGACGGCGGGGTCCGCTGCCGCCGCGACGGCAGCCGACCTCCGCGGGGAGTCGCTGGCCCTGTCCGTCCACTGCACACCGACCGACACGGCTCTCGAGGAGTTGTCCGGCCTGGCCTGGTCCGGTGACGGCGGCTATGCGATCGCCGACAGTGGCAGTGACGATCGACTGGCGGTGCTCGACTCCCGATGCCGAGTCGTCCGCTGGATCGAAATCGATTTTCCCACCACCGATGTGGAGGATCTGGCCCTCGCGGGGGATGGCACCGTCTGGCTGGCGGACACCGGCGACAACGACGTCGACCGGGAGTCGATCGCGCTGATCGGTGTGGACCCGTCGACCGGACGGCAGGAACGGATACCGCTGACGTTCGCTGACGGCGCCCACGACGTCGAAGCCCTGCTGATCGCCGGGACCGGGACGCCCGTCCTCGTCACCAAGGTCAAAGGTGAGGCGGCGACCGTCTACACCACGTCCGGCGGGGAGAGCGTCCACACCATGTCCGCCGACACCCCTACCGTTCTCGTCGCCGCCGGAACGGTGCCGGCGCGGGGCCACGACGGCGAGGTGAGGCCGATCACCGGTGCGGCACTGTCGGCCGACGGCTCGACCGCCGCACTGCGCACCAAGAAGGACGTCTTCCTCTACCGGGTCCGGGACGCGGACATCGTCGCCGCGCTCACCGCGGCGCCGGCGGTCGTGCTCGAATCGCCGGACCAGCCGCAGGGCGAGGCCGCCGCCTTCACCGACACCGGCGATCTGCTGCTCGCCTCCGAGGCGAGCGGCGAGCCGATGCCGCCCATTCACGAAGTCGCGAGAGCGGTCGAGCTCGCCCGGACGGCAGACGATCCTTCGTCGAGCTTCCACGTGCCCATGCCCCTCCTCGTCGCGGGTTTCGTCGTGAGCGGAGTTGCTGCGGCGTTGTGGATTCGCCGACACAACCGGTCGGGTTCTGCGGCCGGACCCCCTCGCTGATCGCGCCCACCCGAATCGACGGTGACCCGCTGCGTTGGCGTGACAATTCGGAAGCCGTGCGTGACCGAGCGCACCCGCCGCCGACCAGTGCGGCCCCGGCGCAGCCGCCCGGTTAGACTTTGCGCTGGCAGTACCCCACGGGGCTGCCCATTCGATTCCTCCAGGGAAGGGACCCGACTCCTCGTGTCATCGCAGGTCGATACCGTCACCCACGCCACCGCGACCCCCGATGTTGCCCAGCCCTACCGGGAGCTGGGACTCAAGGACGACGAGTACGCCCGCATCCGGGAGATCCTCGGCCGCCGTCCCACGGATGCCGAGCTGGCGATGTACTCGGTGATGTGGTCCGAGCACTGCTCCTACAAGTCCTCCAAGGTGCACCTGAAGTACTTCGGCGAGACCACCACCGACGAGATGCGGTCGTCGATGCTCGCCGGTATCGGCGAGAACGCCGGAGTCGTGGACATCGGCGACGGCTGGGCGGTCACCTTCAAGGTCGAGTCCCACAACCACCCGTCGTACATCGAGCCGTACCAGGGCGCCGCGACCGGCGTCGGCGGCATCGTCCGCGACATCATGGCGATGGGCGCCCGCCCGATCGCGGTGATGGACCAGCTGCGGTTCGGCGCGGCCGACCACCCCGACACCCGTCGCGTCGTCGACGGCGTGGTCCGCGGCGTCGGTGGCTACGGCAACTCCCTCGGCCTGCCCAACGTCGGCGGCGAGACCGTCTTCGACGCCTCGTACCAGGGCAACCCGCTGGTCAACGCGCTGTGCGCGGGTGCGATGCGGGTCGAGGACCTGCACCTGGCGTTCGCGTCCGGTGCCGGCAACAACATCATCCTGTTCGGTGCGCGCACCGGCCTCGACGGCATCGGCGGCGTGTCCGTCCTCGCCTCCGAGACCTTCGACGAGAGCGCAGGCGGCCGGCCGAAGAAGCTGCCCAGCGTCCAGGTCGGCGACCCGTTCACCGAGAAGGTGCTCATCGAGTGCTGTCTCGACCTGTACCGCGACCGACTGGTCGTCGGCATCCAGGACCTCGGCGGCGCCGGGCTGTCCTGCGCGACGTCGGAGCTTGCCGCGGCCGGTGACGGCGGCATGCACATCAACCTCGACCGCGTCCCGACCCGCGCCAAGGGCATGACCGCCGCGGAGGTGCTCTCCAGCGAGTCCCAGGAGCGCATGTGCGCCGTGGTGACCCCGGAGAACGTCGACGCGTTCATGGCCGTCTGCAAGAAGTGGGACGTCCTGGCCACCGTCATCGGTGAGGTCACCGACGGCGAGCACCTCGTCATCGACTGGCACGGCGAGACCGTCGTCGACGCCCCGGCTCGCACCATCGCCCACGAGGGCCCGGTCTACGAGCGTCCCGTCCAGCGTCCGGACAGCCAGGACGCGCTGGTCGCGAACACCACCGCCGGCCTGAAGCGCCCGGAGTCCGACGCCGAACTCGAGGCCACCCTGCTCAAGATGGTCGGCTCCCCGCAGCTGGCCAGCCGCAAGTGGATCACCGAGCAGTACGACCGCTACGTGCGCGGCAACACCGTGCTCGCCGAGAACGCCGACGGCGGCGTGATCCGCGTCGACGAGAAGACCGGCCGCGGCATCGCCCTGGCCACCGACGCGTCCGGCCGCTACACCGCCCTCGACCCGTACGCGGGCGCGCAGCTGGCCCTCGCCGAGGCGTACCGCAACGTCGCCGTCACCGGCTCCACCCCGAAGGCCGTCTCCAACTGCCTGAACTTCGGTTCCCCCGAGGACCCGGGCGTGATGTGGCAGTTCCAGCAGGCCGTGCGCGGCCTCGCGGACGGCTGCGCGCAGCTGGGCATCCCGGTCACCGGCGGCAACGTCAGCTTCTACAACCAGACGGGCGCCACCGCGATCCTGCCGACCCCGGTCGTCGCCGTGCTCGGTGTGATCGACGACGTGCACCGCCGGATCCCGACCGGGCTGGGCCTCGAGCCCGGCGAGACCCTGATCCTGCTCGGCGACACCCGCGACGAGTTCGACGGCTCGATCTGGGCGCAGGTCGAGCACGACCACCTCGGCGGCGTCCCGCCGAAGGTCGACCTCGAGCGTGAACGCCTGCTCGCCGACATCCTGCTCGCCGGCTCCCGGGACGGGCTGATCTCCGCCGCGCACGACCTGTCCGAGGGTGGCCTCGCGCAGGCCGTCGTCGAGGCCGCGCTGGCAGGGGAGACCGGCTGCCGGATCCTGCTGCCGGAGGGCGCCGACCCGTTCGTGACGCTGTTCTCCGAGTCCGCGGGGCGCGTGCTGGTCGCGGTGCCGCGCACCGAGGAGACCCGCTTCACCGGCATGTGCACCGCCCGCAACCTGCCGTGGGTGCGGATCGGCGTCGTCGACGAGGGCTCCGACTCCGTCGAGGTCCAGGGCCACTTCTCCGTCACCCTCGACACGCTGCGCGAGACGTCCGAAGGAACGCTGCCCGCGCTGTTTGGATAGCCATGTGACCGACACGGCAGCGACCCCGGAACCCGGGACGGATCAGGCACCCGCCGGACCGTCCCGGGTTTCCGCGCGTCCGGGGGTCGGCGCGTCCGGCCGCTGGGTCGACCGACTGCGGGAGTGGAGCGCCCCCTGGTCCACCGAACGACTCGCCGACAAGCACCCGTTCGTGGCGTGGGCGTGGGGTCTGCTCAAACTCGACTTCACCGGCATCGCGTTCGGTGCGTTGTTCTTCTGCTGGTCGCTGACACCGTCGCTGCTGCCGCGCGACTGGCTCTTTCAAGGGCTGATCGGGGGTATCACCGCCGCGTTCGGCTACGCGGTCGGCTGCGCCCTCGGCTGGGCCGCGCACCGGTACTGGCTGTCGAAGCTGTCCTGGTGGCCGCCGCCGGCGCGCGTGACCACCCCGATCAAGGTGGCGGTGCCGGTCCTGTCGGTCGTCGCGGCGCTGGTGATGCTGGTGTACTCGGCGGGCTGGCAGCGCGAGCTGGCGGCGCTGATGGGCGCCGAGGGCACCACCACGACCGGCTACCTGCGCACCCTGCTGCTGAGCATGGCCGTCGCGGCGCTGCTCATCTCGATCTGGCGGGTGCTGCGGGATCTGGTGCGGCTGATCGCCCGGTACCTGATCAAGTGGCTGCGGGTGCCGCGGTCCGCGGCCGCGCCGATCGGGTTCGTGGTGGTCGCGTTCCTGAGCTACACCCTCGTCACCGACGTGCTCTTCAACGGCGTGTACTCGTTCGTGAACTCGGCCTTCAGCCTGCAGAACGACGAGACCCGGGCCGGTGTCGTGCGGCCGATCCGACCGGAACGCTCGGGCAGTCCGGAGTCGTACGCGCCGTGGGAGACCCTCGGGTACGAGGGCCGCGAGTTCGTCTACCGCGGCCTGCACGCCGACCAGCTCGCCGGGTACAACGGCGCGACCGCTCGGGAACCGATCCGCGTGTACGCCGGGCTGGGGACCGCCGAGGACACCAACGCCCGCCTCGACGTGGTGATCCGGGAGCTCGAACGCACCGGCGCGTTCCAGCGCAAGGCGCTCGTCGTGATCCCGACGACCGGCACCGGCTGGGTCAACCCGACCGCGGCCGACGCCGTCGAGTTGATGTTCAACGGTGACACCGCACTGGTCGCCAGCCAGTACTCGTACCTGCCGAGCTGGCTCTCCTTCCTCGCCGACCGTGAGAAGGCGGCCGAGGCGGGCCGGGCCCTGGTGCACCGGGTGCACGAGCGATGGTTGCAGGAGCCGGCGGAGACCCGGCCCAAGCTGCTGGTCTACGGCGAATCGCTGGGCACCCAGGCGGGGGAGGCCGCGTTCGACGGGCTCTCCGACATCCGCGAGATGGTCGACGGGGTGCTGTGGGTGGGCCCGCCCAACGCGAACCCGTTGTGGAGCACCCTCGTCGCGCGCCGTGATCCCGGCAGCCCCGAGGTCCAGCCCGAATACTCGGACGGCCTGGTTGTCCGATTCGCGGACACCGCCGCCGCGATCGACGCGCAGCCGGGCCCCTGGCTGTACCCGCGGGTGCTCTACATCCAGCACCCGTCCGACCCGGTGGTGTGGTGGAACCCGGACCTGATCTTCAACCGCCCCGACTGGCTGTCCGAGCCGCCCGGCTACGACCGGCTGCCGTCGATGCGCTGGTTCCCCTTCGTCACGTTCTGGCAGGTGGCCGCCGACCTGGCGAACGCGGCGGGGGTGCCGGACGGCCACGGACACAACTACGGCACCAGCGTGCTGGACGGCTGGGTCGCGGTCGCCGCCCCCGACGGCTGGACGACCGCCGACACCGAACGGGTGCGGGGTGTGCTGGACGCGATCGCAGGCACCCAGGGTCCCGAGAAGTGACCTCGCCGGTCCGTTCGGTCGATGCGCGGCGGGTGGTGGACGGCGCCGTCGCGGTGGGGTGCGCGGCGGCACTCGTCGGCTGGAACAACCTGGTGCTGCCGCGGCTCGGGCTCGGCGCCCGGGGACGGGCGGCGGCGAACGCGGCGGCGGCGACGGGGCTGGCGGCGGCGGTCCGTGCCGCCGGTGTCCCGGCCACCGAACTGGGCTGGCGGGCGCCGGGGGCCGGGCTGCGGTGGGGGCTGGCGGCGTCCGCGCTGCCTGCGGTCGCGTATCCGACGATGCTCGCGATCCCGTGGGTGCGGGCGCGGATGGCGTCCGGTGCCCGGCGCGCCGACCACACGGAGTGGGTGTTCGTGCACATCCCGTTCGGGACGGTGCTCGCCGAGGAACTGGCGTTTCGGTCGGTGCTGTACGCGCTGGCGCGGCGCGCGTCGACCCGTTGGGCGCCGGTGCTCGGCGCCGTCACGTTCGGCCTGTGGCACGTGGCGCCCGCGCGGCACGCTGGGGACTCGGTGCCCGGCACCGTCGCGCTGACGGCGACCGCGTCCCTGTTGTTCGACCTGCTCCGGGACCGCAGCGGCAGCGTGCTCGCGCCTGCGGTGCTGCATCTGGCCGTCAATGCCGGTGGGGCGGTGGCCGCCGAGGCCGCGGCCGACCGCTAGTGGTGCCGTCGCGCGTTGATAGGTTGGCGCGGTGCCCCAACGCCGAAGGATCGACCCCGCCGAGATGCGGGCCGCGGTCGTGGCGGTGCGGGACTGGCTCGCCGACGAGGACGCTCCGGCGCCCGCTCGTCCGGTCGTCGCGGCCGCTGTGCGGCTGAGCGCCCGCACCCTGGAGGACGTCGCGCCCGGTTCGTCGGTGGAGGTTCGGGTGCCCCCGTTCGTGGCGGTGCAGTGCGTCGAGGGTCCCCGGCACACCCGCGGCACGCCGCCGAATGTCGTCGAGACCGATCCGCGCACCTGGCTGCGACTGGTGACCGGCCGGACCACCTTCGCCGACGCGGTGGCGGCGGGAACCGCGACGGCATCCGGCACGCGGGCCGCGGAAATCGGGCACTGGCTGCCGCTGCTCCGGACGTGACGCCTCTGCGTCGCTCCGGGTGGCGACACGTCCGTGTGACCGCCGCGACAGCCGTGAGCCCCGTGGTGGGAGCACCCCCTCGGTGGCCGTAGACTGAGCGTGCCCCCCGCACCCACCCCCAAAGGGAGCAACCCCGGTGACTTCAGCCGATTTGTCGGTCAACAGCCCGAATCTTCTCGCACCCGCAGACCTGTCCGATCAGGACGAGCAGCCGCCCCGCGAGGAGTGTGGCGTCTTCGGCGTCTGGGCTCCGGGCGAGGATGTGGCCAAGCTCACCTACTACGGTCTCTACGCGCTGCAGCACCGCGGCCAGGAGGCGGCAGGCATCGCCGTCGCCGACGGCTCGCAGGTCCTGGTGTTCAAGGACCTCGGCCTGGTCAGCCAGGTGTTCGACGAGCAGACCCTCGGCGCGATGCCGGGGCACGTCGCCGTGGGGCACTGCCGCTACTCGACCACCGGCTCCACCACCTGGGAGAACGCCCAGCCGATCTTCCGCACCACCACCGCGGGCACCGGCATCGCGCTCGGGCACAACGGCAACCTCGTCAACACCGCCGAGCTCGCCGAGCGGGCCCGGGCCGCGGGCCTGATGAACAGCAAGCGGCCCGGTGGCGCCACCTCGGACTCCGACATCGTCGGCGCCCTGCTCGCCCACGCGGCCGGCGACACCACCATCGAGCAGGCCGCGATGGAACTGCTGCCGACGTTGCGCGGCGCGTTCTGCCTGACCTTCATGGACGAGCACACCCTCTACGCCGCCCGCGACCCGCACGGGGTGCGGCCGCTGGTGCTCGGCCGGCTCGACCGCGGCTGGGTCGTCGCCTCCGAGACCGCCGCCCTCGACATCGTCGGCGCGTCGTTCGTCCGGGAGATCGAACCCGGTGAGCTGCTCGCGATCGACGCGGACGGGGTGCGTTCGTCCCGGTTCGCGGCACCCACCCCGAAGGGTTGCGTGTTCGAGTACGTGTACCTGGCGCGGCCCGACACCGCGATCGCCGGCCGGTCCGTGCACGCCACCCGCGTCGACATCGGACGCCGGCTCGCGAAGGAGCACCCCGTCGAGGGTGATCTGGTGATCCCGGTTCCCGAGTCCGGCACGCCTGCGGCCGTCGGCTACGCGCAGGGTTCGGGCATCCCGTACGGCCAGGGGCTGATGAAGAACGCCTACGTGGGGCGCACCTTCATCCAGCCGTCGCAGACCATCCGCCAGCTCGGCATCCGGCTCAAGCTCAACCCGCTCCGGGACGTGATCCGCGGCAAGCGCCTGATCGTCGTCGACGACTCCATCGTTCGTGGCAACACCCAGCGCGCGCTGATCCGGATGTTGCGTGAGGCCGGTGCGCTCGAGATCCACGTGCGGATCGCGTCGCCGCCGGTGAAGTGGCCGTGCTTCTACGGCATCGACTTCGCGTCGCCCGCGGAGCTGATCGCCAACGGGGCCGGCGGCACCAGCCACGAGGCCGGCAGCGTCGAGGAGATGGTCGAGGGGGTGCGCCGCTCGATCGGGGCCGACTCGCTCGGCTACATCTCGATCGAGGGCATGGTCGCGGCGACCGAGCAGCCCGCGTCCCGGCTGTGCATGGCGTGCTTCGACGGCGACTACCCGATCGCGCTGCCGACCGAGTCGTCGATCGGCAAGAACGTGCTCGAAGGCATGCTCGACAACACCGCGGGCGCGGCGCCCAGGGCCGACAACGACAACGCGAGTGCGTTGAGTCGCCCCTGAGTGGCCACCGAGGCCGCATACTTGCGCCGGTGTAACCGACATCACGTAGAACCCAGACAGTGCCAGGTGCACTGGCGAGATCACAGCTGGAGCTGAAAACCCGATGACCGACGACCAGAACCCTCGCCCCGCCGGCGCCTCCTACGCTGCGGCGGGGGTGGACATCGCCGCAGGTGACCGGGCGGTGGAGCTGTTCGCCCCGCTCGCGAAGAAGGCCAGCCGCCCCGAGGTGCTCGGTGGCCTCGGCGGGTTCGCCGGCCTGTTCGCCCTCAAGGGTGGCTACAAGGAGCCGCTGCTCGCGGCGTCCACGGACGGCGTCGGGACCAAGCTCGCGATCGCGCAGGCGCTGGACAAGCACGACACCGTCGGCCTCGACCTGGTCGCGATGGTCGTCGACGACCTCGTGGTGTGCGGTGCCGAGCCGCTGTTCCTGCAGGACTACATCGCGGTCGGCAAGGTCGTCCCGGAGCGGGTCGCGGAGATCGTCGGCGGTATCGCGCAGGGCTGCATCCAGGCCGGCTGCGCGCTGCTCGGCGGCGAGACCGCCGAGCACCCCGGTGTGATGGCGGACGGCGACTACGACCTGTCGGCCACCGGTGTCGGTGTCGTCGAGGCGGACGCGGTGCTCGGCCCGGACCGGGTGCGCCCTGGTGACGTGGTCATCGGCATGGGGTCGTCGGGTCTGCACTCGAACGGCTACTCGCTGGCCCGCAAGGTGCTGCTCGACATCGACCGGATGTCGCTGACCGGGCACGTCGAGGAGTTCGGCCGCACCCTCGGCGAGGAACTGCTCGAGCCGACCAAGATCTACGCCAAGGACTGCCTCGCGCTGATCGCCGAGACGGACGTGCGGACCTTCTGTCACGTCACCGGCGGCGGACTGGCGAACAACCTGGCCCGCGTGATGCCGAAGGGTCTGGTCGCCGAACTGGACCGTGGAACGTGGAGCCCCGCGCCGGTGTTCGCGATGATCGCGCAGCGTGGCCGCGTCGAGCGCGCCGAGATGGAGGCGACCTTCAACATGGGTGTCGGCATGGTCGCGATCGTCGCGCCCGAGGACGTCGACCGCGCGCTCGCCGTGCTCACCGCCCGGCACATCGACTGCTGGACCCTCGGTACCGTCGCCAAGGCGTCGGACAAGCAGGAGGGCGAGCTGGTTCGCCTCGTCGGCGATCACCCGCGTTTCTGAGCCCGACAGAACAGACCAACGAACCGCCCGGGTCCGCAAGGACCCGGGCGGTTCGTTCGTGTCGAACCCGAACTCGGCGCCGCCGTCGTGAACCCTTCCGGGTGCACATGCTGAAATGAGGGGGAGCCCCGGGGCTCCCCCTCATTTCATTGCTCAGCTGTGTCAGCGGCGCCAGTCGTCGGTGTCCTCGTCGTCCCAGCGCGAAGCGCTGTCCTCGGAACTCTGGTCGGAGAAGGACCCGTTCCGGTGGGAGGTCGACGAGCCACCCGACAGTTCTCGTTGGAGGCTGTCGAAGTTCGTGGTGGGCGAACTGTACTTGAGCTCGCGTGCAACCTTGGTCTGCTTTGCCTTAGCCCGGCCGCGGCCCATGGCCAACCCCCTCGCGCTTTAAGCGGGGCGGCCTGGGAATTTTTGGCGGCCCCGTTTGAGTGTTTATGTCTTCCTGACAGACACTCTAGCGTGCGAACGCATCTCGCGCTCCTTCCCCTGCACAGGAGGGGTGTCTGATTCATCTCAGCGCGCCGGGAACGGCGCGAACCGTGCCGACCCGAAGGTCCCCGCCGAGCACGGGCTGCGACGCGAGTTCGGCGAGTTCCTCGGTCCACTCGACCCCGATCCGGTGCAGCAACGCCGCGGTCAGCGGCAGCCGTGCCCGTTCGTGACCGTCGTCGATCTTGAGGGCGAAGGCAGTCCCGTCCGGGAGTGCGCCGGCGTGCACCCCGTCCGCACCCGCCTTGCACAGCAGGCCGGGAACCGCGGACATCAGCAGCTCGTCGTCCTTCCCGGTGCCCGAGAGCAGCCAGGGATGCTCGCGGACCGCGTCGGCGACCGTCCGCTCCGGACTGTCCGGGGCGGCCGCGACGAGCGCGGAGAACGACCGGGCGAGGGCGGTGAGCGACAGCGGCACGATCGGCAGGCCGCACCCGTCGATGCCGACCTCGTACTCGTCCTCCCCGGACAGGTCCGCGATCGTCGCCAGGACCTCCTGCTGCAGCGGATGCGTGGGGTCGAGGTAGGTGTCCGCGGGCCAGCCGCGGGCCGCGCACACGGCGAGCATCGCGGCGTGTTTGCCGGAACAGTTCATGAAGACCCGGCGCGGCCGCCCGGCGGCCGCCAGTACGCGTGCGCGGGCGCCCTCGTTCGCGGGCAGGTCCGCCGGGCACAGCAGCTGCCGCTCGGACAGCCCGACACGGGCGAGGAGGCCCAGCACCACGGCGACGTGTTCCGGTTCGCCCTCGTGGGAGGCGGCGGCGATGGCGACCTCGCGCCCGTCGGCCGGGGCGAACCCGTTGCGCAGCATCGCCACGACCTGGAGCGGCTTGTTCGCCGAGCGGGGGTAGATCGGGGTGTTCACCTCGCCGAGCGCGAGGCGGGTCTCACCGGCCGGGTCCAGGACGACCAGGGAACCGCGGTGCACACACTCGCGGAAGCCCGAGCGGACCACCTCGACCAGTTCGACGCTCAATACTCCACCTGCACCTTCAGCCCGGCGATCCGCCTGCGTGCCTTGTCTTCGACACTAGGCGACAGATCCGGCTGGCGCGCGAGCAACTCGGCCAGACCGGTGGGGTTGCGCCCGGTGAACAGGTCCCGCACCGTGACGCCGTGGTCGGGCAGGTGGACGACGGTGATCGGGTCGCCCGCGGACACCGGCCCGGGACGGGTCACCTTCAGGTAGGCGCCGGTGTCGCCGCGCTGCGCGAACCGTTTCACCCAGCCCGGCTCGCCCGACCACACCCCGAAGGTGCCGCACGGGGTCCGCGGCCCGGTGACCTCGAGTTCGAGGGTGTCGCCGATGCGCCACCGGGCGCCGATCACGGCGTCGCTCGTCTCGACGCCGTGCACCCGCAGGTTCTCGCCGAACCACCCGGCGGGCAGGTCGCGTCCGAGTTCGTCCGCCCAGCGCCGCGCCTCGTCCTCCTGATACGCGTACACCGCCTTGAACACCCCGCCGTGGTGCTCGGTGTCGCAGACGTGGTCGCCGGTCAGGCCGTGCACGCCGACGGCCACCTGGCCGGTGACGGCCCGCTTGTCGATCGCGGTCCGCGGCACCCGCCGGGTGCCGCTGTCGCGCTCGGCGTGGACGACGCAGACGGCGGTGACGCCGGCGGTCACCGGCCGCGCAACCGATCGACCGCGGCCCGGCCGGCCTGGTACTCGTCGTGGCGGGGCACGGAGTCGGGATCGATCGCGGCGGCGGTGCCGCCTGCCGCCAGCGGGGTGTCGGCGGGGACCGTCCGTTTCACCAGCGCCAGGGCGATCGGCCCGAGCTCGTGGTGATCGATCACGGTGCCGAGATGTCCGACGGCGCGGCCCTCGGCGGTGACGGTGTCGCCCGGTTCGGGGCGGGTGTCGGCGGACCCGTCGAGGTGCAGCAGCACCAGGTGTCGCGGCGGCTTGCCCAGGTTGTGCACCCGCGCGACGGTCTCCTGCCCGCGGTAGCAGCCCTTGTCCAGGTGCACCGCACCGTGCTCGGTGACCCCGCCGATCCAGCGGACCTCGTGCGGGATGGTGCGTTCGTCGGTGTCCAGCCCGAGGCGCGGGCGCAGCGCCGCGACCCGCAGCGCCTCGAACGCCCAGGTGCCCGCCGGTGTGGCACCGGCCTCCGTCAACGCCTGCCACCAGTGGGTCAGGCGGTCGCGGGGGACGACCAGGTCCCAGGCGTGCTCGCCGGGCCACGGCATGGTGCGCAGGAACCCGCCGCCGGGCAGCGCGACCGCGCCGTACACCGGGGGCAGTTCCGGAACGCCCAGCGCGGCCAGCAGCTTCGGACGGCGCACGTCAGGGCCGAGGAGGCTGAGCACGGCCATGTCGGGTGCGGCCTTCGGCTCGGCCTTCGCCCAGAACACCATCTTCTGCAGAAACGCGAGCAGGTCGGGGCCGTAGGGCGCCTCGGTGTCCACCCAGGTGACCTCGCCGAGGTCGGTCAGGACGAAGTGGTGCTCCACCCGGCCGTTGACGTCGAGGCTGAGGTTCTCCGCGCTGCCGCCGTCCGGGAGGTTCGCGACGTGCTGGCTGGAGATGGTGTGCAGCCAGGTCAGTCGTTCGGCGCCGGCGATGGAGAGCACGAAGCGGTGCGAGCGGTCCACGACGGCGGCGGTGCGTTCGGCGTTGCGTTGCTCGCGCAGCGGGTCGCCGTAGTGCCAGGCGACGCCGGCGTCGGGGGAGTCGTCCGGATTGGGAACGGCCCCGGGGGCGGTGAGCAGCGGACTCGGGTTGATGCGCACGGACTCGGACACGCTTCCAGTGTAGGAGTCGCGCGCGTGGTGCCCGGCTGTCGCGGTCCGCCGCCGTACTGTGGAGGCATGGCTGATCAGGTGCTGGTGACCTTGGACGGCGTGGTGCACGACCCGGAGGTTCCGCTCCTGCACGCCGACGACCTGGCCGCGGTGCGCGGCGATGGCGTCTTCGAGACGGTACTGGTTCGGGACGGTGTCGCCCGCACGGTCGAGCTGCACCTGGCGCGGCTCGCCAATTCGGCGGCGGCACTGGACCTGGCGCGGCCCGACCTCGATGCCTGGCGATCGGCGATCGCGGTGGCCGTCGCCGAGTGGGACGCCGAGCGTGAGGGTGCGATGCGGTTGGTGCTCAGCCGCGGCCGTGAGTCCGGCGGCGAGCCGACCGCGTACCTGACCATCGGACCGCTCGCGGATCGGGTGGAGTCCGCACGCCGTGACGGGATTTCGGTGTGCACGCTGGAGCGGGGATTTTCGGCGGATGTCGCCGCGGTGGCGCCGTGGCTGCTGCTCGGTGCGAAGACGCTGTCCTACGCGACGAACATGGCGGCCCTGCGGCACGCCCACTCCACCGGTTTCGACGACGTGATCTTCACCAGCAGTGAGGGTCTGGTGCTCGAGGGGCCGCGTTCCACGGTCCTGATCTCCCGGGGGCGCACGCTGATCACCCCGCCGGTCGAGCACGGCATTCTGCCGGGCACCACGCAGCAGGCGCTCTTCGAAGTGGCGGGCTCGCGCCGGTTCCGGTGCGAGACGGCGGCGCTGCGGCCGGTCGATCTGATTGCCGCGGACGGTATCTGGTTGCTGTCGAGCGTGACGCTCGCGGCGCGGGTGCACACGCTCGACGGGCTCACGCTCCCGGAGCCGGAGATCGCCGAGGAGCTGGCCGGGCTGGTCGATCTCGCTGTGGACACGGTCGGCGTCGAGGAGGACGCGGCGTGACGTCGTTGTGAGTCGCGGCACGGTTGCTACCGGAGAGTAGGCGAACGGGAGATTGTTTACTACTGTCCGTCGTAGACGAAGGGCTGCGGTCTGGTGCCGCGGGGGTTACCTTCTGAACCGGGACTTCTGGCGTCAGCCCACGTCCGAAATCCCGGCAAGCGAAGTCCCACGGGCCCTGTACCGGGAGTAGCCATGGACGCACTGGATGTCTCGCGATGGCAGTTCGGCATCACGACGGTCTACCACTTCATTCTCGTTCCGCTGACCATCGGTCTCGCACCGCTGATCGCGATCATGCAGACGATGTGGGTGGTCACGAAGAAGGACCACTGGTACCGGCTGACGAAATTCTTCGGGAAGCTCTTCCTGATCAACTTCGCCCTCGGCGTCGCGACCGGCATCGTGCAGGAGTTCCAGTTCGGCATGAACTGGAGCGAGTACTCCCGCTTCGTCGGTGACGTCTTCGGCGCCCCGCTCGCGCTCGAGGGCCTGGTGGCGTTCTTCCTGGAGTCCACCTTCCTCGGCCTCTGGATCTTCGGCTGGGGCCGCCTGCCGAAACTCGTTCACCTGGCCACCATCTGGCTGGTCGCGATCGGCGTGAACGCCTCCGCGTACTTCATCATCTCGGCCAACTCCTTCATGCAGCACCCGGTCGGGGCGATCTACAACGAGGAGACCGGCCGCGCCGAGCTGACCAGCATCTGGACGTTGCTCACCAACAACACTGCACTGGCAGCGTTCCCGCACGTCGTCGCCGGCGCGCTACTGACCGCGGCCACCTTCGTCGCCGGTATCGCGGGCTGGTGGATGGTCCGGAACATGCGCCGCAGCAAGACGGCCGCCCCGGCCGAAGCCGAGCGGATGGAGTCCGAGGCGCGCACCATGTTCCGGCCCGCCGCCCGGCTCGGCATGCTGGTCATGATCATCTCCGGCATCGGGCTGTTCATCACCGGCGACATCCAGGCCAAACTGATGTTCGAGCAGCAGCCGATGAAGATGGCATCCGCGGAATCGTTGTGCCATACCGAGACCGACCCGAAGTTCTCGATCCTCACCGTGGGCACCCACAACAACTGTGACGGCGTCACCCGTGTCCTCGAGGTGCCCTACGTCCTGCCGTTCCTCGCGGAGGGACAGTTCACCGGCGTCACCCTGCAGGGGGTCGAGGACCTGCAGGTGCAGTACGAGGAGCAGTTCGGTCCCGGCAACTACCGGCCCAACCTGTTCGTCACCTACTGGTCGTTCCGCGCGATGATCGGTCTCGCCGCCGGTTCCGCCGCCCTGGCGCTGGCCGGACTGTGGGTCACCCGCGGAGGCCGTGTCCCGGACCAGAAGTGGTACTCGTGGCTGAGCCTGATCGCGATCCCGACCCCGTTCCTCGCGAACAGTGCGGGCTGGATCTTCACCGAGATGGGCCGTCAGCCGTGGGTGGTGCACCCGAACCCCACCGGCGTCGACATGATTAGGCTGACCGTCGACCAGGGCGTCTCCAACCACGCACCGGCCACGGTGTGGACCTCGCTGATCGTGTTCACGCTCCTCTACGCGTCGCTCGGCGTGGTGTGGTTCTGGCTGATCCGCCGCTACACGATCGAGGGGCCGCTGCCGCACGACGCGCACCCACCGGGCGAAGGCCCCGAGCCGGATGACACCGGCAAGCCCGAGCAACTGTCGTTCGCGTACTAGGGAGAGCCGACATGGGACTTCAGGAACTCTGGTTCATCCTCATCGCGGTGCTGTTCGTCGGCTACTTCGTGCTGGAGGGTTTCGACTTCGGCGTCGGCATGCTGATGCCGGTCCTCGGCCGCAGCAAGAACGGGTCCGCCGACAACGACACCCGACGCCGTGTCGTGCTCAACACGATCGGCCCCGTCTGGGACGGCAACGAGGTGTGGCTGCTCACCGCCGGCGGCGCCCTGTTCGCCGCGTTCCCCGAGTGGTACGCGACGTTGTTCTCCGGCTTCTACCTGCCGCTGCTGCTGATCCTCGTGGCACTGATCGTGCGCGTCTGCGCGATCGAGTACCGCGGCAAGATCGACGACGCGACGTGGCGGTCGAGGTGGGACTGGGGCATCATCCTCGGCTCCTGGGTGCCGGCGATCCTGTGGGGCGTCGCGTTCGCGAACATCGTCCGCGGCGTCGCGATCGACGAGAACCGTCAGGTGGTCTCCGGGTTCTTCGACCTGCTCAACCCCTACGCACTGCTCGGCGGCGTCACCACCGCACTGGTCTTCGCGCTGCACGGCGCGGTGTTCATCGCACTCAAGACCGCGGACGAGGTCCGCGAGGACGCGGTGAAACTGGCGGCCCGGCTGTCGATCCCGGCGGTCGTCGTCGCCGGCGCGTTCGTGCTCTGGACCCAGCTGGCCTACGGCAAGGGCTGGACCTGGATCCTGGTCGGCATCGCGGCAGCCGCCCTGCTCGGGGTCGTGGGCCTGACCGCGGTCGCCCGCGAGGGCTGGGCGTTCGCGCTGACCTGCATCGCGGTGATCGCCACGGTGGCACTGCTGTTCGCCAGCCTGTACCCGAACGTGATGCCGTCGACGATCTCCGACGCGTACAGCCTCACCATCCACAACGCCTCGTCGAGCCCCTACACGCTCAAGGTGATGACCTGGGCGGCCGCGATCGTCACGCCGGTGGTGCTGATCTACCAGGGCTGGACGTACTGGGTGTTCCGGCAGCGGATCTCGACCAAGCACATCCCGCCGTCCATCGGGCTGCCGATCAGAACTCGCTAGATGACGATCGACACACCGGCCGCGCCTGCACCGACTTCCCCGTCTGGACCGGACACTCGCAGGCGCGGTCCGGTGGATCCACGGCTGTGGCGTTACTCGCGGTCCGCGCGCGGGTATCTGCTTCTGACGGTGGCACTGTCGCTGGTGATCGCCGCGGCGGTGATCGTCTCTGCGGTCATGATCGGCACCGTGCTGGCCGGGGTGATCACCGATCCCGGTGCCCGCACCGTCGGTCACTGGTCCGGGGAACTCGCCGTCCTCGCAGGCGCGGTGGTGGTGCGCACCCTGGCCACGTGGGTGCAGGCGCGCTACGCACACCGGTCCGCGTCCCGGGTGATCGGGGAGCTGCGGGGCGAGGTGCTCGCCGCGGCGACCGCACGCCCGCCGCGCGAGCTGGACCCTCTGCGGAACGAGACGGCGACCGTCCTCACCCGAGGCATCGAGGGCCTGCGCGCCTATCTGACCGGCTATCTGCCTGCGTTGCTGCTCGCGGTCACCGTCACCCCGCTGACACTGCTTGTCATCCTGTTCACCGACCTGACCTCGGCGGTGATCGTGGTGATCACCCTGCCGCTGATCCCGGTCTTCATGATCCTGATCGGCCTGCTCACCAAGGGCAAGGCGGCCGCATCGCTGCGGACCATGACCACACTGTCGGCGCAGCTGCTCGACCTGATCGCGGGACTGCCGACGCTGCGGGCCCTGGGACGCGAACGCGGACCGGCGGCTCGGGTACGCGAGCTTGGCGACGAGCACCGTCGCACCGCGATGGCCTCGCTGCGAATCGCTTTCCTGTCCTCGATGGTTCTCGAGCTCCTGGCGACGCTGTCGGTGGCGTTGATCGCCGTCAGCATCGGCCTGCGGCTGGTGTTCGGCGAGATGGGCCTGCGTGCCGGAGTGATCGCACTCGTGCTCGCGCCGGAGGTGTACCTGCCGCTGCGTACCGTCGGTGCGCAGTTCCACGCCGCCGAGGACGGAATGGCCGCCGCGGACAAGGCATTCGGTGTGCTGGACGACCGGGCGGATTCGACGGTGACGGGTGGAACGGCGGTACCGGCAGGCCCGGTCACGCTGCACGGTGTCGGAATGCGCAGCCGGGTCGGCTGGGCCCCGCGCGGTGTGGACCTGTCCGTCGAACCCGGGCGGGTGACCGCACTGACCGGGCCGAACGGAGCCGGGAAGTCGACCGTGCTGCAGGCGATCCTCGGGCTGGCCGACCCCGACGAGGGGCGGGTGCTGGTCGGCGGCACCGACGTCCGCGACCTCGACCTGCGTCGCTGGTGGCGGTCGGTGGCGTGGCTGCCGCAGCATCCCGTGCTGATCCCGGGCACCCTCCGCGAGAACCTGGACCTCACCGGGCCCGTCACCGTGGATCCTCAGGACCTCGAGAAGGCCTGCACCGCAACCGGATTCGACGAGGTGTTGCGCGAGCTCCCCGCCGGCTGGGAGACGGCGGTCGGGGTCGGCGGGACCGGGCTCTCGCTCGGCCAGCGGCAGCGCCTCGCGCTGACCCGGGTGCTGCTGACCGACAGCCCGCTCGTCCTGCTGGACGAACCGACCGCACACCTGGACCCGGAGACCGAACAGCGGGTCCTCGCGGCGATCCGCGGCCTGGCCGCGTCCGGGCGGGGCGTGCTGCTCATCGGGCACCGGGCGCCGGTCCTGGCGGCCGCGGACATCGTGGTCACGGTCGGGGCGTCGAAGTGAGCAGAGGTGTCGAAGTGAGTGGCGTCGAAGTGAGTGGCGCCGGGGTGGGCCGGGATCCGTTGCGGCGTGCGCTGCCCCTGCTTGAGCTGAGCCCGCGGCGGGTGGTGCTGGCGGTCGCGGCCGGTGTCGCGACCCTGGGCAGTGCGCTGGCCCTCGCCGCCCTGTCGGCCTGGTTGATCACCCGCGCCTGGCAGATGCCGCCGGTCCTCGACCTGACGGTGGCCGTTGTCGCCGTTCGGGCCCTGGGAATCTCGCGCGGGTTGTTCCGGTACCTGGAGCGCCTCGCCACCCACGACGCCGCGCTGCGCGGCACCGTGTCCGCACGGGAGAACCTCTACCGCCGGCTCGCCACCGGTGATCCGGCCGCGCCGGCCGGGTTGCGGCGCGGGGACCTGCTCGCCCGCACCGGCGCCGACGTCGATGCCCTCGGTGACGTGGTGATCCGCGCGCTCGTGCCGATGGCCGTTGCTCTGGTGCTGTCGGTGGCGGCGGTCGTCGGGTTGGCGCTGATCTCGCCCGCGGCGGCAATGGTGCTCGCGATCGCCCTCGTCGTTGCCGGGGTGCTGGCCCCGATGTTGTCGGCGCGGGCCGCCCGGATGGCCGAGACGGCCGGATCCGAGGCGACGGCGCGCTACTCGGAGACGGCGGTGCTCGCCCTCGACCACGCCGCCGAACTCCGAGTTGCGGGCCGCCTCGACGAGGTGGTCCGGCGGGCAGACGGATACGACGACGAGGCCGTGCGGGCCACCGACCGGGCCGCGGCGCCGTCCGCGTTCGCGGCCGCGGCGACGCCGCTCGCGGTCGGCGCGAGCGTGCTCGGTGCGCTCCTCATCGGCATCACCCTGTACGGGCCCGACGGTGGCACCGGGGGAGCGATGACCCCGATGGCCCTCGGCATCTTGGTGCTGCTGCCGTTGTCGGCGTTCGAGGCCACCGCGGCGCTGCCTACTGCCGCCGTGGCCCTGACCCGCGGCCGGGTGGCGTCCGCCCGGATCATGGACCTGCTGGACCGGTCCGGGGACGAAGCGGCGGCAGGCACAGCCGAGGTCCGGCCCCCGGTGCGGCTGCGGGCCTCCGGGTTGCGCTCCGGCTGGCCCGGTTCGGCGGGGTCGGACCGCCCGGTCGACCTGGATCTGCAGCCGGGATCGCGGACCGTGGTCGTCGGGCCGTCCGGGGCGGGGAAGACCACCCTGCTGATGACCCTGGCCGGGTTGCTGCCGCCGGTTGCAGGCACGGTGACGGTGAACGGCACCCCGATCGCCGACACGGACCCGCAGTTGCTGCGCCGGGAGGTCGGATTCTTCGCCGAGGACGCGCACCTGTTCGACACGTCGCTGCTGGAGAACCTGCGGGTGGCCCGCGGCGACCTCGACGAACAGCGGGCACTGGAGGTGCTCGACGCGGTCGGCCTGGGGGAGTGGGTGGCGACGCTGCCGGACGGTGTCCACACCGCACTGGAGGCGGGAGGTCGGTCCGTCTCGGGTGGTCAGCGCCGCCGGATCCTCCTGGCCCGGGCTCTGATCTCGCCTGCCCGGGTGCTGCTCCTCGACGAGCCGACCGAGCACCTCGACGCCGCCGCCGGGGCGGACGTCCTCCGTCGCCTGCTGGACCGCTCCGGTGGTCTGGTCGACCCGGGCCGCACCGTGGTCGTGGTGACCCACCACCTGCCCGCCGGCACCCGGGAGGACCGGGTCCTCGTGGTCGGGACGGGGCGTGATCGATTCGATACCGAATCAGAGGAGGTCGAAACCAACCGGTGACATGAATTGCGCCGAGAGGTCACGGCGGCCTGGCATAGTGGGCCGTCGCGTTGCTCGGTCACACGTCCATACGACTCTGGGAGTTGTTGATGGGTACGATGATTCGCAAGCTTGTCGCCGGCGCCGGGGTCACCCTCCTCGCGGTCGCCGTCTCGATCACGGGGGCCGCGGCCGTGTCCGCCCTCCCGGTGTACCCGGCCTCCGATCCCGACCCGTTCTTCAGCGCGCCACCGGATGTCGCCGAACACCAGCCCGGCGACGTCCTCAAGATCCGTCAGATGCCACCCAACCTGTACTTTCCGGGCAGTCAGGTGTGGGAATTGCTCTTCCGCACAACGGATTCCGAAGGCAAGCCGATCGCGGCGAACACGACGTTCCTGATGCCGCCGAACCACGTGCCGGACAGTCCGCTGGTGTCGTACCAGCACATCATCAACGCGCTCGGACACAAGTGCAAGATCGCGACCGAGCTGTACACCACCGACCCGCTCACCCAGATCCGAGAGGCGCCGGGCCTGAACATCGCGCTCGCCCGGGGCTGGGCGGTGGCGCTGCCCGACCACCTGGGGCCCCGAATGGCCTACGGGGCAGCGAAACTCGGTGGCCAGGTCACCCTCGACGGGATCCGTGCCGTCAAGAAGATCCCCGAACTGCAGGTGACGAACAGTCCCGTCGGGCTCGGCGGCTACTCCGGCGGCGGAATGGCGACATCGTGGGCGGCGGCGCTGGCCCCGACCTACGCCCCGGAGTTGAAGATCGTCGGCGCGGCCGAGGGTGGGGCGCCGATGAACATCGCGAAGATGGCGACCGCACTGGGCACGAACCCGCATCCGGCGTTCGGTCTGGCGATGGCCGCGGCACTCGGGCTCGAACGCGAGTACCCGGACCGGATGAACGTCACCGACCAGCTCAACGACAACGGCCGCTGGCTGCTGTCGATGATCAAGAACGGCTGCACCAACGAAATCATGTTCTGGGGAATCGGCCGCGCCGCCAGCCAGATGACCGACAACGTCAACTTCATGGACGACCCGTCCGCGTGGAAGGTGATGGAGGAGAACAGCCTCGAGCTGTACCCGGGCATTCCGACCGTTCCGATCTTCGAGTGGCACAGCCCGACCGACACCCTCGTGCCCGTCGACGCGATCGAGAACACAATGCGCCGGTACTGCGGGGCCGGAGTTCCGGTGCAGACGCTGCTGACCCCGAGCCCCGATCACCTGTCCGCCGCGGTGCTCGGCCTGCCGCAGGCGCTGGACTGGCTCGACGCCCGGTTCCGCGGCGACCCGGCCCCCTCGACCTGCTGAGTTCGCCACCCCAATAATCCGTTGCTCATGTTTCGGGACGGGCGTACGTTCGGCGGTACACGAGGAAGGAGGTGGTCTGAAGTTGAAGAACTACAGGACGCGTGAGGTGGCTGTCCGCTAGCCGACGATGCTGAAGGGTTTCACCAACCGCATCCGCGGCCGGCGAATCCCAGCAGTCACCCGGCCCCCGAGTCCCCGACCCAGTCCGGTCGGGATCCCACGACGACAAGCGTCCATCGTGGGACATGGCTCGGGGGTCGTTCTGCGTGTGGTGTCAGCCGATGTAGCGGGACAGGCGCGCGGAGAGGTGGGGCTTGAGGTCACCGTCGGCGAGGACGCGTTCCTCGACGTAGGCGAGGTCGCCGCCTTCGACGATGCCGTACAGCCGCTTCGCGCCGCCGACCACGGCGCCGTGCTTGCTGCGGATCACGACGTCGGTGGCGAGTTCCCAGCTCGACTGGGTCAGCGCGGTGCCGTAGTACAACTCCACGACGCCGGATGCGTGGGTGAGCAGCAGTTCGACGGTTTCCTCGTCGACGCTGCCGGGGATGCCGTCGCCACCGACCCGCCAGTATCCGCTCTCGCGCAGACCCGGCCGGACGTAGTTGCCGTCGGCGTCGAGCACCCACGACTGGGACTCCCAGTGCAGGTAGTTGCCGCCGTCGTGGGACACGACGATCTGCTGACCGAAGGGGTAGTCGCCGGTCTCGGGATCGTGCCCCTCGCCCTCACCGCGCCACACGCCGACCAGCGGCAGCACCGCGAGCAGCTCCGGGTTCAGTTCCGGGCCGAGTCGCAGGTTCGCGGTGTCCTCGGGCAGCGGCAGTCCGGGCAGGACCGGGATGTTCAGTCCGGCGGTGTCCTTGGCGCGTTCGATCGCGTCGGCCACGGCACGATCGCCGCTGCCTCGATTGATCGACGGAGCGGGGGACTCGTCCTGGGGGCCGGCGGTGTCGTCGGCACCGTCGCCGGGCTGGTTCACGACTTGTCGGTGACCAGTCGGTACACGACGTAGAGCGAGAACCAGGCAATGAGAATGGCTGCGAGAACCAGCAGCACCTCGAAGAAGATGACCACGAGGACAGTGTAGACGGAGGCCTCGGCGCCGGTGACGGCGGGATGCCGTCGCGCCGGACCGCCCAGCGGACGACGGCGGCCCCGCACCTACGTGAGGTGCGGGGCCGCGATGTGCAGTGGCGGCGGTGCCACTGGTGGCCGACGCCAGGTGTGCCTACTTGCTGACGGTGATGTCCACGTTGTGGATGCCGTTGGCCTCGGGGCTGATGGTGCTGTCGCCGTTGCCGGTGCTCGACAGGGCCCGCACGGTCCACGTGCCGGGCGCGGCGAAGAACCGGAAGTCGCCGGTGCCGGACGCCACGACCTCGGCGGTGAACTCACCGGTGCCGTCGAGCAGGCGGACGAACGCGCCGCCGACCGGCTGACCGTCCGCGGCCAGCACGCGGCCGGTGATCACGGTCTCCTTCGACGCGTCGACGCCGGCGGGCAGGGTCTGACCCTGAACAGGTGCTCCACACATGATTCTTACGCTCCCAGTTCGATCGGTGCACCGACGAGCGAGCCGTACTCGACCCAGCTGCCGTCGTAGTTCTTGACGTTCTGCTTGCCGAGGATCTCCTGCAGCACGAACCAGGTGTGGCTCGACCGCTCGCCGATGCGGCAGTACGCGATGGTCTCGCGGCTGTCGTCGAAGCCCTTGTCGGCGTACAGCTTGGTGAGGTCCTCGTCGGACTTGAAGGTGCCGTCCTCGTTGGCGGTGGTGCTCCACGGGATGTTGATGGCACCGGGGACGTGGCCGCGCTGCTGCGCCTGCTCCTGCGGCAGGTGCGCCGGGGCGAGGATCTTGCCGGCGAACTCGTCGGGGGAGCGGACGTCGACCAGGTTCTTCGACCCGATCGCGCCGATGACCTCGTCGCGGAAGGCGCGGATCGAGGTGTCGGCCTCCTCGGCCTTGTAGTCGGTGGCCGGGCGGACGACCTCGGCGGCCGACAGCGGGCGGCCGTCGAGCTCCCACTTCTTGCGGCCACCGTCGATGAGCTTGACGTCCTTGTGGCCGTAGATCTTGAAGTACCAGTACGCGTAGGCGGCGAACCAGTTGTTGTTGCCGCCGTACAGGATCACGGTGTCGTCGTTGGCGACACCCTTCGCGGACAGCAGCGCCGAGAACTGCTCCCGGTCGAGGAAGTCGCGACGGACCCCGTCCTGGAGGTCCTTGCGCCAGTCGAGGCGGATGGCGCCCTCGATGTGGCCGATGTCGTACGCCGAGGTGTCTTCGTCGACCTCGATGAACACCGTCTTCGGCGCATCGAGGTTCTGCTCGGCCCAGTCGACAGAGACCAGAACGTCGGAGCGTGCCATGGGTTTCCTTTCGGTACTTGAACTGTGTGGAACAGGTGGGGTGCGGCTAGGCCGCGATCGGGGTCGACCTGCGGAAGCGGGCCACGAGCGGGTAGATCTGGCAGCCGAGGCAGAAGCCGACGGCGGCGTTGAGCAGGGCCGCGAACAGCGCGAACCCGGTGGCGACGGTGCCGAGCAGGGTGAGCCCGGTGAGGAAGCCGACGACGCCGACGGTCGCGAAGATGCCGCCGACGAGCTGGGCGAACTTCAGCGGCGCGACCGGCTCGCGTTCGGTGACCGGCCCCAGTCGCGGGGCGACGACTCGTGCGAACAGGCGGCCGTACGGGCTGCGGCGCGGCCCTAGGGCGGCGCCGATCGCGAACACGACGGCCTGCACGGCGAGCAGCAGTCCGGCGGCGACCGGGGAGAAGGTGGACACCAGCAGTACGAGGATCAGTACCGCGGTGGTGATCCAGGCCGCGAACCGGGGTCCGCGGACGTCGACCTGCAGGTCGGGGGCGACACCGGCCGAGACGGGTGTCGTGGTGTGACTGGACATGACGTGGTGCTCCTGCGTTCATGCGCCGTGGACAGCTGGAATCCAGGGCAAGGAGATGTCGGATCGATCACGGGCTCGAACCGGTCAGGCCGGGGTGAGCCGAGGGAGCGTGAGGATCAACAGCAGGGACAGCAACAACCGCCGAGGCGGCACAGATCTACTGCGCGGCGTCGGGTGAGCAGCAGCTCCTGGGCGGTGTGCACGTCGGCGAGCTTACCGGTTTTCGCTGGGATTTGAACCCTTCGGTTCGCACAGCGGGACCAGCGCGGTCTCGAGGTCTGCCGTGGTCGGCACCCCCGACACCCGGAAGCGCTGTTCGCCGTCACGGTCGAAGATGAACGTCGTCGGCAGCGACAGCACGCCGAGTTCGCGTGCCAGGACGGGGTTTTCGTCGATGTCGAGTTCGAGGTCGAGCGGCCGCGGCGTGCCGGGCTCGAGCCGGCCGTCGAGGGCGGTGAGGGTCTGCGCGACCACTCGGCGCACCGCCGCGCAGGGTCCGCACCAGTCGGCGGAGAAGTGCACGACTGTCGGACCTGCACCGGGCACCCCGACCTCGGCGAGCAGCGCCCGCCGGGTGTCGGTGGGCGCCGCGGACGTCCCGGTGGCCCGCACCTTCCCGGACCGCGCGTTCAGGGCGACTGCCGCGACACCCGCCGCGACCAGCACCACCACGAGCACCACGATCCCGGTCACGGCGCCATCATCTCGTCGAGGTTGATCACCACGTTTTCTCCCGACCCTTCGATCGCGACCTGCGACCCCTCCGCGTACACCTTCGTCGGCCGCACCCCGAACGGCAGCTGCCGGACGTCGACCTGCCTGCTGAACAGGCCGAGCACCACCGGTTTCAGCGGCCCGGGCACGGTGAAGTCGGCGTTGCCCTCCGGCCCGAAGTACAGGTCCGTGGCGACGATCGTGACGTTGTCGCCGTCGAGGCGGAGGTCTGCGGTCACGCTGACCGTCGCGCGCACCGGCCCGACCGGCACGGTGCCGGTGAGCACGATGCCGCCGCCGGTGCTCATCCCGGAACCGCCCGTGCCGCCGGTCCCGTCGGAGCGGTCGGCGGGGGGAGCCGACACCTGGAGGTCGGGGATGCCCAGGTAGGCGCCGAGGCTGGTGGCCTCGATCTTCACCCGTCCGTCGAGGTGCTCGACGGGGATGGTGCGGACGGAACCGCCGAACAGGTCGGACGCCTCGACCTGCACGCCGTGCAGGTCCGCCTCGACGGAGACGTCACCGAGTTCGGCGCTCGGCACCCCCCGGGCCCGGATCTCGACGTGCTGGTAGCGGCCGGCCGCCACCTGCGTCAGGAACGGGAACCCGGTGATCGTGACGTCGGGGTCGGCGGTGAGGCCGGCGCCCTCGCGCAGGCTCCGGGAGACCCGGAACTCCGAATACGCTGCGGCTCCGAAGTCGACGACCACGACCAGGGCCAGCAGGCACGCCACGGCGAGAATCAGTTTGCGCACCCACACATTGTGACGGACCGGGATCCTCCGACCGTGCCCGTGGGGGCTGGCGGCGGCGACGTCGGCACGGGGCACGCTAGTCTGTACTGCGTACTTGGCGACATTGTCGGCCGTGCTCAGGCACCTGAGCGGCAAGAAGGGGAGGCTGTGTGGAGCTGCTCCTGCTGACCTCCGACCCGAATCCGGAGTCGGTCATGCCATCCCTCGCGCTGCTCGCGCACACCGTGCGCCCCGCGCCGACCGAGGTGTCCTCGCTGCTCGACGCCGGTTCCGCGGACGTCGCGCTGGTCGACGCCCGTACGGATCTGGCCGCGGCGCGTGGACTGTGCCGGCTGCTGGGCAGCACCGGATCCGCGATCCCGGTCGTCGCGGTGCTCACCGAGGGTGGTCTCGTCGCAGTGAACTCCGACTGGGGACTGGACGACATCCTGCTGCCGGGCACGGGCCCCGCCGAACTCGATGCGCGGCTGCGGCTGCTCGTCGGCCGAAGCGGAGGCATCGCGAGCCCGGAGTCGACCGGCAAGATCACGCTCGGCGAGCTGATGATCGACGAAGGCACCTACACGGCGCGGCTGCGCGGTCGTCCCCTCGACCTGACGTACAAGGAATTCGAGCTGCTCAAGTACCTCGCGCAGCACGCGGGCCGGGTCTTCACCCGCGCGCAGTTGCTGCAGGAGGTGTGGGGCTACGACTTCTTCGGCGGCACCCGGACCGTGGACGTGCACGTGCGGCGGCTGCGCGCCAAGCTCGGCCCGGAGTACGAGTCGCTGATCGGCACCGTCCGCAACGTCGGCTACAAGGCGGTCCGGCCCAGCCGCAAGACCGGCGCCGGACAGGCACGGCCCGACGGTGAGGACGACCTCGGCGACGACCCCGACGACACCGCGCTCACCACCACCAACGGTTCGGCCCGGTAGATGACCGACGTGGGGCCCCGCGGGTCAGCGCTGCTGAGTGAGGAACAGGAACTCCAGATCCGTGCCCTGCTGACGCGGGCGACCGCGGCCGACGGGACCGAGCCGGTCTCGGAGCAGGCGGTGCACCGGCTGTCCGGGCGGTCCGACTCCGAACACCTGCTGTGGACGGTCGACGGCACCGTCGTCGGATATGCCGGCCTGGAGCCCGCGCACGGCGAGCACCCGGCGATGGTCGAGGCCGCCGTCCACCCCGAGCATCGCGGCCGCGGCATCGGCCGCGAACTGGTGTCGGCGGCGTTGCGCCGCGGCGGTCCCGGCACCCGCGTCTGGGCCCACGGAGACCTACCCGCCGCGCGCGCCGTGGCGGCCCGGCTGGGACTGACCCCGGCGCGGGAGCTGCTGCAGCTGCGCCGCCGTCTCGACGCTCCCGCGCTGCCCGAGGTGCCGGTGCCGGACGGCGTCACCCTGCGCACCTACGCCGGCGCGAGCGACGACCCCGAACTGCTGCGCGTCAACGCGGCCGCGTTCGACTGGCATCCCGAGCAGGGCTCGTGGACGCAGCGGGAGATCGACGAGCGGGTGGCCGAGTCCTGGTTCGATCCGGCGGGCCTGTTCGTGGCCGAGGACACCGCGACCGGTGAGATGCTCGGATTCCACTGGACGAAGGTGCACGCGGAGACGGACACCGACCCGGCGATCGGCGAGGTGTACGTCGTCGCGATCGCGCCTGCCGCACAGGGTCGAGGACTGGGCCGGCTGCTGACGGTCGCCGGACTGCGCTACCTGCGGGACCGCGGGCTCGGCGCGGTGCTGCTGTACACCGAGGCGGACAACAAGTCCGCGCTGCACACCTACGACCGTCTCGCGTTCGAGCGGTATCACGTCGACGTCGCATACGCGGGGGGCGAAGGGTAAGAATGTTCTACTGGCTGCTGAAGTACGTGTTCGTCGGGCCTTTCATCCGCTTCTACAACCGCCCGAAGGTCGAAGGGGTGGAGAACATCCCGGCGTCCGGGCCGGCGATCCTCGCGGGCAATCACCTGTCGATCGCGGACTGGCTGTTCACGCCGCTGATGTCCCCGCGGCGCATCACCTACCTCGCCAAGAGCGAGTACTTCACCACTCCGGGTTTCAAGGGCGCGCTGCAGAAGGCGTTCTACGCCGGGGCCGGCCAGGTGCCGATCGACCGGAGCGGGGCGGACGCCGCGAACGCGGCGCTCACCACGGCGCGCCGGCTTCTCGACGAGGGCAAGCTGGTCGGGCTGTTCCCGGAGGGCACCCGCTCGCCCGACGGCCGGCTGTACAAGGGCAAGACCGGCGCGGCGCGGCTGGCACTGACCACCGGGATCCCGGTGATTCCGGTCGCGGTGATCGGCACCGACGAGATCTGCCCGCCCGGCCCGTTCCGGTGGCGTCGCCGCCGGGTGCAGGTCAAGTTCGGCAAGCCGCTGGACTTCTCCCGGTTCGAGGACATGGCAGGCAACCGGTGGGTGGAGCGGACCGTCACCGACGAGATCATGTACGAGCTGATGCAGATGTCCGGGCAGGAGTACGTGGACGTCTACGCCGCAACGCTGAAGAACGCGCCCGCCGACGCGGACATCGTCCGCGCCTTCCGGGAACCGGAGTCGAAGGCCGGATAGGTGTCACCGTGCCTGGTCCTCACCCCTCCGGTGGTGAAGATCACGCACGGGCGACGAAGCCGCGCGTGCCTGTTCATCTTCCGTTCACCCTCATGGGACCGGCTGTCCATTCCTCGCCCCTACCTTTCACGGCAGGGCGGCGCGGTGCTGCCCGGACTTGAGAGTCTCCCGGAGGGAACAGCGTGAACTTCAAGCGCAATGCTGCCGTGCTCGGTGTGGTGGCGGTCGGTGCCGTGACCCTGGCCGCCTGCGGCAGCGACGACAACTCCTCGTCGTCCGGCACCACCGTCAACAGCGCCGCGTCGAGCGCGACCTGTGAGGGCAAGGAGTCGCTGTCCGCGGCGGGCTCCTCCGCGCAGAAGAACGCGATGGACAACTTCATCGCCACCTACATCGCGGTGTGCAAGGACAAGGGCAAGGACGTCAAGATCGCGTACAACCCGACGGGTTCCGGTGACGGCCGCACCCAGTTCATCGCCAAGCAGATCGACTTCGCCGGTTCGGACTCGGCGATCAAGGGTGATCAGGCCGCCGCCGCGAATCAGCGGTGCGCCGCCAACGACGCGTGGAACCTGCCGCTGGTGTTCGGGCCGGTTGCGATCGCCTACAACCTCGACGGCGTCGAGGGCCTGACCCTGAACGGCGAGGTGCTGGCGAAGATCTTCACCGGCGCGGTCACCAACTGGAACGACCCGGCGATCGCTGCGCTCAACCCCGGCGTCACCCTGCCGGACCAGAAGATCACCCCGGTGGTGCGCTCGGACTCCTCCGGCACCACCGACAACTTCCAGCAGTACCTGACCGCCGCTTCGAAGGGCGTGTGGACCAAGGGCGCCGGCTCCGACTTCGTCGGTGGCGTGGGCGAGGGCGCGAAGGGGTCGGCGGGCGTCTCGCAGGCCGTCGCAGGCGCGCCCGGCTCGATCACGTACGTCGAGAAGTCGTTCGCCGACCAGAACAAGCTGTCCGTCGCGAAGATCGACTCCGGCGCCGGTGCCGTCGAGCTGACCGAGGCGACCGCGGGCAAGGCCATCGAGGGCGCGAAGTTCAAGACCGAGGGCGTCGGCGACCTGACGCTCGACCTGAACTCGATCTTCGGCACCTCCGAAGCCGGCGCGTACCCGATCGTGCTGGCGACCTACTCCATCGTCTGCTCCAAGGGCTACGACGCGGACACCTCCGCCGCGGTGAAGTCGTTCCTGACCAGCGCCGCGAACGAGGGTCAGGCCGGACTCTCCGAGCAGGGCTACGTGACGCTGCCGGGCACGGTGCAGGACAAGCTGAACGCCTCGATCGCCGCGATCGGCTGAGTGCGGTCCACCGCGGCACCGCTCTATATTCGGACCTAGCAGAATGCGAGCGCAGATGAGCGACGCGCCAACCCAGTCGGCGCCTTCCGCACCCGGCTCCGGTGAACCCGGGGCCGGGACGGGTGGTCCGCTCGGAGCACCGGAGGCACCGATTCGCACCCAGTCCGCCACCCCCGGCAAGGCGGTGGTCCGTCCAGGCGACCGGATCTTCACCACCCTGGCGAAGGGTTCGGCGGTCTTCATCTCGGTGCTGATCGGCGCGATCGGGATCTTCCTGATCTGGCGGGCGGTCCCCGCGCTCTCCCGCAACGAGGTCAACTTCCTCACCAGCCGCTCGTGGGTGACGACGGACATCAACCACCTGGCATTCGGTGTCCTGGACCTGCTCCAGGTCACCGTGCTGGTGTCGCTGTTCGCCCTGGTGCTCGCAATGCCGGTCGCGCTGGGTATCGCCATCTTCCTCACCCAGTACGCACCGCCGCGGCTGGCGCGGCCGCTCGCGTACGTGATCGACCTGCTGGCCGCGGTGCCGTCGATCGTCTACGGCCTGTGGGGTCTGCTGATCTTCGCGCCGGCGATCCGGCCGCTGGCGATGTGGCTGAACGAGCACCTCGCGTGGATCCCGCTGTTCGGCGACGGGTCGGGGTCCATCCAGGGTGGCGGCACGATCTTCACCGCGGGCATCGTGCTCGCGGTGATGATCCTGCCGATGATCACCGCCGTCACCCGGGAGGTGTTCAACCAGACGCCGGTCTCGCACGTCGAGGCGGCCCTGGCCCTCGGCGCCACCAAGTGGGAGGTCGTCAAGACGGCGGTCCTGCCGTTCGGCAAGTCCGGATACATCAGCGGCTCGATGCTCGGCCTCGGCCGGGCGCTCGGCGAGACGATGGCGCTGTACATGATCTTGCGCACCACCTCCGCCGCCGCCACGTGGTCGCTGTTCGACGGCGGGGCGACGATCGCCTCGAAGATCGCCCTCGGGTACGCCGAGTTCAACAACGACATCCAGGCGGGCGCCTACATCGCCGCCGGTCTGGTGCTGTTCGTGCTGACCTTCGTGGTCAACGCCGCGGCCCGCGCCGCGGTCGCCGGGAAGAAGGACTGACATGACGACCACCATGGACCGGCCGGTCAAGGCCCCGACATTCCAGGGCGTCAGCGCGCGCCGCCGCACCAGCGACCTCGTCGCGCGGGTGCTCGTGACCGGGTCGGTGCTGCTGGCCCTGGTGCCGCTGGTGTGGGTGCTGTTCACCGTCATCCAGAAGGGCTTCGCGGCGATCACCAGCCCGACCTGGTTCACCAACTCGCTCAACGGATTGTCCGCGTCGTCACCGGGCGGCGGCATCTATCACGCGCTGATCGGCACCATCCTGCAGGGACTGGTGTGCGCGGTCATCTCCATCCCGCTGGGCCTGTTCGTCGCCATCTACCTCGTCGAGTATGCGGGGCGGTCGAAGCTCGGCAAGGTCACCACCTTCATGGTCGACATCCTGTCCGGTGTGCCGTCGATCGTTGCGGCCCTGTTCATCTTCGCGCTGTGGATCGCGACCTTCGGCTTCCCGAAGTCGGCGTTCGCGGTCTCGCTCGCGCTGGTGCTGCTGATGGTGCCGGTCGTGATCCGCAGCACCGAGGAGATGCTGCGGATCGTGCCGCAGGACCTGCGCGAGGCGTCCTACGCGCTGGGCGTGCCGAAGTGGAAGACGATCATGCGGATCGTCGTCCCGACCGCCCTGCCCGGCATCATCACCGGTGTCATGCTGGCCCTGGCCCGCGTGCTCGGTGAGACGGCGCCGCTGCTGATCCTGGTCGGCTACGCGTCCTTCATCAACTTCGACCTGTTCAACGGCGAGATGGGCTCGCTGCCCGGCGTGATGGTCGCGGAGATGAACAACCCCACCGAGGCCGGCGCCAACCGGATCTGGGGCGCCGCCCTCACCCTGATCCTGCTCGTCGCGGTGCTCAACATCGTCGCGAAGCTGATCGGCCACCTGTCGCGGGTCCGCAAGTGACCCCGCAGATTCCAGACATTCGAGTCACCACCACGCAAGGGAGCCACCATGGCCAAGCGTCTTGATCTCAAGGACGTCAACATCTACTACGGCAAGTTCCACGCCGTCGCGGACGTCGGCCTGTCGGTGCACCCGCGCAGCGTGACCGCGTTCATCGGCCCGTCCGGCTGTGGCAAGTCGACGGTGCTGCGGTCCATCAACCGCATGCACGAGGTGACGCCCGGCGCCCGCGTCGAGGGCGCGATCCTGCTCGACGGCGAGGACATCTACGGTTCCCAGGTCGACCCGGTCGGCGTCCGCAAGACCATCGGCATGGTGTTCCAGCGTCCGAACCCGTTCCCCACCATGTCCATTCGCGACAACGTGGTCGCCGGCCTGAAGTTGCAGGGCGTGCGGAACAAGAAGGAGCTCGACGAGGTCGCCGAGAAGTCGCTGCGCGGCGCGAACCTGTGGAACGAGGTCAAGGACCGGCTCGACAAGCCCGGCGGTGGGCTGTCCGGCGGTCAGCAGCAGCGACTGTGCATCGCCCGCGCCATTGCGGTCTCGCCCGACGTGTTGCTGATGGACGAGCCCTGCTCGGCCCTGGACCCGATCTCCACACTGGCGATCGAGGACCTGATCACCGAACTGAAGCAGGACTTCACCATTGTGATCGTCACGCACAACATGCAGCAGGCCGCGCGGGTCAGCGACCAGACCGCCTTCTTCAACCTCGAGGCCACCGGCAAGCCGGGACGGCTCATCGAGATCGACGACACCGAGAAGATCTTCTCCAACCCGTCCCAGAAGGCCACCGAGGACTACATCTCGGGCCGCTTCGGATAGCCGCACACTCGACGGCGCCCCGTCCACACAGCGTGTGGACGGGGCGCCGTTTCGTTCGCGGGAAGAGGGTGCGTCCCGAGTTCCGTGGAGCTCGGGTCGTGGAGTGTCGACGCGCGGGTTGGGCTCGCGTGTGGTCGACTGGCGCGAGCCACCACGCCGTCACCCGCCACCAGTCGATCGAGGTGCCATGAGTTCTCGATTCCGGATCGTGCCCGCGCTCACCGCGGCACTCGCCATTTCCCTTGCCGCGAGCGGATGCTCGTCGTCGAGCGAGTCGGCGGTCTCCACGACCTCGACAGCGACCTTCGCCGCCGCGACGACGACGACGTTCCAGCAGGTCCTCGACGAGACCCGGGCACAAGCCGGATTCCCCGGCGTCATCGCCCAGGTCAGCTCGCCCGACGGCACCTGGACCGGCACCTCCGGGACCGTCGGCGCCGGGAAGACCGGCGGCCTGACACCCTCGGACAAGACGCGGATCGGTTCCCTGACCAAGACGATGACCGCGACGGTGCTGCTGCAACTGATGGAGGAGGGCAAGCTCTCCCTCGACGACCCGATCGGCAAGTACGTTCCGGGGATGCCGAACGGGGATGTCGCGACACTGCGCCAACTCGCCGACATGACCAGCGGCATCCCCAACTACACGGAATCGAAGCCGGTGGTCGAGAAGTTCTTCGCCGACCCGCAGTACGCCTGGCCGCCCGGTGAACTCACCGACGCCGTCAAGCCGATGCCCGCGGATTTCGCGCCCGGCCAGGGGTGGGAGTACTCGAACACCAACTACGTCCTGCTCGGCATGGTGATCGAGCAGATCCTCGGCCGGCCGATCGGCGAGGTGTTCGAGGATCGGCTGTTCGAACCGCTCGGGATGTCCGACACCTCGTTCCCCGGGGGATCGACCGACATCGGTGACCCGCACCTGGACGGACTCACCAATCAGAATCAGGCCCCCGGCCAGACGGTCGACTCGACGCACTGGAACCCGTCGTTCGCGTTCACCGCCGGTGCCGTCATCTCCACGCTCGCCGACCTGGAGAAGTGGGGCCACGCGCTGTTCACCGGCGACGGGATCCTGGACCCGGCGACCCAGCAACTGCGGCGGGACTCGATCATCCACGACATCCCGCCGAACACGGCGAGCACCGGGTACGGCATCGGCATCGGCGACCGCAACGGATGGTGGGGCCACGACGGCGACATCCCCGGATACAACAGCGTCCTGTTCCACAACTACGACTCCGACACCACGATCATCGTGCTCACGAACAGCGATGACACGTACGAGGTCGACGGCAAGCAGGTGTACCCCGCCCCGGGAGTGTTCGCGGGACTGCAGGCCGCGCTGCCGTGACACGCGGCGTGCCCAGTGGTTCGCCGCAGCGAAGTTCAGCGGCTCGCCGCAGCAGCGTCGACCAGAGCGATGTCGGCGATCAGTCCGTGGTGGTCGGAGCCGGGGAGATCGACCCGTTCGAGGTGCGTCACGGTCGCGCCCTTCGTGACGATCCGGTCGATGCCGGTGACCGCCGGATACCACCGGTGTGCCGGCATCGTGGGCAGCAGTCCGGCGCCCACCTGGTCGGCGGCGTCGGCGAAGCCGTCGGTGAGCAGGTCCCGGTACTGGCGCTGGCTGTAGCTCGCGTTGTAGTCGCCGCTCACGACGACGTTGTCCCGTCCCGCGGCGGCCGCGAACTCGGCACCGAGGCCGCGCAACTCGGCCGCCCACATCCGTGCCGGGAACAGGTACGCGGGTGCGGGATGAACGGCGAACAGCGCCACGGGTTCTCGTAGACCGACATCCAGGTCCGCAGCGAGGTTCGCCGACAGGTACCCGTCGAGGATCCGCGTGTTCGACAGCGGGAAGCGGCTGTAGATTCCACCGCCGAGCCCGTTCGGCCCGTAGGAGATCACGAACCGGTGGGGCAGCAGGTCGTCGAGGCCGGCCGCGTGCAGTCCGGTGATGCCCTCGTCGGTCAGTTCCTGCACGGTCACCACGTCCACGTCACGCTCCCGGACCAGGTCCGCCACATGAACCGGATCAGCCTGTCCCAGTTTGACATTGGCCTGCAGAACTCGCAGTGACGGCCCGGTCGCGCTGTCTCCGGAGTCGTCGCCGACGTAGAGCGGGGCGAGCAGCCACACCCCGAGCGCGCAGACAACCAGGCAGCCGATCTGGACGAGCCATTGCCGCGCGAGGGCGGCGACCGTCGCGCCGACGATTGCCACGATCAGCATCACCGGCAGCCACCCGGCGAGCAGTACCAGGAACCGGTTCTCCACCCGAAGCACGGCCGCCGCCAGCGCCGCGGCGCCGTACAGGCCGCAGACCGCGGCGAACACTCCGGCGGTCCGGCGATGGTTCACGACACGATCATGCCGGAACGCGAAAGGGCGGTTGCCGGCGCCGACGCTCGAGAGCGGGGCCCGGCAACCGCCCGTGTTCGGGGGTCGGTGGGATCAGGACAGTTCGCCGGTGTCCTCGGGCTCGGAGGGCATCTTGCCGGTGACGAGGAAGATGACCCGGCGCGCTACCTCGACGGCGTGGTCGGCGAAGCGTTCGTAGAACCGGCCGAGGAGGGTGACGTCGACGGCGGCGGCGACCCCGTGCTGCCATTCGCGGTCCATCAGAACGCTGAACAGGTGCCGGTGCAGGTCGTCCATCGCGTCGTCCTCCTCCTGGAGTTTGGCGGCGCGTTCGGGATCGTGCGTCTCGAGCACCTCCTTGGCGGCGGCGCCGAGCGCGACCGCGAGCCGCCCCATCTCCGCGAAGTACCCGTTGACCTCCTCCGGGAGGACGTGGTTCGGATGGCGGCGGCGCGCGATCTTCGCGACGTGCAGCGCGAGAGCGCCCATCCGATCGATGTCCGCGACGATCTGGATTCCGCTGACCACCTGCCGCAGGTCACCGGCCACCGGCGCCTGCAGCGCGAGCAGGGCGAACGCCCGCTCCTCGCAGACGACGCTCAGTTCGGTGATCTGGTCGTGGTCACTGATGACCTCCTCGGCGAGCGACAGGTCGGCCTGCAGCAGCGACCGGGTCGCCTTCTCCATCGCCGTCCCCGCGAGACCCGCCATCTCGCCGAGCAGGTCGGCAAGTTCGGTCATCTGTTCGTTGTAAGCCACGCGCATGAGGTCACAGCCTAGTTCCCGTAGAGGTCCAAGTCACGAGCGGACGGTGAACGTGCGATGAACGACGGCGCACGTCAGAGGCGGGAAAGGGCGGAGCGAGTCAGGCGCAGGACGTGTCGCCGGCGTTGGTGTACGCCAGGTCGGCGGGCAGCTCCTCGATCGTGGTCCCGGAGATGACCGTCGACTTCGGCGCGATCTTCGGGTGCAGCGCCGTGCCGACCGCGGGCGGGGCGGTGACGGTGCCCGAGAAGTCGGAGCCGAGGACCACGTCGACGATGCCGCCGTAGAGGTCGTCGCTCTCGAGCAGTTGCGCGCCGGGGATGGAGGCGGCGACGGTCGCGGCCTGTTCCTCGTTTCCGGCCGCGAACCGGACCAGCGTCGACGAGCTGGTGCCGCTGTAGTTCCCGACGCTGTAGATGGGGAAGCCGTGCGCGCCGAGGGTTTCCGCGGCCTCGGCGGCCACGCCGGTCACCCCGGACGCGTTCGACACCTGCACCGACACCATCGACGGATCCACCGCGAGTACTCCGGCGGCCGGCGCCGGCGTGACCGCGGTCGCCGGGGGAGCGGCCGCCGCGCTCGTCGCTGCCGCGTCGTGCGTGCGCTCCTCACCGGGCAGCGGCTCGTCGTCGATGATCGCCTGGAAGATCGCCTTGATGTCGTCGAGCCGGGGGATCTCGTTGCCCAGCTCGTTCGTGCCCCCGGTCGGTACCGTCAGGAAGGTCACCGCGCCTGCGTCCACCTTCTGCAGCGACCGGCCGAGCGTCACCAGCGACTTGGTGTCGACGTTCTGGACGAAGGTCTCCCTGGTGAACGCGTTGATGAATCCGTTGAGCTTGCCGGGGTCGAACAGCACCTTGTTCGACATCGCGGACCGCAGCAGCGACGACAGGAACACCTGCTGGCGCTTGATCCGGCCGTAGTCGCCGTTGCCCTCGGCGTCGACCTTCCGCGCCCGCACGTAGTTCAGCGCGGTCGCACCGTCGAGCGTCTGCTTGCCGGGGTTGGCGAGAACGGTGCCGAGTTCGCCGTCGATCAGTGGGGCGGTGGTGCACACCTCGACGCCACCGACCTCGTTGACCATCGACTCGAATCCGGAGAAGTCCATGCCGATGAAGTGCCCGATCTTCATGCCGGACAGCTTCTGGATCACCTTGACCAGGCATTTCGGTCCGCCGTACGCGTAGGCGGAGTTCAGCTTGTCGTTGTCGGCGCCGTAGTTGGTCTCGCTGGTGTACTTGCCTGCGTCGTTGTCCCATGCCTGGCAGTCCGGCCGGACGATGTCGAGGTCGCGGGGGAACGACACCGCGACCACCCGGCTGCGGTCGGCGGGAACGTTGACGAGGATGACGGTGTCCGCGCGGGCGCCCTCGGCGTCTTCGACCGAGCCGGCGCCGAGGCCACCGTTGGTGCCTGCCCGGGTGTCGGTGCCGACGATCAGGTAGGTCTCGTCACCGTACTGACCGCCGGGGTCGACGACATCGCTGCTCTCCGGGTCGAGAGCTGCGACCTGACTGAACCCGTTGTCGGTCGCACGCAGATACCCCCACACGACGCCGGTCATGGCCAGCACGATCACCGCGACGAGTGCGGTGCCGACGCGGCCGATGGCGCGCAGTCGGCGCTGTTTGCGCCGCTTGCTCGCCACCAGGCGGGTCGTCGAGGACGGTCCGACCTGGGCGGGCACGTCCGGGGTGACGGCCGTCGGCGCGGCGCGATACATCCAGCTGGTGCTCGGCCGCGACGGCTCCGGCGCCGGTTCGGCGGGGGTCGGGTCCGGGGTCGGCTCGTCGTCACGGCCGACCCGCTGCATCAGTTCCGCGACCGTGAGCCGGTCGCTCGGCTCACCGCCTCGGATCCGGCCGCTGTCGCCCGGCGGAGGGGGCTCCGGTGGGGGAGGCGGTGTCGCCGGGCGCTCGGGGTCGGGACGATGACGGTGAATGGGACGGCTTAGGTGGGAAATAGGTCTCTCCCATGGAGCGCGACCATCGGGCGCAGCGCCCGGATCCTGATCGTCGCCCAACTGGAGTCCTCACCTCTCGTGCACTTCACTACATGCGTCGTCGCCGCCGGCCCGCGGCGGTGCACACATGATACTGATCGAAGCTGTGCGTTCCAGCGCAGACGCACCGGCGCAGGTCAGCCGCCGGAGTGCATGAGATCGGCGCCCGCAGGGACGAGGCAGTCGTCGGGATCGTCGAGCCATCCCTCGGGGAGTGCGACGGTGCCCGGCGAGCCCTGCCGGCCCCGCGGACCCTCGGCGTCCTTCGGGAACGGGACGTCCGGCGGCAACTGGGCGAGCAGGCCGTCCAGTTCGTCGAGCGTCGACACCATCGCCATCGACACGCGCATGTCGGAACCGGCGGGGAAACCGCGCAGGTACCACGCGACGTGCTTGCGGAGTTCGCGCATGCCCTTGCCCTCGCCGTGGTGGTCGGCGAGCAGCTCGGCGTGCCTGCGGATGATGGCCGCGACCTCGCCGAGCGTGGGGGGCGTGGGCATCGCGGTGCCGTTGAGGGCGGCGCTCAGCTCGGCGAACAGCCACGGCCGCCCGAGGCAGCCCCGGCCGACGACGACACCGTCGCAGCCGGTCTCGGCCATCATCCGCTGTGCATCCTCGGCGGCGAAGATGTCGCCGTTGCCGAGGACGGGGACATCGGTGACGTGCTCCTTGAGCCGGGCGATCTCGCTCCAGTCGGCGGTGCCGGAGTAGCGCTGCGCGGCGGTGCGGGCGTGCAACGCGACCGCGGCGGCGCCCTCGCCGGCGGCAATCCGGCCCGCGTCGAGGTGGGTGTGGTGCTCGGCGTCGATCCCGACGCGCATCTTCACCGTGACGGGGATGTCGGTGCCCTCGGTCGCCTTCACCGCGGCCGCGACGATCTGCCCGAACAGGCGGCGCTTGTACGGAAGCGCCGATCCGCCGCCCTTGCGGGTGACCTTGGGCACCGGGCAGCCGAAGTTCATGTCGATGTGGTCGGCCATGTTCTCGTCGACGATCATCTTCGCCGCCGCGTATGTGGTGTCCGGGTCGACCGTGTACAGCTGCAGCGACCGCGGCGTCTCCTTCGGGCCGAAGGTGGTCATGTGCAGCGTCGCAGGCTGACGTTCGACCAGCGCCCGGGCGGTGACCATTTCGCACACGTACAGGCCGGAGGTGCTGCCCGCCCGTTCGAGTTCGAGTTCGCGGCAGAGGGTGCGGAAGGCCACATTCGTGATGCCCGCCATGGGGGCGAGAACGACGGGACTGCGCAGCTCGAGCGAGCCGATTCGCAGATGCTGGTCAGCGGAAGACATCGATTACCTCGAAAAAAGTGTGCCCGGCACCGAGGTTCGGTGCCGGGCACAGGATAGCCGCTCAGTCGGAGCGGACCTGGAACCGCTCGGGTCAGGAAGCCTGCTCTTCCATCTCGCGCTTGCGGGCTTCGCGGGCGAGCGCGCGGTCGCGCTGCTCCTCGAACTTGCTCGCCTGCACGCCGAGGTCGTCCAGGAACGTGGACAGCTGCTCGCGGGCGGCCTCGCCGACGCCGGTGAAGTCGGTGCGCTCGAAGATCTTCCACTTGCGCAGCACCGGCATGACGACCTCGTCGAGGTGCTGGCGCAGGTCGTAGATGCCGTGCTTGGCCATCAGGACGCCGTTGCGCCGGAAGTTGGGCATGCCGGCACCGGGCATCTGGAACTTCTGCAGGATGTCGGCGATCGCGACGACCGCCTGGTCCGGGGCGACGTCGAGGGCCGCCTCGCAGATGTTGCGGTAGAAGATCATGTGCAGGTTCTCGTCCGCCGCGATCCGGGAGAGCATGCGGTCGGCGACGTCGTCGTTGCACGCCTTGCCAGTGTTGCGGTGCGAGACGCGGGTGGCCAGTTCCTGGAACGTGACGTACGCGACCGAGTGCAGCAGGCCGTCGGTGTCGCTGGGGGAGGCGTAGCCGTTGGTCATGTGGATCATCCGGGCCTCTTCGAGGGCGACCGGGTCCACGCCGCGGGTCACGACCAGGTAGTCGCGCATCACGATGCCGTGACGGTTCTCCTCGGCGGTCCAGCGTCCGACCCAGGTGCCCCAGGCACCGTCCCGGGAGAAGTTCTCCGCGATCTCCCGGTGGTAGGACGGCAGGTTGTCCTCGGTGAGCAGGTTCGTGATCATCGCGGCCTTCGCGACGGGGTCGAGCCGGGACTGCTCCTCTTCCCAGTCGTCACCGCCCATCGCGGCGAAGTTTCGGCCCTCGTCCCACGGGACGTAGTCGTGCGGATGCCAGTCCTTGGCCATGGACAGGTGGCGGTTCAGGTTGGCCTCGGCCACCGGCTCCAGTTCCTGCAGCAACTCGAGCTGGGTCAACACTCTGGCCATCACTTGCCTCCATTGGTCGCGGAATCGGCTCAACCTAGCCTACGGGACCGTAACCATGCCCGAGATCGGATCGATTCGGTTACGACACGGACAGGTCACGTCGAGCCGCCCTGACCATCGTGGTGGCGGTGACGGGTGTTACAAGGGCGGCACCCGGAAACCGGGTGCCGCCCCTGCGTCGAAAATCGGTGGTGTCGACTACTTACGACCGCCGCCGAGCAGTCCGCCGAGCAGGTCACCGATGCCGCCGCCCGCGTTGCCGCCGAGCAGTCCGCCGAGCACGTTGCCCAGGCCGCCACCGTTGGAGGCGCCGCCGCCGAGCAGCCCACCGAGGAGGTCGCCGAGGCCGCCGCCGGACCCGGCGGACGCCGCCTGGGTCTGGCCCGCGCCGCCGCCGCCGAACTGCTTGGCAACGAAGGTGAGCACCAGCGGGGCGAGGATCGGGAGCAGCTTGCTCATCAGGGAGCTGCCGCCGGCACCGCCGACGTTACCGAGCGTGCTGACGACCTGGTTCGCGTTGTCGCCGAAGACGTGTCCGACGATCTTCTCGCCGTCGGCCTCGTCGATCTGGTTGATGTCGACGCCGCCGTCGAGCAGTCCGCTGGCCTGGTGCTGGGCGAGCGCAGCCTCGAGGGAGGCGGCGCCGCCCGAGTCCTGGGCGTTGGCCTCGAGGCCGCCGAGCAGGGTCGGGATCGCGGACTTCACGGCGGTGGCCGCGGTGTTCTCGTCGATCCCGAGCTTTTCGGCGATCTGAGCGATCGGGATCTGGGAGATGAGCTCGTCGAGGGAGGCCATGGTGCTCACTTTCTCTTGGGGTCCACTGCGGACCACCCGGCATTTCGCACAGTATTGGACGAATCCGGCATCGGCGTGGACCTGCGCGTCGCGTGGCGCGTGTCGGGTCAGCACGCCAGGATGCAGACATGACCACGAACGACACCTCGACCGCCCCGCCCACCGGAACGCCGTCCTGGGTGAAGTGGACGGCCTGGGGTCTGATCCTGGTTGTCTTCCTCGTCGTCTCCTACTTCGTCCTGGCCGCGTTCCTGCCCCGCTGGTGGGCGCAGCAGGCAGGGTCGCTGGCGGCAGCGAGCATGACCCGCGGAATCCTGTGGGGGCTGACCTTCGGGTTCGTCTGCACCCTGGTGCCGTTGTCGCTGTTCACCGTGGCCTGGCGGTCGCGGCGGTGGCGCTTTGCGAAGGTGTCGGTGATCGCGGCCCTGGTGGCAGGGCTGCTGGTGGCGGCGCCGAACCTGTTGACCCTGTCGGTCGTGGCCGGAAACGGCACCGCCGCAATCGCCGGCGCACGGATCCTCGACGTCGACGCACCCGGCTTCCGCGGCGCGACGCTGGTCGGAGTGATCGCGGGCGCGCTGATCTTCGTGGCCGCGGCCTGGCTGTCGTTCCGGTACCGCAGGCGCGGCGACCAACTGTCCAGGCTGCGTGACGACGCCCGGGAGCGTGACGAGCGCGAGCGCGCCGAACGGGAGCGCATCGAGTTGGAGCGCGCCGAGTTCGAGCGCACGCAGCCCCCGGCCTGACCCGCGTCACTTCCGGGCGGCCACGAATTCCCGGAACCGGCGCGCGGGGGCGGTGAGTGGCCGACCCAGCGCCCAGATCATCCCGACGTCGCGGGCGGCGTCGGAGCCGCGGATCGGTACGGTCACCACTCCGGGCGGCCAGGGTGCGGACTCGCGCATCGGTACCAGCGCAACCCCGAGGCCGGCCGATACCAGTCCGGTGGCGGTGGGCAGTTCGCTGGACTCGAACACGATCCGGGGTGCGAATCCGGCGCGCTCGGCGGCCTCGTCGAGCAGCCGTCGCATGCCGTAGTTCGGGTGCATCGCGATGAACGGTTCGCCTGCGGCTTCGCGGAGGTCGATCTCGGTCCGGTCGGCGAGCCGGTGTCCGGTCGGGACGGCGAGCGCGAGTTGCTGGTGGTCGAGCAGCAGCCAGGCCAGTCCGTCGGCGCGGGGGCGGGGTGACACGACCGCCAGATCGCTGTGGCCGGCGAGTACCCGCTGGGCGAGGTGGCCGGACGCGTCCTGATGCAGCGCGAACCGCACGAGGGGCGCGGTGACGCGGAACTCCCGGATCAGTGCCGGCACCAGCCACGGCCCGAGGGAGTGCAGGAAGTCGAGGCGCACGGTGCCCTCCGACTCGCTGGTCAGTTCCGCGATCCGGGACTCGGCGGCGGTGAGCTCGTCGAGTGCGCGCCGGGCGTGCTCGTACAGCAGCCGGCCGTGCACGCCCAGCGTCAGCCGACGGCCGTGCCGGTCGAACAGATCGACGCACATGCGCTGTTCGAGGGCCGCGAGACGCCGGGACAGCGTTGGCTGGGCGACGCCGAGTACGGCCGCCGCCGCGGTCACCTGTCCCTCCTCGGCGAGGGTGACGAACCAGCGAAGCTCGGAACTGAGCATATGCAATTCAAGCATGAACGAGCCGCAGTTCTCGCATTTTACTGATAAGGGTTCCCGGTTCAGGATGGTCCGCGGAGGACCCATGACACTCGACACGCTCACCGCGCTCGACTCGCGGACCGAGCCCTACCGGCGCGGCACGCCCGGTTACACCCGGATCACCCTGGCTCTGTTCGCAGCCGGATTGACGGCGTTCGTCTCCATGTACTCGGCGCAGGCGATGCTGCCGGCCATCGCCGGGGACTTCGCGGTCGGACCCGGGACCGCCGCGCTCGTCGTGTCCGCGACGACGGGCGTGCTGGCGTTGGTGATCGTGCCCGCCAGTGCACTGTCCGAGCGCTATGGCCGCACCCGGGTGATGGTGGCGTCGGCGTTCACCTCCTGTGCCATCGGACTGCTGTTGCCGTTGAGTCCGTCGATCGAGGTCCTGCTCGCGGGCCGGGTCCTGCAGGGTGCCGCGGTCGCGGGCATCCCGGCCGTCGCGATGGCCTACCTGGCGGAGGAGGTGTACAGCGGCGATCTCGGTGCGGCGATGGGGCGCTATGTCGCAGGTACCACGATCGGTGGCCTGGTCGGGAGGCTGATCCCGTCGGGGGTGCTCGACGTCGCGAGCTGGCGGTGGGCGATGCTGACGGCCACGGCGGTGGCGGCGGCGTTCGCGTTGGTGATGCTGCGCACGTTGCCGCCGTCGCGCCGTTTCCGGCCGCAGCCGGTGGGCCCCCGGGTGCTGGCGTCGAATCTGGTGGAACACCTGCGCAACCCGCGGTTGCGGATCCTGTTCGCGCTCGGATTCATTCTGATGGGCGGGTTCGTCTCGGCGTACAACCTGCTCGGCTTCCGGCTGCTCGACGAACCGTTCGCCCTGTCGGAGGCCGTCGTCGGCCTGGTGTTCCTGATGTACCTGGCCGGCACGGTGACCTCGTCGGCGGCGGGCCGGGTCGCCGACCGGTTCGGCAGGCGCTGGGTGCTGCTCGTGAGCATCGCGATCGCACTCGGGGGGTTGGCCTGCACTCTCGTCGACTCCCTGCCGTGGGTGCTGATCGGCATGTTGCTGTTCACCGGCGCGTTCTTCGCCGCACACTCGGTGGCCAGCGGCTGGGTCGGGGTACTGGCGACGCGGCACCGCGCCGAGGCGTCGGCGCTGTACCTGTGCGCGTACTACCTGGGATCGAGCCTGGCCGGGGCGGGCGCCGGAGTCGCGTACGGCCTCGGTGGATGGCCCGGCGCGGTCGGCTGCATCGGGGTCCTGCTCGTGATCGGTCTCGCGCTCGCGACACGGATGGCCCGGCTGGGCCGGGCATTCGCCGCGTCCGGTACCGGGTGCTGACCGCGGGTCACCAGCCGCGGGGAGCCCACGGGTCGGTCATTCGGGCCTCGCGACGATGCCGCGCGGGCGTCGGCTCGTCACGCCGCGTGGCCAGGCCGACGATCCCGACGGCGAGGACGATCACCCCCGCGACGACGGACACGACGGCTGCGCCGGTGGTCCCGGACGGAAACGCCATCGCGACCGGGGTGAGCAGCAGTGCCACACCGAGAATCACCAGTCCCCAGTGGCTGGTGCGCGACTCGGTCGTCATCGCCCACAGGCCGGCCGAGTAGGCGATCATCCCGAGGATCAGGATGGCGCCGGTGATCTGGTCGTCTCCCTGCGTCGGCAGCCACAGGCTCAGCAGGACGAGCGCCACACCCGTGGTGACGACGAAGATGTCCCTGCGCACCTCGCGGGCATGGGCGGTGTTCCGGGTGCTCGTGTAGGAGTTGTTCGAGTCGGCGACATCCACGGTCATGACGGCCTCCCTGCGTCCAGAGCTCTGGAAACCATTTTGATCCCGGAATGCTCGCGGTGTCGACCCGTATCTGCCCGGTCGGGGCGTCGGCGGATCGACACCGCGGTGAGGAGTGGGATCGATACCCGTCAGGCGCCGGGTGTGCGGAGTCGCTCGAGGGTCCGCTGCATGGCGGCCTTGGTCTGATCGCCTGTCGGGGCGGACAGCTGCCGGTCCAGGTAGCCGCGGCACAGGTCCTCGACGGTGTCGAATCCGTTCGGAAGGCCGGTGGGGCTGTTGACGATGCGGCGCACCAGTCGTCCGAGGCCGGCGGCCTGGTCGGTGGTGAGTGGGGACGTCTCCGCGTTCTCCAGTGTGCGGAAGGTGGCATGGCCGAGGTCGACGTCGGTCGATCGTGTTGTTGCGGAGTCGGCGATGCGTTCGCCGTGACGGGGTCGGGCCAGTGCTGCGGAGCGAGGGGACATCGGGGATGTGACGTGGGGAGACTTCATTTCCACCCACCGCCTTTCGGGGCCTCATCGGAAGTGCTCGTGCCAGGACAAAGGGCCAGGACTCGACCGTGAATCATGTTGATTCATAGTCAAGTTGGCCAATACGCAACGATCACCGCCCCCTCAGTGGTATCAGACGGCTCGCCGTTCGGAAATCCCTGCGGGGAGGATCGGGGGAAAGCGTTACCAAGTCGAGTCCGGGGTGACGGACCTTCCGGGATGCTCGGCATCTCACGGCGTCGATCGAAACTTGTTGTGGCACTGCGTGTTACAGAATCCATTTCGCGACGGAGGTGAGCGCTTGGACGCGCGTCCAACGTGATGATCGCCACAACGGTTGGTTAACGGGAGGCAAACAGCAGAACGTCCCGCCGGATGTTCCGGCGGGACGTGCGGTGCCCCCTCTCGGGCTCGAACCGAGGACCTGCGGATTAAAAGTCCGTAGCTCTACCAACTGAGCTAAAGGGGCAGTGCTGCTGAAGTCTAGTGCGCGCGTAGTGAACGCGAGAACAGCACCCCCGCCAGCAGGACCGCACCGATGGCCGCGATGGCCGCCCCGGTGCGGTGCAGGCCCGGGTCGGTGGCGCCGCCGTGCATCGTGACCTCGATGACGACCGCGGCCAGGTTGGCGCCGACGTACTGGACCGTCCGGTACATCCCGATGGCCGTTCCGACGTCCCGGACACCGGTCGCGGCGTTGACCAGGTTCTGGTTTCCCATGTTGTTGAAGCCGTTGGGGATGCCGACGATCGCGGCGACGACCAGCATCAGCCACACCGGGGAGTTCGAGTCCTCGACCAGCGCGAGCAGCAGCCCGCCGGCCAGCAGCCCGGTCGTGCCGACGAGCAGCGTGCGGCGGGCGCCGTACCGGCCGTAGACGCGCGAGGCGGTCATCGTCGCGAACACCCCGACCCCGGCGACGGGCAGCATCATCAACCCGGCCTCGGCCGGCGAAAGCCCGCGGCCGCCCTGTAGCCACTGCGGCAGCCCGAAGAAGACGCAGTAGAACGCGGTGTAGGTGACCAGTGTGCGGGCGAGGGTGGCGCTCAGCACGCCGTTGGACGCCAGCGCCCGCACGTCGATGAACGGTGCCGCGCAGTGCGCCTCCCATCCGACGAACGTCACCCACGCGATGGCCGACACGCCCGCGGTCCACCACCGCGGGGTCGTTGTCAGCGACAGCAGGAACAGCATCAGCGTCGACGTGCCGATCACGAACAGAACCGTCCCGGCCGGGTCGAGCGACCGCAGGACCTCGGCGGCACCGTGGCCGGCCCGGCGCGGGCCGTCGGGTGGAGCGACGGTGAGTACCCAGATCGCGCTGATCGCGACGACCGGAAGGTTGACCCACATGATCGACTGCCAGCCGAACGCCCCGACGAGCAGACCGCCGAGCGTCGGCCCGAGCGCCACCACGACCTGCGCGCAGGCCGCGAGCGTGGCGATGGCCGTCCGAGGCGCGGCGCCGTGCCGGTCGGCGTACTCGCGGACGATCGTCATGGCGGTCGGGTACTGGGTGGCGGTCCCGAGTCCGAGCAGCACCCGGGCGGCGATCAGCCAGCCCAGGCTCGGTGCAAGCGCCCCTGCGATGGCGCCGATCGCGATCAGTGCCAGGCCGGCGAGGTAGACGCGCCGCGCACCGAACAGGGCGCCGAGGCGGCCGGCGGTCGGTGCGGCGACGGCGGTCGCGATGTACAGCGCGGAGATCACCCACGCGGTGCCCGCCGTGGAGCCGAAGTGTGCGCCGATCCCGACGATCGCGACGGCGATCATCGACGAGTTCAGCGGTTGCAGAATGGTGCCGGACCCGAGACCGATGCTCAGCCGGCGGGGGACCGCGCGCTCGCGGACGTCGACGGTCGAGGTCACGAGCGTTGCTCTCCCAGTCTGCCCAGGATCCGGCCCGCGATGTACAGCAGTTCCCGCTCGGCTTCGGTGCAGTCCGCTTCCAGGGCGTCCGCGAGCCAGCGGGTGCGGCGCTCGCGGTCCGCGGCCAGGACTGCCCGGCCGTGGTCGGTGAGGCTGATCAGGCTGGCGCGCGCGTCGGTGGGGTCGGATCGGCGTGCGATCGCGCCGGCGTCCTCCAGCAGTGTCACGGTCCGCGAGATCGACTGTGGGGTGACCTGTTCGTGCGCGGCGAGGGTGGACGCCGTCATCGGTCCGCCGCGTTCGAGGTGCCCGAGGGCTTGCAGCTGGGACGGCGTGAGCATGTGCTCGGCGCGTTGCGCGCGGAGTCGGCGGAGGAAGGTGGCGATGTTCTCGCGGAGTTCGATCGCCGCGTCTCCGGTGTCGGTCATCGATCGCCTCGGTCCGTGTCGGTGTGTCCAGATCAATTCAGGGTAGCTGAATTGTTCCGAGCCAAATTCTGCCGATTTTCTGGACTGTATCGAAAGAAGTAGAAAGCAAGACTGAGTATATGCGTCGCGGGCTCGGATCGGTTCCGCCGGCACCCCGCGGGCACGGGCGAAGATGGGGTGGATCGACGATGCGGAGGGCCGATGGAGTCAACTGGGGTGCAGGTGTCGTGCGGGATTCGCAACCGTCTGTACGTCGACGGAGTGCTGTCGGGCACCGATCTGCCGCTGGACGAACTCGCCGCGCATCGCGCCGACGAGAACGCGCTGATCTGGGTGGACCTGCTCGCGCCGTCGGTTGCGGACATCGTCGCGCTGTCGCCGCTGGTCGGTGGTGAGGTCGAGTTGCATCCGCTCGCTGTCGAGGGCGCGATCTCGGGCAGGCAGCGGCCGCGGCTGGTCCGGTTTCGCGACCACAGCCTGCTGCACACCCGCGCGGTGCACTTCGACGCGACGACCGACCGCCTCACAGGCACCGACATCTCGGTCTTCATCCTGACTCGGGCTCTGATCACGATCCGCGGCGACGATCGGTTCTCGCTCGACCCGATCCTCGCCGACTGGGACGACAACCCGGACCTGACGACATACGGCGTGGGGTTCCTGCTGCACAGCGTGCTCGACAATCTGGTCGACGGCTATTTCGAGGCGATCGACGCCCTCGACGACCGGATCCAGTTACTGGAGGACGAACTGCTGCTCGGCTCGGGGCGGAAGAACGCCGTGCAGTTGCGGAGCTTCGTGTTGCGCAAGGCGGTGGCCCAGCTCGGCCGGGCGGTGCTGCCGATGAACGAGGCGTTCAGTGCCCTGTTGCGGCAGGGGGTCCACGTGCTGGACGGCAGTCTGGTGCCGTACTACCAGGACGTCTACGACCACACCCTGCGGGCGACCGAGCGGATCGACGGCTTGCGCGACACGATCGAGTCGATTCTCGCGACTCATCTTGCCATGCAAGGAAATTCGCTCAACGAGATCATGAAGAGGTTGACGGCCTGGGCGGCGATCATCGCGATTCCGACCGGTGTCACCGGCTACTTCGGGCAGAACATCCCGTTCCCCGGGTACGGCGAGCCGTCGGGCTTCTGGTTCAGCGTCGCGCTGCTTTTGGGATTGGGGCTCGGCCTGTGGTGGAACTTCCGGCGGAGGGGCTGGTTGTGACCGCCTCGGTGGTTGGGCAACTCGGGTGCGCACCCCCCTCCGGCGCACCCGAGTCACTCAAAGCGTACCACTCGGTGTGTTATCGCTCGGCCAACCCTACTGGCCGGTAAGGAGCATACCTGTTCGACCCCCGTGCGGCGATGTGTCCAATCCGCCGTGCCCGGGGTTAGTGTTGTTCGAGGTCTTCTGTGGCCTGTCGGGGCGCACTACACGACTTGCAGGTTTCGGAGGCGAGACAAGCTCACATGGCACGTCAACAGGAACGCGCGCGACGGACCCGCGCAGCGATTGTCGAGGCCGCGGCGGTCGAATTCGCTCGGCGCGGCTATGCGGCGGCATCGGTGAACACCATCCTCGAGGGCTCACACGCGACCAAGGGCGCGATGTACTTCCACTTCGAGTCGAAGGAGGATCTCGCGCGGGCGGTGTTGACCGCTGCGCTCGAGAAGTACACCGAGTCCACCGACCGCTGGAGGAGGGTCGACGCGGATCCCTTCCAGGTGCTGCGCGCGATCATCGTCGAGCTGGCCGATCGATTCGCCGCGGAGGTGATCGTCCAGGCCGAATTCCGGCTGATCATCGAGCCGGAGTTCTACTCCGACGTGCGTGCCGGAGGCAGCCAGGTGTGGGGGCACACCGCGCACGAGCTGGTGTTGCGGGCCCAGCGGGAGGGGCACCTGCGGCCGGGTGCCGACCCGGTCGTGTTCTCGCGGGTGCTCGGGGCCTGCCTGGCCGGCCAGCGCTACATGCTCGACATGTCCACCGACAGCACTGGCCTGCGGGAGCGGTTCGAGGAGGCGTTCGAGGTGCTGCTGCAGGCCATGGCGTCCGAGGAGTGGCTGGAGAACTGGCGTCGCGAAGGCTGGCAGGACCTCACCCCGCTGGCCGAGGCGGCCGCCGAGAGTGCCGAAAACGAGCCGAAAACCGGCGATGACCAGCCGATTTGAGTTCTGCGAAAGATGTGTCCTAAGCTATGCGAGCTCCCAACGGAACAGCCGTTGAGGGTACTTGCCGGAGAGATTCGGCGGGCCCCCTTCGTCTAGCGGCCTAGGACGCCGCCCTTTCAAGGCGGTAGCGCGGGTTCGAATCCCGTAGGGGGTACGGATTTTGGAAGTAGCGGGTTCGCCTGCTAGGTTTCAAACCGAGCAAGACCGAGAGCCACAAGCCAGTGGTTCTCAAGAAAAAGAGGTACAGCAAGGCCCTGTGGCGCAGTTGGTTAGCGCGCCGCCCTGTCACGGCGGAGGTCGCGGGTTCGAGTCCCGTCAGGGTCGCTTCACAAGCGATGGCATTCGGTTCGGGTGCCGCCCGGCCAGGTAGCTCAGTTGGTACGAGCGTCCGCCTGAAAAGCGGAAGGTCGCCGGTTCGATCCCGGCCCTGGCCACGAGGTCATGAAAACGGCCACCAGGTCATGAAACTCCCAACTCGTTTCGAGTTGGGAGTTTTCTGCATTTCGGGGTTCCGCCGCACCCATCGGTTTATGCGCATAGAAGTCTTTGACAATGATTTTCATGAGCGGCGAAGCTGTTGGCATGACGAAGACACTCCACGCCCTCGCCTCGGTGACGGTGTTCACAGCCGTGTTGTCGGGATGCTCCGCCGCCGCCGACGAATCCGGACCCGTGTCGGCCACCGCCACGTCGGCACCCGCCGAGCAGCCCTCGCCGCAGCCGCGACTGGCACTTTCCTACGAGGGCGGGGTGATGGTGGTCGACGCGACCACCCTGCGGGTCGTCGACACCCTGCCCGTCGACGGGTTCACCCGACTCAATCCCGCCGGCGACGGCCGGCACGTGCTGGTCACGGCCGGGTCGCAGTTCCGGGTGCTCGACACCGGAACCTGGTCCCAGACGCACGGTGACCACGCCCACCACCGCACCGCCGCGCCCGCGGTCGCGGACTGGGCGTTCGACGCGGACGAGCCGGGGCACGTCGTCCGCCACGCCGGGCGCACCACCCTGTTCGCGGACGGGTCGGGCGAGGTCGTGTCCTTCGATCCCGCCGACCTCGCCGCGGGCAGGCCGGACGTCGACGAGTACTCGGTCCCCATCCCGCACCACGGGGTCGCGGTCACTCTTCCCGACGGTGGGCTGATCACCACGATCGGCGACGACAAGGCCCGCACCGGCATCGTCGTGCTCGACCGCGACCGCCGCGAGATCGCGCGCAACGAGCAGTGCCCGGGCGTGCACGGGGAGGCGGCGGCCGCCGACGAGACGTTCGTGTTCGGCTGCCAGGACGGCATCCTCGTCGTCCGGGACGGTGTGATCACCAAGGTGCAGAGCCCGGACGCGTACGGACGCATCGGAAACCAGGCCGGCAGCGAGGCCTCGCCGATCGTGCTGGGGGACTACAAGACCGACCCGGATGCCGAGCTGGAACGGCCGCAGCGGGTGATGCTCGTCGACACCGTGGCACATCGAGTGACACCGGTCGATCTCGGGGCCAGTTACAGCTTCCGGTCGCTCGGCCGCGGGCCGGACGGCGAGGGCGTGGTGCTCGGCACCGACGGGGCCCTGCACGTGATCGACCCCGAGTCCGGCGCGGTGAGCCGCCGGATCGCGGTGGTCGACCCGTGGACGGAACCGGAGCGCTGGCAGGATCCGCGGCCGACCCTGTTCGTCGAGGGCGCGACCGCCTACGTCACCGACCCGGCCCGCAACGCGCTCACCGCGGTGAACCTGCACACCGGCGAGACGGTCGCGACGACGGAGCTGCCCGAGACGCCGAACGAGTTGACCGGCGTCACCGGCTGACGGCACGACCGGGCCCCCGGCTGAAGATCGAACCGGGGGCCCGGCGAGCATCTGCCGATCAGGCGAGGTCGAACCGATCGAGGTTCATCACCTTCGTCCAGGCCGCGACGAAGTCCGTCACGAACTTCTGCTTTGCGTCGTCGGCGGCGTACACCTCGGCGAGCGCCCGCAGCTGCGAGTTCGAGCCGAAGATGAGATCGACGGCGGTAGCGGTCCACTTCGCCTCTCCGGTGGCACGATCGCGACCCTCGTACACGTTCTCCCCGGACTCCGCAGCCGACCACTCCGTTCCCATGTCGAGGAGATTGACGAAGAAGTCGTTGCTCAACGCCCCGGGCCGGTCGGTCAACACGCCGTGCTTGGTGTCGCCGTGGTTGACGCCGATGCCGCGCAGACCACCGACGAGCACCGTCGCCTCGGGGGCGGTCAGGTTCAGCATGTAGGCCCGATCGAGCAGCAACCGCTCCAGCGGTGCCTTCTCGCCGGTCCGGGCGTAGTTGCGGAACCCGTCCGCCCTGGGTTCCAGCACCGCGAACGACTCCACGTCGGTCTCGTCCTGGGAGGCGTCGGTCCGGCCCGGTGCAAAGGGGACCGTGATGTCGAACCCGGCGTCCTCGGCCGCCTTCTCGACGCCCGCGGATCCGGCCAGCACGATCACGTCGGCCAGTGAAACCTTCTTGCCGCCGGAGGCCGAGCCGTTGAAGTCCTGCGCAATCCGCTCGAGTACGGGCAGTACGTCGGCGAGCCCGGCCGGGTTGTTGACCTCCCAGTCCTTCTGCGGCGCGAGGCGGATCCGCGCACCGTTGGCCCCGCCGCGCTTGTCGGTGCCTCGGAAACTGGCCGCCGCGGCCCAGGCGGTCCCGACCAGTTGCGCGACCGACAGGCCGGACTGCAGCACCTTGCCCTTCAGGTCCGCGATGTCCTTGTCGTCGATCAGCGGGTGGTCGACCGCGGGAACCGGGTCCTGCCACAGCTGGGGCTCCGGAACCCAGGGGCCGAGGTAGCGGGTGACCGGTCCCATGTCGCGGTGCAGCAGCTTGTACCAGGCCTTGGCGAATTCCACGGCCAGCTCTTCGGGATGATCCAGCCAACGTCGGGTGATCTCCCCGTAGATCGGGTCCACCCGCAGCGTGATGTCGGTGACCAACATCGTGGGGGCGCGTCCCGGACCGCCGAACGGATCGGGGATCGTGCCCGCGCCGGCGCCGTCCTTCGCCACGTACTGCCAGGCTCCGGCCGGGCTCTTGGTCAGCTCCCACTCGTAGCCGTAGAGCGTTTCGAGGAAGGTGTTGTCCCACTTGGTCGGGGTCGGCGTCCACACCACCTCGATGCCGCTGGTGATCGCGTCCTTGCCCACGCCGGTGCCGTAGGCGCTCTTCCAGCCGAGTCCCTGCTGCTCGAGAGGCGCGGCCTCCGGTTCCGGTCCGACGAGGGCGGCGTCACCGGCGCCGTGTGTCTTGCCGAAGCTGTGGCCGCCGACGATCAGCGCGGCGGTCTCGACGTCGTTCATCGCCATTCGGCCGAAGGTCTCGCGGACGTCCTTGCCTGCGGCGAGCGCATCGGGTTTCCCGTTCGGCCCCTCCGGATTGACGTAGATCAACCCCATTTGGACCGCGCCAAGGGGATTGTCGAGGTCGCGTTCGCCGCTGTATCGCTCGTCGCCGAGCCACGTGTCCTCCGGCCCCCAGTAGATTTCCTCCGGTTCCCAGATGTCCTCCCGGCCGAAGCCGAAGCCGAAGGTCTCGAAGCCCATCGACTCCAGCGCGCAGTTGCCGGCGAAGACCAGCAGGTCGGCCCACGAGATCTTCTGGCCGTACTTCTGTTTGACCGGCCACAGCAGCCGACGAGCCTTGTCCAGGCTCGCGTTGTCGGGCCAGCTGTTGAGTGGGGCGAAACGTTGGGCGCCCTGGCCGCCGCCACCGCGGCCGTCCGCGATGCGGTAGGTGCCCGCGGCGTGCCAGCTCATCCGGATGAAGAGCGGTCCGTAGTGTCCGTAGTCGGCGGGCCACCAGTCCTGGGAGGTGGTCATCACCTCGAAGACGTCACGTTTGAGTGCGTCGACGTCGAGGCCGGCGAATGCCTCGGTGTAGTCGAAGTTCTCGCCGAGGGGATTGGCGCCGGGCGTCTGTCGGTCGAGGACGCGCAGGTCGAGTTGGTTCGGCCACCAGTCCCGGTTCGTCTGCGGTCGGTGCGCCTGGGGGGTGGGAGACGCGATCGCCGGATTCTCGCTTTCGCTGCGATCGGCGCGGGGTTCCTCGGCGATGGGCTTGGTTTCTTCGGACACGGCATTCCTTCCGGGAGGGGGTGAATCGACGTGTGCTCAGGTGTGCGGTCTCGACGAGAACGAACCTTCGAGAAGCGTGTCCGCATAGGCCGGGTGTACCGGGGCCGCCTCCATCGCCGCGACCCGTGGAGGGGCCGTCCGTGGACCTGCGTCACGCAGCGGTGCTGCGTGGTCCGGCATCGAGGACACATAGTCAATATGGCACTTTTCTGGAATCAGTCAACACTTTGACGGGCCACGAATTGGTCGTGTCACCGGCGGAAAGCGCCGCGGCCCCCGGCTCGAATAGAGCCGGGGGCCGCGGGAGTTCACCGGCGGGGTCTCGCCGGATGGAGCGTCAGATCGAGGCGGTCCAGCTGTCCGGACCGAACACCTCGTAGTGGATCGACGACGCCGGCACCTGCCGCTCGAGGAGCGATTCCCGCACCGCGAGCATGAACGGCATGGGCCCGCACAGGTACACCTGGGTGCCGTCGGCGATGTCCACCGACGCCAGGTCGGCCAGCCCGAGGTGGAGGTTGGCGTCCTGTTCGCGCTGCCCGAGGTCCTCGTACCAGCGGTGCATGGTGGCGAACGGGATCCGCTGCACGAGCTCGGTGAGCTCCGCCCGGTGGGCGTGCCGGCTGGGGGAGCGGTCCGCGTGCAGGACCGAGACCTGCCGTTCGTCGGCGGTGGTCGCGAGGTGGTGGAGGATGCCGATCATCGGAGTGCACCCGATGCCGGCGGAGACCAGCAGCAGCGGGGCGTCGCTCTCCTCGAGCACCAGGTCGCCGAAGGGCAGCGAGACCTGCAGGACGTCGCCTTCGAAGACGTTGTCGTACAGGAAGTTCGAGACCTCTCCTGCCGGCGAGGTGGCCGTCGCCGCGACCGCCTTGACGCTGATCTGCCAGTCGTCCGCGGTGGGAGATCCGACCAGGCTGTACTGCCGGATCTGGCGGGCTCCGTCCGGGAGTGTGACGCCGACCGAGATGTACTGGCCGGGAAGGTAGTCCGGCAGTGGGTGGCCGTCGGCCCGGCTCAGGACGAACGAGGCGGTGTCGGCGGACTGCAGGACCCGCCGGCTCACCACGACCTTCCGCCAGACATCCCCGTCTTCCACCCCGGCATCGGTGTAGAGGCCGTGTTCCATCGCGATCAGGGTGTCGGCCATGAGCCAGTAGAGCTCGTCCCAGGCCGCGGCGACCTCGGGGGTGACGGCGGCGCCGAGCACCTCCACGATCGCCTCGAAGAGGTACTTGTGCACGATCTGGTACTGGTCGGCGGTGATGCCGAGCGAAGCGTGCTTGTTCGCGATGCGCGACATGATCAGGTCGGTGCTCGCGGCGTCGCCGCCGACCTGCATCGCGGCGAAGGCGGCGATCGAACCGGCCAGCGCCTTCTGCTGCTGGCCCTGCTGCTGGTTGCCGCGGTTGAACAGGTCGCGTTCGAGCTCCGGGTGGGCCGCGAACATCTTCTTGTAGAAGAGCGGGGTGATGTCCTCGATGGCTGCCCCGACGACGGGAAGGGTGGCTCGGATGACTTCGGTGGACGCTGCGGAGAGGCTCATGACCTGACGGTATTAATCTTGCATTTGAGATGCAAGATAGTGTGACGCAGTCCACTACGGCATGTAGTAGTCGATGACGGTACTGGTCAGCGCCACGCGGCGAGGCGTCGGCGGCTGGTGAAGGTGCGGGGGCGTCCGCTCAGGGGGTCGGTGAAGGTCAGCGACCGGGCGAGCAGTTGGAGCGGGTTCGAGTAGTCGTCCGGGGCGATGTCGTGCAGCGTCGGATAGAAGTTGTCCCCGACGATCGGGATGCCGAGCGAGTTCAGGTGCACCCGCAACTGGTGCATCTTCCCCGTGTGTGGCAGCAGCCGGTACCGGGCCAACTCGCCGCGGGACTCGATCAGCTCGACCCGGGTCTCCGCATTCGGTTCGCCGGGTACCTCGACGCACCGGAGCTCGCCGTCCGGCTTGACGATGCGGCTGCGGACGGTCCGGGGAAGGGCGAGGCCCGGATCGAACCCGGCGATCGCCTCGTACTCCTTGTGAATCTGCCGGTGCGCGAACAATTCCTGATAGGCGCGGCGCACCTGTGGACGGACCGTGAACACCAGTACTCCCGCGGTCACCCGGTCCAGTCGGTGCACCGGCGTCAGGTCCGGCAGGTCGAGGTCGCGGCGCAGCCGGACCAGCGCCGACTCCACCACGTGCCGGCCACGGGGTGTGCTGGCGAGGAAATGTGGCTTGTCGACGACGAGGAGATCCTCGTCGCGGTGCAGGATCTCCACCTCGAACGGCACCCGCGGCTCGGCGGGTGGGTCTCGGTACAGGTACACGAAAGTGTGTGCCCGATAAGGAGTTTCGCAGGTGATGGGGGTCCCGTGCTCGTCGACGACCTCGGCGGCGTCGACCTTCTCCCGCAGTCGGGTCGTGTCGTCCGGGAACCTGCCGAGGAGGTAGTCGAGCACCGTCGGCCAGGCGCCGTCGGCGGGCAGCCGCAACCGCGTCGGGTTGAGGCCGTCGCGCACGGGCAGTGGAGCGGAGGACACGTGAGAACCGTATGCGGCTCCGCCACCCTTGCGTGAATTTCTCCCCAGAGGGGCCCACTCGGCCGGGGTGAAACATGCACGGATCGGAGGCATTGACGCTGTAACCGGTCGCCGCTACCCTCCGGTAGGTTTGTGGCGCCGGTCACCGGTCTGGGTGGGCCTGGTCGCCTTCCTGACACGAGGGGGTTGTCGGTTGCGCGTGCGTACGAGGTTCCGATGGGGGTCGTTGATCACCGTCCTCGCGGTGGGGGTGGGCATGGCGGTGAGCCCCACCGTCGCCGCCGCGGATCCGTCCGGTGGCGCCGCCGCGCAGCGGTGGCAGGCCACCGCTGACGAGGCGCCGCAGTATCCCGGGATCGCGATCGAGTGGGACGTGCCGATCACGATGAGCGACGGCACCGTGCTGCGGGCCAACGTCTATCGCCCCGCGGACGCGCAGGGCCGCGCCGTCGAGGAGAAGCTGCCGGCGATCCTCAACGTCACCCCGTACACCAAGCTCGTGAGCGCAGTCTCCGACGCGGGCTTGTCGCTTCCCGGGGTGGACGCCACGCTGGTGCCCTTCCTGAACCAGCTCAACCTGACCGGTACTCCGCTCGACGGGCTTCCGGAGCTGACCGGGCTGGTCGCGAGCGGCGGCATGAAGGCGTTCGGCGTCAACCGGCCCCTGGTGCAGAGCGGGTACACGCAGGTCGTCGTCGACGCCCGCGGCACCGGATTCTCCCAGGGCGTATGGGACGTGCTCGGGCCGCGCGAGCAGCAGGACAGCGTGGAGATCATCGACTGGGCGAGCAGGCAGCCGTGGTCCAACGGTGCGGTCGGGATGGGTGGGGTCTCGTACTCCGGTATCAACTCCGTCCAGGCCGCCGGACACCGGCCGCAGGCACTGCAGGCGATCTTTCCCGTGGAACCGGGCAACGATCTCCTTCGCGACATCGTCGGTACCGGCGGCGGGCTCGGCGTCGGTTTCATGCCGCTGTGGCTGACTCTGGTGAACGGAACGAAGCTCATTCCCAACGCCCAGGACATCCTGCGCGGCACCATCGATCAGAAGTGGCTCGCCGATCGCCTCGCCGACCCTGCCGTCAAGATCCCCGAGCTCGTGCAGGCGGTGACGGCGCCGACCGTCGACGAGGTCACCCCGTCCACCCTCGACGTCGCGCAGGACGGGCCGTTCTATCAGCAGCGGCTGGCCGACCTGGACAACATCACCGTGCCGACGATGGTGTTCGGTGGCTGGCACGACATCTTCGCCAACAGCGAGCCGCGGATCTACAACGGCATCAACCTGCCGCCCGGCCGCAAGCAGCTCGTCATGGGCGACACCTATCACCTGAACCCCGGCCAGGGCTTCGGCACCGCCGGTGCGCCGCCCCGGATCGACGTCCTCGAGCGGGCCTGGTTCGACAAGTGGCTCAAGGGGATCGACAACGGCATCGACGAGTACGGCCCGGTGACACTGTGGCAGCAGGGCGGCGGCTGGACCACCACCGACCAGTTCCCCCGTGCGGGATCGGAGTACCAGCGCCTGTATCTGTCGGCGGCACCCAGCGGAACCGCCGGGCACAGCGTGCACGACGGCAGCCTGGTCGTGCAGGCGCCCGGTGACAGCACCCGGCTCACGGTCGCGCCCGGCGTGCGTGGTTTCTGCTCGCGGGACTCCGCGCAGGGAACCGCCGGAGTCACCGTGATCCTGGGCAGCGTGTGCAGCAAGGACTCCCGGATCCAGGAGGGCGACGGTCTGACCTTCACCGGCGCGCCGGTCACCGAACCGACCGCGATCTCCGGCCCGATCAACGTGCACCTCAACACCGTTCACGACGCGCCGGACGGATTCTGGGCGGTGACCGTCAACGACGTCGCGCCCGACGGCACCTCGACCGTTGTCACCAGCGGTGCCCTCACGTCGTCGCTGCGTGCGGTGGACGACGCGAAGTCCGGGAAGGCGCCGAATGGCGACTACACCGACACCCGTCACCACCTGACCCTGGCGCAGCGGCAGCCGACGGTGCCGGGGCAGCGCACGGTCCTCGACGTGAACATGGTGCCCACCGATGCGGTCCTCGCGCCGGGGCATCGGCTGCGCGTGGACGTGTACGCACTCAGCGTGCCTCGGTACCTGCCGCTCGGTCCGATGCGCGCCGACGGCGGGCTCCTCCCGCAGCACCTGCAGTTGGACCCGGCGCAGCCGAGCTTCGTGACCTTCCCGACCCTTGGTGTTGAACACTAAATCCTCTGCATCGGAGTTCCTTTCGTTTCGGTTCTGTGATCGGGCGATTTGCGGTACCGTCCTCCGGCAAAGCCGGTGCCGACGGGCGGCAACGGCCACACGAAATGGAGATGGGTATGGCCCTGGGTTTCATCGCCGACGAGACCACCGACGAGACCGGGGGCGGCGGTTCGTCCCTCACCACGATCATCGACCTGCTCAACTGGATCGCGAGCATGACCCAGGCCGGTGGGGTCACCGCCCCCCAGATCCCCGTGTAGACGGGCTGGGAAGCCGATCGTCGCAGGGGCGCGGAGTGATCCGCGCCCCTACCGTCGTTTTGTGGACGGCTTCCGCGTCAGTCCAGGTCGGTCAGCCGCACCGAGCGTCGCTCGGCCGCTGAGATCCGAATCGCATCCAGGACAGCCTGCCCGGCCACTCCGTCCTCGAAGGTGGCCGGTCGCGGCTCGCCCGCGCCGACCGGCTCGCCGAGGATGCGGCGCCGGAAGGCGTCCGCGAGCCTGGTGTACGGCGCGCGGTCGATCCCGGAGGCGTGCAGCCAGTCGTACGTGGTGGAGAACAGGTCGAACGGCGGCGGTACCGGTGCCCCGGACACCAGGTCGTCCGGCATCGGTACTTCGTGGTCGCCGCTCGCGTCGGCGCGGCGGACCCGGTCCCCGTCGAGCCACAGCGTGCCGGCCGTTCCCGCGACCCGGGTCGTCATCATCATCGGTCCCCAGGCGCCGACGGTGCTCTGCAGTACCCCGTCCACACCGGTGACCGTCCGGAAGTGGACAGTGAACGAGTCCTCGGCGGTCTGTCCGCGATCGGCCACGACCGGAAGCCCTGCGCTGACGGTGTCGAATTCGCCGAGCGTGCAGCGGATCTGGTCGATCATGTGGGTGCCCTGCGCCCCGAGCCACCCGCCGCCGGAGGCTCCGTCCGTCCACCAGTCCGGCGCCTCGGCGCCGTCGGCGGCGAACATCGGCAGGTGCAGCAGCAGAGTGGCCAGTTTGGGCGTGCCGATCACCCCTGCCGCGATCTGCCGGGCCAGTAGCGCCTGGGGCGGCGCGTACCTGAACTCGGTGCCCACCTGGTGCACCACGCCCGCGCGTTCCGCCGCGTCGAGCATCTTGCGTGCCTGCGACAGGTCCGCGGCGAACGGCTTCTCGCAGACCACGTGCAGGCCGTGGCCGACCGCCTCGATCACCAGGTCGGCATGGGTGTGTGGGGGAGTGGCGACGGTGACGGCGTCGATCTCGGTCAGCGACAGCGCCTCCTCGAGCGAGGTGGCCGCATGCGGAATGCCGAACCGCTCCGCCCGCGCGGCGGTGCGCTCCCGATCGCGGCCGATCAGGACTCGAACCTCGAAGCCTGCGTCGCGGAAGGCGGGAACGTGGGTGATGCAGCCGAATCCGGTGCCGATGACGGCGAGTCCGAGTGATCGACCAGGGCTGAGCGGTCCGGTTGTCCGGCTGTCTTGGGCGTCGGTCATGCGAGGGGACGATAGCCGCTTCGTATCCCGCTCGGAGGAACTTCCCGTCTCCCGGGACGGGTCACCGACGTAGGCTGGCGACATGGGGAAATGGACCACTCGCGACATCGCCGACCAGACCGGCCGCACGTTCGTGGTGACCGGTGCGAACAGTGGGCTCGGGGCGGAGGCGGCGACGGCGCTCGGTGCTGCCGGTGCGACCGTGATCCTGGCCTGCCGCAACGTGGACAAGGCCGCCCCGGTGGCCGCACGCATCGGCTCCAACGCGCAGGTCAGACGCCTGGACCTCGCCGACCTCGCGTCGGTGCGCGAGTTCGCGGACGGCGTCGAGCAGGTCGACGTGCTGATCAACAACGCCGGCATCATGGCCGTGCCGAAGTCCACCACCGTCGACGGCTTCGAGTCGCAGTTCGGCACCAACCACCTCGGACACTTCGCCCTGACCGGACTGCTCCTGGACCGGATCGCCGACCGGGTGGTGACCATGTCGAGTCTCATGCACCGGATGGGCGCGATCAACCTCGACGACCCGAACTGGCGGCGCCGCCGGTACAACCGGTGGGCGGCGTACGGACAGTCGAAACTGGCGAATCTGATGTTCGCCTACGAACTCGACCGTCGGCTGACGGCGTCCGGATCGAAGGTGAAATCGCTTGCCGCGCATCCCGGGTACGCGGTGACCGGGCTGCAGAGCCACACCAAGTCGTTCTGGGACCGGTTGATGGTCGTCGGAAACCTGTTCGGGCAGAGCGCCGCGATGGGTGCCCTGCCCGAGTTGTACGCGGCGACCGACGAGTCGGTGACCTCCGGCAGTTACGTCGGCCCGAACGGTCCGTTCGAGCAGCGCGGGTACCCGAAGGTGGTGGGTTCGTCCGGCCGGTCCCACGACCGGGCCGTCGCGGCGTCGCTGTGGGGCGAGTCGGAACGGTTGACCGGCGTCACCTACCGGTTCGAAAAGTAAGAGGAGCAAAGTGATTCGTCGTCTGAACCATGCCGTCCTGTTCGTCTCCGATCTGCAGCGCAGCCTCGCGTTCTACCGCGATGTGCTGGGCTTCCGTCCGCTGCCGGGCGGGTTCGCCGGGGCGGCGTTTCTGCAGGCCTCGGATTCGGCCAACGACCATGACCTCGGGCTGTTCCAGAGCCCGAACGGCCCCGGGGTGCGCCGGCCGGGCGACGTCGGTCTCTACCACCTGGCGTGGGAGGTGGGCACTCTGGCCGAACTCCGGACGATGGCCGAAAAGCTTGGTGCCGCAGGTGTGCTGACCGGTGCGAGCAACCACGGCTCGACGAAGGCGCTGTACGCGAGCGATCCCGACGGCATCGAGTTCGAGGTGTGCTGGCTGGTTCCCGACGACCGGATCGAGGAGGAACTGGTACCGGGGATGCCGCCGACCCGGCCGCTGGACTTCGCCGCCGAGATCGATCGCTACGGAGCCGACACCCTCGGCGGACCGCGCGAAGACCCGGCCGTGTGGCAGCGAATCTTCGCGGGCCGCTGAGGGACCGACGGGCTCAGTCCTCCGTGACGAGGACGGTGACGTCGATGTTCCCGCGGGTGGCGTTCGAGTACGGGCACACCTGGTGTGCCTTGTCGGCGAGCTCCTGTGCCTGATCGCGCGACAGGTGCGGCAGCGACACCTCGAGGGTAACCGCGAGTCCGAAGCCACCGCCCTCGATCTGGCCGATGTCGACGCGGGCGCCGACCGCGGAGTCGGTGACGTCGGCGCCGGCCTGGCGGGCCACCATCCGCAGTGCGGAGTGGTAGCAGGCCGCGTAGCCGATCGCGAACAGCTGTTCCGGGTTGGTGCCCTCGCCGGTGCCGCCCATCTCGACCGGGATCGCGAGGGTCAGGTCGAGGCGCCCGTCGGAGCTGCGGCCCTGGCCGTTGCGGCCGTCGCCGGTGACGAGGGCTTCGGCGGTGTAGATGGCTTCCATTCGATTCTCCTTGCGGTGTCGGGTTATTCGGGTGAAACGTTCGGTTGCGCCGCTTCGCGCAGAGCGGCGGTGAGGCGCTCGAGGGTCGACCGCAGCGCGATGGCCTCCTCGGCCGGCAGCCCGATGCACCCGGCGAGGTGCCGGGGTATGCCCAGTGCGCGTCCGCGCAGCGCCCGCCCGGCGTCGGTGAGGTGGATCTGGACGCGGCGTTCGTCCTCCGGCAGCCGGCGCCGCTCGATCAGATCGAGCGTCTCCATCCGCTTGAGCAGCGGGGAGAGGGTGCCGGTGTCGAGGTCGAGCGCGTCGCCGATCTCGCGCACGCCGCGCCCGTCGCGCTCCCAGAGCACGAGCAGCACCAGGTACTGCGGGTAGGTGATGCCGAGTTCGTCGAGCAGCGGGCGGTAGACCGCGGTGGTGGCCCGCGACGCCGCGTACAACGCGAAGCACAGCTGATTGTCGAGGGCGAGTTCGTCGGTCACCCGCACAAAGGTAGTGCACGGTTTGATTGTGCACAACCTTTCTGCACGAGGGGTATCGGTATCCGTAGCGGCGCGGACCGCCGCACCCGGGCAACGGGCGACTCGGCCCGCCCCTGACGTGGGACGGGCCGAGTCGCGCAAATGCCTCAGACCGTGGTCGGCTTCCAGGTCGACACGGCCCAGATCACCACGATGTCGAGAGCGATGATCAGGATCGACCACCACGGGTAGTAGGGAATCCAGAGGAAGTTCGCGATGATCGAGATCGCGGCGACCACGATCGCCGACACCCGCGCCCACCCAGCGCCCGTGAACAGTGCGAAGCCGACCCCTGCGACGATCACACCGAGCACGATGTGGATCCAACCCCAGGTGGTCAGGTCGAATTTGTAGACGTAGTCGATGCCCACCACGAACACTTCGTTCTCGGCGACCGCGGCGATCCCCTGGAAGAACTGGACGATGCCGACGGTCACCATGATGATGGCCGCTCCGAGCGACGTCCCCGCCGCCCAGCCCTGCTTCGTTGACATAGTTTCGGACATGATCGTCCCCTTCCGTAGGACTGATCGATCCTGAGCGCGGGCGGGCGCCCGACGCTCCCATTGTCGGCGACAGTTCGCCAATCCGCCTGTTGGCGAGTCCGGTTCGTGTCCTGACCAAGGTCACGCCCAGGGGACACGCCTGTCCCACCACGGCAGGGTGGCGGGTGCCTCGACTTCGACCGTCGCGTCCCGGTACCGCTCGTCGAGGCGGGTCACCGCCGCGCGGAGACGATGGGCGCGGCGGCCGTCGCGTCGCATGAGGCTCTCCAACCGGTCCCGGGGACCGTCGCCGAGGAGCCGGGCGTCGCACGCGGGGCAATCGGTGAGTTCGCCGCTGATGACGGTCCTGGCGGCGATCGCGTTGTCGATCACCGGTCCCCGTCGTGGGCCGCGTTCGACGGAGCGTTCGACCGACTCCACGCGTTGACGCCATTGCGCCAGGTAGCGGATCGCCGCGCCGTCCTGACGCGCGGCGCGCGTGCGGTGCCGGTTCACCGGCGAGGAAGGGACGCGGCCCCTTCGTGGATGGGCGCACGTACTGCGCGCGTGGGTGTGTCGGTAACGCTGTTGCGGTGGCGGCCCGCATCGTCCGGGATGCGGCGTGCGCGTTCGGAGTTCATTGTTCAGCCCCGCACACTCGGCAAGGTCCGAGCGTCGACGCACTCGGGTGCGGGGTCACCGTGACGGGCAGCGTAACAGGCTCGCCGGAGAATGATGTGGTGTGGCTACCGGCGGTGAACCCGGTGTTTGCGAAGCCTAACGACCAGTGACAACCGCACATCCGGGAGAGCAGGATGAACGCACCTGCCTTTCAGGGGTTGTCGCCCATGGAGATGGGGATCCGGCAGTCGACGGCCCAGGTCCACGACGGCTTTTCATTACTCCACGGATCTGTCCACTTTCCGGTAGGGGAGGTCGAACGATGCGTCGTCTCGTCATGTGCTGCGACGGAACCTGGAACACGCCGGGCCAGTTGGCACCTTCGAATGTGCGCCGCTTCTACAGCGCCCTGGTGGATACCGCGACGGACGGGGAGGCCGCGACCGACGGGCACGAGCAGTTGACGCAGTACCAGCCCGGGGTGGGGACCACCGGTGGTGGCCTGTTCGGCTGGCTGCTGGGGGGAGCCGCCGGGGTCGGGCTGTCGAGCGACGTGATGGACGCCTACCACTGGCTGACCACTGTGTACCGGCCCGGGGACACCATCGCGCTGTTCGGGTTCAGCCGCGGCGCGTTCACCGCGCGGAGCCTCGCCGGGATGATCGCGGCGTGCGGGCTGATCGACACCACCTGCCTGGACGAGGCCGCGACCTGGCGTCAGATCCGGGACGCGTATCTGCGGCGATACCGGCGCGGACGGGACGCCGATCCGGGCTGGAGCGACGGTCTCCGCTTCACGTACAGCGCCGAGCATCCGGATCGGATCCCGGTGGACTTCATCGGGGTGTGGGACACCGTCGGAGCGTTGGGTGTCCCGGACACGCTCGGGTGGACCAACCTGCTGGACCCGCCGACCCGGTACGCCTTCCACGACGTCAAGTTCAACCGCCATGTGCGGCACGGAAGGCACGCGGTGGCGCTGGACGAGCTGCGGGCACCGTTCACACCGACGTTGTGGTCCGATCTGGAGCCGGGCCAGGACGTCAAGCAGGTGTGGTTCCCTGGCAGCCACATGGATGTCGGTGGCGGGCACCCGCAGACGGGGCTGAGTGATGGTGCGCTGCAATGGATGATCGACGAGTCACACGAGGCGATCGAGCTCGCGTTCCGCGGTGCGGTCGAAAAACAGATCCAACCCGACCCGCTCGGCATGCTGCACGACGACAACCAAGGTATCTACGGCCTGCTCGAGCCGCTGTACGAGCCCGTCCTGCGCTCGCTGATCGAGCCGTTCATGCAGCCGCGGCCCCGCGCCATCCCCAAGATCGAGGCGAGCGAGAGAAACCCCTCGGTGCACGAGTCGGTGTACGACCGGCAGGATGAACCACCGATCACCAGCGGCCCGTACCGGACCACCCGGACCCTCGCGCCCGGCGCGTCCGCCACGGTAGGCGTATCCGCCCGCGATCCGTGGAACTGGACCGGCCTCTACCTCGACGCCGGCGAGTACACCTTCGCCGCCACCGGCGAATGGACGGACCAGAACGTCGCGTCCGGCCCGGCCGGCACCACCGGCTGGGCGCGGTTCCATCCCCGGGAGGCGCTCCGCCTCGCCGGCACCGTGCTCGGTCAGGGCGAGCGGTTGTTCCGGCGCGTGACCGGGAACCCACAGGCCGACTTCCTGCTGGCCCGCCGGGACGAAGACCAGCCGTGGATGTCGCTGATCGGCGTCGTCGCCAACGACGCGATCGCCGTCAAGGGTGCGCAGGCCCTGCACGAGCGCATCGCCATCGGTGCGGGAACCGTCCACCGGGTGTGCCGCTCCGGATATCTGTACGCCTTCGCGAACGACGCGTGGGGCTTCTACGGCAACAACAAGGGCAGTGTGCACCTCAGGGTGACCAGGACGCGGTGACGGCGGTGGTCCCGCGGGGCGACCGAAACAAAGGCCGGCGCGACCACCTCGACCCAGTGAATGGCAGGGTCAGCCGAGAGCCTGAAGGCGGCCCTGCTTCCGGGCCTGCGCCAGTCCGCGCCGTGCCAGAAAGCCGTTGGCCAACAGGATGATCGTCTTGTTCGCCGGCGCGCGGAATCCGGACTCGGTGTGCGGCGCGTACACCGCCCCGTCGTCGGTGACCTCGATCCAGCCGGTGTTCTGGCGGGACTCGAGGCCGATGAGCTGGGCTCCGTAGGAATGCGCGAGCAAGCCGGCGCGGCGGCCGCCGTGAGGAACCCAGGTGGGCACCCGCAGGTGCACACCCGCGGAATCCGCCGACATCACCTCGACCGGGGCGACGGCGGGAGATCCGTCTCCCTGCCGGTACGCGAGCAGCACGTGCGGCAGCGTCGCTGCACGTGCGCCGGTCCGTGCGGCATCCACTCGTGGGCCGGTGCCCTTCTTCGGCGGGGTCTGCGGTTCGGCGGGACGGTCGGGCAGCAGCTCACCGAATATCTCCGGTTCGCCCGCCGCGCGCAGGTCTGGCCAGGAGACGACCCGGGACGCCGTCACCGTCACCAGTACCCGATCCTCGTAGTAGGCGTGTAGCCAGCGACTCCAGAACCAGCCCCGTCGCGGTGCGCCCAGGTACGGCTCCGAACGCCGGCCGATGTCCTCGACGGTGGAGCGGTCGGGGTGGGCGTCGAAGTTCGCCTCGCCCTGGACGAGCACGAACCGTCGATTGCTGGTGTCGCCGAGGCCGTGTTCGCGTGCGTGGTAGGCCAGCGCGACCCGGGGATTGTCCCTGATGCGTTCGAGTTTGCGGCCGAAGCCGAGGGAGGTGGTGAAACTGACGGTGCCGCGTTCGCGGTCGCGCGGACCGAATGGCGAGACGCTCGTCACCACCGCACCCCCTGTCGGGGTCAGGCAGGCGAGACCGCAGGTGAGATCGCCGCCGAGGATGTCGTCGACGCCGTCCGACCAGGTGACCGGCATGATGCGAGCCTACCCGCCCGATCGGCAGCGGAGCGATGCGCAGCTGTTGGGAAGGATTTTCCCCGTACGGTGGAGCGATCCTTCCCGATCGACCGCGTTCGCTGCGTGGGCCTCGACGCGGGTAGTGGTTGGCGTGAGTTTCCTTCCAGCACCGGTGACTTCGCAGGGAATGGGGGTGGTGGAGTTGGCGCCTGGCGAGCAGAGGTCACCCCTGGAGTATTCGGCGGGACAGGAACTCGATCTGGTCGCGCAGGACGGTCGTCTGCCAGGGATCGCGGTACACGTCGAAGTGGTCCACGGGATAATTCCGCAGTTCGCTCGGAGCGGTCGCCTTGCGCGCGGCCCGCTCGGCAGCAGGTGACGAGACGACCGTGTCGAGGTCGCCGACCTGTATCAGCAGTGGCACAGCAATCTTGCGGACACTCAGCACCGGGCGGTTGAACGCGACGTCGAGGGTGCAACGGGCGCGCACTTCGTTGCGCCACGACGGACCCACCACTGCGAGAAACTCCTCCAGCGCACCGTCTTTGGCGATCACGGCCGACGATCCGGCCGGTCCCACCGCGGGAAGCATGTGCGGGCGTCGACCGACGCGGTCGCGCAGGCCGGCCCAGGTGAGTGCGAGAATCTTGCCGATCCCCTCAGACTTGACGACCATGCCGAGCACCGGCACTCCGTCGACCGCGGGTGTGAGCGAGAGGACCGCGGCGATCCGCTGGTCGTGCGCGGCGACGTCCAGCACGTGTCCACCGGAGTACGACGTACCCCACAGGACGATCCGGTCGGGGTCGACCCCGGCCAGTCGCCGGGCGGCAGCGACCGCGGCACGGTAATCGGCCCGCTGGCCGCGGTAGTCGACGTGCTGGCGCATCTCACCATCGGACCCGCCGAACCCGCGATAGTCGAAGAGCAGTACGTCGAGGCCTGCCGCGGCGAACCCCTCGGCGTAACCCTCGAGGCCGGCATCCCGTGTGCAGCTGAAGCCGTGGGCCATCACGACACACGGGCGACCGGCCTCGGTTTCGAACGCCGCGCCTTGCCCGGTGTAATGCCATGCGGCACAGGTGGTGCCCGCGCTGCGGAAGGTGACGTCGGTGCGGCTCATGCCACACTCCCCGCCGCGGTCAGCCGCACACGGTCGGCGCTGCGCCCGAATTCCAGGGTGCCGTCGTCGATCGGACCCGCGAGGCGTTCGAGGTCGAAACCGTAGTGGCTCTTGAAACTCCACGGCCCGTCCTTGACCTGGCGCGGGAAGGCGGTGATGCTTCGGTTCACGTAGTTGGCCTTGAGATCGTCGATCATCGGCTCTCGCTCGGCGTCGGCGTCGTCGAGCCGAGGTACGACGGTGTCGAAGCCTCGAGCGTCCATCAGCTCGAGCAGCCGTGCGAGGTAGTCGCTGGCGAGGTCGATCTTGAGGGTCCACGAGTTGTTGGTGTAGCCGAATCCGAAGAAGAAGTTCGGTACGCCACTGAGCATCACCGACTTGTGGGCGACGGTATCGGACCAGTCGATAGGCTCGCCGTCCACCTCGACCGCGATGCCACCGAAGGGCAGCAACTTCAGGCCGGTGGCAGCGACCACGATGTCGGCGGCCAGGAACTGACCCGACGTCAGTTCGATGCCCTCCGGGACGAACCGCTCGATCGTGTCGGTGGCGATCGTGGCGCGTCCGCGCTTGATGGCCCCGTATAGGTCGGCATCGGGGACGAAGCACATCCGCTGTTCCCACGGGTTGTAGGAGGGGTTCAGATGGGTGTCGACGTCGAAGCCGCTCGGCAGGAACGCCTTGTTGATCTGCCGGACCAGCTTCCGCATGAGACGCGGATAGCGTCGGCTGAGGCTCACCACCGTGCGCAGTCGCTGGATGTTGGCCTTGCGGGTCAGCTCGAAAGCGGTGGTGGTGGGCAGGAAGCGCCGCAGCAGATCGAAGACCACGTCCTTGGCCGGGAGCGGCAGGATGTAACTGGGCGAGCGCTGCAGCATCGTGACGAACTCGGCCTTCTCCGCCAAGGCGGGCAGCAGGGTCACGGCCGTGGCGCCACTGCCGATCACCACCACGCGCTTGCCCGCGTAGTCCAGGTCCTCGGGCCACTGCTGTGCGTGGACCAGTGTTCCGGCGAAGTCCTGCTCGCCCTCCCACGTCGGGCGGTGGCCGCCGGCGTGATCGAAATACCCTGTGCCGGAAACGATCCACCGCGCCCGTAGTGTATCCACCTCTCCGGTGGCGACGTCGCGCAGCGTCACCGTCCACTGCGACTCCGCCGACGACCAGGCCAGTGATTCGACGCGGGTGCCCAGGCGCAGTCGGTCGGCGAGGCCGAATTCGTCGACCGTCTCGACGAGGTACTCCTTGATTTCGGCGCCCGGCGCGATGGCCTTCTCCTTGGTCCACGGCTTGTACTGGTAGCCGTAGGTGATCAGGTCGGAGTCCGACCGGATGCCGGGATAGCGGAACAGGTGCCAGGTGCCTCCGACTTCCTCGTGGGCGTCGACGATCAGCACGGACTTCTCGGGCTTCTCGACTTTCAGGCGCGACGCGAATCCGAGTCCGGTGAGGCCGGCGCCGATGACGAGCAGATCAACCTCGGGGGCGCCCGAGGGGTGCGCATGTGCTTCCGCGGTGCGAGTGGGGACGGGTCGCGTTGTCTTCGTCACGACAACTCCTATCTGGTCGATATGCCCATCGTCACGTGACGTAGATCACCAGGCAACGGCGATATGCACAGAAATTGGAGAAGGAATAGGCAGATGCACAAGAGGGGTAGGGTTCAGTCGTGCCGACCGGTAACGAACCGAATCCTCGACAGGCGTCGAGCGCACAGCGCCGGGGCGTCGAGAATCTTGTGCGCACAGTGGCGACCTGGTCACTCGACCCGGACAGCGGAGCGCTGTCTCGCGTCGAGGACGCAGCGCTCACCGGGGTCGGCGATCCGTTCAACACCGATCCCGTGATGGTGCAGGAGGTACGGGAGTCGACCCGCCTCAACGTCCAGCACTGGGCGACGACGATTGCGGCCAACCCATACGATCCCGTGATGCCGACGCTCGCACTGCCCGTTGTCGGCATCGCCCGAGAGGTGATCCGGCGGGGCGCCGATCGCGCGATATGGAAGGCGTACCACGTCGCGAAGGAGGAGGCCTGGCGGCTGTGTATGCAGCGAATCTTCGAACTGGAAGCGGATCCGGCGATCCTGGCCCCGGCGCTGGATCTGATCTCCCGCTCGCTGGAATCGTTGATCGAAACCACCCTCGACCAGCTGACGGCGCTCGTCCAGCGGGAACGTGAGGACTACCTGTGGCAGTCGCACACCGAGCGACTCGCGACCGTCACCCAACTCCTGGACGAGGACCCGACGGACATCGGTGTCGCCGAGCGCCGCCTGGGCTACCGACTGGGCGGCAACCAACTCGCCGGTGTGCTGTGGACCGTCGCCTCCATGCCCGACCAAGCCGCGCTGATGAGAACGGCGACCGAACTGATGCGGCGCGCCGGGGCGACGCAGGTGTTGGCCGTGCCCGCCAGTTCCTCCTCGCTGTGGCTCTGGCTGGGGTCCCACGAGCCACTGGACCCGCGGGTCCTCGCCGACGCCTTCGGCGACGGCTCTGTTGCGCCCGAAGAGCGTGCAGTGCGTCTGGCGGTGGGGGGCAACGGCATCGACGTCGAGGGCTTCCGGCGCAGCCATTTCGAGGCGGTGAGCGCCCAACTGCTCCTGCTCCGCACGCATCAGGTGCGCGCGGCGGCCTTCGACGACGTCGCCCTGGTCCACCTCGCGACCCAGAACGAGCAGGCGGCTCGCGCTTACGTCTCCCGGGTCCTGGGGCGGCTGTCCACCGCCGACCCGGACCTGCGCAAGACCGTGCGTGTCTACGTCCGCGAGGGCCACAGCGCCGCTCGTGCCGCCCGTGCCCTGTTCACGCACCGGAACACGGTGCTCAATCGTGTGCAGCGCGCCGAGCAGCTGCTGCCTCAGCGTTGGGCCGCAGGCTCATTGGAGGTCGGCGTGGCCCTCGAGATCGACCACTGGCTCGGACCACGAGGCTGATTCACCTGGCTCGGAGGCCTCGAAGGCCTCGGAGCCGCGAGGGTCGTGGCTGGGCGTTCGCCGGTCACAGTGCGGTCGGAGATCGGTGCCCTGCCCGACGGGCGCGGCAGCGGCCTTTCATCGTTGTCGAGTCTGAACGTGCTCGTCGAGGAATCGCTGTGTCATCTCGGCAATCGCGCCCGCGTGGGCGTGGAACAGGTAGTGGTGGCCGTTCATGATCGTGATCCGTTGGATTGCCGGGTTGCTGATCGCGGCGCGGTGCGAGGGTTCCCACTCCGGTTCCACTTCGAGGGAGGATGCGACGAGGATCGACAGGGCGGGCAGAGTCGGTGGGAACATGGCGCCCTCGGCTGCTCGCACGTTCTCCGCCCCGCGGGCCATTTCGTCCAGCACGGTTGGGTTCAACACCCACGCGTACGCACGCAGGTACAGGTCCTGCTGGTCCGGGGTGTATTCGGCCGCGTCGCCGAGGCTGTCCCGGTAGTCGGCCACCAGCCCCAGGTAGTCGGTGCTCTTGTCGAGGGCGATCAGGTCCCGGGTTCCGCCGATTGCGTTGACGCCGGCCATCCACCTCGGCCAGTCGGGGGAGTCCTGGGCGCCGGCCGAGGTGTAGCGCTCGTCGTCCAGGCCCACCACTGCGGCGACCTCGTCCGGGTGGTGGGTGGCCCACCGCATCGCATACAGACCCGAAATCGAGTGGGGCATCAGGACGTAGGGGCCGTTGAGTCCCAGTTCTCGGAGCGCGGACCGGGTCTCGTCGACGATCGCCTCGCTGGTGCGGCGGTTGTCGGTGCCGTCGCTGAGACCGAGCCCGAACGGCTCGACGGTGACGACCGTGTTCTGCGCGGCCAGGTTCCGAGCCAGTGGGGTGAAGCCGAGGATCGGTTCCGGTGTGGCCAGGCCGGGCATCAGTACGATGGTTCGCGGTCCTGAACCCTGGACCGCGACGCTCATCCGGTGCCCGTTGACGTCGACGTACCGGTGCTCGGGGCCGATCAGTCGTTCGATGGCCTGCTTGTCACGTGGCGTCTGCCACCAGTGGACCGTCGTTGAAGTTGCAACGGCAACAACGACTATCGAAACAAGTCCGATGAACATCCATCGCATGACACGTAACAGCATGCGTCGCGGCTTCAGGATCGGTGAATCCGTCTCTGCCCCTGGTTGATCGCCATCCGCTCGCTCGCCTGTCTCCGCATCGGCGGCAGACGGATCAGACCTCCCCGGTATCCCCATTCGCCCAACCTAGCCGACGTCGCGTTCGCAGCCGAGAGGTTTACTACAATTCGTAGTAAACAAGTCTTCGCGCCAGGCACCGGGTGCCAATCGCTCGAACCTGACCGCAACTGCGTCGACGGGCGGTGGCCGCCCCAGAAGATCCGGGTCGGCCACCGACCGTCAGGGTCGCGGCGATCGACGGGAACAGGGCACGTTCATGGGCGCAGAACGCAGTGCGCCCCACCGTAGATGGTTGTGATGCATTTGTTGCAGTGGATGCACAACGACTGCCCGCCGCCGCTGGACTGAATGGTGTTGACGAGGTCGGGATCACTCAGCAGCGCGCGTCCCATCTCGACGAACTCGAAGCCCTCGGTCATCGCCCGGTCGATCGACTCCTTGCCGGTGACCCCTCCGAGCAGCACCAGCGGCAGATCGACCGCCGCCCGGACCTGACGCGCGTAGTCGAGCAGATACGTGTCCTGGTACGGGTAGGTCCGCAGGAAATGCTTGCCCACCAGCTTGATTCCAAGCTTCTGGGGCTGCTTCATCAGTGCCCCGAACTCCCGCAGTGGCGCATCGCCGCGGAACGTGTAGAGCGGGTTCTCGAGGGAACTGCCGGCGGTGAGGACGACCGCATCCACGGACCCGTCCTGCTCGAGCCACTTGACCAGTTCGATGGCTTCGGCGAGCCAGAATCCGCCGGGCGCACCGTCGTCCATGCTGACCTTCGCCATGATCGCGATCCGGTCGCCCACCGCGGCGCGGACCGCGACGGCCGTCTCCCGGGCGAACCGGGCCCGGTTCTCGAGGCTGCCGCCGTACTCATCAGTGCGGTGGTTGAGCCGCTTGCTCAGGAACGAGCTGATCAGATAGCCGTGGCCGAAGTGCATTTCGATGGCGTCGAATCCGGCCTCGACTGCCTTGAGGGCGGCATCGACGTGTGCCTGTCTGATCCGTGCGATGTCCGCTGCCGTTGCTGCCTGCGCGAAACTCAGTGTGGTCAGGTGGAAGTGGCGGCTAGGTGCCAGGGAGGCGCTCCCGAGTGCCTTCGGCGGCGCCACCGCACCGGCGTGGCCGATCTGCGCGGACACCGCCGTACCCTCGGCGTGCATGGCGTCGGTGAGGCGGCGCAAGCCCGGCATGGCCTCGTCGGTCCAGAGGATCTGGCCCGGCGACGTGCGACCTTCGGGGGCGACTGCGCAATACGCCACCGTCGTCATTCCGACTCCGCCCGTGGCGAACTGGCGATGGAACTCGATCAGTTCGTCGGTGACCAGACCCTTGGGGGTTCGCCCTTCGAACGTCGCGGACTTGATGATGCGGTTGCGCAGGGTGATCGGGCCGAGCCGGGCGGGTGCGAACGCGTCCGGGACAACGGTTTCCGTATCGGTGCTCATGGAACTCCTTCTTGGGTTGGTCATCCGGCCGTCGTCGCCGTCGATTCGAGCTGCTGTTCGAGCAGGCCGATGCGATGTGTCAGCCATCCCGATTCCCAGAAGTTCTCGGCCGTAACCGGATCGGCGAGAAGTGCACGGTGGCAGTCGAGGAGGAGCGCGGTCGCCGCCGAGTCGTTCGGCGCATGCGCCAGCACCGCCTCGGCGAGTGCGGTCGCCTCCTCGGGTCGGCCCCCGTCCAGATGTGAGCGACCAAGCTCGAGGACGGCCTCGTTGCCGGCGAGGCGGACCAGGTCGGCAAGCGTCCGCTCGCGCGGAACGGCGTGCAGTTCAGAGGTTGCCTTGTGGTGGAACCAGCCCAGGTAGGTCTCCCAGATCGTCTTCACGCCCCACTTGACCTGACCGTAGCCCTGTCCGACGTACAGGTGGTCCGGCAGCGTCACTTCGCGAACGAGAGTCTCGACATCCTTGCCCGCGTTAATGCCGTCGAGGGTCGTCTGGTGGATGTAGGACACGGCGTCGTGCATTCGCTCGAGCACCGCGTCGATGAGGTCCTCTCCCTCGATCGGCTCGCCGCGTCCCGTGATCAGCGTTGCGGGTCGCAGATCGCGCAGCTTGGTGATCGTTGCGAGGTACGGCTCCGCGAAGCGGTAGCGCTGCCCTCGAATGGTGTTGAGGTTCGGGAAGTGTCCGAACAGCGGCCCGAGCAGGTTGCTGATCAGCGCGATGCGGTGCTGGGGAAGCCAGACCATCGCCCCGTCGACCGTCTCGCCGACGCCGGAGTGCAGTTCAATCTGCAGCCCGCCGACGTTGAACTCGAGACGCTCGTCGAACATCAGGTCCGGGGTGGGAATGTCCTGCGCGGGCGACACGTCGGGGCGGGCCTCGATGAAGCCGCGGACCGTCTCGGCGTCGCGGCCGAACCACACCGGCGCCCACTGGCGCATCCGCGTGATGACACGTTCGTCGTCGTGTTGCACCGCCGGGTTGAGCGCATTGGCCACATAGATCGCGCCTGGCTCACGGAATCCCGCGACGCCGCCGACATGGTCGGTGTGCCCCTGAGTTGTGACGATGTAGCGAGTGGGCCCCGCGTAGACGTCGTCGAACAGTTTGCGGTGGTGCGGCGCCTCGTAGCCGAGCCCGGTGTTGACGATCACCCGTCCTGCCGGTGTGACCAGCATGTAGGCGGCGCTCGAGCCCGGCGACATGTAGATGAAGTCGCCCAGGCGGACCGCCTCGGAGGCGTAGACGTGGTCGAGTAGGACCTTGCCGGGACGATTCTTGATGAACTCGTCGATCTGGGCGGCGGACACGGGGCTCACTGGACCTCCACTTTCACGGGAAATGTTTCGCAGTACTCGGTGAATCGGGTTCTGAGCTCGGCCGGCTCGCGACCGAAGTCGGCGCGCAGGTCGTAGACGACCTGACCGTTCGCGCCGCGCGGATGATGTGCGATGTGATCGTCGACGGCCGCACGGGCCTCGTCGGTGAACTCGATCCCGCTGTGCGCGTAAATGCGTTCGACGGTGCCGACGTCGTCGGCCATGAACCTGTCGAAGTACACGTCGATCCGGCGCTCCGCGGGAATGAGTGCGAGGTCCCGGGTTCCGGCATCGAGGAGGCGGCCGACGCGGTCGGTCCAGTAGTCGCACACGGCATCCATGTCCGGCACGAGGAAGTTCGAGCGGGCACCGTATCCGACCATCGTCGCCGCAGACTGCACCACCGACACCGGATCCCGGTGAGTCATCACGACCGTCGCGTCGGGGAAGGTATCCATCAGCGGACCGAGCTGCTCGAGATGTTGCGGGCACTTGAGGATCCATCGACTCGGTCCCCGCTGCCACTGCAGGACCTTGAGCATCGTCGCCATGAAGGCGTAGTGCGGGCGCTGGTCGTGCGACAGGTAGTAGTCCCGCCACCGAGGCGCCATCGACGATCCCCACTCGAAGTTGTAGCTGGAGAAGTCCAGGCACTCGAGTTCGAGTTCCTCGTGGATGTGGTCGGGGTTCATCGGGTGCATGGCGGCGACAAGCGGGCTCTTGGCCTGCATCTGATCCCACCTGCGCTGGGAGCGGACGATGCGGGGGTCGATCCCGTCCGGGCCCACCACGTCTCCGGCGAACGGCACCGGCTCCTGGCTCTCCCACAGCGGCAGCGACCGGAAGCGCGTGTCCGCCGCCAGTAGGTTCACCAGGTGCGTCGTTCCCGAACGCGGCAGCCCGACCACGACGATCGGTGCCTCGATCTCGATATCGCGGATCTCGGGATGTCTCTTGAGCAGGTCCAGCACACGCAGCCGGTTGGCCGCGTAGCGCACGCTGCCTGCAAACGTCACCATGCGCGAGACCGGGGAGCGGTTGGGATCGGAGTCGATCTCGTCGAGCTGCAAGGCGAGGCGCTCGTGGAAGTCATCAGGTCCGAAGTCGTCGAGACCGGCCTGCTCCGCGGCCGCCGCGAGGACCGCATCGACGCTGAGTTCCACCGGATTCGCCTCGGCGTACGCCCAGGTCTCGCGTTGGGAGTCGGTCAGGACCGGGTTGCGCAGATCGGTGATCCGGATCCGCCCACCGGTGGTAGTGGTCACCGGGATCAGCCCTGAATCGAGAAGCCGCCGTCGACCGGCAGAGTCTGGCCGGTGACGAATCGGGCGGCCGGGCTGGCGAGGAACAGCGCCACCGGCGCGACGTCGATCTCGGGATCGGCCCACCGACCCATCGGGGTGCGATCGAGCGACGGCTTGCTGTGCTCGGGTCGCTGCTGCAATCCGGATGTCATGTTCGTGGCGGTCAGGCCGGGGGCGATCGCGTTGACCCGCACGTTCTCGGTCGCCCACTGGGCGCCCATGGTCTTGGTCATCTGCACGATGCCGGCCTTCGACGCGCCGTAGCCCGGCACCATGCCGACCGCGAAGAAACTCGCCATGGAGGCGACATTGACGATGGCTCCGCCGCCGTCGAGTTCGCTGGCCGTCAGGAGCGGCAGGCATGCGGTGGCCATGCGGAATCCGCTCACGAGGTTCACCGAGAGCGATTCCTCGAAGACTTCCGGGTTCCATTCGCCCTTCTGTGTGAGGGTCTGCCCCGCGTTGTTCACCAGGACATCCAGCGCCGACAGCCCTGCCGCGACGTCGGCGATCTGCTCCCGGTCGGTCATGACGCACTGCCGGTATCCGAAGTCGTCCAGATCGTGCTCGTAGTCGCCGGCTGCGGGTCGCGTACCGGTGATGGTGACCTTCGCCCCGGCTGCCACGAAGCTCCGTGCGATCGCCAGGCCCAGCCCGTTGGATCCGCCGGTGACCAAAACCTGTGATCCCGAAAAGTTGTATGTCACAACACTGTTCACATCATGCGTCGTCATGGGTGTGACTGTAGGCACAGATTGATCATTGGTCAATCCATATTGACCATTGATCAATCTGTGCCTACAGTGGCTCCATGAGAGCAACGAACGGCGGCAATTCGGCCTACGGAGACGCCGAGGCGCGACGTCGCGGAGTCTTGGATGCCGCGGCTGAACTACTCGACGAAGGCGGCTACGGCGCCCTCACGAACCGTGCGGTCGCCAAACGGGCCGGCATCAGCCCCGGGCTGATCTACCAGTACTTCGTCGACAAGCAGGACATCTTCATCGCACTGCTCCACGAGAGCCAGGTGGAGTTGGCCGAGTTCATCGCCGCGTTGCCTCGCGACGAGGGTGTTGCGGCGCTCATTGCCGGAATAGTGCCCGCATCGACCCGACAATGGGCGCGCGTGGGACATCTCGTGGGGACCTGGCGCGACGTCGACGGCGAGACGGGTGAGCGTGAATCGGTTCACGTGTTGCGTAAATCGACAGATCACCAGTTCGCCGAACTGCGGCGCGCACTGATGGAAGCGGCCGGAGCCGAAGGGCTCCGACTTCGTGACGACCCCGCGCTCATCCCCTTCGTCTGGTCCGGCTTGATGGGCCTGGCCGACACCCTCGTCAACAACTGGGCCCGAGACGTCGAATCGGACGCGTTGATCGCGTACTCCGCTGACACCGTGGCAAGGGCCATCACCGAATGACTGGAGCTGTGAATGAACAGAGCAGACAACCCCGCCCGCCCCCGGGCGGGGTCGGGCAGTAGTGCCGCCGCGGCCACGGAGTTGGCGACCGAGGCGGGGTACCTGCTACTCGCCCATCGCGAAAACCTCTCCGCAGGAATGGGTCCCGCCGAGCTGAGGAACTCTGGCGATCGACTCAGTCACGAACTGCTCGCCGCGCTGTTGGCCGAGCGATTCCCCGGCGACGCTGTGCTCTCCGAGGAGGGCGCCGATGATCTCGTCCGCCTCGGCGCCGACCGCGTCTGGATCGTCGATCCGCTCGACGGCACTCGGGAGTTCGGCGAGCAGGGCCGGACCGACTGGGCTGTGCACGTCGCGTTGGTCGAAGGCGGTGAGCTGACGGCCGGTGCGGTGGCGATGCCGGCGCTCGGCGTCACCTACTCGAGTGACGGGCATCTCGACGCCACCGCGCAACCGATCCCGTCTGTGCCGCGCGTCGTCGTCAGCCGCACCCGCCGGCCCGAACCGGTGATGGCGATGGCCGCCGCGCTCGGCGCGGAGCTGGTCGAAATGGGCTCGGCGGGCGCGAAGGCGATGGCGGTGGTGCGAGGTGAGGCGGATGTGTACGCGCATTCCGGTGGGCAGTACGAGTGGGACTCGGCAGCCCCCGTTGCGGTGGCCCGTGCTGCGGGACTACATGTTTCGCGAATCGACGGCTCCACGCTGATCTACAACCAGGAGAACCCCTGGCTTCCCGACCTACTGATCTGCCGGCCCGAACTGGCCGGCGAAGCCTTGGAGGCACTTCGGCGATGAGCAGTCCCACGACGAGCAAGACCTTGACCCACCTCGAGCGGCTCGAAGCCGAGAGCATCCACATCATGAGGGAGGCCGTCGCGGGGAGCGAGAACCCCGTGATGCTGTACTCGGTCGGCAAGGACAGCGCGGTGATGCTGCACCTGGCCCGCAAGGCGTTCTTCCCGTCCCGGTTGCCGTTCCCGCTGCTGCACGTCGACACCACCTGGAAGTTCCAGGAGATGTACAAGCTGCGTGACGAGTCCGCTGCCGCAGGAGATTTCGATCTGCTGGTGTACCAGAACCCCGAGTGCGTGGAGAAGGGGATCAACCCGTTCACACACGGTTCGTCGACGCACACCGACATGTGGAAGACCGAGGGCCTCAAGCAGGCACTCGACCTCCACAAGTTCGACACCGCCTTCGGTGGTGCGCGGCGCGACGAGGAGAAGTCCCGCGCGAAGGAGCGGGTCTTCTCGGTTCGCTCCGCCGAGCACCGGTGGGATCCGAAGCGGCAGCGACCCGAACTGTGGCACATGTACAACGTCCGGCGGTCGCCGGGGGAGACGCTGCGGGTGTTCCCGCTGTCGAACTGGACCGAACTGGACGTGTGGGAGTACATCCGGCAGGAGAACATCCCGATCGTGCCGCTCTACTTCGCCGCCGAACGGCCGGTCGTCGAACGGGACGGCACCCTGATCATGGTCGACGACGACCGGATGCCGTTGCGGCCCGGGGAGGTTCCCGAACTCAAGAGCGTCCGCTTCCGGACCCTCGGCTGCTACCCGCTCACCGGGGCCGTCGAATCCACGGCCGCGACCCTGACCGACGTCATCCAGGAAATGTTGCTCACCACCACGTCGGAGCGTCAGGGCCGCGTCATCGACCACGACAGCAGCGCCTCGATGGAGAAGAAGAAGCAGGAAGGGTACTTCTGATGTCCCACTCGTCCAACCTGATCGCCGAGGACATCGAGCAGTACCTCGCCCAGCACGCCACCAAGTCCATGCTGCGCTTCATCACCTGCGGCAGCGTCGACGACGGCAAGTCCACCCTGATCGGGCGGCTGCTGTACGAGTCGAAGCTGGTGTTCGAGGACCAGCTCAGCGCGCTCGAGAGCGACTCGAAGAAGGTCGGCACCCAGGGGGAGGGTCTCGACTTCGCCCTCCTCGTGGACGGTCTCGCCGCCGAACGCGAGCAGGGCATCACCATCGACGTCGCCTACCGCTACTTCACCACCGAGCGGCGCAAGTTCGTCGTCGCCGACACCCCGGGCCACGAGCAGTACACCCGCAACATGGTCACCGGCGCCTCGACGGCCGACCTCGCGGTGATCCTGATCGACGCCCGCAAGGGCGTGCTCACGCAGACCCGCCGGCACTCGTACCTGGTCTCGCTGCTCGGCATCCGGCACGTGGTGCTCGCGGTCAACAAGCTCGACCTCGTCGACTACTCGCAGGAGGTGTTCGAGCAGATCGTCGACGAGTACACGGCGTTCGCGGCCGAGATCGGGCTGGGGAGCGTCGTCCCGATCCCGATGTCCGCGTACATGGGCGACAACCTCACCGACCGCAGCCCGAACACGCCCTGGTACCGGGGTCCGTCGCTGATCGAGCACCTGGAGACGGTCGAGATCGAGGACGAACTGTTGGGCGGTCCGTTCCGGATGCCCGTGCAGTGGGTGAACCGCCCGGATCTCGACTTCCGGGGGTTCTCCGGGCAGATCGTCGGCGGCGCGGTGCGTCCGGGTGACCGACTGCGGGTGCTGCCCAGTGGGAAGGAGTCCACGGTTGCCCGGATCGTGACGATGGACGGCGACCTGGACGAAGCGGTCGCGGGCCGGTCGGTGACGATCACCCTCGCCGACGAGATCGACGTCAGCCGTGGTGACGTGTTGGTCGCGGCGGACGCGCTGCCCGGCATCGCGGATCAGTTCGAGGCGCAGTTGGTGTGGATGGGCGAGCACGAGATGCTGCCCGAGCGTCCGTACGTCTGCCAGATCGGCACGATGACGGTGCAGGCCCGCATCACCAAGCCGAAGTACAAGATCAACGTCAACACGCTCGAGCAGACTGCCACCAACACGTTGGCGCTCAACGAGATCGGCGTGTGCAACATCAGCTTCGACCGGCCGGTCCCGTTCGACGCCTACGCCGACAACCGCGACACGGGCGGCTTCATCCTGATCGACCGGCTGACGAACACGACGGTCGGTGCGGGCATGATCGCGCATTCGCTGCGCCGGTCGGACAACATCCACTGGCAGACGGTCGATGTGAACGACGAGGCCAGGACCGTGCTGAACGGTCACCGGCCGCAGATCGTCTGGTTCACCGGACTCTCGGGGTCGGGCAAGTCGACGATCGCGAACGAGCTCGAGCGTCGTCTCTACGGGCTCGGCGTCCGCACCTATCTGCTCGACGGCGACAACGTCCGCCACGGCCTGAACCGGGACCTCGGCTTCACCGAGGCCGACCGGGTGGAGAACATCCGGCGGGTCACCGAGGTCGCTCGGTTGATGGCCGATGCCGGTCTGATCGTGTTGGCGTCGTTCATCTCCCCGTTCCGGGCGGAGCGTGACGCGGCCCGCGAGCTGATCGGCGAGGACCGCTTCTGCGAGGTGTTCGTCGACACTCCGATGGACGTGGCGGAGGAGCGGGATCCCAAGGGGCTCTATCGCAAGGCGCGGCGCGGTGAACTCGTCAACTTCACCGGCATCGACTCCCCGTACGAGGAGCCCGAGTCCCCCGCGCTGCGCATCGACACCACGACGACGAGCCCCGCGGAGGCGAGCGCCCTGCTCGTGGACCTTCTGCGCAGCCGCGGCGTCATCGCCTGATCGCGGACGGTGTCGTCCGAAGTCTTCGCCGGTTTCCACTCCGTCCATGCAAGTTTCAACCCAACAAGAAGGAGAGTCCCCATGCCCAACCGTGACGAAGTCCGCTCTGCTGTCGAGACCTATGTCAAGTTGCTTGCCGTTCACGACACCGACGGCCTGATGGAGCTGTTCGCCGCGGACGCGGTCCAGCACGAACCTGTGGGTGTCCGGACCAACCGGGGTCACGACGAGATCCGGGCGTTCTTCGCCGAATCCGAGAACACACCGTTCACGGTCAGCCTGCTGACGCCCGTCACCGTCGTCGGCAAGTTCGCCGCAATGATGATGCGCGTCGAGCGCGAGGGTCTGAAGGACTTCGGCTCCACCGACCTGTTCGAGTTCGACGACGAGTGCAAGATCCTCTCGATCACCGCGGTGCCGGACATCAAGGCGCTCGTCGACTGATCTGCCGAGATGTCCGACGCAAGACCGGTTCAGTGGTCCCGCACCCGCTGCGGGGCCACTGAACCTTGCGAGCACCATCAGGTCTCGGGCCGGGTCACTGCTGAAGACTGCGATGACGGCTCCCAAGTGCACGGAGACTGCACAGTATTCGAGCGGACGCTCTGATTCCCGACACTCGAGGGTCGAGCGGATGACGATGATCCTCGACGCCTTCGGCCAACGGCATTGGCTATCGCGGTGGTTCGTTGTTCGAGCCATGCTTAGAGCGCGTCGGCCGACCGCCCTTCAACGGATCGGCGTGCCCCCGTCATCGTCAGCGTCCGACGGTGGTTGGGTCTCAGCGAGCCGCTTGATGTTGAGTAGTTGCCTTCTCGCCATGACGAGGTCCCCGACCGACAGGACAGGAGCCAGCCAGCCGCACCCACTCATGACGACCTTCAGCAACAACCTCGTGTCTGAGCCGACAGGGACGAGCACGTATGACATGACAGCACCCAGAATGGAACCGGTGTAGTGCACCTGCGTTTCCACCGACAACAGTCGCCCTCGCGGGCGGTTCGCCGTACTCGTGAAATGTTGACCGGGTGCCGGCGCGGGACTGTCGAGCAGCTGCTGTGGAGAGCGACGTCCAAAGTTGTCGATCCAGTCATAGGAGTAGGGCGCCAGCTGGATCTGGGTGACCCAGGACCAGACCACCGCTGGAGTCGCGTGCACGGTGACGCCTCGCCACACCTGCAGATTCGGAGCGGGAACCACCTTGTCACACGGGTAGCGGCGAGCGACCTCATCGTCGGTCACACCCCAACGGTCGCCGAACATGCATCCCCTCCCGCCGCCACTTCGTCCAAATCGGTCCAGTATCACTACCAAGCGGACCGAGATCTTGTCCTCATCCTCCAGTGGCGGTGCTGGAGCTGTGAATCGTCAAAGTTTTTGGTGACTCCCGAGGACTTGACCTGTGGTGTGCCAACTACGGTGACCACCTTCGGGCGCGATCGTGATCGAGAGTTGGCAATTGATCGCGGATTCGCCGCGTGAATTCGGTCGCTTTGGCTGACGAACCGCATGTTGGTCAGGTGTCAACGAGCGAAAAGGTGACCCATCAGTTGTCCCAGGGTGCCCTCATCCAAACGGGGGAGGACGTCCATCCACACACGCAGTGGCGGCCGCCCGATCATGGGAAGGTCGACGAACGCGAGGTCACGCTGCGGTGAGGACCAGTCGCGCATATCGAGTGTCGAGCACCCGGGCGTCGGCTCGAAGCCGCTTGCGCAATACACCCTCACCCCGGGCTCGACCGGCGTCAGAACACGGGTTCCCCGGACATCGGGGTTCCAGAAACCAGGGTCCTGCGGACCGAGCACGTCGTTGACGGTCACGAGGGAGCCGCGGGGAATCGACGGGGTGGCCGGCTCGGCACCGGCAGGGGCCGATGCGAGCCAAACCGTCGCACCGGCAAGGGCGAGAACGACGCCGAGGCGCCGTCTCGAGGGAGTCGGTAGGGCCATGCCGGAGCTCCTTGATCATCGACCGTGGGAAATCGCATCCTCACGTTAGCCGTCCGTTCGAGCGTGGCGAAGCCTAATGGTTCGCAGGTCAGTTTGCCCCGGGCAGACCAAGCCTCCCGTTCTGCCCGATCCCGATCAGGCCCAGGGCCATCCAGAGCCGTACGCGCACGGGGCTCTGCGGACTCGACGCCGACGTAACGGCGGTTAGATCCGCTTCGCCGCAGCCTCGAGCGACGCACGGCACCCCTTGACCAGGCGCTGCACAACCTCGGCAGCGGGCCGCTCCGGCGCGAGCCGGTAGGCCTGTCCGGCCCAGAGATTCACCGCTTCGCTGTCTTCCCTCTCACGCGCGGCCTTACGCAGCGGCGACGTCGCGTAGTGGATCTCGGGATAGGCCGCGGGTGCGGTGGCGGTGTGCTCGTCGAGGAATCGGTTGCGGATGCCACGCGCCCACCGTCCGGTGAACGCACGAGTGAGCGCGGTCGACCGCGCCCCGGTGAGGGCGTCGCGCACCACCGCCGAGGTACCCGCCTCCGGGCAGCGCAGGAAGACCGTTCCGAGCTGCGCGGCGGCCGCGCCGGCCGCCAGCGCCGCGGCCAGCCCAGCGCCGGTGGTGATGCCGCCGGTGGCCACAAGGGGGACCGAGAAGACAGTGCCGCGCAACAACTGCATCAACGCGATCAGGCCGATCGGATCGGTGAGATCGTCGCCCGGACGGGAGAGGAAGCTCGCGCGATGCCCGCCGGCTTCGGCTCCTTGCGCGATCAGTACATCCGCACGCGCATTCACGGCGACCTGCGCCTCGATTGTCGATGTCACGGTGACCCACACCTCGGACCCGACGCCGTGCAGTCGCTCGATCTCTGCTGGCGACGGACAGCCGAACGTGAACGACACCACCGCAACGGGATTGGCGGTAAGTAGATCGAGCTTGGCGGACCAGTCGTCGTCGTCGAAACGCGGTTCGCCGACTTCGGCTCCGGTCGCGGCGAGCTCGTCGAGATACGGCGCGATCTGCTCGACCGGTGTCGGCGTCCCCGGTGCGAACACGTTCACACCGAACCGCGCCGAGGTGAGCTGCCGCGTCTCCGAAATCCGCTGCGCCAGTGTGTCAGCGCTCAGATATCCGGCCGCGAGGATGCCGAACCCGCCCGCCTCGGCGACGGCCGCGGTGAGTTCCGGCGTTGACGGCCCGCCGGCCATCGGGGCAAGAACGATGGGCGCAGGGATGTCGTCGAGGATCACGCGGAACTCCGTTTCTTCGAGTACCAACCCGACGGCACCGAGAATCAACACGGTCCGCTTTTCACCAGTATCCCCCGGCCGTCGGGGCGGTCGCGGGCGAATCGAGGTCCCGCCTGGCGGCGATGCCGCCGCGAGGACACCAGGAGCGGTGCTCCGCGTAGTCCGTCGACGCACCGGATCGATGCGGCCGTGAGCGCGGACAAGACGGCCATTTCTCGCATCCGAACTCGCCCGCTCCGGCACGTGTCGGGATTCATGCGGGGGCGCCGACCCTGTGGGGGAGCGGCGCGGCGGGTGACCTCACCGTGCGGTCATCGCCACAGTCGGCGCGCAGCTTTGCGTGCCGCTTTCCACTCGCTGCTCACGTGGTCGGCGCGTTCGTCGCCGATCTGCTGTTCCAGCTGGTGGAGAATGCCGAGTCCGAAGCTCGACTCGGCGGTGTGATCGTGTGCTGTGGCGATGGCCAGCAGGTGCTCCCTCGCCACCGTCGAGTCCTGAAATTCTCCGAGGACGTCCTGGAAGTCGTTGAAGCGCTTGAGCGCCCGTGCCGTCTTCTTCGGCGCGCGGTGGCGAATCACCTCCATCGCGTAGCGCATCCGCTTGGCTCGCTTTCGGGCGCGGTGGATCCGTTCGCCGCGTTCTCGGCGTGTCGCTGCGTCACCCGCCTTGTCCACCCGTTTGGACACCGTGGCGGCGAGACGTTTGAGGATCCGGACCGAATCCTCGGCACTCACCTCGCTGCGCGTGTCCCGGTCTGGTGCCTGCGCGGTCGGGGTGGACCCGGCCGGGGTGGCGAGGTCCTCGACGAAGACGTCGAGTGCATCGAGGAGAGTGAGATAGCGCTCGGAGTCGAGACCCGCGAGCGCCGAGGCCCGGGCCGTATCCGCCTGTTCGGAGAAGTACTCGTTCACGCGGGCGTACACGGTTTCCTGCCTGGGCAGGGCCGCCGATTCGGCGATCCGGGTGCTGATCCGTGCCCATTGGACCTCGACGTCACGCGCCGGGCCCAGTCGTCTGCCGAGCCAGCGCAGGTCGAGGATCAGCGGCTGCGCCCGCTCGTCGAGTCCGAACCCCGGGGCGTAGGCCTGCAGCGCGCTGCGGGCGCGCCGCGCCGCCTTGCGCATCTTGTGGACCGCCTCCGGTTCGTCTCGGCGGACAGCGATGTCGGCGAGGCCGAGACGGCGGATCTGCTTCTGCAGGTAACGGCGGAGGCATTCTCGGGGTTCGTCCGTCTTGCGGGCGCGCCGCTCCTCGAGGTCGGATGCGGTGACGACCTCGGCGAGCGCGCGGTTGAGCTTGGTGGGGTGGGTCGATCGTTCGATGCCGGCCTCGAGCAACCTCGTTTCGATGGCGTCGGCGAGCGTTCGCCCGGCGCCGGCCTGCTCCACCTCGATTTCGGTCCAGATTCGTTGCTCGCCGGTGTCGGGCAGCACTGCGGTGACGGTGTCCTCGACGATGTCGGCCTGTGGTGCACCGGCAGCGTCGAGGAGCCGGTTGCGGCGGCGTCGGGTGTCGAGCCGCGCGATCGGTGCCAACGCATGTGCGTGGGTGATTCCATGGACGAGAGCTGTGAGCTGTCGAGGTGGGGTGTCGCCGGCGGAGAGGGGGAGCCGCGTTTCGGTACGGGTGTCGTCGTCGCCGGCGGGGATCTTGAGGTGCCATCCCGCATCGTCACCACCGGTGCGTTTGCGGAGGGTGATCCCGTTACGTAGCAGTCGGTAGTCGGAGGTGTCGAAGTACTGGGCCGACAGTTGTTGCACCTCGACCACGGGTCGCCCGGCGATGCCGGGCAGATCCGACAACGGAGGCAGCTCCTGGTCCGGAGCGGCGTCGTACTTTCGTTCCGTTTCTGCCGATTCCTCGGGAATGCTGGCCTGCGCGGCGGTCATCGGACCCCTCCTCGGTGGTCGGCGCACCACACGACTCCACAAGACTGGTTCAGTGGTCGTGGTGTAGTTCGTTGTGCAGTTGCTCCTGTTCACTGATCTGTTCGTCCTCGACGTCGATCAGTTCGTTGTGTGCGCGGGCTGACGAGTGGATGAGTTCGTCGAGTTTGACCAGGATGGCGTGCGATTCTCGGTTGGTGGTGTGCTGGACGACGAACAGCATGAACACGCTGATGAAGGCGCCAGCGGTGTGTACGGCGTACGCCCACCCAGTCGAGAAGTCGCCGAGAGCGCCGACGACCAGAAGCGCAGCGATCACGGCCGCGGCCGCCGCGGGTGCCCAGGCAGAGCCGGACCAGCGAGCGACCGCTTCGGTGGCGGCAGCCAGGCGTGACTCGGCCCCTCGAACGGACATGTATGCCGCGTGCCCACAGCTGTCACCCACGAAACGTCAGTGGGCACATCTCCTTCGCTCACTGACGATGGTTGGACCCATGTCGCCGAACGCGGTGGGAACCGTTAGGCGCGAGGCCGGGTGACCTGACTGTTCCCACGATCACACGGTGGCGGCCGCAGCAGACGAGGCTCCTGCTACAGTGGCGGCCATGCAGCGCGCATATTTCTGGTTTAGCAGGCCGGCCCCGGGTGGGTCGGTCGGCGTAACCGCGCGCTGACCTCTCCACCCCGAGCCGGAACAGACCGGCTCGCGGATGCATTCAAGTCTCCTGGGTCGGCCTCCAACGAACAGCCGCCAAGAACAGGACGACGAATGACTCTCACGATCGACACCGCCCGCGATCTCGACGATCAGCGGACCATCTCGATCTCGCCACTGGCCCCGCCCGTCGAGGTTCGGGGCGAGCACCCCGCCGCTGACGCCGTCGCCGCCACCGTGCGCGCCGGTCGCGCCGCCACCGTCGACATCCTCACCGGTCGCGACGACCGGCTGATGGTCGTGGTCGGCCCCTGCTCGGTGCACGACACCGAAGCTGCGCTCGACTACGCGCGCCGGCTGGCCGCGAAGGCGGAGGAGCACCGCGACAACCTGCACGTCGTGATGCGCGTGTACTTCGAGAAGCCGCGCACCACCCTCGGGTGGAAGGGCCTGATCAACGACCCGCGCCTCGACGGCAGCTTCGACATCAACACCGGCCTGCGCATGGGCCGCAAGCTGCTCGTCGACATCACCGAGATCGGGCTGCCGGTCGGCTGCGAGTTCCTCGACCCGATCACCCCGCAGTACATCGCGGACCTGGTCAGCTACGGCTCGATCGGCGCCCGCACCGCCGCCAGCCAGGTGCACCGCCAGCTGTGCAGCGCGCTGTCCATGCCGGTCGGCATCAAGAACTCCACCGAGGGTGACGTGCAGGTCGCAGTGGACGGCACCCGCGCCGCCGGCGCCAGCCACGTGTTCCCCGGCACCGACCTCAACGGGCAGTCCGCACTGATCCGCACGGTCGGCAACCCGGATTGCCACGTCATCCTGCGCGGCAGCAGCGCCGGCCCGAACTACGACCGGGAGTCCGTCGCGGACACCCTTGCGCGCCTTGCGAAGTCGGGCCTTCCGGAGCGGGTGGTCATCGACGCCAGCCACGGCAACAGTCAGAAGAACCACGAACGTCAGGTCGACGTCGTCACCGACATCGCGAACCGGATCGCGGGCGGTGAGAAGGGCGTCGTCGGCATCATGCTGGAGAGCTTCATCGAGGCGGGCCGGCAGGACCTGACCCTCGGCAAGGCGGACGAGCTGACCTACGGCCAGTCCATCACCGATGCGTGCATCGACTGGAACACCACGGCAGCCCAGCTGGATCGGCTCGCCGAGGCGGTCGTCACCGCACGCCGCGCGTCCGGAACTGCACGCTGATCCGCGGGCCGGTGGGGCGCGCCGTCTTCGGGACGGCGTGCTCCCAGGTCCGCTGACAGGACCCGCCCATCACCAGTAGGTCGCCGTGGCCGAGGGAGAATCGGATCGTCTCTCCTCCACCGCCGCGGGGACGCAGCGTCAGCGGGCGGGCCTCGCCGAGCGAGAGGATCGCGACCATGGTGTCCTCGGTGGCGCTGCGGCCGATGGTGTCGCCGTGCCAGGCGACGCTGTCGGAGCCGTCGCGGTACCAGCACATGCCGGCAGTCGTGAACGGTTCGCCGAGTTCGGGTAGGTAGTGCGCGCTCAGTGCGTCCCGGGCCTCGGTGAGCACCGGGTCCGGCAGGGGCATGCCCTCGTCGTAGAAGCTCACCAGGCGGGGGACGTCGACCACGCGGTCGTACATCCGGCGGCGCTCCGCCCGCCACGGCACGGCGTCGGGTCGCGACGCGTCGATCAGGTCGGTGAACACCCGCTCGGAGCCGGTGAGCCAGCCGGGCCGCACGTCCACCCAGGCACCCGCGGTCAGGAGGCGACGCCGGATCGTCCCGCCGAGCGTCCCCAGGCGCGGGCCGCCGGTCGGGTCGTCGAACAGCGACGATTGCATCGCAATCTCCACGCGTCGGATCCTACACCCGAAATCGAACATTTGTTCGTAAAGCGCGGTCGGATGCCCGCACGGATATGATCTGGATCACATAATGCTGTCGAGCGGATGGATCGAGGTATCCGGATGCGAATTGCGGATGTACTGCGCGGCAAGGGCCCGGCCGTGGTCACCGTGGACCCCGGCACCTCGGTCGACGCGCTGATCGGAGAACTGACCAGGCGAAACCTCGGGGCCCTGGTCGTCGTGCAGGAGAATTCGATGGTCGGCATCGTGACCGAACGCGACGTGGTGCACCAGATCCACCAGCGAGGGCCCGGCGTGCTGAGCGCCACGGTCGGCGAGATCATGACCCCGTCGGTGTTCACGTGCGCGCCGACGGACACCGTCGACAGCCTCGCCGCGACGATGACCGAGAGAAGGATCCGGCACCTGCCGGTGCTCGACGACGGCCGGCTGGTCGGCATCGTCAGCATCGGTGATGTCGTCAAGAGCCGGATCGACGAACTGCAGAGCGAACGAGACCAGCTCGAGGCCTACATCGACCGTCGCTGACCGTCACCCGCGGCGGCAGCCGGCTCGGGACCTTACGTCCGCTGATCGGGTTCGCGCGTGCTCAGGATCGCTGCCGCGGTGGCCGAGACCGTCCGGTCACCGTCCTCGACCAGTGCGACGAGCGCGTCCCGCGCCGCTGCGCCCGGAATCTCCGCCAGCGCCTGGGTGATCCGCAACCGCGTGGCGAGATCGACCGTCCCGGCGAGCCTGTCCCGCATCGCCCCGACGATGGCGTCGTCCGAGGTCGACACCGCCGACAGTCGTCCAAGCACCTCGGCGGCCTCGACATCGCTGCGCCCGTCGAAGACCATCTCGAGGAGGGCTGGGACCGCGTCGGCCCCGCCCCTCGTGCCGAGAGCGAGGGCAGCACGGTCGCGGACCGTGTCGTCCTCATCCCCGAGCGCCCGCCTCAGCAGCACCGTCGCCTCCGCGGAGGGTAACGCCGCGATCGCCGACGTCGCGCGCCGCCGGACGGCGACCACCTCCGAGTCGAGGCCGACGGCGAGATCGGCGAGGCCCCGGCCTGCCCTCGCCAGCGACCACTGCAGCGCGCCGGCCACATTGGGGTCGTCCTCCGTCAGGGCCGCCAGGGCCAGTGCTTCGACGGGCAGCGCCGCACTTCCGTCGTGCGACAGGATCGCCTGCTGCCGGTGGGCCCCGGACTCCGATTCGAGCGCCCGCAGCAGCGCGACGAGGTGCAGGACGTCCGCCCACTCCGCGGGCCCGGCCGCGTCGACGTGCTCTAGCCGCGTGAGCAGTTCCTCCTCGGCGGCAATGCGTGCTCGCGTGTGCCGGATGAGGTTGCCCACCAGCTCGGCCGGCGCGAAGCCGGGCTCGTCCAGCGCGCGGCCGACATCGTGCAACGACAGCCCCAGCGTCCGCAGGCTCTCGACGTGGAAGAGGCGACGGATGTCGCCGGCGGAGTACTCGCGGTAGCCGCCGGACGTGCGCCCCGTCGGCGTCACCAGTCCGAGCGCGTCGTAGTGGCGCAGCATGCGCGTGCTGACGCCGCAGCGCCGCGAGACCTCACCGATCAACATCGCGTCTCCTCCTCACGCGTCCGGACCGGCGGCGGCAACGCGTTTCGCCAACTCGAGCGAGAGGGTGAACCCGCTGTCGGGGTCGTGGCAGAGCCGTTCGGTGGCCTCCGCGTGCGCGCGAACCCGCGGATCGGGACTCGCCGCCGCGGCGTCCAGGACCGGGAGGACGACCTCCCCGAGTCCCACCAGCGCGCGGCTCAGGCTGAGCTGCATGTCGCGGTCGCCCCGGCCCAGCTCCGACGCCAAGTCGGCCGCGAGCCCGCCCTCTGCACCGGGCGCCACGAGCGCCACGGCGGCCCGCCAGGCGCTGCGCGCGACCTCGTCATGCTCGTCGTGCAGCAGCGCCGCCACCGCGGGCCAGGCCCGCCGATCGCCGATCTTGGACAGGGTGTGGAGCGCCTGGCTGCGCGCCTGGTCGACGTCGGTCCCGAGCTCGTCGAGCAGCCGCGGCACCGTGTCCTCGGCGGGCATCCGGCACAGCGCCCAGGTCAGCATGTCGCGGACGAAGAAATCCGGTTCGACGGCGCACCGGGCGACGAGCGCCTCCGTGAGACGCGGGTCGCGGTCCGTACCCGCCGTCAGCGCCGCCCGCAGCCGGGCCGACGGGTGGTCACCGGCCAGAGCAGTGACGAGGTGAGTGTTCGACCCACCGTGGTTGATTGCGTTCATCGTCAACCACCTCCTTCGCCGATCACTACAGGTCTTGACACTGTGTCAGGGTCAAGGGCCCGGTGGCGCGGATCACTCGTGATGTCAGTGGGTCGACGTAGTGTCCGGGCATGAGCTACGACTTTCAGGTGACGGTGGATTCGCAACGCCCGCACGAACTGGCGAAGTGGTGGGCGCAGACCCTCGGCTGGCGGGTGGAGCCGAGCGACGAGGACTTCATCCGCGGCGTCGTCGCCGCGGGTCAGGCCAGTGAGGACGACACCGAGATCTTCGAAGGGGTGCTGGTGTGGAAGGCCGGCGCCGGGATCAGCGATCCGGAACATCCGGAACACCCGCGGGTCCTGTTCCAGTGGGTGCCCGAGGGCAAGACGGTGAAGAACCGGATGCACCTCGACCTGCGGGTGGGTGACGACAGGCAGGCGGTCGCCGACGCGCTCGTCGAACGCGGTGCGACGGTCCTTCACCACGCCGAGCAGGGCCCGTTCCGGTGGATCACCATGACCGACCCCCAGGGCAACGAGTTCTGCCTCACCTGAGGCCCGGAGTCAGCGGTAGGCGCCGGGGGTGCTGCCGGTCCAGCGCTTGAAGGCGCGGCGGAACGCGCTCGGCTCGGAGAACCCGAGCCGGGCGGACAGCTCGTCGACGGACTCGCCGCGGGCCAGGCCCGAAATGGCGGTGTCGCGGAGCACCTCCTCGCGCAGCTGATTCAGCGAGGTGCCCTCGTGCCGGAGCAGCCGCCGCAGGTGCGCGGCGCTGATCGAGAGCATGTCCGCGATGTCGTCGGCGGACGCGGTACGCCCCGCCACGCCGCGCTCGAGCGCCTTCCGGACCTGCGCCGCTGCGCTGCTGTCGTAATCCCGTTCGGAGAACAGCAGATTCGGGGACTCGCGCAGGTACTCCTCGAGGGCCTCCTCGGTCTGGATGATCGGCGCCCGCAACACCGCGTTGTCCAGTTCGATCGCGGCGTGATCGGCGCCGAAGCTGACCCGGACGCCGAAGATGGCGTCGTACGCGCGAGCGAGCACCCGGTCCGGTTCGGGAAGGGGGAGACGCACCGCGACGAGCTTCACGCGGCGACCCACCAGCCACGCCGCGAACCGGTGCAACAGCATCAGGACGAAGTCGGTGAGCAACTGGTCGGCCGCGTCCGCGATCTCCCGCGGCACCGCCGGATCCCGGTGCGGCATCTCCGCGTGCAGCGCGGTGGTCTCCGGACCGGTCTCCAGGCGGAGCGGCGACAGCCCCGGCATCACCCGGATCACGTCGACGAGCCGTTCGAGCGCGCTGCCGAGGTCGGGCCGGTGGATCAGGGTCAGGCAGATCACCCGGAACGTGCCTCGCGGGACCGGCGCGGCGCCGAGCCCGAACAGTTCGTCGTCGGTCAGGTGCCACGCCGCCTGCGTGAACCGCGTCAACTGGGCGGGGGTGATGCGCTCGGCGCCCTCGCCGAGGACCGTCGGGGCGATCCCGGCCGCCGACAGCGGCGCGGCCATGTCGAACCCGGCGCCGGCCGCGAGCACGGCGGCGCGGCGCACGAAGTCGGCGGGAACGGTGCGACCGGTCATCGCCGGATCACCACCGCCCCGCCAGCCGGTGCAGCCGCTCGACCGCTTCGGTCAGCACGTCGTCGCGTTTGCAGAATGCGAAGCGCACCAAATGATTCCACGGATCCTTGTGGTCGGCGAACACGCTGACCGGTACCGCGGCGACGCCGATGCGTTCGGGCAGCGCGCGGCAGAACGACTCGCCGTCGACGTCGCTCAGCGGGGAGATGTCCGCGCACACGAAATAGGTTCCGGCACTGGAGCGGACACCGAAACCGGCCTCGGCGAGGGCGGTGGACAGCATGTCCCGCTTGCGCTGCAACGTCTTCCGCTGCTCGCTGACCCAGGGCATCTCGTGCCGCAGGGCGTGCGCGACCGCAGGCTGGAACGGTCCGCCCGCGACGAACGACATGAACTGCTTCGCCGTGCGCACCGCGTCGACGAGCTCCGCCGGCCCGCACGCCCACCCGGTCTTCCAGCCGGTGACCGCGAACGTCTTCGCCGCGCTCGACACCGTCACCGTCCGCTCCGCCATGCCCGGCAGCATGCCGATCGGCGTGTGGCTGCGGCCGTCGAACAGCAGGTGCTCGTACACCTCGTCGCTGAGCAACAGCACGTCGTGCCGGACGGCGACCTCCGCGATCGCGGCCAGCTCGGCGTCGGACAGCACGGTGCCGGTCGGATTGTGCGGGGTGTTCACCACGATCATCCGGGTGTCCGGGCCGACCGCGGCCTGCAGCGCGTCCAGGTCAAGGGCGAAGCCGTCGCCGTCCGCGACGAGGGGCACGGTCCGGCGCACCCCGCCGGCCAACGCCACCGCGGCGGCGTACGAGTCGTAGTACGGCTCGATCAGCACCACCTCCTGGCCCGGTTCGACCAGGCCGAGCAGGGTCGCACTGATCGCCTCCGTCGCACCGACCGTGACCAGCACCTCGGTGTCCGGGTCGAAACGCTGGCCGTACCGGTCGGCCCGATCCGCAGCGATCGCCTCGCGCAGCACCGGCATGCCCGGACCGGGCGGGTACTGGTTCAGCCCATCGGAGATGGCGGTGCGCGCGACGTCGAGCATCGCGGCGGGTCCGTCGGTGTCGGGGAAGCCCTGCCCGAGGTTGATCGCCCCGTTCCGGACCGCGAGCGCCGTCATCTCGGCGAAGATCGTCGAGGCGAACGGCTGCAGTCGGGTCACCGTCTGAACACGTGGTGCGGGCATTGTCACAGCTTATCGGCCGTGTATCGGGCTACTTCGACGACCGCTGTCACGTTTACTGGTCCTGTCTCGTCCACAAGTCGAAGGCCCCTCTCGGGCGCCCGCCGCGAACAGGAGAAGACATGACCCGCATCGCCCCCCTCGCCCCGAAGGATGCCGGAGTGCTGGCCCGGATCGCGTACCGGTTCGCCACCCGCCGGTTCGGTGTCGTACCGGAACCGTTCACCGTCGTCGCGCATCACCGGAAGCTGCTGATGGCGTCCGCCGTGCAGGAACTGGCCGCGGAGAAGGCCTCGACGGTGCTGCCCGCCGCGGTCCGCGATCTCGCCGTGTACCGCGTCGCGTGGACCGTCGGGTGCTCGTGGTGCGTCGACTTCGGCGCGATGCTGATGCGCCTCGAGGATCTCGACGTCGATCGGCTGCAGCACATCGACGACTACGCGACCTCGCCGCTGTACAGCGAGGACGAACGCGCGGCGATCGCGTACGCCGACGCGATGACCGCGACCCCCACCACCACGACCGACGAGCAGGTCGCCGACCTCGAACGCCGCTTCGGGAAGGCCGGCGTCGTCGAGCTGACATTCCAGATCGCATTGGAGAACCAGCGGTCGCGGATGAACTCCGCGCTCGGGATCGTCGACCAGGGGTTCAGCACGGACTCGTGCCGGGTGCCGTGGGCCGACCAGCCGGCGGCCGTCACGTCGTCGGATTCGCCATCCTGACCCCGCCCAGCTTGGCGGGATTCGCGAAGTCGTAGGCGGCACAGACCTTTCCGTCGCGGACGGTGAACCCTTCCGCCCGCGCCGGAAAGCCGCGGTGGGCGCCATCGCCCGGAATTCCGCGCGAGTAGAACCCCAGACGCCCGTTGACCATCGCCGGTTCGAGGCTCTCGAACGCCCGGTCGCCGTACTTGGCGGCCAGGCCGAGGAAGAACCGCGCGAAGCGGTCCGCGCCGTGCAGCACGTTCAGGGCGGTGCTCGTGGTGCCGCCGGCGTCCCCGATCACCACCGCCTCCGGATGGAGCGCATCGATCACGGCGCGCAGGTCCCCGGTGGCCATCGCGGCCAGCAACCGTCCCACCGCGGCGTCGTGATCGGGGTCGGGCGGTGGCACGTCGGCGGCCGCCACCGTGCGCCGGGCCCGCGACGCGAGTTGCCTGCAGCCCGCGACGGAGTTCCCGAGCAGCCCCGCGATCTCGTCGAACGGGACCCCGAATCCGTCGTGCAGCACGAAAGCAACGCGCTGGTCCGGGCCCAGGGTGTCGAGGACGACCAGCGCGGCCAGCCGGGAGTCCTCGTCGCGGACCACGGCCTCCAACGGGTCGACGGCCGCACCCGACCCGACCGGAGTCACGATCGGCTCCGGAAGCCACTGTCCCACATACGTTTCCCGGCGTACCGCGGCGCTGCGCAGATGGTCGAGGCAGATCCGACCGACCACCGTCGTCAGCCAGGCCCGCAGATCCCGGATCGAGTCGGTGTCGGCGTCGGCCAGGCGAAGCCACGTCTCCTGCACCGCGTCCTCGGCGTCGCTGACGCTGCCGGTCAGCCGATAGGCCGCGGACAGCAGGTGCCGACGATGCTCCTCGAACTCCACGGTCGGTGTGGCGGTGGGCATGATCCGATACTGCCCCATCGGGCGGAGGTGCGTCATCCCTCGTAGGATTCACGGTCATGCGATTCGGAATGTTCGTGCCGCAGGGCTGGCGGCTGGACCTGGTGGGTATCGACCCCGCCGAGCAGTGGAACGCGATGAAGTCGGTGGCGCTGCGCGCCGAGGCCGGACCGTGGGAGTCGGTGTGGGTGTACGACCACTTCCACACCGTGCCGACGCCGACGGACGAGGCCACTCACGAGGCGTGGTCGCTGATGTCGGCGCTCGGCGCGGTGACGTCGTCGGTCCGGCTGGGGCAGATGTGCACCGCCATGAGCTACCGGAATCCGGCCTACCTGGCGAAGGTCGCCGCGACCGCCGATCTGATCTCCGGCGGCCGGATCGAAATGGGCATCGGCGCCGGCTGGTACGAACACGAGTGGCGCGCCTACGGTTACGGGTTCCCGGCGGCGGGGGAGCGGCTCGGCCGGCTCGACGAGGGCGTGCAGATCCTGCGGCAGGCGTGGACCACCGGTCGCGCCACGCTGGACGGGAAGCACTACCGGGTCGACGGTGCGATCGTGGCTCCGAAACCGCTGCAGGACGGCGGTATTCCGCTGTGGATCGCCGGTGGTGGCGAGAAGGTCACGCTGAAGATCGCCGCGAAGTACGCGCAGTACACGAACTTCGACGGCACCCTCGACGGGTTCACCCACAAGTCCGAGGTGTTGCGCGAGCACTGCGCCGCGGTCGGCACCGACTTCGGTGCGATCGTCCGCTCGGCGAACTACAACATCGCGATCGGCGCCACCGAGGCCGAGGTGGAGCAGCGGCTGGCGCAGATCAAGGCACAGATCGCGCAGTTCTCGGGGGAGGAGGTCGCCGAGGCGGCACTGTCGGCGTACCGCGGCATGCCCGGCGTGGGTACCCCGGAGCAGATCGTCGAGAACCTCACCGCACTGCGTGAGCGTGGCCTCGACTACGCGATCTGCTACTTCGCCGAGGCCGCCCACGACACCTCCGGCATCGAACTGTTCGAACGTGAGGTGATTCCCGCACTGGAGGCGTGAACGCGATGTTCGTGGTGGGCCTGTCCGGGCCCGGACTGTCACTGACGCCGCCGACCGAGGCGGACGTCGCGTCGATCACCAGCTGCTGCCAGGACGAGGCGATCGGACGGTGGACGACGATGCCGGTGCCGTATCGGCGGGCGGACGCGGAGGCGTTCGTGACGAGGGTGGTTCCGGCGGGCTGGGCCGACCGCAGTCCCACCTGGGCGGTGCGACACGGCCCCGACGGTCCGGCCGTCGGGATGATCGGTCTCGGCGCCCGTGACGAATCGGCCGCCGAGATCGGGTTCTGGCTCGACCCCGCCGAGCGTGGTCGAGGGCTGATGACCGCGGCGCTGAACCTGGTGTGCGACTTCGCCTTCCGTTCGGACACGCTGGCCCTCGAACGGATCGAGTGGCGGGCGTTCGTCGGGAACACGGCGTCCGCTGCGGTCGCGCGGCGGGTGGGATTTCGGTTCGAGGGCATCGCCCGCCGCGGGGGACTGCAGCGCGGCGTCCGCCGGGACGTGTGGGTCGCGGGACTGCTGGCCACGGACCGGCGCACACCCGACGAGGGCTGGCCCCCGCTCGTCTAGCGGATGTCGTTGGCGGAGACCGGGATCTGCTGGTTCTGCGCCTTCGCCACGTCGTCGACCAGCGGGATCGACTTGGTCAGCAGCTTCCACTCGGCGTTCGGGATCTGCTCGATCGCCCGGCGGAGGACCTTCGGGTCGCGGGTGCCCCACGCGATCGGCATCGGGCTGACCATCTGCCAGGTGTCGGCATGGGAGTTCGTGGTGCGGTCCGAGAGCACCGAGATCGACGGGACGCGTTCGCCGACATTGGTCAGCGAATGCCCCGGCAGGGTGCGGATCGTGCGGGTGACCAGCGCGTAGTGCGGCGCGTCGGCGCTCGGCTTGGCGGTGTTCACCAGCGCCAGCAGCGTCGCGCCGCGCGGGCGGGACACCGCGACGATCGCCGGGACCAGTTCCCCGTTCGCGTACAGGTCCTCGACCGACCCGACCTTGCGGGGCGCCCAGAACGCCATCCACAACGAGGCCACCGCGACCACGACCGCGACCGCGGCGAGGATGTACGACCACGGGTGCGCGAGCACGACGAACCAGGCGGCGAGCGCGGCGAACAGCAGGGCGGTGATGATCGCGGACCAGCGCAGGCGGCGAACGTCACCGACCGTCTCGTTGACCGACTTGGCGTGGGCGGTGTCTACCGGGAACTCGAAGCGACGCACAGTCCTATTCCTACCCGATCGCCGGTCCGAGGAGGTCGTCCGCGTCGGTGATCCGGTACGCGTACCCCTGCTCCGCCAGGAACCGCTGCCGGTGCGCCGCGTACTCGGCGTCGAGCGTGTCGCGGGCGACGACCGAGTAGAAGTGCGCCTGCCCGCCGTCGTGTTTGGGCCGCAACAGCCGGCCCAGCCGCTGCGCCTCCTCTTGCCGGGACCCGAACGTGCCCGACACCTGGACGGCGACCGACGCCTCCGGCAGGTCGATGGAGAAGTTCGCGACCTTGCTGACGACGAGGGTCTTGATCTCGCCCGCCCGGAACGCGTCGAACAGCGCCTCACGCTCCCGGGTCTTCGTCGACCCCTTGATCACCGGTGCGTCCAGCGCCTCGCCGAGCTCGTCGAGCTGGTCGATGTAGGCACCGATCACCAGGGCCGGCGAGTCGGTGTGCCGGTCCAGGATCGACTTGACCACCGCGTTCTTGGTGTGCGCGGTCGAGCACAGCTTGTAGCGCTCCTCCGGTTCGGCGGTCGCGTACGCCATCCGCTCGGCGTCGGTGAGCGTGACCCGCACCTCGATGCAGTCGGCGGGGGCGATCCAGCCCTGCGACTCGATGTCCTTCCACGGGGCGTCGTAGCGCTTCGGACCGATCAGCGAGAACACGTCGCCCTCGCGGCCGTCCTCGCGGACCAGCGTCGCGGTGAGGCCGAGGCGTCGCCGCGACTGCAGGTCCGCCGTCATCCGGAAGACCGGCGCGGGCAGCAGGTGCACCTCGTCGTAGATCACCAGGCCCCAGTCGCGGGAGTCGAACAGTTCGAGGTGCTTGTACTCGCCCTTCGTCTTCCGGGTGATCACCTGGTAGGTCGCGATCGTGACCGGGCGGATCTCCTTCTTCTCACCCGAGTACTCGCCGATCTCGTCCTCGGTCAGCGAGGTCCGCGCGATCAGTTCCCGCTTCCACTGCCTGCCCGCGACGGTGTTGGTGACCAGGATCAGGGTCGTCGCCTTCGCCTTCGCCATCGCGGCCGCGCCGACCATCGTCTTGCCCGCACCACACGGCAGCACCACCACACCGGAGCCGCCCGCCCAGAACGAGTCCGCCGCCATCTCCTGGTAGTCGCGCAGGTGCCAGCCGCCGTCCGCGGAACCGGGGAACCGGCCCTCGTAGTCCAGCTCGATCGGGTGCGCCTCACCGTTCACGTAGCCGGCGAGGTCCTCGGCCGGCCAGCCGATCTTGAGCAGCATCTGCTTGAGGTGCCCCCGCTCGGAGGGATGGACGACGACGGTGTCCTCGTCCACCTGCGCGCCGAGCATCGGGCCGATCTTCTTGTGCCTGCGCACCTCCGTGAGCACCGCCCGGTCCAGGCTGACCAGCACCAGTCCGTGGGCCGGGTTCTTCACCAGCTGCAGCCGTCCGTAGCGGGCCATCGTGTCGACGACGTCGACGAGCAGCGGCTGAGGCACCGCGAACCTCGAATAGGTGACGAGGGCGTCGACCACCTGCTCGGCGTCGTGCCCGGCGGCACGGGCGTTCCACAGCGCGAGCGGCGTGACGCGATAGGTGTGCACGTGCTCGGGCGCGCGCTCGAGTTCGGCGAACGGCGCGATCGCCTGCCGGGCCTGATCGGCCATCGGGTGGTCGACCTCGAGCAGCAGGGTCTTGTCGGACTGGACGATGAGCGGTCCGTCGGTCACGTACGCCTCCTAGCGATGACAACCACTCCATTGTCCACGCTTCGCGCAGGAGGCGACGTGACCCGACGTCGGGACCGCCGGGCATCCGCGGGGTGTGCCGGAAACAGGTGCGAATCGCGCCGGGTTCGTGCGCAACACCACGGAAGTGTTTCCGCAAGGCCGAATTTCTCGAAATCTTCGGCCGACCGCTTCCTTTTTCTAGCGCCCGAGATCCTGTCGAATATCCATCACCTGGACCAGCGCCTCGGAAATTCCGGCACGGTATCCGGCTTCGCGTTCGGTGTGCCCCGACGTGGCATCGAGTTCGTTTTCCAGTCGGTCCTTGATTCGATCAAGGGCCAAGAGTGTCTTTTTCACGAGGGGGCCTTCTGTTGTGTTCGATGCGGCGTGGATCGGGAATATCCAGTCCTGTGCGCACTCGTCGAGGACGAAGATTCGCGCGGAGGTCAGCGCCGCGAGCCGTCCGCGGGACCTGGGGCTCGGGGGTGCCGCACCGCCGGCGGACCCGCGCAACTGTCGGTAGAGGGTGTCGAGAACTCGGGAGGCCGCCGGTGCGGCGGTGTCGCAGTGCACGGAAATTCGGTCCGTCAGTGGCGCTTGCGTTTCCGGATCAACTCGCCGGACTCCGCCGTCCGGTCCCGCTTTTCCGCGCGCCTTTCCTTCAACGACTGTGCCGGTTTCTTGAGGTTTTTGCCGGGTTTCTTGTCTGCCATTGTCGCTCCTGAATTCGAAGAGGCAATCACTGGGCCCGACCATACTTCATTTTCCGAAGAAAGCCAGCCGTGCAGGCAGGCGGTCTTTTTCGAATTTTTTTCGGGTCAGTCGACCAGTGAGACCGACGTCACCCGGTGCAGGGTGAACCGGCGGATCGCGCCGTCGGCGGGGTCGAAGGCGTCGAGTTGGCCGCCACCGACGCTGACCGGGTCGACGATGCGTTCCGAGGCGATGCCCTGCGCGTCGACGTAGCCGATCCGGACGCTGCGCCCCACCTTCACCGCGAGCTGCAGCAGCGCCATCGTTGCGGCACTGCCGGCGCGGGTGCCGTCCGAGCGGACCGCCTCACCGCGCGGGGTGGAGGCCGCGCGCTGACCGGCCCGCAGCTGCCGGACCAGGAGGTCGAGCTGCTCGTCGGTCGGCGGGGCGGGTATCCGCCGGACGCCGCGCGCGCGGCGCCTGGGCACCCGGGCCCCCGGCGGGCGCAGATCCACGATCGCGCCCGAGGAGTCCTCCCCGGCCGGGGCGAAACCGGCCGCCCGCAACTGTTCGAGCACCTCGCCGAGCGACGCCTGCGAGACCGCAACGGTCGGCGCCAGCGCCCGCAACGCCAGCGCCTCGGCGACCGGGGAGGACAGCACCTCCGCCAGCATCGCCGGGTCGTCGCAACGGACGAATGCCTGCGCGATACCGGCCCGCAGTCGGCCGTGCCTGCGCGCCACGTCGTCGATCAGGTACGTCAGGGCCTGCGGGACCGGGGTTCGCGAATGCGACGCGAACAGGGCGTGCAGTTCGGCGGCGGTCCGCCCGGCGTCGAGGGCGCGCCGCACGCTGGCCTCCCCGACCCGGTACACCGTCGCCGCGCCCGCCGACTCGACGTCGGCGACCAGCGTGATCTGGGCGAGCAGATCCGGCACCAGCGGCCCCGGCGCGATCACCGTCAGGTCCGCCTGAACCAGCACGTGGTCGATCGGTTTCGGCAACGCCGCGACCATCTCGGCGAGCACCGACTCCGGAGGGCCGCCGTGCAGCAGGCTGCGGCCCGGTGACGACAGGGCCCCGCGGCCGATCAGCCCGACCACGGTCGCCTCCCGCAGGGTGTGCTCGATCGCGGACACCCCGAGCCGGCCCGCCCAGCGGGGCCGGCGCCACGCCACCACCGCCGCCACCGCCGCGGCGCTCGCACCCACCCCGGTGCCGAGTTCGGCGACGACGTCGAGCACGAACCGGCGATCCCGCGGGGCGCCGGACGCCCGCACCTCGTCGGAGAGGGCGGCGATCGGCTTGTCGTGTGGGTCGCGCAGCCCCACCGTCCACGGTCGGCGCGGCAGGTCCAGCCACACCTGCGCGAGCAGCTGCCACCGATGCCCCGGGGTGCCCTCGAGCCACGCGTCCGCGGCCGTGGTGGGCGCCCAGTACTCGTCGCCGGTGTCGGCCGCGGGCAGCGGGTCGGGGACACCTGCGGCGATCAGCCCGGCGGCGGACAACAGTTCGACGAGCAGGCTCACCCTGACCTCGTCGATCCCGACGACCTTGGCCAGCCGCCGCGCCTCGCGCACCCCGAGACCCCCGGCCTTGAGGGTCGGTGCGGGATGGTCACCGAGCGCGCCGAGCAGTTCCTCACAGTGCCGGATCAGTTCCAGCGCCTCGCCGGCGGCGGCCGCGTTCACCTCGGCGATCTTGTGCTTGGTCCCGCGGACCGCGGGCGGGGCCAGCACGGACGGGTCGGTGACGGTCTCGCCGCGCAGCACCTGGCCCACCTGGTGGGGCAGTTCGACGGTCTGCTCGTCGAGCCAGGTCAGCAGGCCCGATGCGAGGAGCCGCTGCACCGGCCGATCCGGCGAGGTGCCGGGGGCCGCGTCGCGGGTCCGGCCGATCGGTGAGCTGGTGGCGAGGGTGTCGAGCAACCGTCGTTCGTCCTCGGTGAGCCCCGCCACCGCCGCGGCGATCTGATCCGCGGTCAGCGTGGTGGTGGCCGGGTCGATCCGCCAGGTGACCGCATCGCGCGCCGCCGGTGTCACCCGCAGCGCCTTGGTGCCCCACACCAGCGCCCGGTCGCGCAGCACCGTCAGCGCGCGATCCACGGCCCGCGCCGGTGCCCGGCCCGCGACCGCGTCGGCGAGCTGGTCGCGCCGCACCCCGGACTCGGCGGCGCCGTCCCGGGCGAGCAAGCCGATCAACGTGAGTTCGAGCACGCTGAGGTCGTCCGCCACCCGCAACACCGACGCCCGCTGCTCGGCGCGGGACGCCAGCACCGACAGGTTCGCCGGCGGGGGGACCGCCAGGTCCGGGCGCAGTCGCAGCAATTCCGCCAGCTCGCGGTCGCTCCGCGTGCTGAGCCAGGTCGCCAGGCTGTCGGTCACGGCGGCGGGATCGGTTTCGGTCATCGATTGTCAGATTAGTGACCTGGGCTGTACCGGATGCCGACTCGGTGTCAAAATGGCCTCGTGGCTAACAATTCGAGCAAGCGTTACGTTGATCCAGGCTGGCCGGAGCACGTCAAGGAAGGTGACCACGCGGTCACCGAGCTCTCGTCGACTCGTTCCGGAGGGTTGTCCCCGTTCGGTGAGGAGACCGAGTTCCCGCGGCCGCTGTCCGAGCTGCCCTACACCCATCCCGTCACCGTCATCAACCGCTGACCGGACCGAACGGCAGAAGGGCCCCGCACCGAAACGGTGCGGGGCCCTTCTCGCGTTCTGGGTGGCTCAGCGCGGAGCGACGGACTTTAGGAAGTCGATGACCTGCGGGTTGAGCTTGGCCTGCTCGTACAGGTTCTCGATCTGCGGGTCGACGGCGATGCCGCGGGCCTTGACGGCCTGGATGGTGCTGTCGAGCGAATCGAACACGTCGGCGGTGCCGTCGGTGGTCGGGATGCTGGTGACGGCCGGGGCCGGCGCCGGCGCGGGGGTCTCGGCCTGGGCGGCCGGTGCGCTGCGCTGGGTCGGGGCGCTGGTGAGGCCGAGGCTGGAGGAGCAGGACGGCCAGGCGCCCCAGCCCTGCGAGGCGAGGACCTTCTCGGCGACCGCGATCTGCTGCTCGCGGGTGGCCTGGTTGGCGGTGGCCGCGTACTGGCCGCCGCCGTGGGCGGTCCAGGTGCTGGGGGAGAACTGCAGGCCGCCCTGGTAGCCGTTGCCGGTGTTGATGGACCAGTTGCCGCCGGCCTCGCACTGGGCCAGGCGGTCCCAGTCGGAGTCCGGGGCGGCACCTGCGGGGGCCGCGAAGGCCGCACCCGCCGCGCCGAACACCGCGGTGGTGACGACGACCTTGGCGGCGGTCTTGCGCGTGTTCGTGGGCTTGCGATGGCGTCCAGCGCTCATGGAGGTTTTCCTCTCCGCACGCGCCTGCGAGGTCAGCTGTCGGGTTCGGGCTGAGAGGTCGCCCGGCCGTGATCGCTCCGTGATCGGCGCGAAAAACGGCTTCACCCCAAGGAAGGCCGGTTGCTCGCCTCCCGGTGTCCACTGGGGACGTGGGTCCCCCGTCCTTGTCCCTGGTTTCCTCTGGGGAATCCGTTCCGCGGGACAAGGTTTGGCGCGGCGGTCCGGACTGGCCGGAACACCGACCGCTGACGACCGTACGTGGCCGATCGCGGTGAGTCACCTCCTACGAAATCGGCGTGTTTCTCGGCGTTTCGCCAGGAGAGGTGGGCGTTTTCGCAGGTCAGCTGGCCGCTGCGTGGTCGAGACCGGTCCGTGACTCAACCGTTATGTGAGGTAGATCACAAGACTTCTCGGGGGTGTCCTGGGGCTTCGAGCGGCCGCGACCCCGCGGCGCGATCAACGTCGCCGCCGCAATCACCACGAACAGCAACGGATACACCGCCGCGAAGAGCGGGACGAGGGCCGCAGGCGCCGGGATCATGAACAGCCCGATCGCGTACACGTCGTCCGGGAACCGGTGCGCCCAGCACAGCAGCGGCACCGCCAGCGCGACAGGAAGCAGCCAAGGCGTCGCCCGCCCGGCCCGCAGCGCCCGATCCAGCGCCAGGATCAGCAACGGCACGAACCACACCCAGTGGTGGCCCCACGAGAACGGAGAGACGGCGCACGAGGTGAGACCGCACAGTGTCGTGGCGAGGAGGGTCTGCCCGCGTCGGTGCGCGAGTCGCGCCGAGGCCAGCCCGAGCGCGGCGAGCGCGATCGCAACGCCCAGCCACAGCAGCCGCGGCGGCTCGTCGAGGTTCAGCCACCGTGCCAGGACACCCGACGCGGACTGGTTCGCCGGCCACGCCGTCTCGCCGATCCGGGTCGAATGCCAGATCACGCCGGTCCAGTACGCCCTGGAGTCGGAGAAGATGACCGCGAAGCCGAGGGCGACGGTGGCCGCGAAACCCGCGACCGCCGTCGCGGCCGCCCGCCACTGCCGGGTGAGCAGCAGATGGACGACGAACAGCGCCGGGGTCAACTTGATGCCCGCCGCGACGCCCACCCCGAATCCCCGCAGCCTGCTGCCCTCGGGGCGACCGAGATCCCACAGGATCAGGAGCATGAGCAGCAGGTTCACCTGGCCGAGCCAGATCGTGGTCCGTACCGGCTCGAGCCAGCTGAGGATCACCGTCAGCAATCCGGTGGTGACATACAGCGTGCGGTCGGTGCGGTAGCCGAGCAGGCGCCAGCACAGCAGCACGACCAGGTACAGCGCCACGAAGTTCGTCAGGTGGCCGAGCAGGGTCGTCATCTCCGGCGTGAACAGACCCAGCGGGGCGAACAGCACCGCGGAGAACGGGGGATACGTCCACCACATCCCGCCGTGCAGTGCATGGTCGTAGAGTCCGGCGCCGGTCAGGACGGTGGCGCCGCCGCTGCGGTAGACGAGTAGGTCCAGGCCGTTGCGGAAGAAGCCCCACAGTGGGTGGCCGAGCGGGACGACCCGGTCGTGGGCGACGAGGGCAGCGGCGGCGAGCACCGCGAGCGCGCCGAGGAAAAGGGGATGTGTGGGGAGCGACCGCCCCGCATCCGGGTCGGTGCGGGGCGGTCGGCTCATGCGGGGCTACCGGGTTGGTACGAGCGGACCGAGCGGACGTCCACGATGTCCTTGCCGAGTGGCATCAGTGAGATCGGGACCATCTTCAGGTTCGCGACGGCGAGCGGGATGCCGATGATGGTGATCGCCATCGCGACGGCGCTCAGGACGTGACCGATCGCGAGCCAGATGCCGCAGAGAACCAGCCAGATCACGTTCCCGATCAGGGACCCGACGCCGGAGGTCGGTTTCTCGACGACGGTCTTGCCGAACGGCCACAGCGCGTAGACGCCGATCCGGAACGAGGCGATGCCGAACGGAATCGTGATGATCAGGATGCAGCACAGGACGCCGGCGACGAAGTAGCCGAGCGCGAGCCACAGCCCGCCGAAGACCAGCCAGATGATGTTCAGGAGGATCCTCATGTCTTGTCCTCTCCACGTACACGCCGGCCTGCCATCAGTGCGGAGATGATTCCGAACAGGAAGCCGAGCGGACAGAGCAGCGCCAGCAGGTACAGCGCGAGTCCGGGGGTGTGGCCGGTCGCCGCGACGACGAAGATCGCGATGATCGCGACCAGGCCAAGGAAGAACAGGGCGATGGCGGCGCGGAACAGGATGCCGCCGCCGGAGGCGGGGGTGCCGTTGGTGGATTCGGTGCCGGGGGTCTGTGGTGCCACACCCCCACGTTATCCCCGGCAAACCCGAGTGCCCGGGAGGGGCACGCGGAGGTAGACTGCCGACCATCGCGTCCCACACACGGTGGGGCGCGTTCGTTTATATGGTCGTTTTACGTGGATGAGCAGGTGACGCGGTGCCTACCGGCAAGGTGAAGTGGTACGACGTTGAAAAGGGCTTCGGCTTCCTCTCCCAGGACGAGGGAGAGGACGTCTACGTCCGGTCGTCGGCGTTGCCCGAGGGGGTCGAGGGCCTCAAGGCCGGCCAACGGGTGGAGTTCGGCATGGCCGCCGGCCGTCGCGGTCCCCAGGCGCTGAGCCTGAAGGTGCTCGATCCGGCGCCGAACCTGCGCCAGACCGGTCGCCGCGACGACGCCGCTCGCAAGCACACCCCCGACGAGCTGCACGGAATGGTCGAGGACATGATCACCCTGCTCGAGGCGAAGGTGCAGCCGGACCTGCGCAAGGGCCGGTACCCGGACCGCAAGACCGCGCAGCGCATCTCCGAGGTGGTCCGCGCCGTCGCCCGGGAACTCGACAGCTGAGTTCGTCCGACTGAACGCGCGGAGCCCCCGGTCACCTGGACCGGGGGCTCCGCTGCTGTTCGGGCGTCTTACTGGACGGCTGCCGGTTCGGGCAGGTCCGGCAGGGTCTGGATCGCCCACACCGGGGCGAAGTCGCGCGACGACGGCTGCTGGATGATCACGCCGAGCAGCTGCTCGTTCTCACGCGTGGGGATCGTCACCGAGTACTTCTCGCCCGCGGTGTAGTCGCGGTATCCCTCGAACACCTCGCCGGTGCGGGGGTCGCCGAACTGGACGTTCAGTCGCCAGTCGCCCTCGGCGATGTCCTTCGGCAACGACAGCTGCAGCGACGAGCCGGCAGGCACCGGAAGGTTGGCGACAGCGAGGTCGGCGCAGCGCATGTTCGCGTCACAGATCCCGGCGTCGACGTCGACGGTCCGGCCGTGTGCGTACGCGGTCACTGTGGGCAGCTGCTCGGGTGCGTCGCGGACGAGCATCGTGACGACCGCGGCGAGTGCGCCGGCAGCCACCAGCGCCACCACGACCACCGCTGCGAGGATCTTCTTCGTCCGGGCTTGCAAGGTCATCGGTTTCCTTGTTCTCGTTCGTACCCGCCCGGTGTGGCGGGTTCGGTGTCAGTCGGCCCGGGAGCCGGGACCGACGGGTGCTTCCTGGTTCACGTGTTCGGGGCGTTTGCCGCCGAGCCCCGGCAGCAACGTGCGGCCACGGTACGTGAGGAACGTCTGGACCAATCCGAGGACCAGCACCACCGACACGACGGTGAAGCCGATCCAGTACTCGGTGGGCAGCAGGACGCCGAGCGCGCCACCGATGACCCAGCTCAGCTGTAGCACCGTCTCCGAGCGGCCGAATCCGGAGGCGATGGACTCCTCGGGCAGGTCCTGCTGCAACGAGGCGTCGAGGGAGACCTTCGCCAGTGCGCTCGCCGCGGACGCGACGAGCGCGGCCAGGGCCGCGGTGAGCAGGCTGTCGGTGAAGGCCACGAGGATCGCCACCACCGTCACGGCCGCGGTGCACCGCAGCACGACGAGCGCGGGCCGGCCGAGCTTGAGCCGGGCGCCGGTCGCATTGCCGGCGAAGTTGCCGATGCCGGCCGCGGCGCCGACGAGGCCGAGCATCGCGGCCTGCATCCATGGTTCGTGTTCGGTGCGGGACTTCGCGACGAACGCGATGTACAGGGTGAGGAAACCGGTGAGCACGCGGATGGTCCCGTTGCCCCAGAGTCCGGTGATCGTGGCGCGGCCGAGCGGTTGGCGCCGCTTGTCCGGGGCGATCGTCTCCTTCTGCTCGCGGGTGATCACCTCGGTGACGGCGTCGTCGCCGTGGTAGGCGAGGGTCGCCGGGACCTCGCCCTCGGTGACCTCCACCCACGCCGGGATGCGCATGCTCAGGTAGGCGCCGAGAACCGTGATCGCGGCGGTGAACCACAGCACGCCGGTCGAGTGGAAGGCGAACGCGATCGCGCCCGCGATGCCGCCGGCGACGATGGTGCCGCCGATCAGGCCGAACACCGTCAGCCGCGAGTTGGTGCGCACCAGGTCGATGTCCGGGGGCAGCACGCGTGGGGTGACGGCGCTCTTGAGCACCGAGAAGGACTTGCTGAGCACCATCATCCCCAGTGCACAGGGGTACAGCGCCCAACTGTCGAAGTTGAACACCAGCAGCACCGCGAGCACGGTGCGCAGCGCGAACGAGGAGGCCAGCGCGATGCGGCGACCTCGCTGCAGCCGATCCAGGGCCGGGCCGATCAGCGGGGCGATCACCGCGAACGGCGCGATCGTGATCAGCAGGTACAGCGCCACCTTGGTCTTGTCCTCGCCGGTGGCGGCGGAGAAGAACAGGGTGTTGGCCAGTGCGACGGCGACGGCGGCGTCGGTGGCGAAGTTCGCCATCACCGCGTAGGTCAGGTGGGTCAGACCGGACTTGTCGGCGCCGTCGGCGGTCGCGGCCCGGCGGAACGTCGCGATCCCGCGGTTGGTCAGCTCCCGGCTGCGCATCGCCGCGACCCGGGTGACCGTCAGCTTGCGCGGGATCGGCGGCGGCTTCGGGCCACCGGACCGGGACGACGGCCGGATCTGCTCGGTGGGGGGCTCTCCGGCGTCGTTGCCACCGGCGGTTGCGCTCGTGTCCGTCGGGTGCAGCGGCGGCAGCGGTTCGCGGCGTCCGGACGGCCGGCGGGGCGGGTAGTTCGTGTACCCGGGATGCACCGCACCGCGGCCGGCGTCGGCGGCTGCCCGACGCCCGTCGGGTTCGGAGGGGTGGCGCGGTCCGGTCACAGGTCCAATTCTGTCCTAGGAGCCGGACAAACAACCACAGGCCCCGCTGACCGTGGCGCGGTCACGAGACGAAGCGCACATCGAAGATCGCCGGATAGAGCTTGCCGGTGATCAGGAAGCGATCGGTGCCGGGGATCGCGGCGATGCCGTTGAGCACGTCGACGCCCTTCTGTTGCTCCTCGGTCAGCAGCCCCGACGCGTCGATCACCGCCACCACCGCGCCGGTGGCGGGGTCGATCCGCACGATGTCGGTGGTCTGCCACACGTTGGCGTAGACCAGACCGTCCGCGGTGCATTCGAGTTCGTTGAGCCGGTCCACCGGCTCGCCGTTGAGGGTGACCGTGACGGCGCCGACGGAGGCGAACGTCGCCGGGTCGCGGAACGTCAGGGTGGCACTGCCGTCGCTCATCACCAGACGGTCGGGCTGCGCGCACAGGCCCCAGCCCTCGCCGGCGTAGGAGACGCGGGACCGCTCCGCGAGGGTGTCGCGGTCGCGTGCGAACGCGACCCCGTTCCGCCAAGTCAGCTGCCACACGGTGTCCCCTGCGACCGTGATCCCCTCGCCGAACATCCCGTCGGGGAGCGGGACACGGGCACGCTCGACATCGGTGTCGAGGTCGCGCGCGGCAATGTAGGAGCGGCCCACCAGTCCGGTGCCCTCGAGCAGCTCACCGCCCGACACCTCGAGCCCCTGGGTGAATGCCGCGGTGTCGTGTGGTCGGGTGCCCAGGACCTCGACGCGCAGCTGGGGCACCGAACTCGACGATCCGAGCCACGAGGAGCCGCTGTCGTCGGAGGATCCGGCAGCGCAGCCGCCGAGGGTCAGCGCCGTCGCGGCCGCGACGACGCTGAGCAGTCGGTACCGGGTCACGACCCAAGCATGGCAGCCCGAACGGGCACACCACCCACTCGATACGGCAAAATGGGGGTGTGAGTGCGCAGTCTGCCCCCGAGCTTGCCCCCGTGCGTCCCCTTCTGGCCGAGGCCGTGGAGTTCGCACGCCAGGCGCTGACCGACCTCGGTGAGGTGCACATCGGCGCACACCTCGGTGTCACCGCCGAGGACGAGAACACCGCGACCCACCGGTTCGCGGCGACCCTGCCGGGCTACCACGGCTGGCAGTGGGCGGTGGTGCTGTCCGCTCTGCCGGACTCCGATCGGGTGACGGTCAACGAGTCCGCGCTGCTGCCCGGCCCGGACGCCCTCGTCGCTCCCGAATGGCTCCCGTGGGATCAGCGGGTGCGCCCCGGCGATCTCTCGCCCGGGGACCTGCTCGCCCCCCGTGCCCACGATCCGCGACTCGCGCCGGGGTACGTCGCGACCGGCGACCCGGTCGTCGACGACCTGGCCCGCGAGGTCGGGCTGGGACGCAAGACGGTGCTCAGCCTCGAAGGCCGGCTCGACGCCGCGCAGCGGTGGCACGACGGCGACTTCGGCCCCGACTCGGAGATGGCGAAGGCCGCGCCGTCGATCTGCGCACTGTGCGGGTTCTATCTGCCGCTGGCCGGGTCGCTGCGCGCCGCGTTCGGGGTCTGCGGCAACGAGCTGTCCGCCGACGGTCACGTGGTGCACGCCGAGTACGGCTGCGGCGCCCACTCGGACACCGAGCTGCCCTCCGGCGCCGGAACCCCGCGCTACGACGCCTACGACGACGGCGCGCTCGAGGTCGTCGAGGTACCCAAGCCGGCCGGGACCGGCCCCACCGACGCGGAGACCGGCGAGGCCGCGACAGTCGAGGTCGAGAACGCCGAGCCTGCTGCGGTCGAGACCGCCGAGGCCGCCGAGACCGGAACGGACACGGCATCGACCGAGTGACCGATCCCTTCGGCACCGACGCGCTGCGGGCCGCGACGCTGCTCGCCTGGACGTCGTCGCCGACGCGGTTGCGGGAGGACGCGGCCACCGAGGCCGACCTCGTGCGCGGCGGCTACCGGGATCGGGTGCTGACCGAGCTGGCCCAGAACGCCGCCGACGCGGCCGAGCGGGCCGGGGTGCCCGGGCGGCTCGAGGTCCGGTTGGACGACGGGGAGTTGCACGTCGCCAACGTGGGTGCGCCGCTGGACGAGGCCGGTGTCCAGGCGCTGTCCGCGCTGCGGGTCTCCGGCAAGAGTGCGGGTGTCGGGCGCTTCGGCGTCGGGTTCACCGCGGTGCTCGCGGTCGGTGACGAGATCGAACTGCGCTCGACGACCGGATCGATCGCGTTCTCTGCGGACCGCACCCGTGACGAGATCGTCCGGGCCGGACTGTCCGAGCCCGAGTCCGGGATCCCGGTGTTGCGACTGGTGTGGCCCATCGACGCGGCTCCCGCCGCCGGGTGCGACACCGAGATCGTGGTGACGCTTCGTTCCGGACTCGACGGGGAGGCACTCCTCGACGCGATGCCCGGCGAAGCGGTGGACCTGCTGCTGGAACTGCCTGCACTGCACTCCATCCGAATCGGGGAACGCGAGTTCGTGCGCAGCGAAAGGGATCTCGGTGACGGTCTGACCGAGGTCTCCGTCGGCGACCGCACCTGGTGGCAGTACACCGGACCGTCGGCGCGATGGCTGGTGTCGGTGTCCGGGGGTGCGGTGCGGGCGTCGGACGGTGACGTGCTGCGCGCCCCGACCCGCTCCGACGAGGAACTGTCACTGCCCGCGCTGGTGGTGGCGAACACCGACCTGCAACCCGACCGCCGCCGCATCCTGCCGGGGGCCGCCATCGCACACCTCGCGGACGGATACACGGAATTCGTTGCGGCGCTGCCGCACTCGCAGCGCCTGGCGTTGGTGCCGCTGCCCGGGTTCGCCCGCGGCGCGGTCGACGAGCAGCTGCGCGAGGCGGTGCTGCGTCAGCTCGCCGACCACCCGTGGCTGCCCGGTGTCGCCGGTCGCGACCTGCGCCCCGGGGACGCGACGATGCTGCCCGGGCTCGGAGACGACCTCGCGGAACTGCTCGTCGACACGGTGCCCGGGTTGCTCGCGCCCGAGATGTCGGGTCCCGGCGGGGTCCGCGCGCTCGCCGCGGTCGGGGTGCACCGGCTCGGTCTCGCCCGTCTCGCGGAGCTGCTCGCCGGCCTCGAACGCGAACCCGCGTGGTGGGGACGGCTCTACGAGGCGCTGACGCCACTGGTGGTCGACGCCCTCGCGGTCGAGGAACTCGCCGCGATTCCGGTGCCGCTGACCGACGGGCGCACCGTCACCGGTCCGCGGACGGTGGTGCTCGGCCACGACCTCGCGGCCGCGGGGCGCGGCGTGGACTGGATTCGGCTGGTCCATCCCGACGCGGCGCACCCCCTGCTGACCCGGCTGGGTGCCGGCACCGTCGGCGCGCTCGACGTGCTCACCGATCCGGCGTTGCGGGAGCGGATCGAGGATCATGCCGACGGCCCGCCCGGGGCGGACGACTGGCCGGGCGAGAGTGGTCGCGGTGCAACCGAACTCGCGGACGCGGTGCTGCCACTGGTCGAGGCGGCCGCCGCGCAGGGTGCCCTGCCCGGCTGGCTGGGTGCGCTGCCGCTGCCCGACGAGGTGGGCGACGTCCGGCCCGCGGACGAACTGCTGCTGCCGGGCGCACCGCTGGCGACCGTGCTGGACGTGGACTCCCCCTTCGGCACCGTCGCGTCCGCCCTCGTCGAGACACACGGCGCCGAAGCGCTGCGAGCGCTCGGGGTCGGATGGGGGTTCACGGTCCTGCGCGCGGAGCTGCCGACCGGACCCGAGCACGACCTCGACGACGAATCCGACTGGTGGGCGACGCTGCCCGACGACCCCGAGGTGCTGATCGCGGTCCGCGACCTCGATCTGGTGGACCCCGACACCTGGCCCGCCGCGCTGGCGCTGCTGGCGTCGCAGCCGGAGACCGCGTCCCTGCTCGCGGACCGGTCCGGGTACACGGCGTGGTGGTTGCGGCGGCACGCGCGCGTGCGGGGTGTCGCGTTGGGATCGCTGCGCGCTCCGGACGACCGCACCTTCGAGGGACTGCTGGACGTGCTGGACCATCCGGACGCCGCGACCCTGTCCGGTGCGTTGGCGGCGGACCGCGTCGAGGGCACCGAGATGGCGGAGCTGTTGCTGGGCCGGCTGGCGGATCCGGATCGGGATCCCGGCCCCGCGGTGGTCGTGCGGGCCCACCGGCTGCTGGCGGAGGCCACCGCGGCCGGGGTACTCGACCTGGACGCGCTGATGCCGCCCGCGCGGGTGCGTGCGATCGACGGCACGGTCGCCGACCCCGCCGAGGCGCTGGTGCTCGACCGGGCGTGGCTGGCGGCCGCGATCCCGGCGGATCGGCTGGTCGTCGGCGACCTGGTGTCGGTGGATGCGCTCGCGGAGCTGCTGGACCTGCCGCCGGCCTCGGAGCGGGTGAGCGGGGAGGTTCTCGGCGTGGGCCGCGCCGGCGACTGGGCGCGTGAACCGGCGGCGGTGCTCGCGTCCGTGGCGTCCGGTCGCGCGTTGCCGTCCGGCGCCGTCGTGCTGCACGAGACGCTGACGGTGCGGCTGTCCGGCGCCGTGGAGGCCGACGTCGAGGTGCCGTGGTGGGTGGACGGGTCGGGCCGCACGCACGTCGACGAACGCAGGCTCGGGCCGGGGGTGACCGGTGGGTGGTGACCCGTTCGACCAGGCGGTCCTCGACCAGATGCTGCGCTGGCGCACGCCGTGGCTGACCGACGTGGTCACCGCGATCACCCATCTCGGTGACACGCTCGTCGCGTCCGTGATCACCACCGCCATCGTGATCGCGCTGCTCGTGCGCGGTCGCCGGGTCGAGGCGGTCATGGTCGGGGGTGCCATGGTCAGCGGGTTCCTGCTGATGAGCGGTCTGAAGCTGGTCTTCGGCCGGGAGCGCCCGCCGTTCCCGGAGCGTCTGGTCGAGGAGGTCACCCACTCGTTCCCGTCCGGGCACGCGATGATGTCGGCGATCCTGGTCTGCGTGGTCGGGTCGACGGTGGTCCGGTTGACCGGTCGGCTCGGCCCGGTCCTGGCCTGCGGGCTCGCGCTGTGGACCGTCTCCATCGGACTGTCGCGGGTGTATCTGGGCGCGCACTGGCTCACCGACGTGCTGGCCGGTTGGCTGCTCGGGATCGCGTGGGCGGCGTTGTGGATCTGGGCCGCGCCGCGGGTCGCCCGGCGCGGTACACCCACCCTCCGCCGACCTGGGCCGACGAGATCTGGCGAATCGGCCCCGGAACGGGACTGAACTCTCTACCCTGACCAACTTGGACGTGTGTCCAGCGGTTTGCCGGGGAGAGAGAAGCCAATGTCGCGACGAATCCATCTGACCCGTATCGCCCTCGCGATGCTGGTCATCGCCCCGTTGGCGCTGCTCGGCTTCTACATGTGGGCGTTGTGGAACCCCGGTGACACCGTCTCGCGGTTGCCGGTCGCCATCGTCAACACCGACGCAGGCGCCGACCTCGACGGCAGCCGGCTGACCGCGGGTGCCGACGTCACCGCCGCGCTCGTCGAGGGCGGCGACGTCAACTGGCACGAGGTGACCCTCGACCAGGCCCGGGAGGGCGTCGAGGACGGCCACTACTACTTCTCGGTCGTCATCCCCGAGGACTTCAGCCGGGACATCGCCAGCGCTGCGAGTGGCGCAGGCGAGAAGGCGCGGCTCGAGGTCGTCTACAACGATCACAACAGCCTGGTCGCGACCCCTGTCGGCGAATCGGTGATGGCGCAGGTGCGTTCCGCGGTCTCGGAGACCATCGGGGAACAGTCCGTGGACCAGGTGCTGCTCGGTCTCGCCGATGTCGGCAAGGGCCTGTCCGACGCCGCCGCGGGTGCGCAGCAGCTCAACGACGGCACCGGTGAGGCCCTCGCGGGGACCACCGAACTGGCCGCGGGCAGCGTCGAACTCTCGAACGGGCTCGGCCAGGCGCATGCGGGCAGCCTCGAACTCGCCGACGGCACCGGGCAGCTGGCGGCAGGTGCGGGGGAGGCCGCCGCCGGCTCGGGTGAGCTCAGCGCTGGGCTCGGACAGCTCGTGGCAGGCACCGATCAGCTCGGGGCCGGGGCGGCGCAGATCAGCGAGGTCATCGACACCGTCGTCGGCCCGCTGGTGGACGCGGTGGTCGCCGCCGGGCTCCCGATCGCGGACGACGACATCGTCGGGCAGCTCCAGCAGCTGCGCGACGGGGCCAGGCAGATTGCGTACGAACTCTCCGATCCGAACGCCGAGTACCGCGGCGGACTGGAAGCGGCCGCCGCGGGCGCCGCAGAACTCAACACAGGTCTCGGCCAGCTCACCGATGGCGCGGGTCAGCTCGACGCGGGTGCGCGCGAGCTCTCGACCGGACTCGGCCAACTCGACGAGGGGGGCGTCCAGCTCCGCGACGGTCTCGGCCAGCTGCTGGACGGCGTCGGTCAACTCGACGCGGGCAGCGCCGAACTCGCGACCGGTCTCGCCGACGGCGCCGGCCAGGTGCCCCAGTTCACCGACGACGAGCGCGTCGCCACCGCGGGCGTCATCTCGTCGCCGGTCACCGTCAGCGCCAAGAACATCGCGCCGGCGGTGGGATTCGGGCCGGGTGCGATCCCGGCGGTGATGTCGGTCCTGCTGTTCCTGATCGGCATCCTCACCTGGTTCGTGGTGCGCCCGCCGCTGCAGCCGCACGGGCGGGTGCACGAGTCGATCATTCGTGAGGGGCTGCGCCGTTACCGGACACCCGCCGTGATCACCGTCGCCGCCGCCGCGCTGATGGCGGTGCTGTCGATGACCGTTGCGAAGGCCGAGCCGCCGAGCGCGCTGGCGCTGTTCGCTGTCATGGTGCTGGTCGGGGCGGCCGCGGTCGCGACGGCCCGGCTGTTCACGGTGGTGTTCGGGGCGGTCGGTGGCACCTTCGTCGGCCTCGGGACCCTGATGATCCAGATCTTCGCGTTCGGCGCCGTCTACCCGATCGAGCAGATGGCCGCACCCCTGCGGTGGCTCCACGCCCTGATGCCGCTCACATACGCCCGCAACGCGATCCGCATGTCACTCGTCGGCTACTGGGGCCCCCGGTTCTGGCTGGCGATCGCGGTTCTGCTGGTGCTGGTCGCCGGGTCGGTGGCGCTGACCATCTGGTGGCGCAGCCGGCACCGGGACGAGGAGGCCGACGTCAACCCGGATCCCGACACCATCACCGAACGCTTCCCGGTGCCGGCCTACTGATCCGGGGCGCGCGTCCGGCCGGAGGGAACTCAGCCGAGCCCGCGTTGCGCGGTCCGGCTGCCACGCCGGGCCGCGCGGCGCTGCAGCAGGAACAGGCCCGAGCCGAGCGCTCCGAGCGCCAGGCCGGCCCAGCAGATCGGCAGCCACGACTCCCACCGGTCGCCCGAGGTCAGGACCACGACCGTGACGACCAGCCAGGCCGCGGCGCCGATCGCGATCACCGGGCGCGGATCGGTCAGGCGATCGGGTAGGAGGGGGTCCTTGCGGGTCTCGTCCACGGACACGACGGTACCGTTGTGCCGGTCACACCGACCCCGTGCCCTAGTCTGCCGGGGGCGAGCATTGTGCTTGCACCCCGGTTACTGAGGAATGGCTGATGGCGGGAACACCGCGGATACTGGACAACTACTTCAAGATCACCGAGCGTGGATCGACGCTGAGCACGGAAGTGCGCGGCGGCCTGGTCACGTTCGTCGCGATGTCCTACATCATCGTGCTGAACCCGCTCATCCTGGGCAGCTTCTCGGCGGAGGACGCCGTCGCGAAGACGGACGTCCTCGGCAACATCCTGCCGGTCAGCCAGGTCGCGGCGGTGACCGCGCTCGTCGCGGGCCTGATGAGCATCCTGTTCGGCATCATCGCGAATTATCCGTTCGCCATCGCCGCCGGCCTCGGCATCAACACCCTCCTCGCGGTGACCATCGCCCCGCAGGTGACGTGGCCGGAGGCCATGGGTCTGGTGGTGATCGACGGCCTCATCATCGTCGCGTTGGCCGTCACGGGGTTCCGGACCGCGGTGTTCAACGCGATCCCCGACGCACTCAAGTCCGCGATCGCCGCCGGTATCGGCATGTTCATCGCGTTCATCGGCTTCGTCGACGCCGGGTTCGTGCGCCGCATCCCGGACGAGGCCAAGACCACGGTGCCGGTTGGGCTCGGCATCAACGGCTCGATCGGGTCGTGGCCGACGGTGGTGTTCGTCTTCGGTGTGCTGGTGATGGGAGTCCTGGTCGCGCGGAAGGTGCGCGGTGGTCTGCTGATCGGCATTGTGGCCACCACGGTGCTCGCGGCCGTGCTCGAGGCGATCTTCGACGTGGGCCCGTCGGCGGGTGTGGACCCGAAGGGCTGGAACCTGAGCGTGCCCGGGCTGCCGGACGTGCTGTTCCAGATGCCGGACCTGTCCCTGGTCGGGAACGTCGACCTGTTCGGCGCGTTCACCCGCATCGGGGTGCTGGCCGCGAGTTTGCTGGTGTTCACCCTGGTGCTGGCCAACTTCTTCGACGCGATGGGCACGATGACCGGGCTCGGCAAGGAGGGCGACCTCGCCGACGAGCACGGCAACCTGCCGAACATCGGCAAGGCACTGGTCGTCGAGGGCACCGGCGCGATCGTCGGCGGCGGAGCCTCGGCGTCGTCGAACACGGTGTTCGCGGAGTCGGCCTCGGGTATCGCGGAGGGCGCGCGGACCGGTCTGGCGAATGTGGTCACCGGCCTGCTGTTCCTGGCCGCGATGTTCCTGACCCCGCTGTACGAGATGGTGCCGATCGAGGCGGCGGCGCCGGCCCTGGTCGTGGTCGGTGCGCTGATGATCGGTCAGGTCCGCGACATCGACTTCTCCCGGTTCGACGTGGCACTGCCTGCGTTCCTGACGATCGTCGTCATGCCGTTCACCTACTCGATCGCCAACGGCATCGGCGTCGGATTCATCACGTGGGTGGTGATTCACGCCGCCAGCGGCAAGTTCAAGCAGATTCATCCGCTGATGTGGGTTGTCGCCGCCCTGTTTGTCGCGTATTTTGCTGTCGGTCCTATAACTGACGCGATTACCTGAACCAGTTGTGTCCCAGTGCCGTATCCTCCGTGAGTGACCTTGGATACACGCTCACTAGCCAGTGATCTCTCCCTGGCCGTCGTGCGCCTGTCGCGGCACCTCCGCGGCCGTCGGGCAGATTCTCCGGTGTCGTTGACTCAGCTCTCCGCGCTCGCCAGCCTGGACGAGCACGGGCCGATGACCCCCGGGGGGCTGGCGGCGAAGGAACGGGTGCAGCCGCCGTCGATGACCCGGGTCATCGCCTCCCTCGCCGAGGCAGGCATGGTCGCTCGCACCCCGCATCCCACGGACGGGCGGCAGATCATCGTTTCCCTGACCGACACCGGTCACGCGCTGCTCGCCGACGAGACCAGCGCGCGGGAAAAGTGGATGACCGACCAGCTGGCGGGACTCGATGCGGAGCAACTGCAGGTCCTTCGTCAGTCGATCGACATCATCGGTGGGTTCGTCAACAACTCCGAGTAGGTGGGCACCGCTCGGGAGTGGGGGTTGAAACAGGGGGAGGTCGAGTGGGTCGGGGTGCCCGCTCGCGGTGCGGCAAGATGGTCGCGTGGCTGACGTTATCGACATCGACAATCCTGCGGACCCCAGGCTGGACGACTTCCGGGATCTGAACTCCTCGGACCGTCGACCCGACCTGCCCGACGGGAAGGGCCTCGTCATCGCCGAGGGCGTGCTCGTGGCGCAGCGCCTGTTGTCGTCACGGTTCCAGCCGATCAGCCTGCTCGGGGTCGATCGCCGACTCGACGAACTGTCAGCCGACCTCGACGGCGTCGAGGTGCCGTTCTACCGGACCTCGGCAGAGGTGATGGCGGAGGTTGTCGGGTTCCACCTCAACCGCGGCGTGCTCGCTGCCGCGCATCGTCCGCCCGCTCTCGATCTCGACGCCGTGCTCGAGGGTGCTCGCACCGTCGCGGTGCTCGAGGGAGTCAACGACCACGAGAACATCGGTTCGATGTTCCGAAATGCTGCCGGGCTCGGGGTGGACGCGGTGCTGTTCGGTGACCGCTGCGCAGATCCGCTGTACCGGCGCGCCGTGCGGGTGTCGATGGGACACGTGCTGCGGGTGCCGTTCGCCCGGGTTCCGGAGTGGCCGCACGGGCTTCAGCGGCTGCGGGACAAGGGTTTTCAACTCATCTCCCTGACACCGAACCCCTCGGCGACCACGCTGGCGGAGGCGATGACGGGGGAGAAGGTGGCGTTGCTGCTCGGCGCGGAGGGGCCCGGGCTGTCGGAGTACACGATGCGCAAGACCGATGTCCGGGCCCGGATCCCGATGGCCCCGGGCACCGATTCGCTCAACGTGGCGACGGCGGCGGCGATGGCGTTCTACGAGCGGGTCCGGCTCGGATGAGCGGTCCGGCGCTCGTTGTCGCCGGATTCTCGGCGGTGCTCGTCACCGTGGCGGTGATCGCCTGCGGCGCAGCGATGATCGCGGTTCACCCACTGCTCGCCCTCGTGGTGAACGTGGTGGTGGTCGCCGGGGTGGCCCCGACGGTCTGGCAGTGGCGCCAGGTGCCGGTGTGGCGCTGGGTGGTGTACGGCGCGGTCGCGGGTGTCGTGGCCGGTTGGCTCGCGCTGGTGTTCGGCGCCCGCTGAGCGCCGGTCAGCCGGCCAGTCGGCGCCACCACTTGCGCAGTCCCCGGATCTCGGGTTCGTCCGGCGAGGTGAGCGGTTCCTCCCCGGACGCGTACAGGGCGAATCCGCACACGGCGAGGTCACCTGCCGAGAGTTCGGCGTCGGGCGTCGGCGGACAGTGGCTGAATCCGAGCCATTGTGCGTTCGCGGCGTCCGCGAACTCGCCGGGATCGAAGGGCAACGACTGGGGGTCGGGGAGCGTGGCGATCGGGTGGTGCGCCGGATGCTCACCCGCCCAGAACTCGCGCTCCCAGACCAGTGGCAGGCCGACGTTCTCGTGGATGAAGGACGAGGTCGCGCTGAACGAGCGACGAAGCGCGCCGCGTTCCCAGTACGCGAACGCACCCCACGGTGTCGCGGCGTCCGCACTGACCAGGTAGGTCCGTTCGGAAGCCAGTGGGCGCGTCCATGATTCGTCGAGCAGTGACGGCTTGTTCAGGGCCAGATTCGGTCCGCACACCACGGTCAGTCCCGGGTAGCTGCCGATGAAGATCTCGCGACCGGTGGGCGCGGCGGAGCCGGCGAGCGGAGCGGAATGCAGTGGCACGGCCACCGTTTCGGGATACATCCGTCCGGCGAGGGCGTGGGCGGCCTCGGCGTCGGGTTCGGGGAGTTCCCGGAGCACCGCGGCGGGGTCGGGGGCGTCGACGTACCAGATCGTTGATGCAGTCGGCCCCACCGCGTACCCCGCTTTCGTCACCTTCCTACGAGGGTACGACGCTCACGCCCGATTTCTCGTCGGCGCACCGTGCGTCCGCCGAGTCGCGGTCGGCGCCGGGGTGTGGGGCGGTGAGCGGATCCACGCCGGGACGGTGCGGCACCGTCCCGAGGAACTCGTCGAGGATCGTCCAGGTGGTGTCCCGTGCTCCGGGGCCGGCGACGAGGCCGAGGTGGCTGCCGGGCACCGCCTCGAACCGGACGTACGGCGACCCGGTCAGCAGGTCGGTGATCGGGGCGACCGCCGCGGCCGGCGCGATCACATCGGTGGTGCCGCCGACGCCCAGCACCGGCACGGTCACGTCGGACAGTGTCACCGTCCGGGACCCGAACCGGAATCGACCTTCCGCCAAGGAGTTTCCGAGGATCAGCTGCGAGCACATCTGGTGGAAGACGCGGGCCGGGTAGCCGGGCATCTCGGCCATGAACCGGTCGATCGCCTCCATCCGTGCGAGGGATTCGGTGTTGCGCAGGTTGCGGGCGACGAACCACGGCTTGAGCAGTTCCCGGTGCGGCGCGGTGGCCCGGTACGTGGCCTGGACGATCGGTGCCGGGAGGCCCCCGAGCATGCGGGTGACCGCCGTCAGCGGGCGTTCCGTCGTGATCCGGCCGATCACCCGTAGTGGACTGATCACGGGGATCCGGGTGTAGTCGACGGGGGTTCCGATCACGGTCACGGAGCGGATCGGAAGGTCGGCGTGGGCGGCGGCGGTGAGCAGTGAGATGGTCCCGCCGAGACTCCAGCCGACGAGATCGACCTCGGCGCCGGCGTGCCGGTCGCTGATGTGACGGAGTGCCTCCGGCACGATGTCGTCGGCCCACGCCTCGAAGCCGAGGTCGCGGTCGGCGGCGGTCATGGTGCCGTAGTCGAGGAGATACGGCGCGTGCCCCCCGTCGGCCAGGTGTGCGGCCAGGCTCTGCCCGGGCCGCAGGTCGTAGCAGGTCGCGGGTACCGCCAGCGGGGGAACGAGCAGGATCGGCCGCGTTCCCGGCGTGGGCTGGGGGCCGAACCGGTACAGGTCGCGGTGCGGGCCGGAGCGGAGCAGTTCGGACGGTGTGCGGCGGATCGGGGCGACGCCATCGCCCAGCGTGAGCGCCCAGGCATTGCGGGCGGCGACGGCGACCTCGTCGAGGGTCGGCAGTCCGGCTGTGAGTCGCGTCCAGTCGAGCGTGAGCAACGTTCGTCCCCCTCCAGTAAATGTGACCGAAGGTTACAATAAGTTGCCTGTGGAGCGATAGGCGTCCCGGTCGGCGGGGTCGCGCGGAGTCGAAATCCGGGACCGGAAAACTTGCGGCAGCAGGTGTGGCCCGGCGGGCCATCGGGCACACCAGAGCCATGACACCCATCGGAGGCGGAGCGCACCGGGGGGCCGACATCGGAGGCCGGTTGCTCACACACGCCGGCGACCGCGACACCGAAGCCTTCCTCGACGAGGTTGCGTCACTGGTGATGCCCGACGGGGTCCATCACGGCCACTACGGGTGCGTGGTCGACTGGGTGGTGACCGCTCTTGCCCGAGTGGTCGTCGACAAAGTGGATCCCCTGGTCGACGCCGGTGACCTGGTCATCGCCGTCGAGGTGCCGGACGGTCGGATGGTGCCGGTCGATCGGCTGCCCGCACCGGCCTGCCACGTATGGACCGGTGTCGTCGACGTGCTCACCGGACAGGGCGACAAGGTGTCGGCCGATCTCGCGCCGCTGGTGTACGCGACCGCGGAGTCGGGGCAGGCTCGCGCGCTGATCGATGCGGTCGCCTGGCTGGACCAACTCCTCGCCATGCCGTCACCCGAGCCGGATCCGGACGCGGCCGCCGGCTAGCCGAGAGTTGCCGGGACGCGAGCTTATCGACGGGGTCGGCTAGCCGCGTCCACTGCTCCGAACGCCGAGCAGCACGTCGTCCCAGGACGGCAGGTGCGGCTTGCCGCGCTTGTCCTTGCCGCCCTGGTGCTGCGGGGCCTGCCGGGGCTGCGGTGCCTCTTCGTCGCTGTCCCCGACGTCGCCGACCGCGTCGGCGTCGAGGTCGGCCTCGACCTCGGGTTCGGCAGGTCCCTCCGGCTCGTCGGCGGGGGCGGGGGACTCGATCGCGAGGGGCGCGAGACCGCGCAGCGGCCGGCCGAAGTCGGGATCGATCAGGTCGGTTGCCGCAGCGTCCAGCGCGGCGATGGTCCCGCCGTGCGTGTCCGGCTGGTACCGCCAGTGTGCGGCATTGCGGGTGCGGCCCGCCTGCCACTGCAACTGGGCCACCCAGTGGCCGTCCTCGTCGCGCCAGGCATCCCAGCTCGCGTCGTCGAGGTTGTGGCCGCGAGCGCGGAAGGCCATCGCCACGATCTCGGCCAGGGTCTGAACGGTCGGGCCGTTGTCCCGAACCGGATGACCGCCCTGCGCCAACTGCGCGGCACGGGCACGCTCGAGCAGGACCGGATGCGCGAACCCTTCGATGCGCTTGATCGAGACGCCCGCCTCGCCGGCGACCTGTTCGACGGTCGCACCGGCCCGGATGCGGGCCTGGATTTCGCGAGGGCGCATCTGGCTCTCGGACTCGATTTCGATCTGCCCGAAACGGGCTATGTCGCCGCGGGATGCGGCTCGCAGCTTGTCGTCGGCGGGGATCCGGAACCGTTCTCCGGTCTCGGGATCGGCGCACACCACGTGCGATCCGCCGGGCTCGAGTCCGATTACGGAGAGCTCTCGCACATTGACCTCCTCATCGCGTCGATTTCGCGACATTGCCCGCGCCGACTGTAATCCACCCGTGATGCCGAGGGGGTGGCGACACGCCACTCCCGGTGAGGTCGTTGCGAACGCGGCGAGCTATAGTCTCTAGTTCTCCTTGAGGGTTGGGTGCTTTGCGGCGTGTCCGGCCGGCCGCGGCGTTACGATCGACACACCGATGTCGTCGACGCCAACGAAGGTCATCAGCGATGGTCGAGCGCAGTCCGCAGGTGTCCGGAACCGCTTCGCCCGCACGGCGTGCCTTCGATGCGTTCGCATCGCTGCTCGACGGTCCGCTGACCGGACTGACGCCGTGGATCGTGCTCGCGGTGTTCGAGGGGCCGGGTCGCCTGGAAGTGGCCGCCGGCGTCGCACTCGCCATATCGGTGCTCTTCCTCGTCGTGGATCGGCTGCGAGGGCGGTCCACGAAACTGCTCGCGGTCGTCGACGTCCTCTTCTTCGCCGGATTGGTCGCACTCCATTTCGCGCTGGACGAGGCCGGGCAGGAATGGATGGAGACGTGGATCGGTGAGATCGCCACCATCACGCTGTTCCTGATCGCCGTGGGCTCCATGCTCGCTCGGGTGCCGTTCACGGTGCAGTACGCCCGCGAGGAGGTCGACCGGGAGTTCTGGGAGACGCCCCTGTTCCTGCGGGTGAACTACGTGATCACCGGCGCGTGGGCTGTCGCGTTCCTGGTCGCCGCGATCGCCGGGTTCTACGGGGACGCGGTGCTCGGCGACAGCGACAACATCTGGACCGGTTGGGTGATCCAGACCGCCGCCATGCTCTGCGCGCTGCAGTTCAGCCAGTGGTACCCGGACGTCGCGACGGCCCGTGCCGCCGCGACGGCGGGCGAACCCGGCGAACCCGCGCCGGGGTGGGCCGAGTTCGTCGGCCCGCTGACCACCTGGCTGATCCCGATCGGCATCATCACTCTTGCGATGGACGGTGGTCCGACCTGGCTCGGCGTGGCGTTCATCGTGGCAGGGATCGGAGCAAATGCGTTGCTGCGCAACGTCGGTACGAAAGAGAAGGTGGTGTCGTGACCGAATTGACCTCGGACGACCTGGCCTATCTGCACAGGGCGCTCGCATTGGCCGTCGAGACCGGCGACGCCGGTAACCGGCCGTTCGGCGCGGTCGTCGTGGACGCCGCCGGCGTGGTCGTCAGTGAGGGTGCGAACTCGGTGGCCACCTCGGGGGACGTGACCGAACACGCCGAACTCGACGCGATCACCACCGCGTGCGAGGAGGGCAACGCCGACCGGCTGGAGGGCGCAGTCGTCTACGCGTCCGGGGAACCGTGCCCGATGTGCGCCGCGGCGATGGTGTGGGCCGGGGTGCGCCGGGTGGTGTACGCGGCCTCGGCCGCTGGGTTCGGTGAAATCCTCACCGGTGGGCCGCGATTCGACCTCGGTTGCGCGGACGTCATTCGGTCCGCTCACGCCGGGGTGGAGGTGAGTGGCCCGCATCTCGGGGACGATGCCCTCGAACCGTTCCACCGCTTCGTCGCCGAACAGCACACCCGGCCCTGACGGCGTGCAGTCGTCCTCGCGCCGCCCGACCCGCGGTCCCGCCAGGATCTGCGGTCCTGACAGAATCTGGGGAATGTCGAATCGAAACAACATCTCCTCCGGCTCCGACTGGGAGGCGAAGATCGGGTACTCGCGTGCCGTCCGCATCGGGCAGCAGGTGTCGGTGTCCGGCACCACCGCCTCGGGCCCGGACGGACCGGTCGGCGGCGACAGCCTGGCCGAGCAGACCCGCGAGGCGCTGCGCCGCATCGTCGGTGCGCTCGCCGAGGCCGGTGCCAAGCCCGAGGACGTCATCCGTACCCGCATGTTCCTCACGGACATGAGCCGTTGGGAGGAGGCCGGCCTCGCGCACGGCGAGGTGTTCGGCGAGATCCGCCCCGCCACCACCATCCTCGAGGTCAGCAAGCTCATCGACGCGGACCTGCTCATCGAGATCGAGGCCGACGCGATCGTCTCGGAGTAGTCCCCACCGTGTAGTCCCCACCGTGTAGTCCCCACCGCGCGGGTCAACCACCCCCCTTGTTGACCGAATGTGGGATTCGATCAGTTCAACTGACCGAATCCCACATTCGGTAGGTGGGGTGGGGTAGGTGGGGTGGGGTCAGGCCGTGCGTACTTCGGGACGTAGTTGGACATCGGGCCGGGGCCGTGATCGGGCGAGCTCGTAGTGGTCGCGGAGCTCTTGAAGCACGAGGTGCGGATTCTCGCGAACGGTCCGAGGTAGGTGTGAGAGCACGATGATGCCGTGGCTCTGCATGCGTGCGCGCCGGGTGAGGGTGCGCTCGTGGTCGCGGGGTGTGAAGTGATGTTTGAGCGAGTCGATTTCCCAGGCCATCGCCACGTCGTCGATCCATCCGTCGGGGGTGGCGATGAATTCTGAGGTTGCGGTTTCTACCGGGCGATTGTGAACCATCGGCGGGAGTCCGCTGCGGGCGTAGAGTTTCTGCGCCTCGATCTCGGCGACGGAATGTGCGCCTGCTCCCAGCTCTCGCAGCACCGATCGCGGCAGCGCGGTACCACGGCAGGAACCTTCGGAGAGTTCGATTGCCAATTCGTCCACCGTCGTTCCACCGCGCTGGACGACCTCCGACAGCAGTGCCCGGCAGTCGTTCGTGACCCGCGAACGGCGGGCGGCGTCGAGCGCTGCTCGGGTGATCGGGGCGCATCGGAGGGTTCCCTTGGTCACGGGTTCAGGCAGGCGCCACGTGCGTTCGATTCTGACGAATGCGTTCGACAGCTTGTATCGCTCCGCGGGTATCAGCAGCAGGATGTCGCTCATCGACGCCGACCCCCGGTAGCCGTGGGCGGTGAGTGCGGCATGTCCCGTCAGCACACTGTCGTTGCCGCCGTACATGAGCGCTGCCGTATTGCGTTGGAGTGTCGTCGGAAATCCGTTGTGCAGGAGAATTATTCCGGGGAGGAGGCGCTGCCAGAGGCCGCCCGGCCGGCATCGCCCGGTGATGGTTCCAGGAGCCACCCCGAGGGCGAGCAAGCGTGCGGTGCGGATGACACCGTTGCGGCTGTGCGCCGACAGGTACTCGACGTCCGAGGCCCAAGTTCCTCGTTTCATCCGGCCATGGTGCATGCAGCTCCTGTCGGAGGATCCGTCCCGACCAGGGGGTTCGGCGGACCTGTGGATGCGCGACCGGCCCTGTGGACAAGAGGAGGCCCGCGGCCGGCGATCTGACCGAATGTGGGATTCGATCAGTCCAACTGACCGAATCCCACATTCGGTGGGGCCTGGGGGAGGTGGGTGGCGACGGTGCGGTGGGATCCCGGCCGGAATCCCGCACGATCAACTGAACCGCATCACGCCGTCGTCGAGAGTGCGGTGGCGCAGGGTGACGAGGTCGTGGACGTAGCTCATCCCGAGCTGCCACGGCGCGCGGGACCCGGACCGCGGGAACTGGTCGACCGAGCGCTGCACGTACCCGGCCTCGAAGTCGAGCAGCGGGCGGGTGGTCAGCGTCGAATCGTTGTTGACGGGCACGCATACCGTCTCGCCGCGCTCGTCCATCCGCGTGAGCAGCCGGCAGAAGTACTCGGCGACGAGGTCGGCCTTGAGCGTCCACGAGGCGTTGGTGTAGCCGATCGTGAACACGAAGTTCGGGACACCGCTGAGCATCATGCCCTTGTAGGCCAGCGTGTCCGGCAGCGACACCGGCTCACCGTCGACCGACAGCTCCGCGCCGCCGAAGATGAGCAGGTTCAGCCCGGTCGCGGTGACGATCACGTCGGCGTCGAGTTCGGTGCCGGACTCGAGCGCGAGGCCACGTTCGGTGAACGACGCGATGCGGTCGGTGACGATGGACGCCCTGCCGTGACGGATGGCGCGGAACAGGTCGCCGTCGGGCACCAGGCACATCCGCTGGTCCCACGGGTTGTAGCGCGGGGTGAAGTGGGTGTCGATGTCGTAGCCGGCGGGCAGCTGCCGCTCCTGCGCCCTGCGCAGCACCTTCTTGACCACCCCGGGCAGGCGTTGGCTGAGCTGGTAGGTGACGGTCGAGAACCCGATATTCTTCCAGCGGGCGATCGGGTACGCGAGCCGGTTGCCCAGCACCCGGCGCAGCGTGTTGGCGATCGGGTCCCGCGCAGGCAGCGACGCGATGTAGGTGGGGGAGCGCTGCAGCATGGTGACGTGCTCGGCGTCGGTGGCCATCGACGGAACCAGGGTGACGGCGGTGGCGCCGCTGCCGATCACCACCACCTTCTTGCCGGTGTGGTCGAGATCGGCGGGCCAGTGCTGCGGGTGGACGATCTCGCCGCGGAAGCGCTCGGTGCCCTCGAACTTCGGGGTGAATCCCTCGTCGTAGCGGTAGTACCCGGTGCAGGCGTACAGGAAGCGGGCGGTCAGCGTCACCGTCTCGGCGCCGTGCTCGGCCGTCACCGTCCACAGTCCGTCGTCCGACGACCAGTCGGCGCGAACCATGCGGTGCCCGAACAGGATTCGCTTGTCGATCCCGGCCTCTGCCGCGGTCGCGCGGACGTACTCGAGGATCGCGGGGCCGTCCGCGATGGACTTCTCGTCGGTCCACGGCCGGAACCGGTAGCCGAGGGTCTGCATGTCGGAGTCGGAGCGGATGCCGGGGTAGCGGAACAGGTCCCAGGTGCCGCCGATCGCGTCGCGGGCCTCGAGGATCGTGTACGGCCGGCCGGGGAACGCGTCCTGGAGGTGGTGGGCGGCGCCGATGCCGGACAGTCCCGCTCCGATGATCAGGACGTCGACGGACTCCTCGGGCGAAGCCTCGGGCAAGGATTCCGGGGTTCTGGCGCTCACGGCGTTCTCCGATTCTATGCCAAAATGTGTGTGAATCACGGTATCACTCACATCTGCGGGTGGAAACGAAAACAGCCCCCGGCGTGCGGCCGGGGGCTGTTCACAGGGCGATCGGGGCTCAGAGCTGGCCGACAACCCAGTCGATGCTCTTGGTCAGCTGGCTGACGTCCTCGGGGTCGATCGCCGGGAACATGCCGATGCGCAGCTGGTTGCGGCCCAGCTTGCGGTACGGCTCGGTGTCGACGATGCCGTTGGCGCGCAGGATCTTCGCGACCGCCGCGGCGTCCACCTCGTCCTTGAAGTCGATGGTGCCGACGACCTGCGAGCGCAGCGCCGGATCCGTCACGAACGGGGTGGCGAACTCGGACGCCTCGGCCCACTCGTACAGCCGCGACGACGAGTCCTTGGTGCGCGCGGTGGTCCACTCCAGGCCGCCGTTGCCGTTCATCCACTCGATCTGGTTGGCGAACATCAGCAGGGTGGCCAGCGCCGGGGTGTTGTACGTCTGGTCCTTGCTGGAGTTGTCGACCGCGATCGGCAGCGACAGGAAGTCGGGGGTCCAGCGACCCGAGTCCTTGATCTCCGCGACCCGCTCGAGCGCCTTCGGGCTCATCAGCGCGATCCACAGGCCGCCGTCGGCGGCGAAGCACTTCTGCGGCGCGAAGTAGTAGACGTCCGCGTCGGTGATGGTGACGGGCAGGCCGCCCGCACCCGAGGTGGCGTCGATCGCGATGAGCGCGTTCTCCGAACCGGCCGGACGGCTCACCGGGACCGCGACACCGGTCGAGGTCTCGTTGTGCGCCCACCCGATCAGGTCCACCGAGGAGTCGGCGACGATCTCCGGTGCGCTGCCCGGATCGGCCGAGACCACGATCGGGTCGCCGATGAACGGGTTGCCCTTGGCGACGGAGGCGAACTTCGACGAGAACTCGCCGTACGTGAAGTGCTGCGACCGCTCACGGATCAGGCCGAACGCCGCGGCGTCCCAGAATGCGGTGGAGCCGCCGTTGCCGAGCACGACCTCGTAGCCCTCGGGCAGCGAGAACAGATCGCGCAGGCCGGAACGCACACGCGCCACGACGTCCTTGACCGGCTTCTGGCGGTGGCTGGTGCCGAAAACGGAGGCGCCCACCTCCACCAGCGACTGCAACTGCTCGGGACGGACCTTGGAGGGTCCGCAACCGAAACGGCCGTCGACGGGCTTGAGGTCGGCGGGGATGATCGGGGTGCTCATCAGCGATGTGTCCTTACTGCGTTGGAGTGACGAGACGTGCGAGGTGGGCGGGGACGGCCGGGCCTGCGGCTCAGCGGGCGATCTTGTCCCAGCCGGCGACGGACTCGGGGGAGCGCGGCGCGGGGCCGGTGTAGATGGCGGCCGGGCGGACCAGCTTGCCGAGACGCTTCTGCTCGAGGATGTGCGCGCACCAGCCTGCGGTGCGGCCACAGGTGAACATCGCGGGCATCATCGCAGCCGGGACCTCGGCGAAGTCGAGGATCACCGCCGCCCAGAACTCGACGTTGGTCTCGATCGCGCGGTCCGGGCGACGCTCGCGCAGCTCGGCGAGGGCGGCCTGCTCGAGCGCGGCCGCGACCTCGAAGCGCGGCGCGTTCAGACGCTTGGCGGTGTTGCGCAGCACCCGGGCCCGCGGGTCCTCCGCGCGGTACACGCGGTGCCCGAAGCCCATCAGCTTCTCCTTGCGGTCGAGGATGCCCTTGACCAGCGCGCGGGCGTCGCCGCTGCGCTCGGTCTCCTCGATCATCGGCAGCACGCGCGCCGGGGCGCCGCCGTGCAGCGGGCCGGACATCGCGCCGACCGCGCCGGACAGCGAGGCCGCCACGTCCGCGCCGGTGGACGCGATGACGCGGGCGGTGAAGGTGGAGGCGTTCATGCCGTGCTCGGCGGCCGAGACCCAGTAGGCGTCGATCGCGGCGACGTGCGCCGGATCCGGGTCGCCCTTCCAGCGGACCATGAACCGCTCGGTGACGGTCTTGGCCTCGTCGATGCGCTGCTGCGGCACCGCGGGCTGGTAGATGCCGCGCGCGGACTGCGCGACGTAGGACAGTGCCATGACGGCGGCGCGGGCCAGGTTCTCCCGGGCGGTCTCGTCGTCGATGTCGAGGAGCGGCTGGAAGCCCCAGATCGGCGCGAGCATCGCCAGGCCGGCCTGCACGTCGACGCGGACGTCGCCGGTGTGGATGGGCAGCGGGAACGGCTCGGCCGGCGGCAGGCCCTGGCCGAACTCGCCGTCGACGAGCAGTGCCCACACGTCGCCGAAGGTCACGCCCTGGCCGACGAGGTCCTCGATGTCGACGCCGCGGTAGCGCAGCGCGCCACCGTCCTTGTCGGGTTCGGCGATGTCACTGGTGAAGGCGACGACGCCCTCGAGTCCTGCGACGAAATCCTCGGGTACTGCCGCGCTGGATGCCATTTCTCGTGGATTCTCCTCGTCCGAGTGCCGCCGGTCCGGGCCGCACTGAGCCATCACCGTCCTGCGGGTGTGCATGCATGGTGTGCAGCACGTGTCGCCGCGGTCACCGAAGAACTCTATCCCGTTCGGCGTCGCCGATGAGCAGGGCATACCCGGGAGTAACGTGTTCGGCTGTGTCGTCCGATGCCGAACCTCCCGCCGCGGAACCCGTCGATCTCGCCGCGATGCGGGTCGCGTACCAGGCGCAGGAAGTGAATTCGCCTGCCCACGAATTGAACCTGGATGTCGTGACAGTCGCCGACGGCTGGCTGCCGCTGCTGCAACGGTGGATCGACCAGGCGACGGCTGCGGGCATCGCCGAGCCGAACGCGATGGTGCTGGCGACCGTCGACGCCGACGGCAGGCCCGCGTCGCGCACGGTGCTCTGCAAGGGCCTGTCCGAGGACGGGCTGGTCTTCTACACCAACTACGGCTCGAACAAGGCTCGGCAGCTGGACCGGTTCCCGCACGCGTCGGCGACGTTCGCCTGGACCGCATTCGCGCATCAGGTCACGGTGCGCGGCGAGGTGGGCCGGGTACCGGACGAGGTCACTTCGGAGTACTGGCGGACCCGCCCGCGCGGCTCCCAGCTCGGGGCGTGGGCGTCGGAACAGTCCACCCCCATCGACTCGCGCGCCGCGCTCGACGCCCGCCTGGTCGAGGTCACCGAACGTTTCGCCGACCTGGACGAGGTCCCACGACTGCCGGACTGGGGCGGCTTCCTGCTCCGGCCGCGGACGGTCGAGTTCTGGCAGGGCCGCGCCAACCGCATGCACAACCGGGTGCTCGTCACCCGTACCGGCTCTGGCTGGACCGCGGAGCGCCTGCAACCGTGACCGGGGGACCCCGGCGTCGGCTGCTCGCCGACGTCACACCGCTGCGCGAACCGCACTACCGGCGCCTGTGGGTGTCCGGCATCGTCACGGTGATCGGCGCCCAGCTCAGCGTCGTCGCGGTGCCGCAGCAGGTGTACGAGATCACTCGCAGCTCCGCGTACGTGGGGCTGACCGGGGTGTTCGGCCTGGTCCCGCTCGTCGTGTTCGGGTTGTGGGGCGGCGCGCTGGCCGACGTGATGGACCGGCGCCGGCTGATCACGATCACCACGATCGGGCTGATCGCGACGTCGGTGCTGTTCTGGCTCCAGGCCGCGGCGGGCACGAACAACGTGTGGCTGGTGCTCGGGCTGTTCTCGCTGCAGCAGGCGTTCTTCGCGGTGAACCAGCCGACCCGGGCGGCGATCATTCCGCGGCTGCTGCCGGGGGAGCAGCTGCCTGCGGCGAACTCGCTGAACATGACGGTCGTGCAGTTCGGGGCGATCGCAGGCCCGCTGCTCGCGGGGGTGCTGATCCCGACCGTCGGCCTGCCGAGCCTGTACCTGATCGATTCGATCGCGCTGCTGGCGACGCTGTGGGCGGTGTCGCGGCTGCCTGCGTTGCGCCCGACCGGTCCCACCCGGGCGGGCCTGCGGTCGGTCCTCGACGGGTTCTCCTACCTGTCCACCCAGAAGGTGTTGCTCGCGTCGTTCGTCGTCGACATCATCGCGATGGTGTTCGGGATGCCGCGGGCCCTGTTCCCGCAGATCGCGCACGAGACGTTCGGCGACCCGGCGTCCGGGGGTGTGGCGCTCGGCCTGCTGTTCGCGGCGATGTCTGCGGGTGCGGTGGTCGGCGGCGTGTTCTCCGGCTGGCTGCCCCGCGTCCGGTACCAGGGCCGCGCGGTCGTCGCCTGCATCGTGGCGTGGGGCCTGGCGATGGTCGGTTTCGGTGTGGCGGTCGGTCTCGCGGACCCGGAGGGCGGTCCGCTGCTGCTGTGGATCGCGCTGGCGTTCCTCGCGTTCGGCGGCGCCGTCGACATGATCTCCGCGGCGTTCCGCTCGACGATGCTCCAGCAGGTCGCCCCCGACGACATGCGCGGCCGGCTGCAAGGCGTGTTCATCGTCGTCGTCGCGGGCGGTCCGCGGATCGGCGACGTGCTGCACGGCGCGGCGGCGTACGCGTTCGGGACCGCGGTCGCCGCCGCGGGCGGTGGAGTCCTGGTCGTGATCGGGGTGGTCGTCGCCTGCCTGCTGTTGCCGGCCTTCCTGCGGTACCGGGTCGAGCGCGCCCAGCTCGTGTGAAACACCCCGCCGCCCGAAAGTTGTCGCGATGTCGTGCGATTCGTGGACACTGGCCTCATGCGTGTGCCCGTGTACGAGATCCGATTCGGCGACTACCAGGCGGAGGTGGTGGCCCGCGGTGCGGGCCTGCGGCTGCTCACCCACGCGGGACGGGCACTGACCGAGACCTGGCCCGCGCAGGAACGGCCACCGCTGTCCGCGGGGCTGGTCCTCGCGCCGTGGCCGAACCGGATCCGCGACGGCAAGTTCTGGTTCGACGGCGTCGACCACCAGTTGGCGCTGACCGAGCCGTCCCGCGGCAACGCGATCCACGGCCTGGTCCGCCGCGACGACTGGGAACTCGTCGAGCACTCCGAGCACCGGGTCGAACAGCGCATCCGGATCGGGCTGCACAAGGGCTGGCCGTACCCGTTGCAGCTGACCGTCGTACACGAACTCGGCGCGGACGGGCTCACCGTCTCGCACACCGCGACCAACGTCGGCGCCACCCCCGCACCGTTCGGTCTCGGGGTGCACGCGTACCTGCGGGCCGGTGACGTCCCTCTCGACGAGTGCACCCTGCGGCTGACCGCGGGCACCAGGCTTCCGCTCGACCCCGACCGGATGCTGCCGAGCGGACCGTCGCAGTCGGTGTACGACACCGAGTACGACTTCACCGTGCCGCGCCCGCTCGTGGGGGTCTCGCTGGACACCCCCTTCAGCTCGATCGTCCCCGACCCCGACGGCCGGGCCAGGCACGAGCTGCGTGCCCCGGACGGGTCCGGGGCGATGCTGTGGACGGACCGGGCATTCGGTTGGGTGCAGGTGTTCATCGCCGACCCCGCGAACGGTCAGGGCTACCCGGACCGCGGCCGGGCGTTGGCCGTCGAACCGATGACGTGCCCGCCGGACGCGTTCAACACCGGGATCGACCAGGTTGTGCTCGCGCCGGGCGAACGCTGGTCGGGCAGCTGGGGCATCGCCGCGGCGTGACCCAATCGCCAGGTCAGGGCATTTCGTTACGTCCTGACCCGGGCGAAACGGTGACCCACCCTGGGCGGGCACGGGTAACTGCGACTAGGTTCTCTAAGCGACTGACTATTGCAACTCGCAAAGCCTCGAGTTTGAGAGGGATCCTCCGTGCCCGCTGTCGATGACACCACGCCCACGCTCAGCTACCCGGGTGGCGCACACTCGATGTCCATTGCCAAGGCAACCGAAGGCAATGACGGCATCGAGCTGGGCAAGCTCCTTTCCGCGACGGGGTACACCACCCTCGATCCCGGATTCGTCAACACCGCCTCCACCAAGTCGGCGATCACCTACATCGACGGCGACCAGGGCATCCTGCGTTACCGCGGGTACCCGATCGAGCAGCTGGCGGAGAGCTCGACCTTCATCGAGGTCAGCTACCTGCTCATCTACGGCGAGCTGCCGACCACCGACGAGCTGGCGGCGTTCACCACCCGTATCCAGCGGCACACCCTGCTGCACGAGGACCTCAAGCGGTTCTTCGACGGCTTCCCGCGCAACGCGCACCCGATGCCGGTGCTCTCGTCCGCGGTGAACGCGCTGTCGGCGTACTACCAGGACTCCCTGGACCCCGACGATCCGGAGCAGGTGGAGCTGTCCACCACGCGCCTGCTGGCGAAGCTCCCGACGATCGCGGCGTACGCGTACAAGAAGTCCGTGGGCCAGCCGTTCCTGTACCCGGACAACTCGCTGTCGCTGGTGGAGAACTTCCTGCGGATGACCTTCGGGTTCCCCGCCGAGCCGTACGCGGTGGACCCGGAGATCGCCAAGGCCCTCGACATGCTGCTGATCCTGCACGCCGACCACGAGCAGAACTGCTCGACGTCGACGGTGCGCATGGTCGGCTCGTCGGACGCGAACCTGTTCACCTCGGTGTCCGCGGGCATCAACGCGCTGTGGGGCCCGCTGCACGGTGGTGCCAACCAGGCCGTGCTCGAGATGCTCGACGAGATCAAGGCCAGCGGCGGCGACACCAAGGAGTTCGTCCGCAAGGTCAAGAACAAGGAAGACGGCGTGAAGCTCATGGGCTTCGGGCACCGCGTCTACCGCAACTACGACCCGCGTGCCGCGCTGGTCAAGAAGGCCGCGGACACCATCCTGTCCAAGCTCGGCGGCGACGACGAACTCCTCGACATCGCGAAGGCCCTCGAGGAGACCGCGCTCACCGATGAGTACTTCATCGAGCGCAAGCTGTACCCGAACGTGGACTTCTACACGGGTCTGATCTACCGCGCGATGGGCTTCCCGACGCGCATGTTCACCGTCCTGTTCGCGATGGGCCGGCTGCCCGGCTGGATCGCGCACTGGCGCGAGATGCACGAGGATCCGGCCACCAAGATCGGCCGCCCGCGGCAGATCTACACCGGCTACACCGAGCGCAACTACGTCGATCTGGGGAACCGCTGATGAGCAACGCACCCGAAATCGAGCCCTGGGAGGGCCCCGCGCCCACCGAGCTGGTCATCGAGGACATCACCGTCGGTGACGGCGCCGAGGCTACGCCCGGCGCCAAGGTCGAGGTCGACTACCACGGTGTCGAGCTCGACAGTGGCGAGGTGTTCGACTCCTCGTTCCTGCGCGGCGAGTCCATCACCTTCCCGCTCGCCGGCCTGATCGCCGGTTGGCAGGAGGGCATCCCCGGCATGAAGGTCGGCGGTCGCCGCAAGCTGGTCATCCCGCCGGAGCTCGCCTACGGCCCGGCCGGCTCCGGCCACCAGCTGTCCGGCAAGACTCTGATCTTCGTCATCGACCTGCACGACGTCGTGGTGCCGCCGCCGGTGCCCGAGGTGGCTCCGGCCACCGGCCCGGCGCCGACCGAGCTGGTCATCGAGGACATCACCGTCGGTGACGGCGCCGAGGCGCAGCGCGGCGGGGTCGTGGACGTGCACTACCACGGTGTCGAGTACGACACGAACGCCGTGTTCGACTCCTCGTTCCAGCGGGGCGACTCGGTGAAGTTCCCGCTCGGCCGGCTGATCCCGGGCTGGCAGGAGGGCATCCCCGGCATGAAGGTCGGCGGTCGCCGCAAGCTGACCGTCCCGCCGGAGCTCGCCTACGGCGCCGCCGGCTCCGGGCACCCGCTCGGTGGCAAGACGCTGGTCTTCATCATCGACCTGCTCGGCACCAACTAGGTCACTCGCTCGAAAGGCCCCGTACCGCAAGCGGTACGGGGCCTTTCGCGTCCTGTGCCCTGCCACGCGCGGCTCGACAGGAGAAGCACGCAGCCTGCTCAGGGGCGATTGGGGAATTCGAACACCAGCCGCACTCCGCCGAGTTTGCTGTCCTCGAACCATGCTCGGCCGCCGTGCAATTGGGCCTGCTGGGCGACCAGGGCCAGGCCCAGCCCCGAGCCGCCCGTCGCGGCGCCGGAGCCGCGGCGGAACCGTTCGAAGACGATCTCGCGCTCGGTCGCCGGGATGCCGCGGCCGTTGTCGTCGACGGTGAGCCGGACCGTGCCGTCCCACCGCCGGTGCACCGCAAGCACCACCTCGGTGGCGCCGCCGTGCCGGACCGCGTTCGCGGTCGCGTTGTCCACCGCCAGGCGCATCCCGGCGGGCAGGCCGCGGATCACCAGTGACGGGTCGGCTTCGACGCGGACCGTCAGGTCCGGGTGCAGACGCTCCGCGTCGTGCGCGGCGGCATCGCACAGTTCGGCGAGGTCGGTGGGCACGTGGTCCCGGTCGCTGGACAGTTCGCCGGACGCGAGGCGTTCGAGCGCGGACAGCGTGGACTCCACCCGGCCCTGGGTGCGCGCGAGGTCGGCGAGGATCTCGCGGCGCTGCGTCTCGTCGAGTTCGAGGGTGGACAGCACCTCGATGTCGGTGCGCATCGCGGTCAGCGGGGTGCGCAGCTCGTGCGCGGACGCGGCCGCGAAGTCTCGGGCGGTCTCGAGTGCGGCCTCCGTCTGGCCCTGCGCCTCGGCGATCCGGGTGAGCATCTTCTCGATCGCGAGGGCCAGTTCCTCGGCCTCCCGGACGCCGGAGACCTTCGTGGGTTGCGGTGCGTCACTGCCGATCTGCTGGGTCAGCTTCACGATCGGGCGCACCGCACGACCACCGAACACCCAGCCGAGCCCGAGGGCCGCGGCGATCGCGAACACCCCGGCGATCAGGACCCACTTCCGCTGATCGGTGGTCACGTCCTGGGCCTCCGAGGCGGGCACCGCGAGCGACATCAGCATCGGTGTACCGGGAATCTCGTTGGTCGACACGCGATAGTCTGTGCCGTCGACCCGAACGGTCTCGGCGCCGACGCCCACGGCGGGCAGCCGGGTGGGGGTACTGGCGATGACGTCGCCGGTGCCCGTGGAGCGGATGGTGATCGCGAACGCGCCGCCGTCGCCGAAGGACGGCAGGAACGACGCGGCCGTCGCGATGTTGGCGACCAGCACGCTGGACGCGGTGTCGAGTCGACGGTCCAGTTGGGCGATGTTGTTCCGCGAGATCGCGATCGAGACGAAGATGCCGAGCAGCGCGACGATGACGGTGGCGCCGAGCGCGGCCGCGGCGGCGACGCGGGCCCGCAGCGAGTAGGAGCGCCGCCTGCTCACCGCGGCGCCCTCACGGCCGTCGTCCTCACGCGGGGTCCCGGAGCACGAAGCCGACTCCGCGGACGGTCTGCAGGATGCGGGGGTGCCCGTGTGCCTCGAGCTTGCGGCGCAGGTATCCGACGAACACGTCGACGACGTTGGTGTCGGCGACGAAGTCGTACCCCCAGACCAGCTCCAGCAGTCGTTCGCGGGTGAGGACGACGCCGTGGTTGCGGACCAGGACCGCCAGGAGCTCGAATTCCCTTTTGGTGAGATCGATTTCGTGGCCGTCCAGGACGGCGCGCCGCCCCGGCATGTCCATGACGAGCGACCCGACGGTGAGGCTGCCCTGGGCCGTCCCGGTCGGTCCGGCGGGCGGAACCGGTGCCGCGCGCCGGCGCAGCATCGCGTTGATCCGGGCGACGAGTTCGGCGAGCACGAACGGTTTGACGAGGTAGTCGTCCGCGCCCGCTTCGAGTCCGGCCACCCGGTCGCCCACCGAGGAGCGGGCACTGAGCACGCAGATGGGGATGTCGTTGCCCATCGCCCGCAGCGCCGTGACGACGCTGGCCCCGTCGAGGACGGGCATGTTCATGTCCAGCACCACGGCGTCGGGCGCGCGGTCCGCGACCACGGACAGCGCCTCCGCCCCGTCGCCGGCCGTCAGGATCGTGAACCCGGACAGGCGCAGGCCACGGCGAAGGGAGGAGAGCACGTCCTCGTCGTCGTCGACTACCAGGACGGTGGCGGATGCGGTCTCGGTCACCCCGCCATTGTGCATGTTGCGGGGGTCCGGGCGGTCCGCGTGACCCCGGCGGTGGTGTACGGGCCGAGCGCCACGGCCACCGGCCCCGGTCCCGGTCGCCGGGTGCGGGTCGGTGGCCGTGCCCGGCGACCTACGAGGTCGGGCCGAGGAGTCGCGCGAGCGCGTCGAGGACGGCGGGGTCCTCGATGGTCGACGGGACCGCGTAGTCCTCGTGGTCGGCGATCTGCCGCATCGTCTTGCGCAGGATCTTGCCGGAGCGGGTCTTCGGCAGTGCCTGCACAACCGTCACGTCGCGGAACGTGGCGACCGCGCCGATCTGGTCGCGGACCATCGCCACCAGTTCGGTGCGCAGCACCTCGTGGTCGATGTCGGCGCCTGCCTTGAGCACCACGTAGCCGCTGGGCCGCTGACCCTTGAGGTCGTCCTTGATGCCGACCACCGCGCACTCGGCGACCGCCACGTGCTGCGCGACGACCGCTTCCATCGCGCCGGTGGAGAGCCGGTGCCCGGCGACGTTGATCACATCGTCGCTGCGGCCGAGGACGAAGACGTAGCCGTCGGCGTCGATGTAGCCGGAGTCGCCGGTCAGGTAGTAGCCCTGGAACGTCGACAGGTACGACTTGACGTAGCGCTCCTCGTCGCGCCACAACCCGGCCAGCGTGCCCGGCGGCAACGGCAGCTTGATCACGATGTTGCCCTCGGTGCCCGGCGCGACCTCGGTGCCCTCACCGTCGACGATCTGCACCCGGTAGCCGGGCACCGACACCGTCGGCGAGCCCGCCTTGATCGGCATCGGCTCGAGCCCGCGCAGGTTCGCGCAGATCGCCCAGCCGGTCTCGGTCTGCCACCAGTGGTCGATCACCGGGACACCCAGCTTGGCGCCGGCCCACTCATAGGTGTCGGGGTCGAGCCGCTCGCCTGCCGCGAACAGTGTGGTCAGCGAGGAGATGTCGTACTTGGCGAGCTCGGTGGCCTCCGGGTCCTCCTTGCGGATGGCGCGGATCGCGGTCGGCGCGGTGAACAGCGCACGGACCCGGTGCTGCTCGATGACGCGCCAGAACGCGCCGGCGTCGGGGGTGCCGACCGGCTTGCCCTCGTAGACGATCGTGGTCGCGCCGACCAGCAGCGGTGCGTACACGATGTAGGAGTGCCCGACGACCCAGCCGACGTCGGAGGCCGTCCACATCACCTGACCGGCGCCGATGTCGTAGATGTTGCGCATCGACCAGGCCAGCGCGACCGCGTGCCCGCCGTTGTCGCGGACCACGCCCTTGGGCTTTCCGGTGGTGCCCGAGGTGTAGAGGATGTACAGCGGGTCGGTGGCGGCGACCGGGACGCAGTCGGCCGGGGCGCCCTCGGCGATCGCGGCGTCCCAGTCCAGCCAGCCGTCGTGGTCGGCGGCGCTGCCGGGGATCTGTTCGCGGTCCTTGACGATGATCGTGGCGGGAGCCTTGCCGGTCAGCCCGAGGGCCCGCTCCACCATCGGCAGGTACTCGATGGTTCGGCCCGGCTCGAGGCCGCCTGACGCGGTGATCAGGGCCTTCGGCTCGGCGTCGTCGATGCGGGCGGCGAGCTCGGCGGCGGCGAACCCGCCGAACACGACCGAGTGCACGGCACCGATGCGGGCGCACGCCAGCATCGCGATCGCGGCCTCCGGGATCATCGGCATGTAGACCACGACGCGGTCGCCCGCGGAGATGCCCTGGGCGGCGAGGACTCCCGCGAACCGGGACACCTGGTCGAGCAGTTCCGCGTAGGTGTAGGTGCGGGTGGTGCCGATCATCGCGGAGTCGTAGATCAGCGCGGCCTGGTCGCCGCGCCCGGCGGCGACGTGCCGGTCCAGCGCGTTGAAGCAGGTGTTGAGGCGGGCGTCGGGGAACCACCGGTACATCGGCGCCGTGGAGTCGTCGAGCGCCTTGGTCGGAGCGGTCACCCAGTCGATGGCCTCGGCAGCCTTGAGCCAGAAGCTCTCCGGTTGCTCGATGCTCTCGCGGAATGCCTCGGCGTAGGCGCCGTTCGCGTGCTCGACTGCACTCATCGACTCGTGTCCTCTCCTTGCCCGTGTGCCCGCATCTGCGATGCGCATTGCACAGCATCTGTGATGCGCACTACACCCTAGGGGATTTGCCCGCCCCCACATGCCTGGTCGGCGGGTCGGGCCGACACGGTGCGGCGGGCGGCGGTGAATTGTCGGTGAACGGCGCCGTCGGGCGTTGCGCGTCTGCGCCGGTTCCTGCCCGTACGGTGGGAACCATGACGCTGCTCGCCGAGGACCTGCTGCTGCTCCTGCTCGACGACGACACCGGCAAGCCCGTCGTGGACGGGGCCACGCTGCCCCGGGTCCTCGCGGGAGCGGTCCTGCTCGATCTCGCCATCGACGGGATCGTCGAACCGGCGACGGGGGACGGGGACGTGAAGAAGGGGCGGCTGGTACTGACCAATCGGACGGCGCCGCTGGACCCGATCCTCGCGCACGCCGTCGCGCAGCTGCGCGGATCGAAGCCGATGAAGCCGGAGCGGGCCATCGAGAAGCTCGGCACCGGCCTGAAGGAGGCGGTGCTCGGCCGGATCGTCGAGCGCGGCTGGGTGCACGAGTCCAAGGGCAGGCTGCTCGGCATCTTCCCGACGAAGACGTGGCCGTCCGTGGACGCCACCCACGAGCGGGTGGTCCGCGACAGGCTGTGGACGGTCCTCGTCGACGGTGCCGCGCCCGACCCACGCACCTCCGCGCTGGTCTCGCTGCTGTCCGCCGTCGACGCGGCGCCGAAGGTGTTCCCCGACGCCGGAAAGAAGGCGATCCGTAAGCGCGCCAAGGAGATCGCGAACGGTGACTGGGCCGCCGTCGCCGTCCATCGGGCCGTCGAGGCCGTGAACGCGGCCGTCATCGCCGCGGTGATCGTGCCGTCCGTCGCGGCGGGTGGCAGCTAGCCGGGTTCCGGATGAGTTGTGTGGGATTCCTCCCGGAATGCGGCAGGAATCCCGCACTTTCATCCGAGCGCGGCGACGATCTGCCTGAGGACCCGGTCCGGGTCGTGGTGCAGCTGGTGCCAGCTGAACCGCAATAGGTGCCAGCCTGCGTTCACCAGGACGTTCTGCCTCTCGAGATCGTGGTTGAACCGTTCGACGTCACGGTGCCAGGCCCAGCCGTCCACCTCTATTGCGACCCGGGCGCGGACGAAGGCGACGTCGATCTCGTAGCCGCAACTGGTCAAGTGCGGTTTCCATCCGGTGATCCCAGCCCGCCGCAGCAGTCGGTGGATCATCCGCTCGGCTTCCGACGCACCGCCCTCGCCCGCCGAGTGGAGTAGTTTCGCGGCGGCCACCGTGCCGCGCCGACCGGAGTTCCGCTCGTGCACGGCCTGCAGGATCGGCAGGGTCGTGTGCCTTTGCAGCGCGCGGTCCATCATCACTGAACCCGACCTCAATTCGACCGCCGCTTCGAGGACGGTCAGGGGCAGTTCGGTGCAGCGCAACGATTTCAGGTGCCCGATGTCGACCCACTCCAGGTCACGCCTGCGGATCCGTACGTTCTTGCGGGAGCGGACTGTGCGACATCGAGGAACGGTCACGTCGCACCGAGCCGGCGGTCTCTCGGTCAGTCCGTGCCACCAGGCTGCGCTCGGGCCGCATGCGACGGAGTCCGACCCGGCGCCGTATACGGCCGCCCGGAGTCGGACCGCGGCGCTATGGGGTCGATCGGCGCGAAGGTAGATGCCGGTATCCAGGCGTCGCCATTCACCCGACGCGACCCGTCTGCTGACGGCGGAGTCGCTCATCCCGGCGTGCAGTGCTTGGCGCAGTGTGATCACGCCGTCCTGCTTGGCCATGGTCGAGTGCACACGATTCGGGGTCATGCCCGGTTTGGACGCACCGAACGGCCGCGGGTTCCGTTCGACACGGAAGATGTGGGATTCCTCCCGGAATGCGGGAGTAGTTCCACACTTTCTCAGGCCGGCTGTTTCACCGCCCCGTCCTCCTCCGCGCGGATCGCGAGCCGGAGGCAGCCGAGCATCGCGAGGGACAGCACGAATCCGGTGAGCGCACCGAGCTGTTCCTGGGCGAACAGGAAGACCTGCGTCACCAGGAGATTGACGACGATCGAGGCGTACAGCAGCCGCAGTGCACGCAGGTACGGGCCGCGCCACAGGAACCACACACCGAGCACGGCCAGGGCTCCGGACACCGTGCTCGACAGTTGGACCATGGTGTCGGAGAGATCGTCGACCGCGGTCTCGTTGTCGGCGAACAGTGCGGCGGCCACCGACGCTACGGCGAACACGGCCTGGATCACGAACAGCGCCAGCACCAGCCGGCGCACGACGCGGTGCCCGAGCACCCGGTCGGTGCGCCGGGTGATGGTGTCGCGCACGCGGGCGATCCGCGTACCCGCGCTGTTGTCGGCGACCGCCTCCGAGATCAGCGCCGCGCGGAGGGTGGCCGCCAGATCGGCGAATCGCGGATCGCGGACCCCGTCGAGCACCCCGATCACGGCGCGGCGGCGGACGTCGTCGAGTTGCCCGAGAGCGAGATCGGTGATCGCGCCCGCACCGATCGCCACCCGCCGCTCGTCGGGCAGTCCGGCCCGGGTGATCGCCTCGCGGGCAATCAGATAGAACAGCACGAACACGACGTAGATCATCGCGATCGCGGGCTGGAAGAAGTAGTTGACGTCGGCGGTGACGAACTTGCCGATCTCGTCGACGAACAGGCCGAAGCCGATTCCGCCGACGAGGGCCGACAGCAGTCGGACCCGGCTGCCCTCGGAGATCCCGAGCGCGACGAGGGCCATCGCCATCAGCAGTCCACCCCACAGCACGTGCGCGACGTGCAGTGCGCCGCCCCCGATCTGCGGGTAGCCCGTCGCGGCGAGGTAGGCGCGGGTGACCAGGACCGTGGCCACCGCCGCGACCAGGAACAGTTCGAATCGGGCCAGCGCCGCCGAGTCGTGGTCCCGGGTGTCGGCCCTCATCGCTGCAGTCCGAGGTTGCGGTAGCGGGCGGTGCGGGCGGCGGCCCGCCGCTCGGCGGGGACGGCGGCGAGGGAGGCGAGTTCGCGCGCGATGGCCTCGCCGACGCGCTTGGAGAAGCCGATCGGTTCCTCGGCGGCGTCGGGCAGTTCGGGAATGATCGCGTCGACAACGCCGTCGCGCAACAGGTCGCGGGACCGGATTCCCTGTGCCTCGGCCATTCGCGGCGCGTGGGTGGTGTCGCGGTGCACGATCGCGCTGGCGCCCTCCGGCGGCAGGGGCGCGAGCCAGCCGTTCTGCGCGGCGAGCACGCGGTCCGCGGGCAGCAGTGCCAGTGCGCCACCACCCGTGCCCTGACCGAGCAGCACCGACACCGTCGGGGTGTCGAGGGTGACGAGATCCGCCAGGCAGCGGGCGATCTCGGGGGCGAGGCCCCGCTCCTCGGCCTCCTTCGACAGCGACGCTCCGAGGGTGTCGATCACCGACACCAGCGGGATGCGAAGTTCCCCGGCCAGTTTCATCGCCCGCCGGGCCTCGCGCAGGGCGCCGGGACCCATCGTCGTCTCGGGGGACTGGCCGCTGCGGTCCTGTCCGAACAGCACGCACGGTTGTCCCCGGAACCGTGCCAGCGACACCAGCACCGTCTTGTCGGCCTCGCCCTGCCCGGTGCCCGACAGCGGCACCTGCTCGGTTGCGGCGTACCGCAACAGTTGCCGGATACCGGGGCGGTCGGCGCGCCGCGACAGCATCACCGACTGCCAGGCGGGCACGTCCGGGATGGCGGCGGGTTCTGGGCGCGTGTCGACGAACTCGTCCGTCTCGCCGGTCATCACCCGCAGTGCGCGGGGGACCAGGTGCCGCAGCTCCCTCGGCTCGACCACGCCGTCGATGACGCCGTTGGCGTACAGGTTCTCCGACGTCTGCACCCCCTCGGGAAACGCCTCCCCGTACAGGGCCTGGTAGACGCGCGGACCGAGGAACCCGACCAGGGCGCCCGGCTGCGCGACGGTGACGTGCCCGAGCGAGCCCCACGACGCGAACACGCCGCCGGTCGTCGGATTCCGCAGGTACACCAGGTACGGCAGGCCCGCCGCCTTGTGCACGGTGATCGCCGCGGCGATCTTCACCATCTGCACGAACGCGAGGGTCCCCTCCTGCATCCGGGTGCCACCCGAGGTCGGGGAGGCAAGCAGCGGCAACCGCTGCGCGGTCGCGCGTTCGACGGCGGTGACGATGCGCTCGGCCGCCGCGACGCCGATCGAGCCGGCGAGGAAGCCGAACTCGCAGGCGATCACCGCGACCCGACGACCACGGACGGTGCCCTCCCCGGTGATCACGGACTCGTCGAGTCCGGTCTTCGCCCGCGCGGCCTCGAGGTCGGCACGGTAGCCGGCGTCGGCGTCCACCTCGAGCGGTGCGGTGTCCCAGGAGCGGTAGCTGTCCTCGTCGAGGACCAGGTCGAGAACGTCGTGGGCGGACAGTCGCGCGGGCATGTGCTCGACATTAGCCAACGGTCCCGGCCGTCAGCGGGTACAGGTTCGTTCGCGAGGGGGGTCGCGGCCGGGAACTCGCGGCACCCCTATGGTGGGGCACCCGAGAAGGTTGCGACGGACGGGGAGGATTGCGGTGGGTGTCTGGGGTCCGGGGAATTTCGAGAGTGACACCGTTGCGGACGGATTGAGTGCGCTGACGGACGGGATCATCGCCGACATTGCCGAGCAGTTCGGTGACGGATCCGACGATTCGGCTCTCGAACCGGATGAGTGGGGCGGGGAGATGGTGCCGGCGTGGCTCGAGATCCTGGTCGGGATCGTCGAGCCGGGACGGGTTGGTGCGACCTTTCCGGCGGTGGCGGTGGTGGCCGATTGGCGTGACCGGTACCTGCGTGCATGGGACGGGTACATCGACGATCTCGATCCGGATGCCGACTACAAGGAAGCCCGACGTGCGGTGCTCGTCGACACCTTCGAGCGAGCTGTGTCGCTCGCGGCGCAGCGCGAACAGGGCTGAAGCCCTCGAGAAGTCGGCCGGCCGGCGGAGCCCGGGCCGTTCACCGCCCGAATGCCTCCCGCCAGGAGACCGTCTTGCCGACCCGCAGGATCGAGCGCTGGTAGATCTTCGCCGCGATCAGCGAGGCACCGACGGTGGCGGCCAGCATGATCGCGACGGTGCCGATCACCTGCCCCGGGCCGGCCACCCCGGCCGCGATCCGCAGCGGCATCAGGATCGCGGAGAACGGTGGAATCCAGCTCAGCACGTTGCTCAGGGTGCCGTCGGGGTTGCCGACGGCGGAGAAGGCGGTGAAGAACATCGCCATGATCAGCAGCATCAGGGGCATGGCAGTGGAGTTGACGTCCTCCTGCCTGGACACCATCGACCCGGCCGCCGCATACAGCACCGCGAAGAAGGCGAAGCCGAGCACGAACCATCCGAGGGTGGACGCGAACACCGCCAGCGCGGTGCCGGTGACGGTGAGCAGTCCGGTCGCCAGGCCCGCGGCGACCCCCACGACGCCGTACGCGGTCAACTGCACCAGGCCGACCGCGCCGATGCCGATGATCTTGCCCCAGAGCAACTGCAGAGGCCGCAGCGTCGAGAGCAGCAGTTCGACCACCCGGCTCGACTTCTCCTCGACCACGCCCATCGCGACGTACATACCGAACCCGAGGATCTGCATGTACAGCAGGATCACCGCCGTGACGGACAGCGCCACCCGCTGTCCGCGTTCGGGATCCGGCGGGTCGAGTGCGTCGACGGTGACCACTGCACCCGAGGTGGCCGCGGCCAGCCGCGCGGTGTCGACGCCCTGCGCGGCGAGGGCCTCCTGCTGGGCCCGGGTGGCGACGGCGACGTCGAGGACGGTGCGCAGGCCTGCCTCCAGCTCGGATTCGGTGACGGCGGTGGCGGATCCGTCCGGGCGCGGGATCAGCGCGACGTCCAGGTCGCCGGAGGTGACGCGGTCGCGGGCGGTCTGTTCGTCGTCGACCGCGGTGACCTCGATGCCGGTGCCGACCTGGTCGCCCGCGGTCACGAGTGCGGCGCCGAGGGACTGGTCGCCGACGAGTCCCACGGAGGCCAGGTCGGGTTCGTCGGCGCCGGAGAAGAGCGAGTAGCCCACCACCGCGCCGACGATCGCGATCAGCACGATCAGGTTGCTGACCACGAAGCTCTTCTTGCGGGTCTGCGCACGGAACTCGCGCCGGGCGACCAGCGCGATGGCGCGGGCGTGGCTCGGCGACGGATCCTGGGCCTGCGCCACAGTCCGAGTCGGCGCGCTCATCCGGACACCACCTCTCGGAACAGTTCGGTCAGGGACGGCCGGTGTTGGGAGAACTCGTGCACGGGACCGGTTTTCAGCGCGGCGGCGAGGACTTCCTGATCGTCGACGCCGGGGTCGAGTTCGAGGACGGTTCGGCCGTCGCGGTGCTCGAGCGTGCGGATGCCTGCCAGGTGGTCCACCCATCCGGGTGGGGCGTCGGGGGCCCGCACGACCAGTTGGGTGCCGCCGCCCCCGCGCAGTTCGTCGACCGTCCCGAGCGCCCGCATCCGACCCGACGCGATGATGCCGACGCGGTGGCACAGACGCTGCACCAGGTCGAGCTGGTGGCTCGAGAAGACCACCGGCACGCCGGTGTTCGCCTTCTCCACCAGCACGTCGCTCATCACGTCGACGGCCACCGGGTCGAGTCCGGAGAACGGTTCGTCGAGGACCAGTACCGCGGGGTCGTGCACCAGCGCGGCGGCCAGCTGCACCCGCTGCTGGTTGCCGAGGCTCAGGGAGTCGACGGTGTCACCGAGCCGCTCGGCGATGCCGAGGCGGTCCGTCCACCGGGTCACCGCGGTCCTGGCCGCGGATCGGGAAAGACCGTGCAGTTCAGCGAGGTACGACAGCTGCTCGCCGACCTTCATCTTCGGGTACAGGCCCCGTTCCTCGGGCATGTAGCCGATGGTGCGGCGCACCTCGAGGTCGACCGGGCGGCCCCCGAGTGTGACCTTGCCTGCGTCGGCGGCGAGCACGCCGAGGACGATCCGCATCGTGGTGGTCTTGCCGGCCCCGTTGGATCCGACGAAACCGAAGATCTCGCCGGGGTGGACCTCGAAACTCAGGTCGTCGAGGGCGACCACATCGCCGTAGCGTTTCGAAAGATGATCGATGGCAAGGGTGTTCCCGCTCACAACGCCTCCTGGCGATCGTCGAGGTACGGGTCGGGTCTGGGGCAGCATCGACTGCCACTTCTCGGAGTTGGCGAGGAAGCGTCGCGCCCGGCCTGCCTGGTAGCGCTCGATCAGATTCTGTTCAGGCACTGCGGCCCTCTCCTGCCTCTCGGTCGCGCCGGTAGAGCTCGGTGGAGAGTGGGGTGAACGGGTGTCTGGAGAACACCGCTTCGACCGGCAGTTCGAAGACGTCGCAGATCCGCATCGCCAGGTCGAGGCTTGGGTAGTGGTCGCCCCGTTCGAGTGCGCCGACGGTCTGCGGGTTCACCTCGATCAGCTCCGCCAACCCCACCCGGCTCAGGGCACGTTCCGCGCGGAGCACGGCGATGCGGTTGAAGATGGGGCGGGACTCCCCGCGCCGTACCGGGCTCATGCCGTCAGTGTTGAAAAAACACAACAACTCGTCAAGTTGTCTCAATGCGCTGAGTCGTGCTCCCCGTCGTTCTACGACGAGATGTAGTAGCCTGTGGGCGTGTGCACCACCGCCGGGGGCGAGCTGTCCGCTCGGGTGCGCGGTGGTGCCGTCGGCGCAACCACCGTGGCCCTGGCCGTCGCGGCCCACGGCGCGGCCGGCGGGGGTCTTCCGGCGGGTTCCACGCTGGTCCTGCTCGTCGGGACGGCGACCGTCCTCGCTGCCCTGACCGCGGCCGTCCCCGTGCTGCGCCGGGGCACGGCGTTCCTGCCTGTCGTGCTCGCCACCGGGCAGGTGCTGTCCCATCTGACCCTGGCGGTCGGCGGTGGCCACCATCCCGCCGACCCGGTCGTGGCCGGCGGCCCGATGCTCGCCGCGCACGGCCTCGCGCTCCTCGTCTGTGCGGGCCTGATCGCCGCCGCGGAGCGGATCGGCCCCGCCTCCGCGGCGGCGCTGCGAGCGGTGGTCGCCGTTCGACTCGCGCGGATCGACCCCGTCGGCCCTGCTGTTTCCGCGCCGGTCGCGGTCCGGACCAGGCCGCTCGCCGAGATGTTCTGCCGCACGGGCCTGCCGCGTCGCGGTCCTCCAGTCCTCGTCTGATCCTCAGAGACCACCCCTGCGTGCCGACGACCCGGTCGGCACGTCACTTCGGCGCGCGCGTGCGCGCCCCTCGATCTTCAGCGAAGGACAACCGAATCATGATGACGAAGAACCGTTTTCGTCGGACCCTGCTCGCCGGCAGCGTCGCGTTCACGATGGGCGCGGCCCTGCTGGGCTGCTCCTCCGACTCCGAATCGGCCACATCCGCGGCGGCCGCGGTGAGCGTCACCGACGCCTGGGCGAAGGCCGCGGACACCGGCATGACCGCGGTGTTCGGCACCCTGGCCAACAGCTCCGGCTCCCCGGTCACGCTCACCTCGGTCGACACCGCGGTCTCGCCGCGGGTGGAGCTGCACGAGATGGCGTCCGACGGCGCCGGCTCGATGTCGATGCGGGAGAAGGAGGGCGGGTTCGAGATCCCCGCGCGCGGTGAGCAGGTGCTCGAACCCGGCGGCGAGCACATCATGCTGTTCGACCTGACCGCCCCCGTCCGCGCCGGCACCCGACTGCCGCTGACCCTGACCTTCTCGGACGGCAGCACCGCCGAGATCGAGGCCCAGGTCCGCGATTTCACCGGGGCGAAGGAGGAGTACTCGGAGCAGCACGGTGGCTGAGCTGAGCCGGCGCCGACTGCTCGGAGTCGGCGCCGTCGCGCTCGGCGGGGCCGCGGTGGGCGGGGCCGCGGTGGGACTGGGCACCGCAGCGGTCCGGGCCGAGACACCCGTCGCCGCGACCGTGCCGTTCCACGGTGAGCATCAGTCGGGGATCGCCACCGCGCCGCCCGCGCACGCCGTTTTCGTCGGGCTGGACCTGCGGCCCGACGTGGATCGGGAGGCGCTGATCCGCCTGATGAGGGTGTGGACCGACGACGCCGTGCGCCTGGCGGCGGGCCGTCCTGCCCTGGCGGACACCGAACCCGACCTGGCGACGGTGCCCGCCCGGCTGACCGTCACCGTCGGGTTCGGGCCGGGTGCGTTCGCGGCCGCGGCGATCGAGGAGCGTCGGCCCGCGTGGCTGGCGCCGTTGCCGCCGTTCGGGATCGACCGGCTCGACCCGAGGTGGAGCGACGGGGACCTGCTGTTGCAGCTCGGCTCCGACGATCCCGTGGCCCTCGCGCACGCCCAACGTGTTCTGCTCAAGGGTGCCCGTTCGGTCGCGACGGTCCGGTGGACACAGCGCGGTTTCCGCCGGGCCCGTGGCAGCGAACCCGACGGCACCACGATGCGGAACCTGATGGGACAGGTGGACGGCACTGTCAATCCGCGGGCAGGCACCGCCGACTTCGACGACCTGGTGTGGATCACCGACGGGTCGTCACTGGCGGGAGGCACGTCGGTGGTGATCCGCCGGATTCGGCTCGACCTCGACGCGTGGGACGAACTGGACCGTCCGGGACGCGAGATCGTCATGGGACGCAGGCTGTCCGACGGCGCACCCCTGACCGGGGACGCCGAGCACGACGAGCCGGACTTCACCGCGCGGGGACCGGGCGGCCTGACGGTGATCGCCCCGAACTCGCACATCGCCCTCGCCCGATCGGCGGACACCGCGGAACGGATGCACCGTCGCTCGTACAACTACGACGAGGCGCCGGCGGGGGAGGACGTGTCCGACTCCGGGCTGATCTTCGTCTCGTACCAGGCGGATCCGGTCACCCAGTTCGTCCCGGTGCAGCAACGGCTGGCGGACGCGGACCTGTTCAACACCTGGTCCACCCCCGTCGGGTCCGCGGTCTTCGCGATCCTGCCCGGCTGCCGGGAGGGGGAGTACCTGGGGCAGTCGCTGCTCGGCATCGGCTGAGCCGCCACTTCAACCGCGGCCGGTGGGTGCCGGGCATGAGGCCCGGCACCCACCGGCGCGGGCATCCGCGTCTTCCCTTCTGGAAGAATTCCGCTCGGGTGGGCACGTGGATACCGCGGTTGCGGTATGGAAGTCCATCCTGTCGGGGGACGCCCGGTGACCCGGCGTCGGCGATAGTCGACGATCCGGCAACCGAGAGGAGACGCAGTGGCGCGCATTCACACTCCGTCGGGTCGTCCGACGATGCACTGGATCGGGCATCTCGCCGTCGCAGTCGTGGTGCTGGTTTCGGGCACGCTTGCGCCCCGCCCCGGTGACGGGTTCGTCTGGTCCCCACCCGTGATGGCCCTGGACGTCGCCGTGGTTGTGATCCTGCTCGCCCGGCATCGCGCCCCGTTCGTGGTGCTGCCCGCCCTGGTCGCTCTCGTCGTCGTGAGTGTTCCGCTCGACCTGTTCAATCCCGGCATCGCCACGGCCACGGCAATCGCGGTCTACGCCGCGACGGTACGGGTGTCCCGTCCCCGAGGCGTGCTGATCGCCGTCGGCGTCGCCGCCGTCATGCTCGTCGCGGTCACGGTCGACGGGTACAACGGCTTCCAGAACGTTCTGACCGTCCTGCTCGGAGGCGCCGTTGGCGATGCGGTCCGCACCCAACGCGACTACGTCACATCGATCACCGAGCGAGCGGAACGCGCCGAGCGCACGCGCGAAGCACTCGCCCGTCAGCGGGTCGCCGAGGCCCGTCTGGCGATCGCACGGGACCTGCACGATGTTGTCGCGCATCAGATCTCGGTGATAAACCTGCACGCCGGCGTCGCCTCGTCGGCCCTGCGCGACCGGCCCCTCGATGCCGAGCGGTCACTGACCGTCATTCGTCGCGCCTCGCGCGCCGCCCTGACCGAGATCGGCGACCTGATGGCCACGCTGAGGGACCCCGCCGCCGCTGCAGCCGGTCCCGCGGGCCTGTCCCAACTCGACGACGTCGTACGCGAATTCGCCGGTCACGGAGTGGATGTCACGGTCCGGATCGACGGAGATCGGTACGAACTGCCCCCCACTGTCGACGTCACCGCGCTGCGGGTGATCCAGGAAGCGCTCACGAACGCTCACAAACACGGCACCGGACGCGAAGCCGACGTGCTCGTCGAGTACCTGCCCCGTTCGCTGCGCATCACCGTGACCAACCCGACCGCGCCGGACGGTGCGGCGCGTGCCGCGCCCGGTACGAGGCAGGGCCTGATCGGCATGGGTGAACGGGTGGAGTCGGTGCGCGGAACACTGTCCTACGGACTCGACGGGATCGGTACCTGGATTCTCGTCGCGGAGTTGCCCGTCGAACCCGTCGATCCGGTGGACACTGTCGACGACCGACCCGCCGCCCCGGAAGATCGCCCGTGACCACCGGGCCGGACCCCGCCCACCGCCGAGACCCACGTGAAGCGCGTCGTGACCGGGCTCCACGCCCACGACCGCGCGCAGCTCGTCGTCGCGGCCCAGTGATCGCGGGCCGGTCCATCCGCGAATCGACCTATCTCGATCCGGGATTCGGCGTTCCCGGAAGAACTCGGCCACGTCGCGGATACCGCGTCCGCGGTACGTGAAAATCCCCCGGTGGCGGGACGACGCGGCACGCTGCACCGAGCAGACTCGTGGCCATGACAACGGACAGCCTGACCGCCGGGCACGGCAGCGGTGGCCCGGTCGGGGACACCGCACGCAAGGGGCACATCGGCGCGGTGTTCGCCGGGCTGCTCGTCGCGATGCTCCTCGCGTCGCTCGACCAGACGATCTTCGCGACCGCACTGCCGACGATCGTCGGTGAACTGAACGGCGTCGATCACATGCTGTGGGTCACCACCGCATATCTCGTCGCCGCGACCGTCATGATGCCGATCTACGGCAAGCTCGGCGACCTGGTGGGCCGCAAGTCCATATTCATCGGCGCGCTGATCCTGTTCCTGATCGGCTCGATCATCGGCGGGCTGGCAGCCGACATGACATGGCTGATCGTCGGGCGCGCCGTGCAGGGCCTCGGCGGCGGCGGACTGATGATCCTGGCGCAGGCCATCATCGCCGACGTCGTTCCGGTGCGGGAACGGTCGAAGTACATGGGCGCCATGGGTGCCGTGTTCGGTGTCTCCGCCGTCGCAGGACCGCTGCTCGGCGGCTGGTTCACCGAGAGCATCGGCTGGCGATGGGCGTTCTGGATCAACATCCCGCTCGGTATCGCTGCGATCGCATGCGCTGCGATCTTCCTGAAACTTCCCAAGCACGATGTGAAGGTCAGGCTCGACGTCTGGGGCATCCTCACGATGGCCGTCGCGGTCACGTCGCTGATCCTCGTCACCTCGTGGGGCGGCACCGAACACGAGTGGGACTCACCGCTGATCATCGGCCTGATCGTCACCACGGTCGTGTTCTGGGCACTGTTCGTGCTCGCCGAGTACAAGGCGGACGAGCCGATCATCCCGCTCGCACTGTTCAAGAGCCGGAACTTCGTGCTCGCCACGACCGCCGGACTGTTCGTCGGCATTGCCATGTTCGGCGCGATCTCCTACATGCCGACCTACCTTCAGATGGTCACCGGCGTGAGCGCCACGGTGTCCGGCCTGCTCCTGCTCCCGATGGTCGTGGGCCTGATGGTCACGTCGGTGACCAGCGGCGCCATCGCCTCCCGCACCGGCAGGTACAAGTGGATGCCGATCGTCGGCATGATCGTCCTCGCCATCGGCTTCCTGCTGTTGTCGACGCTCTCCCCGTCCACCCCGCTGGCGTTGCTGCTGACCTACCTGTTCGTTCTCGGCGCGGGTATAGGCTTCGCCATGCAGATCCTCGTCCTGATCGTGCAGAACTCGTTTCCGGACAGGGTCGTCGGCACGGCGACCGCGGCAAACAATTTCTTCCGCGAGATCGGTGCGTCCCTGGGCGGCGCGGTGGTCGGCGCCCTGTTCACCAGCCGGCTCACCGACCTGCTCACCGAGCGGCTGCCTGTCGACACCGCGGCGAGCGGTGTCGACACGAACTCGCTCACTCCCGCGGCCGTCAACGCGTTGCCGGACGCCCTCGAGGACCTGATTGTCGGCGCCTACAACGACGCGTTGACCCCGGTGTTCACGATGCTGCTGCCGATGGTCGCGGTCGGCTTCGTCCTCGTGGTGTTCATCAAGCAGGTGCCGCTGCGCGCGAGCAGCGACGACGCCGAAGCCGCCACCGCGCTCACTCCTCGCTGAGCCGCCCGCCGTCCATCCGCCACCGGCGGGTGCTGCGCATCGTGTCCAGCATCCGCCGGTCGTGGGTGACGAGCAGCAGGGTTCCGGTGTAGGACTCCATCGCCTGTTCGAGCTGCTCGATGGCGGGCAGGTCGAGGTGGTTGGTCGGCTCGTCGAGGACGAGCAGGTTCACGCCGCGTGCCTGGAGGAGGGCGAGCGCGGCGCGGGTGCGTTCGCCGGGGGACAGGGAATTCGCCGACCGCAGGACGTGGTGGCCCTTGAGGCCGAACTTCGCGAGCAGGGTGCGCACGTCCGCGTCCGGCCAGTCCGGGACCTGCGCGCCGAACGCGGCCGCGAGGGTCTGGTCTCCCTCGAACAGTCCGCGGGCCTGGTCCACCTCGCCGACCGCCACGCCGGAACCGAGTGTCGCGGTGCCCTCGTCGGGGGCGAGTCGGCCGAGCAGGACGCGGAGCAGCGTCGTCTTGCCGGAGCCGTTGGGTCCGGTGACGAGAATGCGGTCACCCCAGTCGATCTGGGCGTGGATCGGGCCGAGCCGGAAGGTTTCACGTTGAACCACCACGCCGGTCAGTGTCGCCACGACCGCGCCGCTGCGGGGTGCGTCCGCGATCTCCATCCGCAGTTCCCACTCCTTGCGCGGCTCCTCGACGACGTCCAACCGTTCGATTCGGCGTTGCGTCTGACGGGCTTTCGCGGCCTGCTTCTCGGTGGACTCGGCGCGCGCCTTGCGGCCCATCTTGTCCGAGTCGGCGCCCTTGGCCTTGCGTCGGGTGTTGCGGACGCCGTGCTCGAGCCAGTTGCGCTGCATCTGCGCGCGGGCCTCGAGGCCGGCCTTGGTGTCCGCGTACTCGTCGTAGCGTTCGCGGGCGTGCCTGCGGGCGACGGCCCGTTCGGTCAGGTACGACTCGTAGCCGCCGTCGTACACGGCGATCTGCTGCTGCGCGAGATCGAGTTCGACGATCCCGGTCACGGTGCGCGCCAGGAACTCCCGGTCGTGGCTGACCACCACGACGCCGGTGCGGGTCTCGGCGACGAACCGTTCCAGGCGTTCGAGGCCGTCGAGGTCCAGGTCGTTGGTCGGCTCGTCGAGCAGCAGCACGTCGTAGCGGGAGAGCAGCAGTGCGGCGAGCCCGACGCGGGCGGCCTGCCCGCCGGACAGGGACGTCATCTCGGCGTGCAGTCCGACGGTGAGCCCGAGGTCGTCGAGTACCTGTTCTGCGCGCTCGTGCAGATCGGCGCCGCCCAGCCCGAGCCAGCGTTCCAGTGCGTGGGCGTAGCGGTCGTCGCCTCCCGGCTCCGTGAGGGTCTCCGCGGCCGCGTTCATCTCCGTCTCGGAATCGGTGACGCCGGTGCGCCGGCCCAGGTACGCCTCGACGGTCTCGCCGGGGATTCGCTCCGGCTCCTGCACCAGGTGCCCGACCGTCGCGTCCGGCGGGCTGAGGGTGACGGTGCCCTCCACGTCGGCGGTGGTGCGCCCGGACAGGATGGACAGCAGCGTCGACTTCCCCGCCCCGTTGGCGCCGACCAGCCCGATCACGTCTCCCGGCGCCACCACGAGATCGAGTCCGGTGAACAGGGTGCGCTCGCCGCGGGCGGCGGAGACGTCGTCGGCGTGCAGCGTGGCGGTCATGCCGGCCAGTCTCTCAGGGGGCGATGTCGCGCCGGACGGGGTGGAGGCCGGTGCCGGGTCGAAGGGTGACGACGGTCACGACGTGCGGTGGCGGTGCCGTGAGCACGGTGGAGCCGCGATTTCCGGCGATGTGGCCACCGTCACGGGGTGTGAATGCGCGTGGTGGGGGAACAACGAGAGCGCTCTCGTGGTTGTGTCGAGCCATGACCGCTGCCTCGGTACCGAACGTCCCCCTCAATGACGGCAACACGATCCCGCAGATCGGGTTCGGGGTGTGGCAGGTGCCCGACGACGAGAGCTACACGGCGGTGACCAGCGCGTTGAGCATCGGCTACCGGAGCATCGACACGGCCGCCGTGTACGGCAACGAGGTGGGCACGGGCCGGGCGATCGCGCACTCCGGGGTGCCGCGGGACGAGCTGTTCGTCACCACCAAGCTGTGGAACAACTCCGCACAGCCGTGGACCCGCGATGCGGTGTTCTTCGAGTTCGACGCCTCCCTGGACCGGCTCGGCCTCGACTACCTCGACCTGTACCTGATCCACTGGCCCCGGCCGATGCGGGACGACTACCGCGCCATCTGGCGGGCCTTCACCGAGCTGCGCGCGGACGGGCGGGTGCGGTCGATCGGCGTCTCCAACTTCGAGCCGGCGCAGTTGCGCACGATCATCGACGACACCGGTGTGGTGCCGGTGATCAATCAGGTCGAGCTGCACCCCGACTTCGCGCAGCCGGAGCTGCGGGCCGTGCACGCCGAACTCGGCATCGTCACCGAGGCGTGGTCGCCGCTCGGTCAGGGCCGAGGTCTGCTCGACGACCCGACGCTCGCCCGCATCGCCGAGAAGCATCAACGGTCGACCGCGCAGGTGGCACTGCGGTGGCATCTCCAGCTGGGCAACGTCGCGATCCCGAAGTCCGTGACCCCCTATCGGATTCGGCAGAACATCGAGGTGCTCGACTTCGAACTCGACGGCGACGACCTCGCTGACATCGCGGGCATGGACGCCGGCAACCGACTCGGTGGCGATCCCGCGACCTTCGATATGGGATAGTTGAGCAGGTATTTTCTGATCACGATTCGGCTTTCCGCGCACGGGCATTCCACGAAATCCGCACGGTCCGCGAAACCGGAGAAACTGGACAGACCGGTGGGTCTTTCGTGCTGCGAAGATTCGAGTCGTGACATGAGCCGTGCGCCGACCGCTGCGCGCGACGCACGGCTTCGGTGATGAGGGAGGGATGAGCATGCGGACGGAAACCGGCTCGAAGGTGGTGACCCGGCCGGTGGCCGCACCGGTGACCCCGCAGTCCACCCGGCCGGCTGCTCGGGAGACCGCGGCGTCGACCGGCCCGGTCTCGGCGGCCGCGCCCGCCGGAACTCCGCTCAGGGACGCGTCGGGTGCGGTGCCGGCCGCCGGTGCGGCGCGGGTGCCGGTCAAGTCACTCGTGCCCGCCCGTTCGGCGACGCGTACCCCGACCCGTCCGCCGGTCTGGGCGCTGGTCCCGGGCTCCCAGTTCGCGGGCGATCGTTACCGGTTGCTCGAACGTTGCGGGGGAAGCACCGACATCGCCTACTGGCGGGCTCGTGACACCGTCCTGGCTCGGGACGTCGCTCTGACCGTGGTCGAATTCCCGGAGGCCGACGGTGCCGCGGCGTTCTTCGACCGCACCGGCTGGCTGTGCCGGATCCGGTCCGACGCGACGGCCGCGATCCTGGACATGTTCGAGATCGACGGCCGCGCGGTGATCGTCGCGCAGTGGAAGCAGAGCCATGCGCTTGGGCTCGTGCGGGCGGGTCGACCGGCGGATGCGGCGGCGGCCGTCGTTCCTCTCGCCCGGCTGGTGCGGGATGCGAACGGCGAGGGGGCCCTCGTCGCGATCGACAACCCCGGACGGGTCCGGGTCGACGCCGACGGCGTGGCGTACCTGGCCTTTCCCGGGGTACCGGCCGACGCGACCGCGCGCGGCGACGTTCGCGGCCTCGGCAACGTCCTGTGCGAGCTGCTCACCGGCATGCATCACACCGGTGACGGTCGGCCGCTCTCGCCGAGTGCGGTTCGCCCCGACGTGCCTGCCGAGTTGTCGGAACTGATCGTGCGTGCGGTCGGTGCGGACGACGTCGCGGCCGGGCGGGTGGTGGACGTGCTCGGCGAGACGGTCGCCGAGGCTGCCGTCGTGCCCGCGGTGCCCGCCGCAGCCGCGTCGGAGATCGGGGCGTTCGTCGCGGCTCCGGCGGCCGAGCCCGAGCGGGACCGGACGTTCTGGAACACGTGGGGTCCGTTTGTCGCCGGGGGTGTGCTGCTGGTCGTGCTGGCCGTCATCGGATGGTTCGTCGGGGTCTCGGTGATCTGACCCACGGCGGTCCCGGTCCTGCTCTCTGGCGTGTTGCCGGGGTGTGCGCCCGACCCGAGTTAGGGTCGAGCAAACTTCTGTGGGCAGGCAGGGGATCGAGCGGTTGGACAGTGGCGGCACCGGAGCGCTGACGGAGCGCTTCCGGGGTGGAATCAGCATGGTCGGACGCGACGGCCTCGAGATGCTGTCCGGGATGTGTCGCTTCAGTTCGGATGATCCCAGTTCCTTTGCGGCCTCGATGATCTCGGTGGACCTCGGGTCCATCAGGGTGAACCGGATGCGCTCGACCGCCGTCCTCGGTGTCCGGGGGGCCGGTCAGCTCGGGGACGTCATGTCCGGCTACGTCGCCGTCGCCTGTGTGCGGTCGGGTTCCGTTGTGGTGGAACAGAATCAGGTGATTCACCACGCAGGTCCCGGCGATGCGGTGTGCGTCGACTTCGGGTGCTCCCTGTTCCTCGACATCGCCGACGGCAGCGACCTGGCCTTCGTCTACCTCCCGCGGTCCGTCGTGTTGTCCCGGTCCGTCGATCGGCGCCGGATCGCCGGAGCGGTGCTGACGGACTCCCCGACCGTGGCGGCTCTCGCGGGAGTGCTGGAACCGTTGACCACCAGTCGGGCTCGGGTGGAGCAGGCCTCGCTGATCGCGCACGCGGTCACGGACCTCGCTCTGGCGGTGCTGAGGGCGGCGCACCCGTCCGACGCCCGACCCGATGACGGTGCCACGGACCTGCGGTCCCGGGTGTACGAGTTCATCGAGCGGAACTTCACCGATCCGACGCTCACGGTCGAACGGGTCGCCGCCGGCGTCAATGTCAGCAGTCGCTACCTGCACAAACTGATGGAGTCGGAGGTCCAGTCGGTCTACGGCGTGATCCGCAGGAGGCGGGTGCGGTGCGGAGTCGACCTGCTCGCCGACCCGGCGCTGGCGGGACTGTCGATCGGGCAGATCGCGCGCCGCAGCGGGTTTTCCGGCCTGAGTCAGTTCGGCCGCGCGGTGCGCGACCTCACCGGTGAGACACCGCGGGACGTGCGTCGGCGGGCCGCGGCGGGTCCGTGACGCCACCCTCGACGTCGAGGCGGGGCAACGCCCGGTGCAGCCAGGGCGGCAGCCACCAGTTGGCCCGTCCGAGGAGCGCCATCGTGGCAGGCACCAGCACCATCCGCACCACGGTCGCGTCGATCAGCACGGCCACCGCCAATCCGACACCCATCATCTTCACCGTGATGTCCCCGTCGAGTGCGAACCCGGTGAACACCGCGATCATGATGGCGGCGGCGCAGGTGATGACCCGGCCGGTGGATGCCAGACCCCGGACCACGGAGCCGTGGGGGTCACCGGTGCGCAGCCAGAACTCCCGGACCCGTGAGAGCAGGAACACCTCGTAGTCCATCGACAGGCCGAACAGGATCGTGAACATCAGGATCGGTACCCAACTCGACACCGGTACCGCTCCGGGAAGGCCGAGAATGCCTGCACCCCAACCCCACTGGAACACCATCACCATCACGCCATAGGCGGCGGCCACCGAGAGCAGGTTCATCGCCGCCGCCTTCACCGCGACCACCGGTGCCCGGAACACCACCGTGAGCAACACCACCGACAACGCGACCACCACGGCGACCACCAGCCACAGGCGCTCGGCGAGCCGCTGGGAGATGTCCGCGAACAGGGCGGTCAGTCCGGTGACGTGGGTGCCCTCCGGCAGCTGTGCACGTAGCCGCTCCAGCGTGTCGGCGGTCGAGGGGTCCGGTGGCGCGGTGGTCGGTTCCACCCGCAGCACCGCCGCGGTGCCCGCGGCGTTCGACACGGGACCGTCGACCCGCGCGACGCCCGGGTCCGCCCGCAGCACGGCGGCCACGGCGGCCGGGTCCGCACCGCGGTCGAGATCCAACGCCACCAGCAGCGGGCCGTTGGCGCCGGGGCCGAACTCCCTCGCCACCAGGTCGTGGGCGACCCGGACGGTGCTGGTGGACGGCTGGCTGCCCGCGTCCTGGGGCCAGGTCCGCATCTGCAGGACCGGCGCCGCCAGCGCCAGCAGCACCAGCAGCGCGCCGAGGGCCCACGGCCACGGCTTGCTTCCCACCCGGTGCGCCCAGCGCGCGGTCGCGGTGTCCGAGTCGGCCCGGCGCGTTCGCGGCCGGCCGAGCACCCGATGTCCGGCCAGTCCGCACAGGGCCGGGACCAACGTCACCGCGGCCAGCATCACCGCGCCGACCGTGAGGAACGTCGCGTACCCGAACGACGAGTACACCGGAAGCCCGGCCAGCCGGAGACCGAACAGCGACACCAGCACCGTCGACCCGGCGAACAGCACCGACACCCCGGCGGTCCCGTTCGCGTGCCCGGCCGCCCGCCGCGGCGTCAACCCGTCCCGCAGGCCGTCCGCGAACCGGGTCACCAGCAGTAGGGCGTAGTCGATGCCGACACCGATCCCGACCATCGTCGCGATCGTCGGAGCGGTGGTGCTGACGTCGGTGAACCCGGCCAGGGCCGTGATCAGCGCGCCGCCGACCCCGACCCCGATCAGTGCCACCGCCAGTGGCAGGCCGGCCGCCACCACCGAGCCGAACGCGAACACCAGGATCAACAGCGCGATCCCGATGCCGATGGACTCCGCCGTCCCGGACGGCGCCGACTGATTCTCGTGGACCTGGCCCCCGAACTCGACCTGCAGGCCCGCGGCACGGGTGTCCTCGGCGGCGGCCTCGAGCGCGCCGGTGCCCTCGCCACCTGCGAAGTCGGTGACCGGCACCGTGTACCGCACGTCGAGGATCGCCGTGTCCCCGCCGGCCGACAGTCGCGGCGGCGCCACGACACCGACCCCGGGCAGGGCGGACAGCCGCGCACCCAGCGCGGACAGGTCGGCGGTCGGGACCGCGCCGTCCGGGGAGTGCACGACCACCCGGGCGTCGGCCCCGGACATCTCCGGGAACCGGTCGGAGAGCAGGTGACTGCCCGGGGTGGAGGCCAGCCCCTCGATGTCGTAGTCGTCGTGCGGGTCACCGCCGACCGTGGCGGCGAGCGTCACGGCGATCGCGAGGACCGCCAGCCAGGCCGACACGACGCGCCAGGGGTGCGCGGCGGCGGCGGATCCGATTCGACTCAGGAAGGTGCTCATGGCACCACCGTCGCGCCGGTCGCTAGTGAACGACTTGCAGCCTGCTGCGGGCGGCCTCGATCCACTGCGGGCACCCGCACCGCTCGGCGAGTTCGAGCGCCGCGGTCAGGTGGGTGCCGGCGGCCTCGGGGCGGTCCAGCAGCAGCGCGAGGTCGGCGAGCACGGTGTCCACCGGTCCGAGCGCGAACGAACCGGTGTCGGCGCCGCCGATCTGGCCGGAATACGCCGACAGCGCCGGATACAGGTCGGCGGCCTCGTCCCGGGATCCCAGCGCGGCCACCGCCACGCCCCGCAGGGTGAGCAGCAGTCCGTGGAAGAAGTCGGACCGTACCGGCCGCATGCCCACCCGCAGCGGGGGCGCGCTGCCTGCCTTGCCGTTGGCGACGAGCGCGAGGGTCAGCGGGTCGATCAGCATGTCCGGTGCCGCGGTGTCGAGCGATTCCAGCAGCACCTCGAACTCGCCGGTCCGGCCCTGCGTCACCCGCAGCGAGAGCAGCGCCATCAGCAGGATGCCGTCGGCATCGAATCCGCCGTGTCCCAGGAACTCCCGGTGTGCGCGCAGATAGCGGGACTCGGCGCCGTCGAGGTCGCCGGTCGCGTGCGCGAGCATGCCGTGCACCATCGCGTTGGTGGCCTGCGCCTGCCGCCACCGATACCGGTCGGCGAGCGCCTCGTTGTGCCGCAGATGCTCGCGCGCGGAGTCCAGATCACCGCGGGCGCAGAGCATCTGCAGAGTGTTGTAGTGACCGATCAGCGCGAAGACCGCGAGATCGTCGTCGCTGCCGATCGCGATCAGTTCCGCGGCGATCGCGGCCCGCATCGCCGCCGGATACGCGCCGTGCCGCAGGGCCAGTCGTGCGTTCAGCGCAAGGCCGAGCAGATGCGGGTCGCCGAGACGGCGGGCCAGTGACTCGGCCTCGACCCCAGCCACCTCGGTGCGGGCATCGTCCTCGCCGTACACCTCGTCGACGAGGATCACCAGGAGCCGGCAGCGTTGCTCGTCCGTGAGCGCGGGCAGTTCCAACGCCCGCTCGATCGCCGTCACGACCCGCAGGTCCACCAGCCCGTAGGGGCGGTTGATCCACGGTGTCGGACTGTCCCAGGCCGTGAGGGCAAGGACCGCGAGGTCGGGCCGCGCGGCGGACTCCGCGGCCGTCAGGGCACGGTCGCGGGCGTCGCGGGCCGGTTGCGCCGCCCCCGCCGCGAGGTGGCTGCGGCCGAGCCTGGCCAGCGCCTGGACGCGGTCGTCCACGTCCCCTCCGCCCGGCAGTCGGTCCATTGCGGCGAGCGCCTGCTCGTAGTGCGCGGCCGCCGCGTCGTGGGCGAAGCGCGCCTCTGCCTGACGGGCGGCCTCGAGTGCGTGGTTCGCGGCCCGGCGCGCGGTGCTCGCCGACAACGCGGCTCCGAAGTGATGGGCAAGCGCGGGCGCGTCGTGCGGATGCACCTGCTCGATGGCCTCGGCGACCCGCAGGTGCCAGCGGGCCCGGCGAACCTGGGCCAGATCGCCGAACAGGGTGTCCCGGACGAGGGCGTGGGTGAACCGCACGGTCATCGCGTCCGGCTCGTCGAGCAGTCCTGCCACCACACCCGCCTCGACGGCTTCGAGGGTTGCCTCCTCGTCGAGTTCCACGGCCCGCAGCAGCACCTCGACGTCCGCCTGCCTGCCGATCACCGCGATCAGCCGCAGCACCGCGACCGTCACCTCCGGCAGCCGGGCAAACCGCCTGCGCAGCACGTCACGGACCCCCGCGGGCACCTCCGAGGTTGCGACGAGTCCGCCCTCACTGCCCAGCAGTCGGGCACTTTCGCGCAGGTAGAAGGGATTTCCGCCGGTGCGTTCGGTGAGCGCCGCGACGGTCGCATCGTCGGCGTCGACCCCGGCGACCTCCCGCACCAGGGCCGCGGCGTCCACCGCCCCGAGACCGCCGAGCCGGATCCGTTCCGGCGTCAGCGGGGCGAGCACCGCGAGCGCCTCCTCGAGTGCCGGGGTCACCTCGTCCGGACGGTACGCGACGACGAGCAGCAGTGGCACGGACTCCGCGACCCGGGTCAGCAGGGTGAGAGTCTCGGTGTCGGCGCGGTGGAGGTCGTCGAGGAACACCGCCAGCGGTCGGTCCCGCCGCGCGAGGTCGAGGTAGTCGGTGACGGCCCGGTGCAGCAGGAACCGGCCGTGCGCCGAGGAGGCGGCCTCGTCGGCGGCCATCCGCGCGTCGTCGAGCAGCGGTGCGAGGGCGGCGGCCAGGGGACCGGGGTCGACCTCGGGTACGAGGGCACGCAGGATCTCGACCCACGCCCAGGCCGGCGGGGCGCCCTCGGCTTCGGGACAGCGCCCCACCAGGACCAGGCTGTCGTCGAGCGCCGCCCGAAGGCGCAGCAGCAACTCGGTCTTGCCGCCGCCCGCCTCACCCGAGACGAGGGCGACACGGGCCCGGTCCGAGACCGAACGCGACGCGGCGAGCAGGGAGTCGAGTTCGTCTCGGCGGCCGACGAATCCGGGCGCCGCAGGCATCGGAGCGGGCGTGGCCGCCGCCTCCTCCGTCACCCCCACGGTCCGTTCGCGCCGCGGGCCGGGGAGCGGCAGACGCTGGGCGAGCAGGTCCGCCTCGAGTTGCTGCAACGGCTGCCCGGGGTCCAGGCCGAGTTCGTCGGCGAGGGTCCCGCGGGCACGGCGCAGCGCGGCCAGCGCGTCGGCTTGCCTGCCGCCGGCGTGCAGCGCCAATGCCAGCAGCCGCCAGCCCTCCTCGCGCAACGGATGCGTACGGGTCAGCGCGCCGGCCTCGGCCGCGGCCGCCGCCGCGTCACCGGTGTCGAGCATCGCCGCGGCGAGCCGTTGATGCGCCACCAGCCGCAGCTCCTCGAGCCGCGCGACCTCCGGCGCGGCCCAGTCGTGGGCCGCGAACTCGGCGTGGGCCGTCCCGCGCCACAGCGCGACCGCCTCTTCGAGCAGCCGGCGCCGATCCGGTGCGGGCGCACCGTCAGCCGCCCGCAGCAGCGACTCGAACCGCCAGGCGTCCACGTCGTCGGTCCCCAGCGTGAGGCAGTACCCCGGCGCGCGGCTGACCAGGACCGCCGCCGGCGTGCGGGGCGCGCGGTCGGGTTCGAGTACGCGACGCAGGTTCGAGACGTACGCCTGCAGGGCGCCCAGTGCCCGCGGCGGGGGTTCGCCGTGCCACAGGTCGTCGATCAGCCGATCCACCGACACGACCGCGCCGCGGGCGATCAGCAGCAGGGTGAGCACGGCGCGCTGGCGGGGGCCGCCGAGATCGAGGACCCCGGTCCCGGTCTCCGCGTCCATCGAGCCGAGCACCCGTATGTACACCGCACAAGGGTAGGGGTTGCGGGGTACTGGCGCGGTACAAGTCGGCGCCAAGAGGGCCGCAAGTGGCGCGGGTGATCGTGACGAGGTCAGCGAACCCGACCCAGGAGGACACCATGAGCACCGCCCTCACCACCGATCGCCCGGACACCGGGGACATGCTCCTCGCCCACAACATCTTCCGACGCGGGTTCGGCTCGCTGCCCGAGCTGGTGCGTGCCGTCCCTGCGGGGGACACCGCCCGCGCTCGCCGGCTGGTCGCCTTCCATGCCGAGATGTGCACCGGACTGCACCATCACCACACCGGTGAGGACGAGCTGATGTGGCCGCTCCTGCTCGACCGGGCGCCCACGGATCACGCGCTGGTGCTGCGGATGGAGGAACAGCACGAACGGATCGGGGAGCTGGTCGAGCGCAGCCAGACCCGCGCGGCCAGGTTCGAGCAGACTGCGGCCGCGGACGACGGTGAGGCACTCGCGGCCACACTCACCGCGCTGGTCGCAGTGCTCGACGAGCATCTCGCCGAGGAGGAGAGCCACATCCTGCCGCTCGTCGAGCAGACCATGTCGGTGGCCGAGTGGGAGAAGCTGGGCGAACGTGGCCGCGCCGCGATCCCACGGAACCGGCAGCTCGTGTTCCTCGGCTTCATGATGCTCGGGGCGCCGCCGGAGCAGCGCACCCGACTGCTCGCGGACATGCCGCTGTCGGCCCGGCTCGCCTGGCGGCTGTTCGGGAACCGGGCCTTCACCAAGGAGTACCGGGAGATCTTCGGCGTCGACCCGAGTTGAGTTCCCGGGCTGCAGAACGTGTGTGCACACGGGTCTTCGTGCGTGCACAGGGGAGTTCGGCGTGCAGAAGGGGCGTGCATGCCGCAGAACCCGTGTGCACCGGGGTTCTGCCGGGGCGGGTCAGCCTGCCGTCAGGTGGTCGATCAGCTCCGCCGCCGCGGCGCGCCCGCCGCGGTTTGCGCCGATCGTGCTCGCGGACGGGCCGTACCCGAGCAGGTGCACGCGCGGATCGGCTGCGACCTGGGTGGCGAGCCGCCCGGTCATCGTGATCCCACCGCCGGGCCCGCGCAGTCGCAGCGGGGCGAGATGGTCGAGGGAGCTGCGAAAACCGGTGCACCACAGGATCACGTCGGCCTTCTGCTCGGTCCCGTCGGCCCACCGCACCCCGTCGGCGGTGATCTCGGAGAACATCGGCAACCGGTCCAGTGCCCCGCGCTCGCGGGCCGCCCGCAGCGCGGGAGTGAGCGGCAACCCGGTCACCGACACCACCGACCCCGGCGGCAGGCCGCGGCGTACCCGATCCTCCACGATCGCGACCGCGGCGCGGCCCTCGTCGCCGGTGAACGGGGTGTCCCGGAACTCCGGCGCCCGGCGGGTCACCCAGGTCGTGGCGGTGACCCGGGAGATCTCGTCGAGCAGCTGCACCGCGGAGATGCCGCCGCCGACCACCAGGACGTGCTTGCCGGCGAACTCGTCGGCGCTCTTGTAGTCGCGGGTGTGCAGCATCCGGCCGCGAAACCTCTCCGCGCCCGGGTACCGCGGCACGAAGGGCCGCTCCCAGGTGCCGGTGGCGTTGACGATGCCGCGCGCCGTCAGGGTCCCGGCGTCGGTCTCCACGGTCAGCGGGCCACTGCGATCATCGGCGGCTCCGACGCGGTGATCGCCGTGATCGCACACGACCCGGGTGTGGACGGGCCGGCGCACCGGCAGCTCGAACCGGCGTTCGTACTCGGCGTAGTACCGCGGTACCGCCTCGGCGGCCTCGACCTGCTCGGGAGCGGACGCGTCGAGTACGTCCGAGAAGGGCATGCCGGGCAGGTCGTGGACCCGATTGACGGTGCTCAGGGTCAGTGACGGCCAGCGGAACTGCCAGGCGCCACCCGGCCCGGGGGCATGGTCGAGGATCACGAACCGGATGCCCGCGTCGGCTCCCAGCTTGCGCAGGTAGTAGCCGGCGGACAGCCCCGACTGGCCCGCGCCGATCACCGCGACATCCACGGACTCGAGCATGCTGGCAACCTCCCAGGTCAAAACGGTACGGTCACCATCATGATCGGGACCAGCCGGGACGGCGACGTGGTGACCCTGGAGTTGCAGCGCGAGGAACGACGGAACGCGCTCAACACCGAACTGTGCGTGCTTCTGCGGGACGCCGTCGACGAGGCGGTCGGCGACGGCGCGCGGGTGATCGTGCTGACCGGCCAGGGCAGCGCGTTCTGCGCGGGCGCCGACCTGTCCGGCGACGTGTACGCGGACGGTTTCACCGACACGCTCCTGGAGATGCTGCACACCGTCGACTCGGCGCCGATCCCGGTGATCGCCGCGATCAACGGTCCCGCCGTCGGCGCGGGCACCCAGTTGGCGCTCGCGTCCGATCTGCGGGTGGTCGCGCCGGATGCGTTCTTCGCGGTGCCGGCCGTGAAGCTCGGCATCTCCGTGGATTCGTGGACCGTCCGGCGCCTGGTGTCCCTCGTCGGTGGTGGACCGGCCCGGACCGTCCTGCTCGGCGCGGAACAGATCGGTGCCGACGACGCCTACAACTTCGGTCTGGCGAACAAGATCGGCGACCTGACGGTCGCGCAGGACTGGGCCAAGCGGATCTCCGCGCTGGCGCCGCTGTCGCTGCGGCACCTCAAGCTCGTGCTCAATGACGATGGCACCCAGGACGAACCGACACCGGAGCAGCTCGAGGCGCTGCACGCCGCGTGGTCGAGCGAGGACATGCTCGAGGCGTCGCGGGCCCGGCAGGAGAAGCGCACTCCCACCTTCCGGGGGCGCTGAGGTGCGGGCGCGGGGAGCGGTCGTCGCGACGCTCGCGGCAGTCGGTGCCGCGGCGCTCGGGCGCGCGGCGTGGGGGGTCCCCGGACAGATCGGTGCCTCGGTCGCGGCGATCACACCGCGGGCGACCGGCTCGTCGCGCTACCGGGACAACCGATTTCACAACACCGACCCCGGCACCCAGATCGTCCGAGGCGACGAGTCGAGCCTGCTGTCGTCGGTGCTGACGCGACGCGGGCTCGGCCGCCCTCGTCGCCCGATCCCGCTCGCGACGCCCCTGGCCCCCGCCGAGGCCGCGGAACTCGCCGTCACCTGGTACGGCCACGCGAGCGCTCTGGTCGAGATCGACGGGTACCGGGTGCTGACCGATCCGGTGTGGAGCCAACGGGTTTCGCCGTCCACCGTGTTCGGCCCGGCCCGGTTGCACCCGACGCCGGTGGACGTCGCGGCGCTGCCGCGGGTGGACGCTGTGCTCATCTCACACGACCACTACGACCATCTCGACAAGGCCACGGTCACCGCGCTGCTGCGCACCCAGGACGCACCCTTCGTGGTGCCCAAGGGAATCGGGGCGCACCTGCGGCACTGGCGGGTGCCCGAGGAGCGGATCGTCGAACTCGACTGGGACGAGCAGACGACCGTCGGCGAGCTGGTCCTCACCTGCACCGAGGCGCGGCACTTCTCCGGGCGCGGCCTGCGGCGCAACACCACCCTGTGGTCGTCGTGGGCGGTGCGGGGGCCGAGTCACAGCGTGTTCTTCGGCGGCGACACCGGTTACACGCCGCGGTTCGCGGAGATCGGGGACCGGCACGGCCCGTTCGATCTGACGCTGCTGCCGGTCGGGGCGTACGACGAGCACTGGCCGGACGTGCACATGAACCCGGAGGAAGCGGTGCGCATGCACGCCGACCTCGGCCTCGGGGACGCCGCGGCCGGAGTGCTGGTGCCGGTGCACTGGGCGACGTTCAACCTGGCGTTCCACCCGTGGGCGGAGCCGATCACCCGGCTGCTCGCCGCGGCCGAGCCGCTCGGCACCACCGTCCGGGTGCCGATGCCCGGCCAGCGAATCGACGTGCTCCGCCCGAGCACCCAACGTCACTGGTGGCTCAGGCTGGCATAACCTGACTGGCATGGCCAACGACGAGACCCGCGCTGTCGGGACCCTCCCGCCCACCGAGGTGGACGTTCGGACCGGACTGACCGCCGCCGAGGTGGCGCAGCGCCGCGCGGACGGCAGGACCAACGATGTGCCTGGTCGCGCCAGCCGCTCGGTCCGGGAGATCGTCCGGGCCAACGTGTTCACCCGGATCAACGCCATCCTCGGTGTCCTGCTGGTGATCGTGCTGGCGACCGGATCGATCATCGACGGCATGTTCGGGTTGCTGATCATCGCGAACAGCGCGATCGGCATCATCCAGGAGACCCGCGCGAAGCGCACCCTCGACAAACTGGCGATCGTCAGCCAGTCGCGGCCGGTCGTCCGCCGCGACGGCACCGCCTCGGCGGTCGCGCCGAGCGACGTCGTCCTCGACGACATCATCGAACTCGGCGCCGGCGACCAGGTGGTGGTCGACGGCACGGTCGTCGAGGGGGAGCTGCTCGAAATCGACGAGTCGTTGCTGACCGGCGAGGCCGACCCGGTGCACAAGCGGCCCGGCGATCAGGTGCTCTCGGGCAGCTTCGTGGCGTCCGGCAGCGGCGCCTACCGGGCGACCAAGGTGGGCCGGGACGCCTACGCCGCCAAGCTCGCGGAGGAGGCCAGCAAGTTCACCCTGGTCCACTCGGAGCTGCGCAGCGGCGTCGACAAGATCCTCAAGGTCATCACGTACATGATGATCCCGGCGGGTGCGCTGATCATCTACAACCAGCTGTTCGTCAGCGAGCAGAACCTGGGAGAGGCCCTGAGCGGCATGGTCGCCGCGTTGGTCCCGATGGTGCCCGAGGGCCTGGTGCTGATGACGTCGCTGGCGTTCGCGGTCGGTGTCATCCGGCTCGGCCGCAGGCAGTGCCTGGTGCAGGAACTGCCTGCCATCGAGGGCCTGGCCCGGGTGGACGTGGTGTGCGCGGACAAGACCGGCACCCTCACCGAGAACGGCATGCGGCTGTCCGAACTGCGGCTGCTCACCGCCGACGAACCGGGCGGCGCCAAGGCCCGGTTGGAGAACGCGCTGGCCGCGCAGGCGGCCGACGACCCGCGGCCGAACGCGAGCGTGCAGGCGATCGCCGAGGCGTTCGACCACGACCCGGGCTGGACCCAGACCGCGGTCGCGCCGTTCTCGTCGGCGAAGAAGTGGAGCGGAAACTCCTACAGCGACAACGGGAACTGGGTACTGGGCGCGCCCGACGTGCTGCTCGACCCCGAGTCGGAGGCGGCCCGCACCGCGGAGTCGATCGGGGCCACCGGGCTGCGGGTGCTGCTGCTCGGCGAGAGCGACCTGCCGGTGGACGACGCGGCGGCGCCCGGCCGGGTCACCCCGCGGGCGCTGGTGGTGCTCGAGCAGCGGGTCCGGCCCGACGCGGCCGACACGCTCGCGTACTTCGCCGAGCAGAAGGTCGAGGTCAAGGTCATCTCCGGCGACAACGCGGTCTCCGTCGGCGCGGTCGCCGGGTCCCTCGGGCTGCCCGGCGGGGACCGGGCCGTCGACGCCCGCGAGCTGCCGGAGGACCGTGAGGCGCTCGCCGACGTGCTCGACTCCTCGACCACGTTCGGCCGGGTGCGCCCGGACCAGAAGCGGGCGATGGTCGGGGCTCTGCAGTCGCGCGGGCACACCGTCGCGATGACCGGCGACGGCGTCAACGACGTGCTCGCGCTCAAGGACGCCGACATCGGCGTCTCGATGGGATCGGGCAGCCCCGCCACCCGAGCCGTCGCGCAGATCGTGTTGCTGGACAACAGCTTCGCCACGTTGCCCCACGTCGTCGGCGAGGGCCGCCGGGTGATCGGCAACATCGAGCGGGTCTCGCAGCTGTTCCTGACCAAGACGGTGTACTCGGTGTTGCTGGCGCTGCTCGTCGGCCTGTCCGGGGTCGCCGCACAGCTGTTCGCCTTCGATCCGATGCCCTACCCGTTCCTGCCGCGGCACGTGACCATCGCGGCGTGGTTCACGATCGGCATCCCGGCGTTCATCCTGTCCCTCGCGCCGAACAACGAGCGGGCGCGCACCGGCTTCGTCCCCCGGGTGATGCGGTTCGCGATCCCGTCGGGACTGGTCATCGGCATCGCCACGTTCGTGTCCTACGCCCTCGTCTACGCCGGCCCCGAGCAGACCGAGACGCAGCAGGTGCAGGCGGGCACGACGGCGCTGATCACGTTGATCATGATCGCGCTGTGGGTGCTGGCGATCGTGGCCCGCCCGTACGTGTGGTGGAAGATCGTGCTCATCGCCGGATCCGCCGCCGGGTATGTGATCTTGTTCTCGATTCCCTTCGCCCGCGAGTTCTTCAAGCTCGACCCGTCGAACGTCGCGGCGACCACCACCGCGTTCGTGTGCGGTGCGGTGGGCATCGTTCTGGTCGAAATCGGCTGGTGGGTCTCGGGACGTCTGCACGGGGAACATCGGCGGCTGTTCTCACTGCCGGAGACCCCCAGCCGGTCGGCGGACTGACCGCGCCACGCCGGGAGGATCGATGTCGTGGCAAACAAACGGCACACCTGTGAAAATGGGGGAACGCGGGGGAGTGACCCCCGGCAGCTGGGTGTGTGCTCTGTGCACTGAGAGGAGACGGCATGGGCTTCGAGGACAAGGTCAAGGATCTCGTCGACAAGGGTAAGCAGCTCGTCGCCGACAACGCCGACAAGATCGAGGACGCGGTCGAGAAGGCCGGCGACTTCATCGACGAGAAGACGGGCGGCAAGTTCGCCGAGCACGTCGACAAGGTGCAGGACGCCGCCAAGAAGATCCTCCCGGACAGCGACCCGGTCGACGAGGTCAAGGACGCCGCCGCGGACGCCAAGGACGCGGTGCAGGACGCTGCCGCGGACGTCAAGGACGCCGCCGCGGATGCTGCTGACAAGGTCAAGGACGCCGTCGACGGCAAGTAGTCATTCCGCACAGGAGCCGCAATGTCCGACCGCACACCCACCGCGGACCGCCGCGTGGAGCTGATGTTCGATCGGGATTGCGGCTTCTGTGTGTGGTGCGTCGGGTGGCTCGGCCGGCTGGACCGCCGCGGTCGGGTCACCGCGACACCGCTGCAGGCGCCGGGCGCGGTCGACCACTTCGGGGTCAGCCTCGATCAGGCCCTCGAGCAGGCCTGGGCGCTGGACTGGCGCGGTGAGCGGCATCACGGAGCCGGCGCCGTCAACGCCGCCCTGTCGGGGATTCTCGGCAGCCGACTTCCCTTGCGCGTGTATGCGATTCCAGTCATCCGCCAGTTACAGGACGTGCTGTACCGGATCGTCGCACGGAACCGCCACAGGCTGCCCGGGCGGGGCGGGAGCTGCGCGCTCGGCTGACGCCGATCGACGACATGAACGGGGGCACGGGCAATGCCCGTGCCCCCGACTCATCGGACTCCCTACGCCACCTGCAGCTCCAGCTCGCCGTCGGCGACCTCGACCCGGACCTCGGCGCCCTCGGCGATCACGTCGTCGATCAGCAGGTCCGCGACCCGGTCGTCGACGACCCGCTGGATCGACCGGCGCAGCGGCCGGGCCCCGAACTCGGGCTGGTGCCCGTGCTCGGCGATCCAGTCGACGGCCGCGTCGCTGAACGTGATCCCGATGCCCTTGTCCGCCAGCCGCTTCCGGCTGTCGTCGAGCATGAGGTCGGTGATCCGGTGCAGCTGGTCGGCGTCGAGCTTGCGGAACACCACGATCTCGTCGATCCGGTTCAGGAACTCCGGCCGCATCGATTCACGCAGCCGGGCCATCACCCGGTCCCGCAGCGGCTTCTCGGCCGCGGCCTGATCGCCGGTGATGAAGCCGAGTGCGCCGCCCTTGCTCGAGATCAGGTCGGAACCGAGGTTGCTGGTCATGATCACCACGGTGTTGGTGAAATCGACCGTGCGACCGTGACCGTCGGTGAGCCGGCCGTCGTCGAGCACCTGCAACAGGGTGTTGAACAGGTCCGGGTGCGCCTTCTCGATCTCGTCGAGCAGGATCACCGAGTACGGGTTGCGCCGCACCTGTTCGGTGAGCTGGCCCGCCTCGTCGTAGCCGACGTACCCGGGAGGGGCGCCGACCAGACGGGAGACGGTGTGCCGCTCGCCGAACTCGCTCATGTCGAAACGGATCATCTTGTCCTCGTCACCGAACAGCGACGCCGCCAGTGCCTTCGCGAGTTCGGTCTTGCCGACGCCGGTCGGGCCGAGGAACAGGAAGCTGCCCACCGGACGATTCGGGTCGCCCATGCCGGCCCGGGAGCGGCGCACCGCCCGCGCGACCGCGTGCACGGCGTCGTCCTGGCCGACGACCCGCTGATGCAGCTCGTCCTCGAGCGACCGCAGCCGGTCCTTCTCCTCCTGCGTCATCCGGCTCGCCGGGATGCCCGTCGCACGCGCCACGACCTCCGCGATCGACTCGGCCGTCACCTCGGGGGTGTCGGCGGACGCCGAGGTCGCCGTGCCGTCGATCCGGCTCTGCACCTGCGCGATCCGGTCCCGCAGCTGCGATGCCTTCTCGTACGCCTCGTCGGCGACGGCCTGCTCCTTGTCCTTCTCCAGCTGTGCGAGCTGGGATTTCAGGGCGTCGGTGTCGACCTTCGGTGAGCGCAGCGACAGCCGGGCGCCGGCCTGGTCGATCAGGTCGATCGCCTTGTCCGGCAGGAAACGGTCGCCGATGTACCGGTGCGAGAGTTCGACGGCGGCGACGATCGCGTCGTCGGTGTACCGGACGCCGTGATGCTCCTCGTACCGGTCCTTCAACCCGGACAGGATCGTGATCGCGTCCGCCGTGCTCGGCTCGTCCACGATCACCGGCTGGAACCGGCGCTCGAGGGCGGGGTCCTTCTCGATGTGCTTGCGGTACTCGTCGAGGGTGGTGGCGCCGACGACGTGCAGATCCCCACGTGCGAGCTTCGGCTTGAGGATGTTGCCTGCGTCCATCGCGCCGTCCGCACCCGCGCCTGCCCCGGCGATGGTGTGGATCTCGTCGATGAACACGATCAGTTCGCCCTTGTGGGCGGTGATCTCGTCGACCAGCTTCGTCAGCCGCTCTTCGAAGTCGCCGCGGTAGCGGGTGCCGGAGACCATCGACGACATCTCCACCTGGACGATGCGCTTGCCGAGCAGGCGGTCGGGGACGTCTCCGTCAACGATGCGCTGCGCCAGACCCTCCACGATCGCGGTCTTGCCGACACCGGCCTCGCCGATCAGCACCGGGTTGTTCTTGGTGCGCCGGGACAGGATCTCGACGGTCTGCTCGATCTCCAGTGCACGACCGATCACCGGGTCGATCTCCCCGGCGCGGGCGCGCGCGGTGAGGTCGACGCCGTACTGGTCGAGCGTCGGGGTGTCGGTCGGGTTCTCGGCTGCGGTCTCGGGGCCGGCCTGGACGGCGCGCTGCAGGGACTCGAGAGTGATGCCCAGCTCGGCGAGCACCCGGCCGACCTTGTGGTCACGGTCGGAGGCGAGCGCGAGGAACAGGTGCTCGGGGTCGATGTAGGTCGAACCGAGGGCGCGCGCGAGCTGGTGCGCCTCGAGCAGCGCGGTCTTCAGGGCCGGGCTCAGCGAGGGCGAGGCGGTGAATCCGTCGCGGCCCTGCGGCAGGAGTGCCTCGGCGGCCTCGGCCACGGCCGACGGCTCGGCGCCGGAGCGCTGCATCAGGGTCCGGATCGGGTCCTGCCCGGCCATCACGTGGATGACGTGCAGGGCGTCGAGTTCGGCGTCACCGCGGCCCGCGGCGAAGCGGGCGGCCGCGTTCACGAGCTCCTGGGTGGACCGGCTCATGAGTCGGCTGATGTCGATGCGGCCGGGGCCCTGGGGGCCGAAGAATGCAGGCATTGACGAGCCTCCTGAAAGTTGAGTGATTCTGACTCAACTAACGTGTCTGATCCGCAATCAATTCCCGGGTGGTGAGATCGAGCTGTGATCCGCGGCACGACACCGTCCGGTGCGGGCCGCGGAGCGGCGCGAGACCGTGGGCGCGACGTTCACGGGAGCAGCCGGGCGCCGCGGCGCCAGACGGCGCGGGTGTCGAGCGTGTCGCTGATCGTCGTGGTGGGGTCCCCGGCCACCAGGACCAGGTCGGCGCGCAGTCCCTTCGCGATCCGCCCACGGTCCGTGAGGCCGAACCGGCGTGCGGGCGTACTGGTGGCGGCGCGCAGGGCCTCGACGGGGGTGAGGCCGGCGCGGACCAGGTACTGCAGCTCCTGGTGGACGCTCGCGCCGTGGGCGAGGCCACCCATGAACTCGACCGGAACCGAGGCGTCGGTGCCGACCAGGAGGTCGACACCCGCGTCGTGCAGGGCCTTGACGGAGGCGAGCACGTCGTCGATGTCGCCCTGTGGGTAATGGCCGAAGCTGGAGCGTAGCGTCGCGAGCCAGGCGTCGTCCAGCCGCGAGGACACCCGGGGGTCGGCGGCGAGCTCCGCGCCGGTGATGCCCATCATCGAGGCGTCGAGGACGACGCACGGCACGACGAAGGCGCCGGACGCGGCGATCTGCTCGATGATCCGCGGGGTGTGGGGGCGGTCCATGAACAGGTGGGTGAGGCCGCCGATGCCGGCGTCGATCGCCATCCGGGTCGCGTCGATCGTCAGGGCGTGCGCGACCGTCAGCATGCCGCGCCGGGTCGCCTCGGCGACGCCCGCGTCGAGGGTGGCCTGGTCGAGCATGGGGATTCCTGGGTGCCCCTCGACGCTCCCGTCGTCGACCATGAACTTGATGTAGTCCGAACCCGCCTCTATCAGTTGCGGGATGTAGGCGACCGCCTGCTCCGGGGTGGTCGAGTACGGGATCAGCGGCGGTGCCTGCCGGGCACCCGCGGGAGGACGGGCGCCGGGCGGCGGGCCGGGGTGGAAGTCCTCGGGGAAGAGCTCGTCGGGGTGGCCGCCGGGTGGGGTGATGGCGAACCCGGAGGAGCGGACGTCGGCCACGGTGTCGTCGTCCTCGATCGGTGCGCGGTTCGGGCGCGTGTTGGTGCCCTGCATCTCGAGTTCGGTGGTCACGCCGAACCGGAGGGCGACCGCCAGACTCTGCCGGCTGGTGTGGACGTGCGCGTCGATCAGGCCGGGCAGCAGGGTCGCTCCGGCGGCATTGACGATCTCGGCACCGGGCGGGACGGGTCCACCGACGGAAGCGATGGTCGGGCCGTCGATGACGACGGTGGTCGCCTCCAGCACCTCGACTCCGTCGAAGACGTTGGCGTTGACGATGGCGGTGGTGGGCATGGTGGTCCTCCTTCGGGGGGGTCGGGGAAGCGGTCTGTGGTCACCGTATGGCATGACGAACATGTTCGCAACGAACATGTTCGTTCCGAGATGCAGATCTTGCGAACGTGTTCGTTAGGGTTGGGGTCATGGCCGCAGTTCGAAGCAGGCGTGAGCGCCCCGCGAAGCCCGCACTCTCCCGCGAGTGGATCGTTGCCGAGACGATCGAGATCATGCGGGCAGAAGGCCTCGACAAGGTCACGATGCGTCGCGTCGCCCAGGCGCTCGACACCGGCCCGGCATCGTTGTACGTCTACGTCGCCAACGTCGCGGAGCTGCACGCGGCAGTCCTCGACGAGCTCATCACCTCGCTCCAGCCCGGCGACGGCGACTGGAGGACACGACTCGAGGGCCTGCTCTGCGGCTACGCCGACGTGCTGTACGCCCACCCGGGCCTGGCCCGATCGGCGCTCGTGATGCGTCCGACCGGCCCGGCCGCGCTGCGCCTCTACGACTGGATCCTCGCGCTGCTGCTGGAAGGCGGGATCGTCGCGAGCCGCGCCGCATGGGGCGTCGATCTCCTGTTGCAGCACGTCACGGCCACCGCCGCCGAGCACGATGCGCCGGCCCGAGGCGACGCCCGCGACTCCGCCGCTGACAAGGTCCACGCGCTGGCCGAGGCGTTCCGCGCGGCCGACCCGCAGGCCACGCCGCACGTTGCGGCACACGCCGGGGAGCTCGTCTCCGGAACACCGAGCGAGCGGACCCGCTGGGCGATCCGAGCCCTCGTCGCAGGCATCGCCGACACCCCGGTCCCCGCGACCGCGGCGACGGGACCGGACGCCGGGGAGCACGCCTGAGCGCTCCGCTCGGTTGCGCGTTGGCCCGGGCGGCGCGTTTCGGCCGCTGACGGCGCGATCCCGGCCGACTGTCGTAGCGTTGTCCCGTGACAGTCCCCAACTCCCTCGACCGGCTCCGGGCACTGTGCCTGCGCCTGCCCGAGGCCACCGAACGGATCAGTCACGGTGAGCCCGCGTGGTTCGTGCGGCGGGCGCCGCAGTTCGCCACCTACGCCGACCGGCACCACGACGACCGGGTTGCGTTCTGGGCGGCCGCACCGTCCGGCGCGCAACAGGATTGGGTGGCCCGCGACCCGGGGCGCTTCTTCGTACCGCCCTATGTCGGCGGCCGTGGCTGGATCGGGGTGTATCTCGACGTCGGCGCGAACGGCATTCCCGGGCAAGAGGATTGGCGGGACATCGAGGACATCGTCGAGGACGCGTACCGAACCGTGGCCCCGAAGACGCTGCTCGCCCGGCTCGACACGCCTGCGGGCGAGCGCTGATGTCCGGGACCGCCCTCGTTGCGTTGCTGGTCGCGGTGGCGGTCGTCGCCCTCGCTGCGGCGATGCTGCGCCTGCGCACCCGCCGCACCCTGACCACCCCGGAGGAGCGGGCCGTGCACGCGACCCTGCACACGGCGTCACTCGCGGCGCGGCCACTCCGGCGCGGACTGGACGCCACCTCCGCCGCCGAGGCGGCGCCGCACCTGCGCCGGCTCACCGCCGCCGATTCGCTGGCCCTCGCCGACGGCGACGGCACCGTCCTCGCGTGGAACGGTCCCAACGACCATCTCACCGACACGTTCGCGGTTGCCGCCCGCGCCGCCGCCGAGACGGGTCGGCGGGAACTCATCGCCCACCCGGACCCGGGGATCCGCGCGTTGATCGTGCAGCCGCTGGTGGTCGACGACGTCGGGGTGGTCGGCGTGATGGGGGTGCTCACCGGAGCCGAACCGGGGCCCGGGATGCTCGGGGCCATCAGCGAGGTCGCGCGGTACGCGTGCAGCCAGATCGAACTCGCCGAGCTCGACGCATCCCGCGCCCGCCTCGACCGCGCCGAGGTCCGCGCCCTGCGCGCCCAGATCAGCCCGCACTTCATCTACAACGCCCTCAACACCGTCGCGTCGTTCGTGCGGACCGACCCGGATCGGGCCCGCGAACTGATCCTCGAGTTCGCCGACTTCACGCGCTACTCCTTCCGCTCCGCCGGCGAGTACACCCTGCTCTCGGACGAACTGCGCAACATCGACCGCTACCTGACCCTGGAACGGGCCAGGTTCGGCAGCGCGCTCGAGGTGCGCCTGCAGGTGGCACCGGAGGTGCTCGGCGTGGTGCTCCCGTTCCTGGCACTGCAGCCGCTGGTCGAGAACGCCGTACGCCACGGCCTCGCCGGGCAGACCCACGGCACCGTCACCATCGTCGCCGCCGACGAGGGCACCGACTGCGTGATCAGCGTCGAGGACGACGGGGTCGGCATGGACCCGGAGCTGCTGCGGTCCGGCTCGCTCGACGCCGTCGCCTCCGGCACCGGTGGTCCGGCCGCGAAGGAATCCGCGCACGTCGGGCTCGCGAACGTCGACGACCGGCTGCGGGCCGCGTTCGGCAACGACTACGGCCTGGTGGTCGAGACCGCACCCGGCGCGGGCACACGGGTGAGCATGCGGGTGCCGAAGTTCCGGCCCGGGATCCGGGTCTGAGGGTTCCCGGCTCCACCGGACGGGGCCCGAAGGTCCCGGCTACGCCGGACGGTGCCCGGGGTTCCCGGCTCCGCCGGGGTGGGTGTGAGCCGTTCGACCCGGTCCGGCGTGGCACCATTGACCTGTTGTGACACAGACTCCCGAAGGGGTTTCCGAAACCCCGCTGACCGTGCTGGCCGTGGACGACGAGCGCCCCGCGCTCGACGAACTGGCGTATCTGCTGCGCGCCCAGGACGACGTCGGCGAGATCCTCACCGCCGGTGACGCGACCACCGCCCTGCGGGTGATCAAGGACCGGCTCGGTGCGGCAGCGCCGATCGACGCGGTGTTCCTCGACATCAACATGCCCGGACTGGACGGTCTCGAACTCGCCGGGGTGCTCGCGGCGTTCGCGACCCCGCCCGCGGTGGTGTTCGTGACCGCCCACGACGACCGCGCGGTCGACGCCTTCGACCTCGGTGCCGTTGACTACCTGCTCAAGCCGCTGCGGGAGGAGCGACTGACCGAGTCGGTGCGCCGGATCCGTGCCACCCGCCGAACCTCCGAGCCGGCGCCCCCGGAACCCGACGCGACCCAGGCGGACGAGGTGATCCCCGTCGAACTCGGCGGCGTCACCACACTCGTGCACCGATCCGACGTGGCGTGGGTGGAAGCGGACGGAGACTACGCGCGCCTGCACACCGCCACCGGCTCACACCTGGTCCGGATCCCGATCTCGTCGCTCGAATCCCGTTGGCAGCCCGCCGGGTTCCTGCGCGTGCACCGCTCGTACCTCGTCGCGCTGCCGCTGGTCACCGGCATCCGCAGCGTGGGAACCGGAACGGTGGTGTGCCTGCGGGTCGGTGAGGACACCCCGGTGGTGGAGCTGCCCGTCAGTCGCAGGCACACCCGCGAACTCAAGGACCGTCTGGTCCGGGTGCCGCGGCAGAGCTGGACGAGCCGATGAGCGGACCGCCGGACGGTCGACCCCGGGCGCGTGAGCGAGTGGTGCTCGCGCACCGGCAGGGAGCCCGGACGGTCCGCACTCGCGTCGAGGTCCAGGAACAGACCGAGGTGGGCGAGGCCATGATCCGGGCGCTGGTGCGCGCGCAGCTCGGCCTGGCGTTGCGGTTCGCGGCCGCGGTGGTGCTGGTGGCCGCTGCGATCCCCCTGCTGCTCGCGGCCTTCCCGTCTCTCGGGGACGTCACCGTCGCGGGGGCGCGGCTGCCCTGGCTGGTGCTCGGGGTGGCGGCCTATCCGGTGCTGTACGGGGCGGGACGGCTCTACATCCGCCTCGCCGAGCGCACCGAACAGGAATTCGTCGACCTGGCCGACGACTGAGCGGCGGAGGTGACGCGTGTCGGGGCAGCCGATTCCACTCGTGACCGTCGTCGCGCTCGCGATCGCGGCCGTGGCGACCGTCGCGATCGGCTTCTACGGCGTTCGCCTGGCGCGCACCACCTCCGATTTCCTCGTCGCCTCCCGCAGCGTCGGGCCGCGGTGGAACGCCGCCGCGATCTCCGGTGAGTACCTGTCCGCCGCCTCGTTTCTCGGGGTCGCGGGACTGATCGCCAAGTACGGCGCGGACGCGCTGTGGTACCCGGTTGGATTCACCGCCGGTTACCTCGGGCTGCTGTTGTTCGTGGCGGCCCCGCTGCGCCGCTCGGGCGCGTACACCGTGCCGGACTTCGCCGAATTCCGGCTCGGCAGTAAGCGATTACGCCTGCTGGCGATGGTCGTGGTCGCGGTGATCTGCATCCTGTACATGGTTCCGCAGTTCCAGGGCGCGGGCCTGGCGCTCGGGATCCTGCTCGGATGGCCCACCTGGGTGGGTGCGGTGGTGGTGGCGTTGATCGTGATCGCGAACGTCGTCGGCGGCGGCATGCGGTCGATCACCTTCGTGCAGGCGTTCCAGTACTGGCTCAAACTGACCGCCGTCGCGGTGCCCGCGCTCGTCCTCGCGGGCCATCTCGCCGGTGCCGGCGGTGCCCTCGGCACACCCGCGCCGCCAACGGTCGCCGAGCGCACCACCGTCGACATCACCACGGACGTGGTCGTGCAGGTGTCGGAACCGTTGCCCGCCAAGATGTCCGGCACCCTCGACGGGCAGCAGGTGGACGGTCCGGTCGCGCTGGCGGTCGGGGAGCACACGCTCGGGGCGGGCACCGCGCTGGTGCTCGACGCGGGCGCCGCGGTGCCCGTCGTCGCGGGGGCGCCGCCCACCGGACAGCAGTGGCTCGAGCCGGGCTGGGGCCTCGGCGGCGCCCACCCGCTCTTCCAGGTGTACTCGCTGATCGTCGGAATCTTCCTGGGCACCATGGGATTGCCGCACGTGCTGGTGCGCTTCTACACCAATCCCGACGGCCGGGCGGGGCGGCGGACCGCGCTGGTCGTGATCGGCCTGGTCGGCGGCTTCTACCTGTTCCCGACCCTGCTCGGGGTGTTCGCCCGGCTGTGGGTGCCGCAGCTGCTCATCACCGGGACCTCCGATGCCGCGGTGCTGCTGCTGCCCGCGTCGGTGGTGTCCGGGGTCGGGGGGCAGCTGCTGGCGGCGCTCGTCGCGGCCGGCGCGATCGCCGCGTTCCTGGCCACGTCGTCCGGTCTGCTGGTCAGCGTCGCGGGCGTGCTCAGCACCGACGTGCTGCGCGGCCGGATCCGCGACTTCCGGGTGGCTGCCGTCGTCGCGGGTGTGGTGCCGCTCGCGATGGCGATCGGGGTGTCCTCGATCGACCTGTCGCGGACCGTCGGGATGGTCTTCGCGGTCGCTGCATCGACCCTGTGCCCGCTGCTGGTGCTCGGCATCTGGTGGCGCGGCCTGACCGCCACGGGCGCCGCGGCCGGGCTGATCGTCGGTGGACTGGCGTCCGGATCGGCGGCGCTGGTGACCGCGTTCGGCGGTGTCGGCGCGGGTCCGTGGAGTGGCTGGCTGCAGGTGCTGGTCGGGTATCCGGCCGCGGTGACGGTGCCGCTGGCGTTCGTGACGATGGTGGCGGTCAGCCGCGCGACCCGCGGCAGCGTGCCCGCCGATGTCGGGCGCACCTTCACCCGCATGCACGCCCCGGAACGGCTCGGCGTCGGCCGCGACCGTGAGCGCGACCTGTAGCCAGCTCCGCTGCCTTTGAGTGCTTTTGGTCCCGGTGCGGGCCAGAAGTACTCACGGGCGCCGGACGCTCCTGCGCCGTTCGTCGCGCCGAACCGACCGTCCGGCGCGCGATCCGGCAGCTGGGCGTGTGACTGACGTCACGGTCTTCTTTTGTGACCTGGATCTCAATAACGTCTGTGGCCTGCCGGTCCTCACAGCCGGCCCCACAGACCGAGGAGTCCGACGTGACCACAGCAGACCTGAGTTCGGAGGCGACGCCGTCCCGGCGCACCCCGGACGCGCAGGCCTTCATCGAGATGCAGGCGAGTCCTGAATTTCAGGACCTGCGACGCAGGCTGCGCCGCTTCGTCTTCCCGATGACGGCGTTCTTCCTGACCTGGTACGCCGTCTACGTGCTGCTGGCGACCTACGCCTCGGACTTCATGGCGACCAAGGTGATCGGCAACGTCAACCTGGGCATCGTTCTCGGTCTGGGCCAGTTCGTGACGACGTTCGTCATCACCGCGCTGTACGTGAAGTTCGCGAACCGCGAGCTGGACCCGCGTGCCGCCGCCATCCGTGACGAGCTGGAGGGATAGAACCGATGACGACCATCCTCGCCGCCGGCGGCTCCCAGGTGGGCAACCCGGCCCTCAACATCGCCATCTTCGTGGCGTTCGTGGTGATCACGATGGGCATCGTGATCCGCGCGAGCCGCACCACGAAGAAGGCCTCCGACTTCTACACCGGTGGCGGCCAGTTCTCCGGCCCGCAGAACGGTTTCGCGATCGCCGGTGACTACCTGTCCGCGGCGTCGTTCCTCGGCATCGCCGGTGCCATCGCCGTCTACGGCTACGACGGCTTCCTGTACTCGATCGGCTTCCTGGTCGCCTGGCTGGTGGCGCTGCTGCTGGTCGCCGAGATGCTGCGCAACACCGGCCGGTTCACGATGGCCGACGTGCTCAGCTTCCGGCTCAAGCAGCGGCCGGTCCGGATGGCCGCCGCACTGTCCACGCTGGTGGTCTCGCTGTTCTACCTGCTCGCGCAGATGGCCGGCGCCGGTGGCCTCGTCGCACTGCTGCTCGACATCCACGACAAGGCCGGTCAGGCCATCGTGGTCGCGGTGGTCGGCGTCCTGATGATCGTGTACGTGCTGGTCGGCGGCATGAAGGGCACCACCTACGTGCAGATGGTCAAGGCCGTCCTGCTGATCGCCGGTGCAGGCATCATGTTCGTGCTGGTCCTGCTCGCCGTCCGCGGCAACTTCTCGCAGCTGCTCGCCGACGCACAGGACATGGTCACGAACTCGACCAACGAGGCCGTCGCCGGCCGCGACGTGCTCGCGCCGGGCGCCAAGTACGGCATCAGCTCGATGTCGCGACTGGACTTCGTCTCGCTCGGCATCGCCCTGGTGCTCGGCACCGCCGGCCTGCCGCACGTGCTGATGCGCTTCTACACGGTGCCCACCGCGAAGGAGGCCCGCCGCTCGGTGACCTGGGCGATCGGCCTGATCGGCGCCTTCTACCTGTTCACCCTGGTCCTCGGCTACGGTGCGGCCCGGATGGTCGGCCCGGACAAGATCCTCGCCGCCCCCGGCAAGGAGAACGCCGCCGCCCCGCTGCTCGCGTTCGAACTCGGCGGCACGCTGTTCCTGTCGATCATCTCCGCGGTCGCGTTCGCCACCATCCTCGCCGTCGTCGCCGGTCTGGCGATCACCGCGTCGGCATCGTTCGCCCACGACATCTACGCCAGCGTCATCAAGCGCGGCAACGCATCCGAGGAGCAGCAGGTCAAGGTCTCGCGGATCACCGTCGTCGTGATCGGCCTGGCGTCCATCGTGCTCGGCATCCTCGCGATGGGTCAGAACATCGCGTTCCTGGTGGCACTCGCCTTCGCCGTCGCGGCGTCCGCGAACCTGCCGACGCTGCTGTACTCGCTGTTCTGGAAGAACTTCAACACCACCGGCGCCCTGTGGAGCATCTACGGCGGCCTGGTCAGCTGCCTGGTGCTGATCGTCTTCTCCCCGGCCGTCTCCGGCGCCAAGAGCTCGATGTTCCCCAACAGCGACTTCTCCTGGTTCCCATTGGCCAACCCGGGGATCGTCTCCATCCCGCTGGCCTTCGTGCTCGGCATCGTCGGCACCTACGTCGGCCGCCGCAAGCTCGAGGACCCGGCCAAGCAGGCCGAGATGGAGGTCCGATCCCTCACCGGTGTCGGTGTGGAGAAGGCGGTCGCGCACTAGCTGCACCCCGGGGCTCGGCCCCACCAGATCCGTCCCGCACCTCGGAGCCCTCGCCCGAGGTGCGGGACGTTCGCACGACGGGGTCACCTGGAACGAGCGGGCCGCTACGATTCGCCCATGGCAAAGCTGAAGGTCTCGGTCGATGTGCCGCTCGCTCCCGACGCCGCGTGGGAAAAGGCAAGCGATCTGGCGGAATTCGAGAAGTGGCTGTCGATCCACGACGGCTGGCGCTGCGAGCTCCCGGTGGAGCTGGCCACCGGCATCACGGCCGAGTCGGTGGTCTCGGTCAAGGGACTGCGCAACCGCGTCCGCTGGACCATCACCGACTACGCGCCCCCGCAGAAGCTCGTCCTCAAGGGGGACGGCAAGGGCGGCGTGAAGATCGGGCTCGTGCTGTCGGTGGCGCCGAAGCACGACGGCGCCGAGGTCGGATTGAACATCGACCTCGGCGGCGCTCCATTGTTCGGTCCGATCGGCTCCGGAGTGGCCCGTGCCCTCAAGGGAGACATCGAATCATCGCTGAAGACGTTCGTCGCCCTCTACGGGTGACCGGCCGGCCATCCTGTGTTCCTGACGGCCGGCCGTCAGGAACACAGGTGCCTGGGCGTCAGCGGCGTTCCCGCACGATCATCAGCGGTCGTTCGGCGCGGTGCAGCAGGGTCCGGCTCGTCGAGCCGAGCAGCATGCCGCGGAAACCACCGCGTCCGTGGCTGCCGACGACCGTGAGCTGAGCCGACTTCGACTGGTCGAGCAGCTGTTCGACCGCGCGGTCCCGGACCACGACACGCTGCACGGCGACGTCGGGGAAGCGTTCCTGCCAGCCGGCGAGGCTCTCGGCCAGCGCCGCCTCCTCGTTCTCGGCCAGGCCCTCCCACGGCAGGTCCTCGACCGCGGCGGGCAGGGTGTCGAAGTCGACGTCGCTCCAGGCGTGCACCGCCACGAGGGACGTACCGCGCAGCGAGGCCTCGGTGAACGCGGCCTCGATGGCGGGCACGCTGTTCGCGGACCCGTCGACACCGACGACGACCGGGCCTGCGTCGGGCACGGTCTCCGCGCCGGGGACGACCACGAGCGGGCAGCGCGCGTGCGTGGCCAGTGCCGAGGTCACCGAGCCGAGCAGTGCGCCCCGGACGGCGCCGAGCCCTCGGCAGCCGAGCACGATCATGCGGGCGGACTCCGACAGGTCCAGCAGGGAGGGAATCGGAGAGCCGCGGAGCACCGCCGTCTCGACCTCGACGCCGGGGGCGGCCTTCTTGGCGAGCTCCGTTGCCGCGGCGAGGATCCGCTGCGTCTCGGCGGCGAGGTCGTCGAAGTATTCCTGGGACGTGACCAGGACCCCGCCGTACACGACCGGCGTCGGGAGTGCGGACACCACTCGTAGCGGTGCCTTGTGTCGCGCCGCGGCGTGGGCCCCCCACAGGGCCGCCGCGTTCGAGGTCTCCGATCCGTCGACGCCCACCACGATCGGGGGATTGATGATCATGTCGCCTCCTCCGCGGAGCGGGTCGGCGGTCGGTCCGTCGGTGCCCCGCAGATCCCATGCTCGTCGAGATGGGCCGCGGCGGCTAGGGGCGAACGTCCCGCCTCGTCGGTGTCCTCGATCACGGTGGCCGATCGCCCCGTGGACCGGGCGATCAGGAGCGGGTTGCAGCGCAGGTGACGGGCACGCCGAGTCGCTGCATCACCAGGCTCGCCGGACACCAGCCCATCGCGGCGTAGAACACCAGGTTGGCGCCGACGAACCCGGTGAGTACCAGCCACCAGGGGGACAGGACCGCGGCGAGGGCAGCGCTCAGCAGCACCAGCACGCCGGCGAGCAGCGGGACGACACGTGCGACGGTCCAGCCGTCGTGGCGGGGCAGGGGCATGACACTCTCCGGGGTCGGGTTCGACATCACGGCCCAGCATACCCCTGGGGGTATAAATTCGGCCGTGTCGGATCGGTCACGCTCCCGCAGGAGCCGATCGGGTGGCGGCTATTCCAGGATCGGGGTGGAGACGGAGTCGACCAGCCACGCCTGCGCGAGTTCGTCGAGAGTGCCGTCGGCGTAGAGCGAATCGACCGCTGCGGAGACGCACGGGGTCAACGGGCTGTTCTTCTCGAGCACCAGCCCGAAGAACTCGGTCACGGTGTTCGGCCGCGGGAACTGGCCGACCAGAATACTTTCCGGCAGATCCGACTCGGTGATCTGGAAGCCCGTCGGAATGTCCACCACCAGCGCGTCGATCCGGCCGTCGGCGAGTGCGGCCTTCGCCTCGTCGGTGGTGGCGAACGCGAGCGGCTCGTCGCCCGGCCGGATGGTTCCCTCGATGGCGGCGAGGCTCGTCGAGCCGGCCTGGGCCCCGAGCTGAAACCCGGTGAGGTCGTTGAGATTGCGGGCCGAGGCGGCGGGGGTGCCCGCCATCGCGACGATCGCCTGCGTCACCGCGTAATACGGGGACGAGAAGTCGACGGCGTCTCGGCGGTCGCCGACGATCGTCACCTGGTTGATGTCGAAGTCGAAGGATTTCGGTCCGGGCGCGATCGCCTCCGCCCACGGCACCCGGACGAACGTCACCTGCGTGGGGTCGTAGCCGAGGCGCTCCGACACCGCGCGCGCGACCGCACCCTCGAAGCCCTTGCCGTTGGCCGGGTCGTCGTCGACGAACCACGGTGCGTATGCGGGGGAGTCGGTGGCGACGGTGAGGGTCCCCGGGGTTGTCGTGGCCCCGGTGTCGGGGCCGCAGTCGCCGATCGCCGCGGTCGACGGCAGCTTCGTGTACGCGTTCGGAACCGGGGTCGACGTGGGTGCGGCCGAGGTGCCTGCGTCCGACGACGAGCAGCCGGACACTGCGAGGACCGCGGCCAGTGCGAGCGGAAACAGGGCGGCGGGTCGATGTCCGATTCTGGGCACCCGGACATAGTGCCTGCGTGGACGACCGGCGGCAACAGATGATGCAACGCCGGGTAACGGGTGTCTGCGGAGTCGGCAGTTCGCCATGCGGCGGGCGTGTCCGTGCGGCCCGTGGGCGCGCCTGGCTTCAGTGGGTGGCAGGCATTGAATCCAGGTCACGAGGACAGCGTGGGTCCGGACGTGATGAGTGCGATTCCGATGCTCGGTCCGCCGCCGAGCAGTTGTACCGGTGGGCTGTTGGTGAAGCGCTGATCGGTGGGCTCGAATTCCACCATCGGGAAGCCGACGTTCTCTTGGTGTCGCCAGGTCCGATTGATGTCGATCACGCTGGGGATCGAGTCAGGGGACACCCAGAAGGTGTCCGGCCCGGTCTCGCCGAACGTCACGAACTTCGTGGTCGGGGAACTCAGGTCGTAGTCGCTGGACACTCGCCGATATTCGATCATCCAGAACGCCCTCTTCGGGGATTGGTACTGCACCCTTTCGGCCGCCTCGTAGATCGGGAAACCCGCATTCCGGGCGGCGATCAGGGATTGAAGGGTCATGCTTGGAGGATTGATGAGGCTGGAAGCCGATGCGGTGATCGACTCCAACGAATCCGTGGATGTGGCACCCGCCGGAGCCGCCACCCCAACGCCGACCGCGACCGCGACCAGGCCCCCCGCGAATACGCGCTTGACCGAGATGTCGATCATCGATGAATTCCCCCTACCGTGATTGGCTGCAACCTACCAACCGGTATGTCGGTTTACTCCGATGAGCGTTACGTGGGTCGATTGCCTGGGGCGGCTCGGCGGCGTCAGGAACCCTCGCGGGCGCGCCGTGCGGCGAGTGATACTGCGTATGGGCGTGCAGGAGGTCGGCGGATGGGCGACGGTCGCGGCAGCGCGGTTCTCTCCACCTATCGGTACCTGAGGCTGGCCATGGTCGTGCTGGTCGTCACGCTCGCCGCCTCGGTGCTCGTCGCGACGGCGAAGTCCGGTTGCTGGCGGGACTCGATCAGTGCGTATTACTACAGCACGGCGCACAACGTCCTCGTCGCGGTCCTCTGTGCGCTCGGCGTCTGTCTATCGTCTACAAGGGCAGTTCGGACACCGAGGACGTCGCGCTGAACCTGTCCGGATTTCTCGCGTTCGTCGTCGCGGTCGTGCCCACCGCACCGCCGGAGCCGGGTTCGTGTGGCTGGCGGGAGATCGCGTTCGAGGGTGGCCTGTCGGACGCGATGCGCAACAGTGTCTGGGCGATCCTGATCGCTGCGGTGATCGCCCAGGTGGTGACATTGGTGATCGCGTGGCGGACGGGCGCCGACCGGTCGCTCAAACCGGTGGCCCGGTGGGTCCGCAACTTCGGGTGGGTGCTGCTGGCGGCCGGGGTGTCCTGCTTCCTGTTCTTTCCGGACTTCTTCGCGGCACACGGCCACACGATCGCGGCATCGCTCATGTTCGCGGGAATCGTCGGTGTGGCCGTGGCCAGCGCTGTCTCGGCCTCGTACACGCCGAACGCCGGGACCTACGTCCGCGCGTACCAGGCGATCGCCGGCTGGATGTTCGCCACCCTCGTGGCGGTCCTCGTCGTGCATCTGGCGTTCCCTGACTTCGGGCATCTGGTCCTCGTCGCGGAGGTCCTGCTCATCGCGGAGTTCGCGACGTTCTGGATCGTGCAGACCGTCGAACTGTGGAACGTCGTGGACCGGACGGACCTGTACGAGCGCGGTCAGGCGCCGGAGAAGTTGTGATCGACCGGCCGAATATCCGGTTGACCTGGGAAGATGTTGTGCCCTCGGCAGGATTCGAACCTGCGACACCGGCTTTAGGAGAGCCGTGCTCTATCCCCTGAGCTACGAGGGCGTGGGGTGCGGGCATCGCTGCCCGTCCCCGCTGCAGTAGGCAGTGTAGCGGGGACGGGTGGGGTGGGACGCCATCGCCCGTGGCGGGCGCTCCGGGTGAACGGTCTTGACGCCGCTCACCCGAGTGGTATGTTAACCGCAATTCGCATAGGTGCCGATCGTGACCGTGGAGGGGCGGCCACGATCGGGTTCGAGAACTGTTGGTGTGCCGACCGTTTCGCCCACGGGGGATCCATCGAAGGAGGGGCGTATGCCTCGCAGCTATGTCAATCTCGACGAGCGGCCGCGGCTGACCACCGCGCGGACCCGCATCACGATCACCAGCACCCGCAAGCGGTGGACCCGGAAGAACCCGGACCTCACCGATGCGCTGGACTTCTGGTCGTTCGCCGGCGCCGCCGCGAACGTGGCCATGCAGATCGGCTGGCCGGAGGTCGCATACGGGGTGATGGAGAGCAAGGTGCCGTCCGGCGCGCTGATGCATCATCCGTGGAAGCGGGCCCGCACCACCACCCAGTACCTGGCGGTCGCGATCCTCGGCACCGACGCCGAGCGGGAAGCGTACCGGGAGGCGGTCAACGGCGCGCACCGGCAGGTGCGGTCCGACGAGACCAGCCCGGTCAGGTACAACGCCTTCAACCGGGAACTCCAGTTGTGGGTCGCGGCGTGCCTGTACATCGGCTTCGAGGACTCGCACCAACTGCTGCACGGGAAGCTGTCCGCCGAGGACCTCGAGCACTTCTACCAGCGGTCCTCCACGCTCGGCACGACCCTGCAGGTGACCGAGGACATGTGGCCGGCCACCCGCGCCGACTTCGACGTGTACTGGAACACCGCCTGCGAGCGGGTGGTCTTCGACGAGCGGACGAAGGAGTTCTTCGAGGACCTCGTGGGCCTGCGGATGATCGCGTGGCCGCTGCGGGCGACCTTCCGGAACCTGCTCAGGTTCCTGACGATCGGGTTCCTGTCGCCGCTGTTCCGCGAGCAGCTCGACCTGGAGTGGACCGAGGACGACCGCCGACGGTTCGAGCACCTGTTCATCTTCGTCTCGTTCGTCAACCGGTTCCTGCCTGGCTTCATCCGCAACGGGGGCAGCTACCTGTTGATGCGAGACCTGCGCCGGCGAATCGGCAAGGGCTCGAACCTGATCTGATGGCGCGCGTCGACGACGAACTGGGCCCGGGGAGCCTGCTCTGGGACTACCTCGGAGACCGCCGATTCCTGCTCACCCTGCCCCGCGCGGTGTCGCTGCAGATGCTGCACCCGGTGATCGCGCGCGGCATCCGTGAGCACTCGCGCACCCCGCGGCACGTGTGGATGCACGCCCAGGCACACCGTCCCGCAACTGATCGCGATCGCCTACGAGGACCGGGACCTGTCCTCGGTGATCCGGTTCGGGCACGAGCAGGTCAAGGGGCGCCTGGAGAGCGGAGTCCGCTACCACGCGCTGAACCCGGACGTCTTCTTCTTTCAGCATGCCACCTACGTCGACACCCTGATGACGATGGTGGACACCTTCATCCGGCCGCTGCACGGTGACGAGCGGGAGCAGCTGTACCGCGAGTGCTGCTCGTGGTACCGCCGGTACGGGATCTCGGCGCGGGCGATGCCGGAGACGTGGGGCGGCTTCGAGAAGTGGTTCGCCGACGCCTGTGCCCGGGAACTGGCACTCGGTCCGGACGGTGAGTACTACCGCGACCAGGTGCTGCGGCCGGATCACTGGGTGGTCAAACGCGTGCCGTCCGCCGCGGTACGGCAGATGATGCATCCGCGGGCACGGGAACTGTACGGGGTGCAGTCCTCGGGGTCCGGTGGCCTCACCCGGTATGCGCTGCGGCGCAGGCTCGTTGCCGCCGCGGTGCCCGATCGTCGTCACATCGCCGTCGCCACCCGGGCGTTCGCCCGCGTGGATCAGGCGGCAGGATCGGGTTCGGCGACCGGTGCGGGGGTCGCGACCCCTCGGTGAAATCCCTTGCGGTCGTAGAGCGTCGTCACGACCGCGCCGAGTGCCAGTCCGATCACCAGACCGATCGTCGTCATCGCGACCGCGTGCGTCATCTCCCGTGAACCGCCCTCACCGAAGTACAGCAGCGCCCGCACCCCGAGGAACACCTGGTGCATCGGCTCGAAACTCGCCAGCCAACCGAAGAACGGCGGCGTCGCCTCGATGGGGATGGTGCCGCCGGCCGACGGCAGCCCGAGCACGATGAACAGGATCAGGTTGAGGATCATGCCCACACTGCCGAAAACGGCGAGGACCGACATCGCGGTGACACCCACGGCGATGATTGCGAAGCTGCCGTACATCCACAGCCCCAACGCGTTCGGCAGCGGCATCGACAGCAGGTGCGAGATCCACAGGTACAGACCCGACACGAGCGGACCGACGACGACCATGACCCCCCATTTGACGGCGAGCGTCTGCAGGCGGGAGATCTCCACCCTCGGGTTGTGGACGTAGCGGGGGCCGAACTCGGTGGGAGCGAAGCCGAGCATGCCGTCGACGAGGGTGTTCACGATCATCGCGCCGGTGAACCCGGCGAGGATGACCAGCAGTGCGTAATAGAAGGCGGACAGCCCGTTTCCGGTGCCGTCCGGCAGTGGCTTGTGCTGCACCGTCAGCACCTCGATCGGGTGCGCCAGCGTCAACCGGGCCGCACCGGCAACCGGCGTGTCGCCGACCGCGGCCGCGACCTGGTCGGACAGCTGGGTGCCGACCTTCTCGTTCACCGTGGTCAACGCCGGGCCGGCGATCGCACCGACGAGCGCGGTCCCGAACGTCCCCGCCCGCGGGTTGGTGTAGACGGTGATGACGGGTTTCTCCACGTCGCCGGGGACAACGCTGGACTGGGCCAGGATCATCAGCCGCTTGGTGAAATCGGACGGGATGACGATCGCGCCGTACACCTCCGCGGAGTCGAGCATCGACTGCGCGGTCCCGATCCCCACCTGCTTCAGATCCACCTTGTCGGAAGGAACCCCGGCGACGAGTCCGTCCACGATCTGGTCGCCGATGTTCTGCCGCGTGTCCGAACCCGGGGTGACGTCCCCCTCGTCCTGGTTGACCACAGCGATCGGGAAGCCGCGCAGGTTTCCCTTCGGATCGAGGATGCTGCCCAGGTACAGCGTGGCCAGCAGCGACATCAGCAGTGCCACGACCACGATCGGGGCCGCCCAGAACAGCGGACTACGCAGTTTTCCGGTCCGCTGCCCCGGAAGGATCGGCTCCGGTGCTTCGTGCTTGGGGGAGGTCACGGCCACTCGCTCACACTCTCGCTCTTGTCGCTGTCTACGAACGTGGGGTCCGCGCCCGGACCGCGTCGACCAGTTCGTCGACCAGATCGGCACTCATCGCGGGGCTGAACGAGGACAGCTTGGCCAGCGGCGCGCCCATCACCATCTGGAGCACGAGGGGGCTGACCTCGCCCATCCCGAGGGCGTCGTCGCCACCGGCCGCCGCGAACGCCTCCATCAACAGGGGTCCGCCGACCGGATGCGCGAACCAGTCGCCGAGCGTCGACATCCCGGTCAGGGTCGGCGGAATGCCGTCACCGGGGGAGGCGTGGGTCGCGGTCAGCCGGATGTCGCGGGAGGAGGCGCCGACCCGGATCTCGAAGTCGCCGGCCTCGACCACCCAGCGGTGTTCGCGCGACGACCAGAACGCGAACGCCCGGGAATCGAGGGTGATCGTCACCTCCCTGGCCTCGCCGGGAGCCAGGTGCACCTTGGTGAACCCCTTCAGTTCGTGCACGGGCCGGTCCACGCTCGCGTCCACGTCGCGCACGTACAACTGCGGCACCTCTGCCCCGGCCCGGTCGCCGGTGTTGGTGACGGTGAACGTCACCTCGAGCGCGTCCCCGGCGGGGGTGAGGGTGAGGTCGGAGTACTCGAAGGTGGTGTAGGACAACCCGAATCCAAACGGGTACGCCACCGGCATGTCGAGGGTGTCGAACCAGCGGTAGCCGACGTGGATCCGTTCGCCGTAGACGACGACACCGTCCGAACCGGGGAAGTTCATCCGGCTGGGGGTGTCCGCCAGGTCCAGCGGGATCGTCTCGGTCAGCCGCCCCGACGGGTTCGCCAGGCCGAACAGCAGGTCAGCGAGCGCCGGGCCGCCGGCCTGCCCGAGCAGCCAGCCCTCCAGGATCGCCTGTGCGCGGTCCTGCCAGCCCGCCGTCGCGACGACCGCACCGTTCGAGAGCACCACGGCGACACGGGGATTGACCGCCGCGACTGCGTCGAGCAGGGCCAGCTGGTTGGCGGGGATGTCGATGTCGGTGCGGTCGAAGCCCTCCGACTCCACCTCGGTCGGCAGCCCGAGGAACAGCAGCACCGTCTTCGCGGACTCGGCGAGGGCCACGGCCTCGGCGACCAGGTCGGCGTCGGCGGTGCCGTCGAATCGGAAGCCGGGCGCGAAGCGCACCGAGGCACCCTCCCCGCCGAGGGCGGCGATGGCGTCGAGCGCCGAGTCGACGCGGGTCGGCACGACCTGGGAACTGCCCGATCCCTGGAACCGCGGGGAGCGGGCGAACTCGCCGATCACCGCGACCGAGTCGAGGTCGGCGATGTCGAGGGGGAGCAGCCCCTCGTTCTTGAGCAGAACCGCCGACTCGGTGGCCGCGACCGCGGCAAGCTCGTGGTGGGCGTCGGCATCGTAGGCGCGCGCGGCGCCGGTGGGGGCCGTGGTGCGCTCGATCAGGGTGAGCAGTCGGCCGACCGAGTCGTCGAGCGCCGACTCGTCGAGTTCGCCCGACTCGACCGCCGCGACCACCCTCTCGTCGCCGGCCGCGGCGGGCATCGTCAGGTCCAGGCCCGCGGCCAGCGCCCGCGCCCGGTCGTTGACCGCGCCCCAGTCCGAGACGACCAGGCCGTCGAATCCCCACTCGTCGCGCAGCACTTCGGTGAGGAGCCAACGGTTCTCGCTGACCTGCACGCCGCGGACCTTGTTGTACGAGCACATCACGGTCCACGGCCTTGCGGTGGTGACGATCCGCTCGAAGGCGGGCAGGTAGATCTCGCGGAGGGTGCGCTCGTCCGCCTGGACGTCGATGCGCATCCGGTCGGTTTCCTGGTTGTTGGCGGCGAAATGCTTCAGCGACGCGGCGACCCCGCGGGACTGCACGCCCTGCACCCATGCCGCGCCGAGGACACCGGCGAGGAACGGATCCTCCGAGTAGTACTCGAAATTTCGTCCGCACAGCGGCGACCGGCGGATGTTCACGCCGGGGCCGAGCAATACGGAGACCCCCTCGGCGCGGGCCTCGTCACCCAGCGCGGTGCCGACGGTGCGGATCAGGTCGACGTTCCAGCTCGAACCGAGCCCGACGGCGGGCGGGAAGCAGGTGGCGGGGACGCTGTCGCCCAGTCCAAGCGCGTCACCGCCCTCGGACTGCTTGCGCAGACCGTGCGGGCCGTCGGTCAGCATGATCGACGGGATCGCGGCATCGGGCACGGAGGCGGTGTGCCAGAAGTCGGCGCCCGTGGTCAGGGCGGCCTTCTGGATACGGTTCAGGCCGGAGATGACGCCCGAATGCTTCTGGTGTGCCATGGAATTCCTAGTCTGCCGCCGGACGCGGGCCTCCGCCCGCACTGATCAGGACTTCAGCCTAGGTGGGGAACCGGGGCCGGACACGACGACACCCCCGGTCGTGTCGGGTGATCCGACAGGGCCGGGGGTGCCTCGAGTGCCGCGGTCTACGCGGTGGCCGGAACCTCCGCGGTGTCCTGCTCCGCCGGCAGTTCGCGGCGCAGCTTCTCGCCTTCGATGTCGACGTTCGGCAGGATCTTGTCCAGCCACTTCGGCAGCCACCACGCCTTGTCGCCGAGCAGGGCCATCACCGCGGGGATGATCACCATGCGGACGATGAAGGCGTCGAAGAAGACCGCCGAGGCGAGCGCGAAGCCGATCGACTTGATGAACGCGTTGTCCTCGAGGATGAACGCGCCGAACACCGAGATCATGATCAGTGCGGCGGCGGCCACCACGCGGGCGCCGTGGCTGAAGCCGATGGTCATTGCCTTCTTCGCGGAGGCGCCGTGCACGTACTCCTCCCGCATCCGGGTGACCAGGAAGACCTGGTAGTCCATCGCGAGACCGAAGACCACACCGATCAGGAAGATCGGCATGAAGCTGACCAGCGGCTGCGGGTTGGCGATCAGGCCGCCCCAGCCCTCCTGGAAGATCGCGACGGTGGCACCGAACGTGGCGGCGACGCTGAGCAGGAAGCCGAGGGCCGCGGTCAGCGGCACCAGGATCGACCGGAACACCAGCATCAGCAGGATGAACGCGAGCCCGACCACGATGATCAGATACGGGACCAGTGCGCCCTGCAGTCGGTCCGAGACGTCGGTCTCGAGCGCGGTCTGCCCGGTGACGCCGTAGTTGACGCCGATCTGCTCGTGCAGCGCGCCCTCGCCGTCGCGGATGGACTGCATCAGGTCGACGGTCTTCTGGTCGGTCGGCGCGCTGCCGGGGGTGACCAGGATCTGCGCGGTGTCCCCGGCCGGGTTCATCGCGACGATCTGCGCGTTGACGACGTCGTTCTGCGCGGAGATGGTCTTGACCACCTCGCCGAACGCCTCCGCCGCCGGGACGGTGGCGTCCTTGGCGTCGACGACGACCACGAGCGGGGAGTTGCGGCCCGGACCGAAGGCGTCGGAGACCAGGTCGTAGGCCTGACGCGAACTGGTGGCGGGATCGCCGGTGCTCTCGGACGGCAGGGCCAGCTTCAGCCCGGCTGCGGGCAGCGCCAGCGCACCGAGAACGGCGATGCCGGCGATCAGCGGGATCAGGGGCTTGCGCGCGACCCAGCCGGCGTAGCGGGTGGCCGGGCCGGGGGCCGCGTCCTCGGCCTCGGCGTCCGGGGCCTTGACGAACGGGATCCTGCCGGCGAACGCCTTACGGCCGAGCAGGCCGAGGAAGGCGGGCAGGAAGGTCAGCGCGACGAGCACCGCGACGAACACCGCGAACGCGGCAGCCATGCCCATGTCGCTGAGGAACTTGATGCCGACCACGCGCAGCGCGACGAGCGCGATGATCACCGTCAGGCCGGCGAACACGACCGCCGAGCCTGCGGTGCCGACCGCGCGGCCGGCGGCCTCCTCCCGGTTACCGGTGACGCTGACCTCGTGCTTGAAGCGCGAGACGATGAACAGCGAGTAGTCGATCGCGACGGCGAGGCCGATCATCACCGCCAGCGTCGGGGTCATCGAACCCAGTTCGGTGAATCCGGTGGCGATCGTGATGCCGAGGCTGCCGATACCGACGCCGATGATCGCGGCGATCAGCGGCAGCCCCGCAGCGACCAGCGAGCCGAAGGTCAGCATCAGGACCACCGCGGCCACGGCCAGGCCGATCAGCTCGGCGGATCCGCCGGGTGCCTCCTGGGTGGCGGCGGCGGTGCCACTGACCTTGACGGTCAGACCGGCGTCCCGGGCGGCCTGCGCGGCCGCGTCGATCTGATCGGTCAGTTCCGTGGTGACGTCCTTGAAATCACCGCTGAACGGCACCTCGACGTAACCGACGGTCCGGTCCGGGCTCAGCGGGGACAGGGCCTGCGCGTCGGCGGCCGCCTGGTCGAGCGGCTTGCCGGTCTGCTCGGCCTGTGCCTTCGTCATCTCCGTCAGGCCTGCGTCGGCGACGACCGGATTGACCAGAGCGCCCTGGGCGGCCTCGGGGGAGGCGGTGGCCGGGTCGACCTTCGCGGCCGGATCGACGAGGTCGATGGCGCGGACCTTGGCCAGGGTCGCATCCATCGCGGCCTGGCTCTCCTCGCTGTCGAGGGTCTGGCCCTCGGGAGCGGCGAAGACGAACCGGGCGGAGATGGAGTTGAACGGATCCTTGCCCGAGGACGGGAACCGCTCGGCCATCAGGTCCTGCGCCTTCTGCGCCGGGGTCCCGGGGATCGAGAACGAATCGTTGGTCGGACCCGACAGCGTTCCGGCGCCGACGCCCATCAGGACGAGCAGAGCGAGCCAGATCGCCAGGACGGTGCCCTTGCGCCGGTAGGCGAATTTGCCGATCCGGTACAGGTAGGTGGCCATGAAGGACCCTTCGGGTTGCGTGGGGACGGGTGTCTCGGGTGGGCGGTGTCGTCGGTGGGCGCGCTAGGGGACAGGTGGTTCGACGGTCGGTTGGGGTATGCCGGCGCGCAGCATCGCGAACGCCTCGCGTACGAGGGGTTCGGGGGTGTCGTGGCCGGTGTCGCCCTGCAACCACAGCTCGATCGCGCACTTGCAGGACGCCCCGATCGCCATCTGCAGGAGATTCGGGTACAGGTCGGTCGCAACGTTCGTGCCGGTCCGTTCCGCGATCGCCTCGCCGAGGATCCGGCTGACCCGGCCGTGCAGTTCCAGGTGGCAGGCCAGCAGGGCGGGGCTCTCCTCGATCAGCATCATTTCGGCGGCCATCTCGCCGAGGTCGCGGATCGGATCGAGCACGATCGACAGGACGACCGCCTCGAGCGAATCCCAGATCGGCTCGTCGGCGGGCCGTTCGCGCAGCCGCTGCGCCCAATGGGTGACGTCGGTTTCGAATCGGTACAGGACCGCTTCTTCCTTCGACGCGAAGTAGTTGTGGAAGGTCCGGGTGGAGACCCCGGCCTCGGAGGCGATGGCCTCGGCGGTGACGGCGTCGAGGCCGGCGGGCTTGGCCAGCCGGATCGCCGCCTCGCTGAGTGCGAGGCGGGTGGCGGCCTTCTTCTGGTCGCGCAGGCCGGGTTGGGTGCTCACCCCATTCAAGGTACGGAAGTTGCACAACCCTGCAAACTTGCACACCTATGCAATTTTGTGCGGTTGCCCACATGGAGCCGTGTGCTGTGACCGCCCTCACCGGCCGGCGGTCATCGATCCCGCTCGCCTCGGTCCTACGGTTTCGCGGCGACCCTGCGTAATGTCCCTCCCGAGCAGTCCCTCACAGCCGATTGGAGTGTCCCGGTGCGCATCGGAACGCAGATCACCTACAGCGGCGGGTTCGCCGAAACGGTCGCCGAGGTCGCGGACCTCGAACGCGCCGGACTCGACATCGCCTTCATGGCGGAGGCGTACTCGTTCGACGCCGTCAGTCAGCTGGGCTACCTCGCCGCCAAGACGACGACGCTCAAGCTCGCATCGGGCATCTTCCAGATCTACACCCGCACCCCGTCGCTGATGGCGATGACCGCCGCCGGCCTGGACTTCGTCTCGAACGGGCGGTTCGTGCTGGGGCTGGGGGCGTCGGGCCCGCAGGTCATCGAGGGCTTCCACGGGGTGCCGTACGACGCGCCGCTGGGCCGGACCCGTGAACTCGTCGACATCTGCCGCCAGGTGTGGCGCCGCGAGAAGGTGCAGTACGACGGCAAGTACTACCAGATCCCGCTGCCCCCGGAGAAGGGCACGGGGCTCGGCAAGCCGCTCAAGCTGATCAACCATCCTGTGCGCGAACGCATCCCGATCGTCATCGCCGCGATCGGCCCGAAGAACGTGGCGTTGACGGCGGAGATCGCGGAGGGCTGGCAGCCGATCTTCTTCCACCCGGAGCGTGCCATGGACGTGTGGGGTGAGTCGGTGGCCAAGGGCAAGGCCAAGCGTGACGCGTCGCTCGGCGAGCTGGAGATCTTCGCCGGCCCCGCGCTCGCGATCGGCGACGACGTCGACCACATGATCGACTGGATCAAGCCGCACCTGGCGCTCTACATCGGCGGCATGGGCGCCCGCGGCAAGAACTTCTACAACGACCTCGCCTGCCGCTACGGCTACGAGGCCGAGGCGAAAACCATCCAGGACCTCTACCTGGACGGCAAGAAGCAGGAGGCTGCGGCCGCCGTCCCGGACGAGCTGGTTCGCTCGATCTCGCTGATCGGCCCCGAGGGCTACGTCCGAGAGCGGGTGGCGGCGTTCAAGGAGGCGGGTGCCACGACCCTGACCGTCAACGCGATGGCCCCCGACACCGCCGGTCGGGTCGCGCAGATCGAGAAGCTGCGCGCAATCATCGACGCGTAGCCCCGACAGTTCGCCGAGTGTGCACTCGGGTGCGCACTCGGCGTCGGTCAGCGGGACAGTCGGGTCAGGATCGCGGTGAACACGTCGGCCAGCTCGCCCGGCACCGTCACCTCGTCGACGCCGAAGCGGCGCTCGTGCTCGGACAGGGCCTGCGCCGCGCGGTGCGGGTCGGCGTCCAGCAGTCCGATCCCGCCGGTCGCCCGGATCCGATCCGCGGTGAGGCCGTCGCGGCCGATCCAGGACGGCATCCGGTCGCCGACCCCGACGAGGGACAAGGTGAACGGCATTGCCGGACCACAGGACTCGCGGGCCCGGGTGACGGCGTCCGCCAGTTCGGGCACCGTGGTGGCGGGTCCCAGCGCGAGCGCCACCCGGTCCGCCACCCGCCCGGCCGCCGCCAGCATTCGCGGCCCGGCCGCCGACGCCACCACCTCGGGGGCCGGATCGACGCCCGCGCGCACCGCCGCGACGGACTCCTCGACCTGCGCGATCCGTTCGGTGGCGCCGCCCCAGGGCATTGCCAGCCGCCGTGCCTCCTCCTCGGCGTCCGGTCGGCCCGCGCCGATGCCGAGTTCGAACCGCGCGTCCGAGAGTGATTGCAGAGCAGCGACTTCCCGAACCAGCGCGGCCGAGGTGCGGAGCGGAGCCGCCGCCACCCAGGTGCGCAACCGCAGGCGTGAGGTCACGGCCGCCGCGGCGGCGAGGGCCGGGAACGGGGACGGTGTCCACAGGGTGTCCGGCACCAGAACGGCGTGAAATCCCATGTCCTCGAACAGTTTCACGCGGTCCGTCCAGGCGGCGCCGCCGACGCGAGGGGTGTCGACCACCACGAACCTCATCGTCGGGTCTCCCGCAGAACGGCGAGGCGGGCCCGGTACTCCGCCTCGGTGATCTCGCCGCGGGCGTAGACGTCGCGCAGCGTGGATTCGCCGTGGCGGCCGCGGCGCCGCCGCCCGAGGAGAACGAACGCGGCAATGACGATCAGCCAGAAGGTGATCGGGATCAGGATGAACCACGGGCCGACGCCCCATCCCGGTCCCCAGGGGCCGTCCCAGTGGTCGGCCAGTAACAGGGTTGTCTGTGCGTTCACGGTGTTCATGACGTCGAGCCTGCGCCGGTTCGGGTGCCGACGCGTCGGTCCGTGTGCGGAATCGTCGGTACGTCCGGATGCGTACGGCCGGTGTGCAGTTGCCGTCGCAATTCGCGGGTACCGGCGACGGCGACGGCATCTCAGCGCCAGCCGGGCCGGACCAGACCGGACTCGTAGGCCAGGACCACGAGCTGGGTGCGGTCTCGGGCGCCGAGCTTGAGCAGGATCCGGCCGACGTGCGTGCGCGCGGTGGCCGGGCTCAGCACCAGCCGCTCGGCGATCTCGGCGTTGCTCAGGCCCTCCGCAACCAGCGTCATCACCTCGCGTTCCCGGGCGGTCAGCGTGGCCAGCAACGTGCCGTCCGGGGCGGCCTTGGCGCGGGCGGCGAACTCGGCGAGCAACCGCCGGGTGACGGTGGGGGAGAGCAGCGCCTCCCCGTCAGCCACCACCCGCACCGCCCGGACCAGGTCGGCGGGTTCGGTGTGTTTGACCAGGAACCCGGCGGCACCGGCGCGGATCGCCTCGAAGACGTACTCGTCGAGCTCGAAGGTGGTCAGCACCACGACCCGGACCCCGGCCAGCTCCGGGCGGTCCGCGATCCGGCGGGTGGCCTCGAGGCCGTCGAGCACCGGCATCCGGATGTCCATCAGCACCACGTCCGGCCTCAGCTCCTCGGCCAGTCGCACCGCCTGCGCGCCGTCCTCGGCCTCGCCGACCACCTCGATCCCGCTCTGTGCGTCGAGCAGCGCCACGAAGCCGGCACGAACCAGCGCCTGGTCGTCGGCGACGAGCACCCGGACCGTCATGACGCGCCGGCCCCGTCGGCGGGCAGGGGAAGCCTGGCGCGCACCCGGAATCCGCCGTCCGGTCGCGTCCCCGCCGACAGCGTGCCGCCGAGGGCGCGGCTGCGTTCGGTCATCCCGGTGATGCCGTTGCCGGGAGGGTTCGCCGCGGCGGTGTGGCCGTCGTCGTCGACCTGGACCTCCAGCAGCCCAGGCAGGTACCGCAGGGTCACCCGGGCGGTCGACTGCCCGGAGTGCCGGGCCACGTTGGTCAGCGACTCCTGCACGATCCGGGCCGCCGCGAGGTCCACCCCCGTCGGTACGGGGCGGATGGTCCCGGAAATGTCTGTGGTGACATCGATTCCGGCATCGCGTGCCCGCGCGACGAGACCGTCGAGATCGGTGATCGACGGCGCAGGCGCCACCGGCGGCGCCTCGGGGCCCCGGCGCAGGGACTGCAGCATTGCGTGGACCTGGACGAGGGCGTCGCGGCTGGCCTCCTTGATCGACGCCAGCGCCATCCCGGCCTGTTCGGGTCGGCTGTCGAGCAGCTCGAGCGCGACCCCGGACTGCACGTTGATCATCGACAGACTGTGTGCCAGCACGTCGTGCAGTTCGCGGGCGATGTCCAGCCGTTCCTCGCTGGCCCGCCTCAGCCGCTCCTCCTCGGCGGCCCGGGCCAGTTCGCGGGCCCGCTGGCGCCGGGCCCGGATCGCCTCGCGCCGTTGCCGGATGACCTCGGCGATCGCCAGCAGGGTCAGCAGCCACGCCCCGATGCCGATCGCCGCGGCCGGCGTCGGGTACTCGCGGCCGGTCACCCACGGCACACCCCACACGTACACCACGTAGCCGACCGCCGGTGCCGCGTACAGCGGCCAGCGCGGGTACAGGGGCGCCGCGGTGAGAAACGCGATGACGATCGGCAGGAAGATCGGGCCCATCGGGTATCCGCGCAGCAGGAACACCAGCGCGGCCGCCAGCGTCACCGCCAGCACCGTCAACGGTGCGACCCTGCGCCACACCAACGCGGCCGACGCGGCCGCGATCAGGACGAACGCGTAGACGTCGAGTGGGTGGGCCGCGTTCTGATGGCGGGCCGAACCCACCGTGCCTGCGGCTGCGACGGCACCGACGACGAGTGCGACCGCGACGTCGACCGGACGGGCTGCCATGGACTCGAACCTAGCCGCGGATCGACCGGGCGGCGTCGTCCCACGTACGTAGTCGCGGGTCCGCCGGACGGCCGATGTGGACAATCGGGCCGGTCAGCTGCCGGACTTCCGCCGGCCGACCAGCCAGCCGGCGATCCACCCGATCACGAACACGGCCAGCAGGAAGACCCACAGCGCCGCCTCGAAGCTGAACCAGGCCAACTGGATCGTGGTCGTCGCGGTGTTCTGGAAGATGAAGATCACCGCCAGCACCACCAGGGCCAGCGCCAACCATCTGCCCGGGGTCATCCGCGACATCAGCGAGGTCTTCGCGCTTCCCTGATCGGACATCGCACACTCCTGCCTGGCTGCGCCCACCGGTGCCGGGCTGTCGACCCGACGGGTGAATCCGCAGGTCACACACCCCATGGTAGCCGCGGAGGCGGCCGATCCGGCGTCAAACGGGACTGTGTCGCACGGTCGCACCGGCCCCGCGTGCGACCCGGTGTGGGGCTCGTCCCGAGACGCATTTCACCGCCGCGAGCGCGACCGAGACGCGACACGGGGACCTTCGACCCACGCGAACCCGGCGCAGAACCCGGACAATAGGTGCGGGGCACACGATGCCCCGACTGTCGGTGACGGATCTCCAGTGAGGAAGCAGCATGAGCGCAAGCAATCCAGTCGTGGTGGGAGTGGACGGATCGGAGTCGGCGTCGACGGCCGTTGTGTGGGCCGCCCGTACCGCCGCGGCCCGCAAGCTTCCCCTGCTGCTGGTCTCCGTCGTGCACGTGCCCGCTTACTACTACACCGAGCCCTACCTGGTGCGCGGCTACGGCGACGACCTGAAGAACGCCGGCCGCGCCCACCTCGACAGCGCCGCGGTGCTCGCCCGGGAGGTCGCCGAGGAGGTCGGCGACCTGGACATCGACACCAAGCTGCACGAGGGGCGGATCGCGGAGATCCTGCTGCAGTACGCGCCGCAGGCGTCGATGATCGTGCTCGGCAGCCGTGGGCTCGGAGAGTTCAGCGGCGCACTCCTCGGTTCGGTGGCCCGTGCCGTCACCTCGCACTCGACCGCGCCGGTCGCGGTGGTCCGTGGTCGCACGCTCGAAGGCCGGCCGCCGACCGAGGGCCCGGTCGTCGTCGGTGTCGACGGTTCGGAGATCAGTGAGGACGCCCTCGCCGCGGCGTTCCAGGAGGCATCGGCGCTGGGTGCGCAGCTCATCGCGGTGAACGTGTGGAGTGACGTGTCCGTACAGCCGTCGCTCGGTGCGACCGAGGACGACCCGCACTGGACTTCCATCCAGGCCGCCGAGGAGGCGGTGCTGTCCGAGCGGCTCGCCGGGTGGATCGAACAGTATCCGGACGTGCCCGTGCAGCGGGTGGTCCGCCGCGACCGTCCGGTGCGGGTGCTCAGCGAATTCTCCGAGCAGGCGCAGCTTCTCGTGGTGGGAAGCCACGGCCGCGGCGGTTTCAAGGGCATGCTCCTCGGCTCCACCAGCGCGGCACTGATGAGCACCGCCGACTGCCCGGTGCTGATCGTGCGCCCGGCACAGTTGGCCGGATAGTTCACCGAACACGAAACGAAGGGTCGGTCCCCGGGAGGGACCGACCCTTCGTTTCGTGCGGACGAGTCTGCCCCGGATGTCGGTTCAGGGCCGTTGTCGGTTCAGCCGAACTCGTCGAGCCCCCCCGCCCGCAGCCGCGCCCACACATCGGTGGGGTGCACACCACGCCGGACGGCGTCATTTTCGATGAGCACGCCGAGCAGAACCGAGTTCAGGAACGCGAGCGCATCCGGGTCGTGCCGGGCGGACTTGGCCTCCGCCCATCGGGTGACGTTGCCGCGCTTGGCCGCGGACGCCATCTCCAGCGCCGTTTCGAACAGCGCCTGGGTGTCGGTCGATGGTCGTTCGGTCGTCAGATCCGTCATCACACACCCACCTTCTGTCCACGGGCCGCCGCACGGGCCAGCGCCCGGTCGCGGGACTCCTCGAACCTGGCCGCATCGGCGTGCAGGCTCTCGAGGAACACCGCCAGCTCCTCGCGGAGCGTCTCCGCCTCCCCGGTGAAATCGGTGCGGTCGAACACCTTCCACGTGCGCAGCACCGGCATCACCACGTCGTCGAGGTGTTGACGCAGATCGTAGATGCCGCCCTTGGCGATGAGCACCGCGTTGCGGCGGAACTGCGGCATCGTCGCGCCCGGCATCTGGAAGTTGGTGAGGATCTTGAGGATTGCGCGCATCGCCTGTGCCGGAGCGACGTCCAGTGCCGCACCGGTGATGTTGCGGTAGAACATCATGTGCAGGTTCTCGTCGGCTGCGACCCGTGCCAGCATCCGGTCGGCGATCGGGTCACCGCACGCCTTGCCGGTGTTGCGGTGCGACACCCGGGTCGCCAGCTCCTGGAACGTCACGTAGGTGACCGCGTCGAGGATGCCCTCCTGCAGGTTCGGGTTGAACCCGTGCGTCATGTGGGCCATCCGCGCGTCCTCCAACGCCACCGGATCCACCCCGCGAGTGACCACCAGGTAGTCCCGCATCACCACCGAGTGCTTGTTCTCCTCCGCGGTCCAGCGGCCCACCCACGTACCCCAGGCTCCGTCCCGGGAGAAGTTCTCCGCGATGACCCGGTGATACGACGGCAGGTTGTCCTCGGTGAGCAGATTCGTGATCATCGCGGCCTTCGCGACGTCCGTCAGCTGCGACTGCTCGGGGTCCCAGTCGACGCCGCCGAGTGCCGCGAAATTGCGGCCGTCGTCCCACGGCACGTAGTCGTGTGGATGCCAGTCCTTCGCCATCGACAGGTGCCGGTGCACATTCTCCTCGGCGACGGGCTCGAGTTCGTGCAGCAACTCGAGTTGGGTCAGTTCTCGTGCCACGGTGTCCTCGTCCCCATTCGCAGTGCCGGAAGTCCAGCGATGAGCCTGGCGGATCGAGACCCCTGGCCGATAGTGCCGAAAGTCCCGATGTGTTGGGATTGAGAAATGCAGACACGGCTTTTCCTGGTCGACGACCACGAGATCGTCCGGCGGGGCCTGGTGGACCTCCTCGGCGGCGCCCCCGACTTCACGGTGGTAGGGGAAGCCTCCTCCGTCGCGGAAGCGCTGGCGACGTTCCCGGCGTCGGGGGTCGACGTCGCGGTCCTCGACGTGCGGTTGCCGGACGGCTCCGGGGTGGAGCTCTGCCGGGAACTGCGGTCGGCGAACCCGGAGCTGCGGTGCCTGATGCTCACCTCGTACTCCGACGACGAAGCCCTCTTCGACGCGGTGCTCGCCGGAGCGTCCGGCTACCTGCTCAAGCAGATCCTCGGCACCGACCTGATCGCCGCGGTCCGGACCGTCGGAGCCGGCGGGTCGCTGCTCGACGACCGGGCCACGTCCGCCGTCCTGGCGCGGATTCGGGCCCAGCGCAACAAGAGTGGGCTCGTCGACGAACTGACCGACCAGGAGAAGGTGGTGCTCGATCTCATCGGTGAGGGTCTGACGAACCGGGAGATCGGCGCCCGCATGCATCTCGCCGAGAAGACGGTGAAGAACTACGTGTCGCGGTTGCTGTCGAAGCTGGGGATGCAGCGTCGCACCCAGGCCGCGGTCCTGGCCACCGAGCTGCGCGGTCGACCCGAGCGGGGACGGTGACCCGGTCCGGGGGTCAGGACGTCAGCCCGCCCGCGACCGCACGCTCGGCGAGGAGTCGACCGAGCAGGAAGTCGAGCTGGGTGCGGGCGTCGTCGAAGGGGCGGGTCGACTTGAGCGCGCGGCTCTGCACGATGGCGCCCTCGATCGCCGACAGCAGCAGTCCCGCCGTCGACCGCGCGGTCGCCTCGTCGAGGCCCGCCGCGACCATGCCGCCGGCGAGGCGGGAGGTCCACTCGGTGAACGCCTGGCCTGCCGCGGACCGGACCGCCGGATCCGGTTCGTCCAGTGCCGCCGCCATCATGAACGAACCGAGCCGGTAGTCGCTCGACTCGAGCGGTTCGAGCCAGAACGCGAACAGCTCGTCCAGCCACCGGTCCATCGACGGTGCGGTCGCGAACTTGTCCGCCATCACGGTCAGGTGTGACTGCACCAGGCGGGACACGATCCGGGTGGCGGTTTCCACGAGCTGGCCCTTGCCTTCGGGGAAGTGCTGGTAGAGCGAGTTGCGCGACGCGTTGCTGCGTTTGAGCAATTCCGTCAATCCGGCCGCATTCACGCCGAGTTCCTGCACCATCGTGATGGTGGTCGCGAGCAGGCGAGCGCGCGGTCGCGCCGTCGTCATGTGAGCTCCTTCCGAAACGCTTGTGTGGACCGATCGGTTCATGTTAGACCTGGAGATGAACCGATCGGTTCACATGGAGAGGATGTCATGCCCGCGAAGATCGCCACCGCCAGTCCCGTCACCCACGCGGCCCTTCTCGGCCTCGGTGTGTACCGACCCCGGCGCGTCGTTCCCAACGCCGAGATCGTCGACCTCATCGACTCCTCCGACGAATGGATCCGGACCCGATCCGGCATCACGGCCCGCGGCTGGGCCGAGCCCGACGAGACCATCGTCTCGATGAGCGTCGCCGCCGCCCGTGACGCGCTCGCGGCCTCGGGTCTGGTGGCCGAGCAGATCGACGCCGTCGTGCTGGCGACCTCGTCGCAGATGGTGCTTGGCCCGTCGGCGGGCGCGATCGTGGCCAGCGAACTCGGAATGCAGGACACCGCTGCCTACGACATCTCCGCCGGGTGCGCGGGCTTCTGCTACGCGCTCGGCAACGCCGCGAGCCTCGTTCGTGCCGGGCAGGCCCGCCACGTGTTGGTGATCGGCGTGGAAAGGCTGTCCGACCTGCTCGATCCGACGGACCGGACATGCGCGTTCATCTTCGCCGACGGCGCGGGCGCGGTCGTGGTGGGTCCCTCCGACGCCGAGGGGATCGGGCCGGTCGCGTGGGGTTCGGACGGTACCCAGACCACGGCGATCAAGCAGGACAAGGACTTCAAGGAGTTCTTCGCCGACGTTCTCGAGCGCGGCGCCGAGGCGGAGCGCCCGTACATCCGGATGAACGGTCAGGCCGTGTTCCGCTGGGCGGTCACCTTCCTGGAGAAGGCGTGCCGCGACGCGCTGGAGAAGGCCGGGGTCGCGGCCGACGACCTGGACGCGTTCGTGCCGCACCAGGCCAACAGCCGGATCACCGACGCGCTGATCCGGACGCTGGCCCTGCCCGACACCGTCGCGGTCGCCCGGGACATCGTGGAGACCGGCAACACCAGCGCGGCGTCGATCCCGATGGCGATGGAGCAGCTGCTCCGTTCCGGGGCCTCGCAGCCCGGTGACACCGCGTTGCTGCTCGGATTCGGTGCCGGACTGGCCTACGCCGGGCAGGTGGTCCGGCTCCCCGCGATCGCCTGAGCCGTCGGACCGCCCGCTCCGCGTCAGTGGAGCGGGACCCGCCAGGTGAGCCTGGTTCCCGCGCCGGGCTCCGAGCGGACCTCGCAGCGGCCGCCGCAGGCGGCCGCACGCCGGTCCAGGTTCGCCAGCCCGCTGTGGGGTTCGGTGCCGGTCATCCCGATGCCGTCGTCGTCGACGACGATCGTGAAGTCCTCGGCCGCGGACACCGTCACCGTGAGGGTGGTGGCGTTCGCGTGCCGACGCGCGTTCGAGAGTCCTTCCCGCAGAACCGCTTCCGCATGTGGGGCGACCGACGTCGGAACCAGGGTGTCGATCGGGCCGGAGAACTGTACGGACGGGGTGACGTCGGCGGTGAGCTCGCCGATCACGTCGAGTAGCCGGCGCCGCAGACCGGCGGCCGGCGCCGCGTCGGCGGACTGCAGGTCGAAGATGGTGGTGCGGATCTCGCGCACCGTCTGATCGAGCTGCTCCACCGCCCGGGCGAGCACCTCGGCGGTGCGGCCCTCCGTCGCAGCGGACACCGACTGCAAGCTCATGCCGGTGGCGAACAGACGCTGGATGACGTTGTCGTGCAGGTCCCGTGCGATCCGGTCGCGGTCGGCGAGGACGTCCAGCAGGCGCTGCTGGCGCTGCTGATGCGCGAATTCGAGGGCCACCGCCGCCAGGTCCGCCATCGACGCGAGCCGCTGCAGCTCGTCCGGATCCCATTCGGGCCCACCGGTTTCGCCGCTGACCACCAGGGCGCCCTGGACGTGCTGCGGACCGGCCACCGGCAGCGTCGCCGACCGGGTCGTGCCCGCGCTCAAGTCCGCGAAGTCCACGTCCTGCCCGACCGTCAGCCGCGAATCGGTGGTCGCGAGGACGGTGCTCCCGTCGTCCACCGTGTCGACGAGCGTGACCGCGTCGGCCGTGCCCAGCTCCCGTGCCTGCCGGACCAGCAGGTCAAGGGTCTCGGGCACCGACCCGCCGATCAGCAGCCGCGAGGTGATCGACGACATCGCGCTCAGCCAGCGTTCCCGGGTGCGGGACTGCTCGAACAGGCGCGCGTTGTCGATCGCGAGGGCCGCGGACTCGGCGAGCACCGTCAGGATCGTCTGGTCCTCGTCGCTGAACTCCGGTGCGCCGCGCTTCTCGGTGAGGTAGATGCTGCCGAACGCCTCCCCTCGCACGATGATCGGCATGCCCAGGAAGCTGTGCATCGGGGGATGGTTGGGCGGAAACCCGACCGACGCGGCATGGGTGGCGAGTTCCCGGATCCGCACCGGGCGGGGTTCGTTGATCAGCAGGCCGAGCAGGCCGCGCCCCTCGGGCAGATGTCCCATCGTCGCGCGAGTTCCGGGGTCGATGCCCTCGTACACGAATTCCGACAACCCGCCGCCGGGGGCGCGGACACCGAGCGCGCCGTAGCGGGCGCCGAGCAGTTCGGTTGCCGCGCGCACGATCCGCTGCAGCGTGGTGTCCAGGTCGAGGCCGGCGCCGACCACCAGTACCGCCTCGAGCAGATCGCGCAGGGTGCCGGGGGAGCTGACGTCCTCGCCGAGTCGCCGGTGCACGGTGTCGAGCAGGCCGTTCAGGCTGCCTGCGGGATCGTCGACCATGCCCCGAGCCTACTGGGGGCGAGCGCGCGTTCGGTCGTGGGCACTCCCGCCGCTCGGCCCGGGCGTGCGGCCCCGGCCGCCACGGCGCCCGCTCGGCGGTGGTCCGTCAGCGCAGGCCGAAGGCGGTGGCGGCGGCGTCGACGGCAGAGGGCACGGCCTGGCTCTTGTCGGGCGCGAGGTCGTGGCCCTTGCCTTCGACCAGGACGAGGGTGTGCGGTGCGGTGATCAGGTCCATGGCGGCGCGCATCTCGTCGGGGGTGCCGAACGGGTCGCGGGTGCCGTGTACGAACACGCACGGGCAGCGCAGGTCCGGAAGGTGTGCGGTGCGAGCCTTCTCCGGCTTGCCCGGTGGGTGCAGGGGGTACGAGAAGAGCAGCAGGCCGTCGCAGACGTCGGGACGTTCCGCCGCGAGCATCGACGACTGCCGGCCACCGTACGAGTGTCCACCGAGAATCAGTGGACCCGAGAACGATTCACGGATCGCGGCCGCGGCGGCGGCGATGCCGTCCCGGTCCTTGTCCGCGGTCGACGGACTGGGCGGGCCCTTCGGCCGGCGCTGACGGAAGGGTAGGTCGTAGCGCAGCACCAGCAGCCCTGCATCGGCGAACTCGGATGCCGCGCGCTGCAACAGTTTCGCGTTGCGGTCGCCGCCGGCGCCGTGCGCCAGTAGCAGCGCCGCGACCGGATCGCCGTCGGGTCGATGCAGGTCCCCGACCACGTCGTCGCGCTCGAACAACTCGCTCATGAGACACGAAACTACGGGATCGGCACGTCCAGTTCGACCTCGTCGAGCGGGTACGGCGGTGCGCCGGTGCCGCTGATCCGCAGGTGCCCCCACGGATCCTGCTCCCCGAGGACGGCCGGGCGCGGCTGCCCGGCGTCGATCGTCAGCGTCAACCGCGCCCGGTCGCGGCCGGAGAGACCGGCCAGATCCGGGCCGTCGACACGTCCGTACCAGTGGAAGTGCCCGTCCAGCGGTTCGAAGTGTCCGCCCAGGTGAACGACGACGTCGAGGGCGGCGGTGCCGGTGGCGAGCACGGCCGGGCCGTCGTAGGCGGTGTCGGGCTCGAGCATCTCGGAGGCAAGCGCCGCGGGGGGCTGCGTCGGGGCCCGCTTCCGGCGCCCTCGGATCACAGGAACCCTGCCCGTCGCCACATCGCGCGCGAGGGCGCCCGCATCAGTCCCGTTTCCTCGAGGAATGCGGCCAGGCTCGCGAACCCGCGGCGCTGGTTCGCGCGGAAGTGTGGATTCGCCAACGCCTGTCGCCGCGCCTCCTTGGGGTCCAGGCCCGCCCGCTTGTACATCGCGGGATTGGTGAACAGGCGCTGCAGCAGCGGGCCGCCGACTCCCTGCATCGTGCCCACCCACCGCTTCTCGATCGGGTGGGTGCCTGCCACCCGCCGCCGCACGCCCTCGCGAGCGAACGTGATGTGCCGGGCCTCCTCGGTGACGTGGATCCGCATCAGCCTCGACACCATCGGCTGCAGTTGTGGGTCGTCCATGACCCGGCGCTGGGTGGCGTCGAAGATCTCCTCGCCGATCAGCGCGGCCACCCACAGCATGGTGCCGCGGAACGTCTTCGGGAGCAGATTCGCCACCACGGCCTGGTGCGGTCGCAGCTGGAACGGCTTGGCGCCCATGGCTGCAATGGCGCGGCCGAACATCGTCATGTGCCGGCACTCGTCACCCATCTCGGTGAGCGTGTACCGGGTGTGCAGCGACGTCGGGTCGCGGTGCAGCAGGTCGCGCAGCAGTGCCTGCAGCAGGATGTTCTCGAACCAGGCGCCGACACTGAGAATGTTCGCGGCCTCCTGCCGGGACAGCTCGATGCGCTGGTCCTCGCTCATCGACTCCCACATCGGCGTGCCGTACAGCGACAGCACAGTCGGCGGCAGGAAGTACCGGTCCTCGGCCAGCGGGGCGTCCCAGTCGAGATCGACGACCGGGTTGTAGGAGCGTTTGATCGACCCGGCGAGCAGTCGGGCGGCCACGACCTCACGGTCCGTGGGAGTGGTACTTGGCATGCGGTGACCCTCCGTGTGCATCGGAGACTTCCGTGACACCTGGAAAGGTAGGCCCGCCCGCTCGCCGGGTCAAGAGGTGTGTGTGACCAAAATTCACACTTTTTGTCGTGGTCCCTATTTCTTGGCGACGGTCAGCAGGAACGCGACGTCCTCGACGGCCTCCACGCGGTGCCGGGCGGCGGGGATGACCAGCAGGTCGCCCGTCGAACCCTTCCACGAGTCGTCGCCGGCGATCAGCGTCAGGGTGCCGCTGAGCACCAGCAGCGTCGCCTCGCCCGGGGAGTCGTGCTCGGCCAGTTCCTGTCCGGCGGTCAGGGCGACGACCGTCTGCCGCAGGCTGCGCTGGTGGCCGCCGTAGATCGTCTGCGAACTGCGTCCGCTGGTGGCCGCGGTCGCGAGCTTGAGTTGTTGCCGTGCAACGGCGGTCAGCGACTTCTTGTCCATGTGGCTGCCTCTCGCTGGGAAAGACCGAATGGGGTCGTCGTGCCCATGCAGTATGGACCACCGAGCGGCGTATGGCGCCGCACTCGCCGAACGGGTCAGCGGGCGTAGGTCACGAATCGGAACCGGACACCGTCGCGGCTCGACGTCTGCCAGTCGCCGGTGCTCTCGGCGACCCACTCGCCGCCGAGGGCGGGTGCGTACGCGTCGCCGTCGACGTCGAGGTCCACCTCGGTGACCTCGATCCGGTCGGCCCGGTCCAGGGCGGCCGCGTAGATCTCGCCACCCCCGATCACCCAGGTCTCGGTGTCGCCGGCCAGGGCGAGGGCGTCGTCGACGGAGTGCGCGACCTCGACGCCGTCCGCCGACCAGTTCCGGTCGCGGGTGACGACGATGTTGCGGCGGTCGGTCAGCGGCCGGAACCGTGGCGGCAGCGAATCCCACGTGCGGCGGCCCATCACGACCGGGTGCCCGGTGGTGACGTCCACGAAGTGCGCCATGTCCTCCGGGATGCGCCACGGGATCGTGTTGTCGCGGCCGATGACGCCGCGGTGGGCCTGTGCCCAGATCACACCGATCACTAGACGGCCACCGGCGCCTTGATTCCGGGGTGGTGTCGGTAGCCGGTGATCTCGACGTCCTCGAAGGTGTAGTCGAAGATCGAGTCCCGCTTGTGCAGGGTCAGCGTCGGGTACGGGTACGGCTCCCGCGACAACTGCTCGGTGACCTGCTCGACGTGGTTGTCGTAGATGTGGCAGTCGCCGCCGGTCCAGACGAACTCGCCCACCTCGAGCCCGGCCTGCTGCGCGACCATGTGGGTGAGCAGCGCGTAGCTGGCGATGTTGAACGGGACGCCGAGGAACAGGTCGGCGCTGCGCTGGTACAGCTGGCAGCTGAGCCGGCCGTCGGCGACGTAGAACTGGAAGAACGCATGGCACGGCTGCAACGCCATCTCGTCCAGGTCGGCGACGTTCCACGCCGAGACGATCATCCGCCGCGAGTCGGGGTTGGAGCGCAGGGTCTCGATGACCTTGGTGATCTGGTCGATGTGCTCGCCGCCCGGCGTCGGCCACGACCGCCACTGCACGCCGTACACCGGCCCCAGCTCGCCGTCGGCGTCCGCCCACTCGTCCCAGATCGTGACGCCGTGCTCGCGCAGCCACGTGACGTTGGAGTCGCCGCGCAGGAACCACAGCAGCTCGTACACGACGGACTTCAGGTGCACCTTCTTGGTGGTGATCAGCGGGAAGCCCTCGCGCAGGTCGAAGCGCATCTGGTGCCCGAACACGCTGCGCGTGCCGGTGCCCGTGCGGTCCGCCTTCGGGGTCCCGGTATTCATGACCAGGCGCAATAGATCTTCGTAGGGCGTGTGCACGGCAGCCAGTCTAGTGGGCGGGCACCTTTGCGCCGGGCACCGGCAGGTAGCGTCGCCGAACATGCGTGAACTCCTCGTGATCGGCGTCGGCGCCGGTGACCCCGACCAGGTGACTGTGCAGGCGATCAAGGCGATGAACCGGGCCGAGGTGTTCTTCGTCATCGGCAAGGGCGAGCAGAAGCAGGACCTGGTCGACCTGCGGACCGGTCTCCTCGACGAGCACATGCGCGGCGACTACCGGATCGTCGACATCGTCGACCCACCCCGGGACCGGACCCCGAGCAACTACGAGGGCGTCGTCGACGACTGGCACGACCGCCGCGCGCAGGTGTTCGAGGACGCGTTCGCCGCGGTCGACGGCGTCGGCGCGATCCTGGTCTGGGGTGATCCGTCGCTGTACGACAGCACCCTGCGGATCGTCGAGCGCGTGCTGCGCCGCGGAGTCGTGGACTTCGAGTACTCGGTGATCCCGGGCGTGACGAGCGTGTCGTCGCTGGCGGCGCAGCACCGGATCGTGCTCAACAGGATCGGCGAGCCGGTGCTGACCACCACCGGCCGCCGACTGCGTGAGGGCCTGCCGGACGGCGTCCGGGACGCAGTGGTGATGCTCGACGCCGAGAACAGCTTCACCACCCTCGACGGGGACTGGGACATCTGGTGGGGCGCCTACCTCGGGACCGCGGACGAGACGCTGATCGCCGGGGACCTGCGCTCTGTCTCGGACGAGATCGTCCGGACGCGCGCCGAACTGCGCGAACGCAAGGGCTGGATCATGGACACCTACCTGGTCCGCAGGCGCTGACGCACCTGTGCGCGGTTTGCGGGTCTCTGGACCCGTAAACCGCGCACGAGCGCCGGAGGCGCCTAGTGTGGTGGGCATGCCCGAACTGCCCGAGGTGGAGGCCCTGGCCCAGTTCCTGCGCGACCACGCGGTCGGCGCGGTGATCGGACGGGTGGACGTCGCGGCGCTGAGCGTGCTCAAGACGTTCGACCCGCCGATCTCGGATCTGCAGGGCCGCGACATCAGCGGTGCCGCCCGGTTCGGCAAGCATCTCGGGCTGCGGTGCGGCGCCGAGGACGGGCTCTGGCTGATCACCCACCTGTCCCGGGCGGGCTGGCTGCGCTGGCAGGACAACCCGAGCGCGACACCACCGAAACCCGGCAAGGGTCCGCTCGCGCTGCGGGTGCACCTGTTCGCGCCGGACGGCACCACCCCCGCCATCGACCTCACCGAGGCGGGCACGCAGAAACGGCTCGCGGTGTGGCTGGTGCGCACCCCCGCCGAGGTGCCCGGCATCGCGAAACTCGGACCCGACGCCCTCGGCGTCACCGCGCCCGCGTTCGGCGAGCTGCTCTCGAAGTCCACGGCGCGGATCAAGACCGTGCTCACCGACCAGTCCGTGCTCGCCGGTGTCGGCAATGCCTATTCCGACGAGATACTGCACGAGGCGAAGCTGTCGCCGTTCGCGACCGCGAACAAGCTGACCGACGAACAGGTTTCGACGCTGCACGCGGTGATGCGGTCGGTGCTCACCGACGCGGTGACCCGCTCCGTCGGTCAGGATGCAGCCCGCCTCAAGGGCGAGAAGCGGTCCGGGATGCAGGTGCACGCCCGCACCGGGATGCCCTGTCCGGTGTGCGGGGACACGGTGCGGGAGGTCTCCTTCGTGGACCGCTCCTTCCAGTACTGCCCCACCTGCCAGACCGGGGGCAAGATCCTCGCCGACCGGCGGATGTCGAAGCTGCTCAAGTAGCGACGGGTCGAGTGGGGTCCCGCGCCCGGGGTGAACCCACTCGACCCGTGTGCCGCGACGCCGGGCTCTACCCGAGCAGCTCCTCGGCCGCCCCGGCGGAACCGGTGAAGAAGCTCACCGCACCGAGCAGATCGCTTGCCGCGCCGGTGAAATCGGCGGCGAAGTCGAGGAACGGAATGATCTCGGCGGAACCCATCAGTGCTCTCCTGTGTTGTTGCACGGAACATGTACGGGACCTCGGTCCCTCGATGAGCCTCCGTCGCCGCGGCGAGCCGTCGCAATGGTGTCGACGCGACCTTTATGGTGACCGCCGCGAATCTTGACGGGTCCTTTTCGTCGACGGTGCCGGTAGCCGATCTCACGTCGGGTTCTGCGGAACGGCGCTGGGTGGGCCTTCGTCACCGACGGTGCCGGTACCCGATCCACGCGCGGCGTTTGTCGCCGTCGGGATCGTTCTCGACGTGGGTGTCGGTGTCCACGATCAGGGTCTCCCGACGTTCGATGCTGTAGCGGGGCCAGGTTTCCCGGGGATGGCCGTGGCGGGCGAAGTGCAACCAGTGCGACTGCAGGACGTTGGTGACCGCGCGCAGGCCGTCTCGGCCGCCGACCGCGGTGGCGGCCTTGCCGAGCGGGTGGTCGACGGCGCCGAACACGGCGAGCAGTTCCGTGGCGTGAGTGGCGCCGAAACCGGTCCAGTTCAGCAGGTTCGGCGCGTAGTCGTAGCGGTAGGCGTAGGTGGGCGCCGTCGTGGTGTGTGCCTGCGCGACGAGGATCGCCGGCTCCCAGAAGGTGACGTCGCCGCCGAGTTGGACCGCGGCGTGGCGGTCGGGATAGCGGGGGTAGGCCGCGAGGATGCGGGCCTTCACCCGGGGTTCGGTCTCGGCGAACATCTTCTCGATCCGCACGGGGTCGGTCGGGATGATGTCGAGGAACCGCGGAAACATCGTCCCCTCGCGGGCATTGGTGCCGACGATGAGCGGGACGGGATGGGCGAGGCCCGCGGCGAACGCGTCGAGCGGATGTCGGGGCAGAAGTTCCCCGTCGACGACCGGGGCGAATGCGCGGGTGCCTGGTGCCTCGTCGGCGCCGCGCGCGGCGAGGGCGTCCCCGGCCCGGACCAACGCCTCGGGGGTCGCCTCATCGAGGGCACGGACGGGGTCGTCGGTGCCGCCGAGGAGTTCGAGGAACTCGGCGGCCCACACCCGGGCGCGGTCCGGTCCGTAGGCGGACGCGGCGGGGGGACTCTCGGCGATCGCCCGCTGGAACAGGCCCGCCGCGGAGGGCGTGCACATCAGGGTGGTGACGGCGTTGGCGCCCGACGACTCCCCGAACACCGTGACGTTGTCCGGGTCGCCGCCGAATGCGGCGATGTTGCGGCGCACCCACTGCAGTGCCGCGACCTGGTCGCGCAGTCCCAGGTTCGAGTCGAATGTTCTTTCGGGTGTGGAGTATTCGGTGAAGTCGAGGTAGCCGAGGGCGCCGAGCCGGTAGCCGATCGACACGTAGACGACGTCGCCGCGGCGGACGAGTGCGTCGCCCCGGTACAGCGGCGTGGACGTCGCGCCGCCGCTGTACGCGCCGCCGTGGATGAACACCATCACCGGATGCGGCTGCACACTGCGGGACGCGGGGGCCAGGACATTGAGGGTCAGGCAGTCCTCGCCCATCCGGCCGGATCGGCCGACGCGCCCGGACTGCGGTGGCGCGCTGCCGAACTCGAGTGTGTCGCGCACCGCGGTCCACGGCGTCACCGGTTGTGTTGCGCGCAGCCGGAATTCGCCGACGGGCGGCGCCGCGTACGGGATGCCCCGCCAGGACCGCAGGCCGTGGTGTTCGCGTCCCTGCACCGGGCCGTCGGCGGTGGCGATCACCAGCGGGTCAGGCACGGTGCGCCTCGAGCAGGCGCAGCCACACCTCGGAGACGGTCGGGTATGCGGGGACCGCGTGCCACATCGCGCTCAGCGGCACGGCGCCGACCACCGCGACGGTCGCCGCGTGCAGCAGTTCGGCGACCTCGGTGCCCACGAACGTCGCCCCGAGCAGGGTGTCGCCGGCGCGGTCGATCACCAGCTTCGCGTGCCCGGTGAAATCGTCGCGGGAGAGCGAGGAACCGGCGACGGAGATGTCGACCTCCACCGTATCGACGTCGAATCCCGCTGCGCGGGCGGCATGTTCGGTGCGACCGACGGACGCGACCTCCGGTGCGGTGAACACCACCTGCGGGACCGCGGATCCGTCGGCGCTCGCCAGGTAGCGGGCACCGTCGAGCGGGCGGGACTCGGTGCGTGCGGCGATGACGTCACCGCAGACCCGGCCGTGGTACTTGCCCATGTGGGTCAACGGGGTGCGGCCGCTGGCGTCGCCGACCGCGTACAACCAGTCGCCCGGCACACCCGCGACGGTGAGGTGGTCGTCGGTGTGGACCGCGTCGAGCCCGACCGTGTCCAGGCCGAGTGACGCCGTGGCGGGTCGGCGTCCGGCCGCGACGAGGATCTCGTCGACGACGAGGCCGGAGCCGTCGTCGAGGGTCAGTGTCACAGGGCCGCCGCGGATCCGGCCGATGCCGGTCTCGCGGGGAGCGTCGCGGTGGACTGCGGTCACGGAGGTGCCGGTACGCACCGCCGCGCCCCTGGCCCGCAGCGCCGTCGCGACGGCCTCGCCGGCGAACGGTTCCGCCGACGCGAGCAGCGCCGGTCCGCGGACCAGCAGCGTCACCTCCCTGGCGCCGAGGTCGAGCAGCCAGGTCGCGGCCTCGCACGCGACGACCCCGCCGCCGACGATGGCGATCCGCTCCGGAACGTCCACCAGGTTGGTCGCGTCCCGCGACGTCCACGGCAACGCCTCGCGCAGTCCCGGGGTGGCGGGCACCGTCGCGGTGGACCCGGTGGCCAGGACGACGGCGACGCGGGCCCGCACCGTGCGGGGGCCGTCCGGTCCGGTGACCTCGACGGTGCGCTCGCCCGCGAGCCTTCCGGACCCGCGGATCACGTCGACACCGACGCCGGACGCCCATCGCACCTGACCCGAGTCGTCGTGGTGGGAGGTGAACGCGTCGCGGCGGCGCAACACCGCGGGGACGTCGAGTGCGCTCGCGCCGAGTGGCTCCCGGACGCCGGGCATCGCCCGCCCCGCACCGAGGACGTTGCCGGGTCGCAGCAGCGCCTTGCTCGGCATGCACGCCCAGTAGGAGCATTCGCCGCCGAGCAACTCGTGTTCGACGATCACCGCGGTGCGTTCGGAACCGGCGACGGCGTACTGGGCCGCGATCTCACCTGCCGGGCCACCACCGATCACGACGACGTCGAACTCGTTCTCCGGTGTCGGGGACATGCCAACACCGTAGAACGGCCGGCGGCGAGCCGCTGAGTTACCTCATGGCGGCGAGCCGCTGGGTGACACCACAGAGGCGGGCTGCCGTCCTACTGCAGGTAGCCCTCGACCTGGCCGGCCGGGCTGACCGGCACCTCGTCCGGTGGCAGGCCGGCGTCGGCGCGGGCCCGGCGCTGCCGCAGCAGGTCCCAGCACTGGTCGAGGGTCTGCTCCACGGCGGCGAGCCGGGCCTGTTCGGTGTCGGGGTCGAGTTGGCCGGTCTCGATCTTGGCGCGCAACTCGTGTTCGGTGTCGACGAGTTCGCGGATGCGGGTCAGGATCTCGTGTTCACTCATCGGTGACTCCACTCGGTCGGTGGGACGTCCGCTGTCGGTTCCACCCTATGCCGGTGCGTCCCAATGCTGCGCGCGGAGGCCGTGGGCGGTCAGCTCGGTATCGGCGCGTTCCCGCAGGCCGGGGTCCTTCGAGACCAGGGCGAGGGTGTATCTGTCGCCGAACCGGCACAGGTACGCAGACAACCGGGTGCGGGACGTCGCCAGCTGCCGCGCCGTGATGCCCGGGTGCACCGCCCGGGTCGCGATCGCGTCGGCACGCTGCCCGCCCACCGAGCCGAGCGCGGTGGGGATCGTCCCGATGTTCGAGCACAGCACGTCGCGTTCGCCGGGGTCCGGGGCTAGCCGGTACGCGACGCGCTCGGGAACGAGCTGGAGAAGTTCGGGTGGGAACCCGGCGGGACTCGACATCGGGGGCTGGGCATACGCCTGCCGCAGCAGCGACCGCACCAGGGTGGGGGAGTCGCCGCGGCACACCGCGACCTCGGTCATGTCGACGGCATTGTCCGCCGGGCCCGCGCCGCGCCGCCGGTCCACCGGCACGCTGACCTGCAGCGGCGCTTCCCCGGTCGCCGCGATCCCGACCGCCAGCGTGACCAGCAGCGAGTTCGGCGTGCCGTCGGCGCGGGCCGCCTCCTCGTCCCAGTCGCCGGCGTCGATGTCCATGATCAGCGCCTCCGGCACCCGTGCGTGCACTCCACCCTCGTCGGGGCGAAATTCACGGACCGGCGCGGAGCGCAACTCGGCGCGGCGCGACGGGTGCAGCGCCAGTCCGGCGACGGCGCGGAGCGTGCGGGCGCCGACGGTGGTGACCATCCGGGCGGCGTCGGAGAGATCGTCGAGCAGGGGCCGGGCCGGGTCGGCCGGCATCGGTGCCGCGGTCCCGGACATCGCCGCTGCCAGCACCGCCGCGAGACCGCGGGCGTCGGCGAGCACGTGCGAACACACCAGCGACACCACCGTCCCACCGCCGGCGAGACGAGCCGCGGCCAGGCGCCACCCGGCGCCGGCCTCGGGGTCCACCGGGAGACCGGCCGCTGCGTCCGCCCAGCGCACCACCTCGTCCCGGGGGATCGGTTCGGGCGCCCAGTCGACCGGCCACACCCTCGCCCCGGACTGCCATCGCGGCCGGGCGCCAGGGACGGCGGCACGAATCACGATGCGCGACAAAGGTCCCCGGGCCAACTCCCGGTGCACGCCGAGCAGGTCGGTGGGGTCGACGTCGCCGCCGCGCCACAGCCCCTGCATCACCACCGGGGTCCCGAGACCGTGGTGGGCGCGCAGGAACATCTCGTCGACGACCGACAGGCGTTGCGCGCGGACCTTCGGCGGCGTCGGCGGGGACATGCCGGCGACGGTACCGCACCGCAAAAACCCTCGGTCCGTCCACAGAAACAGGGCGCATACTGAGAGTTCAACACCCTGCTGACCAAGGGTTTTCATAGCCGAGTTCGTCGTGGAGCGCAGGATCATGGCCCCGAGCACAGTCTGGAACACCTGGGGGAGCGAGATCGAGGTGCGCGTCACCGAGTGGGCCGCCCTGTCCGAGGCCGCATCCATCGTGGAGGCGGTCCTGTCGCAGGTCAGGGCCGTCTGCGACCTGGGATGCGGGGATGCGGAGATTCACGCCGTCAACCAGGCTCAGGGCACTCCGGTGCGGGTCAGTGACGAACTGGGTGGCCTGATTCGTGCGGCGCTGTGGGCGGCCCGGATGACCGACGGCGCCGTTACGCCGGTGTCGATCGAGGCAATGGACCCGGACCGGACCGTGCCGTCGTTGCCGGAAGTCGGCTTCCACGACGTGCGGATGGACGGCGACACCGTGTTCGCGCCGTTCGGGGTGTTCCTCGACGTCACCAGCACCGCCAAGGCCGGGGCCGCGCACCGGGTGGCCCGGCGCGCGGCGGACACCCTCGAGTGCGGCGTGCTGGTGCGAGTCGACGACGTCGTCGCGACCTGGGGGCACTGCCCGATCGGGGGGTGGCAGGTCGAGACCGGGACCGTCGTGCCGGGTCACGGACTGCATGTCGAGGTGCGGTCGGGTAGTGCGATGGCGTCCGCGAGGGCGCCGGCGCCGCACCCCGACGTCCCGGACACCGGTCTCGACTGCGTCACGGTGATCACCGACGACGGTCTGTGGGCGTACGCGGCTGCCGTCGCCGCGGTGCGGAGAGGCGTGGCGGCGTTGCGGTGGCTCGGCGAGAACGACCTCGCCGGGCGGGTCACCTATCGGCACGGCAGTGTGCGGACGACCGACGCGTGGGTGCACCTACTCCCGCACGATCACGTCGCCTGAGCCGTCTCAGGCCTGCCGGCCGCGGCGGTTGCGGTACCAGCGCACCAGCGTGTCGGTCGACGAATCACCTTGCTGCGCCGGTGCTTCCGGGTCGGTCAGGACCGGCTCCAGTTCGAGGGCCTGGACCTTGCCCAGTTCGACGCCCCACTGATCGAACGAGTCGATCCCGAACACCACGCCCTCGACGAACACCTGGTGCTCGTACAGCGCGATCAGCTGACCGAGCACGGACGGGGTGATCTTCGGCGCGAGGATGGTCGTCGACGGGCGGTTGCCCGGCATCACCTTGTGCGGCACCAGTTCCGGATCGGTGCCCTCGGCCGCGATCTCCTCCGCCGTCTTGCCGAAGGCGAGGACCTTCGTCTGCGCGAACAGGTTGCTCATCAGCACGTCGTGCATCGAACCCTCGCCGTCGATCGTCGCGAGATCGTCTGTGGGCTCGGCGAACCCGATGAAGTCCGCCGGCGACAGCCGGGTGCCCTGGTGCAGCAGCTGGTAGAAGGCGTGCTGGCCGTTGGTGCCGGGCTCGCCCCAGAAGATCTCCCCGGTCGGCGTCGACACCGGCGACCCGTCCGCGCGAACCGACTTGCCGTTCGACTCCATCGTCAGCTGCTGCAGGTAGGCGGCGAACCGGCCCAGATCGTTCGAATAGGGCAGCACCGCACGCGAATCCGAATCGAAGAAGGTCGAGTACCACAGGCCGATCATGCCGAGCAGGACCGGCGCGTTGGATTCCAGCGGCTGCTCGGCGAAGTGCCGGTCGAGGGTGTGGAAGCCGGCCAGGAACTCGCCGAACGCCTCCCGGCCGATCACGCACATCAGCGACAGCCCGATCGCCGAGTCCACCGAGTACCGTCCGCCGACCCAGTCCCAGAACTCGAACATGTTGACGGGGTCGATGCCGAACTCGGCGACCCGCTCGGCGTGGGTGGACACGGCGACGAAGTGCTTCGGCACCGCGTCCTCGCCGAGCGCGTCGACCAGCCAGCGCCGCGCCGCGGTCGCGTTGGTGAGCGTCTCCAGGGTGGAGAACGTCTTCGACGCCACGATGAACAGGGTGGTCGCCGGGTCCAGGCCGGCGAGCTTGCCGACCAGGTCGGCGGGGTCGATGTTGGAGACGAACCGGGCGGTGACCCCGGCGTCGACGTAGTGCCGCAGCGCCCGGAACGCCATCACCGGGCCCAGGTCGGAACCGCCGATGCCGATGTTGACGACGGTGGTGATGCGCTCGCCGGTGGCGCCCCGCCACTCACCCGACCGGAGCCGGTCTGTGAAGTCACCCATCCGGCTCAGCACGTTGTGCACGTCCGCGACCACGTCCTGCCCGTCGACGGTCAGTTCGGCGTCCTGGGGCAACCGCAACGCCGTGTGCAGCGCCGCCCGGTCCTCGGAGGTGTTCACGTGCTCACCGCGCAACATCGCGTCCCTGCGCTCCTCGACACCGGCCGCGCGCGCCACCTCGACCAGCAGCTGCAGCGTCTCCCGCTCCACCCGGTGCTTGCTGTAGTCGATGTACAGGTCACCGGCGGTGAGGGTGAGCTCGCGGCCCCGCTCCGGGTCCTCGGCGAAGAGCTCGCGCAGGTGCCGGTCGGCGACCAGCTCGTGGTGCGCGCGCAGCTTCTGCCAGGCCGAGGTCGCGGTGATGTCGAGGCTCATGCACTCGACACTAATGCCCGCGGATCGGGAGCGCTGGGGTGCTGTCGGCAATCGAGAGCGGCTGAATCGAACCAGGCCCGGCTCCGGCGGTCCTGGTACGCACGGTCGGTTCGCCGCACCCGGCCGTGAGGAGGCCCGCAGGTCGGGCGCGGAGTCGAATCCCCGTCGAGACGGCGGCGGTGAAGGAATCCGGCATGATCCGGGACTGCGGGGCTGTACGCCGGCGCTCTTCGCCACGCAATCGCGTGCTTCGAGGATGCCTCGGCAGTCTTCCGCGCCGACGGCGATCTGTGACGACAGATCCCGGCATTGGTCGGGCTCGTGGTCGCGTACGGACTGCGCGGTGCCGCGCGCCCGCAGTCCGGCGTCGACCCCGTCAGTTCCGGCGCACCGCGGTGTGCGCGGCCTGGCGCACCGCCGTCGGTCACGCCGCCAACCAGCTGTCGGTGATCCTGCGTGACACGGTGATTGGTCCTGCTGCACGTTCACGCGCCGACCCGGTGAGAAAACCTCAGGGGGTGAGCGGATTCCACACCTTGGTCGGCTTCTGGACCCCGCGACGACGGCGCAGTCTTGTTCATGTCACATCGAGCACAGAAAGGAGGTGGAGGAAATGCGTCGCATCAAGTTCACCGTCGCAGCGCTCGTCGGCTTCGTGCCGCGAAAAGCGCCGGGCATGTACGAATGGTCCTGAGAATTTCACACGTGCGGGCGGTGGACTTTGTTTCGCCGCCCGCACTCTCGTTAGGAGTTTCACATGGCAAGGCCACCAGTCCTCGGGGCGTCGCGAGCAGCACTGGCGGAAACGTACGATCGCGGGCGGCTGACCTTTCTGCTCGACGCCGCAGAACTCGGGCCGATAGTCGAACTCTGGCCGGGAACCTTCCTGGTCTCGGGTCACCGCGAGGTACACGACGTACTCGTCGGGTCGAATCGCAAGTTCTTGTCGACGCAGAATTTCCTCCGGAACAAGGTGTCGGGCGACCTCGGATCCGAATCGGTGCAGCGGTGGATGACGTCACGCAAGGCGGCGTCCGCGGCATTGGCTTCGCGTGATCGTCTCGAGGACCACCAGGTCGAACTTGTGCACGACACACACGCGATCCTCCGGGGTTGGCTGGGGAGGACGGTCGACGATCGCGAACTGATCGACACATTGCAGGTGCTCACGTCCGCGTCCATCAGTCGGTACTGCTTCGGAACGCGGAACTTCGACGAGATACCCCCTCTCGCACAAGAACTTCTCGATGCTCTCTTCCCGATCACGGCGAGCCCATTCGTCCTGCCCCGATGGTTGCGCTGGCGGCCTTCCGATCTGCGGGTCCGCAGGGCCCTGCGCAATCTCGAATCGGTCGTGGCGAAGCTGGTGCGGGCGCCGGGCTCGGACGGATTGTGTGACGACCTGCGACGCGCATCTCTTCCATTCAAAGACGTTGTGCAGATGGTTATTTCGACACTCTTGGCCGCGCACGGCGTTCCGGCGGCGGCGATCCTGTGGGGGATGGTCGAGCTCGGTGGACGCGGCGCCGTGCAAGAGCAGCTCCGAGGTGAGGGCGGTGCCGACGCACTCGGACACGTCGTGTCCGAGACGCTCCGCCTGTGGCCGCCGTCGTGGATGCTGGGCCGTGACGCGGCCGAGGACATCCGATTCGGGGACTGGGAGATGAAGAAGGGCAGCGTGGTGATGGTATCCAGTTGGGTCACCCACCGGGTATCGCCCACCTTCGCGCCGACCGGTGGCGACTTCAGGCCCGAGCGGTGGATCGATGCGGCGCCACAGCGCGGCGAGTTCATACCGTTCGGCGGTGGGCCGCGATGGTGTGTGGGCGCGAAGTTCGCGGAACGCGAGCTGTCAACCGTCCTGGGTGAGATCGTCCGAAACTCCACGATGCGAATTCAGCTGTCGGGTGCCGAACTGAAGGTGAACGAGCGCAGAACTCTCACCCCCGAGGGCTTCTCGATGAGGTTCTACGTCCCGGTAGGAACGTGATGCGCGGAAAACTCCGGTCCAGGCTGGGGTTCGTCTTCCTCCTCGCCGGTCCGGTCGCAGATTCCGCCATCGTGGTGATTACGGCCGGGTTGGTTGTTTCGGCCGGCGGAGACGCGGCGCTGCTTTCGCTGGCATTCGGTGCTCGATGCATCGGAATTCTCGGAGCCGGGGTCATCGCCGGCACGTTGGCGGACCGGCTCGACAAACGGGCGATCATCCTGTCGACCTATGCTGGTCGTGGTGCGCTGATCGCCATACTGCCTGCACTTGCGGGTGGACTTCACGTTCTGCCCGTCATGATCGCCTTGGGCGTGTGTAGTGGGCTCTCGCAGCCGGCCGCGACGACTGCGGTTTATCTTTCGGTGCCACGCGACGATCGGGCCGACCGGCTGGCGATCTGGCACTCGTTGAGCCTGACCGTACAAGTGGTTTCGCCCGCTGCAGCGGCACTGCTGATCTCGGCCACCGGACCCGCGGTGTCGGCAATTCTGCTCGTCGCGGCTGTGGCCGTGGGTGCCACGTGCGCGGGTGCGGTCCCCCCGGGCCCGTCGCGAACGGACCCGCCCACAGGGATTGTTCAGGACACGCGTGCGGGTCTCCGCTACGTCGGCGAATGTCGTTGGCTGCGCACGGTGATCCTGGTGTCTGCGGCACAAACCGCACTACCGGTCCCGGCCTGGCTTCTGATCGTCAACGCTGGGTCGAGCGAGCGATGGTTCGCGGGCGCCCAGGGATACATCATGGCGCTGTTCGCGCTCGGTGGCATCGGCGCCACGAGCCTGCTGGGAAAGCGGATTCCGTCTCGCACAGCGCAGTCGGCGCTGCTGGCGCAGGGGGCGATCTGCGTCGGCCTCGTGGCGTTGAGCCTGTATCCACCGTTCTCCGTCATGGCCGTGGTTGCATTGTTCGTCGGAGCCGCGATTCGGGTGGGCAGCGTCTGGGCGGATGTCCTCGTGGCGACGCGGGTGCCCGAAGCGATGCTCGGACGAGTCGCGGGACTGGGTGCGACCCTCGCCAATGTGTGCATGCCGGTCGGTTACATGATCGCCGGCGCGCTACAGGCGCCACTCGGTTCGGCGGTGACCGCGGGTCTCGCGGCCGCGGTGAGTGCGGCCGTGACGGCCGTCGGCGTCGTGCTGGTTTCGGCGCCTGCACGGACGGCGCCGGTGCGGACAACGGTCTGACGCCGCGGCGTTCATGTGCGCGTCGGCGGCGCAACCGCGGCGACCTCTCCACGAATCGGACCCCGGCAGTCAGGCCGGTCGGCCCTGTGCGGGGGACCTTCGACCCTGCCGCGAGGACGTCCGGACGACGAGGATGTGAAGAAGAGGGGGTCACGACGACAACACCCGGAGTCGACGACGGGAGGAGTCATGGGACATCTGGAACTGCACGCACACCTGAAGATCCGTCCAGGTCAACTGGAAGGGTTCAAGGCTCAAGCGGTCGAGATCATGCGGCTGACCCGAGAGCAGGACACGCAGACCCTTCGCTACGACTGGTTCATCAGCGAGGACGGAACCGAGTGCGAGGTCCACGAGACGTACCCGAGCGGAGAAGCGCTGATCGAGCACAACACACACATCATGGACGCGCGGGCGCTCCTCTTCGAGAAGTACGCGTACGACCACCGCATGACAGCCTTCGGCGAGGTCTCCCAGGAGCTCAGGGACCTCGCACGCAAACACGCCGGAGGAATCGCCGTCTACTCGTTCCTCCAAGGCCTCGGAACCGCGGCGGCCGTCTAGGCCACGGGGAAGGGACGTGAGGTCATGGCCGAGAGGCGGCTCCTGGAACGGGTGACTGCTTCGGACCTGTTCCTGCTGCTCTGGGACGACTACGGCTGGTCCACCGACATCGGTGGGCTCGCCGTCCTCGACGGCACGAGCCTGCTCGACGAGGATGGCGGCGTCCGGCTCGACGAGGTTCGGCGACACCTCGAGCCGAGAATGCACCTGGTGCCTCGCTTCAGACAGCTGCTGTACCGGCCTCGCCTCGGTCTGGGCTGGCCGCTGTGGGTCGACGCGCCCTCCTTCGACGTCGCCGAGCACGTCCATGTCCGTGCGCTCGCCGCGCCCGGGGGCCAGGACCAGCTGCTGGAGACATGCCGGCAGCTGGCCCGGCGACCGTTCGATCCCGCCAGGCCGCTGTGGGAGCTGTGGCTGTTACCCGGCCTGCCGGACCGACGGGTCGGCGCGTTCCTGAAGCTGCATCACGTCCTCGCCGACGGCCCCGCCGCGATGGCCGCCTTCGGGGCGCTGCTCGACCGGACCGCCGACGCGCCCGTCGAGGGTGCACCGGCGTGGACGCCGACACCCGCCCCGTCCACCGGTGAGCTGCTTCGCGACAACCTGCGACGCCGGCGACGGGAACTGGCGCGCGGGTGGTCGGGCCTCGTCCATCCGAGCAGAACGCTGCGGTTGGCGCGCCGCGCGTTGCCGGCCTGGCGGGAGGTGCTCACCGACAAGCCCGCCCCGCGGACCAGCCTCAACCGCCCCGTGGGCCCGGAGCGTCGATTGGCGGTCGTCCGCGCCCGCCTCGACCCCACCAAACACCTCGCCCACATCCATCACGCCACGGTCAACGACGTGGTGCTGACCGCGGTGGCCGGCGGTGTGCGCCAGCTGCTGGCCGGCCGCGGCGAGGATGTCCACGGGCTCGTCCAGCGCGCGATGGTGACCATCTCCCACCACGAAGCGCGCCCCGGGGAAGCGCAAGGCAACACCCCCGGATGGATGATGGTGCCGCTGCCGGTCGGTGAGCCGGACCCGGTGCGCCGGCTCACGTCGATCGCAACAGAGACCGGCGCACGGAAGGGCAAGGCTCGCCCCGAGGCGGGCAGCGGGATCTTCAGATTCGTTGCTTGCCAACGAATCTGGTACCGGCTGTTTCCGCGGCAGCGTTCGGTGAACCTGGTCGTGAGCAACGTCCCCGGTCCGCCGATGCGGCTGTATCTCGCCGGCGCGCCGCTGCTGGAGGTCTTCCCCCTGCTGCCGCCCATGGGCAACCTGACGCTGGTGGTCGCCGCCCTGTCGTACGCCGGCCAGCTCAACCTCACTGCCGCCGCTGACCAGGACAGCTGCCCGGACGTGGAGGTGTTCGCCCGCGGGGTGCGCAGCGCCCTCGACGAACTCGCGCAACCGGTCCCGGCGTCTGCTGGTGTCCGACCACACCGATGACGGGGACGCGCAACAATGACGGGGACGCGCAACGATGACGGGGACGCGGAAGTGTGCACCGGACGATGGAGGGGAGGACTCGGCGATGGGTGAGGGAACAGGCCTGGTTCGAGGCTGGCGGTATCGGGCGCGGCGTCGAATGTACCGTGGCGGACGGCCCGGGAACCTGGCCCGAGCTCTCAACCGGATCTCCGCGCTCCAGTTCGCGGCCGGCGTGCTGTCACCGAAACGCGCGGTGACGCTGGAGGTACGCGGGCGACGCACGGGCCGTCCCATTTCGTTTCCGTTGGTGGTGGCCGACTACGAGGGGGAGCGGTACCTGGTGTCGATGCTCGGCAACAACGCGAACTGGGTGCGCAACGTCCGCGCGGCCGAGGGGAGGGCGGTGCTCACGCGTGGCCGAAGCGAAATGGTGCGCCTCGAGGAGGTCGCCCCGGATGCCCGCGCGCCGATCCTGCGCCGCTACCTCGCCCTCGCCCCCGGAGCCCGGCCGCACCTTCCGGTGGACCGCGACGCCCCGCTCGAGGAGTTCGAGCGGATCGCCGCGCAGTACCCGGTCTTTCGCATCGTCGTCAGCTGAGTGCGACCAGCTCGTGCAGGGTCCGGCCGCGGCGCACATCGGTGGTGCCCTCGCGCTCGACCGTCAACTCGAACGACGACAGGAACCTGAAGTAGCCGGGGTGGCCGATGATCCGGTGGGCAAGCGGTCGCACCAGCCGGGTGCGGGCCACCGGGACGTCGTCGAGCAGGTCGTGCGCGTGCACCACCTCCTCGACGTCGAGCCGCAGCGACAGCCGCTCGGGAACCTCGAGGGTGAGCCACTCGGGTCGGGTGCGTCCCGCGCGGTCGTCGAAGACCGGCGGCCCCTCGGTCAGCACGACCTTGCCGGTGCTCAGGACGACCTCGCCCTGGTAGGCGAGCATCAGCGGCTGACTGCGGTGCCGTCCCTGCCGTTCCTGCGTCAGGACGGAGGCGAACAGCAGGGAGTAGTCGTCGTCGTACAACCGTCCCCAGTGCCAGTGGTCGATCACCTTGGTCATGTCGCCGAAACCCCAGTTGTGGTCGGCGTAGCCGCGCCCGGTGACCTCGGAGCTCACGCCGTCGATCGTGACGGTGCCGGTCACCGCGGCGCGGGGAGCGCCGACGCACCACCCGAACACCTCGGTGTTGCCGAAGCGGGTCTCGCCGCCGCCGGGCATCCAGCTCGGCAGCTCGTTCACGAACGTCAGGTCCAGCGTGATGCCGTCCTCGGACACGTGCACCTTGTGCACCGGCAGGCCGCCGTCGGGGAACTCGGCGTGCGCATGGTTGCCGCCGATCCGCACGTCGCACTTGCGGATCGACGCACTCGCCTGCGACCGCGGGAACCGCTTGCGCACCTGCCTGCGCGTGCCGTCCGGTTGATAGATCAGGATCTCGACGTTCGGCCGCGCCACCGCCGCGGGTTCCTCGGGACGGCGCATGTTGAGGAACGCGATGACGGTGCGTCCGTCGGCGAGGGTGGCGTCGAAGTACCAGTGCTCGAACGCCAGGTTCCGCGGGACCGGGTGCGCGGCGTTGTGGCGCGGCAGGACGGTGGTGAGGGTGTCGTCCTCGCCGTCGAGGCCGTTCCAGGCCTCCGTGATTTCCAGATCTGTTCCCGCGCTGGGGGACATGGGAGCGTTCCTCTCGGTGACGGTCATCGGCTCACAATCCCGTGTAGCCGATGTGGACGGTCTTCTCTTCGGTGTCGGCCTCGATGCCCGAACGCCCGAGTTCGCGGCCGATGCCGCTGCCGCCGCGCCCACCCCACGGCAGCGCGGGATCCGGGACGCCCCAGCCGTTGACCCACACCATCCCGACGCGCAGCTTCTCGATCACCGAGTGGATGCGGCCGATGTCGGAGGAGTAGATCATCGCGTTCAGACCGAACTCGGTGGCGTTCGCCAGCGCGACCGCCTCCTCGGTGGTGCGGAAGGTCATCACGGTGGCGACGGGGCCGAAGATCTCCTCACGGGCGATGGTCAGGTCGTTGTGGCCGCGGAAGACGGTGGGCTGGACGAACAGCCCGGGCCCGTCGAGGCGCCGGCCGCCGGTGACGAGTTCGGCGCCCTCGCTGCGGCCCGTCTCGATGTAGCCGACGATCCGGTCCATCTGCTTGGCGTTGACGATGGTGCCCATGGTGCTGGTCTCGGCGAACGGGTCGCCCATGACGGCCTGTTCGGCGGCGGCGACGAGGCCGTCGACGACCTGGTCGGCGATGGACTCGTGCACGATCACCCGGGTGCCGGCGGCGCAGACCTGGCCCTGGTGGTAGAAGTTGCCCATCGCGATCCAGGGCAGCGCCTCCTCGAGGTTGGCGTCCGGGAAGATCAACTGCGGTGACTTGCCGCCCAATTCGAGCGTCACCTTCCGGAACGTGGTGCCCGCGTAGGAGTGGATGCCGCGTCCGACCCGCGGGCTGCCGGTGAACGAGACCTTGTCCACACCGGGGTGTCCGGCCAGCGCGGCGCCGGCCTCGGGCCCGAGGCCGGTGACCACGTTGACCACCCCGTCCGGCAGCCCGGCCTCGGTGAGCAGATCCGCCAGACGCAGGGTCGACAGCGACGCGTCCTCGGCCGGCTTGACGACGGCGGTGCAGCCGGCGGCCAGCGCCGGCGCCAGCTTCCAGGCGGCGATGACGGCGGGGTTGTTCCACGGGGTGATCGCGGCGACCACGCCGAGCGGCTGGCGCATCGTGAATCCGAAGCGCTTCTGCGGGCCGATGTCGCACAGGGCGGCCGACTGCCCGGTCAGCTTGTCCGCCCACCCGGCGAAGTGCCGGAACACCGCGGCGGTGGCGGGGATGTCGCCGGCGACGGAGTCGCGGTACAGCTTGCCCATCTCGACGGCCTCGAGCGCGGCGAGGGTCTGCGCGTCCCGCTCGATCAGGTCGGCGGCGCGATTGAGGATCTTGCCGCGTTCGGCGGCGGGCAACCTCGACCACTCGCCGTCCTCGAACTGGGCCCGGGCGGCGGCGACCGCGGTGTCGACGTCGGCCGCGGTGCCCGCCGCGAGTTCGGCGACCTGCTCGCCGGTGGTGGGGTCGGTGGAGACGAACGTGGCGGCGCCGTCACCGGCGGTGGCACGACCGCCGATCCGGTGCACCGGTTCCGGCATGGTGAAGTCGGGGATGTTGCGCACGGTGGTGGTCATCTGCTCGTCCTCTCGTCGGGTCGATCGGGATGCACTGCTTGTGGGGAAACTGATTCAGGAGGCCGGGAAGTGGCGCCGCAGATCGCGCCAGGAGGAGTCGTAGTCGGGCTGCCGGTGCTCGGCGGTGTGGGCGAAGTCGGTGACGTGCAGCGGCCGCCGCGTCTCGAACATGAACGGCAGTGAGCCGTCGAGTTTCTGGGGTGTCAGGTCGGCCGCGACGGCCGCCTCGTAGGTCGTCGAGTCGGGGCCGTGCGGCGCCCACATGTTGTGCAGGCTCGCCCCACCGGGCACGAAGCCTTCCGCCTTCGCGTCGTGCACGCCGGTGACCAGCCCCATGAACTCGGTCATCACGTTGCGGTGGAAATACGGTGGGCGGAAGGAGTGTTCGATGACGTTCCATCGCGGCGGAAAGACCACCACGTCGACGTCGGCGACACCGGGGCGGCCCGACGGGGAGGTCAGCAGAGTGAAGATCGACGGATCGGGGTGGTCCCAGGTCACCGAACTCATCACGTGAAACCGGGCGGTGTCGTACTTGTAGGCCCCGTGGGTGCCGTGCCAGGCCACCACGTCGAGGGGCGAGTGGTCGAGTTCGCAGGCCCACAGGTGCCCGCCGAACTTGCGCACCACCTCGACCGTCTCCGGTCGGTCCTCGTACGCGGCAACGGGATACAGGAAGTCACGCGGGTGGGCGAGGCCGTTGGCGCCGATCGGCCCGAGTTCGGGCAGGGCGAGATACGCGCCGTAGTTCTCCAGCACGTATCCGCGGGCGCCGCCGTCCGGCAGTTCGACGCGGAAGCCGATCGCCCGCCCGATCACCGCGATCTCGCCCGGGGCGACGTCGAGAATGCCCACCTCTGTGTGGACCCGGAGCCGGCCGGACTGCGGAACCAGCAGGAGCTCGCCGTCGAGGTCGAACAGGTACCGCGACTCCATCGATCGTGTGCAGGCGTAGGTGTGGATCGCGATGCCGGTCTGCGAGGTGACGTCGCCGTTCGCGGCGAGGGTGTAGAGCCCGTCGAGGAAGTCGACGCCCGGACCGGCGTCCGGCATCGGGTCCCAGCGCAGCCGGTTGACGTCGAGGATCCCGTCGGCCAGCGGCGCCGCACGCAGGTTCCCGTCGGCGATGCGCCGGAACGCCCCGTGCCGGGCGGACGGCAGGATCCGGTACACCCACGTGCGGCGGCCCCGCCCGCGCGGCTCGGTGAACGCGGTGGCCGACAGTTGCTCCGCGTACAGGCCGTGCGGGGCGTGCTGGGGTCCGTTCTGGCCCCACGGCAGGGCGCCGGCCACGGCTTCGGAGTGGTGCTCGTTGCCGAAGCCGTGCAGGTAGTCCAGGGTGGCGATGGGTGTGGTCATCGGCGCAATCCGCTGCGCGCCTGGAACTCCGCCTCCCGGCCTGCCATCTGCGCGCGGTACCAGCTCTCGCGGTGCCGGGAGGTGATCCGGTCCCAGAGCCGGTCGACCCGGGGCGAGACGCGGCGGACGTACTCGGCGGCGGTGAGCAGCGGCCAGCGCGCGATGACCACCAGGATCCACGGCAGCGGCGACGGCATGTCGTAGCGGGCGCGGGTCACCGGGCTCATGAACAGGGTGGTGTAGGCGCTGTACATGCCGTAGGTGTAGCGGGCGCGCAGGCGCTGCAGTCCGCGCTGCTCCGGTCGGGGCGCGAATGCGGCGGGGAACGACTCGATGAGCTCCTTGCCGTGCACCCCGGCGTCGTAGCTGCGGCTGAAGGAGACCATGGCGTTCAGTCGCATCGAGTCCGCGATGGTCTCGGGGAACAGGCGCACGTCGACGCCGAGCAGGTACCCCATGTACTTCTGGAAGTGCAGCAACGCCGTCATGTCCGAGCGGCTGGTGTGGATGCCGACGAGCCGGAGCGCCAGTGCCGGAACGGTGCTGCCGCCGAGCAGGGTCAACATCTGGTAGCCCTGGCTGATCGGGTATCCCCACTTCTCGGTGTCCCACTCGGCGTGACCGTCGACCCGCCGCCGGACCGCGACATGCATGACCCGAACCCGCATCGCGGTGGCGCGGCCCGCCGAACCCGGGGTGAGGAGTGCGCCCGGCTCGGAGACGTCGATCCAGAACCGGGACGTCTCGAGGTAGCGGCGCAGCGCGTTGTCACCGGCGTAGCCGCCGGCGAGGGAGAGCGGCGTGGCGACCGCGGCCTCGGTGTACATCTCCAGCGTGATTCCGCCGGCGACGGTGAACAGCATGGTGCCCCACCGCCGCCAGATGGCGGCGCCGCGCTCGACGAGGACCGGGTCGACCCAGTCCGGGACGGTCTCGAACTCGGTGAACAGCTCGCGCATGCTCTCGGGAGCCTCGGGGATCGAGTCCAGGCCCTCGGTCAGCGCCCGGTCGAGCAGTGCCCGTCCGGTCGCGGGGTCGGCGCCGTACACCTGGTCGACGAAGTGCTCGGCCAGCGGGTCGCCGTGGAACAGGCTCTCGCAGAAGGCATGTGCCAGCTCGTCCGGGGGGAACAGTTCGTAGCCGAAGGTGCGGCGCAGCACCCGCTCGGCGCGCCGGACGCGTGGACCGGTCTTGCGGTCCCAGTAGGTGAACGCGCTGGGGCAGCGCTGCTCGCGGATCGGTGGCACCGCGGTCGTGGTGCTGTCCGTCTCGGGGTGAATGCCCATGTTCTCTCGCTCCCGCGAATCGTCTTTCGATGAGCTGGTTGAGGATTCAGGCGGCGAGGCCGTGGCCCGCCAGCCAGGTGCGAACCGCGCCGGTGACGTGTGCGACGCCGTGCGGCTGGTCCACCAGGTAGTGGTTCAGGTCGGGGACCTCGATCAGGGTCGCGGGCGCGCCGGTGAGTGCGGCGTGCATGGCCCGCGACTCCGAGGCGAACGCCGCCTGGTCGCCGAGCAGCGACATCACCAGGGTCGGGCAGGTGACGCCGGGCAGGTTGCGGAGGGCGTCGGCGTTGCTGTGGTCCACGCTCCAGGTGCTCAGCCAGCTGCGGACCGTGACGAACCGGGCCAGCCCGCCGGCGGCGGTGTTCGCGCGGGCCGGGTCGCCGTACATGCTGCCGGCGGCGCGGTCGCTCGGATCCAGAGTGACGTCCACGAACCGGGGATCCGCGACCGTGCGGTGCACGACGAAGCCGTGGTCGGACTCGCCGGTGCGGTTCAGCTCCGCGAGCCGGTCGAGTGCCCACGCGTCGATGCGACGCATCCGGTCCAGTTGCGCCAGCCGGTATTTCGTGACCCATCCGCGGTCCAGCGGTGCGGTCCGGTCCGGTGCGTACAGATCCAGGTCCGGGTCGGTGCGGTCCGGCTGCTCGTCGTCGGTCACCGCCGGGTCGATCCAGTGCCGGAGGACGTGGGCGCGGCCGGTGTGCGCGCCGATCAGCAGCAGTGCGTCGGCGGGGGGCATGTCGGCCTCGGCGAACCCGCTCGGGTCGCCGGCCGGGGTGTGGGTGACGGTCCGGTTCTCCGCCTGGTCCTGGTAGAAGGCGGCGAGCGAGCCTCCGCCGCTGAACCCGAGCAGGATCACCCGTTCGAAGCCGAGTTGCTCACGCATCCAGCGCACCGCCGAGCCGAGGTCGAGCGCGGCGCGTTCCATGATGAGCGCCGGCTCGTTCGAGTTGTAGCGGGTGTTCACCCCGAGTGCGGGAATCCCGGCGTCGGCGAACCCGCGAAGCAGGAAGTGGGACAGGAAGTCCGAGGCCGGGTGCGCCATCACGATGCCGACGGAACGGTCGTGGTCCTGGGTGGCCACGAGGTTCGCGTGCAGGGTCGGATAGTGGCGGGACAGGCCGGAGTGCATCTCCACCCTGCCGTCGCGGGCAGGCTCGTACGGAATGCGTTGGAACTGGTCGACGATCACTGCTCGGTCACACCTTCCGGGACGGACGGTAGAACACGGATGCGCGGCGCGCTGACAGCGCGAACCATACCGTACTCGATGGTATGGAGAGGTGTTTTCGGAATCATCGTGGGGCGTCCGATTCGGCGGCCTCCCGGCACAATTGGACGGTCGCGGCCCGGTACCCGGGATGCTCCAGGCACGGCAGATTGCGCGCCCCGCGGACCGCGGCCGGATCATCCGGTGCCACCGAGCAATACAGGCCCGGCGGCGTCGGAACCGTGTCCGTCTCGGTCGGGGACCTGCGCTCGGACGCGGACAGGAAGCCCGTCGTGCAGGGCGGGGGGTCGTTCAGTTGCGCGAGGAAGAAGGTGTTCTGCCCCGGATCGTCGGCGTTGACCAGTCCCGCGCTCTGGGTGGACGCGATGATCGGCGGGTACAGCACCAGGAGCTGCTCGATCGCCGGATCGTAGACCTGCGCCACCTGAGCGACGCTCGTCAGGTTCGCCAGCAGCACAGGGAGAGTCGGACGCAGTCGGTCCAGCAGTGCGGTTGCCTCCACCGTCGCCGGGCCACCACGCTCGAGCACCGATCGGAGAGCAGGATCGACCCCGGCGAGGGTCGCGGTGACATCCGCGAGGGACGCCGCCCACGAGCGAATCGGCGCACTGCTCGCCGCCAGCGGGTCGAGAACGGTGGCCGCGTCCGTGACGAGGCCGGTCAGCGCATCGCGATCGGCCGCGGCGGCCGCCGCGAACGAGGATGTCGAGGCCAGCAGCGCGGCCAGGTCCGGCCCGGCTCCGTCGACGGCGGTGAAGGATTCGTCGAGCACCCGGCGCAGGGCGCCCGGGTCCACCGACGCCAGGGCCGCGTGCAGGTGGTCGAGGGTGGGGCCGATCCGCGGCGGAACGGTGGTCCGCTCCCGCGCGACGACCGCGCCCTCCGTCAGTGGCGGCCCGTCCGCCGACCGGGGGAGAAGGTCGACGTACTGCTCGCCGATCGCCGACATGCTGTGCACCTCGGCGTCGAGGTCCGCCGGGACCGGAACACCGGATTCGAGCGAGAGGACGGCCCGCGCCCCGCCCGGAGCGGCGCGCAGTTCGGCGACGGTGCCGATCGTGGTGCCGCGATAGGTGACGTTCGCCCGCGGGTACAGTCCCGCCCCGTCCGGCAGCAGCACGGTGACGTGGTACCGGCCGACGCCGGCCTGCGCGGGCAACTGCGCATACCGCACCGCGGCGAACGCGATCGCCACCACGCCGAGCAGGCCGAAGGCGAGCAGCCGCAGGCGGATCGATCGGGTCATGGCGTGCCTCCGGGCGAAACGGGCGGGGCCGGGGAGAACAGACGATCGAGGCCCGGCAGGGTGATCGCGGTTGCGGGTGCCAGCGCACCGACCGCGCCCTCCGGTCCGGCGAGCCGGCCCGCCAGCGGTGTCCCGAGCAGCAGGGCGTTGTCCAGGGTGGCAGCCCGCAGGTCGAGGGTGACCTCCCCGTTGGCGTAGTCCCCGCGCACCGCGTTCCGGTAGGTGTCGATCGGGAACGGGTAGGTGAGCAGGTATCTCAGCGACTCGGTGAGCGACGGACCGGAGTCGGCCAGCGAACGCAGGACCGGTTGCAGCGAACGCAGATTCGCGGTGAGGTCCTCGCCGGTGCTCGTCACCAGGGTGGTCGCGGCGGCCCCGAGCCGGCCCACCGAGTCGAGGGCGCGGACCAGATCCTCGCGCCGGTCGGCGAGGGTGCCCAGCGTCGGGGCCAGACTGTCGATCGCGCGGGTCACGTCGTCGCGATTCGCCGCGACCTCGGCGGCCAGGCGATCGAGACCGTCGATCGCCCGCACGATGTCGAACTTCTGGACGTCGAGGGTGGCGAGCAGGGTGTCGAGCCGGCCGAGCAGGTCGCGCACCGTGTCCTCGCGGCCGCCCAGCGCGGCGTCCACCTCCGTCATGATCTCCTGCACCTGCGCCAGTCCGCTGCCGCCGAGCACCAGCGACAGCGAGGACAGCGTCTGCTCGGTGGTCGGATATGCACCGGCCCGGTCGATCCCGATCCGCGCGCCGTCGCCGAGCCGGCCCACCGGCGCTTCCCCGGTCGGCGCGGCCAGCTCGACGTGGGTGGCGCCGAGCAGGCTGGTCTGGCCGATCCGGGCGGTCGCGTTGGCGGGCAGGTTCACGTCGTCGCGCAGACCGACCGTCACCACGGCGTGCCCGTCGCCGAGCGCGATGTCGGTGACCGACCCGACGGTCACGTCGTCGACCAGTACCCGTGAGTTGGGTGTGATGGTCGAGACGTCCGGCAACTCGATCCGCACCGTGAACGCGCCCTCGCCGCGGCCCTCGGTCGCGGGCAGCGGCAGCGACTCCACCCCGCGCCACCCGCACCCGGTGCACAGCACGGCCACGGTGAGCGCCACACCGGCCAGCCTGTTCATTCGCCGTCTCCGCTCTGCACGACCTGACCCGGCAGGGCGGTCACCCCTCGGGTCGGATTCGACTGCAGCGGAAGGGAGTCGATCGTGAGGGTCTTCAGGACCGGCCCGAGGTACTGGACGCACAGTTCCGCGCCGCGCTCGGCACCGACCTGCTCCGCCGCCGCGAGCGCCGAACAGATGAAGTCGACCGGATTGGCGAAGTTGTCGGGCGCCAACGCGGAGACCACCGCGTTGTGGGCGGGCTGGTAGATGTTGCTCATGTTCGCCAGCGCGGTCGGCGCGACGTGCAGGATCTGCGCGATACCGTCGCGCTGCGCGGCGAGGGTCGCGAGCACGTCGGACAGTTGGTCGGCCGACGCGCCGACCGCGTCCCGGTTGTCCCGGACGAACCGGGTCACGTTGCCGACCGCCGTGTCCAGGGTCGTGATCGCCGCCCCGATGGTGTCGGTGTCGGAGCCGAGAACCTCCGTGACCGTGGCCATCCGGTCGTTGAACTCGACTATCTGCCGATCGCTGTCGGCCAGCGCGGCGACGAACACCTGCAGGTTGCGCACCGTCGCGAACAGGTCGGTGCGGCCGTCGGAGAGGATCCGCATCGCCTCGGAGAGCCGGGCGAGGGTGGTGCGCAGATTCTCGCCCTCCCCGCCGAGGGTCGCGTCGAGCGCGTCGACCAGGTCCCCGGCCGGTCCGGTGTCGGGGTGCGTGGCATCCGGCGGGCCGAGGGCGGTGGCCAGCCGGTCGAGCTGCGCGGTCATCGCGTCCCACTCCACCGGAACCGCGGTGTGCGACAGGCCGATCGTGTCCCCGTCCCGGAGCCGCTCGCCCCCGGTCCAGGCGGGGGTCAGCTGGACGAACCGCGCCGAGACGAGACTCTGGTTGACGATGATCGCGTCGGCGTTCGCCGGGATCGGCTGGGACCGCTGGATCCGCATCCGCACCCGGGCGGCCGTGGGACCGGGCCGGATCGACTCGATCCGGCCGACGGACACCCCCATGACACGGACGTCGTCCCCGGGATACAGGCCGGTGGTGCCGGTGAACTCGGCCTCCACGACCATCGTCGTCACCCGAGGCACCACCAGGTACGAGGCCGCGACGAGGACCGCGACGACGATTCCGAGCACCACCCAGGTGCGGCGGATCCTGCGAACCGGCTCCATGACCTCTCCGTTCGCCTCGGCGTCGCTCATCGTGGTGCCCCGTCCAGCGCGGACAGGGGATTGACGGTGCTGTTCTCGCCCGGCGCCGGTCCCATCCCGAGGGCGGCCCGCACGAACGGGGCGATCACCTGCCCCGGGATCAGGTTCTGGATGTACGAGTTGAAGAACGGTCCGCTCGACACCGCCTCGCCGAGCTCGGTGATGTACGGACCGAGCCGCTCGATCGCGGTCGCGATGGACGCCCGGTTCGTCTGCAGCACCGCGAGCACCGACCGCAGCGACGTCAGCGTCGGTCCGATCGCCGCCTCGTTGTCGGCGACCAGCCCGTCCAGTTGCCGGGACAGCGCGGCGACGCTGTCGAACAGGGAGTCGATCACGGCGCGACGCTCCCGCAGCTCGCCGAGCACGGCGGTGGCGTCGGTCAGCAGCGTGTCGATCTGCCCGCTGCGCTCGGCCAGGACGCCGGTGACGCTCTCGGCCGAGGCGAGCAGGTCGCGGAGCGACTCGTCGCGTTCGGCCACCGTCGCGGACAGTCGTCCCACGCCGTCGACCGCGGCCCGCACGTCGTCCGGAACGCGGTGCAGGGTCGACGTCAGGACGCGCATCGACTCCGCGAGCCGGTCGGTGTCGATCCGCTCCGCCCGATCGGTGAGGTCGCCGAGCGCCTCGGTCAGCTGGTAGGGGGACGTGGTGGACTCGGTGCCGATCGTCGAGCCCGGTCGCAGCGGCACCTCGCCGCCCGGCGTGACCCGAAGGTTCTTGGCGCCGAGCACGGTTGCGGTTGCGATGTCGACCCGGGTCCGGTCGCCGATCCGGACGGGGGCGTCGAGACGGAACGTCACGGCGACCGCAGCGCCCTCGATCTCGATTCCGGTGACCCGACCGGCATCGACACCGGCGACGCGGACCGCGTCACCGACCCGCAGTCCGCCGGTGTCGAGGAACAGGGCCCGGTAGCCGGCTCCGGACGCGACGAACGGCAGGGACCGGACCTGCAGGGCCGCCAGGACCGCGGCGAGGACGACGACGGTGCCGATGATGCCCAGCCGCAGGGTGTTCCGTTGCCGGTACCTTTCGTTCACCGGGGACCACACCTTCCGGTCGGCTGGCCGAACAGCGGGGTGGTGGCATCGGCGCCGTCGGGCCCGGTGTACTTGATCCGCAACGCGCACAGGTAGTAGTTGAAGAAGTTGCCGTAGACGCCGAGCCTGCTCAGCGCCGCGTAGGTGTCCGGCAGTCGCGTCAGCACGCTGTCGAGGGTGTCGCGTCCACTGTCGAGTTGCGCTGCCGTGCGGCCCAACTCGCCGACGGTGCCGTGCAGCGGAGGGCGAGACGTGTCGAGCAGGTCGGCGACCTCCCCGGCCGCGGTGTCGATCCGTTCGAGCGCCACGCCCCAGGACTGTCGCTCGCGGGCCAGTCCGCTGCTCAGCTGCGCGGCCCGATCGATTGCGGTGGCGAGGGTGTCGCGGCGGCCGGCCAGGGTCTCGACGGTGCTGTCGAGGTTGTCGATGACCCGCCCGATCACCTCCTCCCGGTCGGCGAGGGTCGTGGTCAACGAAGCCGTTTGCGCCAGAACCGATTCCACGGTCCCGCCCTGATCCTGCAGTACCGCGATCAGCTCGCCGGACAGCGCGTTCACCTGATCGGGCGCGAGCACCCCGAACAGGGGCTTGAACCCGCCGAGCAGTGCGTCGAGGTCGAGAGCCGGCTCGGTGCGCTCCGGAGGCAGGGTCGCCCCGCCGGGCAGGGTGCCCGCGCCGGTGCCGGGGCGGACCTCCAGGTACCGGTCGCCGACGAGGTTCTGGTAGCGCACCGCGGCGGACGCGTCGCCGGTGAGGGTGACCGCCCGGTCGACGGTGAATGCGACGAGCGCAGCGCCGTCCGGGGTGATCGTGACGTCGCGGACCCGCCCGGACTCGACGCCGGAGATGCGGACGAAATCGCCCGCATGCAAACCGGATGCGTCGACGAACAGCGCCCGGTACCCGGTGGTCGGCTGGAATCGGAACTGGCCGAACACCAGCACCAGTGCGGCGGTGACCGCCAGCGTCACGACGGTGAACACCGCCACCCCCACCGCCCGGCCCGTCATCGTGCACCGCCGGGCAGACCTGGGACCAGCACTGTCAGCAGCGAGTTCGGGTCGACGGTGGGGCCGGTGCGACCGTGGCCGAACACGTCCGCCCCCGTGTCCGCGGCGACGTACGGCGCGGGAACGTCCGCGGCCGTCAGTTCCGGAAGCGCCCCGCACCGGGGTCCGCCGGTCGCCCGCACCTCCGGCAGGTCGGTCGGGTAGCGGTATGCGTCGACGCCGAACAGGATGGTGCTGTTGAGCAGCATCGACCGGCCGTTGCCCCCGGACACCTTCTCGGCCCCGACCCGTGCCACGTCGGCGCCCTGGATGAAGCAGGTCAACCCGGACGAGTACTCCGCGAACAGCGCAGTCGTCGGACGCGACAGTGACGCGGCATCGGTGAGGGCTCGCGTGTTGTCGGCCAGCACCGGTGTCCCGGTGTCGGCGAGACCGATCACGCCGAGCAGCAGAGCGTCGAGGGACTGTCGGTGCGAGACCACGCTGTCGGCCGTGACGGTCGCCGACCGCGCCGATGCCACCAGGTTCGGGGCGACGTCGCCCAGTGTTCCGGACACCTCTGCGCCCGCGGAGATGTCGGTGGACAGGGCTCCGAGTGCCGGGTCGAGCGTGGCCAGCACCGCGTCGATGTCGTCCAGCGCCAGGCCGAGGTCCGTTCCCCTGCCCCGCAGTGCGGTCGCGGCGGCGCTCAGGGTGGCCTGCAACTGCTGCGGCTGGACGACGTCGAGGACGGCGGTGAGCCGGTCGAGGATCGAATTCGTTTCGGCGGTGACCGAATCCGCGCGGATCACCGCGCCGTCGGCGATCGGGCCCGTGGCCGCGACGGCAGGATCGGTGAGCACGACCTGCTTGGCACCGAACACGGTGGTCGCGGTGATGTCGGCGCCGACCCCGGCCGGGACGTCGGTCGCGGCGTCGGGGGCCAGTTCGACCCGGACCACCGCGCCCTGCTCCTCCCGGGACACCTCGACCACCCGTCCGACCTCGACGCCGTGGTACTTGACCAGGGACCCGTTCTGGAGCAGCAGGCCGGCGCGCCGCACCTCGAGCCACACCCGCACCGGATCGGCGGCCAGGATTCCGGTGTACGCCGCACAGGTCAGGACGGCGAGACCGACGAGCAAGGCCGCCAACACGATTGCCGCGAATCTGGTTGCCATCACGCCGCCAGGTGCACCGCGCGGGCGCTGCCGTACAGCGCCAGCGCGACGGCCAGGGTCACGGTCACCACCGCGATCAGCGACAGGCGCACCGCGCGGCCGGTCGCCGTGCCAACCCCGGCCGGGCCGCCACTCGCGTGGTAGCCGTAGTACGTGTGGATCAGCATCACCGCGAACGCCATCACGATCACCTGAACGAACGACCACAGCACGTCCGAGGGGACGAGGAACGTCGAGAAGTAGTGGTCGTACACGCCACCGGACTGGCCGAGCAGCAGGACGGTGGTGATCCGGCTCGACACGAACGAGGTGACCAGCGCGACGGCGTACAGCGGAACGACGGTGGCCAGGCCCGCGAGCAGCCGGGTGCCGACGAGGTAGGGGACCGATCGGATCGCCATCACCTCGAGGGCGTCGATCTCCTCGCTGATCCGCATCGCACCGAGCTGGGCGGTGGTGCCGGCACCGATCGTCGCCGCCAGTCCGATCCCGGCGGTGACCGGACATACGACCCGCACGTTCACGTACGCGGCGAGGAACCCGGTGAGGGCGTCGATGCCGATGTTGTCGAGCGAGTGGTAGCCCTGCACCGCGACGGTCGCACCGGCGAACAGGGTGATGAAGCCGATGATGACGACGCTGCCGCCGACCGCGGCGAGCAGTCCGGTGCCGAGCCCCACCTCGGCGATCGCCCTCAGGGTCTCGGGTCGGTACCGGCGCAACGCCTTGCCGGTCGACCACACCGCCGCCGCGAAGAAGAGGGCACGCCGGCCGAAGTCGTCGACCGCCCGGAGCGCCGACCGCGCCCCGCGCTTGATGCGATGTGTCGCAGTGGTCGTCAGAATGCTCGCCACGAACCCCCCTGTCGGTTGTGCGTTGTCACGCTCCGGTCAATGCCAGCCCGATCGATGTCAGCAGCATGTTCACCAGGAACAGCGCCACGAACGCGAACACCACCGTCTCGTTGACGGCCTGTCCGACACTCTTCGGCCCGCCGGTGACGGCGAGCCCGCGGTAGCAGGCGATCAAGCCCGCGACCGCACCGAACACGGCGGCCTTCGCCTCCGACAGCAGCAGTTCCGGCAGTCCCACGAGCAGGGTCAATCCCTGCACGTAGGCGCCGGGGTTCACGTCCTGCAGGTACACGGAGAAGACGAATCCGCCGACCAGGCCGATCGCGCACACCGCGCCGTTGAGCAGGGTGGCGATCACCGTCGCGGCGAGCACCCGGGGAAGCACCAGCCGGTGCACGGGGTCGATGCCGAGCACCTCCATCGCGTCGATCTCCTCGCGGATCGCCCGCGATCCCAGGTCGGCGGTGATCGCCGTCGCGGCGGCACCCGCGACCACGAGAACCGTGACCAGCGGACCGATCTGGGTGATCGTGCCGAGCCCGGCGCCGGCGCCGGACAGGTCGCTCGCCCCGATCTCGGTGAGCAACGAGTTCAGGGTGAACACCACCAGCACCGTGAACGGGATCGACATCACGATCGTCGGCAGCAGCGCCACCCGGATCACGGCCCAGCACTGGTCGAGGAATTCGCGCCACTGGAACGGTGTGCGCCACAGGGCCGCCGCCGTGTCCACGGTCAGCGCGTAGAACTCGCCGAGCGCGGAGACAGCGGCCGCTCCGGGACGGGTGGTCACGCGCACCTCATGTGACCACCCGGTACCGCAGCATCATTTCGTGGTCCTCGTGATCGAGGATGTGGCAGTGCCACATGTAGCCCTGCAGATCACCGCCCGCGGGGTGGGAGGCGTGGTCCGCGTGCTCGGTGGTGGCGTTCTCGGTGTCGGCCACGGGATCGCCGTGCCCGGTTCCGTGATCGATCCCGTTGTGGATCGGCGTCCAGGACCCCTGCATCGTCGGCGCAGGCGCCGACGGTGCAGGGAAGGAGGCGTCCGGGTCGAAGCCCAGCTCGTCGGCCGTCGGGAAACGCACCAGGATCCGGGTGACGGTCCCGCGGTCGACCCGCACCGTGTCCTTCCATCCCGCCTCCCACGGCGCGGGTGGCAGCATCGGTCCCGCGAGGTACGGCTCCGGGTCGGGTGTCCAGCGGATTCCCAACGGCGGCTGGAGATTCGTCGCCTGCAGTTCCACGGTGCGCAGCGGCGCGCGGCCGAGGATGCGGAACATCACCAGGTGCAGGTGGATCGGGTGGGGGTCGTCGGTGACGTTGACGATGTTCCACTGCTCAACCGTGCCTGCGCGGGGCATCTCGATGTCGGGATCTGTGTAGCGAAGGTTGTTCAATGCCATATACGCCGGAGGAATCCGCAAGGCGTACGGCTGGCTGACCGAGACGTTCCGGATCACGGACGGTGTCGGCAGCGGTGGCAGCGGATCGGGTGTGCGTCCTCCCGCCCGCAGCGTGGCCGGGACGGGTCCGCGGAACCCGCGCTCCGAACCGACGGTGAAGCGGCAGAACAGCGGCATCGCGACCTCGCCGAGCATCGCCGCCTGGAATGGGGGTGCCTCGTCGTTGCAGAGGTGCACCGAACCGCCCGCGTCGAAATCGGAGAAGTCGACCAGCAGGTCGTAGCGCTCGCCCGGCGACATGCGGATCGACGTCGTGGGGACCGGTGCGTCGAGCAGACCGCCGTCGTTGCCGATGACCCAGAACCGCATGTGGTTGTCGAAATGCAGGTTCCACACGCTGTACGACGAGCCGTTGATCGCCCGAAACCGGTACAGCCCGCGCGCCACCGGAATGTCCGGCCACACCGCCCCGTTCACCAGGCCGAGATCTCCGACGGCACCGCCCTCCCACGAACCGGAGGGGACGACGGGCGTCGACCGCAGGCTCAGGCCGCCGTCGGCACGGAGAATCCGCTCCTGCAGGATCAGCGGCATCTCGAACTCGCCGGCGGGTAGGCCCAGGGGATTGTCGGCGGTTCCGGTGTCGAAGCGGTCGCGCAGGAAATAGGTGCCGGCGAGACCGGCGTACACGTTGGCGCGGGTGATGCCCATGGCGTGATCGTGATACCAGAGGTGCGCGGCCTCTTGGTGATTCGGAAACCGGTGCGTCAGCGTGGTGCCCGGATGGATCAGTTGCTCGGCGTGGCCGTCGCTGTCGGGTGGCGTCTCGCCGCCGTGCAGGTGCAGCACGATCGGCGGGGACGACCGGTAGCTGTGCGAGACGCCGTGCAGGCTGAGGTCGAGGTCCGCGGCGAGCGGATGGCCCTGAATCTCGTTGGTCACCTCCATCACGACGGGTTGGTCGACGTGCGCCTCGATCGTCGGGCCGAGGTACGAGACGGCGGTGTCGTCGACCCGGTAGGCGAGTGTCGAGGCCGGGCCGTGGTCGGGGTGGAACCGATGGGAGGCGTTGACCGCGGCGACTCGGAGCCTCGAACCGGACACCGTCGGCAATGGTTCGAGGCCGGCACGGAACGGTGTCGTCGGCGGTGAATGGAAAAGCAGGGGGCTCGTGAACCCGCCGGCCTGGGCGCTCCCCGTCGCGACCGGACGTGCCACGCCGAGCCCGAACGCGACCCCGCCGACTCCGAGTGCGCGCAACACACTTCGGCGTCCAATTGCCCGTCCCTGCACGGTGACACCCCTTGTCGAGACTCTCGGTTCCCTCGGACCGAGGACCATACCGCACTGTATGGTATGGACCGGGGTTTGTGTGGAGATTCGCCGCACACGTGCGCGGTGTGCCGGGATTGCCCACCGAACGGTTCGTGAACGGGCCGCGGGCGCCGTAGCTTGGAATGGCAGTGCGGCATTCGAAGAGAGGCGAGATGGTGGCGAAACAGGGCGTGGCGGGTGCGAAGAAGCCGGCCCGCGCCGCCGGTGGCAAGGCCAGGCTGTCCGTCGACGACTGGATCGAGGCAGCCCTCGACCTACTGGTCCGGGAAGGCGTCGCCGGGGTGAAGATCACCCGGCTGTGCGAGGAGCTCGGCGTCACCAAGGGCAGCTTCTACTGGCACTTCACCGACATCGACCACCTGATGAAGGCGGTGGCCGACCGGTGGTGCGAGATCCAGAACGAGACACTGCAGGCGCTCAAGGAGACGACGTCGATCCCCGGCGACCAACGACTCGAGGCGATGGCCGCGCAATTGACCTCGCAGCGCGGCTGGGCGGTCGAAGTCGCGGTCCGGGACTGGGCGCGCAGCGACGCACAGGTCGCCGATTCCGTTGCCCGACTGGACAACCAGGTGTTCGCCGTCGTCCAGAGCGCTCTCCTCGACCTGGGATTCGACGCGGAGGAGGCCCGGCTGCGCAGTGGGGTGCTGGTCTACGCGGGTGTCGGATTCCTGCACGCGCGCGACCACCTGCCCGAGCCGACGGTGGACGAGCTGCGGCGCATCTTCGCGCTCCTCACCGCCCGAGACTGACGACCTCGACCGGCTGAGGGGCCTGTCGCAACCCGATCGCGCCCGGCTATTGTCGTCGGTGCAGTCGGTTCGCCGCGTCCCGGTCATGAGGAGCCCCTAAGCACGGAGCGCGGCGTCGAATCCCGGTCGAGCACGCTCGGTCGGGGTGAGAGGGAACCCGGTGAGAATCCGGGACTGTCCCGCAGCGGTATGCAGGAACGACCGCCGTCATCAGCACTGGGCATCCCGCCCGGGAAGCGACGGCCAGTAGGTCGGGTCGAGTACGACCCGGTGCCCGCGAGTCCGAAGACCTGCCCTCTGCGCCGGGCACGCCGTGCCCGGCGGTTCGCCGCCTCGTGGATCGGGCGGGTGGGCCTGCATGCGGCACAGTGCCGTCCCCGTCGTGGGCGGTATCGGCTGCTGCCCGACCTCGGGCGGCAGGTGGGCTTCGTCAGGTGTACCCGTCTCTCGGCGGCGGCCACACCTACGCACGCCATGGAGCACTTTCGTGACCGCAACACCTGACGATCAGCCTCGTTTCACCGCGACGGTGCTGGGATCGCCGCGGATCGGGCCGCGCCGCGAACTCAAACGCGCAGTCGAGTCCTACTGGGCCGGACGAATCGACCGCGCCGCACTGGACGACGTGGCCCGGACGCTGCGCGCCCAGACGTGGGCGCAGCTGCAGGACGCCGGGTTGGACTCGGTTCCGGTGGGTACGTTCTCCTACTACGACCAGGTCCTGGACACCGCCGCGATGCTCGGTGCCCTGCCCGCTCGGGTACAGGGGATCTCGGACCCGCTCGACCGCTACTTCGCCGCGGCCCGCGGCACCGCGGACGTCGCGCCGCTCGAGATGACCAAGTGGTTCGACACCAACTACCACTATCTGGTCCCCGAAATCGGGCCCGGGACGACCTTCGCGCTGGACCCGGGCAAGGTGCTCGGCGAGCTGGAAGAGGCCCTGGCGCAGGGTGTCCCGGCGCGGCCCGTCGTCATCGGACCCGTCACCTTCCTGCTGCTGTCGAAGGGTGTCGACGGTGCCGACGAGCTGCTCGGCCGGATCGACGAGCTGGTTCCGCTGTACCAGGACCTGCTGGGGCAGCTGTCCCGGGCGGGCGCGACCTGGGTGCAGATCGACGAACCTGCCCTCGTCACCGACCGCACCGATGCCGAGATCGAGACGGCCCGCCGGGTCTACGAGCAGCTGTCCGCGTCCGCGGAGCGACCGGCGATCCTCGTCGCCTCCTACTTCGGGGACCTCGGTCCGGCGCTACCCGCGCTGGCGAGCACCGCCGTCGAGGCGATCGCCGTCGACCTCGTCGCGGGCAACCCCGACGCCGGCGCGTGGTCGGTGCCCGCGCTGGCGGACAAGCTGGTGGTCGCCGGCATCGTCGACGGGCGCAACGTCTGGCGCACCGACCTCGACCGCGCCCTGGCCTCCCTCGGTGCACTCCTCGGGTCGGCCGGCGCGCTTGCGGTGTCGACCTCGTGCTCGCTGCTGCACGTGCCATACGGACTCGACGCGGAATCGAACCTCGACGAGGCCCTGCGCTCGTGGCTGGCGTTCGGAACGGAGAAGATCTCGGAGGTCGCGACCCTCGCGACCTCCCTGGCCCAGGGCCGCGACGCGGTGGCCGCGGCGTTCGAGGCGTCCGAGGCCGCTGTCGCATCGCGGACGAGCGACCCGCGTCTGCGCAACGACGAGATCCGGCGCCGGCTCGACGAGATCGCCGGCGAGGCCGGTCGTGCATCTGCCCCTCAACGTCGGGAACTGCAGTCGCAGCGGCTGGGTCTGCCGCTGCTGCCGACCACCACGATCGGCTCGTACCCGCAGACCTCGCGTATCCGGGTCGCTCGTGCGGAGCTGCGCTCGGGCACGATCGACCAGGCCGAGTACGTTGCGCGGATGCGCGCCGAGATCGCGGACGTCATTGCGCTGCAGGAGAAGCTGGGCCTGGACGTGCTGGTGCACGGCGAGTCGGAGCGCAACGACATGGTGCAGTACTTCGCCGAGCAGCTCGACGGTTTCGCGGCCACCGAGTTCGGGTGGGTGCAGTCCTACGGCTCCCGATGCGTGCGTCCGCCGATCCTCTTCGGTGACATCTCCCGCCCGCGTCCGATGACCGTCGACTGGACCGGATACGCGCAGTCGCTCACCGACAAACGGGTCAAGGGCATGCTCACCGGTCCGGTCACGATCCTCGCGTGGTCGTTCGTTCGGGACGACCAGCCGCTGGCGGACAGTGCGCGTCAGATCGCGCTCGCCATCCGCGACGAGGCGGTCGATCTCGAAGCGGCCGGGGCGGTGATCGTACAGATCGACGAGCCCGCGCTGCGGGAGCTCCTGCCTCTGCGGATCGCCGACCAGCGTGCGTACCTGGACTGGTCGGTGGGGGCATTCCGGCTGGCGAGCTCGGGAGTGGCCGATCACACCCAGATACACACCCATCTGTGCTACTCGGAGTTCGGTGAGGTCATCGACGCGATCGCGGGCCTGGATGCGGACGTCACCTCGATCGAGGCGGCCCGCTCGCACATGGAGGTGCTCGGCGACCTCAACGCGGTCGGGTTCGACCTGGGCGTCGGTCCCGGTGTCTACGACATCCACTCGCCGCGGGTCCCGTCCGCCGACGAGATCGCGGAATCCCTGCGCGAGGCGCTGAAATCCGTTCCGGCCGAGCGTCTGTGGGTCAATCCGGACTGCGGCCTCAAGACCCGCGGGCCCGTGGAGGTGGAGGCGTCGCTGCGCAACATGGTCGAGGCGACCGTCGCCGTCCGCAGCGAACTCTAGGCGCCTGCGGCACCTGTGCGCGAGTTTGGCAGCGGGAGTTACTGTTCAGTCCGGGTTGATGTGAGACACGAGATGTCTACCCAGATGTGAGACACGGTGCTGTGGTCGTAGGTGTGGACACCGAGACCGGTTACGGACATGTCCGTGACCAGATCGGATGCCCGCATGAAGCTGCTCGATGCTGCGTTGAGGTTGGCAATCACCGAGGGAGCCGACGTGTTCGGCGGCGACTTCCAGGCATGGTGCGCGGCGAACGGCATCGCCCGCGCCACCGCGTACCGGCACAGGAAACGGATCGAGGAGGAGGGTCGGTGGACCCCACGGTCACACCGGCCCTCCTCCTGCCCGCACCGCACCCCGTTCTGGGTGGAGGTCGAGGTCGTCCGCGCGCGCCTGCACCTGGGCCGCGACAACGGCGCCGACTCCATTCGATACCACCTGGAAACGGTGGCCCGGGAACAGGACTGGAAGTCTGAGGGGTGGACGATTCCGTCCCGCGCGACGATCAACAACATCCTGCGCCGTCACGGGCTGGTGGTCGCCGAGCCACGCAAACGCCCGAAGTCCTCGTACCGACGATTCGCCTACGCGCGGCCGCGGGACTGCTATCAGATCGACGCCACCCAGGTCGCTCTCGCGATCGGGGGTAAGGCGGTGGTCTTCGAGGTCCTCGACGACTGCACCCGCACCCTCGTCGCGTCGGTGGCCGCCGACGCGGAAACCGCGGCCGGTGCCATCGCCGCGATCGAGGCCGCGTTCACCGAGTTCGGGGTGCCCGCGATCGTGCTCTCGGACAACGGGGCCGCGTTCACCTCCCGGCTCCGCGCGGGAGGGGTGTCCCGGTTCACCCGACACGTCACCACCGCTGGTGCCCGGTTGATCCACTCGAGCCCGTATCACCCGCAGACGTGCGGCAAGGTCGAACGTCACCACCGCACCTTCAAGCAGTGGCTCGGTGACCAGCCGCCCCCGGCGACCGTGACGGCGCTGCAGGTCCTGTGCGACGCCTACCGCGCGTTCTACAACATCGAGCGTCGTCACAGCGCTTGGAACATGCCACCGCGGCGGGCCTGGGACACCGCCCCCGCCCTCGGTGGTCCCGACCGGCTCCCGGCCCAGCAGGACGCCACCATCGCCTCCCTGACGGTTGCCGCCACCGGGGTGATCAACGTCGGCGGCGCCGACATCAGCGTCGGCCGGCCACGCGCCGGCCAGAAGGTCACCGTCCTACGGGACGGTGACCACGTCACCGCCTACGACCAGAACGGAGCCGTCCTCGGCCACCTCCACCTGGATATGACCAGGCGATACCAAGGACGACTCCGCCCTGCCGCCTAAACTCGTGTCTCACATCTACGTAGACACCCGTGTCTCACATCTACGTAGACAGCACAGCAGCGGGAGTTACCGCACTCGCGCACAGGTGCCGAGCGCCTACGGGTAGGGCAGCCGGCTGCTGAGGTTCACGTCCACCCGGGTCGACCGGCCGATCTGCGGGAACGCACGCTGCGCGCAGTCCGTTCGCTCGCAGATCTTGCAGCCGGCGCCGATCGGCACCGGGGACATTCGGTCGTCCAGTCGCAGGCCGCGCGAGTAGACGAGCCGCGCGGCATGGGTGATGTCGCAGCCCAGACCGACGGCGAAGCTGCGCTGCGGCGTTCCGTACGGCCCGGCACCGTCGTCCGTCGTGCGCGCGATCCACAGGTATGTGCGACCGTCGGGCATCTGCGCCACCTGGGTGACGATGCGCCCCGGTGTGCCGAATGCGTCGTGCACCACCCACAGGGGGCAGCTCCCGCCGACGCGTGAGAAATGGAAGGCCGTGGCGGACTGTCGTTTCGAGATGTTTCCGGCTCGGTCGGTCCGGACGAAGAAGAACGGCACTCCGCGCCTGGTCGGGCGCTGCATCGTCGACAGCCGGTGGCAGACCGTCTCGAACCCGACCTCGAATTGCAATGCGAGCATCTCGATGTCGTAGTTCAGTTGCTCGGCCGCGTCGAGAAGCAGGTTGTACGGCAGCAGGAGTGCACCTGCGAAGTAGTTCGCCAGACCGATCCGCGCCAGTTCCCGGGCGTTGTCGCTCAACCCGACCGCCGATGCGACCTGCCGATCGATCTCCGTTGCCTGGGTGAGGAATGCCAGTTGCGTGGCGATCTGAAAGGCCCGCTGGCCCGCAGTGAGGTGGCGGGACAGCGTCAGGATCCGATTGGTCGCGTCGTACAACCGTTTCGGGCCCGGGCGGTCCGGGGGATCGGTGCGCAGCCGCACGACGATGTCGTGTTCCGATTCGAGGAGAGCGGTCAACTGGGTGTCCAGTGAGCCCAGGCGGAGGCCGCTTCCGGCGAACAGGCGCTCGGCGGCGTCGTCGAGTTCGGCGATGTGGTTGTGCCTGTCGTAGAAGAAGTCTCGCACCTCCTCGAACGGCATGGGGAGCGATTGTCCTGCGCCCGACTCGGACGGGGTGGCCAGGTGCGCGCTGTACTGTTCCAGTTGCTCGGTCGCCGCCAGGAGACGACGGTGCACGTTCACCAGCGCCGTGCCGATCTCCGGCATGCGCGCGACGAACTCTTCGACGAGGGTCGGCGTCGGTGGCGTCGTCCCCATCGCCGCGAGGACCTCTTGGAGATCCGCTGCGAGGCGGGCGTCTTCCTCCGCCGCGAAGAACTGGGCGTCCAGGTTGAACGTGGCGTTGAGCTTGAGAAGCACCGCCACCGTCAACGGGCGCTGGTCGTTCTCGATCTGATTCACGTAGCTCGCCGACAGGTCCAGGATCCGGGCGAGTTCGAGTTGGGTGAGGCCGCGTTCCTCCCGCAGTCGGCGCAGGCGCGGGCCGCCGTAGATCTTCTGCATCCTCGTCGCCCCTCGGCCGGTGCCACCTGGTTGTCGATCGTCCACCCAACCACGATCCGGGTGATTCGCACCATTCGCAAACTGAGCGGACACACACCACTCAAATACGCATATTCAGTGTCTTCACCTCGCTGGATCATCTGCATACGCTGCAACTATCGCCGCGTCGCCCGTCGTTATCGAGCGGCACAGATTCATCGGAGGACACACGTTGAAGACCCATTCCGTTCGCACACGCCGATCCGCCGAGGACTTCCCTCGGGACGAGCACCTGGCGTGGAAGGTCGCCGAGGTCGCGACCGACCCGGTGGAGGTCCCGGCCGACACCGCCGAGATGGTGATCAACAGGATCATCGACAACGCGGCCGTCGCGGCGGCATCCTTGACCCGGCGTCCGGTGTCCAATGCCCGGGCCCAGGCGCAGTCGCATCCGTACAGCCGGTCGCCATCGAACGGACGCGGATCGACTGTGTTCGGGATCGGTGGAACGTTCTCGCCGGAGTGGGCGGCATGGGCGAACGGGGTTGCTGTGCGCGAACTCGACTTCCACGACACGTTCCTGGCCGCGGAATACTCGCACCCCGGTGACAACATTCCGCCGATCCTCGCGGTCGCGCAGCACGCCGGCCGCAGCGGCGCCGACCTGATCCGCGGCCTGGCAACGGGATACGAGATCCAGGTGGATCTGGTCCGGGCGATTTGCCTGCACGAGCACAAGATCGACCACGTCGCCCACCTCGGGCCGTCCGCTGCGGCCGGCATCGGCACGCTGCTCGGCCTCGACACCGAGACCGTCTACCAGGCCGTCGGGCAGGCCCTGCACACCACGACCGCGACCCGACAGTCCCGGAAGGGTGAGATCTCCAGCTGGAAGGCGTACGCGCCTGCGTTCGCCGGCAAGATGGCGGTCGAGGCCGTCGATCGCGCGATGCGTGGCGAGGGCGCGCCGTCCCCGATCTGGGAGGGTGAGGACGGCGTCATTGCATGGCTGCTCGGCGGGCCGAAGGCGGAATACGCTGTGCCCCTGCCCGGTCCGGGTGAGGCTAAGCGTGCCATCCTCGACACCTACACCAAGGAGCACTCGGCCGAGTACCAGAGCCAGGCGCCGATCGACCTCGCCCGTCGGATGCGCGAGCGGATCGGGGACCTGGACCAGATCGCGTCGATCGTGCTGCACACCAGCCATCACACCCACTATGTGATCGGCACCGGATCGAACGATCCGCAGAAGTTCGATCCGTCCGCCAGCCGCGAGACGCTCGACCACTCGGTGATGTACACCTTCGCCGTTGCGCTGCAGGACGGGACGTGGCACCACGAGCTGTCCTACGCACCGGAGCGGGCGCAGCGCCCCGACACCATCGAGCTGTGGAAGAAGATCTCCACCGCAGAGGACCCGGAGTGGACCCGTCGCTACCACTCGACCGACCCCGACGAGAAGGCGTTCGGCGCCCGCGCCGAGGTCACCCTCAAGAGCGGCGAGGTGATCGTCGACGAGCTGGCGATCGCCGACGCGCATCCGCTCGGCGCCCGGCCCTTTGCACGGGACCAGTACATCGCGAAGTTCCGCACGCTCGCCGAGGGTGTCGTCGCCCCGGCGGAGCAGGACCGCTTCCTCGACGCCGCCCAGCGCACCGCCGACCTCGGCGCAGGCGAGCTGAACGAGCTCACCTTCACCGTCACCGACGAGGTGCTCGCCCGCGCCCCGAAGTCGCCGAAGGGACTGTTCTGAGATGACCGGACTCATCGCCGCCGCGACGTCCGCGGCCGACAAGCGTGTCGCACTCCGGGCGAGCTTGACCTCGACCGGGATCACGCGCCTCCCCGGTGCCATCAACCCGTTGACCGCCAAGCTGATCCAGGAGATCGGCTTCGAGGGCGTGTATGTCTCGGGTGGCGCCTTCTCCGCCGGACTCGGCCTGCCCGACATCGGGCTGACCACCCTCACCGAGGTCGTCTCGCACAGTCAGCAGATCGCCCGCGTGACCGACCTGCCCGTGCTGATCGATGCGGACACCGGTTTCGGTGAACCGATGTCGGCGGCGCGCACCGTCCTCGTTGCCGAGGATGCCGGCATCGCCGGCCTGCACCTCGAGGATCAGGTGAACCCGAAGCGGTGTGGGCACCTGGACGGCAAGGCAATCGTGCCGACGGACGAGATGGTCCGCCGCCTCCGTGCTGCCGTTTCGGCCCGCCGCGATCCGAGCTTCGTGATCTGCGCCCGCACGGACGCGGCGGGGATCGACGGGATCGACGCGGCGATCGAGCGCGCCAAGGCCTACGCCGACGCCGGGGCCGACCTGATCTTCACCGAGGCCCTGCACACCGAGGCCGACTTCGCGAAGTTCCGGGCCGCCGTCGATATCCCGCTACTTGCGAACATGACCGAGTTCGGCAAGTCGCAGCTGATCCCGGCGCAGACCCTGGAGAGCATCGGCTACAACGCCGTGATCTATCCGGTCACCACGCTGAGGCTGGCGATGGGCGCGATCGAGGTCGGCCTGCGCGAGATCCACTCGACGGGAACTCAGGAGGGATTGCTCGACCAGATGCAGACCCGCTCCCGCCTGTACGAGGTGCTCGAGTACCAGCGCTACAACGAGTTCGACTCCGGAGTCTTCAACTTCACCCTCTCGAGGAGCCAGTGATGACCGAAACCGCTGTCCCCACCATCTACAAGGGCCTGGCCGGCGTCGTCGTCGACACCACCGCGATCTCCAAGGTGGTGCCCGAGACGAACTCGCTGACCTACCGCGGCTACGCGGTACAGGACCTCGCGGCGCACTGCAGCTTCGAGCAGGTTGCCTACTTGCTGTGGAACGGCGAGCTACCCACCGACGCGCAGCTCGAACTGTTCTGCCAGCGTGAGCGCGCGAGCCGTCGTGCCGACCGTTCCTTGCTGGCGCTGGTCGCGAAGATGCCCGACAACTGTCATCCGATGGACGTGGTCCGCACCGCGATCAGCTACCTCGGTGCCGAGGACCCGGAGGAGTGGGACAACGATCCGAAGGCCAATCGCGAGAAGGCGCTTCGCATGATGGCTGTGCTGCCCACCATCGTCGCGGCCGATCATCGCCGGCGCCACGGTCTCGACCCGGTCGCACCGCACAGCCATCTCGGATTCGCCGAGAACTTCCTCAACATGTGCTTCGGGAGGGTTCCGGACCAGGAGATCGTGAGGGCGTTCGAGGTCTCGCTGATTCTGTACGCGGAGCACAGCTTCAACGCCTCCACCTTCGCGGCGCGGGTCGTCACCTCGACCCTTTCGGACATCTACAGTGCCGTCACCGCCGCCATCGGCACCCTCAAGGGGCCACTGCACGGCGGTGCGAACGAGGCCGTCATGCACGACATGCTCGATATCGGCGAGCCCGAGCTGGCCGAGGAGTGGATGCGGGGCAAGCTGGCCCGCAAGGAAAAGGTGATGGGCTTCGGTCACCGGGTCTACAAGAACGGTGATTCCCGGGTGCCGACGATGAAGAAGGCCTTCCTCGACGTCGCTGCTCACACCGGTGGCGAGAAGTGGGTGCAGATCTACGAGATCCTCGAGCGGACCATGAACGAGGCCACGGGAATCAAGCCGAACCTCGATTTCCCGACCGGCCCTGCTTACTACCTGATGGGCTTCGACATCGAGGTGTTCACGCCCATCTTCGTGATGAGCCGCATCACCGGATGGACGGCGCACATCATCGAACAGGGTGAATCCAACGCCCTGATCCGACCGCTGAGCGAATACACCGGCGTGCCCCAGCGCTCGGTGGTTGCCTGACCGCCGAGCGCCGTTGGTTGGCCACGAGATCTACTGATACGAGAGTCAAGTGTTACGCCGACGTCGTCGGCGCAATGCCGGCTCGGGCGGCGGCGTACGTCGATTGTCACCTCTGGACTCGGTCCGCACTAACTCTGCGAGACCGCCGCCGCCTGATCGCCCTGGCAGTGTCTCGGTCTGCTCCGAGTATGGCGGTCGCGCGGTTGACGTTGCACGTCCTCCGACGCACGGAGGTCTGTGCCGCCTGGCACTCCCAGGCCGGACGAACAACGGATGAGCTCGCGGACGTACTCCGGGACACTTCGATCCGCGAACACCACCTGGAAGCCGCGCTCGGTGCGAACTGGAGAAGCATCGTGGCCGGTGTCGCCGCGAAGGACTTGGCCGACAGTTGGCGGAACCAAGACCCACGCCCCCACGATGAGAACATCGCGGCGAGTACCGGAGTCCCATCGACACCCTCGCTTGCTAGAGTCGAGCGGCCTGGCGAGGGAATCCGGTGTGAATCCGGAACTGACGCGCAGCGGTGAGGGAGAAATCCCGAGTCCGAATGCTCGCCGGCGCGGCATCCGACGATGCCGGATTGTCTCGGCGGGCCCCGCGAAAGGGCCCTCAACGAAAAGGAAGCCCCAATGGTGCTCCATCTTGCTCGCCGCCTTGCGGTCACAGCATGTTCCGCAGCCCTCCTCGCGGGCTGCAGCAGCCCATCCGATGGTGAAACCGACTCCGTCCGGCCGATCGACGCCGTGGGCGCAACCGCGTACCCGTTGACGATCGACAACTGCGGGGAGCAGGTCGTGTTCGAGGCGCCCCCGAAGCGAGCGGTGTCGCTGTATCAGAGTTCGACGGAAATCCTTCTCTCCCTTGGTCTCGCGGATCGGATGGTCGGCACGTCGACCTGGTTCGACCCGGTTCTGCCCGGTCTCGAGGCCGACAACCAGCGGGTGCCCCGGCTGGCCGACAACGATCCGTCGCTCGAGACGGTGCTGGCCACCGAGCCGGATCTGGTGACCTCGGCCAGCGCGCACACTTTCACATCGGCGGTCGTCGCCGATCGTGCCCGTTTCGCCCAGCTCGGAGTGCCGACCTACCAGTCACCGTCCGTGTGTGTCGATTCCACGGTCAGTGGCGAGACCGTCACCAGGGACGCGCCGCTGGCGATCGACACGCTCTACCGGGAGATCCGCGAGCTGGCCGCCATCTTCGACGTCCGTGATCGCGGAGCGGCGCTGGTGGCGCAACTCGAGGAACGTATGGCTGCCGCGCGCGCGGACGCCGGTGAAGCGACACGGGACGGCACGGGGCCGACCGTCGCGTTCTGGTTCTCGGGTCTCGAGGCGCCCTACATGGCCGGATGCTGCTCCGCCCCGGGACTTCTCGCTGAAGAGACCGGAGCGGTCAACGTGTTCGCCGATGCGCGTGACGACTGGCCCGAGGTGAATTGGGAGACCCTCGCCGACCGGGACCCGGATGTTCTGGTGCTCGGCGACCTCAGCCGCAAGCGGGTCGACGGCGACTCATTGGATACGAAGATCGCCTTCCTGGAATCGAATCCGGTGACGAAGGAGCTGTCTGCCGTGCGCGAACGACGCTACGTCGTGCTCACCGGCTCCGAACTGGACCCCGGAATCCGCGAGGTCGACGCGGTGGAGAAACTTGCTGCGGGGTTGCGTTCGACACGGCAGTGACCGACCCGGACTCCCGTCACGGTGTGGTCGGGACGGGAGTCCGGGTGGCGCGCCGGTAGCTGACCGACGGAACCCCGTCGTCGAGGGTGACGGTGGCCCGGACCCGGTACACGTGCTCGACGAGTTCCTCGGTGACCACCTCGGCGGGTGTGCCCGCAGCGACGACGGACCCGTGGGCCAGCACCACCACCCGGTCGCAGAACATCGCGGCCAGGTTCAGGTCGTGCAGCGCAATGTAACTGGTCATCGGGAGCTCCGAGACCAGCGCGAGGATGTCGAGCTGGTGCGCGATGTCGAGGTGATTCGTCGGCTCGTCGAGCAGGATCTCGTCCGGTTCCTGCGCGAGCGCGCGGGCGATCTGCACGCGCTGGCGTTCGCCGCCGGAGAGGGTGTGCCACCGTCGATGCGCGTGCTCGGTCATACCGGTGTGGGCCAACGCCCACTCGATCGCGGTCGAGTCCGCGGCCTCGTCGCCGCCGAACGCGCCACGGTGCGGGATCCGGCCGAGACGAACGACATCGGCGACGGTGATGTCGACCTCGGTGTCGGCGTGCTGCTCGACGGTGGCGACCCGGCGGGCGATCTGGCGCCGCCGCATCGACCGGATGTCGCTGCCGTCCAGAAGGACCCGGCCGGAGTCGGGTCGGTGGACGCCGGCGAGAACGCCGAGGAGCGAGGACTTCCCGGACCCGTTCGGCCCGAGCAGCCCGATGGTCTCGCCCGGGACGGGTTCGACGGTCACCCCGTCGAGGACCAGATTTCCGCCCCGGCTCCACCCGATGTGCTTGGCGTGCAGAGGCATCAGTGGCACCGTCCTTCGCGTGTCATGAGGTTTTCCGCATCCGGAACAGGATGACCGCGAACGCGGGGACACCGATCAGCGCGGTGACGACACCGACCGGGATCTCCTGCGGTGCGAACAGGGTGCGGGCGACCGCGTCCACCCACACCATGAAGATCGCGCCGATCAGCGCGGTCGCGGGGAGCAGGCGGCTGTGGCGCGGGCCGACGAGGAACCGCGCGGCGTGCGGCAGCACCAGACCGACGAAACCGATCGCACCGGCCGCACTGACGAGCGCCGCGGTGATCAGCGCGGTGACCGTGAGCAGGAGGAGTCGGATCTTGCGCACCGACACCCCCAGCGACATCGCCGCGGAGTTGCCGAAGGTCAGCGCATCCAGAGACGAGGCCACCGCCAGGCAGATCACGATGCCGAGTACCGTCACACCCCCACACAGCAGCACATCGGTCCAGTCCGCCCCACTGAGCGAACCCAACAGCCAGAACAGCACCCCGCGCGTCTGCTCGGCGTCCGCCGAGGACATCACGATGAACGAGGTCAGCGCGGAGAAGAGCTGGGTACCGGCGACACCGGCGAGGATCACTCGCGCCGTGCCACCGCCGGCCCCCGCGGCGAGCGCGATCACCGCGGCGAACGCCACCACAGCGCCTGCGAAGGCACCCATCGACAGCGAGATGGCGCCGCCACCGATGCCGAGCACCGCCACCAGCACCGCACCCGTGGACGCGCCGGAGGAGATGCCGAGGACGAACGGATCGGCGAGTGGATTGCGCAGGAGCGACTGCATGATCGCGCCGCACAGGGCCAGCCCGGCTCCGCACACCGCTGCCAGCAGTGTCCGCGGGAGTCGCAGATCCCAGACGATGCCGTCCTGCAGTCGGCTCAAGCCCGACGAGCCGACACCCAGATGCTCGAGCACCACCGCGTACACGTCCCGCACCGACAGGTTCGCCGGTCCGATCGTGATCGTGACCGCGATCGAGGCGACGAGCAGGATCAGGCCGCCGCCGAGCACCGCGGTGAGGAACGGCCGCGACTCGGTGCGAGGTGACCCGGCCGACGAACCGGGTACGTCGGTGCTCCGTGTGCCGCCGGCCGGAGTCGTCACCACGCGGTTCACTGCCGCGGAGCGGCGAGGTTCCACTGCTCGAGCGCGGTTGCCAGTTTCTCCACACCGTCGACTGTGCGGATGGTCGGGTTCAGGTCGGCGCCATTGACGATGATGTACCGCTTGTCCCGCACCGCGGGCATCTGCGACGTCACCGGATTCGATTCGAGGAAGGCGATCTTGCTGTCCAGCGCGTCGCCGTCGATGCTGCGCCGGCTCAGGTCGGCGAGGACAAGCGCGGTCGGATTGCGGTCCGCGACCGTCTCCCAGCTGACCTGCGGCCATTCGTCGGTGGTGTCGGCGAAGACGTTGGTCGCGCCGACCGAGTTCGCGATGATCCCGGAGGACCCGCAGCAGCCCGCCATGTACGGGGTCTTGGTGTCGGCGAACCAGAACGCCAGAGATACGCCCGACGCGTCGACCGACTCGGCGGCCCGCGTGTACCGCTGCTGCAGCTCGGCGACGAACGCCTCGCCGCGCTCACGGACGTCGAAGATCGCTGCGAGTTCCCGGATCTCCCGGTAGACGCTCTCGAGCGTCAGCGGTTCGGTGCGGGCGCCATCGGCGTTCGATGCCGAGTTCGCGGTGCCGCTGCAGCCGTTGTCGGTGGGGGACAGGTAGGTCGGCACGCCGAGCGATTCGTACTGGTCGCGGCCGGCGTTCCCGCCGTCGCCGATCGACGACGCGAAGGACGCGGTGACGAAGTCCGGGTCGGCGTCCAGGACGACCTCGAGGGACGGCTTCTTGTCCGCGAGCCGCGGCACCGTGGCATTGGCCTCGGCGAGGTTCTCCCGGACCGGGTCGGTCCAGGTGGCGGTGCCGACCATCCGGTCCGCCAGACCGAGGGAGAGCAGGATCTCGGTCGACGCCTGGTTCAGCGAGACCACCCGCTCCGGTGGCGCGTCGACGGTGACGGTGCGGCCGCAGTTCGGGGTCGTCATCGGGTGGACACCGGTGGTGGCGTTCTCGGAGGCAGCCGAGTGGGGAGCGGGGGAGCCGGAACCGGAGCATCCGGTGAGTGCGAGAACCGCGGCGGTGGAGACGGCGGCGTATGCGGAACGAAGGCGCATGGGAGCGGAACTTCCTGGTGCGGGGCCCGGTCGCGGGGCCTGAGTCAACCTGACCCGATCCGGAGAGCATTCGGACTTCGGCCACTCGTGCCGTTACCGTTGCGCGTCAGTCCCGGATTCTCACCGGGTTCCCTCGCCGATCGGGGCCGCGGGGCGGCCGAGGCCACCGTATACCGCGGGTCGCTGCCCGATTTGTCCGGGCAGCCGCTCCGTCATTCCTGCGTGATCTTCACCGGCTGGGTGAGGATCGCGCACAGGCACCGAGCGCGGCGGAGCCGCCGCTCTGCACAGGCGCGAAGCGCAGCGGAGCCGCCGCTCTGCACAGGCGCGAAGCGCAGCGGAGCCGCCGCTCTGCACAGGCGCGAAGCGCAGCGGAGCCGCCGCGCTGCACAGGTGCGAAGCGCAGGTGCGTCAGCGACCCAGGCGACCGCGGCCGAGGCGCAGCAGCAGCATCGCGAGGGTGTGGCCCTCCTGGCCGAGCTCGCTGAACCGCTCGAGCACCTTCATCTCGCGGCTGTGCACGAGACGGGGGCCGCCGGACGCCATCCGGGTGCGGCCGATGATCCGGGAGACCTCGCTGCGGCGCTTGATCGCCGCGAGGATCTCGGCGTCGAGCCGGTCGATCTCCTTGCGGAGTTCGTCGATCTCGGCCTCGGTGGTCGGCAGGCCGGTGGTGTCGTCGGCGTCGGTGTTCTTCGTCGCGTCGTCGTTCGATGGGATGGGGGCGCCCATTTGTACTCCTCGTGTCACTCACTGGATCGTCGTCGGTCCCGCGGGTCGTTACCCGATCCAGGCCGTCTCACGAAAAAGCCCCGGATCCGTAGTCGGACCGCGGGGCTCGTGGGGTTGATCAGGCCACGGGCACCGGAGTCCGGTACCCGTAGAAAAATCGCCAGGGGTGGCGATCATCGGCGCTGAGCATGACCCCATTTTGCCATGCGTGACGAGGTGCACCCACGTGTGGGTGCCGCGCGGCGCCGATTGTCGGTGCGCGGCGGTAGCGTGGACGGGCGATGAACACATTCTCCGCTGCAGCCCAGGCCGGCCCCCGCACCTCGACCGCTGATCTCCTCGCGGGACTGAATCCGCCGCAGCGGGACGCGGTCGTGCACACCGGATCGCCGCTGCTGATCGTGGCCGGGGCCGGGTCGGGCAAGACCGCGGTCCTGACCCGCCGCATCGCGTACCTGCTCGCCGAACGCGATGTCACCCCGGGACAGATCCTGGCCATCACGTTCACCAACAAGGCCGCCGCGGAGATGCGCGAACGGGTGGCCCAGCTCGTCGGGCCCCGCGCGAACAGCATGTGGGTGGCGACGTTCCACTCCACCTGCGTGCGGATCCTGCGGATGCAGGCCGCGCTGCTGCCTGGACTCAACTCGAACTTCACCATTTACGACGCCGACGACTCGCGCCGGCTGCTGACGATGATCTCGAAGGACCTCGAGATCGACCAGAAGAAGTACTCGGCGCGGCTGCTGGCCACCCACATCTCGAACCTGAAGAACGAGCTGATCGGGCCGGAGCAGGCCACCGCCGACGCAGACCGCGACACCAACGAGGTGGTCCGGCTGGTCGCGCGGGTGTACGGGCACTATCAAGCTCGGCTCCGTGCGGCGAACGCGCTCGACTTCGACGACCTGATCGGCGAGACTGTCGCGCTCCTGCAGAACCATCCGCAGGTCGCCGAGTACTACCGGCGCCGCTTCCGGCACGTCCTGGTCGACGAGTACCAGGACACCAACCACGCCCAGTACGTGCTGGTGCGCACGCTGGTCGGGGAGGACGGCACGGCGGCGGTGCCGCCTTCTGGCCCTGCGCCGGTACCGGCGTCCGAGTTGTGCGTGGTCGGCGACGCCGACCAGTCCATCTACGCGTTCCGCGGCGCCACCATCCGCAACATCGAGGAGTTCGAACGGGACTATCCACAGGCCCGCACGATCCTGCTCGAACAGAACTACCGCTCCACGCAGAACATCCTGACCGCCGCCAATGCGGTGATCGCCCGCAACACCGGCAGGCGGGACAAGAAGTTGTGGACCGACTCCGGCGAGGGTGAGCTGATCACCGGCTACGTCGCCGACAACGAACACGACGAGGCGTCGTTCGTGGCGTCGGAGATCGACCGGCTCGTCGACGGCGGCGACACGAGGTTCGGTGACGTCGCGGTGTTCTACCGCACCAACAACTCCTCCCGCGCGCTGGAGGAGGTGTTCATCCGGCTCGGCCTGCCCTACAAGGTGGTCGGCGGCGTCCGGTTCTACGAGCGCAAGGAGGTGCGCGACGTCGTCGCGTACCTGCGGGTGCTGGAGAACCCCGACGACACCGTCAGCCTGCGCCGCATCCTCAACACCCCGCGTCGCGGGATCGGCGACCGCGCCGAGGCATGCGTCGCGGTGCATTCGGAGCAGCGCGGCATCGGGTTCGCCGCCGCACTGCGCGACGCCGCGGCGGGTACCGTCCCGCTGCTGAACACCCGATCCCAGAAGGCGATCGCCGCGTTCATCGACATGATGGACGAGATCCGCGAGTCGATGCAGCCCGACGACACCGGCCTGATCGACATCGGCGAGATCGTCGAGTCCGTCCTCGACAAGACCCGCTACCGTGCCGAACTGGAGGCCAGCAGCGACCCGCAGGACGGCGCCCGGCTGGACAACCTCAACGAACTCGTCAGCGTCGCACGTGAATTCAGCTCCGATGCGCGCAACGCCGCCGGGCTCGACACCGAGATCGACGAGGCTCTCGAGGGCGCGCTGGCCGCGGCAGGCGAGGACGACCCGGCGCTCACCGACGGCGAACCCGATCCGGGGTCGTTGGCTGCGTTCCTCGAACGGGTGTCCCTGGTGGCGGACTCGGATCAGTTGCCGGACAACGGTGACGGCGTGGTGACGCTGATGACGCTGCACACCGCGAAGGGCCTCGAGTTCCCGGTCGTGTTCGTCACCGGCTGGGAGGACGGTCAGTTCCCGCACATGCGCGCCCTCGGGGACCCCGCGGAACTGTCCGAGGAGCGGCGCCTCGCCTATGTCGGTATCACCCGCGCCCGGCAACGGCTGTACGTGACCCGCGCCGTGATGCGGTCGGCGTGGGGTCAGCCCATCACCAACCCGGAATCGAGGTTCCTGCAGGAGATTCCGCAGGATCTCATCGACTGGCGGCGGGAGGATCCCGGGCCGGGGCTCGGCGGCGCGATCGGTGGCGGCCGGTTCCGTGGCGGCCAGGGGTACGGCGGCGGCTACGGCAGTGGTGGCTTCGGTGGCGGCGGCTACGGTGGCGGCTTCGGCGGACGGGAGAAGGCCGAGCCGACACCCAGCTTCGGTGCCGCCCGGCCCCGTAACAACCACCTCGTGCTCGCGGTCGGGGATCGGGTCAGCCACGACAAGTACGGGCTCGGCACCGTCATCGAGACCAAGGGGGCGGGCACCACCGCCACGGTCACCGTCGACTTCGGCTCCTCCGGCAAGGTCCGGCTGATGCTCATCGGCGGCGTGCCGATGGTCAAGCTCTGACCCCTCCACCGTTCGTCGTTTCCCTCGCCCTTCAGCCGGGGGGTGCGGAGCCGAGGGGAGGCGCGCCCGGGGTGACGATCCCGTGGTCGAAGGCGTACACGATCGCCGCCGCTCGGTCACGGAGGCCGAGCTTGACGAATATGTGGCCGACGTGGCTCTTCACCGTGACCTCCGAAATACCGAGGGCCCGGGCGATCTCGGTGTTGGACCGGCCGCGTCCGATCAGCGCCAGCACCTCGGTCTCGCGCGCCGTCAGGTCCGAGGCGCCGCGTCCGTCCGTGACGGGAGCCGCCGAACGGTAGGTGTGCAGCACCCGTCCGGTCACCGACGGATCGAGGCACGACCCACCGGCCGCGACCGTGCGCACCCCGCGGATCAGCTCCTCGGCGGGGGAGTCCTTGAGGATGAACCCGGCCGCCCCGGCCCGCAGCGCACCCGACAGCAGTTCGTCGTCGTCGAAGGTGGTCAGCACCAGCACCGGTGGATGCGCGTTCCGGGCCCGGAGCTCGCGGGTCGCGGTGATGCCGTCGACGTTCTTCATCCGCAGGTCCATCAGCACCACGTCCGGGGCGTGCTCGCGCACCGCCGCCGGGACCTGCGACCCGTCCGAACACTCGCCGGCGATCACGAAACCGTCCTTGCGGCGCAGGATCCGACGGAGCCCCGACCGGACCAGCTCCTGATCGTCGACCAGCAGCACCCGCACCTCCGGAGCTGTCACGACAGCCCTGGAATCCGGCGCAGGATCCCGGTCGGGCAGGGGCCGCCGGGCAGCGGCATCCGCGCATGCACCCGCCAGCCGTCCCCGTCCGGTCCGGCGCGCAGGTCCCCGCCGAGCAACGTGACCCGCTCACGCATGCCGCGCAGCCCGCTGCCCGTCGACCTCGGCGCAGCCGGCACCCGAAGCCGATTGCGAACGTCGACGGTCACCGCGTCGGTCCCGATCGCGACCCGAACGTCGGCGTCGGTGCCGGGGGCGTGTTTGACCACGTTGGCGAGGGATTCCTGGGAGACGCGATAGATTCCGAGCCCGGTCGCGGCGGTGACCGCGGACGGATCTCCGTGCAACTCGAACCGGACCGGAAGTCCAGCGCGCCGGAAGTCGTCGACCAGATCGGGGACGTCGCCGATACCCGGTTCCGGATGCGCGCCGGACGGCCCCGTACCGAGCAGGCCCACCGTGCGGCGGATGTCGGCCATGGCCTGCCTGCCGAGCCGCTCCGCATCGGTCAGCGCGTCGACCGCTTCGTCCACGTCGCGGTCCTGTTCGAGTGCGCGGCGCGCCGCGGTCAGGTGCAGCAGGGTCACGCTGAGCGAGTGCGCGATCACGTCGTGCACTTCGCGTGCGATGCGATGCCGCTCCGCCGCGGCCGACTGTTCGGCCTGGATGGCGCGCGCCTCACGTTCCTGCTGCAGCAACCGGAGCTGGATCTGCATGAGCCGCCCGATGATCCAGCCCAGTCCGATGGTCAGGACGTACCAGGTCGCGGTCCCGTCGAGTCGGCCGCCGGCCGCGAAGGCGATCGGGACCGCCGCGGCCGCGGCCGCGGCAACCAGGCTCACCGCCGGTCTCGACGTGGCCGCCACCTCGCCGGCCGTCATCGCCAGCAGTAGTGGCGCGAAGTCGAACTGTGTGGCAGGAGGGTCGAGCATCAGCAGCGTCGTCGCGGTGATGACGAGGGCGGCGAGTGCCGGCCGTGGCATCAGCATCCCGGGTCTGACCATGTCGCCGATCATCGGGGTGATCGTGACGATCGCCCCGACCAGGAGCGGCCAGCCCGGAGGCACGAGGGCATCGCGCTGCGCGACCGCGATCACCGCGATCACCGCCGTGGCGGCGTGTTCGAACAGCGGGACGGCCATCGGGTAGTCGTACCCGCTCTCCGCCAGCCGTTGACGGAAGAACTCCGTGACCTGCACAGGGGCAGCGTAAACGCCGGTCGGGGGCCCGCGCATCCGTTCGGGGGTGGAGTCGGCCTCCGCCCTGGGTAGGAGAGCAAGTCCCGACTCCGGCACGGCGACGAGACCTGCGCCGAGTTCGTAGCGTGGGTGAAACGACGTTCCATGGAGGTGGCGAGATGTCCTGGACCGAATTCCGAGAACGACGACGAGTGCTCGAGGATGTGCTGGACCGAGCCGCGACGGATCCGGGCGTGGTGCATCGGCTCGGCGAGATACCCGGCGCCCGAGCGTATTTCAGGTCGCCCGACGAGATCCTGCTCGCCTTGCAGCATCGGTGGACCGGTCACCTCGCGGCACTGCTCGACCAGGCGGTCGAGGACGGCACGGCACCCCGGGACGCCTGGCTGCGTCTGGCGAACGAGCAACCGGCGCTGCGCGCGGTGCTCGACGCCGGGGCCGCGGTGTCCGCGGCACTGCGCCGGGAACAACGAGGGGAACAGCGGATGGCGGACGCCTACCTGACCGGCCGCACCACGGCGGCGGTGTCGGGGTAGAGCCTCAGTCGCGCTCGACGCCCAGGCTGATGCCACGGGTGGCCAGCCACGGGATGGGGTCGATCTTGTTGTCGCCGGCCAGGTGCACCTCGAAGTGCAGGTGCGGGCCGGTCGAGAAGCCGCGGTTGCCCATGCGGGCGATCTGGTCTCCGGCCATGACCTGCTGGCCGACGGAGACGAGCGAGGAATCGATGTGTCCGTACACCGTGATGGTGCCGTCGGCGTGCTGCAGACGCACCCACATGCCGAATCCGGATGCGGGCCCGGAGTCGATGACGACGCCGTCGGCGACCGCGTAGATCGGGGTACCGATCGCATTGGCGATGTCCACGCCGGCGTGCAGGGTGCCCCAGCGGGAGCCGTACCCGGAGGTGTAGGTGCCGAGCGCCGGGAGCACGAACAGCGGACGCCGCGCCGCGGCCTCGCGGGCGGCACGCTCCTCGCTGAACCGCTGGCCCTTGGCGAGCAGGTTCGAGAACTGGGTCAGGTCCGCGGGGTCGGCGACGTTGAGGACCTGCGGGGCCTGGGACGGCGTGGTGCTCGAGGTGGTCGCGGCGAACTGGGCGGCCTGCGGCTCGGCGGTGGACGCGATCGTCGAGGCGTCGTCGGCGGCGAGCGCGACTTCGGGGGCCTGCTCCGGGCCGCTGTTCGCGGCCTGTCCCGCGGCGACCACGGCGCCGGCGGCGACGGCCACGACCGCGGCGCGGCCCTTGAGGGCGGTGGGGGGAGTGGGGATGCGGTGCGCTCCACCGCGGCGAGCGGGAGCTGCGACATTCGCGAGGTCGGACCCGGTGGGGTCCGTGGTGGGCTTCGCGTGGGGAAGCGCCGTGACGACCGCGGTCGGGTCGTCGTCGAACGAGTCGATCTGCTGGAGGGGGGTGCTGCGGTAATCGGTGCCGGCGTAATCCGTGCCGGGGTAATCGGTGCCGGGGTAATCCGTGCTGCGGTAATCAGTGGTGCGGTAATTCATGGAGCCGTGGGTCTCGAAACGTGATGACCCGGTGTAACGCTGTGCCGAGTACTGCGGATATGACTGATTGCTCGCGTCGTCGGCGGCGAACCAGTCCCTCGGTTTACTGGGGGCAGGTGCCGTTCCCGGATGGGCTGCGACGGTCTGAGCTGCGAATTCTTCGGCGTATGCGGTGTCCGGTACTGGGACGGTGCCGAATTGGCTGGTCGTGGAGGGCGCGCGGTGCCTGGACAAGAACCTGCCGTCCTTCCGTTCGTGACCTGCCTGTGACTTGGACTCAGCGACGGTAACGAAACGGTCGCAACACCCGCAACCTTTGGAGGGGACCCGCCGAGCCATTGTGATATCCATCACAAATTGATCACGGACGAGCTGGGGCGCTGCTCCGCTGTGTGGGGCGGCGGACAGCACTCCCGGAGAGATTTCGTCGCGTGAGCCATGGCGCAACGGGAGGCTGCGGTGGGCGTGGCGATCGCGATGGCGTATACCTGATCGGGTGGCCCTTGACCAATGGTCGGGTCGCCGAGTCGGAGATCGCGCCGACGGACCGGCTCGCGATCGCCGGTGCGGCGCTTTTCCACGAGTCAGCCGCCGAGGCCCTTGTGTCCGGCGGCCGTGACCTGCGGCGCACGCACCCCAGGCCGTGACATATGCCACATAGCATCGACGCGAGGGCTGTGTCGCGGAATCAACTAGATATTGTCCCGAACGGACCCGCTCCTACCCCTCGAGCGGGCGTCAACGCAGACGAGACGGTGAGCAGATGGATCTCTTCGAATACCAGGCGAAGGAACTCTTCGCCAAGCACGACGTGCCGACGTCGGCCGGCCGTGTTACCGACACTGTCGCCGGTGCCCGCGAGATCGCCGAGGAAATCGGCAAGCCCGTGATGGTCAAGGCGCAGGTGAAGGTCGGCGGCCGCGGCAAGGCCGGCGGCGTCAAGTACTCGGCAGACGCGGATGCAGCGCAGGCGAACGCCGAGGCCATCCTGGGCCTCGACATCAAGGGCCACGTCGTCAAGAAGCTGCTCGTCGCCGAGGCGAGTGAGATCGCGGAGGAGTACTACATCTCCTTCCTGCTCGACCGCACCAACCGCACCTACCTGGCGATGTGCTCGGTCGAGGGTGGCGTCGAGATCGAGGTCACCGCCGAGGAGAACCCCGACGCCCTCGCGAAGATCCCCGTGGACGCCGTCAAGGGTGTCGACCTCGCGTTCGCGCGCAGCATCGCCGAGGCGGGCAAGCTGCCTGCCGAGGTCCTCGACGCCGCGGCCAACACGATCCAGAAGCTGTGGGAGGTCTTCATCAAGGAAGACGCTCTCCTCGTCGAGGTCAACCCGCTCGTCCGCACCCCTGACGACCAGATCCTCGCCCTCGACGGCAAGGTCACCCTGGACGCCAACGCCGACTTCCGTCAGGCCGGCCACGCCGAGTTCGAGGACCGGGACGCCACCGACCCGCTCGAGCTCAAGGCCAAGGAGAACGACCTCAACTACGTCAAGCTCGACGGCGAGGTCGGCATCATCGGTAACGGCGCCGGCCTGGTCATGTCGACCCTGGACGTCGTCGCGTACGCCGGTGAGAAGCACGGTGGCGTCAAGCCCGCCAACTTCCTCGACATCGGTGGCGGCGCCTCGGCTGCGGTCATGGCCGCCGGCCTCGACGTCATCCTGAACGACGCCCAGGTCAAGAGCGTCTTCGTCAACGTCTTCGGCGGCATCACCGCCTGTGACGCGGTCGCCAACGGCATCGTCGGTGCCCTGCAGACCCTCGGTGACGAGGCCAACAAGCCGCTCGTCGTCCGTCTCGACGGCAACAACGTCGAAGAGGGCCGCCGCATCCTGGCCGAGGCCAACCACCCGCTGGTCACGGTTGTCGCCACCATGGACGAGGCCGCCGACAAGGCCGCCGAACTCGCGTTCGCCGCGAAGTAAGGGACTAGAACAATGGCAATCTTCCTCACCAAGGACTCCAAGGTCATCGTCCAGGGCATCACCGGCGGCGAGGGCACCAAGCACACCGCCCTGATGCTCAAGGCAGGCACCCAGGTCGTCGGCGGCGTCAACGCCCGCAAGGCCGGCACCACGGTCTCGCACACCGACAAGGACGGCAACGCCGTCGAGCTCCCGGTCTTCGCGACCGTCGCCGAGGCCATGAAGGAGACCGGCGCGGACGTCTCCATCGCGTTCGTCCCGCCGGCGTTCTCGAAGGACGCCATCGTCGAGGCCATCGACGCGGAGATCCCGCTGCTCGTGGTCATCACCGAGGGCATCCCGGTGCAGGACTCCGCGTACGCGTGGGCCTACAACGTCGAGAAGGGCAACAAGACCCGGATCATCGGCCCCAACTGCCCCGGCATCATCACCCCGGGCGAGGCCCTCGTCGGCATCACGCCGGCCAACATCGCGGGCAAGGGCCCGGTCGGCCTGGTGTCGAAGTCCGGCACCCTCACCTACCAGATGATGTTCGAGCTGCGTGAGTACGGCTTCTCCACCGCCATCGGCATCGGCGGCGACCCGGTCATCGGCACCACCCACATCGACGCCATCGAGGCGTTCGAGAAGGACCCGGAGACCAAGCTCATCGTCATGATCGGCGAGATCGGCGGCGACGCCGAGGAGCGTGCGGCCGACTACATCAAGGCCAACGTCACCAAGCCGGTCGTCGGCTACGTCGCGGGCTTCACCGCCCCCGAGGGCAAGACCATGGGCCACGCCGGCGCCATCGTCTCCGGCTCCTCGGGCACCGCCCAGGCCAAGAAGGACGCCCTCGAGGCGGCCGGCGTCAAGGTCGGCAAGACGCCGTCCGAGACCGCCGCTCTCGCGCGCGAGATCCTCGAGACCCTGACCGTGGGCGCGTAACACCCCCTCGTTCACGCCGACGGGCACCTGCATCGCGCAGGTGCCCGTCGGCGTTTTCGTGTCCGTGTCCGGTAGGCCCGGCCGACGCCGTGGTCCACCCGTGCAGCGCGCCATCGGCCCACCGCGACGAGGTGCGCTAGCGTTGGTTCACCGACCTGCCCGAGAGCCCAGTGCCGCGTATCGACGAGGAGCCGACGATGACGTATCCGCCCACAGGACCCGGCTATCCGTCCGCGGGCCCCGCGGGTCCGGGCCTGCCGCCGGTCCCGCCGGCGCAGCCGGCGGGCGGTCTCGCCGCCAAGCCGCTGCCGCACCTGCTGTGCATCGCGGTGCTCGCCCTCGGCGTGGTGAACTTCCTGGTCGGGTTCGCGCCCTTCGCGAAGGTCACCACCTTCAGCGAGACCCCGCTGACGCAGAGTTCCTTCGAAGGCGGCTACCCGGTGATCGCCCTGGCGCTGCTGCTGGTCGGCGGACTGCTGGCCGGGCTGTCGCTGCTGCCCGGGCAGGACCAGTACCCGATCGTTGCGGTGACCTCCCTGGTGGGCTTCCTGGTCTCGCTGTTCTTCCTGTTCACCCTCTCGGATGGGGTGAGCCTGGCGTGGGGCGGCATCCTCAACCTGATCCTGGGGTTCGTGCAGGCGGCGGTCGCGATCGCCGCGCTCGCCCTCACCCTGGGCCTGGTCCGTATGCCGGCGCCGCGCCCGGTCGCGTACCCGGCGCAGCCGTACGGCCCTCCCGCGCCCGGCTACGGTCCGCCGCCCGGCTTCCCTCCCGGCTACGGTCCGGGGCAGCCGCCCGCGCCGGGGCAGCCGGTCGGCTACGGCCAGCCCGCCGGTTACGGTCAGCCGCAGCCCGGCTACGGCCAGGTGCCCAACCCGTACGCGCCGCCGCAGCCCGCGTCCCCGCCGCCCGCGCCCGGCCACGGCGCGCCGACCCAGCAGACCCCGCCGCAGCCCTACGGGCCGCCGCCGCAGCAGCCGTACGGTCAGCCGCCGGCCGGCAGCGCACCGGCCTCGCCGGATGAGGCCGCGGCAGGCGAGGACTCCGCGGCGCAGACTCGTGCCTTCGGCGTCGACCAGCCCGAACGTACCGACGACTGACGCAGTCGGCCCGATGAATTCCGCGCTCAGCCGCGCCGCCACCCGTCCCGACGGTCAGCGGCGCACCCCGCGCCCCCCGATCCGCAAACCCGCGACCGGCACCCGCCCCAGCCCGACCCCGGAGCAGGTGCGGGCCCTGCTCGGGCTCGGTCTGCGGCCTGCGCTGCTCGCCCTCGTCGTCATCGCCACGTGCATGCTCGTCACCCTCGTCGCGGCGAACAGCGACCTGACCGGGACGAGCGGTGCGATCGCGGCCGGGTGGCTCGCCGTCCACCAGGTGCCGCTGACCATCGGCGGCGCGTCGCTCGGGGTGTTGCCACTGCTGCCGACGCTGGTGATGGTCGCGGCGGTGGCCCGGGGCTGCTCCCGCGTCGTCCACGCGTCCACCCCGCGGCACGAGTGCTGGTGGGTGCTCGGCGCCGCGGTCGCGGGTCCGCTGGTGGTCACCGCGATCGCCCTGGCCGTGGTCGCCGACGCCGCATCGGTGATCGCCCTGTCGACGCCGAACCCGCTGTCCGCGTTCGCGTGGGTGGCTGCGGTGCACCTGACCGGCGCCGGGATCGGGATCGGAATGCGACTGTGGCGGCCGGCCGTGACCTTCCTCGGCGTGCCCGACTGGGTGCTCGCCGCCGCGCGTCCGGCGATGCGGGCTGCGATGGCGCTGTTGGCCACCGGCGCGGCGATCACGGTCGCCTCGCTGCTCGCATCCTGGTCGACGGTCGGGATGCTCGTCGAGGCCGGGGACGGTTTCACCGGTGGGCTCGGGCTGACCCTGCTGTCGATCCTGTACCTGCCGAACGTCGTCGTCGGGGCCACCGCGGTGCTGGTCGGGTCGGCCGTCCACGTGGGATCCGCGTCGGTGAGCCTGTTCGACGTGGTCGGTGGGCCGGTTCCCGCCCTGCCGGTGCTCGGCGCGTTGCCGGAGCAGTCCTGGGGTGACGGCTGGCTGGCGGCACTGGTGATCCCCGCTGCGATCGGCGTGCTGTTCGGCCGCGAATGCGCCCGCCGGTCCGGTTCCCCGCTGCTGGCCGCGAAGACCGCGCTCGTCGGGGCGTTCGCCGTCGCCGTGGTGTTCGCGGTGCTCGGGTTCGTCGCCGGGGGTGCGCTCGGGTCGTTCGGTTCGGTCGGCGTCACCGTGGCCACGTTCGCCGGCGCCACCTTCGGTTGGCTCGCCCTGTGCGGCGCTGCCGCGGCGGCGGTGACCCGATGGCGGGCCCGGCCGGAACCGGAACCGGAACCGGCACCCGAGCGGGCGCCGCGACCGCCGCGGCCGAACGTCGTCCCGGAAACCCCGGCACTGCCCGGTGGACGCATCGCCGACGGCACCGCGGCTGCGGAGTCCGAGGCAGGCGGGGGCGAGGTCCCACCGCCGTCCGAGGCTCCCGGGCCCGGCGACGGGACGGACGCGCCGGACGGCGCGGCTCCGCGGACCGCGGTGATCGAGGCCGAACTGCTCGAGGACGCCGAGACCGCCCCACCGGTCGTCGACATCGAACCGGGGTCGGTGGTCGACGCCGAGGTGGTCGACGAACCCGGCGACACCGGGGCGACCGAGGCCGGGGTGGTGCAGGTCACGGAGCCGAAGCCGGAGGAGGACCTGCCCGAGGGCACCCGGACCAGCAGCGACTAGTCTTACCGGGTGTCGGCGGCAGCCGACGGTATTCACGGCCGGGCCCCGGCCGATGCCCCGAGGAGTAGAGCGCTGACTGCCCCGCATGTGTTCCGGCCCGATGACACCGGTACGCCGGTCCGGGTCGTGGTCCTCGCTTCCGGCACGGGAAGCCTGCTGCAGTCGCTGATCGCGGCCGCCACCGACGACTACCCGGCACGGATCGTCGCGGTCGGCGTGGACCGTGAGTGCGCCGCCACCAAGCACGCCGAGGCCGCCGGAATCCCTGCCTTCAAGGTCGCGTTGGGGCAGCACCCCGACCGTGCCGCCTGGGACCTGGCGCTGACCGAGGCCGTCGCCGCGCACACCCCCGACCTGATCGTCTCCGCCGGGTTCATGAAGATCCTCGGCCCGGAGTTCATGTCGCGGTTCGGTGGCCGGATCATCAACACACATCCCGCGCTGCTGCCGTCCTTCCCCGGCGCGCACGCCGTCCCCGACGCCCTCGCCTACGGCGTCAAGGTGACGGGATCGACCGTGCACCTTGTGGATTCGGGTGTCGACACCGGGCCCGTGCTGGCCCAGGAGGCGGTGATCGTGCTCGACGACGATGACGAGTCGACGCTGCACGAACGCATCAAGACCGTGGAACGGCGACTGCTGGTCGAGGTCATCGCCGCCGTCGCTACCCGAGGAGTTGTTTCCGATGGACGAAAGGCCGTGATCCCGAAGTGACCGAACGTAAGGCACTGCGCCGCGCACTGGTGAGCGTGTACGACAAGAGCGGTCTGGTGGAGCTCGCCACCGGCCTGCACGAGGCCGGCGTCGAGCTGGTCTCGACCGGATCGACCGCCGCGAAGATCGCAGAGGCCGGCATCCCGGTCACGCCGGTCGAGTCGCTGACCGGGTTCCCCGAATGCCTCGAGGGTCGCGTGAAGACGCTGCACCCGCGCGTGCACGCGGGCATCCTCGCCGACACCCGCAAGCCCGACCACCTCGCGCAGCTCGAGGAGCTCGGCATCGAGGCGTTCCAGCTGGTCGTGGTGAACCTGTACCCGTTCACGCAGACCGTCGCCTCGGGTGCCACTCCGGACGAGTGCGTCGAGCAGATCGACATCGGCGGCCCGTCGATGGTGCGTGCCGCGGCGAAGAACCACCCCTCGGTCGCGGTCGTCGTCGACCCCGCCAAGTACTCCGACGTGCTGGCCGCCGTCGCCGCCGGCGGGTTCACTCTCGCCGAGCGCACCGCGCTCGCCGCGCAGGCGTTCCAGCACACCGCCGCCTACGACGTCGCGGTCGCGTCCTGGATGACGTCGACGCTGGTCGAGTCGGACTCGCAGTTCCCGGAGTGGACCGGCGCCAGCTGGGACCGCACCGCGGTGCTGCGTTATGGCGAGAACCCGCACCAGGCCGCCGCGCTGTACGTGAACCCGGCCGCGCCCGCGGGCCTCGCGCAGGCGACGCAGTTGCACGGCAAGGAGATGTCGTACAACAACTACACCGACGGTGACGCCGCGTGGCGCGCCGCCCACGACTTCGACGCTCCCGCGGTCGCGATCATCAAGCACGCCAACCCGTGCGGTATCGCGGTGGGAGCGGACATCGCCGAGGCGCACCGCAAGGCACACGCCTGCGACCCGGTCAGCGCGTTCGGCGGCGTCATCGCCGCGAACCGCGAGATCACCGTCGAGATGGCGGAGCAGGTCGCGGAGATCTTCACCGAGGTCATCATCGCCCCGTCCTATGCGCCCGGTGCCGTCGAGGTGCTGGCGCGCAAGAAGAACGTGCGCGTGCTCGAAGCGGTCGCGCCGACCGAGACGGGCGTCGAACTGCGGCCGATCTCCGGTGGCGCGCTGCTGCAGCAGCGGGACGTCCTCGACGCCGAGGGCGACGACCCGAAGAACTGGACCCTCGCGGTCGGCGAGGCGGCCGACGAGCAGACCCTCAAGGACCTCGAATTCGCTTGGCGGGCTTGCCGTTCGGTGAAGTCCAACGCGATCCTGCTGGCGTCCGACGGGGCGTCGATCGGTGTCGGCATGGGGCAGGTCAACCGGGTCGACTCCGCGCACCTCGCGGTGAACCGCGGTGGTGACCGGGTGGCCGGGTCGGTCGCCGCATCCGACGCCTTCTTCCCGTTCCCCGACGGCCTGCAGGTGCTGGCGAACGCCGGCGTGAAGGCGGTCGTGCAGCCGGGTGGATCCGTCCGGGACAACGAGGTCATCGAGGCCGCACGTGAAGCCGGCATCACCATGTACCTGACCGGGGCGCGTCACTTCGCGCACTGATCGACACGACACACGAGAGGTGTGCACCCTGCCGGGTGCGCACCTCTCGTGCGTTTCAGGCGGCGTTACCCGAGATGACGATCCGGGCGGCGCCGCGGTCGAGCAGTTCGCGGGCCAGATCGGTGGCCGCGGCGCGCTGCCCGGCGTCGGTGTGCGACAGGTCCAGCGTGACGGCGTGGCCGGTGAGGTCCGCAGGCAGGTCCGCCAGCGGTTGCGTCGGGGACAGTTGGTTGAAGCGAAGTTTCATGTCGGAGCTCCTTAGCTCGGTCTCGCGCCTTCGAGTGTGTCGGCGGCGTGTGTTCGGAAGGTTTCGTCGGGGCGACGGTTCGGGAAAAACTCGGGACAAAAGAAAAGGCACCCGGGCTGTGTGCCCTGGGTGCCGAGAACTCGATCCGCTTGTCGTCAGAATGGTTCTCGGCGCACACGCTTGGCAAAAATGCAGGAACGCCACATGGCCACGTGTGCTGCCGATACGTGCGCAAACTTCGACATGGCCGGGTTCCCTTCTTCTCGCAGCTGGTTGTTAGCCGAGAACGGTACATCACCGGGTGGGGTCCACGCATCCCGGTATTCGATTCCGGCGTGTCCCGCCGGGTGTTCACCCGATGTTGCGACCGTCGGCCGCGGCGGTTCGCTGTCGACGAGCGTCGGCCGGGTTCGAGTCTCGGGCGGCGACTCGGCGCCGCCGTCGATCAGATCGAGAACCTGGCGGAGACCAACGATTTCCCTTGTGCCACGGTACTTCTCGGTGGTTCGAGCCGACGATGCAGATCTTGTCGCGCGCCCCGGTGGTACCGCGACGCGGGCTGTGGACAACCCGCGCCGTCGTCCACAGCCTGCGAGTGTGCACCCCCGCCGCGGGCACCGACTGCGCGCGAGGGCGGTGCACACTCGGCGTCAGCGGGGGAGAGCGCCCAGCCAGTTCACGAACGCGGTCCGGAACTCCGGCGAGTACGGCAGGTCCTCGACGTAGTCGGCGCCGGTGGAGGGGCGCTCGCCGATCTCCTTGAGCACGTGGTTCGCCGTCGTCATCCGGACCGGGGTGACCTTCGCGCCGGTCAGGGCGGCATCGAGGGCGTCGACGTCCTCGAGGGAGACCTGGATGTCGCGGTCCGAGCAGCTCGTCAGCACGGGCAGGCCGGCGGGCAGCTGTGCGGCCAGTGCGCGAGGGTCGAGCGCATCCTCCTCGGCGAGGGCCTTGGCGTTGACGGAGACCAGGCCGGCGAGCCGGAGCGGTTCCGGCAGGTCGTCGGAGACGGTGCCGTCGGCGCGGAGCGACTCGACCGCGTCGGCGAGGCCGGTGCGCAGCTGGTCGGCGAGCTCGACGGGCAGCTGGCCGCCCGCGACGGCCGCGTCCATCTGTCCGGTGATCTGCCGGGTCAGCAGATCCAGCAACCGCACCGCGAGGGGCTCGAGCAGGCCCAGCCCGATCAGGTCGGGGGTGTCGTCGCGGACGGCGACGGCCATCGCGACCAGCGCGCCCTCGCTGTGGCCGATCACCAGCAGCCGGCGCGAATCGATGTCGGGCTGCGCGGCGAGGTTGCGCAGCGCGTCGGCCGCGGCGTCGACGAAGACGGAGAACCCCAGGTCGGCGACGTCGTCGACCGAGTAGGGACCGAGCCCGGTCACGCCGCTGCCGAGCTTGTCGTACCGCAGGCTCGCGATGCCCGCCTCGGCGAGGGTGTCGGCGAGGAATCGCAGGGTGCCGATCGAGCCGGGCATCACCGCGCTGTCGCCGTTGCGGTCGGTGGGGCCGCTGCCCGCGAGCAGCAGCGCGGCGGGTGCCGGGCCGTCGAGGCCGTCGGGGACGAGGAGGCTGCCGTGGACGGTGACGTCGCCGCTGGTGAACGTGATCTCGGTGTCGGCCATGTGGGCCAGTCTCTCAGGTCGGCGGGGCGGGCCCGGGTGCGACCCGCGTCAGCCGTTCACCGGGCGCCGGAGCCGGCGAACACCCTTCCACGCGAACCACAGCGCGAACGCGAGCACAGCCGGGATCAGCAGCGGCAGCAGGAAAGCCACCAGGACCAGCGTGAAGGCGGCGCCGTCCTCGGCGACGGAGAGCACAGGATTCGCCACCCCCGCCGTCGACGCGGTGCTGACCGCCCGGGCACCGGTCTGGGCGGTGCTGAACGCGAGTGCGGTCGGTGCGCCGACGATGATGCCCGCGATCACCGCTGTCGACGGTTCGAGATCGGTGAACACGGCCCCGGCGGCGATCGCGGCCGCGATCGGGCGGCTGACGGTGCCGAACACGCCGAGTGCGTTGTCCACGAACGGGATCAGGTCCGCGAGGAGTTCGACGGCGGTCGCGATCGTGAGCGCCACCAGTGCACCTGCCGATCCCACCCAGGCGAAGGACTCGCCCAGCGAGATGCCGAACAGTCCGAAATATGCGGCGGCGCTGAGCATCAGCAGCGGCAGGAAGGTCCGCAGCCCGGTCGCGGCGGCGAGGCCGAGACCGAGGAGAGCGGGAAGCACCCAGGTGTCCATGGGCGCAGTGTACGAATCGGGGACCGCCGAGGGCGCCTCCGGCGCTCGCGCGTGTCTCGTGAGTTCCTGGACTCGCCGAAGCGCACACGAGCGGCGCAGCCGCCTCAGGGACTCGGCGTGGCCTCCGTCGGGGTGGTGGGTAGCGGTTTCACGCGGGGGTCGCCGGTGTCCGCGAAGTAGTCGCCGGTGACGGTCGCGTCGATGCCGTCGGGTGCGTTCAGTGCCCGCAGTGCCAGGGTGAGCACGGCCGCGACGACGATGTTGATCACGAACGCGGTCAGCGCGATGTATCCCATCTGCGCGATCCCGGGGATCGAGGCGAGCGACCCGGCGAAGTGCTCCGTGGTCGGGGACGAGGTGTTGTAGGCGACGACGGTGCCGTAGACCATGCCCACCGCCCAGCCCGCGAGCAGCGCCCAGCGGTGGAACCAGCGGGTATAGAGCCCGAACACGATTGCCGGGAAGGTCTGCAGGATCCAGATCCCGCCGAGCAGCTGGAAGTTGATCGCGTTCTGCTTGTCGAGGGTGAGCACGAAGATCAGCGCCACGAACTTGACCACCAGGGAGACGATCTTGCCGACCTTCGCCTCCTGCGCGGGCGTCGCGGACGGCCGGAACCATTCGCGATACACGTTGCGGGTGAACAGGTTCGCCGCGGCGATGGACATGATCGCGGCGGGCACGAGGGCACCGATCGCGATAGCGGAGAACGCGACACCCGCGAACCAGGACGGGAATGCGTCCTCGAACAGTTGCGGCACCACCAACTGGGCGTTGGGCTTGCCGTCGAGCCCGATCGGTTTGGTACCCGCGGCGATCGCCACCCAGCCGAGCAGGGCGAGCAGGCCGAGCAGGAACGTGTAGGCGGGCAGGATCGAGGCGTTGCGCCGGATCGTGTTGCGGGACTTCGCCGACAGCGTCGCCGTCACCGAGTGCGGGTACATGAACAGTGCCAGCGCGGACCCCAGCGACAGGGTGGCGTACGCCCAGAACTGCTGGCTGCTCGGAATGAACGTCCCGGTGGGTTTGCCGGTGGCCGGGTTGGGGGTCTCCATCTTGGTCTGCGCGGCGTCGAAGATGTGCGCCCAGCCGCCGAACTTCGACGGCAGGTAGATCACCGCGACGATGATCACCAGGTAGATCAGCGTGTCCTTGACGAACGCGATGATCGCGGGCGCCCGCAGCCCCGACGAGTACGTGTACGCCGCGAGGACCGCGAACGCGATGAACAACGGCAGGTCCCTCGCGATCACGTTGTCCGCGCCGCCGATGCCGATCACCTCGAGGACCGCCTGGATGCCGACCAGTTGCAGCGCGACATACGGCATCGTCGCGAGGATCCCGGTCAGCGCCATCGCGAGCGACAGCCAGCGCGACCCGTACCGCCCGCGCACGAAGTCCGCGGTGGTCACGTAGCCGTGACGGTGGCTGACCGACCACAGCCGGGACATGAACACGAAGATGATCGGGTACACGACGATCGCGTAGGGGATGGCGAAGAACCCACTCACCGCGCCGAGGGCGAACATCGCGGCGGGCACCGCGATGAACGTGTACGCGGTGTAGATGTCGCCGCCGATCAGGAACCACGTCACCCAGGTGCCGAAACTGCGGCCGCCGAGTCCCCACTCGTCGAGGCTGGCCAGGTTCGCCGCCCGCCGCCACCGGGACGCGAGGAATCCGAGCACCGTGACCAGGGCGAACAGTGCGACCAGCACCGCAAGCGCGACCCCGTCGACCCCGTCGCCGGGGCCGGCCGCCAGCACCTCGGCGGTCACCGGTCGCCGTCCTCGTCGGCGCCCCGCATCGGGCGGTGCGGGCGGGCCCTGAGCACGATCCGGTACGCCGCGAAAGTGGCTCCGGCGCAGAGGAACACCCACACGAACTGATACCAGAAGAAGAACGGGAAGCCGCCCCACCTCGGTTCCTCGCGGGCATAGAACGGCACCCACAGGATCGCGACGATCGGGATCAGCAGGAGCACCGCGGCCAGGGCGAGCAGTGCCCTGTTCGCGGGTGGTGCGGTGGTCTCGTCCGGCTCGGTCACGGCGGTCTCCGTCCCCAACGGGTAGGTGTCGATGGCACAGCTCGGCGCCCTCGCTGGTCGGGTCCGAACTCGCCCCGCCCGCGCGGAAAGCTACTCCGACCGGGCGGCCGGCGTCGGCGGATCCGAATCTCGAATCGGCGACAGGGGTGCCGATTCGGCGGAAGCCTCGTAGCGTGGAGTGGTGACTGCGCCCAGCCCCGAGTTCCGGTCGCCGCGCCCCACCGCCGCCACGGTGGGCGAGTTGCGCGCGTCCGGCCACGTCCAGCGTCCGGTCAAGGACGAGATCCGCGACAACCTGCTCGCCGCCCTGCGCGACGGCCGCGACCCCTGGCCGGGGATCGTCGGCTTCGAGGGCACCGTCCTGCCGCAGCTCGAACGCGCCCTGATCGCCGGCCACGACATCGTGCTGCTCGGCGAGCGCGGGCAGGGCAAGACCCGGCTGCTGCGCACGCTGCCGCTGCTGCTGGACGAGTGGACGCCGGTGATCGCCGGTTCGGAGCTCGGTGAGCACCCGTACGAACCGATCACCCCCGCCTCCATCCGGCGGGCCGCCGAACTCGGCGACGACCTGCCGATCGCCTGGCGCGGACGCGACGAACGGTACTCGGAGAAGCTCGCGACCCCGGACACGTCGGTCGCGGACCTGGTCGGCGACGTCGACCCGGTCAAGGTCGCGGAGGGGCGCAGTCTCGGCGACCCCGAGACCATCCACTTCGGACTGGTGCCGCGGGCGCATCGCGGCATCGTCGCGGTCAACGAGCTGCCCGACCTCGCCGAGCGGATCCAGGTGTCACTGCTGAACGTGATGGAGGAGCGTGACATCCAGGTCCGCGGCTACACGCTGCGGCTGCCGCTCGACGTGTTGCTGGTGGCCAGCGCGAACCCGGAGGACTACACGAACCGCGGACGCATCATCACCCCGATCAAGGACCGGTTCGGTGCCGAGATCCGCACCCACTACCCGCTCGAGGTCGACGACGAGGTCGCCGTCATCGAGCAGGAGGCGCAGCTGCGCGCCGAGGTGCCGTTGCACCTGCTCGAGATCCTCGCCCGGTTCACCCGGCTGCTGCGCGAGTCCCCGTCGATCGACCAGCGCTCCGGCGTCTCGGCCCGGTTCGCGGTCGCGGCGGCGGAGACGGTCGGCGCGGCGGCGGTGCACCGTGGTGCGATCCTCGGCGAGTCCGACCCGACCGCGCGCCCCGTCGATCTCGGGACGGTGATCGACGTCCTGCGCGGAAAGCTCGAGTTCGAGTCCGGCGAGGAGGGCCGCGAGAGCGAGATCCTCGAGCACCTGCTGCGGCGGGCCACCGCGGAGACCGTCCGTGAACGGCTCGGCGGCATCGATCTCGGGCAGCTGGTGGCGGCGGTCGAGGAGGGATCGCCCGTCGTGACCGGCGACCGGGTCACCGCGAAGGACCTGCTCGGTGAACTGCCGGACCTGGCGGTGGTCGACCAGGTGGCCGAGCGGCTCGGTGCCCGGACGGTCGGCGCCCGCGCATCGGCCGTGGAACTGGCCCTCGAAGGGCTGTATCTGGCACGTCGGATCGCGAAGGACCCCGACGACGACGGGCAGCTGGTGTACAGCTGATGTACCAGCGTTACGGCCGCTACCACGGGGGACCGGATCCACTGGCACCCCCGGTGGACCTGCGCGAGGCGCTCGAGGCGATCGGCAACGACGTCCTCGAGGGCTCGTCGCCGCGGCAGGCGCTCCGCGAGCTGCTCCGGCGCGGCACCTCGACGATGCGCGGGCTGGACCGGCTTGCCGCGCAGGCCAACCGGCGTCGCCGCGAGCTTCTGGGCGAGCACAACCTCGGCGGCACCCTCGACGAGGTTCGCGAGCTGCTCGACCGTGCCGTGCTCGCCGAACGCAAGGAGTTGGCACGGTCGCTCGACGACGACGCCCGCTTCGCGGAGATGCAGCTCGCGGAGCTGCCGCCGTCCACCGCGCAGGCGGTGCGGGACCTGTCCGACTACGACTGGCGCGATCCGCAGGCCCGCGCCGACTACGAGAAGATCCGGGACCTGCTCGGCCGGGAACTGCTCGACCAGCGGTTCGACGGCATGAAGCAGGCGCTCGAGAACGCCACCGACGAGGACCGCCGGCGCGTCGACGAGATGCTGTCGGACCTGAACGACCTGCTGGACAAGCACTCTCGGGGTGAGGACACCCCGGAGGATTTCGAGCAGTTCATGGCCGATCACGGCGAGTTCTTCCCCGAGAACCCGCGGGACGTGGAGGAGCTGCTCGACGCGCTCGCCCGCCGCGCGGCCGCTGCACAGCGCCTCCGGAACTCGCTGACCCCCGAGCAGCGCGCCGAACTGGATGCGTTGGCGCAGCAGGCGTTCGGCAGCCCCGGCCTGATGCAGCAGTTGGACCGGCTGGACGCGAACCTGCGGGCGGCGCGGCCGGGCGAGGACTGGGACGGCAGTCGCCGGTTCCGCGGCGACGACGGCATGGGCCTCGGTGACGGCACGTCCGCGCTGGCGGACATCGCCGAACTCGAACAGCTCGGTGAGCAGCTGTCGCAGGAGTACGCGGGCGCGCAACTCGACGACATCGACCCGGAGGCGTTGCTGCGGCAGCTCGGACCGGAGGCGGCCGCCGACGCCCGCACCCTCGCCGACCTCGAGCGGGCGCTGCACCAGCAGGGCTTCCTCGACCGCGGTGCGGACGGCCAGTGGCGACTGTCGCCGAGGGCGATGCGCAAGCTGGGCCAGTCGGCGTTGCGTGATGTCGCGCAGCGGTTGTCCGGGCGCGACGGTGCCCGCGACACCCGCCGGGCGGGGGCGATGGGGGAGCCCACCGGATCCAGCCGTCCGTGGGAGTTCGGGGACACCGAACCGTGGGACGTCACGCGGACGGTCACCAATGCCGTTCTCCGCGAGGCGGGTTCCGGGCAGGTGTCGGTTCCGGTTCGGTTGCGGGTCTCCGACGTCGAGATCGCCGAGACGGAGCAGCGCACCCGGGCCGCGGTGGCGCTGCTGGTGGACACCTCGTTCTCGATGGTGATGGACGGGCGCTGGGTGCCGATGAAGCGGACGGCGCTGGCGCTGAACCATCTGGTGCGCACCCGATTCCGCGGCGACGACCTGCAGTTGATCGCGTTCGGCAGGCAGGCCCGCACCGTCACCCCGGAGGAGTTGGCGGGCCTGGACGGCGCGTGGGACCAGGGCACCAACCTGCATCACGCCCTGCTGTTGGCGGGCAGGCACCTGCGCCGGAACCCGAACGCCCAACCGGTGGTCCTGATCGTCACCGACGGTGAGCCGACGGCACATCTGGAGCCGGACGGCCGGGCGTTCTTCGACTATCCGCCGCACCCCAAGACTCTGGGCCTGACGGTCCGGGAACTGGACAATCTCGCCAAGCTGGGCGCGCAGGTGACGATCTTCCGGCTCGGTGACGATCCCGGCCTGGCCCGGGTGGTGGACAGAATGGCGCAGCGTGTCGGCGGGCGCGTCGTGGCGCCCGATCTCGACGGTCTGGGAGCCGCGGTGGTCAGCGACTTCGTGCGGCTCCGCCGCCTGTGAGTGATTTTCGCCCCGGTGAGCGGGCACTTCACGCACGGGCGGCGCGGTCGCGTCACGCCAGCAGTGCGGCGACCAGTCCGATGGCGGGGATCGAGGCGAGGGTGGTGACCAGGGCGGTGTCGCGGGCCAGGACCATGCCGCGCTGGTACCGGCTGGCGTAGACGAAGACGTTCTGCGCGGTCGGCAGGGCCGCCACCACGACCACCGCGAACAGCTCGTGACCGTCCAGGCCGAGGGCGAACCGTCCCATCAGGTACGCGAGGACCGGCTGCACGACGATTTTCAGCACCGAGGCGAGCGCGATCTCGCGGCGTGGCGCGACACCGCGCTGCAGCACCCGTACGCCATACAGCGAGATGCCGAACGCCAGCAGCGCGCCCGGCACCGATGCACCGCCGACGATGCGGAACGGTTCGGTGATCGCGGCCGGGGGCGTCCACCCGGTGATCGAGACCGCCAGCCCGGCGAGGCCGGCCAGCACGATCGGGTTCTTGAACGGCGTCGTCACCGTCTCGACCCAGGAACTGCTCTTTCGTCCGGTGGTCAGATCGAGCATGGTCAGGGCGATCGGGGAGTAGACGACGATCTGGAACAGCAGCAGCGGCGCGACGAACGAGGCGTCGCCGAGCACGAACACCGCGATGGGGATGCCGAGGTTCGCCGAGTTCACGTACGACGCCGCCAACGCGCCGATCGTCGACTCCGGGACCGGCCGGCGCATGACGGTGCGGGTGATCGCGAAGTAGGTGATGCCGAGCGCGAACGCGGTGGCCGCAGCGACGGCGAGGGTGGGGGAGAAGATCACCGACAGGTCGGCGTTCGCGAGCGAGTCGAACAGCAGCGCGGGCGTCGCGACGAAGAACACCAGCCGGCTGAGGACGAACTCGCCCTGCTCGCCGAGAACCCGGGAGCGGCCGAGCACGTAGCCGATGGCGATGACGACGAAGATGACGGCGAATCCCGAGAGCACTCCGGACACCGTGACCTCCTCGACGAACAAACCCCGAGGAGTCTAGTCGTCAGCCTTTCTAACGAATCCGGCCGCCGCCGAGCGTGCATCCGCCGGGTACGCGAAAGGCCGCACGGTCGGGGACCGTGCGGCCTTTCGGGAAACTCTTGCTACCGGCTGGTGAACGGCAGCAGTGCCATCTCGCGGGCGTTCTTCACCGCGACGGCAACCTGACGCTGCTGCTGCGGGGTCAGGCCGGTGACGCGACGGCTGCGGATCTTGCCGCGGTCGGAGATGAACGTGCGGAGCAGGTTCACGTCCTTGTAGTCGACGTGCTCGATCTTGGCCGCGAACAGCGGGTTCTTCTTGGGCTTGCGGCCGGTGTCCGCGCCGCGGGACTTCTTGGACGGGCCCCTCTTGACTGCCATTGCTTCCCTCTCGAGTGTTACCAGCTGGACTTGCGTACGCCGGGCAGTTCCCCACGATGAGCCAATTCGCGCACGCGCACGCGAGAGAGCCCGAACTTTCGCAGGTGACCGCGCGGACGACCGTCCGCAGCGTCACGATTACGCAATCGTACCGGACTGGCATCGCGGGGAAGACGCTGCAGTGCCGCCTGGGCCCGGGACCTCTCCTCGAGCGAGCTGGACGGCCGGCGCACGATCTCCTTCAGTTCCGCGCGCCGGGTCGCGTAGCGCGCGACGACCAGCGCTCGCTGCTCGTTTCTCACGATCTTCGACCTCCTCGCCACTAGGACATACCTCCCGAATCCCTACCGGCGCCCCTGGCGCCCGATCGCCGCCCGGCGGCGTTGTCGTCGTCGTCGATACAACCCCGGTATCGCCTCCTTCTCCGCCTTGCCGGACGACGATCGTTCGGCCAGGTGCATCCGGCTGGATTCGCGAGGCATGTCCTCACTTCTCCTCTCTGAAGTCGACATGGCGGCGGACGACGGGGTCGTACTTGCGCAGGACCAGCCGGTCGGGATCGTTGCGACGGTTCTTCCGGGTGACGTAGGTGTGGCCCGTGCCCGCGGTGGACTTCAGCCTCACGATCGGGCGGACCTCGGTGCTGCGGGCCATCAGATCCGCACCCCCTCGGCGCGGATGCGCGCGACGACGGCCTCGATGCCGTCGCGGTCGATGGTCCGGATCCCCTTCGCGGAGACGGTGAGCGTGATCCGGCGGCCCTCGCTCGGCAGGAAGTAGGTCTTGCGCTGGATGTTCGGATCCCACCGCCGACTCGTCCGTGTGTGTGAGTGCGATACCGACCTGCCGAATCCGGGTTTGCGCCCGGTCACCTGGCAATGCGCCGACATGCTGCCTCCTTTCACCCATTGTTGAAAATGGTTTTCGACAAATGCCGCCTGGGACGCTACCGTTCCTTCAGTGAAATGACAATCGTTGTCGAAAGGAGTGATAGTGACCGACCGCCGAACCCCGGTCGTCCTCGTCGCCGGCTGGGCCGACACCGAGGCCACTGCGGCGAGCCTGCTGACCGCCGGAACCGTCCTCGTCCACCACGACCTCGACCACCTGCGGGAGGGGGTGGTCCGGCGCACCGTCACCGGGTCGGACGGGGTGGTCGACACCACGCTGCTCGAACTCGCCCACGGCTGCGTCGGCTGCACCCTGCGGGAAGACCTCGTGCCCCTGCTGCGGCGACTGCACACGCGCGGCTCGGTGCGCCGGATCGTGCTGCAGCTCGATCGCACACTCGAACCGGAGGCGGTGTGCGAGGCGATCGAACACGTCCACGTGGGCGGGGTGATCGGGCAACTCGACGGTCCGGCATCCCGCGACGTCCGCATCGAGGCGGTGCTGACCTGCGTGGACGCGGCGACCTGGCTGGACGACGCGACCGGTGACGACGACCTCGCGGACCGCGGACTCGCCACCACCGCCGACGACGACCGCACCGTCGCGCAGGTCGTGGTCGGGCAGGTCGCCTGCGCCGACGCCCTGGTCGTCGCCGGACGCGGTGCGGACGGGTGGAGCCAGGCCCGACTGCACGCCGTCCTGACCCGACTGGCCCCGACCGCGCCGATCGACTGGATCGGCGACGACCTCGCGCCGGACGGCGACCGTGTGCTCGCGCGGGTGCCCTCCGATGCCCGGCGCGGAGCCGTCGGGGGCGCGCACGAGCCGTTGCTGCGTGGCCAGCCGCCGCTGGCCACCGACTGCGGCGTCACCCTCGTCGAGTTCACCGCGGACCGGCCGTTTCACCCGGAGCGCCTGCACGAGGCGGTCGACGTACTGCTCGGCGGTGTCGTCACCGCGCGCGGCCGCATGTGGCTGGCGACCCAGCCCGAGCACGTGCTGTGGCTCGAATCCGCCGGTGGCGGCCTCCGCGTCGGCCGGGCCGGACGCTGGCTCGCCGCGATGAGCACCGATGAACAGTCCGGTGCGGACGCGACGCGCCGTGCACTGGCCGCGCTGCGCTGGGACACCCGGCACGGCGACCGTCACACCTCCCTCGTGGTGCTGGTCCACGACACCGATCCGCGCGCCGTCGACCGGGCGCTGCGTCACGCGGTGCTCACCGATGCCGAGTTCGGGCGCGAGCACGCCTGGCCCACCTGGCCGGACCCCTTCGGCGACTGGCACGCCGAGCCCTGCGACGAGGGCCGATCCGACACCCGTTTCCAGCAGGCACACCGAGAGGACAAGGCATGAAGACATCGACGCACCCCGACTACCGCCCCGTCGTCTTCCAGGACGGCAGCACCGGCACGAGGTTCCTGACCCGGTCCACCGCCACCGCTGAGCGGACCACGGTGTGGGAGGACGGCAACACCTATCCGCTGATCGTCGTCGACGTCACCAGCGCGTCACACCCGTTCTGGACCGGTTCGGCCCGCGTCGTCGACAGTGCCGGGCAGGTGGAGAAGTTCGAACGCCGCTACGGATCGCGCCGCCCGCAGGAGCGCTGACCACCCACAACGAGGAGGCACAACCATGGCAGTACCGAAGCGACGCATGTCGCGGTCGAACACCCGCAGCCGGCGCGCCCGGTGGAAGGCGCAGGCCCCGGACCTGGTCGACGTGACCGTCGGCGGCGTCACGCACCGGGTGCCGAGACGGCTGGTCCGGGCGGTGCGGCTCGGCCTGTACGACCCCGCGCGGAGGTGATGCCCGACCGGTCGGTGCCCGGGCGCCGACCGGTCGTTCGCTACGATAACTACCGCCTGACGTCGTCCAACGCGCTCGGGCCCGACGTCCGCCGACGTCCAACGCATTCATTCACGGCGCCGCCGTGGCGAGGAGCATCCGTGTCCGAAGACACCCAGATCACCCGTGCGACAGAGCAGCAGCCGGGCCTGTCCCGGCAGCTGACCAACCGGCACATCCAGCTGATGGCGATCGGCGGCGCGATCGGGACCGGCCTGTTCATGGGCTCGGGCAAGACCATCTCGCTGGCCGGACCGTCGGTGCTGTTCGTCTACATGATCATCGGCACGATGCTGTTCTTCGTCATGCGGGCGATGGGTGAGCTGCTGCTGTCGAACACCGGCTACCGCTCGTTCGCCGACTTCGCCGGCGATCTGCTCGGGCCGTGGGCCGGGTTCTTCACCGGCTGGACCTACTGGTTCTGCTGGATCGTCACCGGCATCGCCGACGTCATCGCGATCGCAGGCTACGTCTCCTACTGGTGGGGCTCGCTGCCGCTGTGGATTCCCGCACTGGTCTCCGTCGCGCTGCTGATCGGGCTGAACCTGCCGACCGTCAAGGCGTTCGGCGAGACCGAGTTCTGGTTCGCCCTGATCAAGATCGTCGCGATCGTCGCCCTGATCGTGGTCGGCCTGGCGATGGTGTTCACCCACTTCATCGCGCCGAACGGGGCCGAGTCGTCCTTCGCGAACATGTGGAACGACGGCGGCTTCTTCCCGACCGGGCCGATGGGCTTCGTCGCAGGATTCCAGATCGCGACCTTCGCGTTCGTCGGGATCGAACTGGTCGGCACCGCCGCCGCCGAGACCAAGGACCCGGAGAAGAACCTGCCGAAGGCGATCAACTCGATCCCGATCCGCGTGATGCTGTTCTACGTCGTCGCGCTCGCGGTGATCATCTCGGTCACCCCGTGGCGGGAGATCAGCGCCGACCGCAGCCCCTTCGTCGCGATGTTCGGCCTCGCCGGCCTCGGCATCGCCGCGTCCGTCGTCAACTTCGTGGTGCTCACCTCGGCCACCTCGTCGGCGAACTCCGGCATCTACTCGACGTCCCGGATGGTCTACGGCCTCGCCCGCAACGGCGACGCGCCGTCGGCGTTCGCGCGGCTGACCAAACGGAGGGTGCCCGCCAACGCGCTGTACCTCTCGGGTGTGTTCCTGCTGTCCGGCGTGGTGATGGTCGCGGTCGGCGACTCGATCATCGGCGCGTTCACCATCGTGACCACCATCTCGTCGCTGTGCTTCATGTTCGTGTGGTCGATGATCCTGATCAGCTACATCGTCTACCGTCGGCGCCGGCCCGAGCTGCACGAGCGATCCACCTTCAAGATGCCGGGCGGCGTCGCGATGTGCTACGTGGTGCTCGCGTTCTTCGCGTTCCTGGTGTGGGCGTTCACCCAGAAGTCCGACACCCTGCAGGCGCTGCTCGTGACCCCGGTCTGGTTCGCGGTGCTCGGCCTCGTGTGGGCGGTGCTGCGGCGCCGGCCGGTGCAGATGGCGAGGGCCGCGGCGTTCGAGGCCACGCGGGTCGCGCCGATCGATACCGACACGCACGGACGCTGACGCGTTCCCCCGCCGCGGCTGGGCAAGATGAGACCGACGGGAGGGTGACGCGTGCTGCTGAAGGTGCTCGAGCTGGTCGGGGTGATCGCGTTCGCGGCCTCCGGTGCGCTGGTCGCGGTCACCAAACGCCTCGACTTCTTCGGGGTGTGCCTGATCGGCGTGTTCACCGCGATCGGTGGCGGTGTGCTGCGCGACGTCCTGCTCGGCATCACCCCGCCGACCTCGCTGAACACCTGGAAGTACTTCACCACCGCGCTGGTCACCTCGGTGGTGGTGTTCTTCGCGCACGCCGCCGTGCGCCGGCTGCGCCGCGAAATCCTCGTGCTCGACGCGGTCGGGATGGGACTGTTCGCAAGTAGCGGGGCGACGATCGCCCTCGACGTCGGTGCGAGCAGTCAGGCCGCGATGCTGATCGGCGCCACCACCGCGATCGGGGGCGGTGTCCTGCGCGACATCCTGGTCAACGAGATGCCGCTGCTGCTGCACCGTGACCTGTACGCGATCCCGGCGCTGATCGGTTCGACCGTGGTGGTCGCGTGCGCGGCGCTGGGGCTGACGGCCAACGCGGGCCTGGTGATCGGCACGGTGTCGGCGTCGGTGCTGCGATTGCTCGCGCTGTGGCGCAAATGGAACCTGCCCGGGCCGCGGCACGTGGACGACTGAGGGACACCGACTTGAGCGACACGGCTCAGCCGCCTCTCAGCGCGATCTCAGTTGCCGGGTAGAAACTATGGTCATGCGCATCCTGGTGGTCGACGACGACCGAGCCGTGCGGGACTCCCTCCGCCGATCCCTGACCTTCAACGGGTACACCGTCGACCTCGCGGTGGACGGGTTGAACGCGCTGGAGCAGGTCGCCGCGGCGCGACCCGACGCCGTGGTGCTCGACGTGATGATGCCGCGTCTCGACGGACTGGAAGTGTGCCGGCGCCTGCGCAGCGCCGGTGACGACCTGCCGATCCTGGTGCTCACAGCCCGGGATTCGGTGTCCGAGCGGGTTGCCGGACTCGACGCGGGCGCCGACGACTACCTGCCGAAGCCGTTCGCGCTCGAGGAACTTCTCGCGCGGCTGCGGGCGCTGCTGCGGAGGGCGGTGCCGGACGTCGGCGAGGATTCGGAGGCGCTCACGTTCGAGGACCTGACCCTCGATCCGGTCACCCGCGAGGTCGACCGCGGCGGTCGCTCGATCAGCCTGACCCGCACCGAGTTCTCGCTGCTGGAGATGCTGATGGCGAATCCGCGCCGGGTGCTCTCGCGCAGCCGGATCCTCGAGGAGGTGTGGGGATACGACTTCCCGACCTCCGGCAACGCCCTGGAGGTGTACGTCGGCTACCTGCGTCGCAAGACGGAGGCGGACGGCGAGCCGCGGCTGATCCACACGGTCCGCGGTGTCGGTTACGTGCTGCGGGAGACGCCGCCGTGATGGCTGCCCCGTTCGGCCGCTCGGCCACGAATTCGTCCGTACCGCACGAGATTCCCGAGATGCGGCCGCCGATGCCGCTGACTCGGTCCGTCTCGCTGCGGTGGCGGGTGACGCTGCTCGCCGCGTCGGTGGTCGCGATCGCGGTCGCCGTGATGGCGATCGCGGCGTACGCCGTCGTCTCCCGCGCGCTGTACAACGACGTCGACTCGCAGCTGCGCAGCCGGTCGACGACGCTGATCGCCAACAACTTCGACGCCCTCGACGTGCGGACCATCTCGCTGGCGACGGTGTACTCCAACGACATCAGTGTCGCGCTCATCTTCCCGGACCTGAAGGTGTACATGCCGCCGGGCTCGAACGCGCCCATCGGTGAGGCCGAGATGTCCGTTGCCCGAGGTGAACACGACTCGACGCTGCGCACGTTCGCCGGTCAGCGGGTGTTCGCCCAGCGGACCAATCTCGGGTCGACCCTGGTGATCGCGCAGCGGCTCGCGCCGACCGGAGAGGTGCTCGAGCGGCTCGCGTGGGTGCTGTTCGTCGTTGGCGGGTGCGGTGTCGGCCTGGCTGCCCTCGCGGGAATGGCCGTGGGGCGCACCGGGTTGCGACCCGTCGCGCGGCTGACCGCGGCGACCGAACAGATCGCCCGTACCGACGAGCTGACGCCGATCCCGGTCACCGGTAACGACGAGCTCGCCCGGCTCACCGTCTCGTTCAACACGATGCTCCGGGCCCTGGCGGAGTCCCGCGACCGGCAGAGCCGGCTGGTCGCCGACGCCGGCCACGAGCTGCGCACCCCGCTGACGTCGCTGCGCACCAACATGGAGCTGCTGATCGCGGCCGGTCGACCGGGCGCCCCGCAGATCCCGGACCAGGACATGGCCGATCTGCGTGCCGACGTGATGGCGCAGATCGAGGAGCTGTCCACGCTGGTGGGTGACCTCGTCGACCTGGCCCGCGAGGACGCACCCGAGACGGTGCACGAGCGAATCGATCTGGCGGACACCGTCGAACGCTCGCTGGAGCGGGTACGTCGCCGCCGCAACGAGGTGGACTTCGAGGCAGAGGTCGTGCCGTGGTTCGTCCACGGCGACGGTGCCGGGCTGGCCCGGGCGGTCCTCAACGTGCTCGACAACGCGGCCAAGTGGAGCCCTCCGGGTGCCGAGGTGCGGGTGCGGATGCGGGTGCTGGACGACGGGCATCTCGCGTTGACCGTCGACGACGCCGGGCCCGGAATTCCCGAGGAGGACCGGCAGCTGGTGTTCGAGCGGTTCTACCGGTCCACCGAGGCCCGGTCGATGCCCGGCTCGGGGCTCGGGTTGGCGATCGTTCGCCAGGTCGTCGTCAAGCACGGCGGCACCGTCGAAGCCGGCGCATCCGATCGCGGTGGTGCGCTGATCACCATCGTCCTGCCCGGCGAGGCGCCGGCCGAGCGCGTCGAGCGTATGGGCAGCAAGGTCTCGGCAAACTGAAAGCGCAGTCTCAGGTCCCTCTAAGCCCGACCCGACAGGCTGGAGTCAACGAGATCGCATCGCAGTCGCACCCACAGGTGCGCAGGGGAGAACGGACCACACAACGATGACCGAGGATCGCAGCGGCCGGAGCGACTCCGGACAGGAGAACTCGCCCTGGGCTCAGAACCAGCCCGCCACCCCGAACCAGCCGCCGAGCAGCGAGCAGCCGACGTCCCAGTACCCGGCCGGCGAGAACCCGACCTCGCGGTACCCGGCGGGGGAGCAGCCGACCGCCCAGTACCCGGCGGGTGGCAACCCGACGTCGCAGTACCCGACCGGCGACCACCCGACGTCGCAGTACCCCAGCGGCGACCATCCGACGTCGCAGTACCCGACCGGCGACCACCCGACCGCCCAGTACCCGACCGCGGCGCAGCACTACCAGCGGCCCGGCTACGGACAGGCCCCGTACGGCTCCTACCAGCCGCAGGGCGCGACGCAGGCCACCGACCCGCAGGCCGCCGGGCAGTTCCCGGCCGCCACCAAGCCGAAGTCGGGTCGCGCCGCGCTGGCGGCGGGCGCGATCGCGTTGGCGCTGGTCAGCGGTGGCGTCGGCGGTGCCGTAGGTGCCTGGACCCAGAGCGGGAACAGCTCCGGGACGGTGACGAACTCGCTCGACGCCCCGCGCACGAACGCCACCCAGACCGCGAACGCCCCGGCCGGCACGGTCCAGGCGGTCGCCCAGAAGGTGCTGCCGAGCGTGGTTCAGATCCAGGTCGCGGGCGCCCGCGCCGAGGGTGAGGGATCGGGCATCGTGCTCTCCTCCGACGGCCTGATCCTGACCAACAACCACGTCGCGACAGGTGCCGGTGCCGACGGCAAGCTCACCGTCGCGTTCTCGGACGGTACGACCGCGACCGCGAAGCTCGTCGGGGCCGACCCGATGTCGGACATCGCGGTGGTCAAGGTGGAGGGCCGCACCGACCTGACCCCGATCGAGCTCGGCACATCCGCGGACGTGCAGGTCGGGCAGCCGGTCGTGGCGATCGGTTCCCCGCTCGGCCTGGCGGGAACGGTCACCAGCGGAATCGTGTCCGCGCTCAACCGCCCGGTGTCGACGAGCGGTGAGTCCGGCAACCAGAACACGGTGATCGACGCCATCCAGACCGACGCGGCGATCAACCCCGGCAACTCGGGCGGTGCGCTGGTGAACATGGAGGGCAAGCTGGTCGGCGTCAACACCGCGATCGCCACCCTCGGCGGGGACGCGGCGGCCGGCCAGCAGGGCGGGTCGATCGGCCTCGGCTTCGCGATCCCGGTGGACCAGGCCCGGCGGGTCGCCGACGAACTGGTCAAGACCGGCAAGGCGACCCAGGCGATCATCGGGGTGTCGGTGTCCTCGCGGGACGTCACCAACGGTGCCGCGGTGCAGGACGTCACGGCAGGCGGTCCCGCCGAGCAGGCAGGCATCCCGCGCGGCGTGGTGATCACCCGGGTCGACGACCGTGTCGTCAACAGCGGAGACGCCCTGATCGCGGCCATTCGCTCGCACGCGCCCGGCGACAAGGTCCAGATCACCTACACCGATCCCAATGGGGGCAACGCGAAGACCGTCGAGGTCACCCTCGCTGCCGCACCCACCCAGGGTGGCCGTTGATGCCGACCCGACCGGCGTGGTTTGACCGGCACCCGGAGCCGGTGCGCGCCCGTACCACTACCGTAGGAGTCATGGACATCGAAGCCCCGCTGGCCGGCCGCGCACTCGTGGTGATCGTCGACGACCGAACCGCTCACGGTGACGGAGTGGATTCGACGGGACCACTGGTCACCGAGCTGCTCACCGAGGCCGGATTCTTCGTCGACGCGGTGGTCGCGGTCGCCGCGGACGAGGTCGAGATCCGCAACGCACTCAACACGGCGGTCATCGGCGGCGTGGACCTGGTGATCTCCGTCGGCGGCACCGGGGTGTCACCCCGCGATGTCACCCCCGACGCCACCGTTGCGGTGCTGGACCGGGAGATTCCCGGGATCAGCGAGGCGCTGCGGTCCTCCGGTCTGGCCGCCGGTGCGCTCGACGCCGGCCTCTCGCGCGGAGTCGTCGGGGTGTCGGGCAGTACCCTGGTGGCGAACCTGGCGTCGTCCCGCGCTGCCGTTCGCGACGGGATGGCGACCCTGACGCCGCTCGCCAGTGCCGTGATCGGCGAGCTGTCCCGAATCGAGGAATGACGAACACCGACGACGCACGAGGCGCGCACCCCAGCCGGGACCCGAAAGTTCGGGCCCGGCTGGCGCGCATCTTCGGAGAAGTGCTGCCCGAGACCACCCGCGACGAGCGGTCCGATTCCGACGGGGCCGGAGCCGAAGCGTCCACGGACGAGTGGCTGCGTCGCCAGGTCCCCCCACATCACGGTTGACGCCGCCTTCGTCGACTGCCGGCGCGCCGCGTTGCCAGGCGGTCGCTGATCGGCCGGCCACGCCCAGGCTCGTTCGTCCGTCCAGGTGACGGTGGACTCGGATACGGTCTCGGGCAGTGTCACCCTGTGGGGACAGCCGTTCAGCATCTGGTGAGCCGGAACCGCTTCTCCCGACACGACTGAAAAGAGTTGGGGCCGTGACGAAAGCGTCACGGCCCCAACTCTTTCCGATTCGGTGTGCGGACCGTCAGTCGACGGAGCGCTCGACCGGGCGCTCGGAGAGCAGGTCGCGGATCTCGGTGAGGAGTTCGATGTCCGTCGCCGCCTTCTCCTCCTTGGTCATGAACCGTTCCTTGGCGTGGTTGTACGGCACGATGAGGATGAAGTAGACGACCGCGGCGATGATCACGAAGTTGATGGCGGCGCTGATCACGGCGCCGATGTTGACGAAGGTCTCCGGGCTGTCGGTGATCTGGAATCCGAAGCCCATGTCTGCGCTGCCGACGGACGCGACGAGCGGGTTGACGATGTTGTCCGTGAAAGAGGTCACGATGGCCGTGAAGGCCGCGCCGACGACGACCGCGACCGCGAGGTCGAGCACGTTGCCTTTGAGCAGGAAATCCTTGAAGCCTTTGAGCATGCCTGGTCCTCGCTTCGATTGGGTACGGGGGCTCGGATCTTTCAAATGCTAAGGACAACCGTTACCCACTGGCAAAACGGACACGCGGTAATTTCCGGTGTGAGACCCGTGTGCGGGAGTCGCTGGGATCCCGGATGCCGAGCGGGGGCCGAGCCGAATCCGACGCGGCCGGTGCTCCGTCGGCGGCGGTGCGGTCAGGCCCGTTCGATGCGGCGATCGGCGAGGAGATCGCGGATCTCGGTGAGCAGTTCGATGTCCGTCGCGGTCTTCTCCTCCTTGGTCATGAACCGTTCCTTGGCGTGGTTGTACGGCACGATGAGGACGAAGTAGACGACCGCGGCGATGATCACGAAGTTGATGGCGGCGCTGATCACGGCGCCGATGTTGACGAAAGTCTCTGGGCTGTCGGTGATCTGGAATCCGAAGCCCATTTCCTGACTGCCGCCGAGTGCAGCGATGAGAGGCTCGATGAGGTTGGCGGTGAAAGCGGTCACGATGGCGGTGAACGCGGTGCCGACGACGACCGCGACCGCGAGGTCGAGCACGTTGCCTTTGAGCAGGAAATCCTTGAAGCCCTTGAGCATGGCCAGTCCTCGTTTCGATTCGATTCGATCTGACAAGGGAATCGGACACCCAAGATGCTAGGGACTGTCCGGGAAGGGCGGCAACCGCACGAACACGGACCGGCCGGCGCGCTGTGACGGTCACCGCAGTGTGACGGTCAGCGCACCGGTGAGGGATGCCGCTGCCACCGCGGTCGCGGTGGCCTCGGGAAGTGCCGCGAGAACCACCGGCGCGGGCGCCGACCGTCCACCGTCCCGCTGTCCCACCAGGACCACCGTCGCGGCGGAGGCGAGCACGCGCGGTGCGGCGCCGCCCTCGGCGTCGACGGCGAGGATGTCGACGCGGTCTCCGGCCCGCAACAGTCCGGCGACCTCGGAGTCGTCGATCCGCAGGGGCACGATCCGGGCATCGGGTCCAGCGGTGCCCTCGGCCAGGCGGGAGCCGAGCAGGCGGACGTCGGTCAGCGCCTCCCCGGACCGGGCGGGACCGGCCAGGGTGTGCCCGAGGGCGTCGTCGAGGCCCCGGAGCGCGCCGCCCGGGACGGCGGCAGAGGGCAGGGCTGCCAGTCGCAGATCGGATTCGTGGAGGACGGCACCCGGGCTCAGGTCGTGGGCCGCCGTCACGACCTCGACGCGGTCGTCGCCGGGATGATCGCGCACCGCCAGCAGCAGGGCCAGCACGGTCAGTGCGCCGGCGAGCACCCGGCGGGCGAGCGCGGTGCGGGTCCAGTCGGGGCGGATGAGCCGCGCGAACCTGTCGACCGGCGTGGGGGACAGGACGTCGCGGAGCCGCTCGAAGTCTCGGGTCATGTGCTCACGCTAGGGTGGGCACGACCGCGCAGGGCTGCTCCCGGACCCGTCCTGTGGAGGGATCCGGGGGCTGTGGAGAAACGAGAACTAGCTGGTGGTGGCGCTGGCGGCGGGGGCCGGGGTGCTCGACGAGGACGACGACGAGGAGTCGGACGTCGACGTGCTCGACTTGGCCGGCTCGCTGGCGGTGCTGCCGCCGCCGCGGCTGTCGGTGCGGTAGAAGCCGCTGCCCTTGAACACGATGCCCACCGAGTTGAACAGCTTGCGCAGCTTCCCGTTGCACTCGTTGCAGACGGTCAGGGTGTCGTCGGTGAACGACTGCACGATGTCGAAGCGGTTGTCGCATTCGGTGCAGGCATAGGAGTAGGTGGGCACTGCAGGTTCCTCCGCGCGGGTACTCGAAGCCTGGGCAAGTGATACCGCAGGCACTGGCACTTTACAGTCCTGAGTGCCAACGCCGGTAATCCGCTGCCTATTCCGCCGCCCCGAGCAGGCGCAGTCCGCCGGCCGGCGTCAACACCGCCTGCATCCGGATGTCGTGCGGATCCTCCGGCAGTTCGTCCACCAGTTCGTCATCGCGAACGACGGCGACGAGCCGGGTGCCCGTCCCGTCTCCGGTGGCCGCGAGTGACAGCGTGCGGTCGTAGAACCCCGCGCCGCGCCCGAGCCGCACCCCGCGGCGGTCCACCGCCAGGGCGGGGACAAGCAGCAGCGCGGCCTCGGCGACGGTCTCGGGCGGCAGGTACGGCGGCGCGGGTTCCCTCAGCCCGAAGGGGGCCGGGACCAGGGCGTCCACGCCGAGGTAGGTGGCCCACCGCAGGGGGCCCGGCTCGTGTGCGACCGGCAGGAGAACCCGGCCGACGAGGGCGGCCAGGGCGTCGAGCATCGCCGTCGAACCCGGCTCGCGCCCCACAGGCACGTATGCGCAGACCGTCGCGTCCGGCCCGAGCTGTGCACCGAGACCGGCGACAGCGGCAGCGATCGCGTTGTCCTCGTCGGCCTTCGCTCCGGGAGCCACGTCACGACGACGGGCCAGGATCTCCGTGCGCCACTGCGTCTTCGTCACCGGCACGGGCCGACTGTCCGACTTCTCATACCGGTAACCCTAAGAGCCCGGGCCGAGAGTCGGCACGGATAGGGTGTGCCCATGACAGACACCGGCACCAACACGAACAGGGCCTTCCGCACCGCGGTGGTCCCAGCGGCGGGACTCGGTACCCGATTCCTGCCCGCGACGAAGACGGTGCCGAAGGAACTGCTGCCGGTCGTCGACACTCCCGGAATCGAACTCGTCGCCGGCGAGGCGGCCGATTCGGGTGCCAGCCGACTGGTCATCGTCACCTCCGAGGGCAAGGACGGGGTCGTCGCGCATTTCGTCGAGGACCTGGTGCTGGAGAGCAAGCTCGAGGCGAGCGGCAAGTCACACCTGCTCGAGAAGGTGCGCAAGGCGCAGGGCCTGCTGAAGGTGGAGTCGGTCGTGCAGGACGAGCCGCTCGGGCTCGGCCACGCGGTCGCGTGTGCGGAGTCCGTCCTCGACGACGACGAGGACGCCATCGCGGTGCTGCTGCCGGACGATCTGGTGATGCCGCGTGGCGTGCTCGAGACCATGGCCCGGGTCCGGGCCAAGCGTGGGGGCAGTGTCCTGTGCGCGATCGACGTCCCGAAGGACCAGGTCGGCGCCTACGGGGTGTTCGAGGTCGAAGAGCTCCCGGACGCGGTCAACCCGGATGTGCTCAAGGTGACCGGCATGGTCGAGAAGCCGAAGCCGGAGGACGCCCCGTCGACCTTCGCCGCAGCCGGCCGCTACCTGCTCGACCGTGCCGTCTTCGACGCGCTGCGGCGGATCACGCCGGGCCAGGGTGGGGAGCTGCAGCTGACCGACGCGATCGCGTTGCTGATCGCGGAGGGGCATCCCGTGCACGTGGTGGTGCACCGGGGTGGGAGACACGACCTCGGAAATCCCGGCGGCTACCTGCGCGCTGCGGTTGACTTTGCGCTCGACAGCGAAGAATACGGTCCGTCGCTGCGTGAGTGGCTCGTCGAGAGACTGCAGCAGACGGAGCGGTAGTGGGGTCGGGAGGCAGCGTCTACATGCGCTCGGTTGAGGAGCAGCAGGCCAGGGTGACCGCCGCCGCAGTCGCACCCCGTCCCGTGCGGGTCGCCATCTCCGAGGCACAGGGGTTGCTGTGCGCGGAGGAAGTGGTTGCCGAGCGCCCCCTTCCCGGTTTCGACCAGGCCGCGATCGACGGCTACGCGGTCCGCAGTGTGGACGTGTCCGCGGCCGGTGGCGGGCACGTCGGTGACGACGGTGAACCGATCGAGGTCGTGCTGCCCGTCGTCGGCGAGGTGAGTGCGGGGTCGCGCCAGCCCACTCGGCTGCAGCCGCGGCAGGCGGTGCGCGTGGACACCGGCGCGCCGATGCCGACCCTCGCGGACGCCGTGCTTCCGCTCGATCGCACGGACGGAAACCAGAACCGGGTGCGGGTGCTGCGGCCGGTGCGATCCGGCGACTACGTGCGCCGCGTCGGCGACGACGTGCAGCCCGGTGACGTCGCGGTCCGTGCGGGCACCATCATCGGTGCCGCGCAGGTCGGCCTGCTCGCCGCGGTCGGTCGCGACAAGGTGCTCGTGCATCCGCGGCCCCGGCTGTCGGTGATCAGCGTCGGCGGCGAACTCGTCGACGTCGACCGCACGCCGGGTCCCGGTCAGGTGTACGACGTGAACTCGTACGCGCTGGCGGCCGCCGCCCGCGACGCCGGAGCGGACGTGAACCGGGTCGGTATCGCCGGCACCGACCTGCGGCGGCTGCGGGAGGTCGTCGAGGGCCAGTTGATTCGCTCGGAGATCGTGGTCATCGCGGGTGCGGTGGGTGGCGGTGCCTCCGACCAGGTCCGGGAGGCGCTGCGTGAACTCGGCGACCTCGAGGTCGAGCGGGTCGCGATGCATCCGGGATCCGTGCAGGGCTTCGGTCAGCTCGGGCGCGACGAGGTCCCGACCTTCCTGTTGCCGTCCAATCCGGTGAGCGCACTGGTGGTGTTCGAGGTGATGGTGCGGCCGCTGATCCGCATCGCGCTCGGACGCAGGCAGCCGATGCGCCGGGTGGTCACCGCCCGGACCGTCGCACCGATCACGTCGATCGAGGACCGCAAGGGATTCCTGCGGGGGCAGTTGATGCGCGACGAGACGAGCGGCGAGTATCTGGTCCAGGCGCTCGGCGGGGCCCCCGGCTCGTCCTCGCACCTGCTGGCGACCCTCGCGGAGGCGAACTGCCTGGTGCTGGTCGATCCGGAAGTGACCGACATCCGTACCGGCGACCGCGTGGACGTCGCCTTCCTCGCTCAGCGGGGCTGACCCGGTGTCGACGGCCCTGCGCCGGTACACCGTTCATCCCGGGTGGCCGGCCCGACTCGGCCCGCTCGTGGTGCCCGCGGGACAGGTCACCCTCCGACCCATCCGGTTGCGGGACGCGGCGACGTGGAGCCGGCTGCGGATCCGGGACGAGGACCACCTGCGGCCGTGGGAGCCGACCGGTGAGGGGCCGTGGGACGCCCGGCACCACATCGGGAACTGGCCCGGCCTGTGTTCGTCGCTGCGGGCGGAGGCCCGGAAGGGCCGGATGCTGCCGATGGTCATCGAGCTCGACGGGCGGTTCTGCGGCCAACTGACGATCGGCAACATCGTGCGGGGCGCATTGCGGTCGGCGTGGATCGGCTACTGGGTGTCGAAGGAGGACGGTGGTCGCGGGGTGGCGACTGCGGCACTCGCCCTCGGGCTCGACCACGGCTTCGGTCCCGTCGGACTGCATCGCATCGAGGCGACCGTCCGTCCGGAGAACCTGCCCAGCCGGGCGGTGCTCCGCAATGTCGGCTTCCGGGAGGAAGGCCTGCTGGAGCGGTATCTGGACGTGGACGGTCAGTGGCGTGACCACTTCCTGGTGGGGATGACCGTCGAGGAGGTCGAGGCTACCGTCGCGGATCGACTGGTCCGGGCGGGCCGGGCGTCGTGGGGCTGAAAGTAGCCCTGGCTACATATCCGTTACCCGGGGTGCGCCAATGCGGCAGCAGTGACTAATGTGGCATATGAGAAAGCTGAGTCGGCGCGTCTGCGGGGAACAGCGCGCCGACGCAACTAGCCTGAGTGGACCAACCGGGTCGAATACGCAGGTGACAGCTGTGCTGGCAGCCGACAGGGAGGGAGGTCGCCCGACATGCCGAACTCGCTGGTCGTCGTCGCGCTGGTGGCGATGTGGCTGTTCGTGCTGCTTCCGATGCAGGCCAAGCGCCGCCCCCGGATCCGGCAAACCACAGACGCGGCACTCGCCACTCGCGTACTCGATCGCGAACAACACGCCCGTCAGAACCGGCGCGGCCCGGCGAGCGGGCACCGGAGCGATCCGAACTGGCGCCCAGACCCCAATCGCCCGATGCACGCGGAGGACTGGATGGAAGCGCACGCTCGAGCAGACGTGGACCACCACAACCTCGACTACGACGACCCCGACCTGGGAGACGCCGAGTACGCCGACGAGGACGACCGGGAGGTGCCGCGGTACGACGACGGTGGCTCGGTTCCGTACCGCCGGGGACGCGGCGGCTTCGATCCCGAGGCCGATGCCATCGCCCGCGCGACCCGCTACGCCTTCCGGCAGCGGGCGGTTCTCGGGTTGGTGCTCGCCGCGATCATGGCGGCGGCACTGGCCCTGATCATCTCCCCGGCCCTGTGGTGGGCCTGTGTGGCCGCGGTCCTCGGTCTGGGCGGGTATCTCGCGTACCTACGTCGCCAGGTCCAGATCGAGCAGGAGATCCGGCTCCGCCGGATGGCTCGGCTGACTCGTTCCCGGCTCGGCGTGGAATCGCACGACGACGAGGAACTGCGGCTGGTGCCGTCCCGCCTGCGCCGTCCCGGTGCGGTGGTGCTCGAGGTCGACGACGAGGACCCGGTCTTCGATCACCTCGACCATCACGATCCGCACTTCGAAGAGGACGAGGGCCCGCAGGACGTGCGCCGGGTGGTCGGTCAGTAGCCGCGCAGGGTCCGCCGGAAACGGCGCCGACCAGCCGATTTCATGGTTGACGGATGGGCCTGTTAGAGTTGCCGGGCACTCCTTCGGAGGGCAAGGATTGGGGCTGTGGCGCAGTTGGTAGCGCGCTTCGTTCGCATCGAAGAGGTCAGGGGTTCGATTCCCCTCAGCTCCACCAGTTGGACACGAAAGGCGTCACCCGCACCGCGGGTGACGCCTTTCGTGCATCCGGCCCGTGTGGTAATTGCTGCCAGATAGCTCGTTTGGTGAAACATCGGTCGCTCCCCGTTTTTCGTGTGTCGGACGTTCGTCCATGTTCTCCTCCGAAACGCCTCTGAACTGACGAACAGTGTGATCTACTCCTCTCCGACTTTGTGCCCGCGAGGCCACATGCCGAGGTAACTGGCGCACCGAGACAGGAGTACGACGGGCCCGACGACCCTCCGGTCGCGGTCCGCCGTGGAGGAAACGCATGTCAGATGTGAACATTCGCCGTTTCGTCGGTGGGGTCAGCGCGTTTGCGGTGGCTGCCGGCTTCGCCGTGACGGCCGGTGCCGGCGCCGCGGGTGCGGCGCCCGCGACTGTCGACTGGTGGGATGGCAGCAGTCATTTCACGCGGACGATCAGTGATGCGAATCCGGCTGAGGGCGACGTGATCACGTCGTCGACGAAGTTCGAGCGCAAGGCGTTGACCGTGCTCGAGATCCTCTATCAGGTGAAGGACGTGCACCCGACGTGCCTGACCTATGTCGAGGGTTCGGCGAAGGTCGATGGGTCGCCGCGTGCGCTGGACAGTCAGGCCGCGGACTTCGCGAAGGTTGCCGGTAGCTGGACGGTGTACCCGAACATCGATCCGAAGTCGCACACGTTCGAGTTCTCGTACAAGGTCGGGCCGGACTGCGCGCGCGGCGTGCCGTTGATGACGACGATGCACTATGCGGGCAGCCTCGGTGAGGGTGTCTACCAGGACAAGGGGCCGGCGATCACGGTCCGTAAGAATGTCTCCACGACCACGTTGGCGGCGGTGTCGGGGGCGCAGGTCGGTCAGGCGGTGAGCCTGTCGGCGTCGGTGACCGGTGGGGCGAACGGTGACACCGTCGAGTTCTACGACGGCGGTACCAAGGTCGGTACCGGCACGTTGAACAACGGTGTCGCGACCTACAACTGGACCCCGACCGCGGGCGGTGCGCACTCGCTGACTGCGAAGTTCCTCGGCAACGCGCGCACCGACGGCTCGACCTCGGCCGCGCAGAACGTCACCGCCACCGTGCCCGACACGTCCACCACGACCACCGTCTCCGGTCCCGCGACCGTTGTCGACGGGCAGTCCGTCACGCTGACCGCCCAGGTTGCGCCGACCCCGACGGGTGGCACGGTCCAGTTCAAGGACGGTGCCACCGAGCTCGGGGCCGCGGTCACGGTCGGTGCGGACGGCAAGGCGTCTGTCACCGTGCCGTCGCTGAGCGCTGGAGCCCACCAGATCACCGCGGTCTACACCGGAGCGACCGGGTTCACCGGTTCGACGTCCGCACCGTTCACCGTGACGGTGTCGGTCCCGGACGAGGCCACGACCACCACCCTGACCGCGCCGGCAACGGCCACCGAGGGTCAGGCCGTCACGCTGACCGCCCAGGTCGCGCCGACCCCGGCCGGCGGCACGGTCCAGTTCAAGGACGGTGACACCAACATCGGTGCGGCCGAGCCCGTCGGATCCGACGGCACCGCGTCGATCAGCCGGGCACTGTCTCTGGGTGCCCATCAGCTGACCGCTGTGTACTCGGGTGCGCCCGGGTTCATCGCCTCGGTGTCCGAGGCTCGTACCTTGACCGTGTCGGCCGTCGTCCCGACGGACAAGGCCACCACCACGACGCTGAACGTCCCCGGTAGCGCGAAGACCGGGCAGGCCGTTCACCTCTACGCGACGGTCGCGGGCCCGGACAGTGCCCCGATCGGATCCGTCGGCACCGTGGAGCTCACCGTCGACGGCCAGGTGCTCGCGCCCGTGAACGTCGTCGCCGGCGTCGCCGATGTCACCCACACCTTCGCCACCCCGGGCGTCAAGAGCGTCAAGGCTCGGTTCACCGGCGGCACCGGCTTCACGGCGTCGACGGCGGCGGACGCGTCCATCACGGTCAGCGATCCGGATCCGTCCGACGTCGCGACCAGCACGGCGCTGACCGTCCCCGCGACCGCCGTCAAGGGCGCCGCGGTGGACCTCGTTGCGACCGTCACCCCGAGCCCGGCCGGAGGCACCGTCCAGTTCTTCGACGGGACCGCACCGATCGGAGGCCCGGTCGTGGTGACCGACGGCAAGGCGACCCTGTCGCACGCGTTCGCGCTCACCGGGGGCCGCGAGATCGTCGCGGTCTACAGCGGTGCGCAGGGCCATCTGGGCTCCACCTCCGCGGCGGCCACGGTGACGGTGTCCGATCCGGGCACCGATCCCGGCACCGATCCGGGCACCGGATCGCTCGACAACATCTTCGGCTCCTGAGCCGGTTCCGACACAGTCCAGAGCAGACGGGCCGTCCCGGCTCATCCTTGAGAGGAACAGCATGTCCGACAAGAACATTCGCCGCGTCGTCGGTGGGGTCAGCGCGTTTGCGGTGGCCGCCGGCTTCGCCGTGACGGCCGGTGCCGGCGCCGCGGGTGCGGCGCCCGCGACTGTCGACTGGTGGGATGGCAGCAGTCATTTCACGCGGACGATCAGTGATGCGAATCCGGCTGAGGGCGACGTGATCACGTCGTCGACGAAGTTCGAGCGCAAGGCGTTGACCGTGCTCGAGATCCTCTATCAGGTGAAGGACGTGCACCCGACGTGCCTGACCTATGTCGAGGGTTCGGCGAAGGTCGATGGGTCGCCGCGTGCGCTGGACAGTCAGGCCGCGGACTTCGCGAAGGTTGCCGGTAGCTGGACGGTGTACCCGAACATCGATCCGAAGTCGCACACGTTCGAGTTCTCGTACAAGGTCGGGCCGGACTGCGCGCGCGGCGTGCCGTTGATGACGACGATGCACTATGCGGGCAGCCTCGGTGAGGGTGTCTACCAGGACAAGGGGCCGGCGATCACGGTCCGTAAGAATGTCTCCACGACCACGTTGGCGGCGGTGTCGGGGGCGCAGGTCGGTCAGGCGGTGAGCCTGTCGGCGTCGGTGACCGGTGCGGCGAACGGTGACACCGTCGAGTTCTACGACGGCGGTACCAAGGTCGGTACCGGCACGTTGAACAACGGTGTCGCGACCTACAACTGGACTCCGGGCAACCGGGGCTCGCACTCCCTCGTCGCGAAGTTCCCGGCCACCGCGAAGGCGGACGCCTCGGAGTCGGCCGCGCAGAGCGTGCAGGTCTCCGACTCCGACGTCGCGTCGTCGACGGCTCTGGCCGCGGTCACCGGCGCACAGGTGGGTAGCCCGAGTGTGCTGAAGGCGACGGTCACCCCGGCCGCCGCGGGTGGCACCGTGGTGTTCAAGGACGGCGGTGCCACCCTCGCCGAGGTCCCGGTTGCCGCGAACGGCGAGGCCGCCTACACCTGGGTGCCGTCGACCGCGGGCAGCCACGCGATCAGTGCGACCTTCTCGGGCCGAACCGGCGTGACCGGGTCGGCCGCGAACGCGACCGTCGACGTCGCGCAGGCGCCGGCGGGCAACGTCTCGTCCAGCACCGCCCTCGCGGTCGGTGCGAACCCGCAGGTCGGCGTGGCGAACATGCTCTCCGCGCAGGTCACCCCGGGCAATGCGGGCGGCACCGTCACCTTCAAGGACGGCGACACCGTGATCGGGACCGCGCAGGTCGACGCAAATGGCGCCGCCAGCCTGTCGTGGACCCCGGCGACCGCCGGCCAGCGCGTGATCAAGGCCGAATACTCGGGGGCGGGCAACGTGAACGCCTCCGCCGACTCGGAGTCCGTGCAGGTCGCGGCAGGCAACGGTGGTGGCGACGGCGGTGACGGCGGCTCCGGCAGCCTGGGTTCGCTGTTCGGTTCCAGCTAGTCCGCTGAAACTCGGATCCCCGTCACCGTTCGCGGTGGCGGGGATCCGTGCTGTCCGGGGAGGGTCAGTGCGCCGTGTAGAGGTCCTCGATCTGCCGGGCGTACTTCGCGTCGATCGGCTTGCGCCGCAACTTCATCGTGGGAGTCAACTCATCGCCCCCCGGCTCCCAGACGTCGGGCAGCAGGGCCCATTTCTTGACCTGTTCGACGTGCGACAGATGGGTGTTGGCGGCCTCGACGGCGCGCGCGATCTCGGCGCGCACCTCCGGGTCCTCGGCGAGCGCGCTCGGCGAGTCGTCGGTGCCCCCGGTGCGGATCGCGAACGCCGCCGCCATCTCGGGGTCGAGGGTGAGCAGCGCGGTCACATACGGCCGTTCGTTGCCGATGGCGACTGCTCCGGCGATCAGAGGGCTCGCCGCGTGCAGTGCGTCCTCGATCGCCGCGGGTGACACGTTCTTCCCTCCGGTGGTGACGAGCAGCTCCTTCTTCCGGTCGACGATCGTGACGTAACCGTCGGCGTCGATGGTTGCGATGTCGCCGGTGTGCAGCCAGCCGTCGGCATCGAGGGCCTCGGCGGTCTTCTCCGGTTCGCCGCGGTACCCGCGCATCACGGTCGGCCCGGACACCAGGAGCTCGCCGTCGTCGGCCAGTTTCAGGGTCACGCCCGTCACCGCCTCGCCCACGGTCCCGATCCTGATCGAGCCGGGCCGGTTCGCGGCCCCCATCGCCGTGGTTTCCGACATCCCCCACAGCTCGTAGCACGGAATGCCGAGTCCGAGAATGAATGTCAGGACATCGGGCGAGATCGGCGCGGCCCCGGAGACGGCGAATCGCGCCTCGTCCATGCCGAGCCTTCGCCGGATCGGGGCGAGTACCAGCCGATCTGCGGCCGCGTGCTGCAGCTCCAATCGGTGGGGGATCGGGGTGCCTGCGGACCGCATGCGGGCGGTGCGCCTGCCGACGTCCAACGCCCACGTTGCCAGTCGCCGCCTGGCCGAGCTGGGCTCGGCGTCGAGCGCGGCCTCGACTCCGGCCTTGACCTTGTACCAGACCTGCGGGACCCCGAAGAAGATCGTGGGGCGCACCTTCGGCAGCGTCGTCACGATCTGTTTCGGATCGGCAAGGGTGGTCACCTCCTCCGCGAAGAAGATCGGGAGGTAGTGGGCCGCTCCGCGATTGCCGATGTGGGCGTCGGGCAGGTAGGACAGCACCCGGTCGTCCGAGGTCACATAGGCCACATCGGCGATCGCGTCGCGGAGCGCGACGGCATTCGCGTGGGTGAGCTCCACGCCCTTCGGTGGCCCGGTGGTGCCGGAGGTGTAGATGATGGTGATCAGGTCGTCGGGGCGGACCGCGCGCCAGCTGGCCTCGAAGTCGAAGTCCGGGTCGGGGTTCGCCTCGAGCTCCGAGAGTCCGACAGTGCCGTCGGGGGCGTCGTCGACGCAGACGATGTGCTCGACCGCGGTTCCCGGCACGGCCTCGCGGAGCACCGGCAGGAACTGTCTTTCGCACACCATGACCCGGTTGCCCGCGTTGGTGAGCACGTAGGTCAGCTGCTCGGCGGCGAGGGTGTTGTAGACCGAGAAGGGGGTGCCGCCCGCGTGCAGAGTGGCGGTGTCGACCAGGTGGAACTCGGGTCGGTTGGTCATCATCAGGCCAACCGTGTCGCCGTGGCGGACACCCAGCTTCGCGAGGCCGGCGGCGATGGCGCGGACTCTCTCGGAGTACTGGTGCCAGGTGATCGCCACCTCGTCGTCGGGCGTGCGCAGTGCCACCTTGTCGGGGTGCCGGGCGGCCGTGTCCTGGAACGCCGCGCAGAGGGTGTCGAGGCTCATGGTGGATCCTCCTTAGATCGCGCGCCGGCGAACCCGGACGGACTTGTGACCCACGTCACCTCTCAGGATAACGCTGCGCGGTCTGCTGTTCCGGGTTGTTGGCCGGTGCCGGGAAACGGGGCACACTGGGTGACATGGATCACAGGATGTCGGACGACGAACTGCGCAGGGCGATCCGGATGTTGCGGGATCGCGCCGACTACGCCCGCGGTCACGACGACCCGGCCACGGCCGAGGAACTCGAACGGACGATCCGCGGCTACCAGGAGGAGATGGCGACCCGGTCTTGAGAGCGCTGCGGCGAGCGGCGGCCTCGGCCGCTCGTATCGTGCTGCTCGTAGCGCCGTCCACGTAGAATCCGCCCCACTCGGATCGTCCGGACGGCAGGGGGCAGCGTGAAGGATCTCGGCGGCAAGAAGTGCCTCATCACCGGGGCGGGCAGCGGCATCGGTCGTGCGACGGCGCTGGCCTGTGCAGCCGAAGGCGCCCATCTGTTCCTCACCGACATCAACGAGTCCGGATTGTCCGAGACGGTTGCGCTGGTCACCGACCGAGGCGGCGTGGTGGCCGACTCGCGTGCGCTCGACGTGTCCGACTACGAGGCCGTCACCGAGTGGGCGAAGCAGGTCGACGCCGAGCACGGTGCCCTGGATGTCGTGATGAATGTTGCGGGCATCTCCGCCTGGGGCACCGTGGAGAATCTCGAACACCGGCACTGGAAGTCGATGGTCGACGTGAACCTGATGGGGCCGATCCACGTCATCGAGAACTTCGTCCCCCCGATGGTCCGAGCCGGTCGCGGCGGTCACCTCGTCAACGTCTCCTCGGCGGCGGGGCTGCTTGCGCTGCCGTGGCACGCCGCCTACAGCGCCAGCAAGTTCGGTCTGCGCGGGGTGTCGGAGGTGCTGCGTTTCGACCTGAAGCGGCACGGGATCGGGGTGTCCCTGGTCGTCCCCGGAGCGGTGCAGACACCGTTGGTCGGGACCGTCGAGATCGCGGGTGTGGACCGGGACGACCCGCGGGTGCGCAAGGCGGTGCACCGGTTCGAGAAGCGGGCGGCGTCGCCGGAGAAGGTCGCCCGGTGCATCGTGCGGGGGATCGAGAAAAACCGTTTCCTGGTGTACACGTCGGCTGACGTCCGCTTCGGCTACTGGTGGGCACGCAAGTTCGCCCCGCCGTACGAGTTCGTCATGCAGTTCGCCAACGACCAGTTCGGCAAATTCCTGCGTTAGCCTGCGGCGATCTTGAGCAGACCGAAAAGTCTGCTTGGCCGTGATCGGTCTGGGGTGGACGTCCGACCAACTTTGTCGAATCCACCGTCGCCGGTGATCGAACCGTGATCTACTGCTCCCCGATTTCGGAGCATTTCGTCCATTCACGCGGTGGACGTCGGGCTCCGTTTGCCACAGTCGGGGGCTCATCTGGGTCGCCCACCGGTTCGGAAGGAATGACATGTCGGGGATGTCTGGACGCCGTGCGATCGCGACAGCGAGCGCGCTGGCCGTGGCCGCCGGATTCGCGGTGACGATGGGAGCGGGAGCGGCGGGAGCCGACCCCGCCACCGTGACGTGGTCGGACGGCGCGGTGAGCTTCGGTCGCACCGTGAGCAACGCGACGCCGGGTGAGGGCGAGGTGGTCACCGCGACCACGACGATCACCGGCGCCGGGAACACCGTCAACTGGGTCGAGGACGTCCGGCCGACCTGCCTGAACTACAAGAACGACTCGGCCAAGGTCAACGGACTTCCGGTTGCGGTGTCGAGCCTCGGCGCCGGCACCGTCAGGGTCTCCGGCTCGTGGGACGCCACCACCGCGCAGACCTTCGAGTTCCAGTACACCGTCGGTGAGAACTGCACCCGCGAGGTCGCCCAGAACACCGGCGTCGCCTACGGCGGCACCACGGCATCCGGCGAATACCGCAACCAGGGCCCGGCATACACGGTCACGAAGAACGTCACCACCACCGAACTGAAGCCGGTCGGCGCACTGAAGGGCGGCGTGAAGTCGACGCTGACCGCGAACGTTCTCGGCGGCCGCAACGGCGACCTGGTCAAGTTCTACAAGGGTACCGACGAGGTCGGGACCGGCACGCTCAACGGCGGCGTCGCGACCTTCGACTGGACGCCGTCCAACACCGACGCGGGCACTTTCGACATCACCGCGAAGTTCCTGGCCACCGGCTACGCGCTCGAGTCGGTCTCGCCGGCGCAGTCCATCGCCATCGAGGCGGGCGACCAGAGCACCCAGACCACGTTGATCATCCCGACCACGTCGCTGATCAACACCGATGTGGCACTCCAGGCGCAGGTCTCGCCCTTCCCGGGCGCGGGCACGGTCACGTTCAAGAACGGCATGACGGTGCTCGGCACCGCCGACGTCGGTGCCGACGGCACTGCCGGCATCGTGCAGAACTTCAACGTCACCGGTGCCAAGTCCATCGTCGCGGTGTTCTCCGGCGCCCCCGGATTCACCGGTTCGACCTCGGCGGCGCAGACCATCACCGTCACCGCCCCTGGCGCCACCGATGTCGCGACGACTCTCACCCTGAACATCCCGGCGCAGGCGCAGAAGGGTCACTACCTCTTCCTGCGCTCGAGCGTCACGCCGAAGCCCACCGCGGGGACCGTGCAGTACTTCAGCGGTACCGAGCCGCTCGGCAACCCGGCGAACCTGTCCGACGGGCAAGCGCAGCAGAGCTACATGTTCAGCCAGAGCGGGACGTACGACATCCGAGCCGTCTACAGCGGTGCCCCCGGCTACCTCAGTTCCGAGAGCACGACGACGATCACCGTCACCGACGAGCCGGTGCCCAGCACCGGCGGCGGCAGCCTGGACCTGAACAGTCTCTTCGCTTCGTAGCGCATCATCGACCGCACACCCCCGCCCCGCCCCGGAACCTCCGGGGCGGGGCGGGAGTGCGTTCAGGCGGCTGCGGTCGTGGGACGGGCGCCGAGTGTCAGCGCCCCGCTGTGCATCTCGTACACATCGTCGACCAGGTCCAGCTGTCCGAGGTCGTGGGTGACCATCACGACCGCGACGCCCCGCTCGCGGGCAAGGGATGCCAGCAATCCGACGATCTCCCGGCTCCTGGCCTCGTCCAACGCGGAGGTCGGCTCGTCGACGAGCAGTACGGACGGGTCGTTCATCAGACTGCGGGCGATCGCCACTCGCTGCCGCTGGCCGCCCGAGAGCTGGTGCGGCCGCTTGTCGAGGTGCCCGCCGAGCCCGAGGGTGGTCAGCAGGTCCCGGGCACGGTCCCGCTCGCGCCGGACCCGGCCTCCGCTCAGGTGGGTCATCATCAGCAGCTGCTCCGTCGCGGTCAGCGAGGCGAGCAGATTGGACTGCTGGAACACGAACCCGAGTCGTTCGCGGCGCACCGTCGTGCGTTCGGACCGGCCGAGCCCGGTGACGTCGACGCCGTCGATGCTGACGGTGCCCGAGTCGGGGGTGATCAACAGCCCGGCAACTGCGAGCAGGCTCGACTTGCCGGACCCCGACGGGCCGGTCACTGCGACCAGTTGTCCGCGGTCGACCGCGAAGGAGACGTCGTCGAGGGCGCGCAGTCTGGTCTCCCCGTCGGGGTAGGTCAGGACGGTGTTGCTGAGCGAGATGCTCATCGAGGGTTCCTTCCTTCGAGTGTGTCAGCGGGCCGCGCCGAGCGCGGTGAGGGGGTCGACCGAGACGATGCGGACCAGGGCTGCGGTGGCGCCGAGGGTGCCCAGAGCGATCAGGGCGAGGAATGGCAGCAGGGTACCGGTGACCGTCAGCGTGAACGGGACTGCCTGGGCGGCAAGGGTTCCCAATCCGACGGCGGCGGCGGTACCGAGTCCGGCGCCGAGGACCAGCACCACCAGGCCCTGCCCCAGCGCGTCGCGCAGGAGGTAACCGGTCGAGGCGCCGACGGCCTTGAGAACCGCGATGTCCTGAGCGCGCTGGATGGTCCAGATCGTGAAGAAGGCACCGACAACGAGGGCGCTGACGGCCAGCAGCATGGTCTGCATCAACAGCAGCGACCCGTGCTCCGAGCTGTAGCCGCCGATCGCGTCGAACGCACCGTCCACGTCGGTGATCACGGTTCCGGTGGCCGCTGCGGTGGCCGCGGCGTCGAACCCGCCGGAGGTCCGCAGCGCGAGGACGGTGCCCTCGCTGCCACCGGCGGTCGGCAGCGCCAGCCAGTCGTCGCGGTCGAACCAGGCCACGGGCTGGTGGCTGTAGTAGGAGTCGTCGACCAGTGCCGTGACGGTGAAGGGGCGCCCGCCCGCCTCGACGCGCTGCCCGACCGACCAGCCGTTGTCGTCGGCGAACGCCCGGTCGACCGCGATCGTGCCCGCGGTGAGCGGAACGGGTGCGGCGAACGAGGACCCGTCGACACCGAACGCGCTGGCGCTGACATCGCGGCCGTCGACCGTCATGCGGGTCGGGGCGATACCGACGATCGCGGCGTCGTCGACGCCGGGACGTGCAGCTGCGGCGTCGCGCTCAGCCGCGGTCACCCGGGAATCGGAGAACGACAGTGGCTGCCCCTCGGCGGGCTCCCCGAAAGCGAAGTGGTCCGCGCCCATGTTCTGCACCGCGGCGATGGACTGGTTGCCCAGGCCCGCGGTCAGTCCCGACAGCATCACCACCATCAGCGAGATGAGGAACAGAACCGCGCTCATCAAGGCGAAGCGGCCCTTGGCGAACCTGAGGTCACGAATACTGAGGAACATGGCTTCCAGCGTCGTCGCCGAGGGCGGGTGCCGGCATCGCGCAACGGTTGAGTTTCGTGCTCAATCGAAAGTTGGAATCCGGCGGCTCCTGCCGCCCAGCGGCCCGGGGCGGTGTTAGCGTGGACGAAATGCAACTCCCTGTGCCTCGTGATCGGGGCTCGGCCTCGGTGCTCCACGAGCGCGGCCCGGCATCGGTGCTGCGCGTCATGGCGCTCGGCGCGCACGCACTGTTCGTGCTGCTGCTGGCCGTCGGGGTCGCTCGCGCTGTCGTCGACGACCCGAATCCCGTTCCGGCAGTTGCCCTCGCCGTCCTGGTACTCCTCTGGTATGTGACGGGTGTCTGGTTCGCCCGCAGGTCCGCGGCCACCGGCCGGGGCGGGTACGGGGCAGTGTGGCTCGCGATCCTCGTTGCAGGATGGCTGGGGCTGGCCGTGCTGAATCCGGACTTCGCGTGGGTGGCGTTCCCGCTGTTCTTCCTGTGTTTTCACCTGTTGTCGACGGTCGCGGCACTGACTGCGACGGTGGTGATCACCGCGATGGCGATCACGACGATCCTGTGGCACGGCACCGCCAACACGGTCGCATCGATCCTGGGGCCGATCTTCGGTGCCGGCGCGGCCGCAGGCATGGCGCTGGTGTACAAGCAGTTGGTCCGCGATGCCCAGCAGCGACACCGGTTGTACGACGAACTCACCCGCTCGCACAACGAATTGCTCAGCGCCCAGGACGAACTCGCGTCCGTTCAGCGTGAGGCCGGCGCGGTCGCCGAGCGGGCGCGACTTGCCCGCGACATCCACGACACTCTCGCGCAGGGGTTTTCGTCGATAGTCCTGCTCGCCCGCGCGGGTCAGCGTGGGCCGGACCCGGTCGCGGCACTCGAGCAGATCGCGGACACCGCGCAGGACAACCTGGTCGAGGCGCGACGGGTGGTCGGGGCGCTGACGCCGTCCGCGTTGGAGGACGCCTCGCTCGCGTCCGCGCTCGGTCGTCTGGTCGGACAACTGCGCGAGCACACCGGCATCGACGGTGAGTTCGTCGTCGACGGCGACCCGACGGTGCTGCCGATGGAGTACGACGTCGCACTGCTGCGCGTCGCACAGAGTGCGCTGTCGAACGTGCGACTGCATGCGCGGGCGCGGCACGTGCGGTTAACGCTGACGTACGCCCCCGACGAGGTGCGTCTCGACGTCGTCGACGACGGCGTCGGGTTCGACCCGGCCGCCGGGCCCGCTCCCGGCACGTTCGGCCTGCAGGCGATGCGGGACCGTCTCGACTCACTCGGTGGGTCGTTGGTGGTCGAGTCCGCCATCGGTGACGGGACGGCCTTGGCCGCAACGCTTCCGGTGCCGTCATGATGCCCGCGGTGGGTCGCGTCATGACGCCCGCGGTGGGTCGCGTCATGACACCGCGGTGGGCCGCGTCATGACACCGCGGTGGGCCGCGTCATGACACTGACGGTCGTGTTGGTGGACGATCATCCCGTCGTCCGGGCCGGACTGCGTGCACTGCTGGCCTCCCAGGACGGACTCGAGGTGGTCGGTGAGGCGGCCTCCGGCGAGGAAGCGCTGGCGGTGGTCCGGGCCCGGCGGCCCGACGTGGTGCTCATGGACCTGCGTCTCGGGGAAGGCGCAGACGGCGCGCAGGTCACCGAGGCGCTCCTCGCGGACCCCGACCCGCCCCGGGTGGTCGTGCTCACCACCTACGACACCGACGCCGACATCCTGCGCGCGGTGGAGGCGGGGGCGTCGGGGTATCTGCTCAAGGACAGCGACCCGCAGGTGCTGGTCGACGCGGTGCGCGCGGCGGCGCGAGGTGAGACGGTCCTCAACCCGGCTGTCGCACAACGTCTCTACCGCCGGATCAGCTCTCCCCGAGTGGAGTTGAGTGCGCGCGAGACGGAGATCGTCGGACTCGTCGCCCGGGGTCTGTCCAACCGCGCCATCGCCAAAGAACTGTTCGTCACCGAGGCGACCGTGAAATCACACCTCGTGCACGTGTTCTCGAAGCTGGGCGTGGACAGCCGCACCGCTGCGGTGGCGGTGGCACGCGAACGCGGCCTGATCGGCTGAGGGCCAACGCGGGCCCGCCGCGGCCGTGATTCGCGGCCCGCCGCGGCCGTAGTTAGCGGCCCGCCAGGGTGGGGACTACCGTTTAACCATGAGCGAGCACGAGTCTCCGAGGGTCGATTCCGAGGTGGGGCGGCTGCGTACCGTGCTGCTGCACAGGCCCGGCGACGAGCTCAAGCGGCTGACTCCGCGCAACAACGACCAACTGCTCTTCGACGGGCTGCCATGGGTCGATCGTGCCCAGGACGAACACGATGCGTTCGCCGACCTGCTGCGCTCGCGCGGGGTGGAGGTGCTGCTGCTCTCACAGGTGCTGACCGAGGCGCTCACGGTCAGCGGCGCGGCCCGCATCCAGGGCATCGCGGCCGCTGTCGATCCGCGTCGGCTCGGACACACCCTCGCCCAGGAGCTTTCGGCCTACCTGCGCACCGTCGACCCGGCCGCGCTCGCCACCGTCCTGACCGCCGGGATGACATTCGACGAGCTGCCCATCGGGCCGGGTGGCCCCTCGCTGGTGCGCCGGATGCACCACGGTGGGGACTTCGTCATCGAACCGCTGCCCAACCTGCTGTTCACCCGCGACTCGTCGTTCTGGATCGGGGACCGGGTGGCGATCACCTCGCTGGCGCTGCCCGCGCGGGTGCGCGAGGCGTCGCTGACCGACCTGATCTACGCCCACCATCCCCGGTTCCGCGGGGTGCGCCGTGCGTACGAGTCGCACACCGCGCCGGTGGAGGGCGGCGACGTGCTGCTGCTCGCGCCCGGGGTGATCGCCGTCGGGGTGGGGGAGCGGACCACCCCCGCCGGTGCGGAGGCGTTGGCGCGCAGCGTCTTCGAAGACGGTCTCGCACACACCGTGCTCGTCGTGCCGATCGAGCAGCGGCGCGCGTCGATGCACCTGGACACCGTGTGCACGATGGTCGATGTCGACGCCGTGGTGATGTACCCGGCGGCCGCGCACACCCTGTCCGCGTTCACGCTGCGCCACGAGGATGGTGGTGTGTCGATCCGCGGTGCCGAGCCGTTCATCGACGCGGCGGCCGCGGCGATGGGAATCGACAAGCTCCGCGTCATCGACACCGGCCTTGACCACGTCACCGCCGAACGCGAGCAGTGGGACGACGGGAACAACACCCTTGCGCTCGCACCGGGCGTCGTGGTCGCGTACGAACGCAACGTCGAGACCAACGCCCGGCTCGAGGCGTCCGGCATCGAGGTCCTGCGTATTGCCGGTTCCGAACTCGGTTCCGGTCGCGGTGGACCCCGCTGCATGTCCTGCCCGATCCTCCGGGACCCGGGCGCGTCCTAGCGCAGGTCACCCAATCCCCATTCCGGCTCATCCGAGAGGGATCAGGAGACACGCCCTAGAGGATCGTGGTGACCTTCTCGACGGGGCGGGCGAGGACCGTCCCGCGGTCGGTGACGACGAGGGGGCGTTCGATCAGGATCGGGTTCTCCACCATCGCGTCGAGCAGTTCGTCCTCACTCGCGTCGGCGAGCCCGAGTTCCTTGAAGACTGCCTCCTTCTTGCGGATGGCCTCGCTCGGGTGCAGGCCGGCGTCGTCGAGGAGCTTGCGCAGGCCGTCCCGCGACGGCGGGGTCTCGAGGTACTTGACGACGGTCGGGACGATGCCCGCCTCCTCGATCAGTGCCAGCACCTTGCGGGAGGTGCTGCAGCGCTGGTTGTGGTAGATCGTCGCCCTGCTTGCCGGAGAACTGGTTGCGGAAGTCGTTGCCATGAACCACATTGTGCCCGCTCGGCCGGAACGCCGGACGGAGGCGGCCTCGGTGCGGTTTCATGGCCCGATGGATACCGCGTACCTGCATTTCTGGATCGAGGCCCATGATCTGTTGACCCGGTACGCCCGTGCCGTCGACAGCAGGGACTGGGATCTCTACCGCACCGTGTTCGCCGCGGACGCACACATCGACTACAGCACGTCCGGTGGGCCGACGGGGGACCGCGAGACGGTCATCACCCAGCTGGAGCCGATGCTCGCGCTCTTCACCCGCACCCAGCACTACGTCACGAACGTCGACATCCGACGTTTCGACGCCGTCACCGGGACCGCGGAGGTCAGTGCGATGTTCTACAACCCGATGATCGTGACGCCCGGAAAGCAGTTCTTCTGCGGGGGCTGGTACCACCACGAGTTGGTCCGAACCCCGAACGGCTGGCGGAGTGTCCGGCTCGTAGAGGACGGGGCCTGGTTCGACCGGGCCGAGGACGCGTTCGCGCAGTGAGTTTCTTTGCGCACGTGCAGGCTCTCGGCGGGTTAGCCTCGCGACATGCGCATCGACATCGATCCGACTGCGGCGACGGCCCCGTTCGAACAGCTCAGGCTGCAGATTCTCGAACAGGTGCGTGACGGTCGGCTTATCGCAGGCACGAAGTTGCCGACCGTGCGGGCCCTGGCCGAGCAGTTGGGGCTGGCCGCCAACACGGTCGCCAAGGCGTACCGGGAACTCGAGTCGATGGGGGCGATCGAGACGAGGGGCAGGCTCGGGTCGTTCGTCGCGTCGATGGGCGACGCGTCGACCGGACTGGCCGAACGCGCGGCGACCGAGTACGTCGCGACGGTGCGCGGTCTCGGACTGTCCGACGACGTGGTTCGGGCACTGGTCGAAGCCGCGATTCGCGGGGCCTGAGGGGCCTACTCTCGAACCGTGGGGGTGTGCCCGCGGAGGTGGTGATGTTCTACCGCGCGATCGAGGTGCTCAGCGTCGTCGTGCACTTCGCATTCATCGGGTACCTGGTGTTCGGTGGCTTCCTGGCCTGGCGGTGGCCGCGGACGATCGTGCTGCACGTCGTCGCGGTCGTGTGGGGAGCGGGTTCGGTGCTGGTCGGCTACGAGTGTCCGCTGACGGCGGTCGAGAACTGGGCGCGGATCGCCGACGGCCGACCGCCGCTGCCCTCGTCGGGTTTCATCGCGCACTACATCACCGGTGTGCTCTATCCGGCCGACGCGGTGAACCTGGTGCGGCTCCTGGTCGTCGCGGTGGTTGCGCTCTCGTGGGCCGGATACCCGCGCCACGTCCGACGTCGGAACGCGCGGTCGGCGATAGTTGACGCTTCAACTTAGTCGTGCCACAGTTGGTGCGTTCCGTTCCCACCGTGGGAACCCGCGCCGTACCTCGCAAAGGACCACGACATGAAATCCAGCGCACTCCGCGACCTCGCCCTTCTCGTTGCCCGACTCGGGATCGGCGTGATCTTCGTCGCGCACGGCTGGCAGAAGTTCTTCACCTACGGCATCAGCGGTGTCCAGGCGTCGTTCGAGCAGATGGGTGCGCCCCTGCACAACCTGTCCGCGATCCTCGCGGCGACGATCGAGCTGGTGGGCGGCTTCGCACTCATTGCGGGCATCGCCACACCGATCGTCGGCATCCTGCTGTTTCTCGACATGCTCGGTGCGTTCTTCATCACGCATACCGGCAACGGCATCTTCGTCTCCGAAGGAGGCTACGAGCTGGTCCTCGCCCTCGGCGTCTCCTCGCTGCTGATCGCGGCGATCGGTGCCGGTCGGTTCAGCGTCGACGCCCTGATCGGCGGCGCACGGCAGGCGAAGGTGAAGGTCTAGCACGCACTCACCCGCGCGGGCGGTTCCGGCCCCGGCCGAACCCGCCCGCGCGTGACCGGGATCAGCGCCAGCTCGGCAGCCAGAGCTGCTGCTGCCACATCTCCGGGGTGATCGGCACGGCCGTCAGGATCGGCCACAGCCACACGAAGTTCGCCACCACCAGGCCCAGATACAGCGCGACGGCGAGCAGGCCTGTGCCGCGACGTTCGGCTGCGGCTCGGGCCGTGCCGATCACCTCGCCGCACACCAGCGCCAGGCCCATCACCAGGAACGGCGCCAGCGCGACCGCGTAGAAGTAGTACATCTGACGATCCATCGTCACGAACCACGGCAGCCAGCCGGCGGCGTAGCCGACGAGAACAGCCGCATACCGCCAGTCCCGTCCGGCCACGGTGCGCCACAGCGCCCACCCCAGCATCGGCAGCGCCAGCCACCACATCGCAGGCGTGCCGATCAGCATCACCGCCTTGACGCAGCTCGCAGCGCCGCAGCCGGACACGTGATCGCCCTCGGCGAAGTAGTAGAGCATCGGCCGCAGCCCCATGGGCCACGTCCACGGCTTCGACTCCCACGGATGGTGATTGCCCGCGGAGTTCGTCAGGTTCCCGTGAAACTCGAGCACGTTGGCGCTGTAGTACCAGAGCGAGCGCAGCGCGCCCGGCACGAACGAGAAGGATCCGCCGAACCCGATCTGGTCGCCGACCGCGTGCCGATTCACTCCGGTCTCCGATGCGAACCACGCCCAGTACGACGCCAGATACACCCCGATCGGCACCAGCACCAGCGCGTACAGCGACGGTCCGATGTCACGGAGGGCGGTGCCGACCCAGGGGCGCCGCACCCCGTGGTACCGCCGGGCGGCGACGTCGAAGGCCACGCACATCAGACCGAAGAACGCGATGAAGTACACGCCCGACCACTTGGTCCCGCAGGCCAGGCCGAGCAGGATGCCCGCACCGAACCGCCACCACCGCACACCGAGCCGCGGCCCGTACACCGAGTCCGCGATCCGGCCTTCGGCGAACACGGTCGCCATCCGGGCCCGCACCTGATCGCGGTCGACGATCAGGCAGCCGAACGCGGCCACCACGAACAGCGCCATGAAGATGTCGAGCATCCCGATCCGGGAGGAGACGAAGGTGACGCCGTCTGCGATCAGCAGGATTCCCGCGATCGCGCCGACCAGGGTGGACCGGGTCATCCGGCGGACGATCCGGATCACCAGCAGCACCATCACCGTGCCCGCGACCGCGGCCGCGAACCGCCAGCCCCACCCGTTGTATCCGAAGATCGCCTCACCGAGCGCGATCATCTGCTTGCCGACCGGCGGATGAACCACCAGGCCGTAGCCGGGGTTGTCCTCGAGCCCGCCTCCGGTCAGCACCTGCCAGCCCTGCGGCGCGTAGTGCTTCTCGTCGAACACGGGGGTGCCCGCATCGGTCGGGTAGCCGAGCATCGTGAACCGGGTGACGGCGGCGACGAAGGTCAGGAACAGGGTGACCACCCAGCCGCGCAGCCGGTCGGTCGGGCCGGGGTCCGACAGCGGTGCGGCGGGACCGGGGCTCACCAGGACGCGGCGGTCGACGCGGGGCGTCGCGCGCTCGTCGGTCAACTGGGTCACCGCACGATCGTAGGCTGTCGGGCATGAACGGTTGCCTGGTCCTCGCTGCGACACCGATGGGAGAGGTGCGCGACGCCTCGGAGCGACTGCGGGAGGCCCTCGCGACCGCCGACGTCGTTGCCGCGGAGGACACCCGGCGCACCCGGCACCTGGCGTCGGCGCTCGGGGTCACCATCACCGGAAAGGTGGTCAGCTTCTACGACCAGGTCGAGACCACGCGGCTGCCCGCCCTCGTCGAGGACGTCGCCGAGGGACGCACGGTCCTGTTGGTCACGGACGCCGGCATGCCGTCGGTGAGCGACCCCGGGTATCGGCTGGTCGCCGCGTGCGTCGCGCGGGACCTGCCGGTCACCTGCCTGCCCGGACCCTCCGCGGTGACGACGGCGTTGGCGCTGTCGGGGCTGCCGGTCGAGAGATTCTGCTTCGACGGCTTCCCGCCGCGGAAGCAGGGGCCGCGACGGGCCTGGCTGGAGACGTTGAAGGCCGAGGCGCGGGCGTGCGTCTTCTTCGAGGCTCCGCACCGTCTCGCGGACTGCCTCGCCGACGCGGTCGACGTACTGGGCGGCGAGCGCCGCGCCGCGGTGTGCCGGGAGCTGACGAAGACCTACGAGGAGGTTCGGCGGGGCACCCTGGCCGAACTCGCGCAGTGGGCGCGCGACGGCGCCCGCGGCGAGATCACCGTGGTTCTGGAGGGCGCGACTCCGGTGGCGGCGCGGCCCGAGGACCTCGTCGGTGAGGTGGAGCGGCTCGTCTCCGACGGGGCACGGCTCAAGGACGCGTGCGCGACGGTGGCGACCGCCGGCGTGTCCAAGCGCGAGGTGTACGAAGCGGTCCTGGCCGCGCGTAAGGAATGACGCCGCGGCCGCGGACGGTGGCGCCGCGGGCCGGGGCCCGGCGGTCAGTTCGGCATGCCTGCCAGAACGACGATCAAGGCGACCGAGGCCGCGATGACAAGCGCGGCGGCAAGGGTCGGCGGAATCATGGCGACGATCTTGACGGCGATTCGGCTCATGGTCGGCTCCTCGGGTTCCCGGTCGCATTCGCCTGAACGAATGTGCGCGCCCGGCGGGAACTACCCCTCGAAAATCGTCAGTCCCCGCCGGCGCCGCGTGTGGCGCAGGACCCCACCTGCACCGCCGACAACTGTGCCGGTCCAGCCGGACCCGACCAATCGGTGTGAAGCCGGAACCCGGTATTCTCCCTGTTCACAACGCGTGAGGAACTATTCCGCAGCGGATTTTCCGCACGTGGGAACGAGGAGTGGACGGACCGGATGGCGGATGAACCCAGCGCCAGGCTGCACTTTGCCGACCATTTGCGGCTGCTGTTCGCGACCGCCGGTGGGCCGCCCCTGAAGACCGTCGTATCGGAGGCGAGTGCCCTCGGCCGAGCCATCGGCGCGGACAAACTGGTGTCGATCCAGCGGCTGAGTGACTGGCGGTCCGGCAAGCGGGTGCCGGCGAGTTTCGACGCACTCCGGCCGGTCCTCGTCGTCCTCATTCGCACCGCGCAGTCCCTGCACGGCAACCAGCCACCCTCGCCCGGTCTGTACTCGCTCAAGCAATGGCACGCGTGGTGGCAGGCCGCCCGCGACGGCGGCACCGCGACGCGGGCCAGGTCCGAGTCGGAGAGGGCGGAGGCGTCCCCGCCGCTGGCAGGCGTGCGGCCGTACCGCGGACTCGAGCCGTACCGTGCGGAGGACGCCCGCCTGTTCTTCGGCCGGACCGCGAGCCTGCAGCGGTTGGTCGACGTCGTGACCGCAGCGCGGGGACGGGGCATGACGATCGTCACCGGTGCGTCCGGGGTCGGGAAGTCCTCCATCGTCCAGGCCGGTCTCGTACCGGAACTCCTCCGCGGCGGATCGCTCCGGTCCGAGACGGGAACCTCGACCGGGGCCGCGATCGTCCTCACCCCGGGACCGTCCCCCCTCGCAGCACTCGCCGCGGCCGTTCCCGAACTCGGGGAGCTGTCCGCCGATGCGGATCGAACGGCCGTCCGGCAGGCCGTGCGGGCCGCCGCGAACCGGCTCGGTACCTCGCAACTGGTGATCATCGTCGACCAGATCGAGGAACTGTTCACCCAGTGCGACGACGCCCGCGCGCGACACCGCTTCCTGACGATCCTCGACCAGGCCGCCACCACTCTCGACGCCGACGAGACCTCCGACGCGGCGCCGATGGTGATCGCGACGATGCGGTCGGATTTCTATGCGCAGGCGATCGCCCATCCGGTCCTCGCCGACGCTCTCGAGCGGCGCAGCCGTGCGGTGTCACCGCTGTCCCGTGCTGACATGGTCGAGGTCATCACCCGGCCGGCGCAGCTGATCGGTCTGAAGCTGGAGTCGGGTCTGGTCGACCTGATCCTGCACGACCTCGGTGTACTGACCTCCGACGACGGCGGCAGCACCGTGCTTCCGCTCCTCTCGCATCTCCTCGATTCGATGTGGGAACGCCGTCGCGGGGGCCAGCTGACGGTGTCCGCTTACCGCGCGACCGGCGGCGTCCGCGGGTCCGTCGCGGCGACCGCGGAGCGCACCTGGGAGGACCTCGACGAACGGGGACGGGTGCTGGCCCGCGCGATCATGGTGCATCTGGTGTACGTGACGCAGACGGGAACCGACGTCAAGATCCGCCGGACTCTGCCGCAGTTGCTGGCGTTCGCCGGGGACGATGCGGACGCGGCCCGCAAGGTGGTCGACCAGTTCATCGCGGCGCGTGTGCTGGTCGCGGACGCCGACAGCGTCGAGCTGATCCACGATGCGGTGATCGAGGCGTGGCCGCGGCTGAAGACCTGGATCCAGGAGGACGGGTCGTATTCGGCGGTCCGGCAGCAGATCGAGGAGGATGCGGTCCGCTGGGAGGAGTCGAACCGCGACAGCAGCCTGCTGTACCAGCGCGGACGCCTCGACATCGTGCGCGAGTACGACGCGCCGCGGATCGCCGCCGAGGGGTATCCGGGTGCCACGCGTGACCCGGGCCGGGTGGCGGCGACGCTGACCCCGTCGGCGACCGAGTTCCTGTCGACCTCGACGAGGCACGTGCGTCGCAACACGTGGGTCGCGCGAACTGTGATGGCCGCGCTGGTGTTGTCCACCGTCGTCGCGTTGGTTGCGGTGTCGATGGCGGTGTCGGCGAAGAACCGCGCCGAATCGGAGCGCAGCGCCGCCCAGTTCCGCCAGGTCGTGGCGCTGGCCGATTCGCTGCGCGCCACCGACCCGACGACCGCGGCGCGATTGTCGCTGGCAGCGTGGCAGATGCGTCCCGGCAGCGACGCCGCCTACTCGCGGCTGATCGCGACCGAGGCGACGCCGATCGGGCAGACTCTCGACGGTCATGCCGGGCCGGTCTACGGGGTCGCGATCTCCGCCGACGGCGCGATGATGGCCTCGGCCAGTGACGACCGCACGGTCCGGTTGTGGGACCTGAAGGACCCCGCCGGACCCAGCCCTGTCGGGGCGCCGCTGACCGGGTCGGCGAAGTACATGGCCTCGGTGTCGTTCGCTCCGACCGGAAAGGTTCTGGCCGCCGGTACCGGAGACGGCACGGTGTTCCTGTGGGACGTCTCCGACCCGGCTGCGCCGCGCCTGCTGCTCGATGGTGTGCGGGCGGGAACGAAGTCCGTCCACAACATCCGCTTCAGCCCGGACGGCCGCACCCTCGCCGTGCCGAACGACGACGGCACCGTGAGCCTGTTCGACACCTCGGCCGCGTTGGCGTCACCGCCGGCGCCGGGTCCGTTTCCGGTGACGACGCTGCAGGCGCACCCGGCGGGGGTGCGGACCATCTCGTTCCGCGCGGACTCCGCCGTGATGGCGACCTCCAGCGACGACCGCAGCATCCGGTTGTGGGACATGGCGAACCGGGCGGCGCCGGTGCAACTGCCGCCGGTGCACGCCGACTTCGGGGACGTGGTGCACTCGGTGTCCTTTGCGCCGGACGGACGGACCCTCGCTGCCAGCAGTGACGACGGCGTGATCCGGCTCTTCGACACCACGGATGTCCGCGCGGTCCGGGAGATCGGCACGCCGGTCCAGGCGCACACCGGCGCCATTTGGACGATCGCTTTCGCGGAGGACGGCGCCACGCTGGTCAGCGCGTCCTGGGATGGCACTGTCAAGCGATGGTCGGTCGCCGCGGGCCGCGGCACAATGCGTGAGCTGAAGCCGGCGATGACCGGCAACGGTGGCGGGGTCCCGGCGTTGGCGTTGTCGCCGGACGGCGCGACCGTCGTCACCGGCGGTCAGGACTCGAACCTGCGGGTGTGGACGTTGCCGAGGTCCGCGCTGTCGGTGTCGGAGTCGGCGCTGACGTTGCCGTCGATCAGCCACGACGGATCGCTGATGGCCACCGGCGGCTATGACTCGGTGATCAGGTTGTGGGGTGTCGGCAGGGACGGGCGCGCCCGCATGGTGGGCTCGGTGCCCCTGCCCCGGCCGTTCGGCGGGGCGCACATGGTGGCCTTGTCGCCGGACGGAACACTGATGGCGACTGCCGCCACGACCGGTGGACAGGTGCAGATCTGGGATGTCCGCGACCCGGTGCGGCCGCAACCGTTGGGCGAGCCGATCGCGACGCAAACCCGATACACCTGGGAGTTGGCGTTCAGTCCGGACAACCGGACGCTGGCCACGGGCGACGACGACACCAGCGTGAGGTTGTGGAACCTCGCCGATCCGGCGCACCCGGTGCCGTGGGGGGAGCGTCTCGACGGTCCGAGCAACCTGGTGCGGACCGTCGTGTTCAGCCCCGACGGTGCGTCGCTGGTGGCCGTCGATGCCGACGGCGGCGTGTTCGCGTGGACGGTCACGGATCCGGCCCGGCCGGAGCAACGCGACGTCGAGGACGGCGGTGGCGGTGCCGGGATCAACGGGGTGTCGTTCAACCCGGAGGGCACGGTGATGGCGACCGGGACCGACGACCAGACGCTGGTGCTGTGGGACCGTGCCGCGGACGGGTCGATGACGGTGCGGGAGCCGGAACTGCGCGGGCACAGCGGCACCGTCTACTCGGTGTCGTTCGACTCGGACGGCCGCCATGTCGTGTCAGGCAGCGACGACGGCACGGTCCGCCTGTGGGACGTGTCCGATCAGGCGCAGATGCGGGAGGTGGGCGGTCCGATCGCCACCGACGGGTCGGGACGCTGGCAGGTGGCGTTCCTGCCGGGCTCGGACACCGTGGTCGCCGCCGACGGGGACGGCGTGCTGCGGGCCTGGCGGCTGGACGTGGACTCGATCATCGAACGGATCTGCGCGGCGTCGTCCCCGCTGACCGGTCCGCAGGAGACCGACTTCGAACTGACCGGATCCGCGCGAGGGGAGTGTTAGGAGGACTGGCTCCTCGTGGGGAACCCGTTGTGCGCCGAGCGCAACGTCACGATGCTCGACGCCTTGTCCAGACACTCCTGCCACTCCGCGTCGGGGTCCGAGTCGATGGTGATGCCGCCGCCGACGCCGAGCGCTGCCTGACCGTGCGGGTCGAATTCGACCGTCCGGATGGCCACGTTCAGTTCGGTGCCCGCCAGCGGGGAGGCGAACCCGACGGTGCCGCAGTACACCCCGCGCGGATACGGCTCCCACGCGGAGAGCAGTTGCCGGGCACGGTGTTTCGGGCACCCGGTCACCGAGGCGGGCGGGAAGCTGGCGTCGAACAGATCGGCGGCGGAGGTTTCGGGCGGTACGGTTGCCGCGACTGTGGACACCAGGTGCCACACGCCCGGTGCCGGGTGGACGCCAAGCAGGTCGGTGACGGTCACCGTGCCCGGGATCGCCAGGTGGCCCAGGTCATTGCGGACCAGGTCGACGATCATGACGTTCTCGGCGACATCCTTCACCGAGGCGCGCAGCAGGTCCGGGTCGGCGCCGATCGGCAGCGTGCCCTTGATCGGGCTCGATGTCACGCGGTCGCCGTGGCGCGAGAGGTACAGCTCCGGCGACAGTGACGCCACCGCACCCCACCGTCCCTGCAGGAAGACGGCTCGAGCCGGGCGGGTCGCTTCCACCGCGTCGGCGAAGAAGTCGAGGGGGGCGCCGTCGATCCTTCCGGTGTATCGGGCGCACACGCATGCCTGGTACACCTCGCCGGCAGCGATCGCGTCGAGGCACTGCCTCACACCGGACTGATGCGCAGAGCGGTCGGGTGGCGTCCACTCGAGTCGCCAGGATCGCGGCGACACCTCCGGTCGGGTGACCGCCGCGAACCAGTCTGGGGGACAGGGGGTCTCGGTGAGTGACTCGTACCACCAGCAGTCGTCGGAGTCGAGGCGCAGGATGCTGTCGGTCCAGCCGCCCGCGGATTCCGGCAGCTCCGGCATCCGGCCGCTGTCGGGGAGGTCGGGGTAGCCGCGGTAACCGATCCACCCACCGCCGAGCAGTGGCCCGGCCACTCCGCCGTCGGTGGGGTGCCCGGGGGCCGGGCGCCCCGTCACGGCGAATGCCTCTCGGGGAGCCACCGAACGGGTGGCCACGCTGGGGGCGAGGATCGCCCTGGCCCCGAACCAGTCGCCGATCAGTGCGGCCGGAGCCGGGGTGTCACCGACGGCGGCGAGGTGCGCGAGTGCTCGCAACACCGCTGCCGGGGTGCCGCCCGTGCCCAACCGTTCGATCCGCATTCGGAAAGGGTGTCACGAGCGCACCCGGGTCCGGCAAACCGGCAGGTGCGGGTGGTCCCTGTCATCCGGCGACCGCCCGCCGGTCGGGGGCCAGGCGTGCGGCGTCCGCCGCCGACCGGCCGGCCGCGACCCCGCCGAGATCGCTGACGGTGAAGCCCCACGACCGCAGTTTCGGGCCGAACAGGCGGTCCACCTCGACCTGCACCGCGTCGGAGCGCCGGGCGAGGATTGGCAGCAGGTCACCGAACTCTGCGCGGGCGTCGACGACCGCCTGCGCGGTCGCCGCCTTCTCGGCTTCGGTCAGTCGTTGCCCGATCCGGATGGCGAAGCCGTACAGGAATGCCCGCCGGAAGGCCGCCGATGTCGCGCCGCGCGCCTGTTCGGCGTGCATCGCCCGCGTCGCCTGCACCAGCAGCGAGGTGAACAGCAGGTCCACCTTCTCGAGGTCGGACGGGGTGCCCAGCACCGTCGCGATGTCATCGACGGCGTTGTAGAGGGTGCGGATGTGGTTGGCCTCGCCAACCGTGGTCAGGAGCAGGCCCTTCTGTTTGCTGTAGGGCCGGTCCAGGTGAATGCGCCGCGCATGCACCGTGATGTCCCGACCGGTGATGCCCCGTTCGGACGCGGCCTCGAGCAGCGTGGCCGTCACGGAGTGACGGGTCATCAGTTCCTGCGCCTTGGCCGTGAGGGTTTCGGCTTCCTCGGTGAACTCGGTGCTCTCCGCCTTGGCCAGCAGGCCGCGAATCCGATTCAGCACCTTGGCATCCGCGATCTCGGCGTCCGTTCCGTCGCCGGGTTGCGGTGCCCGGACCTCGGGCCACAGGGACGGCGGTGGGCACAGTCGCCGCAGTGGCTGCAGGCGCCGCAACAGACGCAGTGCGGACACGGTTAGTGGTGGCTCGTCGACCCGCCGCGGATAGGTGTGGGCGAGGACCTTGAGTTGGTCCGCCCAGTGCAGTGGGGCACGCGCCCACGCCCCGCTGCGGTTGGCCTCCCGCAGGATCAGCAGCGCGACCGGCGCGACCTCGACGGAGGCCAGGCCCCGCCGGGCGACGTGTACGACGTCGCCCGGCTGCCAGCCGTTCTCGTAGGCGCGGCGCAGCGCCTCCTCGGCGCCGAGGCCGTCACGCGTCCCGGCCTCGGCAGCATCCCCACGGTCTCGAATACCTGTTCGATTGGTCCCCATGGGGGCAGTCTGCCCCGGGGGTACGACAAGTTCTCTCGCCGCAGGTCACGGCGTGATTTTCAGGCGTCTTCGGGCTCGACGTAGCGGGGGAAGACCGGGGCCGGTGCGGGCAGGGGGGTGCCGGCGACGATCCGCGTGCCGAGATCGGAGAACTGACGGTTCTCTGACGCCTGGCCGAGCACCGCCAGGATCTTGTCGGCGGCGTCGGGCATCACCGGCTGCACCAGGATGCCGACGATGCGCACCACCTCGAGCGTCGTGTACAGCACGGTCGCCATCCGCGCGGGGTCGGTCTTGCGCAGGACCCACGGCTCCTGGGCGCTGAAGTACCGATTGGTCTCGGCGAGCACGTGCCAGAGCGCCTCGAGGCCGAGATGGATGGCCTGCACGTCGAACTCGGCCCGCACCTTCTCCAGGAGCGCGTCGGCCTGCGCGAGGAGCGCGGTGTCGGCGTCGGTGAACTCGCCGGGAGTCGGTACCTGTCCGTCGCAGTTCTTCGCGACCATCGACAGCGACCGCTGCGCGAGGTTGCCCAGTTCGTTCGACAGGTCGGCGTTCATCCGGGTGACGATCGCCTCGTGGCTGTAGCTGCCGTCCTGGCCGAACGAGATCTCCCGCAGCAGGAAGTAGCGGACGGCGTCGAGCCCGTACTCCTCGACCATCTCGAGCGGGTCGACGACGTTGCCGACCGACTTCGACATCTTCTCGCCCTTGTTGTAGAGGAACCCGTGTACGAACACGCGCTCGGGCAGTTCGATGCCGGCCGACATCAGGAACGCGGGCCAGTACACGGTGTGGAAGCGGCTGATGTCCTTGCCGATGATGTGCAGGTTCGCCGGCCAGTACTTCCCGAACGACTCGGAGTCGACGTCCGGGAAGCCGACACCCGTCAGGTAGTTGGTCAGCGCGTCCACCCACACGTACATCACGTGGTCGGGATCGCCCGGAACCGGCACACCCCAGTCGAACGTGGTCCGGGACACCGAGAGGTCCTTGAGTCCGCCGGAGACGAAGCTGACGATCTCGTTGCGGCGGGTCGCGGGAGCGATGAACTCGGGGTGCGACTCGTACAGGGCGAGCAGCCGGTCCTGGTAGGCGGACAGCTTGAAGAAGTAGGTCGACTCCTCGGTCCACACCACCGGTGTGCCGGTGTCGGTGGAGATCCGGCTGCCGTCCTCCTGCAGCGTCGTCTCGGCCTCGGTGTAGTACGCCTCGTCGCGCACCGAGTACCAACCGGCGTAGGTGTCGAGGTAGATGTCGCCGGCCGCGACCATCCGCTCCCAGATGGCCTGACTGGCCGTGGTGTGGTCGCTGTCGGTGGTGCGGATGAACCGGTCGTACGAGATGTTCAGCACCTTGTCCATGGCCTGGAACACGTCGGAGTTGCGGGTGGCGAGGTCGCGGACGTCGACGCCCTCCTTCGCCGCGGTCTGCTGCATCTTCAGTCCGTGCTCGTCCGTGCCCGTCATGAAGAAAACGTCGAACCCGTCGAGCCGCTTGAAGCGGGCGAGCGCGTCCGAGGCGATGTACTCGTAGGCGTGCCCGATGTGCGGGGCGCCGTTGGGGTACGCGATCGCAGTGGTGATGAAGAACGGGGGCCGGGTCGCTGCAGTCATGGTGGCCTTACTCTATCTGCGTGCCCAAGGATCGTCCGGCTCCGGACCTGCCCGAGCCTCTAGCGCCGCTGATCGACGCCCACACCCACCTCGATGCGTGCGGGGCGAACGACGCCGCGTCGGTCGGCGAGATCGTCGACCGCGCCGAGAAGGTCGGCGTCGGCCGGGTGGTCACCGTCGCCGACGACCTGGCCGCCGCGCGGTTCGCGGTCGACGCCGCCACCTGGGATCCGCGGGTGTACGCCGCGGTCGCCATCCATCCCACCCGCGCGAACGTCCTCGACGACGCGACCAAGGCCGAGATCGAGCGGCTCGCCGCGCACCCGCGCACGGTCGCGGTCGGGGAGACCGGGCTCGACTACTACTGGCCCGGCAAGCTCGACGGCTGCGCCGAGATCGAGGATCAGGTCGAGGGATTCCGCTGGCACATCGACCTCGCCAAACGTCTGGGCAAGCCGCTGATGATCCACAACCGTGAGGCCGACCACGACCTGCTGACCGTGCTGCTCGACGAGGGCGCGCCCGAGACGGTGATCTTCCACTGCTTCTCGTCGGACGCGACGATGGCGCTGGCCTGCGTCGAGGCGGGATACGTGCTCAGCTTCTCCGGCACGGTCAGCTTCCGCAATGCCCGCGAACTGCACGAGGCGGCGAAGCTGGTGCCGGACGACCAGCTGCTGGTCGAGACCGACGCGCCGTTCCTGACCCCGCACCCGTTCCGCGGCGCCCCCAACGAGCCGTACTGCCTGCCGTACACGGTCCGGTCGCTTGCCGCGACCCGCGGTCAGGACCCGTTCGAGCTCGCCGCCGCCGCAACCGCCAATGCGGAGCGCGTTTACCGCCTCTGACGTCGCTAGAGCACCTTCCGCAGGAAGTCCTGGGTGCGCGGTTGCTGTGGGTTGCCGAAGACCTCCTCGGGGGTGCCCTCCTCGACGATGTAGCCGTCGGCCATGAAGATGACCCGGTCCGAGACCTCGCGGGCGAAACCCATCTCGTGGGTGACGACGACCATGGTCATGCCCTCGGCGGCGAGGTCGCGCAGGACCTGTAGCACCTCGCCGACCATCTCGGGGTCCAGCGCGCTGGTGGCCTCGTCGAAGAGCATCACGTCGGGGTTCATCGCGAGCGCCCGGGCGATCGCGACGCGCTGCTTCTGTCCGCCGGAGAGGTTGGCGGGCTTGGCGTCCTTCTTGTCGGAGAGCCCGACCTGTCCGAGGAGCCGGATCCCGATGTCGCGGGCCTCGTCCTTGGTGGCCTTCTTCGTCTGCACCGGCGCGAGCATGACGTTCTCGAGGGCGGTCATGTGGGGGAAGAGGTTGAAGTGCTGGAAGACCATCCCGATGTGCTGGCGCACCTTGTCGATGTCGACCTTCTTGGCGGTCAGGTCGACGCCGTCGACAACGACGCTGCCCTCGGTGATGTCCTCGAGCCGGTTCAGGCAGCGCAGGAAGGTGCTCTTGCCGGAGCCCGACGGCCCGATCACACACACCACCTCGCCCGCGGCGATGTCGACGTCGATGCCCTTGAGGACCTCGTTGTCACCGTAGGACTTCTTCAGCCCGGCGACCCGGATCTTGCTTTCGGTGGTGACGGACTCGCTCACGCGTTGATCCTCTTCTCGAGCCGGGCGGACAGCTTGGTCAGGGCCATGATGATGACGAAGTAGAAGATGCCGACGATCAGCCACATGTTGAACGACTCGAAATTCCTGGCGATGATGATCTTGCCGGTCTGGGTCAGTTCGGCGATGCCGATCACCGACAGGATCGAGGTGTCCTTGAGCGTGATGACGGCCTGGTTGACGAACGACGGCATCATCGTCCGCACCGCTTGTGGCAGCACCACCTTGCGCATCGCGGGCAGGTAGCCCATGCCGAGGCTGCGGGCGGCCTCCATCTGTCCCTTGTCGACGGCCTGGATGCCGCCGCGGATGATCTCGGTGATGTACGCACCGGCGTTCAGGCTCAGGGTGATGATGCCCGCCGTCATCGCGGGCATCTGGAAGTCCAGTGCGGCGGGGATGCCGAAGTAGATGAAGAACGCCTGCACCAGCAGTGGGGTGCCGCGGAAGATGTCGACGTAGGTGACGCCGATGCCGCGCAGGATCCTGCTGGTCGAAACCCGGAAGAAGCCGAAGATCAGGCCGAGCACCAGCGCGATCGCCAGCGAGACGACGGTGAGCACGAGCGTCAGCCACAGACCCTTCATCAGCAGCGAGAAGTTGTCCTTCAGCAGCGAGAAGAAGGTGTTGCCGCCCTGCACCTCGGGCTGTTCGCCGAGGTAGCGGTTCAGGATCTCGTCGTACTCGCCACTGGCCCGCAGGTTGGCGAGGCCGGCGTTGAACTTCGACAGCAGTTCCGCGTTCTGGCCCTTCGAGACCGCGAAGCCGTACGAGTTGCCCGCCTCCTTGCCCGTGACGGTCTTGAGGCCGTTGCCCTGTGCGATGCCGTAGAGCAGTACCGGGTAGTCGTCGAAGACCGCGACGGAGTTCCCGGTCTTGACGTCGTCGTACATGCTGGCCGAGTCGTCGAAGGTGACGATCGTGAAGCCGTACCGGTCGCGAATGGACTCGGCGAACGCGGCTCCCTCGGTCCCGGTCTTGACCGCGACCCGCTTGCCCCTCAGATCCTCGTAGGACTTCATCGAGTCGTTGTTCTTCGCGACGGCCATCTGGACGCCGGAGTCGAAGTACGGGTCGGAGAAGTCGAAGACCATCTTGCGTTCGTCGGTGATGGACATGCCCGCGATGACGCCGTCCACCTGCCGCGACTGCAGCGCCTGCACGGCCGCGTTGAAGCCGAGCGGTTTGATCTCGTATTGGAAACCCTGGTCTGCCGCGGTGGCGGATAACAGATCCATGTCGATGCCGACGAAGTTGCCCTGCTCGTTCTGGAACTCGAACGGCGCGAACGTGACGTCGGTGGCGATCACGTAGGTCTTGCCGGATCCCGACTGCGCGGCGGCGGAGCCCTGTCCGAGCAACATGCCGAGCAGCCCGACCAGGGCGACGACCGCGGCGGTGACCAGGCGTCGACGGCGGCCGAGCCGATCCCGTGAGGACTGCCGAAGGTTCATCCAACTGCTCATCCAAACCAGCTTTCGTGGTCGCCGTGCATTGGTTGTGCCTGGGTCTCGACCCTAGTGAGCTTCACCCCTTTTTTACTGCTCACGAACGGCAGCGGTTGCCGGAGCTCCGCCCTTTCGTTACCGTACTGTGATCGCTTAAGGCCGGGATCACATCCCGGTAACCGACAGCACAGGACTTCTTCGTGTCACCTCTCACTCGGATCAACAAGGCCAATTCGCCGCTGCTGCGTCTCGTCGTCGGGGCACTTCTCCTCACCCTCATCGCCGGCGGTGCGCTGGCGGTCAGCCGACACAAGACCGTGCTCGTCGACGTCGACGGCGAGACCATCTCGCTCAGCACGATGTCCACCGACGTCGACTCGGTCCTCGCCGATGCCGGCTACGCGATCGGGGACAAGGACGCCGTGGCGCCGTCGAAGGGCGCCTCGGTTTCCGACGGTGACACCGTCGTGTTGCGCCGTGCCCGCGAGGTGACCCTGACCGTCGACGGCGAGCCCCGCACCCTGTGGACCACCGCGCTGACCGTCGACGAGGCGCTCGCACAGGAACGCCTCGCGGGTGACGTGCACGTGTCGGCGTCGCGCTCGGAGAGGTTGCCCCTCGACGGCACGGACCTCGAGGTCATCAGCCCCAAGATGGTGCGCCTGCTCGACGGCGCCGCCGCGGCCGCCGACATCCGACTGGCCGCCCCGACCGTCGGTGACCTGCTCACCGCGCAGGGTGCGCCGCTCGAACAGCAGGACACCGTCGAGCCCGCCGCCGACGCCCCGGTCACCGAGGGTCTCGAGGTGAAGGTCACCCGCATCCGCACCGAGAGTCGGACCGAAACCCAGCCGGTGGCTCCGCCGGAGCAGCGGATCGAGGACCCGACGATGAACATGAGCCGCACCGTCCAGGAATCCGCGGGCGCCCCCGGCGTTCGGGACGTGACGTTCGCGGTGACCACCGTCAACGGTGTCGAGACCGGTCGTGAGGAGTTGTCCGAGAACGTGACGACACCCGCGCAGCCGAAGGTGGTGCGGGTCGGTGCCAAGCCGGGCACGGAGGTGCCGCCGGTGAGCAATGGCGCAACCTGGGACGCGCTCGCGCAGTGCGAGGCGACGGGCAACTGGCACATCAACAGCGGCAACGGCTTCTACGGCGGCGTGCAGTTCGACCAGAACACCTGGGAGCGGCAGGGCGGCCTGAAGTACGCGCCCCGCGCCGACCTCGCCACCCGCGAGGAGCAGATCGCGATCGCCATGAAGACGCAGCAGACGCAGGGGTGGGGTGCGTGGCCGTCCTGCTCGTCCCGGCTCGGCGTACGGTGAATTTCGCCGCCGTGACACCTGCCCGCTAAGTTCGATCCGTGTCGGATTCACAGCCCCGCGGCCAAGCCGCCCTGCTCGGCCCCGCCGAGGTGCGTGCGCTCGCGGCGGAGTTCGACATCCGCCCGACCAAGCAGCTCGGGCAGAACTTCGTGCACGACGGCAACACCGTCCGCAAGATCGTCGCGGTCTCCGGTGTCGCCCGTGACGACGTGGTCCTCGAGGTGGGACCCGGTCTCGGCTCGCTGACCCTGGCGCTCCTCGACGTGGTGGAGAAGGTCGTCGCCGTCGAGATCGATCCGAAGCTGGCGGCCAGGCTGCCCACGACCGTCGCCGAACGTGCCCCGGAGCTGTCGAGCCGGCTCGACGTGGTGCTCGAGGACGCCATGCGGGTGATGCCGTCGCAGGTCCCGGCCGAGCCGACCGCCCTCGTCGCGAATCTCCCGTACAACGTCGCGGTGCCGGTGCTGCTGCACCTGTTCGCCGAGTTCCCGTCGCTCCGGACCGCGTTGGTCATGGTGCAGGCGGAGGTCGCCGATCGGCTCGCCGCGCGACCCGGCAACAAGATCTACGGCGTGCCGAGCGTGAAGGCGTGCTTCTTCGGGCAGGTACGGCGCGCGGGATCCGTTGGGCGACAGGTCTTCTGGCCGGAACCGAAGATCGAGTCCGGGCTGGTCCGCATCGACCGGTACGAGGACGCGCCGTGGTCGATGGACGAGGAACATCGCAAGCGTGTGTTCGCTGTCGTCGACGCCGCGTTCGCGCAGCGTCGCAAGACGCTGCGTGCAGCCCTGGCGACGTGGGCAGGATCGCCCGCCGAGGCGGAGCGACGTCTGGTCGCGGCGGGCATCGAACCCTCCGCACGCGGCGAGGTTCTGGACGCGGCAGCCTTCGTGCGCCTGGCGAACGTCGAGCCGTCTGCCTGATTCGTTTGTGTTGAACGAATCAACAAGTACTGCTTGGTGATTCAAACCATCCGCGTGGTATGTCTCGTTCCGGTACGGTGGCGGCGGCGTCGGATCCGACGCCGCCAGCGTGCGCTTGTGGGGCGCTCATCGTTGTCGAGGGGTAGGTCATGTCTCGTTTCGCAGGACGTCGTATCGCATCCGCTGTTGTCGCCGCGGCCGCGTTGGCCGGTGGTCTCGCCGCCGGCGCCGGTACCGCCGGGGCCGCCGACGGGTCGTCAAGCCTCGACCCGGGGTCGTTCACACTGTTGTCTGACGGGTCGCTGGAAGCCCTGTACCTCACCGGATCGGCGGATAGTGAGTCCGCAGCGAGCGTGCTCGGCATGTTCCCCTACTGTGGTGGGGGCGCAATCGAGGGAGTGGAGGGCGGCGGAATGCAGTATGGTTGTGTGCTCTTCGGGCACTACGTCCATATCCCCGGGTTGACGCCCGGGTTGTCGTAGAGCGGATTGGAGCGACACTGTCGCTGCTGCGCCCGGCTGCCGCTGCATCGACCGGCGTTCGTGCCCCTGGCGAACGTCCAACCCCCCGCGTGATTCGTTTGTGTTGAACGAATCAACAAGTACTGCTTGGTGATTCAAACCATCCGCGTGGTATGTCTCGTTCCGGTACGGTGGCGGCGGCGTCGGATCCGACGCCGCCAGCGTGCGCTTGTGGGGCGCTCACCGTTGTCGAGGGGTAGGTCATGTCTCGTTTCGCAGGACGTCGTATCGCATCCGCTGTGGTCGCCGGGGTCGTGTTGGCCGGTGGTCTCGCTGCGGGCGCGGGTTCCGCATCCGCCGCCGGATCGGTCTCCGGCGAGTCGGTGAACAGCGCGGGATCGTTCGAGGGGGCGACTGACGATCCCGTGCTGTTTCTCGTCGAGGCGGTGGGTGCAATTCCTGGTGTTTTCTTGATGGTTGGATCCGGGGCCATCTGTGGGAGTTTGATGGTCACCGGAGACGACGATCCCTGCGGGTGGCGGGAGGGGCCTTGGTGATCTGACATTCGCGAGTGGCTCGGTGCAGGGACTTACGGTGTGTCGAGTGTGAAGGCATGCTTCTTCGGTCGGGTGCGCCGGGCGGGTCCGTTGGCAGGCGGGTCTTCTGGCCGGAACCGAAGATCGAGTCCGGACTGGTCCGCATCGACCGGTACGAGGAGGCCCCGTGGCCGCTCGGCGCCGAGCACCGCAAGCGGGTGTTCGCGGTTGTCGATGCCGCATTCGCCCAGCGCCGCACGACCCTTCGCGCCGCACTGGCCAGCTGGGCCGGCTCCCTCGCCGAGGCCGAGCGTCGCCTCGTCGCGGCCGGTATCGACCCGACCGCCCGCGGCGAGGTTCTCGACGCGGCTGCCTTCGTGCGTCTGGCGAACGTCCAGTCGCTCCCGGGACCGGGTTACGTATAACGAATAGTCAATTACTGCAAGGGAATGCGAGAGTCATCCTCTCGACGCAGTGCGCGGTCGTGCAGTGACGCATTGCGTCGGATCGGCGCAACCGACAGTGCGCGAGAAGCCCTGTCGGTGCCACTATCGGCGGGGGTTTGTCATGTCTCATTCCTTGGGGCTTCGCATCGCATCCACTGCTGTTGCTGCGGCCGTGTTGGCTGGTGGTTTCGCTGCGGGTGCGGGCAGCGCGTCGGCCGCTGAGTCGTCGACCGACGAAAACGTGGGATCGTACGAGACAGTGACACACGATTTCGTGGGATCGTACGAGGGAGTGGCGGACGATCCCGCCAGCTTCCTCCTCGATGCGGTGGGCGCAATCCCCGGTGTTTTCGTGCTGGTTGGAAGCATCGCCATCTGCTCGAGCCTGGTCGATGACGAGAACCCGTACCCCTGCGGGGGAGGAGCGGACGACAATCTCCCCGGGTAGTGAGACAGTGACGGCCCGCTGGTAGCGGCAGCGCCGGGTCGGTCCGCTTGCCCCGACCTGTGATATTGATAAATCATTTGTGAGTTAGCATGCGGGCGTGCCTCAGGACCTGGACTCGCACGGCAGCGCGTTCGCCGACTACGACCGCCCGTCGGTCGCGGTGGACGTCGCCGTCCTGACCTACCGAGACGGTGCGCTCCGGGTTCTGGTGGTCGAGCACGAGAAGCTCGGCGGCCGAGCACTGCCGGGGACGTTCTTGCATTCAGGAGAGCGGCTCTCGGACGCTGCGGCGCGAGCGCTCACCGACAAGGCGGGGCTCTCCGGCGCGGCGTTCCGACAGCTGGCGATGTTCGACGATCCGCAGCGCGACGACCGCGGCTGGGTGATCTCGATGGCGCACGCGGCGGTGCTGCCGGCTCGCGCCCTGCCCGACACCGCGCTCCTCGTGGAGGTGGCTGACGGTCGGGTCGCCGAGGACCTGCTCTTCGACCACGCCGACATGGTGCGGCTCGCCATCGACGACCTCCGCAATCGCTACGCGCAGCAGGTCGACCCCGACGGTCTGCTGGGGGAGAAGTTCACGATGCTCGCACTAAACGAGCTCTACCGGGTCGTGTTCGGGCTCGACAGGCTGCAGAAGGACTCGTTCCGCCGGCACGTGATCGCGGCGCTGGAGCCGACGGACGAGCTGGTGACCACGGGCGCGGGCCGGCCGGCCGAGCTCTTCCGGCGTAACGGTGAGGCTTACCTCTCGCCCAAGGCCGCGGCTCTGTTCACGAAATAGCCTGTGCGCCTTTCCGGCAGCCGGAGCTACCGGAAAGACGCACAGGCGGCGCAGACGACTACGTGAAGCGCCGCAGCCGCAGGCTGTTGCTGACGACGAAGACGCTGGAGAACGCCATTGCGGCGCCCGCGAGCATCGGGTTGAGCAGGCCGGCGGCGGCCAGCGGCAGGGCGGCGACGTTGTAGGCGAACGCCCAGAACAGGTTGCCCTTGACGGTGCGCAAGGTCTTGCGGGACAGGCGGATCGCGTCCGCCGCGGCCCTCAGATCACCGCGCACCAGGGTCAGGTCGCTGGCCTCGATCGCGACGTCGGTGCCGGTGCCCATCGACAGACCGAGATCGGCCTGGGCCAGCGCGGCGGCGTCGTTGACGCCGTCACCGACCATCGCGACCACCTTGCCCTCCGCCTGCAGACGTTTGACGGCCTCGACCTTGTCCTGCGGCAGCACCTCGGCGATCACCTCGTCGATGCCGACCTGGTCGGCGACCGCGCGGGCGGCGGCGGCGTTGTCGCCGGTGAGCATGATCGGCGTCAGGCCGAGCGCCTTCAGCTGTGAGATCGCCTCCGCCGACGTCGGTTTGACGGCATCCGCGACCACGAGTACGCCGCGGGCCCTGCCGTCCCAGCCGACCGCGACCGCGGTCCGGCCCGCGGATTGGGCCGTGTGCAGCGCCCTTTCGAGATCGGGTGTGAGGGCCTGGGCCCAGTCGGCGAGCAGCCGTGGCCGGCCCACGATCACCGCGTGCCCGTCGACGACGCCCTGCACGCCGAGACCCTCCACGTTCGCGAACTCCGCGACGGTCGGCAGTGCCCCGGCACCGGCGGCCGCAGTCGAGATCGCCCGCGCGATCGGGTGCTCGGAGGAGTGCTCGAGTGCACCGGCCAAACGCAGCACGTCGTCGGCCGACTCGCCGTCCGCCGCGTGCACCTCGAGCAGCGTCATGGTTCCGGTGGTGACGGTGCCGGTCTTGTCCAGCACGACCGTGTCGACGCGGCGGGTCGACTCGAGCACCTCGGGTCCCTTGATCAGGATTCCCAGCTGGGCACCCCGGCCGGTGCCGACCATGAGCGCGGTCGGGGTGGCCAGACCCAGGGCGCAGGGGCAGGCGATGATGAGCACCGCGACAGCGGCGGTGAAGGCCGCGGCGACGGAACCTCCGGTGCCGAGCCAGAATCCGAGTGTCGCGACGGCCAGTGCGATGACGACGGGCACGAAGATGCCGGAGATGCGGTCGGCGAGCCGCTGGGCCTGCGCCTTCCCCGTCTGCGCGTCCTCGACCAGCTTCGCCATCTGCGCGAGCTGGGTGTCGGATCCGATTCGGGCGGCGCGCACCACGATCCGTCCGCCGACGTTGACGGTGGCGCCGACGACCGCATCGCCCGGGCCGACCTCGACCGGTACCGACTCGCCGGTCAGCATCGACGCGTCGACGGCCGATGCCCCCTCGATCACCTCGCCGTCGGTGGCGATCTTCTCGCCGGGCCGGACCACGAACTCGTCACCGACCGCGAGTTGGTCGACGCCGATCCGCTGTTCGACACCGCCGCGAAGCACCGACACCTCCTTGGCGCCCATCTCGAGCAGCGCGCGCAGGGCGGCCCCGGAGCGACGCTTGGCGCGGGCCTCGAAATAGCGGCCGGCCAGGATGAACGTCGTCACGCCGGCGGCGGCCTCGAGGTAGATGTTTCCGGTGCCGTCGGTGCGCGCGATGGTGAACTCGAACGGGTGCGTCATGCCGGCGACCCCGGCGGTGCCCCAGAACAGCGCGTACAGCGACCAGCCGAGCGCGGCGAGTGTGCCCATCGACACCAGGGTGTCCATCGTGGCGGTGCCGTGCTTCAGGTTGGTCCACGCGGCCTGGTGGAACGGCCAGGCGCCCCACACCACGACCGGGGCGGCGAGGGTGAGGGAGAGCCACTGCCAGTTGGTGAACTGCAGTGCCGGGATCATCGCCATCGCGATCACCGGCACGCTCAGTGCCAGCGAGATCAGCAGTCGTCGGCGGAGCCCGGCCGTCGGATCGTCTTCGGCGGTGGCGGCATCGGTGTCGTCGGCGGTCGACGGCGGTGCCGGGAGTGCGGCGGTGTACCCGGCGGACTCGACGGCGGCGACGAGGTCGTCGGGGGTGATGTCGCCGGTGAAGTCGACGCGGGCCTTCTCGGTGGCGTAGTTGACGGTGGCGGTCACCCCGTCGAGCTTGTTGAGCTTGCGCTCGATGCGGTTCGCGCAGGACGCGCAGGTCATGCCACCGATCAGCAGTTCGACCTGTCCCTCGGTCGGCGCGGGTGCGACGGGGTTCATCGTGACTCCTCTCCGGGTGGTGTGTCAGTGCCCGTGGCCGGCCGGTGCGGCAGGTGCGGCGGGTGCGGTGTCTGCGTCGGCTTCGACGGTGAATTCGGCTGTGCGGACGGTGTTCTCGTGCTGGAAGTCGAGGAACAGTCGATAGGTGCCGGGGCTCGGAGCCTGCGCGTGGAACACCACGTCGGGTCCGGGCGCGGTGACGCCGTCGCCGGGCGCGCCCTGCGGGTGCACGTGCAGGTAGGCGAGGTCGCCGGTGCGCAGCGCGACCAGATGTCCGTAGGCGCCGAGGTAGGGCTGCAGGTCGGTGACCGGGCCGCCGTCGCGGGTGACCGCCAGGGTGAGCGCGCCACCGGCGGTGGTCAGATCGCCGGACAGTTCGACCCGGTATCCGTCGACCTCCGCGGTCCGCGAGGGTGCAGGCAGCGGGACCGGGGTCAGGTCGCCGGCGACGTCGACGTTGCGGCCCAGCGTCAGTGCGGGCCCGTCGACGGGCTGGAAGTCCGCGAACACGCGGTAGGTGCCGCCGGTCGGCCAGGTCCAGTCGATCGCCCAGGTGCCGTCGGCGGCCAGGGCCGGGTGCACGTGCCGGAACTCGCTGGTGTCGGCGCGGACGACGATCAGGTGCAGCTGCTTCTCGTGCTGGTCGGTGAACGCGGTGACGGGGTCGCCGGACGGTCCGGTGATCCGGAAGGTCAGTGCGCCCGGGGTGCGGGCCGTACCCGGCGCGGAGATCTCCGAGAGCGTGTATCCCTGTTCGCTGACCTGCAGGCCGGCCGGAATCCCGGTCTCCGTGGCGGCGGTGGGTTCCTCGGTGTGGGTGTCGTGCGTGGTGGTGGACATGTCGGTCGGGCTCCCCACGGCCGCCCCGACACCGAGGGCCGCCGCGAAGATCACGGCGAGGCCCCCGGTGTAGGCGGCCAGCTTGGTGGCGGTGTTCATGACTGTGCGGTGTAGCCGGCCTCTTCCACCGCGGCGCGAACCGCGGCGGGGTCGACGGGGTCGATCGAGGTGACGGTCAGCAGCCCGGTGGGGACGTCGACGGTGATCTCGGTGACCCCGTCGAGCTTGGCGACCTCCTCGCGGACCGAGCTCGCGCAATGCCCGCAGGTCATCCCGGTGACGGTGTAGTTCGCGATCTCCATGGCGTTCTCCTTCGTCTGCTTCGTATACCCACTGGGGGTATATGACCAACGAGTCGAAACATACCCCCCGAGGGCATGTGACGCAACCCTCTGGTTGGGATTGTGTCAGATACCCATGGGGGGTATAAACCGAACGGCGACGGTCGAACCACGGTCATCGCTCACCGATGCAGGGAGGGATCGAGATGAATCAGGAAACGGGCCGGGTGCAATCGCGAAAGTGGTTGGCGCTCGGATTGATTGCGCTCGCGCAGTTCATGGTCATCATGGACACGTCGATCATCGGCGTCGCGCTGCCACGGATGGGTGAGGATCTCGGCTTCACACAGGAGGACCTCACCTGGGTTTTCAACGCCTATGTGGTGGTGTTCGGCGGGCTGCTTCTGCTCGGCGGCAGGCTGTCCGACCTGTTCGGCGCTCGTCGCATGTTCGGCCTGGGGTGGCTGATCCTGCTGGTCGGCTCCCTGGCGGCCGGGCTGGCCACGAACGTCCCCGCCGAACTCGTCGGCCGCGCCGTCCAGGGGGTCGGCGCGGCCCTCATCGCGCCGGCCGCGCTGACACTGCTGATGATGCTGTTCGGGTCGAACCCGCGCGACCTGACCAGGGCGCTCGCCGTGTACGGGGCCGCGGCGCCTGCCGGTGGGACCGCGGGCGTGTTCCTCGGCGGGCTGCTCACCGAGTACGCCTCGTGGCCATGGGTGTTCTTCGTCAACATCCCGGTCTCGGTCCTCGCCCTGGTCGCGGCGCCGGCGCTGCTGCCGGGCGGGCGCGGCACCGGAACGGGTGGCGTCGACCTGCTCGGCGCGGTCACCGTGACGCTCGGCATCGGTACGGCGGTCTACGCGATCGTCCGGGCGCCCGAGGTGGGCTGGCTGTCCGTGCAGACCTGGGGTGTCCTGCTCGCCGCGGCCGCGTTGCTCGCGGGATTCCTGGTGATCCAGGCGATGCGGCGCGAGCCGCTCGTCCGGTTGGCGATCTTCCGCACCCCCAACCTGGGTGCCGCGAACCTCGCCCAGTTCCTGCTCGGCGCCGCGTGGATTCCGATGTGGTTCTTCCTGAACCTGTACCTGCAGCAGGTGCTCGGCCTCTCGGCGTTCCCGAGCGGGGCCGCGCTGATCCCGATGACGGCACTGATCATGGTCGGGATGATCGTGCTCGCGCCACGTCTGATCGCACGGTTCGGGCCGAAGCCTGCGGTGGTGGCCGGGCTGCTAGTGCTCGCGGCGGGCCTGGGCTGGCTCTCACTGGTGCGTCCGGACGGCAGCTTCTGGGTGGACGTCCTGCCCGCCTCGCTGATCTCCGCGCTGGGGATGGCCCTCGCCTTCATCCCGTCGCTCGGCACCGCCATCTCCAGTGCCCGCCCCGAGGAGGGTGGTCTCGCCTCGGGCATCGTCAACACCAGCTACCAGTTGGGTTCGGCGCTGGGCCTCGCCGCCGCCACCGCCGTCGCGGCGGTCGCCGGAGCGGGGCGGGTGGGTGATCACGCGGCCCTGACCGACGGGTTCTCGGCCGCGTTCCTCACGGCCGCGGTGATCGCTCTCGTCGGCGCGGCACTGGCGGCCGTGACGCTCCGCCCGGCCCGGGCCGCCGAGACGGTGCCGGTCCGATGAGGCCCGTCGAGGTGCTCGACGATCCGCGGCTGCGGGCGGTGTTGCGGTGCGCGGGCGGATGTCTGCTCGCGGCGCTGCACGCCTGGATCCGTCCACGTCCGCGGGATCTGCGGGACGTGTCCCAATAGCGGACGGCGCCAACGGAGTTCGCTCCGATGGCGCCGTTCGGTGGTGAAATCAGTGGGCGCCGCCGGAATCCCTCCGGCGGCGCCCACTGCGTTGGCTGATCGTGCTTACTGGGCGGCGAGAACCTTGCCCATGCCGCGCTCGACAGCGGAGACCAGACGCGGCCGCAGGTCCGCGGCGGCCACGATGTCGTGCACGGAGCCGACCTCGCGGGCGCGTTCGATGTTGTGGATGCCCTCGAACTCCGCGGCCACCTCGCCGAGCTTGGCGTTGCGGACGGCGACCCGCTCGGCGGCGAGCTCGACGCGCAGCGTGGCGCGCTCGGCGTCGTCGTCGCTGGCGGCGAGCCGGGCCTCGAGGTCGCGCACCGCCGGGTCGGCGTCGGTGCGGGCGTTGACCTCGCGGGTGAACACGACGGCCGCGGCAGGGGCGCCACCGAGCACCGAGGCGAACGAGCCCTCGACCGCGAGCACCTCCATGTTCTCGTTCAGGGCGCCGGAGAACACCACGAACGCACCGCCGTGGTAGCGCGAGATCACGACGAACACGATCGGGCCGTCGAAGTTGACGATCGCGCGGCCGATCTCGGCGCCGTATTCGAGCTGCAGGTTCCGCAGCGACTCCGGGGAGCCGTCGAATCCGGACAGGTTCGCCAGCACCACGACCGGACGGTTTCCTGACGCCGCGTTGATCGCGCGAGCCGTCTTCTTCGACGAACGCGGGAACAGCGTGCCCGAGGTCCACTGGTCCGGGCCGTCGGTCGGGAACCAGCCCTTGCGGGCGATGGCCCGGGACTCGATGCCGACGACGGTGACGGCGTTGCCGCCGAGGTGCGCGTCGAACACCACCGACGTGTCGGCGTCGGCCATGTCGGCCCAGCGTTCGAGCACGGCGTGGTCCTGGTCGACCACGGCGTGCATCACCGTGCGGATGTCGAACGGCTTCTTGCGGTCCGGGTTCGTCTCGGCGGAGAAGATCTCACCGACCGTGGTGAACTCGCTCGACGGGTGCACGTGCGGGAACGAGCGCACGTCACGGTCGATCGGGTCCGACGACTCCGCCTTGCGCGGGAAACGTTCCCCGACAGCGAGGTACGCGTGCTCGTAGTGCGCGAACAGGACGCCGATCGCGGCGGTCAGGTCCGGTGCCCAGTACTGCGCCTGGCCGTTCGGGCCCATCACTCGGTCGTAGCCGCCGATACCGAAGTTGTCCTCCGCCGAGACGCCACCGGAGTAGTCCAGGGACTGCTTGCCGGTGAGCACCATCGCCGACTCCGGGGTCATCACAAGGATGCCCTTGGTGTGCATCAGCATCGTGGCCTCGGCGTTCCAGTACGGCTGGGCGCCGACGTTGATGCCCGCGACGATGACGTTGATCTCGCCGCCGTTCTGGGTGAACGTGATGATCCGGCGCAGGCCGCGCGAGACCCAGTCCATGTTCTCGGTGCCGGACTCCATGGAGATGGTGGCGCCGGAGGAGAGCGCGAACCATTCCACCGGGGCGCCGAGCGACTCCGCGAGGTCGATGGCCGCGACGATGCGCGAGCACTCCGCCTCGGCGACGGTGCCGAGAGCCTTCGTCGGGTCGCCGAACAATGCGACCCGGGTCATGCCCTCGGGGTAGCGCTCGGTGGGCGTGGTGACCAGGCCGACGATGACACCGGCCTTGTTGCGGCCGTAGGGGCGGTCGACGGGCACCAGCGCGCCGGTGTCGTCGAGGTCGTACTCGACGAAGCTGCCGCCCGCGCTCAGCGCGGGGATCAGCTCGTACGGGTAGACGGTGCCGCGCGCCCGCGACCGCTGCACCTTCTGGGTGTACTCGTCGAGCGGCTTGAGCGGCTGGGTCGGCGGTTCGGTGACCGCGACCTGCAGGCCGGCGCCGGAGCGGTACGAGAACCGGATGGCGACCTGGCGCGGCTTCGCCGTCGGCGATTCCTGCATGCGGCAGATCAGGGTGATCTGCTCGATGCCCGCGCCGACGGTGAGCGGTGCGACGTGGCTGGCGATCGCGGACAACCGGTCGGCGGCGACGTCGAGCCGCGGCCACACGTAGAGCACGACGCGGTTGTTGTCGAGACGCTTGCGACCGCGCTCGGCCTGGGCGCTGCGGATGCCGGCGAGGCACGACGCGAGGGCTCGCTCGATCGCCGGGGCGGCCTCGATCTCGCCGGCCTCGTCGAACTGCAGCGTGAGGTCGCGCACCTGAGCCATCGCGATCAGGCGCTGGTCGGCCGGGTTGTCCTTGGCCGCAAGGTGATACACGTAGGTGTCGGCCGGGGCGGGCAGGCGCGTGCCGTTGAAGTTCTTCAGGCGCCACATGTCCAGGCGCTGCGCGGTCAACGGGTGCATACCGCGGATGATGCGGTCCTCGTCCAGCCCGCCGGACTCGGCGGGACGGAAGGTGGCCTGACGCTGAGTCGTCATCGCGCCGGGCACGGTGACGGTCACGGTGACGCGTCGCCACGGCACGGACGTGTTGTGCGACAACAGCTCCGACCGCAGCGACTCGGCGAGTGCGTCGTCGTCGGCGGGCGCGTCCGGCCACGTGACGTACAGGTCGGCGACCAGGTTCACGGGCGACGGGCCGGCGACCGCGTCCACGACGCGGAGCGCCTCGGTCAGCTGCCCCTGGTCCGCGGCGACCGACACCAGGCGCAGCTGCTCACCGGAGAGTTCGAAAGTGCCGGTGACGCAGGGCAGTCCGTGGCCGTCGATGGCCTTGACGTCGGAGAGTCCGCGGATCTTGTAGTACTGCCGGGTGACCACCTCGAGCAGGTCGGCGGGAGCGGACCACGGCTCGGCGAGAAGGCCGACGAGCGGCTCCGGGGTGTCGACCATCGCGTCGATGCGGGCGGCGCGATCGGTGGCGCCGGGCTGCTCCGCCAGGTACTGCAGGCTGCCGCGGACGCCGTCGTAGATCTGCTCGCGCGACTTGCGGACCACCGGCTCGTCGAAGATGCGGAAGTGCAGGCCGCGGGCCATGTCGCCGATCAGCGGGTAGCGCAGCTGGGTGGCGACGATCAGCCGGTTGAGGACCTCCTCGAACTCGCCGGCGAGCTCCTCGCCGATCGGGCACTCCCGCTGCCAGTGCGCGAGCAGGCCTGCGACGGTCGGGACCTGCGCCTCGAGCCGCTGCAGGGCGACGAACAGCCGGTGCACGGCCTCCTCGAGCTCCGGGGTGCGGTCCAGCTCGGTCACGTCGTAGTGGCGCAGCGAGCGGGACAGCTTGGCGCGGAACGACTCCGGCAGGCCCTCCAGCTCGACGTCGAGCGAACGCAGGAAGGAATGGAAGTGCTCGCGGGGGGAGTGCACCCGCTCGTCGTTGTCGTCGCCGCCGGCGGGCCGGTTGCGCGACAGCTCGCACAGGTCGGCGAACGTGGTCAGCAGCGCCAGCTCCGCGCGAGCCAGGGTGGGGTCGGATTCGGGCAGCCGGTCGCGCAGGGTCGCGTACTCGGTGCGCAGTGCGGTGGCGCGGGTGTCGTCGACGTCGAATCCGGTGATCATCGCGGTCAGCGCGTCGAGCCGGGCGAGTGCCTCGGTCAGGTCGTCGCGGTCGCTGGTCTCGGGGGCCGTGAACTCGACCCGCGGGGCCTGGGTGGTGACGGTCTCCTCGGCCACCGGGTCCACCCGCAGCAGTGCGGCGCCGGCGTCGACCTGCGCATTGACGATGGCGAGGACTTCCCGGACAGTGCCCGCGTTCTGCGCGCGGATCGCGGTCTCCATCTTCATCGCCTCGAGCACCACGAGGGTGTCGCCTGCCTCGACCTCGTCGCCGACCGCGACGGGCAGCGCCACGACGACGGCGGGGGAGGGTGCGCGGACGACGCCGGCCTCGTCCTGGCTGATCTGGTGGCTGACACCGTCGACCTCGACGAGGTGGTGGGCGGGCCCGGTGACGGAGACGACATGGTGGCGCCGTCCGCCGACGACGATCCGGCGCTCGTACTCGCTGAGCCGGTCCACGTCGACTTCGACCTCGCCGCTGTCGCCGTCGATGCGGTAGCGGTGCGGGCCGATCTGGCCGACCTCGAACTGGTACGCCTGCCCCTGGTAGCTCAGCTCGACGCCGCGCCCGACGGTGTTCTTGGTGCGGGGCCGTCCGCCGCGGGCGGCGGCGAGGAACGCGCTGCGCTCGTGCGCCTCCTCGGTCTCGTAGACCTCGATCGCGGTGGCGAGCAGGGCGACGGCCGCGGCGGGGGTGGGGCCGTTCGCGGTCCCGGCGCCGGTCCGGTCGAGCCACCCGGTGTCGGCGGAGGCGGTGATGACCTCCTCGCGGTCGAGGAGGTCGAGCAGGAACGACTTGGTGGTGGTGCCGCCGTCGAGGACGACGGTGGTCTCGCGCAGCGCGGTGCGCAGCCGGGCGAGGGCCTCGGAGCGGTCCCGGCCCCAGGCGATGACCTTCGCGACCATCGAGTCGTAGTCGGGCGGGATGACGTCGCCCTGGGCGATGCCGGTGTCGACGCGCAGGCCGGAGCCGAGCGGGAACTTCAGCAGCTGGACGGTGCCGGGGGCGGGCGCGAAACCGTTGTCGGCGTCCTCGGCGTTGAGGCGGGCCTCGACGGCGTGACCGAACTCGGTCGGGCACTCGCCGACCAGCGGCTCGCCGCTCGCGACGTGGATCTGCAGCTTGACCAGGTCGAGTCCGGTGGTGAACTCGGTGATCGGGTGCTCGACCTGCAGGCGGGTGTTGACCTCGAGGAAGGTGAACACCTGCTGCGACGGCTGGTAGAGGTACTCGACGGTGGCGGCGCCGCAGTACCCGGCGGCCTTGACCAGTTCCGCGGACACCTTCCGCAGCTGCGCGGACTGCTCGGCCGTCAGCAGCGGGGAAGCGGACTCCTCGATGACCTTCTGGTTCTTGCGCTGGATCGAGCAGTCGCGCACGCCGGGCGCCCACACGTTGCCGTGCGCGTCGGCGATGACCTGGACCTCGACGTGGCGGGCCTCGGTGACGAGGCGCTCGATGAACACGACGGGGTCGCCGAAGGAGCGCTCGGCCTCGCCCTGGGTGCGCTCGAGGGCGAGTTCGAGCTCGTCCTCGGAGTAGACCTTGCGGATGCCTCGGCCGCCGCCGCCGGAGCGCGCCTTGATGATGAGCGGGTAGCCGATGGCCTGGGCGTGCCTGCGGGCGTCGGCGCGGGTCTCGACCGGTCCGCCGGACCACGGGGCGACGGGGACACCGACCTTCTCGGCGAGCAGTTTCGCCTCGACCTTGTCGCCGAGCAGCCGCATCGCCTCGGCGGAGGGGCCGATGAAGGTGATGCCGAGGCGGGCGCAGACGTCGGCGAAGGCCGGGTCCTCGGCGACGAATCCCCAGCCGACCCAGACGGCGTCGGCGCGCGCCTCGATCAGGGCGCGCTCGAGTTCGGCGTGGTCGAGGTAGGGCGTGGCCGCGGTGGTCGAGGGGCGCAGTGTGACGCCCTCGTCGGCTTGCCGGACGAACATGGCGCGGCGCTCGGCCTCGGTGTGCAGGGCGATGACGGTGAGGGGCTGGTCGCGTTCGGCGTTGAGTTCCCGGACGGCGCGGATCAGGCGGACCGCCGCCTCGCCCCGGTTGACGACTGCAATTCGTCTGAACATCTGGTTGGCCACCGTTCCTCGTACCTCGTTGTTCACAGTTGTCGTCCACACGTGTGCGCGGGCACCCGGTACGGACAGGCCGTGGCGCGTCGAGCCACTCGGGGCTGAGCGCGGGCCGCTCGACTGCCCGTGACAGGACGGACGGCCGCTTGATCACCGGAACACCGAGCGGTCGGAGGGTCGTCGCGAGGCGACTGTCGACCGGAGAATTCCGGTCTTCCTCCGGTGCGTTGATCGGCGCTACCGGTATGCCAGCATCCATTATTTCGGCGGCTCTGTCATGTCGTTACAGAGTCGCCCAACGTCGTTTTGCCGCAACGCGATTCGTGTAGGAATCGATCCTTTGTATCGTGTCGGCAGGCTACTTTCGAGTAGCTTTACGCGTACTGGTCAGTAGGCATTTGCCGGCCGATCGGATCCCGCTCCGTGGACTTGCTGTGACCGCGCGTAGCGAGGTGTGGCGAACGCGTCGCGTCCGTGCAGGTGAGCGACGCGACCGGCCGGCGAGGCGGAATGGCCGGTCCGGACATTCGGGGCATCGGCCGGCGTGACGCTCGACGCCTGGACGTTTGCCCAGGTGGTGACGCATCTCTCGATGGGGTAGAACATCTACATCCCGACTCGGTCGTGACCATTCTCACATCCGTTTGTGACCAAAGGTGACGCACATCACTCTTGCTCGATCCCGCGATCCGGTGCCCCGAGACTTGATAGGTCAGAACATGCTGCTTCCGATGTCGCCCACCGACTCGATGTTCCTGCTAGCCGAATCCCGCGAACACCCGATGCACGTCGGGGGGCTCGTGCTCCTCGAGCCTCCCGAGGGCGGTGATGCCGGGGACGTGCGCGCGATGCTCGACGCCGCCCTCGAACGCAACCTGGTCGCCCCGCGGCTGCGGCGCCGCCCCCGGCGCTCGGTGACCACCCTCGGGCAGTGGGGGTGGGAGACCGACGACGACCTCGATCTCGCGCACCACGTGCAACACGACGCGCTGCCGCGGCCGGGTGGCATGCGGGAGCTGATGGATCTGGTGTCCCGCCTGCATGCCGGCCTGCTGGACCGCAGTCGTCCGCTGTGGGAGATGCACCTGATCGAGGGGCTCGCCGACGGCAGGTTCGCCGTGTACATGAAGATCCACCACGCCCTGGCCGACGGGGTGTCCGCGATGCGCATGCTGCGACGGGCGCTCAGTGAGGATCCCGAGGCTCGGGAGATGTCCGCGCCGTGGGAGCCGGGTGCGCCGCGCCTCGGATCGGCGGAGCCCGCGTCGACCGTCGGCGCGTCGGACATCGCCGGTGCCGCGGTCCGGGCGGCGCGGGACGTGGTCGGGGAAGTGGCCGGACTGGTGCCTGCATTGGCCGACACGGTCGATCGCGCGCTGCACGGTCGCGGAGGCGCGTTGTCGTTGGCCGCGCCGTCGTCGCTGCTCAACGTGCCGATCGGGGGTGCGCGCCGCTTCGCGGCGGGCTCGTGGCAGCTCGAACGCCTCCGGCTGGTGGCCAAGTGCGCCGACGCGACGATCAACGACGTGGTGCTCGCCATGTGCTCGGGTGCGCTGCGCACGTTCCTCGCGGGGGTGGATGCCCTGCCCCTCGAGCCGCTGCTGGCGATGGTCCCGGTCTCGCTGCGCGATCAGCGGCGGACCGGCGGCGAGGGGAACGAAATCGGTCTGCTGACCTGCAATCTCGGCACGAACCTGTCCGACGCCGGCGACCGGCTCGACACCGTGCGGACGTCGATGCGCGAGGGCAAGGAGACGATGCGGGCCCGGAGCGCCACCCAGATCCGTGCGATGAGTGCGCTCGGGGTTGCGCCGCTGGCGATGGGGATCGTGCTCGGGCGGGGCCTTCCGATCCGGTCGGCGAACGTGATGATTTCCAACGTGCCGGGCCCGCGTGCGCCGCTGTACTGGAACGGGGCGCGGATGACCGCGCTCTATCCGCTGTCCATCCCGGTGGACGGCCAGGCGCTGAACATCACCTGCACGAGTACGGACGAGGAGATCGCGTTCGGTCTCACCAGCTGCCGGCGCAGCCTGCCGGAGTTGGCGCCGATGCTCGGCCATCTCGACGACGAGCTCGCCTCGCTCGAGCGAGTGGTGGGTCTGTGAATCAGAAAGGTATTGCTGCACAGATGAATTCATCCGATGTCGGCGCGGCCGACGAGCGAGTGGCGGGCCCGGGGATGCGGGCGGCGACACCACTCGCGCACCGCTCGGCCATGAGCACCGCCGAGATCAAGGCCAGGATCGAGGCGATGTTCGAGGACCGCCCGCGCCGGTAGAGGCCGCCGGGTGCGCGTCCGGGAGTTCGCCACCCGTGGCGCCTCCACTAGGCTGATTCCCCGTGCTGTCCGTAGTTCCGCGCCCGGTGACCGTCCGGGCGCCGTCGAAGGTGAACCTCCACCTGGGAGTCGGTGACCTGCGCGAGGACGGCTATCACGAGCTGACCTCGGTGTTCCAGGCGCTGTCGCTCAGTGACGACGTCGTGCTCGCCGACGCCGACGGGCTGTCGGTGCAGGTGCGGGGCGAGGACGCCGCGTCGGTGCCGACCGATCGGACGAACCTCGTGTGGCGGGCGGCGGAACTGCTCGCCGAGCGTGCGGGCCGGGCCGCGGACGTCGCGATCACCATCGTCAAGGGTGTGCCGGTGGCCGGCGGCATGGCGGGCGGCAGTGCCGACGCGGCGGCCACCCTCGTCGGACTCAACGAGCTGTGGCGGCTCGGCCTCGGCCGCGACGAGCTGTTCACGCTCGGCGCGGAGCTCGGCAGCGACGTCCCGTTCACTCTGCACGGTATGACCGCGCTCGGGACCGGACGTGGGGAGAAGTTGCTTCCTGTCCTGTCCCGCAACAGCTTTCACTGGGTTCTCGCGCTCGCAAAGGGTGGACTGAGCACTCCGGCGGTGTTCCGTGAACTCGACCGTCTCCGCGCTGCGGGCAGCCCGCCGCGGATCGGCGGCGCGGAGGGCCTGATCCAGGCGCTCGCCTCGGGTGACGCCAATCAGCTCGCACCGCTGCTCGGCAACGACCTGCAGCCCGCCGCGCTCTCCCTCAAACCGGAACTGCGGCGCACCCTGCGTGCGGGGACCACTGCAGGGGCGTTGGCCGGCATCGTCTCCGGGTCCGGACCGACCTGTGCATTCCTGTGCGCCGACTCCGACTCGGCGGTCGCCGTCGGGGCGGAACTGGCCGGGGCGGGCGTGTGCCGCACCGTGCGGGTGGCCCACGGCCCGGTGCCGGGTGCGCACATTGTCGACGTCGAGAACGATCACCGGGGAACGGAACGCTGATGGCCAATCTGATCAACCTGGAGCAGGTGTCGAAGTCGTTCGGCATCAAGCCGCTGCTCGACTCCGTGTCCCTCGGCGTGCAGGAGGGCGAACGGATCGGTGTCGTCGGCCTCAACGGCGGCGGCAAGACCACGATGCTCGAGGTGCTCGCCGGCCTCGAGGAACCCGACTCCGGCCGGGTCAGCCGGGTCGGTGGCCTGCGCATGGCCGTGGTCACCCAGCGGGGTGTCCTCCCGGCCGGTGCCACTGTCTCCGACGTGGTGCTCGCCCCGCTCGGGCTGGCCGAGCACGAGTGGGCGGGTGATGCGCGGATCCGTTCCATCCTCGCCGGTATCGGCATCGACTCCGTCGGCCTCGACCGCGGCGTCGAGGGCCTCTCCGGCGGGGAGCGGCGGCGCGTCGCCCTGGCGGCGGCGCTGGTGCAGGACCTGGACCTGCTGGTCCTCGACGAACCCACCAACCACCTCGACGTCGAGGGCGTGCAGTGGCTGGCCGAACACCTGCTGGGCCGTCGCAGCGCGCTGGTGGTCGTCACCCACGACCGCTGGTTCCTCGACACCGTCGCCACCCGCACCTGGGAGGTCGTCGGCGGCAAGGTCGAGAGCTACGACGGCGGCTACAACGACTGGATCTTCGCGCGCGCCGAGCGGGCCCGGCAGGCCGACGCCGCCGAGGAACGCAGGCAGAACCTGGCCCGCAAGGAGCTCGCGTGGCTGCGTCGCGGCCCTCAGGCCCGCACCTCGAAGCCCCGCTACCGGGTCGAGGCGGCGGAGGCCCTGATCGCGAACGTCCCACCGCCGCGGGACTCCGTCGCGCTGGCGTCGTTCGCCAAGCGGCGGCTCGGCCGCGTCGTCATCGAACTCGAGGACGTCCGCCTCGAAACGCCCGACGGCCGGGAACTCGTCCACGACCTGACCTGGCGGCTCGCGCCGGGCGAGCGGGTGGGTCTGGTCGGTGTGAACGGTTCGGGCAAGACGACGCTGCTGCGTACCCTCGCCGGCGAGCTCGAACCCGCCACGGGTCGGCGCATCCAGGGGCAGACCGTCAAGATCGGGTGGCTGCGCCAGGAACTCGACGACCTGCCGACGGACATGCGGGTGCTCGAGGCGGTCAAGGACGTCGCGGAGCGAATCGTGCTGGGGGACAAGGAGATGTCCGCCGGTCAGCTCGCCGAGCGACTCGGCTTCACCCCGGCCCGCCAGCGCACCCCGGTCGGCGACCTGTCCGGCGGTGAGCGGCGTCGGCTGCAGCTGACCCGGGTGCTGATGAGCGAGCCGAACGTGCTGCTGCTCGACGAGCCGACCAACGACCTCGACATCGACACGCTGCAGCAGCTCGAGGACATCCTCGACGGCTGGGCGGGAACGCTGGTGGTGATCAGCCACGACCGCTACCTGGTCGAGCGGATCTGCGACAGCACCTGGGCGCTGTTCGGGGACGGCAAGCTGACGAACCTGCCGGGTGGGATCGAGGAATACCTGAGGCGTCGCGAGGCGGTCGCCGCTGCCGCCACGCCCGGCCCCGCCCCGGTGAGCGGGCCTGCGGCCGCGAGTGTCGGCGAGCCCGTCGCCGTCCGCGACGGTGCCGCGGACCGGGCCGCCCGCAAGGAGCTGAGCCGCATCGAACGGCAGGTCGCCAAGCTGTCCGATCGGGAGGCCGTCCTGCACGAGGCGCTCGCCGCCGCGGCCACCGATCCGCAGGAGCTGCAGAAGCTCGACGCGGAACTGCGGACGGTGGTGGCGGAGAAGGAGACCGCGGAGGAGCGCTGGATGGAGCTGGCCGCCGACCTCGAGTGATCGGTCTCGCGTGCCTGACACCGTGACGTGTTCACCGCCCGGCGGGGCGGGAAGGCGACTAGGCTGCCTGAAAGATCGGTCTTGTCGTTTCATGGTCCCTGTCATGGAAGGCTCGCGCGATGGATCTCGAGGCTCTCGCTGAGATAACGAAGCTCAAACATCGCTACACGCGCGCGCTGGACACCAAGGATTGGGCACTGTTCCGCGAGACCCTGCTGCCCGACGCGACCGCCACGTACGGCGAGCACCTCCGATTCGAGGACCGGGACGCGTTGTGCTCGTTCATGGAGATCACGCTCGGCCCGCACGTACTGTCCGAACACCTCTGCGGCCAACCGGAAATCGACATCACCGGGGACAGTGCGACCGGGACGTGGGTTCTCGCGGACACGGTCATCTTCCCCGAGGACGGAATGCTGTTGCGTGGTGCGGCTTTCTACCACGACCGATACGCCCGCGACGACGGCGGCCAGTGGCGGATCGCGCACACCGGGTACGAGCGGACGTACGAGATCGTGGTGTCCTTGTCCGACCTGCCGAGCCTGCAGTTGATCTCGAACCGGTGGGCGATGGCGATCACCCCACAACCCGAGGCCGAGTCGTCCGCCTGATCCGCCTGATCCGCCGACTGCCCACCTGCCTCCATCCCCACCCGGGCGACGCGCCGGTGGGTGCACACTCGATGCCATGATCCGTGAGTTGGTTGCCCGCGCCGCCCTCAACCCGCTGCCGTCGTTGCGGTCCGTCCGCGCCCGCGTCCGGCCGGGGCCGGACCGTGTCAGCGGCCGCACGGTCCTGATCACCGGCGCGTCCTCCGGGGTCGGGGAGGCGGCCGCGACGGCGTTCGCCGCGCTGGGGGCCGAGGTGATCCTGGTGGCCCGCGGCGCCGGCGACCTCGCCGTGGTTCGCGACCGGATCCGGGCCGACGGCGGGGTCGCGCACAGCATCGCGTGTGACCTCACGGATCCGGACGCCGTCGCGGCACTGGTGGCGACCGTCGCCGCCGACCACGGACCGCTCGACGTGCTGATCAACAACGCCGGACGCTCCATCCGCCGCCCCGTCGTCGACACCGTGGACCGATTCCACGACTACGAGCGGACGATGGCGCTCAACTACTTCGGCCCGGTGCGGCTGACGCTGGCGGTGCTGCCCGGAATGCTCGACCGCGGGTGCGGGCACATCGTCAATGTCGCGACGTGGGGTGTGCCCGGCGGGGTGATGCCGAAGTTCGCCGCCTACCACGCGTCGAAGGCGGCCATCGGGGCGTTCGGCCGCGATCTGGGCGCCGAGATCGCCGGGCGCGGTGTCGCGGTCACCACGGTGCACTTCCCGCTGATCCGCACCCCGATGATCACCCCGACCAGGGACTACGACGCGATGCCTGCCCTGACCCCTGAACGGGCGGCCGGCTGGCTGGTCGAGGCGGTCCGGACCCGCCCGGTGGAACTGCTGCCCGGCTACGCCGAACTGCTGCGCCACCTCGGTGCGGTGTCGCCCACGTTCGCGGACTCCCTCGTCCGCCGCGCCGGGATCTGAGCGTCGGTCAGGGGGCGGACCGGGCGACCCCCGCGCGGCGCTGGACCCGCAGCCACACCGCGAACCCCCACAGCACGAAGGCGCCGTACACGAGGTAGAGGATCGCGGACGGGTAGTACCCGGCCACGAACAGCTGCGGCACCCCGACGGCGTCGACGGCGATCCAGATCAGCCAGAACTCGGTCCACCCGCGCGCCATGCCGTAGGTGGCGAGCAGCGACCCGGTGAAGATCCACGCCTCCGGCCAAGGCCCGTAGGACCCGATGCGTTCGAAGATCTGCGCGAAGACGACGGTCCCGCAGATCATCGCCGCGACCAGAAGAAACCGGTCGCGGCGCGGCGCCCAGTGCGGCAGCACCGCCTCGCCGGACGCATGCCGGGACCGCAACCACTGGGTCCAGCCGTACACGCTGACGGAGATGAACATCAGCTGCCGTCCGGCCTGTCCGTACAGGTTCAGCTCCTGCGGGGTGTGGAACAGCGCACCCATGAACACCGTGAACAGCAGTGCATTTCCCGCGATGCCGACGGGCCACGCCCACACCACGCGCTTCATGCCGCCGATCGCGGACGCGATCCCGAACCCGTTGCCGATGATCTCGCGCCACAGGATGGTGGCGTCCCCGATGTGCAGTTCGGCGTCGAACAGGGTCTGCAGCGGGCTCATACGTGCAGCTCTCCCGGATCCCGGGGGGTCAGTCGGCGGTCGCGACGAGCGGTTCCAGGGTCAGCTCCGGGTGCTCCTTCTGGATGTACTGCAGTCGCCACTTGTCGCTGACGAGGGCCAGCATCACACCGTCGGAGCGGGTGAAGACCTCGACGCCGCGCTGGCGGCCGAGCTCGGTGGCGGACTCGGAGTCGGTGCGCCGCGCGAGCTGGTACGGCAGGCCCTCCATCCGCGCCTCGACGTTGAACTCGGCCTTCATCCGGGCCGCGACGACCTCGAACTGCATCGGGCCGACCGCCGCCATCACCGGCGACGCATCGCCGCGGATGTCGTTGCGCAGGATCTGCACGACGCCCTCGGAGTCGAGCTGTTCGACCGCGCGCCGGAACTGCTTGTACTTGCTCGCGCTCTCCGCGCGCAGCACCGAGAAGTGTTCGGGTGCGAACGACGGGATCGGCGGGAACTCGACCTTCTTGTCGGAGAACAGGGTGTGGCCGGGCGCCAGGGCGGTCGCGTTGACGAGGCCGACGACGTCACCGGGGTAGGCGCTGTCCACGGTCGAGCGTTCCCGGCCGAACACGGTCTGCGCGTACTTCGTCGCGAACGGCTTCCCGGTCTGTGCGTGTGTGACGACCATGCCGCGTTCGAAGACCCCGGAGACGACGCGCATGAACGCCAGCCGGTCGCGGTGTGCTGTGTCCATGCCGGCCTGCACCTTGAACACGACCGCGCTGAACGGGTCGGTCACCGCGCGCGCGGCGCCTGCCACGTCGTCGCGCGCACCCGGCGGCGGCGCGAGCGCGACCAGGGTGTCGAGGATCTGCCGGACGCCGAAGTTCAGCATCGCGGACGCGAAGATCACCGGAGACGTCTGTCCGGCGAGGAACATCTCCTGGTCGTGGTCCTGGCCGGACGCCGAGAGCAGTTCGCTCTCCTCGACCGCCGTCTCCCAGGCGTCCCCGTCTCGTTCTGCGGCCCCGTCGGCGTCGAGGATCTCCTCGGGCGCGATCTTCGCGCCGCCGGCCGTACGGGTGAAACGGACGTATTCGCGGGGGGCGCCGTCCTCGCCGCGGCGCAGCAGGCCGCGGAAGTCACCGGCGATGCCCACCGGCCAGTACAGCGGCGTCGGGGTCAGGCCGATCCGCTCCTGGATCTCGTCGAGCAGTTCCAGCGGCGACTGGCCGGGCCGGTCCCACTTGTTGATGACCGTCACCACCGGGATACCGCGGTGGCGGCACACCTGGAACAGCTTCAGGGTCTGCGGCTCGAGGCCCTTCGCCGCGTCGATCAGCATGACCGCGGCGTCGACGGCGGTGAGGACCCGGTAGGTGTCCTCGGAGAAGTCGGAGTGACCGGGGGTGTCGACGAGGTTTACGACGTTCGGTTCCTCGTCCGGATCGGTCTCCGGGGACTTGTAGTTGAACTGCAGCGCGGTGGAGCTGACGGAGATGCCACGGGCCTTCTCCATCTCCATCCAGTCGGACACCGTCGACTTGCGGCCGGCCTTGCCGTGCACGGCGCCGGCCTCCGCGATCATCTTCGCGTGCAGCGCGAGCGCCTCGGTGAGCGTCGACTTGCCCGCGTCGGGGTGGGAGATGACGGCGAAGGTGCGCCGTCTCCCGGCCTCCCCGGCGAGTGCCCGGACCGACTTGTCGGCGGTGCCGACCTCGGGGACGTCGGCGGTGCCGACTTCGGGGTCGGTGGCGGCGGTCGTCGATGCGGGATCGGTGGTCACCGGGGAGTTTCCTTTGCTGACGGACTTCGGTCTGCTCACCAGGCGTGGGAGCAGTGGCGATACGCCGGTAGTCCAGATTACCCGCCGCGGGATCGCCCGATTCGACACGCTCCTCCGAACCGCGGGCGCATGCTTTGCGTGTAACACCACGACAGGTGTGGCGCGTAACACAACGGCGGCAATCGAGGGATATTACGTATAGCGGCCCGGTGAGGAGAACGCGATGAGCAGATTCACCGACGAGATGTACGAGGCGTCCGCGACCAGCATTCGAGGGGTGGTCACCGGCGAACCTGGGGTGCCGCTGCGGCAGACCTGGGACCAGATCCACGACATCGCCCGCCGCATCGCGGGCGGACTCGCCGCCGTCGGGGTCGGTCCCGGTGACTCGGTCGGAGTGCTGGCGGGGTTGCCCGTCGACGTCGCGCCGACGTGCCAGGCCGTCTGGATGCGCCGTGCCGCGCTGACGATGCTGCACCAGCCGACCCCGCGGACCGACCTCGAGGCGTGGGCCCGCGACACCGAGGTCGTGGTGGCGATGATCGGCGCGCACGCCGTGGTGCTCGGGGAGCCGTTCGGAGCCGCTGCCCCCCTGCTCGCGGCGCGTGGCATCACCGTCGTGACGGTCGACGAGTTGAGAGGTGGCTCCGCGGTGGATCCGCTGGACGCCCTCGAATCCGATATTGCCTTGCAGCAGTTGACTTCCGGCTCCACCGGGTCGCCGAAGGCCGTGCGGATCACGCACGCGAATTTCTACTCCAACGCCAACGCGATGCTCAACCGGCTCAAGATCGATGTCACCACCGACGTGATGATCAGTTGGCTACCGCTGTTCCACGACATGGGGATGGTCGGGTTCCTGACGCTGCCCATGCAGATGGGCGCCGAGATCGTCTGCGTCACTCCACTCGACTTCCTGCACAACCCGCTGCTGTGGGCAGAGTTGATGGACAAGTATCGCGGAACTGTCACCGCCGCACCGAATTTCGCGTACTCGCTGCTGGCCCGTCGGCTCGAGCAGGCGCCGGACGGGGCATACGACCTGTCGACGATGCGGTGCCTGATCAACGGTGCCGAACCCATCGACGCCGACACGATGCTCGCACTCGCGGCGGCGGGAAAGCGGTTCGGCCTCGACCAGGCGGCCCTCGCGCCGACCTACGGGATGGCGGAGGTGACGCTTGCGGTGTCGTTGCCCTCACCCGGCCGGGGGCTGGTCCTCGATCTGGTCGATCCGGACCTGCTCGAGGCGATGCAGCATGCCGTGCCGTCCACCAAGCACAATGCGCGCAAGATGGTCACCCTCGGCAAGATGGTGCCCGACCTCGAGGGACGCGTGGTCGACGAGGAACGCCGGGAACTCAGCGCCCGCAACGTCGGGGTCATCGAGGTCCGCGGCAAGCCCGTCACGCCCGGCTACCTCACCGTCGACGGACCTCGTCCCGCGCAGGACGAGGACGGCTGGCTCGACACCGGCGACGTCGGTTACTTCACCGAGGACGGGCTCGTGGTGGTGTGCGGCAGGGTCAAGGACGTCATCATCATGGGCGGCCGCAACATCTACCCGACCGACATCGAACGGGCCGCGCTCACGGTCCGGGGCGTCCGGCCCGGCAACGCGGTCGCGGTCCGGCTCGAGGCCGGGCAGAAACGAGAGTCGTTCGCTGTCGCTGTCGAGACCAACGCGATCGACGACCCGGCCGAGGTGCATCGCATCGAACACGCCGTGGCGCACGCGGTGTTCACAGAGGTCGGGGTGCGGCCGCGCACGGTCGCGGTCCTCGGCCCCGGCAGCATCCCGAAGACCTCGTCCGGAAAGCTGCGCCGCACCCACTCGGCGGCGCTGCTGCGCTGACACCGCGCGGGTGTGGGGTGCGCCCTCCGCCGGCCAACCCCACACCCGGCAGCGGGATCAGCGCACGTCCCGCAGTTCCCGTCGCAGGATCTTGCCGGTGACCGTCTTCGGCAGTTCGCCGACGAACTCCACCTGGCGCGGATACTTGTAGGCGGCCATCTGTTCCTTGCAGTACGCGATGATCTCGTCCGGTTCCACCGACGCGCCGGGCTGGAGGGAGACGTAGGCCTTGACCGTCTCGCCGCGGTAGTCGTCCGGCACACCGACGACGGCGGCCTCCCGGACAGCGGGATGTGCGTAGAGCACGTCCTCGACCTCCCGCGGCCACACCTTGTACCCCGAGGCGTTGATCATGTCCTTCTTGCGATCGACGACGTAGAACCACCCGTCGGCGTCCATGAATCCGACGTCGCCGGTCTTCAGTTCGCCGTTCGGGATCGACTCGGCGGTCTTGTCGGGCTTGTTCCAGTACCCCTTCACCACCTGGGGTCCGGAGGTGACGAACTCGCCGACCTCGCCGACCGGGACGTCCTCGCCGTCCTCACCGACGACCCGCACGACCGTGTTGAACACGGGGACGCCGACCGACAGGGCGCCCGAGGTCGGGTCGACGGGGGCGCGGACACCGAGCGGGACGCCGTGGGAGGGCGACGATGTCTCGGTGAGGCCGTAGATGTTGTGGATGTAGGCGCCGAACACCTTCTCGAGCCGGTCCGCCATGGCGGGCGCGATCGGGGCGCCGCCCGAGTAGAGCACGCGCAGACTCTGGAAGTCCTCGGGTGTGGCACCGGGGGCGGTGGACAGTGCGTTGTACGCGGTGATCGCCGCGACGGTGAACGCCGGCTTCCATTCGCGGATCGCGTCGAGTGCCACCTCCGGGGTGAACCGGTGCGTGAGCGTCAGCGGTGCCCGCGCCGACATCGCGACCATGATGTGCCCGACGAGCCCGGTGATGTGGAACAGCGGGGCGATGCCGAGCACCCCCTCGCCGGGGGCGAGCCCGGTCCAGTCCCGGTAGGTCTGCGCGTTGAATGCCAGGTTTCCGTGGGTGTTCATGGCGCCCTTGGGTTCTCCGGTCGTCCCCGAGGTGTAGGTGAGCACGGCGACGTCGTCGGACGTCAGTGCTGGTGCGGGCGGTGGGGTGCCGTCGTACGACGCGACGGTCTCGACGAGGTCGCGGGTGCCCTCGCTGCGATGCCGGTCGGCCGAATCGAACAGGCGCGGATCGTTCCGTGTCTGGAAGTCGAGCGCGGACGTCGTGTACACCGTCCGCACCGAAGTCTTCCCGGTCTCGAGCACCGTTGCGGCGACGTCGCGGTACAGGTCGTCGAGGGTGAGGAGAGCCGTTGCCCCGGAATCGATCAGCATGTACGTCAGTTCCCGCTGGCGGTTCATCGGGTTGATCGCGACCGCGACGCCGCCCGCCTTCCAGGCCGCGACGAGGCCGATCGCATAGGAGGGGTTGTTCTGCACGTACACCGCGAGTCGCTCCCCCGCGGCGAACCCGTCCGCGACCAGTGCTGCGGCGAGCGCGTCCGCGGCCCGGTCGACGTCGGCGAAGGTCAGCGTCGCGTCGAAGTAGTGCAGGAAGGGCCGATCGGGGTCCGACGCCACCGCCGCGTCGAAGACCTCGAGCGCGGTGGCGTGCTCGGCCTCGATGTCGGAGGGGGTGCCCTCCGGATACCGGGCCAGCCACGGCCGGTCGGTGTAGGTCACTTGATCACCACCGGGTTCACCGGGGCGCCGCTGGCGCGGTGGATCTTCAACGGTGCTGCGACGTAGAAGAACTCGTAGACACCGTCGGCGGCGCAGTCCTCGGCGAGCTTCTCCAGGTCGCAGATCTCGGTGAACGCGATTCCCAGGTTGCGCATGAGTGCGTTGTGCAGCACGAGGGCGACGCCGTTGTGCGGGTCGGTGGTGATTTCGTTGGCGATCGTGTCGGTGACGAGGTTCGGGATCTCCTTGTCCTGGAACCACTGCACCAGCTCGGGGGAGTAGACCAGGCCGGGCTCGCAGAAATCGCCGTAGAAGGCATCCGCATCCTGGAAGAACAGCTCGAGGTGATTGGTGCGGATCAGTATGATGTCGCGCGGCTTGATCTCGATTCCCTGTGCGGCGGCACATTTTTCGAGGTCGGTGTGGTCGAATGTCTCTCCCGCGCACAGATGCTCCACACCCCGGAAGCGGGCCATGTCCAGCAGTACCGCACGGCCGGCGACACCGCGCTGGGCGATCGGCTCGACGCTGGCCTTGTCCAGGCCGCCGACGGTGGTGCGGGCGTCGTACCCGTTGTAGATCCGGCCGTCGTACCAGACGTGACCGAGTGCGTCGTACTGTGTGCTGCCCTGCAGGAATGCGTTGATCTTGTCGTCGGCGTAGTGCAACCCGCCGGGGAACTCGGGGCCCTCGCCGCCCTCGTCCCAGTCGGACTCGTCGAGGATCATCTCCCGGGTCGCCGGGCTGCGGCCGGGCCACACCGGGTCGCCGTTGGGATCCCCGATGAGACGCTGGAGGGTGAACAGGGCGCCCTTCCGGATGAGGCCGACGCCGCTCAGAACCTGTTCGGGGGTCAGGTAGTTCAGGCTGCCGACCTCGTCGTCGGCGCCCCACTTGCCCCAGTTGGACGGGGAGTCGGCGAGAAGTTCGGTGAGATCGGGCGTGGTGGACATCGGCACCTCTTCAGTGAGTCGATCCTGCGGAACTGAACTATCCGATCGATCGTTCGAACGGTTCAGTGAGATCAGGATCACACCGAATCGAGCCGCCGTCAAGGGGGTGGCGGAACGCGAAAATGATTGGCGGTCAGCGGATCTCGATGTTCAGCGAGGCTGAACCTGCATCATCGCCAGCGCGTGACCGGCGTAGTCGCGGGCGACCTCGGCCGGGGTCATCGGTCCGGTGGGGGAGTACCAGTAGGTCAGTGCCATGCACAGGGTCGTCACGGCCCGGGCCGTGCCGCGCGGGTCGGGTGTCGTGAAGGTCCCGTCGGCGGTGGCGGCGACCGCCGCGGCGTCGAGCCGTGCCTGCAGGCGTCGGCGCGCGTCCGCGACGGTGCCGCGGACGGGCTCCTCGAGGCTCCGCATCTCGGTGGCGGTGATGAAGGCCAGGTCCCGGCGGACCGCATGGCACAGGGCGAGCGCTTCGACCATGAGGGCGAACTTCTCGGCCGGGGCCCGCCCCTCGGCATCGGCGGCCGCGACACGCCACTCGATGTCCTCCATCGTCCGCGTCACCAACGTCGCAAGAAGGTGCTGCTTGCTGCGGTGATAGTGGTAGATGCCGGCCACGCTGCTGTCTGCGGCGGTCGCCACCAGGCGCATCGTGGCGCCGTGGTAGCCGAGGTCCGTGAACACCTCGACGGCCGCCCGGAGCGCCGGGTCGAGGTCGAGTGCGGAGAAGTGTCGCCAGTCCGTGTCGCCGGGAGTCGCCGGTCCTCCGATCGGTGCCCGGTCCGGGGGTGGGCTGAGTAGGCGGGCGGAGGGGACGCCGAGGTGTCTGGCGATCTCGTGCAGGCGGTCGATCGTCAGCGCCACCTTCCCGTTCTCGATCGCGCTCATGGTCCCGACGCTCACGCCGACCGCCGAGGCGAGGGCGCGCAGGGTCATGCCGGACTGCTGTCGGGCCCGACGCACGGCGGGCCCGGTCGAGTTCTGTTCGGCCATGCTGAACACGGTAGCGTGGGTCCGATCGCGCCGGGGACCGGCGGCCGGACGGACGAGTGACGGAGTTGGGGGTCGGGTGAGCGCATACGACGACCGGCCGTGGCTCGCACACTACGGTGATCGGCCGTCGCATCTGCGCGTCGAATTCGGTACCGCGATGGACATGTTCGACGCGGCGGTCGCGGCGGCCTCGGACGATCCGGCCGTGCAGTACTTCGATGGCACGATCTCATGGGCTGAACTGGATCGGGCGTCGGATGCGCTCGCCGCGCTGCTCGCGGCGCGCGGGTTCCGGCCCGGGGACCGGTGTGCGCTGTACGTGCAGAACGACCCGGCGTTCGTGATCGGATTGGTCGCCGCCTGGAAGGTCGGGGGTGTTCCGGTCGCAATCAGCCCGATGAGCAAGGCCGGCGAACTCGAGTGGTTTCTGCGCCGTTACCGGCCCACGGCATTGCTGGCGCTCGACGACCTGTACGTCGAGGTGGTCCGCCCGGTCCTGGCAACCGATCCCGACCTCGCGGTCCCCGTCGTGGTCACGGTGTCCGGGCTGGACGGCCAGTCCCGCACCGACCCGCGAGTGTTCGCGGGCGTCGAGCGGCTCCGGCCACCCGACACGATCGACCTCGCCGCGCTGATCGCCGGGCACGACGGCGCGGTCGTGCAGCGGCGTCCGGTCGGACCCGGCGATGTGGCCGTGTTGCTGGGCACTTCGGGAACGACGGGGTTCCCGAAGGGCGCGCGGATCAGCCACGCGAACCTGACGTTCAGCACCCAGATGTACCGCGCCTGGACGGGAGTGGGTCCGGGGGAACCGATCCTGGCGCTGGCACCGGTGTTCCACGTGACCGGCCTCGTCGGTGCCGTCACGCTCGCGATGCTGCTGAGATCGCCTGTCGTGCTGACCCATCGCATTCATCCGGGGGTGATCGCCGACGCGATCCGGGAACATCGCCCCGTGTTCGCGGTCGCGGCGATCACCGCCTACATCGCGCTCGCCGACGAATCCGACATCACCGCGGCCGAGATGACGTCACTCCGGCTGCGCTATTCGGGCGGCGCGCCGGTCGATCCCGTCGTCGCGGACCGGCTCGAGGCCGCGCTCGGTGGCTACATCCGCAACGTGTACGGACAGACCGAGACGACGTCGCCGACGCACATCGTGCCGCCCGAGTCGCGTGCACCCGTCGATCCGGAGACCGGGGTGCTGTCGGTCGGGGTGCCGGTGTCGAACACCATGGTCCGGGTTGTCGACGACGACGGTCGAGATCTCCCCGTCGGTGAGATCGGCGAGCTGGTCACGAGCGGTCCGCAGGTGATCGGTTCGTACTGGGACGACCCGGAGGCGACCGCGGCGGCGCTGACCGGTGGCGAGTTGCGTACCGGCGACATCGGGTTCATGGACGCCGACGGCTGGTTCTACGTCGTCGACCGCAGCAAGGACGTCATCAACGCCGCCGGATACAAGATCTGGCCGCACGAGGTCGAGTTGGTGCTCGCGGGGCATCCCGACGTTGCGGAGGCCGCGGTCGTCGGTATCCCCGACGACTACCGGGGCGAGTCGGCCAAGGCCTTCGTCGTGACGCGCCCCGGGAGCACGGTCACCGAGGGCGACCTCGTCGACTATTGCCGGGAGCGGTTGGCGGCCTACAAGTACCCGCGCGAAGTGGAGCTGGTCGGAGCCCTGCCCCGGTCGGCGACGGGGAAGCTGTTGCGGCGCAAGCTGCGTGGATGAGCACACCTGCAACGGCGCCCGCGTAGGAGAGTGGAGCTGCGAGAAGGGCTGTGGAAGCGCTCGTCGCCCGCCCGCTCGAGCACTCGGCGGCCGCAGCGGGCGAGGTGCCCGGTATGGCTCGGATTCGTGCCGAGGGTGACGAGCCGAGCGATCACGAGGTGGCGCAGGCGTCGCTGACGGGAACCTCGGCGGACCAGCGGTTGGACGCGATGTCGCGGGCCCGGACGTAGACGTCGGCATTTCCGTCGCAGTCGTCGAGCACCGAGGACTCGTAGCTGAACGCGCCGGCGACGAATTCGGGCAGGGTCCGGGTCGTCGTGGTGAACGTGGAGGCCGTGCCGTCGGACCGCCGGACGGTGAGGTCGACCGGGCTCTTCACGGTGAAATGGTCGCCGTTGATCCTCACCCGGGCGACACCGTCACCCACCGGGGCACAGACGCCGTCGCCGCACACGATGGACTGCCGATAGGTGGTCAGCCAGATCGCGGGGACGTCGGGTCCGTGGTTCTGGGCGGTCGCGGCCGGTGCGACCGCGAACTGGGGCAGCGCGAGGACCGCCCCGATTGCGAGAGGCGCGAAGAGTTTCATGACGTGTCCCTTCCTCGTGGGTGGTGTCCCGGGCCTCGGGAGTTGTCCCGAGGGCGTGGGGTGAAGGAACTTCATCGTCCGGCCCGCCGAGGAGTGGCACACGCGTAGTCGGCTACGCGATCAGGTGTTCAGTGCAGCTGGTTCTGTGCCGCCTCCAGTCCGACGCGCAGCAGCAGTTCGACGGCGTCGGCGGCCTCCTCGCGGACGAGGTCCAGTTCCTTGCGCTCCACCGACGAGAACGGCTTGAGCACGTAGTCGGCGGGGTCCATGCGGCCGGGCGGGCGTCCGATGCCGACGCGGGTGCGCAGGTAGTCCTTGGTGCCGAGGGCCTGCGAGATGGACCGCAGGCCGTTGTGGCCGCCTTCTCCGCCCCCGAGTTTCAGGCGCAGGGTGCCGAAATCGAGGTCGAGTTCGTCGTGCACGACGACGATGTTGCCGGGGTCGACGGAGAAGAAGCGGGCGAGCGCGGCGACCGGCTTACCGGACAGGTTCATGTACGACCGGGGCTTCGCGAGGATCACCTGACGGCCCGCGATGCGGACGGTGACGGCGTCGGCGCCGGACTTCTTGTGGACGCCGAAGCGGGACCGCTCCCGGTCCGCCAGGGTCTCGACGACCATGAATCCGATGTTGTGCCGGGTCTTCTCGTACTGGGGTCCGGGGTTGCCCAGCCCGACGACGAGTGCGGTGTCGTTCGGCTCGCTCAACGCTCAAGTTCCTGTCCTGGTGAAACGCGACGACGCGCCGCCCGGAGTGGGCGACGCGTCGTCGACGTCAACTGATGTGTTCCGAGGTTGGGAGACTAAGCCTCCGACTCGCCCTCGGCAGCGGCCTCGGCGGGAGCCGCGGCGCCCTCCTCGCCTGCACCCTCGCCCTCGAGGGACTCGGCGGACGGGGCCTCGACGATGTTGACGAGCAGCAGCTCGGCGTCGTCCTGCAGGGCCGCACCGGCGGGCAGCTCGACGCCGCCGGCCAGGATCTGGGTGCCGGCCTCGGCGCCCTCGATGGAGATCTCGATCTGCTCGGGGATGTGCAGGGCCTCGGCCTCGAGCTTGATGGTGGTGACGTCCTGGGTGACCAGGGCGCCGGAAGCGGCCTCACCGGTGAGGACGACGGGAACCTCGACGGTGACCTTCTCGCCCTTCTTCACGACGAGCAGGTCGGCGTGCTCGATGTGGCGGCGGATCGGGTGCACGACGACCGACTTGGTCAGCGCGAGCTGCTCGGTGCCCTCGATGTCCAGGGTGACGACGGCGTTGGTGCCGTGCGCGCGCAGAATGGCAGCGAACTCACGGGCGTTCACGCTCAGGTGCTGCGGCTCGGTGCCGTGGCCGTACAGCACGGCGGGAACGTTGCCGTCGCGGCGGGCACGGCGGGCAGCACCCTTGCCGAACTCGGTGCGGACGGCGGCCTTGAGGTTGTTGACGTCGGTCGACATGGGGAATGGCTCCTACGGATCACATCAGAATTTGCTTGGGGTGCCGGCTCGACGGGGGCAGACGGACGCGCACGGCCCCGGAGCACTGCTCGAAGGAGTAGCCATGGCCGCGTCGATCACGGTGAGCCTGCGCATGCGGGTTCACCCTCGCCGAGACAACGCAGGACAGCATACCCGACGAGGGGATGCCCCGCTATCCGCCGGTGAGCGCACGGATGCCGGGACTGGTGGACTGCAGGACGAATGCGCAGTCCGCGAGGCGTTCCGCGTCCCCGAGGACCAGTCGCAACTGCACGGAGTCTGCGAGCCGGTACGGACGGCCGTCGACCACGGATCCGAGTGCGCGGCGCAGTCGGGAGATCTCCGCTCGCACCGCGACCGCGTGGTCCGGGTCTCCGTATATGCCGGAGCTCAGTTCGGTGACGGACAGACCCCGAGGGCCGCTGTGGTGCAGCAGCAGCAGGATCTCGGCGTGCCGTCGCGGCAGGGGGGCGCGCCAGGTGGACTCGGAGCCGGTCACGACCACGACCGGCGGTCCGGACAGGTCGAGTTCCATCGCGATGCGGGTGCCGGGGCCGTCCGGTCGCACCAGCCAGCCGTCGCCGATGCGTTCGGGGGTACACACGCCCAGGCCGGGGACGGTCAGGGTGCGGTCGGTCCGGGGTGCGGCGATCCGTTTGGTGGCCGCGACTCCGGAGGATTGCGCGACCCAGCCGTGCTCGTCGACGAGGAGGACGGGCCCGGACGTCGACGCCAGCAGTGGCGCGGCCACCGAACGCAGGCGTTCCAGGTTCGACTGGTGGTGCCGCCACAGTTGTGCTTCCGCCAGTCGCACGGCGGTCTCGACGAGGGCGGTGACGGCGGGGTGCAGCGTCAGTGCGGGACCGCTGACGTCGACGACACCGAGCAGTTCGCCGGTGCGGGGGTCGTGGATCGGGGCGGCGGTGCAGTACCAGGGATGCTGGGACTGCTCGAAGTGTTCCCCCGAGAACAGTTGCACCGGAGCGGCTTCCGTCAGTGCCGTGCCGATCGCGTTGGTGCCGACGGTGGTCTCGGTCCAGTCGGCGCCCTCCCGGAACCCGAGTGAGTCGGCGCGACTGCGCACCTTCGCCGAACCCGAGCGCCAGAGGATGACGCCGTCGGCGTCGGCCACGACCATGAGCATGTGCGATACCTCGGCGACCGTGGAGATCACCTGGTCCAGATCGGCGATCACCTCTGCCAACGCGGAGCGCCTACGGCGCCCTTCGATCTCGTCGAGGGGGAGTAGCGAGCGGGTGTTGGCGCCGTCCGGGGCGAGTCCGGAGCCGAGAACCCGACTCCACGACCGCTGCACCACCGCGCGTGGTTGCAGCGCGGAGCGGCCCCCGCCGATCACCGCCTCGTGCATGCGGACCAGGTCACGGGCGTGCCGGGACAGGTCCGTACCCGGCTCGATCGCCCCGTAACCCGTGGCACTGAAATTGCCCACGACCTCCACTTTCGTTGCTGGTCCCGCGAGCATAGGCCGTGCTGTGGCGGGTGTCACAGCCCCCGGCCGTGTGATGCAACGCGCTGCAACGCTTGTTGCCCGGCCCGGGACGCGGTGTGCTCTGCATCACACGGCAAACGGAAGGGATTGCGCCATGACTCAGACACTCGAACCGGTCACGAGCGAAGCGACGGGGAGCGTGGTGGCGACTCGATACGGCACCGGTACCCCCCAGCAGCGGGTCGACGCCTGGCTGGCGGCGTTCGAGTCCGCGCTCGCGGCCCGTGATGTCGATGCCGCGGCCGGTCTCTTCGCCACCGACAGCTTCTGGCGTGACCTGGTCTCGTTCACGTGGAACATCACGACGGTCGAGGGCCGGGACGGCGTCACGGACATGCTCCGTGATCGCCTCGACGACACCGACCCGTCCGGTTTCCACACGATCGAGGTGCCGACCGAGGCGGACGGTGTGGTGACCGCGTGGATCGGGTTCGAGACCGCAACCGGGCGCGGTGAGGGCCACCTGCGACTCGGCGACGAGGGGGCGTGGACGCTGCTGACCACGCTTCAGGAGCTCAAGGGCCACGAGGAGGGGCTGGGCGTGCGCCGGCCGAAGGGTGCCGAGCACGGCGCCGACCGGGACCGGGTGACCTGGTCCGAGCGACGGGAGATCGAGGAACGCGAGCTCGGGTACACGACCCAGCCGTACGTGGTGATCGTCGGCGGTGGTCAGGGCGGCATCGCTCTCGGCGCCCGCATGCGTCAGCTCGGGGTGCCGACCCTGGTGCTGGACAAGCACGACCGTCCCGGCGACCAGTGGCGGGGGCGCTACAAGTCGCTGTGCCTGCACGACCCGGTCTGGTACGACCACCTTCCGTACCTGCCGTTCCCCGCCAACTGGCCGGTGTTCGCGCCGAAGGACAAGATCGGCGACTGGCTCGAGATGTACACGAAGGTGATGGAGGTGCCGTACTGGTCGAAGACCAGCTGCACGTCCGCGTCCTACGACGAGAAGCTCGGGGTGTGGACGGTCGAGGTGGAGCGGGACGGTGAGCCGATCACGTTGCGGCCCAGGCAGCTGGTGCTGGCGACCGGCATGTCCGGCAAGGCAAACGTGCCGTCCTTCCCCGGCATGGAGAAGTTCACGGGCGACCAGCACCACTCCAGCGCGCATCCCGGCCCGGACGCCTACGCGGGCAAGAAGGCCGTGGTGATCGGCGCCAACAACTCCGCCCACGACATCTGCGGCGCACTGTGGGAGCACGGCGCGGATGTGACGATGGTGCAGCGGTCCTCGACGCACATCGTCAAGTCCGATTCGCTGATGGAACTCGGGCTCGGCGACCTGTACTCCGAGCGGGCCCTGGCTGCCGGAATGACCACGCACAAGGCGGATCTGACGTTCGCGTCGATGCCGTACCGGATCATGCACGAGTTCCAGATCCCGGTCTACGACGCGATCCGGCAGCGGGACAAGGACTTCTACGACCGTCTCGAGTCGGTCGGCTTCGAACACGACTGGGGGGACGACGGGTCCGGCCTGTTCATGAAGTACCTGCGCCGCGGGTCGGGCTACTACATCGACGTCGGCGCCGCCGAGCTGGTCGCGAACGGCGACATCAAGCTCGCACACGGCAACGTTCGTGAACTCACCGAGACGTCCGTGATCCTCGAGGACGGTACCGAACTCGAAGCGGACGTGGTGGTCTACGCGACCGGCTACGGATCGATGAACGGCTGGGCCGCCGACCTGATGGGCCAGGAGATCGCCGACAGGGTCGGCAAGTGCTGGGGTCTCGGGTCGGACACCACCAAGGATCCGGGGCCGTGGGAGGGCGAGCAGCGCAACATGTGGAAGCCCACCCAGCAGGAGGCGCTCTGGTTCCACGGCGGCAACCTGCACCAGTCCCGGCACTACTCGCTGTACCTGGCACTCCAGCTCAAGGCCCGCTACGAGGGGATCCCGACCCCGGTCTACGGGATGCAGGAAGTCCACCACCTGAGCTGACCCGCTTCCGCGTCGAGCCCGGGGTGCGGGCGCGGACCGAAACATGCCGACGAGCCGTCACGGGGTGATCCACACCCCGTGACGGCTCGCGTCGCCCACCCCGAGCGTCTCCCTCAACCACCGAGCCTCCTCCCGGGTTGCGTGCTCGAGCCGCATGCGCCGGGCCCGCACCGGCACCATCCGCAGCTCCCGCAGTTCCCGCGTGTCCGCGGCGAAGACCGGCAGGTACAGCAGCCGCAGGTCGTCCCGGAACCGCTCGTACCCGCCGATGCCCTCATAGTCGTTGATCAGGTCACCGCAGCCGTACAGCACCGGGCGCCCGTGATGAATCTCGACCGGCCGCGGGTGGTGCGACGAGTGGCCGTACACGACGTCGACACCGCCGTCGACGAGTCGGTGCGCGAACCGAACCTGGTCGCCGGGAACGTCGTATCCCCAGTTCGATCCCCAGTGCACCGAGACCACCACGAGGTCGGTGGGGCCACGGATCGTGTCGATCCGGTCGAGCACATGGGCAGCGGTCGCGTCCGACAGGTTCGGCAGCATTGCCACCCCGGGACGCCCCGGAGCGGCCGCGGACCGGCGGGAGATTCCGCTGGACGCCGATCCCGTCGACCACACCAGCACCCGACCGGAACCAACTGGGATCGTCGCCGGCGCCCAGGCCCGGCGGTCGTCGCGGCCGGCCCCGGCGGGCCGCAGACCCGCAGACTCCAGCACGTCCACTGTCTCGAGCAGTCCGCGCCTGCCGAAGTCGAGGACGTGATTGTTCGCCAACGCGCACACGTCGATCCGCGCGATGTCGAGCACCCCGATGTTCTCCGGGTGCATCCGATAGTGAATGCCCTTGCCCGGCGCGTAGTTCCGCGACGTGGTCACCGATGTCTCGAGGTTCACGATCCGTGCGTCCGGCTCGGCGCCGTCGAGCACGGACAGCGCGACACCCCATGGGTGGTCGAATCCGACCGGGTGTGGGATCGGTCCGTTCCTCCGTTCGGCCAGTGCGACGTAGTCTCGTGCGTCCCGCACCAGTCCTTCGCGCAGCTGTGGGTTGCCCGGATGCGGCAGGATCTGATCGACACCCCGTCCGGTCATCACGTCCCCGGCGAGGAACAGTGTCACCGTGCTCGGCACACCTCAACGCTAGCGTCCGGAGCGCCGGACGGAGAGTGTGGATCGCGGCCGATCACAGTCCCGCGACCGCCGCGACCAGGCGCTCGAGGTCGTCGAAGGTGTTGAAGTAGTGCGGGGACGCGCGCAGCACGCCGTCGAGCCCTCGGCGGGTCATGTCGACGAACGTCGAACCGCGGCCGCTCACCGTGACGGTGATCTTCCTGTCCGCCAGCGCTTCTCGTGCGCTGTTGGGGTCGAGGCCATCGACGGTGAACGAGACGATGCCGGTGCGGTGACCGCCGAGGTCGCGAACGGTGACCCCGGGCAGTGCCGCGAGCTCGGTGCGGGCGAACTCCGCTCTCGCCGACACCGCGGCCTCGACCTCGTCGACCCCGAGGTCGAGGAGGTAGCGGACAGCGGCACCGAGACCGAGGCGGCCCGCGACCGAGCATTCCCAGAACTCGAATCGGGAGGCGTCCGGCGCGAGCCGGTACCCGGATTCCTCCGCCCACTGTGCGCCGTGCAGGTCGAGGGTCGCCGGTTCCATCGTCCGGGCCAGTTCGGGGCGCAGGTAGAGGAAGCCGGTGCCGCGGGGAGCGCGCAACCACTTGCGCCCGGTGGCGGACAGGGCATCGACGCCCAGGTCGTGGACGTCGATCGGTACCTGCCCGACCGACTGGCAGGCGTCGAGCAGCACCAGCGCGCCGACCCCGTGTGCGAGGTCGACCACCTCCCGCACGGGGTTGAGCAGGCCGCCGTTGGTCGGGGCGTGCACCAGGGAGACGATCCGCACCCGTTCGTCGAGCATCCGGTGGAGGGCGTCGAGGTCGATCTCGCCGGCAGGCGTGGACGGCACCACTTCGACGATCGCGCCGGTCGACCGGGCGCGTTGCAGCGCGGCGATGGCGTTGCTCGCGTACTCGACCTCGGTGATCAGGATCCGGTCACCGGCCGACAGGGGGACCGCGTAGAAGAAGTCGGCCCAGGCGCGGGTGGCGCTCTCGACCAGCGCCAGGTCGGTGGGCTGGGCGCCGAGAAGCTGCGCCAGCGCGACCTTGACCTCGGCCAGGTCGTCGGCGCGTTCCGCCGCCGCGAGGTAGCCGCCGATCTCGGCCTCCCGGCGCAGGTGGGCTATCACCTCGTCCAGAACCGGTGCGGGTGGCAGCGACGATCCGGCACTGTCGAGGAAGACGCGATCCACGCAGCCGGGTGTGTCGGCTCGGACACGGTCCTGATCGAGCATCGGGTCCTCCCGCGGTGGTCGACGGCTGGCGTCGACGCTACCCGCGCGTCGGCTTCCGCACGGGTGACACGGACGGCGGAACCGGTCTACCCTCGGTCACGTTCTGTGATCCGTACATGCCGCACGAGTGCCGTCCGAGGATCGGAGCACGGCGATGACCATGGCCACACACACGGGATCGGCCCGGCTCACCACCAGGGCCGCGGCGGAGGCGTACGTCGGTGGGGTCTGTTTCAAACTCGGCCCGCCCGCGCTGATCGGCGCCGAACTGGAATGGCTGACCTTCGCCCGCGACGGCGGGCGCCCGCGCCCCTCGGATTTCACGGACGCACTCGGATCACACGCCCCGACCACGATCGACCCCACCTCGCCGGCCGACCCGCTGCCCGGCGGCAGTCGCGTCACCCTCGAGCCCGGCGGACAGATCGAACTCTCCAGTCCGCCATCGACCACGGTCGACGACCTGTGCAGCGGGCTCGGCTCGGACACCGAGCACCTGCGCCGATTGCTCGCCGGCGCCGGGATCACCACCTGCGATGCGGCCGCGGACGTCGACCGCCCGGCCGAGCGGATCCTCCCCGCACCCAGATACGCGGCGATGCAGAGGCGTTTCGACCGGATTGGTCCGTTCGGGCGGTTGATGATGTGCAACACCACCGCCACCCAGGTCAGTGTCGATGCCGGCACCGACACCGGCGAGGTCGCGGCCCGCTGGACGGCGTTGTACGCGGTCGGTCCGGCGCTGCTGGCAGCGTTCGCCTGTTCGCCCCGGATGCGGGGCATCCCGGCCGGGACGTGGTCCTCGCAGCGGATGCGGTCGTGGCTCGAACTCGATCGCGGACGCACCGATCCGCCGCCGCTGGCCGATCCGATCGGCGATTACGCGCGCTGGGCGTTGGATGCACCACTGCTGTGCGTACGCGGCGGGTCCGAGGACCGGCCGGACGACTGGTCGGTCGCAGGGGACGCGAGTTTCGCGGATTGGCTTTCCGGCGAACTCGATTCGGAGATCGGTCGGCGACCCGGCCGGGACGACCTGGACTACCACCTGACCACCCTCTTCCCGCCCGTCCGCGCCGCGGGTCACCTGGAGGTCCGGTACCTCGACGCTCAGCCGGGCGGGTCGTGGCGGGTTCCGATCGCGGCGATCGGCGCGCTGCTCGGCGACCCGGCGACGATCGCGGAGGCGACCGCGCTGGCAGCGGGCACCGCGGGACGCTGGCGCGACGCCGCCGAATGTGGCCTGCGGGACTACGAATTACGTGCCGCCGCAGCAGATCTGCTCGACCTCGCGGCGTCCGGATCCGCATGCTACGCCGACGACCTCGGCCTCGCCGCCCGGCGATGTCGTCGGGGCCGCACCGTCACCGAGGACACGGACCGATGAGAGAGGCGACCCGCGAGATCCTCGCGGCGCACCTGACCCGGGCGCGTGACCGCAGTCGCACGTTGACCGACTCCGTCGACGACGGCGATCTGGTCGCGCAGCACTCGCCGCTGATGTCACCACTGGTGTGGGACCTCGCGCACATCGGCAACCAGGAGGAGTTGTGGCTGGTGCGCGACGTCGGTGGATGTGAGCCGGTGCGCAACGACATCGACGATCTATACGACGCGTTCCGGCATGCAAGATCCACGAGACCTGCTCTGCCGCTGTTGAATCCGAGTGAGGCGCGCCGATATGTGGCGCAGGTGCGGGAGAAGTCCTGGGAGGTCCTGGATCGCTCGACGCTGCGGGGCAGGCGACTCGAACAGGACGGGTTCGCGTTCGCGATGATCGCCCAGCACGAGCAGCAGCACGACGAGACGATGCTCGCCACCCACCAGTTGCGCAGCGGGCCGCCGGTGCTGACCGCCCCGGTTGCGCCGGGACGGGCCGTGGCGCTCCCGGAGGAGGTGGTGGTGCCCGGCGGCGGGTTCGAGATGGGCACGTCGACCGACCCGTGGGCGCTGGACAACGAGCGTCCCGCACACCGGGTGACGACGGCGTCCTTCGCGATCGACACCGCGCCGGTGACCAACGGCCGGTACCTGGAGTTCGTCGCGGACGGTGGCTACGAACGACCCGAGCTGTGGAGCGAGCGCGGCTGGTCGCACCGGCAGTCGGCGGGGCTGGAGGCGCCGCAGTTCTGGGAGCAGGACTCGTCCGGCACCTGGTGGCGTCGGGCGTTCGGGGTGATGACTCCGCTGAACCCGCTGCAACCGGTGGTGCACGTGTGCTTCTTCGAGGCGCAGGCGTTCGCGCGGTGGGCGGGCCGGCGCCTGCCCACCGAGGTGGAATGGGAGCGGGCGGCCCGGTGGGATCCGGCGACGCAGCGGTCACGGCGGTTTCCGTGGGGCGATTCGGAACCCGCCGAGGCGAACGCGAACCTGGGGCAGCGGCACCTCGAACCGGCCGAGGTCGGCGCCTACCCGGCCGGGGCGTCTCCGCTCGGCGTCCATCAGCTGATCGGCGACGTGTGGGAGTGGACGAGCTCGGATTTTCTTCCGTACCCAGGGTTTTCGGCCTTCCCGTACCGGGAGTACTCGGAGGTTTTCTTCGGCGGCGACTACAAGGTGCTGCGCGGAGGATCGTTCGGCACCGACCCGGTGGCGTGCCGCGGGACCTTCCGGAACTGGGATCACCCGATCCGCAGGCAGATCTTCGCCGGGTTCCGCTGCGCACGAGACGTCGCCGCGGATGTGTAGACACATCGCGTACCTGGGCCCACGGCGGTCCGTCGCAGACGTTCTCGCCGCGGGGTCGCACAGCCTCGTGACGCAGTCCTGGGCGCCGACCGACATGCGCGGCGGCGGCACGATCAACGCCGATGGATTCGGTGTCGCGTGGTGGCCCGAGAGTGGCGCCGGCGCGACCGCGTATCGAAACGCGAGGCCGATCTGGTCGGACCCCGCGGTCGTCGGTGTCCTGACCCAGGTCGCGTCGTCGGGCGTGATGGGAGCCGTCAGGTCTGCGACGGAGGGTATGCCCATCGTCGCCGAGGCGTGTGCGCCGTTCACCCACGAGCGGTGGGCGTTCAGCCACAACGGAAGAATCGATGGCTGGCCGGATTCTGTTGCTGCCCTTGCCGAGTGGCTCCCCGCGGTGGAGCTGCTCAGGATGCCCGCGCTGACGGACTCGGCGTTGCTGTGGACGCTGGTGCGCCGGCGACTCGCCGTGACGGCGCCGGCCGACGCGCTGCGTGAGGTGGTTGCGGAGGTGCTGGAGGCGGCACCGCGGTCGCGGCTGAACCTGTTGCTCAGCGACGGCGTCGGGGTGTGGGCGACCGCGGTCGATCATGCGCTGTCGGTGCGGGTGGAGGAAGCGAGCGTGCTGGTGGCTTCGGAGCCGATCGACGACCACGACGGCTGGGTGACGGTGCCGGACCTGCACGCCGTGGACGCCCGGCCCGGGCATCTGCGGATCACGGAACTGGCCATGGTGGGCACGGAAGGGGAGAAGCGGTCATGATCGAACCGACGATCGAGGTACACCTGTCGCCGGAACAGCTGGACGAGAACCTGCGAGTCGATGCCCGGATCGGGCTGACCTCGGTGCCGAAGTGGCTGCCGCCGAAATGGTTCTACGACGCCCGCGGCAGCCGGCTGTTCGAGCAGATCACCCGGCTGCCCGAGTACTACCCGACCCGGACCGAGCGGGAACTGCTGAGAGCCAGTGCCGGGCACATCGCCGAGGCGACGTCGGCCGAGATCCTGGTCGAATTGGGTTCCGGGTCGTCGGAGAAGACCCGGCTGCTGCTCGATGCCCTCGCTGCCCGGGGGACGCTGGAAAGATACGTGCCGCAGGACGTGTCAGTGGCCGCACTGGATTCCTCGGTGCACGATCTGGCCCGGGAGTTTCCGTCGTTGACGGTGCACGGGATCGTCAGCGACTTCACCGACACCCTGCACAACCTTCCGCGCGGCGGGCGGCGGATGATCGCGTTTCTCGGTGGGACGCTGGGGAATCTGGTGCCCGACGACCGGGCGGAGTTCCTGGGGTCCGTCGCCGAGGTGCTCGAGGAGGGGGAGCAGCTGCTGCTCGGTGTCGGTCTGGTGACCGATCCTTCGGTCATGGTGCCGGCGTACGACGACGCGGCCGGGGTGACTGCGGAATTCAACCTGAACGTGCTGTCGGTGCTGAACGAGCGACTGGGAGCGAACTTCGACCTGTCGAGTTTCCGGCATGTGGCCCTGTGGGATTCACGCAACGAGTGGATCGAGATGCGGGTGGAGGCGGTCGAACCGGTCAAGGTTCGGATTCCGGCGCTCGACCTTCACGTGGCCTTCGCGGAGGGGGAGCAGATGCGGACCGAGATCTCCGCGAAGTTCCGGGTCGAGGGCATCTGCAAGGAGCTCGACGCCGCGGGTTTCGGCAGCGATCGGGTGTGGACCGATTCCGGGGAGCGCTTCGCGCTCATCCTCGCCGATCGAGTGGGGTGAGACGCCGAAACCGGATCCGTCAACATTGAGGGGGGCGACGACGGATCCGGTTCGCGAGTCAGCGTGAATCAGGCAGCGCTGGCCGAGTTGATGGCGAGGCCGAGGCCGACGAGGGCACCGACGCCGACGAGGACGCCACCGAGGCCGGCGATGATCTTCTGGGCGTCGGCCAGGTCGCCGAGGGCAGCGGGGTCTTCAATGGAACCCATGTGAGGTCTCCTGTGTGTTTGAGGGGGTAAGTGACGCAGGTCTCAGCGCCGAGATATTCGTACCACAAGGTAAACAACTTCATAACAATGCGTATCAATATCTGAGAAGGCGCAGCTCGGAGGTGTTGAGCTTCGGTAACGGTTAGGTTGCGTTTCTCGATGGGTGGCGTGACCTGTGGGTTCTCGTCTTCGGCGCCGGTGGTCGGTCCGCGCACGGAGGGACGCGAACCGACCACCGAGCCCGCCGAAATCGAGTCCCACTCACCGAGACTCGCTGGATATCGCGAGTACGGGGTCGGGGACTTCGGGCGGCCCGGTCATCGCTCCGGGCCGGGAATGGTGCGGGTAAATCAGATGCGACCTCCAACGGCAACGTGCCACCATGGGCGTCCCCCACGCTGAGCGTCCTTCCGAAGAACGCCCGCGTCCCCGCCAGACCTCGGTCACGGAAAGGAACCGGCAGATGCACGCCCGTCACGGTAGTTACACGCCACTCTTGTGGCCACACGTGATTCGGCGACAGATGTACTCCGGATTCCACTCGAATCGCTCCCGACCCACCTGACGCGCCCGAACCCGCACGGTTCCCGGCGCCGCACCCCGACCCGAGAACAGTGACGAGAGTTCCGATGCGCACCCCACCGACCACCGTCGACACCAGTACCTGGCACCGAACCCGCGTCCTCGTGCTCAACGCCACCTACCAGGCGCTGTGCGAGGTTCCCGCCGAACGCGCCGTCACGCTTCTCGCCGTCGGTGCGGCCGAATCCGTTGCCGACCACGACCCGGCCGTCCCGATCCGTTCTCAGCACACCGTGATCCCACTCCCCGCGACGATCCGGCTGCTCGAGTACGTCTACGTACCGCACGTCCGCACCGTCACCGACCACAGTCATGCGACCTACGCGGGGGTGTTCCGGCGCGACCGGCACAGCTGCGCCTACTGCGCCAGTCCGGTGGCCACCACCATCGACCACGTGCTACCCCGCAGTCGCGGTGGCGCAAACAGTTGGTCGAACCTCGTCGCCTGCTGCCGCCCGTGCAATCAGCGCAAGGCCGACCGGACTCCCGAGGAGGCCGGGATGTCCCTGTTGTGGGAACCCAAGGTGCCCAACCACATCGACAAGGCGCAGGACCGGATCTGGCGCCGCCTGGCCGCCGTCTGAACCACATTCGGACACGAAAGGAGCAGCCGTGACAACGGCGCTGTCCCTCGACGACCCCACCCGGTGGCGCGATGCCGCCTGCCGCGACGATCCGAACCCCGAGAGCTGGTTCCCGTACCCCGCCGACGACTTCGTGCACGCCCGCACTGTCTGCGCCGGATGTCCGATCCGATTGCAGTGTGCTCACTTCGCCGTCGTCACCGCGCAGTCCGGGGTGTGGGGCGGAACCGAGTTCGATCGCGGCAGGCCGCGGCGTTGAATTCGCGGCCTGCCGCGGCGTTGAATTCGCGGCCTGCCGCGGCGATGAGCTACAGGATCAACTGCATGTAGGTCATGTCCAGCCAGCGGCCGAACTTGACCCCCACCTCGGGCATGACGCCGACCACTATGAAGCCGAATCGCTCGTGCAGGGCGATCGAGACGGTGTTGCCGGACTCGATGCTGGCGACCATGACGTGGACCCGGCCGGCGCGGGCGCGCGAGATCAGCTCGGTCATCAGCGCCGACGCGATCCCGCGCCGGTGATGGTCCGGATGCACGTACACCGAGTTCTCGACCGTGTGCCGGTAGCCGCTCTTTGCCCGCCACACCCCGTACGAGGCGTGGCCGGCGACCCGGCCCCCCGAGATCGCGACGATCACGGGGAACCCCTGCCTGCGCCGATCCTCGAGCCAGGCCCGGCGGTCGGCGACGTCGACGGTCTCCTCGTCCCAGATGGCGGTGGTGTTGCGGACTGCCTCGTTGTGGATCTCCAGGATGCCGGGCAGGTCCTCGTCGCGGGCGTCGCGGATCTCGATGGTCACCGTTCCATCGTGCCCTAGCGTTGGGCGCTCAGTCGCGCCTTCTCCAGCGCGCCGAGGGTGCGCATGATGGTCGCCTTCTGCTTCTCCAGGTCGCTGCGCCGCGCCCGCGCCGCCAGACCGGCCTGATCCGCCACCTGCGCCAGCTGGGCGTCGACCTGGGTCATCTGGTCCAACAGGGCCAGGGCCCGCGACTGGATCTCCTCGAGGTCCACGGCATCGGAGCGGACCGGAGCCGGCGGCGGAGTGGCCGCCGTGCGGGTGCTGCGGGCCGGGGAAGCCGAACCGCTCGCGGACGCGGAGCGGGATGCGGCAGTGGGGGACTCGGCGACGACGGCCGCGGCGCGGGGACGCAACGCCTTGCGGACCAGGGCCGGGTCGGGCGGCGTCGCGAGCTTGATCTGATTGAGCACCTGACGGGCGTCGCGGGCATTGACGCGCCACTCACGCTCTTCCTCGTCGTCCGACTGCAAGGTGCCACCGAGCGGACGCAGACCGTACATGCCGAGGAACCGGCGCGCGCCCTCGATGATCTCTTCCTTCTCGCGGCAGGTGCCGCACCGCGGCTCGTTGCGGTACATGTCGACCGCATCTTCGTCTCCGCACCAGACGCACGCTCCGGGAACCCAACGTCGGCCCGTCTGCATCTTCGTGGTTACGGCCGGAACATCGAGAGTCTGCGCGTCAATCACGACGCATGACAATAAAGCAGACCTTCCCGACCCTTCACACCGGCTCGGCACTGCACCTGGGGTTCTGCCTCCGGCCGTGATCAATCTCATGTTCGCTTGCGTTCCCCGTCCGGCCGTGAACAGGCAAACAGTTGTCGCGCAAGAGGTTTGCATCACTGCGGCGGCGCAGGCGGAGCATCGTCGGGGGCCAGCACGGCGCCGATCCTCCGGAACATCACGTCGGCCTGGTTCGAGTAGTTCCCGGCCGAGTCGAACGCGGCCTCGTCGTAGGTGACCGCGACGGCGATCGCCGCCTTCTGGGACGGCAGATACGCCATGACGCCGGCGGCTCCGGCGAACATCGGGTTCTGCATCAGCCAGTTGCCGGTGATGACGAGTCCGAGCCCATAGGTGTAGTGGTTGGACATCGGGCCGCACGTCGTGCAGCCCGGTAGCGTCGTGGTCCTGCCGATCAGATCCCGCGACACCATCTTCTGGTACGACCCCTGCGACAACAACGTCCCGGATCCGATCGCGACGGCGGTGTCGTGCAGGTCGTGGATGTTCGTGGTCTGGATGGCGCCACGGGCGAGTGTCCACGACGGGTTCCAGTACGTCGACTCCTCGTAGAACGGGACACCGGTGGGCACCTTCAACGCCTCGCGCCGCTCCGAGGTGTATGCGTGCAGTGCCGGGTCGGTGATTGCCGGTGTCCCCGGGTCGGTGGTGTTCGACAGGCCCAGCGGGTCGAGAACCTTCTCACGCATCAACGGCGCCATCGGCTGCCCGGTGATCTTCTCCACAGCCATGCCGAGGAGCACGTAGTTGGTGTGCGAGTAGTTCCAATTGGTGCCCGGCTCGTACAGCAACGGCTTCGAGGTGCTGAACGAGATCAGCTCCTCCGGGTTCCACTGCCGGAACGGGTTCTCGTAGAGCGCCGCCTCGAACGGTTCGTTCCCGATCACGTAGTCCACGTACCCGGACGTCATCTGGGCCAGCTGTCCGAGCGTCACCCTCTCACTGTGCGGGACCTCCGGTAGCCAGGTCGACACCTTGTCGTCAAGGCTCACCTTTCCTTCGTCCACCAACTGCAGCAGCAGCGTGGACAGGTAGGAGATCGCGACCGCGCCGTTGCGGAAATGCATGTCGGTGGTCGCGGTCACCCCGGGCATCGACTCGCCGAGCGCCTGCGTCACGACGTGGTGCCCGTCGACCGAGACGCTGACGATCGCCGCCTTCAGGTGCGCGTCCGCCATCGTCTCGCGGACCACCTGCAACACCGCGTCGGCCTGAGCCTGCGTTGCGTGGTCGGGGCTCGCATTGTCGGTCGCCGAGCAGGCTGCGACGAGCACGAGCGCTGCCAGCACCACCGTTGCACGCCGCATGATCGCCATGACCAGATGGTGGCACCTGGAGGGGGTACGCGCAGGGCTTCAGCGCGGGACGCGGCGCGGGGTGGTGTCAGCCGAGGACGTCGGCGAACCAGTCGACGAGAGGCCGCATCGTCTCCCACGCGGCGCGGACCTCCTTGACCGCGCGACGGCTGTCGATCCAGGAGGGGGAGGTGAACAGCCGGCCCGCGGTCAGCGACTTGTGTCGCAGCAGCTCGATCCTCGGATGATCGGTGGTGTAGCCGCGCGGCGCGGTCTTGAGGGTCTCGCCGCCGATCTCGAATCCCGCCGACTCGAGGTCGGCGGTGATCGTCTCGAGCTGCCCACCGCGCAGGTCCGTGTCCACCGCTGTGCGATAGCGGGCGACCCGTTCCGGGGTGTGTGCCCAGTGCCCACCGGCCACGAACAGTCCCCGGGCATCGATCTGGACGTAGAACCCTGCACCCGCACAGGCCTCGACGTACGCGCCCTGATGGGTCTTGTAAGGCGACTTGTCCTTGGCGAAGCGGACGTCGCGGTAGGGCCGAAAGAGCTTGCCGGAGCCGAACTCCGGCTCCAGCTCTCCGAGGAGTGCGGCCATCGGCGTGCGCACCGACTCGTCGTAGACGGCCTTGTGCGCGGTCCAGAAGCTCTTGCTGTTGTCCGACTCGAGGTCCTCGTAGAAGTCGAGCGCGGTGACGGGGAAACCGGTGAACACATACAAAAGGCTAGCGCCCGTGAGCCTTTCTGGCCCCTTCACGGACCAGAAAGGCTCACGGGCGCAGAATGCCTACGCGACGCCGTTGAACAGTGAGGTCACCGAGCCGTTCTCGAAGACCTCCTTGATGGTGCGTGCGAGCAGCGGGGCGATGGACAGCACCGTCAGGGTGGGGAAGCGCTTCTCCTCCGGGATCGGCAGCGTGTTGGTCGCGATGACCTCCTTGGCGCCGCAGGTGGCGAGGCGCTCGGCGGCGGGATCGGAGAACACGCCGTGCGTGGTGGCGATGACGACGTCACCGGCGCCGGCGTCCTTGAGGACCTTCACCGCACCGGCGATCGTGCCGCCGGTGTCGATCATGTCGTCGATCAGCACGCAGGTACGGCCCTTGACGTCACCGACGACGCGGTTCGACTTGACCTGGTTCGGGACCAGCGGGTCGCGGGTCTTGTGCACGAATGCCAGCGGCGCGCCGTCGAGGGCGTCGGCCCACTTCTCTGCGACCTTGACGCGACCGGCGTCGGGGGAGACCACGCAGACGTTGTCGGTGCCGTAGTTCTCGCGCACGTACTGGGCGAGCTGGCCGAGGGCGTGCATGTGGTCGACCGGTCCGTCGAAGAAGCCCTGGATCTGGTCGGTGTGCAGGTCGACGGTGATGATGCGATCCGCACCTGCGGTCTTGAGCAGGTCCGCGATCAGGCGGGCCGAGATCGGCTCACGGCCGCGGTGCTTCTTGTCCTGGCGGGCGTACGGGTAGAACGGCAGGATCGCGGTGATGCGCTTCGCGGAGCCCCGCTTGAGCGCGTCGATCATGATCAGCTGCTCCATCACCCACTGGTTCAGCGGCGCCGGGTGGCTCTGCAGCACGAATGCGTCGGAGCCGCGCACCGACTCCTCGAACCGGACGAAGATCTCACCGTTGGCGAAGTCGGTGGCGGTCTGCGGGGTGACCTGGATGTCCAGCTCCTTGGCAACCTGTTCTGCCAGTTCCGGGTGTGCGCGACCGGAGAAGAGCATCAGGTTCTTCTGGTTGTCGATCCAATTCGCGGTCACTGCTCTTCGCCGTCCTTGCTCGTGTTCTCGTTGTGCTGCTGCTGTGCGGAAGCGGCCGCCTCGGCGGCCGCGGTGCCGGGACGATTGCGCTCGACCCAGCCTTCAATATTGCGCTGCTTGCCTCCGGAGACGGCCAGCGCCCCCGGCGGAACATCCTCGCGCAGGACGGTGCCCGCCCCGGTGTACGCGCCGTCGCCCACCCGGACCGGGGCGACGAACATCGTGTCCGAGCCGGTCCGCACGTGCGACCCCACCACGGTACGGGTCTTGTTGACGCCGTCGTAATTGACGAAGACGCTCGACGCCCCGATGTTGCTGTGCGAGCCGATGCTCGCGTCGCCGACGTACGTCAGGTGCGGGACCTTCGTGTGATCGCCGATGTCGGAATTCTTGACCTCGACGAATGCACCCAGTTTGCCGGACTCGCCGAGCACGGTGCCCGGGCGCAGGTAGGTGAACGGGCCGACCGTGGCGCCGGCGCCGATCACCGCGTCGTCGCCGTGCGTGCGGACCACCGACGCGCGGGCACCGACCTTCACGTCGGTGAGGGTGCAGTCGGGTCCGACCACGGCGTCCTCACCGATCCACGTGCGCCCGTGCAGTTGGACGCCGGGCCGGATCGTCGCGTCCCGTTCGATGGTCACCTCGACGTCGATCCAGGTGGTCGCCGGGTCGACGATGGTCACCCCGGCGCGCATGTGGGCCTCGAGGATCCGCCGGTTCATGTCCCGCGCGAGCTCGGACAGCTGAACCCGGTCGTTGGCGCCGGCCACCTTGCCCGAGTCGGCCAGCTGCGCGGCGTACACGTCGCGGCCCGACTGCCGGGCGATCTTCACCACGTCGGTGAGGTAGAACTCGTGCTGCGCGTTGCTCGAATCCAGCCGCGACACGGCGTCCCTTAGTACCTGGGCGTCGAAGGCGTACACGCCGGAGTTGACCTCGGTGATCGCGACCTGTTCCGGGGTGGCGTCCACGTGCTCGACGATCTCCGACACCTCCCCGTCGGCGTCCCGCACGATCCGGCCGTATCCGTTGGCGTCGGTGGGGACGAAGGTCAGGACCGTCGCACCCGCCTGCGTCGGCTCCGCGAGATGCTCGTCGAGCAGCCCGCGGAGGGTGTGGCCGTCGAGCAGCGGCACATCGGCCGAGGTGACCACGACGGTCCCGGTGAAGTCCTCCGCCAACGCGGACAGGCCGCACTCGACGGCGTGGCCGGTGCCGTTCTGCTCCTCCTGGACGGTGGTGACGATCTTCCGGCCCAGTTCCGCGGCCACCTCCGCGACCGCGGCGCCGACCGCGTCCCGCTCGTGTCCGACGACGACCACCAGGTGTGCCGGGTCCAACTCCGCTGCCGCGTGCAGCGAGTGCGCGAGCATCGAGCGGCCGGAGAGGGTGTGCAAGACCTTCGGGGTCTTCGACCGCATCCGTGTCCCCGCACCCGCGGCAAGGACGATCACGGCGGTCTCGATCGGCATGAAGCTCCCTCGGAATCGACAGTGTTCTGCATCTGCAGGGTCGTGCACCTGCAGTTTTGTGGCCCTGCGTCGTTGTCTTCTCGTGAATGCGCGCGCATGCGTCAACTCCGCAAGCCTCGCTCCGCCGCCAGGACTCGAACCTGAACTATCTGAACCAAAATCAGAGGTGCTGCCATTACACTACGGCGGATTGCCTGCGGATTCGCAGAACATCCAGGGATCGAAACCCCGGCTTCGGCGGTCCGCTGTGCGCCCTAGATCCTCGCATGACGACTGGCGTCCTTGCCAACCGCCTCGCCGGAAATTCTTCCGAGGGCGCCTCGGCCGGTTCGGCGAGACCTGCCGATACGCTGACGGCATGTCGCGACCACCGCAGGCCCCCGCCGGCAAGCAGGCTCCCGCCGACAAACCGCCGCGGACCCGGATGACCGGAACGCAGCGCCGCGAGCAGCTGATCGAGATCGGGCGCAGTGTGTTCGCCGAGCGCGGTTACGACGCCACCTCGATCGAGGAGATCTCCGCTCGCGCCAATGTGTCCAAGCCGGTCGTCTACGAGCACTTCGGCGGCAAGGAAGGCCTCTACGCGGTGGTCGTCGATCGCGAGATGTCCGTGCTCTTGGAGATGGTGACCAGTTCCCTGGAACAGAACCGGTCCCGGGTCAGGGTCGAGCGTGCGGCGCTGGCACTGCTCACGTACGTCGAGGAACGGACCGAGGGCTTCCGCATCCTGGTCCGCGACTCACCCGTCTCCGCCGAGGAGGGGACCTATTCGAGCCTGCTCAACGAGGCGGTCTCTCGGGTCGGGCACATCCTGGCGGGCGACTTCTCGCGGCGCGGCTTCGATCCCGAGCTGGCACAGCTGTACGCGCAGGCGCTGGTGGGGATGGTCGCGACGACCGCGACGTGGTGGCTCGACGAGCGCACCCCGTCCAAAGAGGTCGTGGCCGCGCACCTGGTGAACCTCTGCTGGAACGGACTGACGAACCTGGAAGCGGATCCGCAACTCGGCGAGTGAGAGGGTCTGCCGCCGAGTTCGTCCGACCCGCCCGAATACAACTTCTGGTTCGAATGTACGAGTGCTGACCAGTTGCGTGTTACGTTTCGTACACACTTGACGTGGAGCGTGGTGCTTCACGCGGCGTTCATCACGAGGGCGGTCATGGTCAGGCAGGAACGCGCCGAGGCGACCAGGAACGCGGTCCTGTCGGCGGCGGCGGAGATCTTCGCCCGCGACGGCTACGCGGCGGCGAACCTCAGCGACATCATCGCCAAGTCCGGGGTCACCAAGGGCTCACTGTACTTCCATTTCGCGTCCAAGGAAGACCTCGCGCGCGGGGTGATCGACGAGGGCACGCGCAAGGTCGAGGCCGCAGGCGCGCCGCTGACGGATCTGCGCGACCCGGCCCTCGAAGTCATGATCGGGCTGTCCTACCTGGTCACCGATGTCGCGGCAGCCGATCCGGTCGTCGCCGCGATGTTCCGCCTCCACCACGAGATCGGCGACCACCGGGGGACCGGCGACAATGTCGTCGCCACCTGGCAGCGGTACCAGGTCGCGCTGGCGCGCCGGGCCCAGGAGGAGGGGGACGTCGACCCCGCCACCGATCCCGACGAGGTCGGGACCTTCATCTTCGAGACGTTGTTCGGCGTGCGAGTGGTCGCGCACGCGACCGGAACGCTCGACCAGGTGTCCGCCCGCCTGGAACGGGCGTGGCACTTCATGCTGCCCGCCCTCGTCGAGCCGTCGAAGGTCGAGTACTTCCGGCAGTTCGCCCACCGCCGCTCGCGGCGGTGACATCGCGCCGTTCCCGGCCATGACACGGCCCCGACCCGGCGGTGGCCGGGGTCCGGGACGGTCGGTCACCCGGCCTAGAATCGACCGTGGTCGTCGACACGGCGGCCGTACTCGTTCGGCGATCCAGGGGCGGTCACATTCACATGCCATCGACGCTGTCCACGGCCAACCCGGATTCCGGGCAGGCGCATCTTCCGCTCGCGGGCATTGCCCGGGTCGCGCTCGCAGGTGCGGCCTTCGACGCGGTCCGGGACGCCCTCGGTCGTGCGGAACTCGCGCTTGTCGCACCGAACCCCGTCCGGCCCTTCCTCGCGACGGCGATCGCCGAGCACAGTCAGCTGCTGTTGGTGACCGCGACCGGACGCGAGGCCGACGACCTGACGACGGAACTCCGGGAGATCCTCGGTGACGCGGTCGCCCAGTTCCCCTCGTGGGAGACCCTGCCGCACGAGCGGCTCTCGCCCGGAGCCGACACCGTCGGTCGCCGGCTGGAGGTGCTGCGTCGGCTGGCGCACCCCGAGAACGCCGACTACGGTCCGCCGCTTCGGATCGTCGTCACCACCGTGCGTTCGTTGGTGCAGCCGATGGCTCCGGGCCTCGGCGAGATCGAACCGGTCAACCTGCGGGTCGGGAGCGAGGTCCCGTTCGAGGAACTGATCACGCGGCTCGTCGAGATGGCGTACACGCGGGTCGACATGGTCGGTAAGCGCGGCGAGTTCGCCGTCCGCGGCGGCATCCTCGACATCTTCTCGCCGACCGCCGATCACCCTGTGCGTGTGGAGTTCTGGGGCGACGAGGTCACCGAGCTGAGGTCCTTCTCGGTCGCGGACCAGCGCTCGCTGCCGGAGCTGACCGTGACCACCCTCATCGCGCCGCCGTGCCGGGAGCTGTTGCTCACCGAGAAGGTCCGGGACCGCGCGTCGGCCCTGGCGCAGGACAACCAGGCCGACGCGGCCCTGGTCGAAATGCTCGACAAGCTCTCCGCCGGTATCCCCGTCGACGGCATGGAGGCGCTGCTGCCCGTGCTGCAGAACGGGGAGCTGGTGCTGCTGACCGAGGCGCTGCCTGCCGGAACCCACGTCCTGCTGTGCGATCCGGAGAAGATCCGCACCCGTGCAACCGATCTGGTGCGCACCGGGCAGGAGTTCCTGGAGGCGTCCTGGACCGCGGCCTCGATCGGTGCCGCCGCCCCGCTGGACACCTCCACCCTCGACACCTCCAGCGTCGGGGTGTCCGGCGTGGACCTGGCGGCATCGGCGTACCGGACGCTGCGACAGGTCCACGAGAGCGCGGTGGAGCAGGGACGGCCCTGGTGGACGGTCAGTCCGCTGGCTTCGGGCAGTGACACCGAACTTGTCCTCGACCTGCAGGCCGCCCCCGAGGTCCGCGGGTCGGACGAACTGCTCGCCGAGTTGTTCGTGATGCTGCGGGCCCACGTCACCACCGGCGGCCGCGCCGCGATCGTCGTCGCCGGATCGGGCACCGCGCAGCGGGTACTCGAACGCCTGTGGGACGCCGAGGTGCCCGCGGCACTGCTGGCGCCGGGCGCCGAACCGGCACGCGGGCAGGTGTCCGTGCTGTGCGGCACCCTGCAGAGCGGACTGATCCTTCCGGCGCAGCGCCCCGACGTCGGGCTGGTGCTGGTCTCCGAGTCGGATCTGACCGGCAACCGGGTCGCCGCGGCCGGTGACGGCCGGAAGCTGCCGCCGAAGCGGCGCAACCAGGTGGACCCGCTGGCACTGACCGCCGGCGACATGGTGGTGCACGACCAGCACGGAATCGGCCGATTCGTCGAGATGGTCGAGCGCACCGTCGGCGGCGCGCGCCGCGAGTACCTGGTGATCGAGTACGCGGCGAGCAAACGCGGCCACCCCGGCGACCGGCTGTTCGTCCCGATGGAATCCCTCGACCAACTCTCCCGCTACGTCGGCGGCGAGATGCCCGCGCTGAGCAAGCTCGGCGGATCAGACTGGGCGAACACGAAACGCAAGGCACGCAAGGCGGTTCGGGAGATTGCCGGCGAGCTCGTCCAGCTGTACGCCGCCCGGCAGGCGGCGCCCGGTCACGCCTTCGGCCCGGACACCCCGTGGCAGAAGGAGATGGAGGACGCCTTCGCGTTCACCGAGACCCAGGACCAGCTGACCGTCATCGACGAGGTCAAGGCGGACATGGAGAAGCCGGTCCCGATGGACCGGGTCGTCATCGGCGACGTCGGCTACGGCAAGACCGAGGTCGCGGTGCGGGCCGCCTTCAAGGCCGTCCAGGACGGCAAGCAGGTCGCGGTGCTGGTGCCGACCACCCTCCTCGCGCAACAGCACCTGCAGACCTTCACCGAGCGGATGGCCAGCTTCCCCGTCAAGGTGCGGGGGCTGTCCCGGTTCACCGATCCCGGTGAGTCGAAGGAGATCATCGCGCAGCTGGCCGACGGCGAGATCGACGTGGTGGTCGGGACCCACCGGTTGCTGCAGACCGGGGTGCGGTGGAAGGACCTCGGTCTCGTCGTCGTCGACGAGGAGCAGCGGTTCGGCGTCGAACACAAGGAGCACATCAAGGCGCTGCGGACCCATGTCGACGTGCTCACGATGTCGGCCACCCCGATTCCGCGCACGCTGGAGATGAGCATGGCCGGCATCCGGGAGATGTCGACGATTCTCACTCCGCCGGAGGAACGGCACCCGATCCTCACGTACGTCGGTGCCTACGCCGACAAGCAGGTCGCTGCCGCGATCCGGCGTGAGCTGCTCCGCGATGGCCAGGTGTTCTACGTGCACAACCGGGTCAGCTCGATCGACAAGGCTGCCAAGCGGATTCGTGACCTGGTGCCGGAGGCTCGGGTGGTGGTCGCGCACGGTCAGATGAACGAGGAGACCCTGGAGAAGACCGTGCAGGGCTTCTGGGAGCGCGAGTTCGACGTGCTGGTGTGCACCACGATCATCGAGACCGGGCTCGACATCTCCAACGCCAACACCCTGATCGTCGAGCGGGCAGATTCGCTCGGTCTCTCGCAGCTGCACCAGCTGCGCGGTCGGGTCGGGCGCAGCCGGGAACGTGGGTACGCCTACTTCCTGTATCCGCCGGAGAAGCCGCTCACCGAGACCGCGTACGACCGGCTCGCGACCATCTCGCAGAACTCGGACCTCGGTGCGGGCATGGCCGTCGCGATGAAGGACCTCGAGATCCGTGGCGCCGGAAACGTGTTGGGTGCCGAGCAGTCCGGGCACGTCGCCGGTGTCGGTTTCGATCTGTACGTGCGCCTGGTCGGTGAGGCGGTGGAGGCGTACCGCGCCGTCGCGGACGGCCGGCCGATCACCACCGACGAGGCACCGAAGGAGGTGCGGATCGACCTGCCGGTGGACGCGCACATCCCTCCGGACTACGTCACCAGCGACCGGTTGCGGCTCGAGGCCTATCGCAAGCTGGCGGCCGCGGGCAACGACGACGAGATCACCGCCGTCATCGACGAACTCGTCGACCGTTACGGTGCGCTGCCGGAGGAGGTCGGTCGGTTGGTGTCGGTGGCGAAGCTGCGGTTGCTGTGCCGTGAGTACGGGATCGAGGAGGTGGCCGTCACCGGTACCCAGCTGAAGATCTCGCCGATGCAGCTGCCGGACTCGAAGCAGTTGCGGCTCAAGAGGTTGTACTCGGCGGCGCAGTACCGGGCGACCACCGGCATGGTGCAGATGCCGTTGCCGCGGACCGGGGGTGTCGGTTCCGACCGGGTGCGGGATGTGCAGCTGTTGCAGTACATCGCGGACTTCCTGCTGGCGATGGACGGCAAGGCCGCGGGAGCCGTGGACGTGTCCGTCCCGGTGGGGGCGCCCGCGTGAGCGCCGAGGGCGGTCGACTCGGGGACGGCCTCGTCGAGGCCGCCGAGGTGATGGACCAGCTGTGGTCGTACGGCGGCTGGGAGGTCACCCAGACCCACGACTCGCTGCGCCGGTACCTGCTCGAGGAGACCTACGAGCTGCTCGACGCGATCGAGGAGGGCGACCCGGTCGGTCTGCGTGAGGAGCTGGGCGATCTGCTGCTGCAGGTGCTGTTCCATTCGCGGATCGCACAGGAGTCGGCCACCGACCCGTTCACCGTCGACGACGTGGCACGGGGGCTGGTCACCAAGCTCGCCCTGCGCAGTCCCCATCTGACCAACGGTCACACCGGCCCGATCGATGTCGCCGAGCAGGAGCGGGCGTGGGAGGTCGCGAAGGCGGCGGAGAAGGCGCGCGCCTCCTGTCTGGACGGGATCGCGATGGCGCAGCCGGCTCTTGCGTTGGCGGAGAAGGTGATCGAGCGGGCCACCAGGGCGGGGCTGCCTGCCGAGCTGGTGCCCGAGGAGTTGCGGGTGGTGCGGATCGTGGTGGGCGAGAACGCCGAGGACATGCTTCGCAAGGCCGTCCTGGCCTTCGCTGCGCGGATCCGGGCGGCCGAGCAGGCGGCGCGCAGGGCCGGGCCGGACTCCGGGGCGATCGCACCCGCGACCTGGTCGCAGGTCTGGTGACGGCGAGCCGACGGTCCGACCGTGGGACGGTGTGCAGCGTGAGGGTGCCTCCTGCACGCGTCACGTGGTGACGAAGTTCTCCGAGGTGACCTCACTACGGCCGGGCGTGACGGGGGATAGTGAAGGCCGTGCGAATACTCGTGGTGGAGGATGACCGCAACGTCGCGGAGACGGTGCGCCGCATGCTCGTGGCCGAGAGTTGGGTCGTCGACGTGGTCCATGACGGTCGCGAGGGCCTGGAGAAGGCGAGCACAGAGCATTTCGACGTCGTGGTCCTCGACATCATGATGCCCGGCCTCAACGGGTACGAGGTGGTGCGGCAGATGCGGCACGAGGGTGTGTGGACGCCCGTGATGATGCTGACCGCAAAGGACGGCGAGTACGACCAGGCCGATGCGTTCGATTTCGGTGCCGACGACTACCTGACGAAACCCTTCTCGTTCGTCGTGCTGATCGCGCGGCTGCGGGCGCTGGTGCGCCGTGGTGCACCGGTACGACCGGCGGTGCTGACCGCAGGATCCCTCACCGTCGACCCGGCGGCTCATGTCGCCAGGCGAGGCGATGTCGAACTGAACTTGACACCAAGGGAATTCGGAATGCTCGAGTACCTGATGCGGCACAAGGGTGAAGTTGTGACGAAGGCCGGGATCCTCGAGTCCGTGTGGGACGTCAACTATCGCGGTGACGAGAACGTCGTGGAGGTCTACGTCAGCTACCTCCGAAAGCGGATCGACGCGCCGTTCGGGTGCAAGGCGATCGAGACGGTCCGCGGTGTCGGGTATCGGCTTGCCGCCGACGGCGGCGGCTAGCCATCCTGCAACGGCAGGGTGAATCCGACGGTGGCACCGTCTCGTCCGTCGGCGACGACCACCTGTCCGTGGTGTGCATGCACGATCTCGCTGACGATCGCCAGACCGAGCCCCGAACCGCCGCTACCCCGTTCGCGGGCGGTGTCGAGGCGGACGAACCGTTGCAGGACACGTTCCTTGTCGGCGTCGGCGATGCCGGGCCCGTTGTCGGAGACGGTCACGCACACGTGGCCGCGATCGGCGTCGACGGTGATGGCGAAGTCGAGGTGGTCACGGGTGTGGCGGGCAGCGTTGTCCGCGATGTTTCGCAGGGCGCGGGCCAGTTTCTCCCCGTCGCCTCGCACTCGGGCCGCCACGATGCTCGCCGTGATCGTGTGGCGACCGAGTGCCTCGAGGCGGGCGACCTCCGCGCTGACCACCTCGTCGAGGTCCACATCGGCGACTCGCAGCGGGACGCCCTTTTCGTCGGCGCGTGCCAGGAACAACAGATCCGAGACCATGCCCTGGAGGCGGAGGGCTTCGGGCAGCATGACCGTCTCGACGGTCTCGGGATCGATGGGCAGCTGCTTCGTTCGGGACAGATCGAGCAGGCCGACCAGCGTGGTGAGCGGGCTGTTCAGCTCGTGTGACGCATCGTTCACGAACCGCATCTGCTGGGTCCGGGCGGTGTCGATGCGGTCGAGCATCGCGTTCATGGTGCTGGCCAGCGTCGCGATCTCGTCGCCGGTGTCCGGTACGGGGACACGCTGATCGAGGTTTCCGCCCGAGATGTCGTCCACCCGTTTGCGGATGTCGTCGACCGGTTTCAGGGTGCGCGCGACGAACCAGTAGGTCAGCAGCGCCGTCCCGAGCACGATGAGCGGGATCACGACGGCGCCCAGCTTGGCGACTAGGTGGACGAGCGAGTCGAGGCGTCCTTCGGATGCGCCCACCTCGACCGTGACCGGCCCGTCGTCGGGGGTGGTCACGCCGACCAGCGCGGCTCGGAATCCCGGACCGTCGGGCGTCGTCCTGAGGCCGCCGACCCGCGTCTCCTCGCCAGGCGCCAGACCGGGACTGAGCGGTCCGGTCGGGTAGCGCACGTCGCTGAAGACGACCCGCCCGGCACCGTCGACGACCTGGATGATGTCGACATACCGGCTTGCGGTCAGCAGCGACGCGTCGAGAGCGCCGAGTCCCTCGGACTCGGCGACCGCCGCGATCTGCCTGGCTCTCGCAGTGGTGGCCACGTCGGCGGAGTGCCGTGACGAGTTGTGGATGGCGACGAGCACCACCGCGGCGGCGGCGGTCAGCGTGACCGCAACCAACAGGGTGGCCAGCAGCGTCAGGCGGATGCGGACCGGTTTCGCCCGCCGCCGGGCCCGGCTCGCCCACGCCGGGATTCGGGATAGCACGGCTCCGACAGTAACCGTGCCGCCCGGACCGTCTGTAGCGCTACTCAGCGTCCCCTAAGTATTCCTGGGTCAGGATGAATTCGCGCACAGCGCACCACACCTGCCGCCACCCGCTGTGACGGGCTGACCAGCATCGTTCGCGACGATCGTCGCGGCGAGGCCGAAGGGACAACCTTCATGGCTACTCGTACCGGACGCCGCCTGGCCGCCGTAGGCACGCAGAGCCTGCTCGGCGGCGTCCTGAGCCAGTTCAGCAGCTAGGGGTGGTCGACACCGAGCCGAAGGAACTGTCGATGACGATGCCCGCGCGTGTTCGCGCCGCGTACTCCGCCGAGATGTACGACGCCCGCACGGCGTACGACGAAGCACAGAAGTGGACGCACCTCGAGCAGGCCCACATCCTGTCCCAGCACCACGCGTGGCCGCACACCCGCAATCACATCGCGATGCTCGCCTTTGCTCTGCGGCAACGGGATTGGCGCGAAGCCGCCGGACAGGTCCTGCGGATCGTCGTGGCCGCGCCCGCCGCCGCCCTGCGGCGATACCCCTCCGGCAACACCGGACGTACGGCCGTGGGACTCACGACGCACGTCCCGATCCCGGAGGACATGGCTCGGTTCCTCTCCGAGGCCGCCTAGACCGTCGGCGACCGCCTGGAACCCCGTGAGTGGCTCCCGGCGGTCGGCGACGAAGGGCAGACCCGCTCGGAGCGGGTCAGCCCTCCCGCACGGTCTTCGTCAGCCAGTCGATCGTCTGCATGCCGAACAGGTCCGTTCCCCAGCCGTACATGTTCTCGGTGAAACGCTCGATGCTGCAGTCGCTGCCCGCGTAGGTGACATCGGTGCCGCCGGCCCGGTACCGGTCGGCGAGATCTCGCGAATCCTGCGCCGGTACCAGCGACATCGGGGAGTCGTCGGCGCGGCACGACGCGATCAGCACCTTCGACCGGGGCGCGTCACCGCGGCCGAGTTCGTTGTCGGCGTAGACGTGCTGGAAGTCCGGGATGTCGGCGGGGGAGGCGCCGCCTGTGAACAGTGCATTCAGCGGTGCGAACGGCAACGTGAAGTAGGCGGGGGTCTGGCACTGCGTGCGGTACCAGTCGGCGACTTCCTTGCCGAGTGGGGTCAGCTTCTCGTCGATACGCATCTCCGGGTAACGGGGTTCGAGGCCGAGCAACGTGGCGAAGGCGAATCCCGCGCCGACCGACCCGTCCGCCATCCGGATGAAGTTCCGCTGTTCGACCACCATCCCCTCGAGTACCGTCGCGCGGATGTCGAGCTCCGGCGCATAGGAGTCGTGGTACTCGGCGGCGAAGGCCGCCCCGACACCGCCACCGGCGACGCCGAACAGTCCGACCGGTGCCTTCGGGTTCAGCCCGGCCGCGTCGAGGGTGAGCGCCGCGCGGATCGCGTCCAGTTGTGCCTTGCCGCCGAACCGGCCCGCGAACACGCCGTGCGGGTTCGGATCCGCGTCGTTGCCGACGTCACTGATCACCACGGCCTGGCCCCGGTTGAACATCTGTGCCAGCGGGCCGAGCGCGGACCACGACGATCCGTCGAGCGGGTTGGCGCCCGTCCACTGCGAGCTCGGATGACACTTCGCGCCGATGCTGTCGTTGGCCTGCTGGTAGGAGATCACCTGACGTTCGGAGTTCGGGGTGCCGTCCACCGGAATCATCACGATGCCGGTGCTGATGGTGGGGCTGCCATCGAGATCCGACGTGACGTACATCAGCTTCCACGCGTCGAGGTTCGCCGGTCGATAAGCGGCGAACTGGACGTCGACCTTCTTCGCCTTGAGTAGGGTGCCGGGACGTTCGGAGCCCGTCAGCGCCGGCTCGGCGTAGAACGGGTCGTCGGCGGCCAGACCCGCGTCGAACTCGGCGCGGGTTGCGAATCGTCCCTGTTCGAGCGCCTCCAGCGAGAAGCCGGTCACGACCTCGCCGATCGCGGGCGTGGACACCGGCGGCGCGGCCGGGTCCGCGGACGCCGGTCCGGCGAAGGCGAGTGCGGCCACCGCCGCCATCGCAGCAGTGGGGACCAGGGGAGCGATCCGCATCAGGACACCTCGACCTTCGTGTTGCGCAGGGCGGAGTCGAAGAACTGCGGCAACGTCAGCAGGGGACGCTTCGACTCGAACTGGGTCTCGTAGGGTACCTGTAGTTGCGCCTCGAGCACCGGCCAGTTGTTCTCCAGCTGGAACTTGTAGCGCGGCAACAACTCCGCGCTGATGTAGTCCCAACGATCCTCGAAGACCGACCAGTTCCACGAGGGCAGCGGTGTCGTCACTGTAGTGGCACGACCGTCGGGCAGCGTGACGCTCACCTGGATCGGGCGGATGGACCGCGGCGGCGTCACTCCCGCGACCGACGGCGAGGCGGCAACGGTCGACAGGTAGGTGATCGCCTCGCCGACATCGCCCTTGTAGCTGCGCACAGCGTCCCACTGATCCTTGATGATGACGCCCTGTTCGCGGCGCAGCAGCGTCCCGTTGCCCCGGGCGACACGCTCGGCATCATTCGACGCGATGTCGTACCAGGCGTCGAGGATGTCGTCGCCGAACAGGCCGGCGCGGTGCATCTCCTCGAGCGCCGGCAGGCCACCGGTCACGTATGCGCGGTGCATCGGCATCAGGTCGGAGAAGATGTTCTTCTGCATCACCAGGATCATGCCCAGGATGTAGCGCAGGTCCTCGGTCGTGATCCTCTCGCCCGCCGAGGCCAGGGCGCGCAGGCCCGCGGGGAGTTGGGCCACGGCCTGCGGGCCCGCGGCATCGACGACGGCGGTGACGACGGCCCGCGACAGCCGGCTCAGCCCGGGCAGGTCGTAGCCGTCGGTGAGGAGGTCGAAGTCGGCGAGACCGCCACCGAAGTCGGCACCGACCTGGCCGCCCATCCCGGCCCACTGCAGCTCGCGGTGGTCGAGTTGCAGGTCCTCGTAGTAGCGGTACGAGCGGATCAGGTTGTCCCGGTTGGCCTTCACGCCGGCCCGCGGATCCCACGACGCGAGGTCGATACCGGCAGTGCGGGTGACGTCGGTGAGCCAGTACTGGTGCAGCAGGGCCGCGTAGCTGGTCGGCGCGACACCCGCGGCGCGGGCCTGGTCGAGGAACCCGCGCAGCACATCGGGGTCATTGGGCAGAGCGGGATTTACGCCGCCCGGTGAGACCGAGGCATCTCGGTTGACCAGCGGCAGGTCGAGGTAGTTGTCGAGGTTGTCGGCCTGCGCGGCAGGTGCGACCGGGGCGACGGTCGTGGTGACCGCCGCGGCGAGCGCGATGGCCGCGATGGCGCGGGCGGCGCGGGTGGCGAGCTTCATTGGTCCCCCCGGACATTGTTCCTACTTTCCAGTAAGTATCCGAGGGGGCAGCTGAAGTGTTACTGCAATGCGATTGGGTGTCTGGGTGGCCGACGCGGACGGCGGTCGCACCTGGTGCGTCGCGTGTTCGATGGGCCGACTGCGCATGTTGGAGATTTCCATGCCGGCGTCAGGGAGATGTCGACGACCCTCACTCCGCCGGAGGAGCGGCACCGGATCCTCACGTACGTCGGTGCGCACGCGGACAAGCAGGTCGCTGCCGCGATCCGGCGTGAGCTGGTGCGCGACGGTCAGGTGTTCTATGTGCACGACCGGGTCAGCTCGATCGACATGGCTGCCAAGCGGATTCGTGACCTGGTTCCGGAGGCTCGGGTGGTGGTCGCGCACGGTCAGATGAACGAGGAGACCCTGGAGAAGACCGTGCAGGGCTTCTGGGAGCGCGAGTTCGACGTGCTGGTGTGCACCACGATTATCGAGACCGGGCCCGACATCTCCAACGCCAACACCCTGATCGTCGAGCGGGCAGATTCGCTCGGTCTATCGCAGCTGCACCAGCTGCGCGGTCGGGTCGGGCGCAGCCGGGAACGCGGGTACGCCTACTCGGGGACAGCCTCGTCGAGGCTGCCGTTGTGATGGACCGGCTGTGATCGTAGCGCGGCTGGGAGGTCACCCAGACCCATGACTCGCTGCGCAGGAAGCAGACGGGCGAGGATCCAAGACGAGCCGGCTTGACGGACTGGCGCGGGTATTGGTCGTCCGACTGCACCGGTCAGCGCGCGCGCCGTGGGGGACAAGTCAGCACCTCGTTCCTGATTTTCTGGCACACCGACGCCCAGTTGTCCTGTTCCCGGTCGGTGCTAGGCGAAGGCTTGTACCGGCCGCTCGCGACAAGGCGGATGCCCTCGGCGATTGCGGCCTCGTCGGTGGGATTCACCAGTAGCGCGTGCGTACCGACCGTTTCCCGGAAAACCGGAATGTCACTTGCCAGCACCTGTGCACCGCAATTGAGGGCCTCGACCGGTGGCAGGCCGAACCCCTCGTCCAGCGCCAGGTACACGAATGCCAGGCACCGCTGATACAGCCACTTCAGTTCCGGATAGGAAACTGCGCCGACCAAGACAACCGTCTGGTCGTTGATCGGGCCACGGAATTCGGAGTTGATCGCGGTGAGTCGACCGGAGGGCTCACCCACGATGACAAGGGGGCAGGACTCGGACACCGCGCCGGACCGCAACGCGGAGCGGATCGTTCGTTCGAGGTTCTTGCGCACGTTCAGTCGTCCGACGCAGAGCAGGTACCGGCCCGGAGTGAGACCCAGGCCCGGATCCCGTGCGGGACCGACAGACAGGGCGGTCGGGGTTGACAGGCCGCAGCCAACGACGCGATGGAGAGCCGGGTTGCAGCGCATGATGCGGCGGCACTCGGATTCAGAGGTCGTTATGACGCAGGTGGCCCTGCGCGCAAGGAGCGGGATCGCCGAAAAATATGCACGCTCACGCGAGGTGAACCACTCGGGGTTGGACTGGAAGAGCACATCGTGGATGAAGACGACTCCGCGTCCGGTGTATGCGGCAAAGTTGAACGCCAGCACTGCGTCGAGCCCCCGCCTCCGCGCGATGGCGGGCAGTTCCAGAATGTTGATGACAGGATGCCGGCGCAGGTGCGTTCGTGTAACCGCAATGCCGGGCGGAATGGGTTCCCCCGGTCGCGAATTTCGTCGCGCAGGTACTGCGAGAAGGAGGTCATCGTCCGGATGGCTTCGCACCCACTCTCGAACGATTTCGTGGAGAACCATTCGATTCGAGTGCGGGCCGTCCTCCCACCAGTACCCGTCGATCAGCAGTTTCATCCGATACCCCCCGGGACAGGGCGTGCCAGACTCCGGGGCGGATCGGACACCGCCTGAGCACCAGGCGGTCGCGTCTCGGGGATTGTTGGCGGATCCGCAAACGCTGCGCCGACGGACAGCGCCCACAGGCTCAGGATGCCCAACCATGAATGAATGGACAGGTAGTAGCCCGCGGCCGTGATCAGTACTGCTGTCAGTGTCCACCAGCGGTCCCATCTCAGCCGCAAGGCGACGACGACGATGGCGACGATCAGCGCCAGGGCGCCCAGGTACCCGAACTCGACCAACAGTTGGACGAACTCGGAATCCAGACTGTCAGATGCGTCGATAAGTCCGAAAGGCGATCGGAAAGTGTAGATGCCCGGAGGCAGCCCCTGAATGCCCCAGCCCCACGGCCGGTCGGACAGGGTTCGACCCGCGATCGAGTACAGCGCGCCGCGGTACTGTTGGCTGGCAGTCGCCGGATCGGAACTCGTGATTCCGGCGAAGCCCGCGTACCGCGTCATCATCATAAATGGCGCCACCGCAGATGCAGTGACAAATATTGCGCGGAATAGCTTTTCGTGTTCGTGGAGGCGCGGGAAGCGTTCCCAGATGACTGCGAGTGCAAGGAACACGAACGTCAAACCCAGGGCGCCTCGGCTGTCGGTCGCCGCCACTCCCGAAACGAGGATGGCGATCGCGATCCACCGAAGGTGTCCACGGAGCATGACGAACGCGATCGCCACGGCGCACAGCAGGAGTATCGCGAGAACGAGTGGTTGCCCCGACAAGAGGCTCGCGCGGTATTGTTCACCGAGATATGTCTCGAAGCGTCCTCGATTCGCGAAGAGCGGCCGATTGATCACGTACTCGACCACCGCGAGGGGTGATGCGACGAGGCCGATCGCCAAGAAGGCCTGGCCGAATTGCCGTGCCCGCCCGCCACGCACGAGGAGGTGGCCGTACGCCGCGGACAGCGGCACGATGGCCACGTATCGGAAGTACGAATCGGCGATCGCCGGGGAGGCGACCTCGAATCCGAGAAACTCGGTCAACACGATCGCCGCAAAGCAAGTGATGACCACGGACGCGAAGGTCTTGGTCGCGATGGAGGCGCCGCCACACATAATGCACCCGACTGATCCGACGGCGAGCAGCACGGCGAGCACGACGCGAGGGGCGAATGCGATCTCGACCGCAAGCGGAAACCAGATGCACAGGACGATCGCGACGGCCAGTATGTTGGCGAACGGTCGGGGTTCCACTGCACAGCACACCGCTCCGACGACGAGCATCGAGAGCAGGCCGATCAGCGCTATGTCGGGTGGCACTGGGTGGGACTCCTCTCGGCTTTCCGTCCCCACGGACACTTGCCGAACGTCCGATCACGTCACGGTCCGAATGACTGCTCGAAGTGGAGCGGCGCGCCACACCGGTCGTGGGTACCGCAGCACCTGCGACTGGATCGATGGCGTCCTGGACCGATCAGACGATGGGTGGTGATTGACCAGGACTTCAAGCCTACGTCGACCGTCGGTCGCTGTGGTGATATTTTGGGCTCGCGTGGAATGACGAATCGGACCGTGAAAACGGCGGTCGAATTCCTTTCCCTTGCTGAGTGTGCCTTGCGGATCTTCATGGCGAAGAGGTGGCGGCTGCTGTCGAACAGGTGTAGGTGACGGCCGGTGTCGGCGGAGTCGTAGGGGCGGTTCGCGGGTCGGTCCACCGTCGCGGTGCATCAGGGAGGTGCCCCCGTGCTCGAACTGCGAGAGTTTCTTCAGATCGCGCGTTTTCGCTGGCGAATCATCGTTGCGACAACCGCGTTGGGCGCTGTCGCACTGGGTCTGGTGGCCTTCCTGACCCCCACTCAGTACACGGCGTCCACCCGTCTGTTCGTGTCGAGCGCGAGCGACATCTCGCGGTATGACGCCCAGCAGGGGGGCATCTACGCCCAGGAGCGAGTGGTCTCCTACCAGAATCTCATCAACAGCAGGGTCCTGGCCCAGCGCACGATAGATGCGCTTGGGTTGGACGTCGATGCCGACTCGCTGGCGGCCGGCGTGACAGCGAGGTCTGCCCCCGACGCCGCGGTGATGGACGTGTCGGCGGTCGGTGACTCGCCTGAACAGGCGCGGGACGTCACCAACACCCTGGCGAGCGAGTTCGTGAGACTTGCCTCCGAACTCGAGACGCCGCAGAACGGCGGGGCGCCAGTCGCGAAGGTAGTGATCATCGACCCTGCCGAGGACGGCGTGCCAGGTGGGCTCCACCTGGGGCCGAGAAGCATTGCGCTCGGTGCGCTGCTCGGGATGCTCGTCGGACTGGTCCTCGCCTTCATCAGGGAACGGCTCGACGACAGAATCCGCAATCGCGATGCAGTGGAACGGGTCACCGGTGCGGCGCCACTTGCCGAATTGCCGTCCGAGGATGAGGCGGACTCGTCACTGCAGGCGGACACCGCGGAGGCTTATCGTCGGCTGAGGGTGAATCTCCCGGCGTCCGGCTCCGACGTGATTCCCGTGGTGATCGCGGTGTCGAGTGTGGGTTGCGGGGCGAGTGGCCCGCGGACGGTCGTACGGATGGCAGAAGGGCTAGCGGTCTCCTGCGCGGAGGAGGGGACGCCGACATTGCTCGTCGTCGCGGACCCGGCGTTCGACGATACCGAGCGTGCATATGTCGCTGGCACCGGTCGCACGAGTGAGATCCCCCAGCACGTCGCGAGTGCGGTCGAGGCGGTGCGCTCGAGCCTGGACATCCCCAGGCCGACCCAGTTCACCGGGGTCTTCGCCATGACCAGACTCCCCGATGCCGCGCCCGGTGCGCTCAGTAACCGCGAGGGTGTCACCGAGCTCTTCGGCGTGTTGCGAACGCACTTCCGCCGGATAGTGGTCGCGATCCCCGAGGCGGCCGGCTCTACCGAGGCTGTGGTGATCGCCTCCGCAGCCGATGGCGTCATTCTCGTGGGTGCCTATCGGAGTACAACAGGGCGTGAGCTGCAGGGCAGCATCGAGTATCTCGGTCGAACCGATGCGACGGTTCTCGGGAGCGTATTCGTCCGACGCCTCGTCAAGCACGTCGGACCGCGACCCCTCCAGTCCGCGCGTGAGTTGAGTTTCCCGCTTCAACCGGAGACCGTTGCGGGTGCCGAATCATGATCGATCGACGAGGCTTTATCAAAGTGTCGGCCGCGGCAGGTGCGGCTTTCGTGCTGGCCCCGATGGTGGCATCGAGTGCTCAAATGTCGAACACCGCCCTTCCTGGGTGTGGCGATGTCCCACCCTGTGAATGGGATCCTGCGACGATGCACGGCCTGGACCTGCACTTCGATGCGACCCAGCTGTGCGTCTTCCCAGTGGACAGCTCCGAATTTGCCGGAACCAGCGCAGGCGACCTGGGGGTGTCCCTCGGCGGCAACGGGTGGTCCCAGACCGGTGACCTGGCCCGGGTTGATGCCGGCGTGGCGATGCTCTCAGGGCATTCCGCGTCGGGCGAATTACCGGCGGCCAAGCCGTCGGATGTCGCTATCGATCTGACGGCGGCTCTCGGGCTCGAGCGTGCCTGCATCTGCGTGGTCCTCGAGGGGCGAGACCACTCGCGGCGCGAGATCGTCCTGGCGAAATCAAGCGACTTCGACGGCGTCACGGTCACGGGCGGCTCGCGGTCCGCCCCGCCCTCGCGCCGGGGATCGGGGCTGAGACTGGGTGAGGCGAACGTGATTCGCGTCGAGGTCGGACGGATGCGATTCGTCGTTATGTCGAACGGGACTCGCGCTGCTGCCGGTAGCCTGCCCGCGGACTGGGAACTACAGCGATACGGCTTCGGTTTTCGCGACGCCGACACCAGCTCCGTGGTCAGCAGTTTCGTGGTGCGCGACCTCGATGCGGTGCATCTGAACGACGGCCAACGTGTCGCGGCGATACCGCAGCTCGCACAGCCGAGTCGATGTGTGGAGGCCACTCAGGACGTCGAGGCATGGAAACCCCGGTTCTCGGCCGGCGGCCGTGGGATTGGGCCGGCGCTCTGTTTTGATGGGAGGGGGATGTCTCTCACATCGAATGCGTTTTGCGGCGCAGGCGCTTTCACGGTCTTCGCGGTTGTATGTTGCGGGCCGGGTGGGGGAGGGACGATCGTTGGATCGAACGAGGCGAATGGTGGCTTCCAGCTCCGCGTCGACGACGACGGTTCGGTGGTGGCGCTCAACTCCGGGAAGCGCGCGATTGCTTGGTCTGCGGCGGGGGCGGTCGGCGATATGCCAGCCATCATTGGATTCAGCCTGGACGCGGGGGGCAATGCCCACATCTATGTGAACGGGCAGCCGGTGGGTTGGGCGGCGGCACCGGATGTCGCACTCCCGCTGGAGGTGACGATGTCGATCGGCGTGACGAATGGCGGCGAGTACTTTTCCGGCCAGGTGTGTGAGATCGTGCGCTGGAATCGACCTCTCACTGGTGAGGAGTTGCGCACCGCTTTCCGGGGCCTTGCCGGCAAGTGGGGGATCGCGGTCGGCCCGGCCATCGCGGATCGAGTTGCCGCTCCGCTACTCGCGGTCGGGATAAAGGGCAGCAATATCATTCCCTCCCGTGTCGATCTCGCGGATGCGGACCCCACCGCGTCCGCATGGTTCAATCTCTGGTCGCGGTGGGACTGGAACTGGATCGATCGATCGGTTCGTCGGGCGGTCGACCAGGGGGCGAACGTGATCCGGCTGATCGGAGATGTCAACGCGGTCTACACCGGCGCCATCACCGAGGCGACCTACCACGACCGGCTCGAGCAGGTGATTAGTCGGTGCGCCGAGTTCGGTCGTGGGTTCTACTACTGTGCAATCGACCTGCGGCACAAGCGCAATGCCGACGCGGACTTCATTGCACGCTTCCTCGGTGGTGTGGGCGGTGTGCTCGCGCGCAACCCGAACGTACTCGCCGTCGACCTGTGCAATGAGGTCGCCAGTGGGTATCCTCTGTTTTCCGAGGCCCAGGTCGTGCGGTGGATCGGTTCCTGGAGCGCGGCAATCCGCAGGGCCGCGCCGCAGATCCCACAGTCCATCAGTGATGTCGCGCCCGGTGGACTGCTGGACAAGGTTTCGGCGGTCCGCTACTACGAGCTGTACGCCGATATGGTGGACTTCTTCGACCTGCACGTCTACGAAGGTGCGGTACTGGGTGAGGATTCTCGGATCCTCACTCCATACGAGCTCTCTGTGAACAGGCCGCTGCTAATCGGGGAATTCGGCGAGAATCGTCACGCGCCCGGCGCGCGCCCGGGTCCGTTCTATGCCCAGGTGAGGCGGCTGCGAGATTCGAGCCCGGTCGTGCGGGGAGCTGTTCAATGGGGTGCCGTAAACGACGACTATGGCCTGTACTCCGAAACCGGCGACATCCTTCAGATGGACATCGCGCCGGAATGGGCGCGGTTCTAGGGCACGACTCGATGGCCAGGGAGTGCGCACTGCCGAGGCGGGGCTGTTCTGGGTACCCCGGTATCCGGGTGATCTGCCTCGATGTGTCCTTGCGGCGGCTCGACGGTGGCGGGCGGCGGGTCCACGCGTTCATTCGGGCGCTCGAACACATGGGTCTGGAGGTGGAAATCACCGGGGTTGGTCCGCCTGGTGCCGGGGGCACCGGACGTGCGGTCACCTCCCGTGTGCACAGGCTCAAGCGCCGCATCCTGCCCATCGCTTTCCGGCGTCCGGTGGATGCGGCGCTCGCGGGCTTGGAAAGCCGATGTTGTCCCACGCTGAGCCTGGTTCCGTCGGCACACCGTTGGAGCCTCGATCACGGCCCTGCCTGGCTGGACTACCCGGACCTTTGGAGTGCGATCGCGCGGACTCAGGCCCGTACCGTCGACCCGGTGTCAGGCACCGTAACTGCTGCTCAGGCACGACTGTGGGAGTGGCGGGAGAGGTCGGAATCCAGGAGAGCCGCAATGGTTTCTGCTGCGTCCTGGTGCGATCGTGACCTTATCGGCGGAGACGCGGTCTGGCTCCCGACCCCGGTCACGGACACTCTCGAACGCGACCGGCGCGTTGGCCCCGTGTCGAACGGCGGTTGCACCTACGGAATGCTCGCGAATTTCGACTATCCACCCAATCGCGATGCATACGTGCGACTCGTGAAGCAGTGGCTCCCGGTGCTGCGCCCACTCGAGCGCAGAGTCGTGGTGGCGGGATTTGGGTCCGAGTCGCTGCCTCGAGTCGATGGCGTCGATGTGTGGGGGCCGGTCGACACAGTGTCGCGGTTCTATGACGCGGTGGACGCGGTGTTCGCGCCCATCGAACTCGGCGGTGGGATGAAGGTCAAGGTGGTCGAGGCGATGATGCACGGGGTGCCAGTCGTGGCGACTGAGCATGCCAGAGGCGGGTTGCCGCCTGCCATCGCGGGTGCATGCATCAGGTGGGGGCGGCGGCCCTTTGTATTGCGTGATCCTCGCTGCGACGAAGCGGTGGTCGACGAGCTCCGCGATTTCACCTTCGAGCGGTTCCAGCGCAGGTTAGGTGCGCTGTGGCGCGATCGGATGGGTGCGGGATGACAGGCTACGAACCGGAAGGCACGCCGATTGACACGGGAGGCGGCGCGGCCGAGCCCACCGTGTCGGTGATCGTCGTGACCTACAACTCTGAGCCAACGATCGCGCGCTGCCTGCGATCGATCCCAGAGGGGTGCGAGGTCGTGGTCGTTGACCAGTCCTCGCATGACGGTAGTGTCCGGGAGGCGGTCCGCGTACGCCCCGACGCGAGGGTGATCCGGGCGGGCGCAAACCGCGGATTCGGGGCGGGCTGCAACCTGGGGGCCGCAAATTCTCACGGCGAGGTGCTTATCTTTCTCAATCCGGACGCGTCGTTCGGCGCTGGCGCCACAGGGATCCTCGCAGGAACGGTGCTGCGCGAGAACGCACTGGTCGGGCCGAGGATCGTCGATGCGTCGGGGGCAGAGCAGACCCGTGCACGGCGCTGGTCTCGAGTGCCGTCGGACCTCGGGGAGGTCTTTATGCCGACCGTTCTCTCACAGCGGATGCTGCCTCGCGACATCCCGCCGGACGTTGCGGTATACCGGACCGGGGGACCGGTGCCTTACGTGCAGGGCGCGTGTATGGCGATTGGCGCCGAGAACTTCTGCAGGTCAGGCGGATTCGACGAACGGTACTTTCTGTACCACGAGGAGGAGGCGATCGCCCGCAAGCTTGCGCGGCTCGGCGTCGGGGTCGTGCTGGAGCCGCGGGCGGTAATCACCCATCTCGGGGGCGCTTCCACTGCGCCGGTCCGGGAATTCGCTGCTGGACAGTACTTCCGCTCCAAGGCGCTTTTCTACCTGGAGTTCTATGCCGCTCCTGTCGCGTTTGGTGCGGCGCTCGCGCTGTGGGGCACGCTACTGGCGATGGCGGCGCTGACCCCGCTACGGCGCATCATCGGCCTGCGGGCGGAGAATGGCTCCTCCTGGTATCGCGCCGCGGCCGCTGGCGTCGTCAGTGGCTGCTGTGGGCGAATGGTATTGCCGCCCTGACGCGGACGTGCCACGGCGGGTGTGGTGTTCGCGTCCGCGCGGGCTGGGTCCGCATTGCTCTGCGCAGCGTGCTTGCATAGCCCGCACAGATAGACTCCCAGGAATAGCAGTCACGTGCCCGCTGCTGTGCCCGTGATCCGAGTGACCGCTGCTGTGAACGGCTGGTCATCACTCCGTCGATTGCGGACTCGATGTCGCGGGGGTTGGGCTCGACAAAGACCGCGCAGCCCTGGAGGACCTCGCGGTTGAACGCGGTATCGAGGGCCACTGTCGGGGCCCCGCATGCCATTGCCTGGACGAGAGCCGGGTTGGTGCCGCCGACGCTGTGTCCGTGAAAGTACGTTCCGGCGTTTTGCCACAGGGAAAACAGCTTGGCATCGTCACATACGTGTCCCATCCAATGCACCCGATCGTTCGCTCGATCGAGCGCCCGCACGCGTTCCTCCAGCTGCCCGCCATAGCCGGACGAACCTACGATGACGATCTCGTGCCGGCTGGAAAGGGCCTCGGCGGCATCGATGAATTCGTTCACGGTATTTTCCGGCACGAAACGGGCGACCAGCAATACGTAACCGTGCCTGTGGAGCCCCGCGACGGGCTCGAGGTCTCGGTTCGGTGAATCGCCCCCGTACGGGAGGAACACGCTCTCACGCCGAAACTGTGCCATCCAATAGTCGGCTATCTCGTGCGAGTCGCAGACGAGGATATCGCCGTAGCGCGCGGTGAGGGCGGCCCCCTGCCGGAACATCGACTTCGCCACGCGGCCCCACTTGGCACGTTCCCACTCGATTCCGTCCACATTCACCACCGACGGGATGTGGCGGGCGCGCAGCACCGGCAGCCAGAAACCGTTGGCGACGTTCAGTATCAGCGCGACATCGGGGCGGACGCGGGCCGCGTCCAGGACCGACGTGGCGCCGTACGACAGCGTGCTTGCCGACCTCGACTCGATTCCCCTGGTGCTCCGCGTTCGCACGGCCGGGTGGCGATCGGCTGACAAGTCTGCGGTCGCGCCGGGGCGACCATAGACCGTAACGTCCCAGCCGTGATCGGCCAGATAGGGCGCGAGCTGGCGGACCAGGGTCTCGAAGCCACCGTAAAAGCTTGGATAGCCTCGCGAGCCGATTATTGCGACGGATCCAACGGTCATTGCGGATGTCCTCTGGGATCGGCGATCGCGGCGCGGCGAGTGACAGAGGCTCGGCCCCTCGTCTACCGACTTCTAGTCTGTTTCTACACTCCTAAACGGGATACCGGTAGGGTATGCTGGTCGAGTCTGTAGAGGTCGGATCGCGGGCTAGTTCTACCTTCGCGTGCAGACGGCGCGGACGTGCTCGCCGAGCTGACGGAATCGATTGGTGCGCTGTCCTTTCGGGAACGATAGTGTGGTTCGGGAGATTCCGAGTACACCGCGGGCCCACAGTGTGAGTGCGCGAAGTCGTACCTTCGCATCGAGGTCGGTGTTGTGCGCGAGACCCGAGAGCAGCCACAGGTGATCAAGCGATCCGGTCCTGGTGGTGTCGTGATGTGCGGTGAACGAGTTGTCGTGGTGCCAGCGCACCGTGAGCTCCTCGTCGACCCACGCGGCATCGGCCCGCGCCAGTATCCGAAGCCACGCGTCGATGTCCTGGAGGGTCGGCAGCTGTGGCCGGAAACCTCCAACCGCGACAAGGAGTTCGCGCCGTACCATCACGGATGTCGGCTCTCCGATCCAGTTGCCTACGGCACCCCCCGCGACGAATCGGCGCACTATCTGCGGTCCGCTGTTGACCGGTTCGAGCGGTTCGAGCGGACGATGCAACTGCGCATACCGCGCGTGCCATTGGGCGTCGGTGCTCTCCACGCGTCGCGGTGCGAAGGCGAGCCCGACATTGCCGGCCGAGAACCTCGGGACGAGCCGACTGAAGCAGTCGGGGAGCAGCCAGTCGTCGCCGTGGACGAACTGGAGCAGTTCGCCGCGGGCGAGGTGCAGGCACTTGTTGTGGTTACCCACCAGCCCGATGTTCGACTCGTTGCGCACCAACCTGAGCCGCTGGTCCACTGTGTAGCGCTCGGCTCGTTCAGCGGTTGTATCGTCGGAGTGGTTGTCGACCACGATGCACTCGAAATCCCGGAACGACTGCGCCAGTATGCTGTCGAGGCTGCGCTCGACGGTGTCCTCACTGTTGTACACAGGTACGCACACGCTGAGTCTGGGCACCGCGATCCCTCTCCGCCGGAGTGCAGGCCTGCGCTCACGCGCGTGGCCACCGCCATCATCGCACTGCGTCGTTGTGAGCCTACGCTTCGCCGGCCGGCGTTGTGCCGCGTTCGAGACAGCTAGCGATTCGAGGGAGAAGGCGATGCCTGCCGTTCTCGGCGTCCACTCACTCAAGCTCGGCGCGACAGCCCAGATGTTGCCGCTGTCTGTCGGCTTCGGCGCCAACCTGCTCGCGACACCGTTCGTGGTGTCCCGGCTCGGCCTGCACGACTACGGTATCTGGTCCATGACCGGCGCGATGGCTCAGTACGCGGCGCTGCTCGACCTGGGGGTTTCGCGGGCCGCCAATCGATTTGTCGCGCTTGACCATGCGCGCGGTGACAACGAGCACGAACGTGCGGTGGTTGGTGTGTGCGTCAGCGTCCTCGTCATGCTCGGTGCCGTCCTGTTGGCGATTCCACTGCTCGTCCCCGACCGGTTGGAGAGTGTGCTGCGTACAGGCGACGTGAGCGTGACCAGGACACTGTTCGTCTGTGCGGCAACGGTGCTGGCGACTGGCATGCTGGCTCGTGCGTTGGCAGCCGCCTCGTTCGGGCGGGGCCGGATGGTGGCTGCGAGCTTGGGGCTTTCGGTGCTGGGAGGCGCTCAGGTCATGGGCGGTGTCGTCGGGTTGCTACTTTCGCCCACGCTGAGCGCGTTCGCCCTCGGGACCGCGGTGGGTGCGGGTGTAGGACTATGTGCAGTTGTCGTCTCGATCCTGCTCGACGAGCGGCGCATCGTGATTGGAAGGCCACGGCTGGCGATCGCGCGGGAGATCGTCGTATTCGGCGTGAAGGGCCAGGCGCTGGGGGTCGCCGACATTGTGATTTTCCAGTCCGGCAAGCTGATTGCGGGTTTCGTGGTCGGGCCGGCTGCCGCTGGCGCTTACGAACTGGGAAGCCGGCTGGCGTTGGGAGCACAGGCATTCGGTTCGGCCGCTTCAGTGGCGCTGACCACCCATCTCACACGGGCGTTTGCGGCTGGTGGACTCGCGGGGATCCTGCGGGACTATGCGCGGTTGACCCAGCGGAACGCCGCGGTCGGGATGTTCCTGCCGCTGATACTCGCAACGACGGCGACGAGCGCCGTCCCGCTGTGGTTGGGGGCGAGCGATCCGCGAATCGTGGCGGTGGTAACGGCGCTGTGTATCGCGGTGGCTGTGAACGTCTCGACCGGTGTGTGCTCGGCGACCCTCTTCGCGATTGGGCGGGCCGGCTTGATTGCGATGACGGCGCTCGCTGATGCCGCGCTCTGCGTCGTGGTCGTTGTTCCGCTTGCTCTGGCGTTCGGATTTCCCGGGATCTTGGCCGGGTCGGCCGGATGGATCGTGGTTGCGAACGTGCTCGGAGTGGGGTTCCTGCACTGGCGTGTTGGCATCGGACAGGAACTCTATCTGCGATCGGTCGCGGGGCCGTGCGCGGCCGGAATGCTCGCGACGGCGGTCGCGCTTCCGATAAGCGCGACTGCTGCGCCAGGAGATCGCGCGTCCGCGGTGGTGCCGGGTACGGTCGCTGCCCTGACGTTCGCAATCGTATACATCGGGATCGGCCGCTGGCGGGGCTATCTCCCGCGGCTCGCCCCAGGAACGGTCGGCGACGAGCGAGGTCGTACCGAACCGCCACCTGGGAGTTCCCCTGGGCATGGGAGTTCCCCTGGGCATGAGGTGGATGGAAGTCCCATGTCGGCGAACTCCGTGGTTCGGAGATCTCCGTAGTCGGGCCCCGGAAATGGTCGGACGAAAGGACGGACCGATGGCATTCGTGATATCAACACCGACGGACGCATTCGTGACATCAACACCGACGGACGACAGTCCAAATAATCATCTGCTGATCGGCGGAATCCCCACGGGCAGTCGTGCCTGGTCGGCCAGCAACTCGTCGACAAGCCTTCCCTCGGGAAGTTGGACGTCGTCGTAGGTGAGCGTTGCGTCCTTCGGAATGTCTCGAATCACCGTGCAGTCTTGGGCCGCACCGATCGGGAGCAGTTGCTCCGACCTTGTAATGTGCGCCTTCTCGGCCTCGCCGTAGTAGTCGTACCCTCCGAGTCGATCGAGCACCGTGCCGGCCTTCAGATCATGCTTGGCAGTGGTGACCGCTTCGACGTGACGTGTGGGGAGCCCCCGCACGGTCGCGTCGCCGAGCAGAGCCGCACGCGCGATGGATTGCGGAACTTCGAAGTGGCACAGATGGTATGGAGTGTAGAAGCTGTAGAGGGGGCCCTTCCCGAGTTTGTACAACTCCAGGTAGTGCCTCTGCTTCGGGTCATCCTGAGCCGCCAGAACGTAGATCCCCGGATTCGGCTTGGCATATACGACATAGTCGACAGCCCCGCCGAGTGCGCGTAACTCGTCGAGGTCGTACATCTCCGTCAACTCGTCGACGTGGCCTTCATGATCGCGGCCCAGCATCCCGCGCCGGTGTACCGACATTCCGGTCGCATTGGCAACGATCGACTGCTCGACACTCATTTTGGTGCCATCGGCGAAGCTGGTCACCATCCACGGATCTTGACCCCATCTCTCGGCGAACCCTTGCTGGGTGGTCGGGTTTCGGTACGGGTCCTGGAGCCCCTTGATGTTTCCGCACACCAGCGGTGTCATTCCGATGCTGCGTACAAAGCGGTAAAGGTTCATCTCCACGCCGGGCTGATCGCCGTCGCATCCGGTGAAGACCACGCCTGCGGAATCGGCCCTGCGTCCCAGCTCCGCTCCGACGGTGGCGTCGACCTCGGCGTTCATCAGTACCAGGTGCTTGCCGTTCTGGAAGCAATCGAGGGCAAGGTGGCATCCGAACTCGACGGCACCCGTGACGTCGACGACCACATCGATTGCATCGGCCTGGGTGATCGCCTGGAAGTCTTGGGTCACCGCGGGTGTTCCGCGGTCGATTGCGCGGTTGAGGTCGGCGAGGCTGGTCACTTCGACTGATTCGACCACCCCGGCATCGTTGAGTGCGCGCAATGCCTGCTCGGGTCTGCGCACGGCGATTGCGGAAACAACCATTCCCGCAATGCTGTTGACGATCTGATTGACGAGACCCCGCCCCATGAAGCCGCATCCGGCGATCGCCACCCGAATCGGCTTGTCGGCAAGATGGCGCTCTTGCAGGAGAGTATCGATGTAGATCATTGTCGTGGCCTCTCGATGTCTGCAACCAACGGCCAGCTGGCGTCCTTGTCCGAGATGACGGTCACCGGGAGTGGCCACGCGATGCCGAACTCGGAGTCGTCGTAACGGAATCCCTCTTCGCCTTCCGGTTCGTACGGGCCGCTGACCTGGTAGATCACCTCGGTGTTGTCGGCCAGCGTCAGGAATCCGTGCGCAACGTATGGCGGCAGGAAGAGTGCGCGATGGTTGTCGGAGGTGAGTTGCACCATGACGTGTTTGCCGTACGTTGCCGAGTCTTCGCGCACATCAACAGCGACATCGACGATCGCGCCCCGCGTGCATCGCACAAGCTTCGCCTCGCTGTACGGCGGGCGCTGACGATGGAGGCCACGTAGCGTTCCGGTCACGTGATTGAAGGAGATGTTGGTTTGGATCACGGCGGACGCGAGATCGTGTGACTCGAACTCGTGGGTGTCGAAGGAGCGGGAGAAGAACCCACGGGAGTCCAGATGCGGTTCGATGTCGACGATCGTCACGCCGTCCACGTCGGTACGGCTGTATTCCATTGCCGGTCCTTCCAGAAGAGCTCCTCGTCGACCTGTCCGGTCTTCATCAGGTATTCGATCTGCTTCAGTCGCGTGTGACCCCGACCCCGGAATGTCGGTGCATCCAAGTCGATTCTGGCGAAGACGCGGTGCAGCTGCGCGGCGCCCGCCGCAAGGTCCCATTCGGTCCGAAATTCGGGAAAGTGGCGGTGAATCTTGGCGAACGACACGCGATAGCTGCGGTTGTCGGGGTTCGGTGCTCCGAAACTCACCGAACATCCAGGGAATTCACGACCGACTGCTTCGGCGATCGAGCGCACGGTGTAATTATTCTCGTCGGAACCAACATTGACAATCAGTGAATTCACCTCTGACTTGTCCGCTCGGAGTGCGCACCGGATTGCACCGGCTATGTCGAGAGCGTGCACCAAGGGGCGCCACGGGGTGCCGTCACTGGTCATGGCGATCTCGTGTTCGGTCCACGCGAGACCGGCGAGGTTGTTCAGCACGATGTCGAATCGCATCCGAGGCGAGGCGCCGAAGGCGGTCGCGTTGCGGAGGATGGTCGGGGAGAAAGTGTTGTCGGCCAACCCTGCGAGATCGCGCTCTACCAGTGCCTTGCATTTTGCATACGCGGTGAGCGGATTGATCGGACTCGTCTCGTCGACGGTGCCCTCGGCGACGCCGTAAACGCTGCAGGAGGACATGTATACGAAGCGGCTGACGCCGGCCTCTTTGGCCCGCCTTGCCAGGTGCATCGAGCCCCGATGGTTTATGTCGAAGGTGACGTCGCCGATCAGGTCGCCGATCGGGTCGTTGCTGAGCTCGGCCATGTGAACAATCGCGTCGTAACCCAGTAGATCGTGGGCGGTGACGTCACGGATGTCCTTGACCAGCGTGTGCGGTATCCGCGCCACGCCGTCGTAGAGCCATCCCGCTTTGTAGTAGCCGGTGTCCAGTCCGTCTACCTCGTGCCCGTCGTAGATCAGCGTTGGCGCGACCAGGCAGCCCAGATAGCCTTCGGTTCCCGTGACGAGTACGCGCATGGTCAGCTCCCTGCGAATCGGATGGTCGCCTTCTCCACCACGAACGCCTCCGCGTGCGGCTGGTGGCACTGCACTCCCCGCAGCCGCGACAGCCCGAGGAAGGCGCGTTCGTCGAACCAGTCATGGTCGGTCTGGGACGGGTAGTGCTTGAGGAGGATTCGGGCCTTCTCCTCGGCGATTTTCGCGGCGAGTGGATGGAACACCGTAGGCGTCGGCGCATCCGTCTCCCACTTGAGGATCTCGTAGCCGAGCACAAGATGATCACGGAATACCGTCGGAACCAGCTCGGCGAGTAGCCGGTGGTCCTGGTGTGCGTCGCTGCGATGCGGTGCGAACACCACGTCAGGTTCGACAGTGCACCTGAATGCCTCAAGGGCGTTCTTTATCGGCTCCCAGTATCCGGGTGCTCGTCCGTCTGGTACGTCGAGCACCGTCACTTCGAGGTCTGCGTCGGGGCATAGGGCGGCGAGTGCGTGCCGCTCCTCAATCTCTCGACCGGTATCGGTCCCGGACAGCGTCAGGGCCCGCACCCGCAGTCCGGGATGTGAGGTGGTGAGTGTGAGGAGTGTTCCGCCCGCACCGATGGCAATGTCGTCGCAGTGCGCGCCGAGGACGGCCACTTCGACGAGGTCGGTCGCGCGGAGACTGATCATGAGCTCGGAACGCCTGCTGAGTCGGCCCAGACCATCCACGGATGCTCGCCTCGGGCGTATCCCGCGTCCAGCTCAGCCCGTTCCTTGAAAGTGTCCGCAGGCTTCCAGAAGCCCTCGTGCCGGTAGCCGTACAGCCGGCCCTGACCGGCGAGGGTTCCACAAACGTCTGCGACGAGGTCGCCGCCGGGGGGAAGCAGCTCGAAGATCTCCTGGGTGAGCACGAAGTACCCGCCATTCTCCCAGATCGGGAACTGGCCGATCGGCGTCAGTTGTTTGATCTCACCGTTCTCGGCTACGTCCACGCAGTGGAAGGACGACTGCGGCGGAACCACGAGCAATGAGGCGACAGCACCCGACTCGTGAAATCTTTCGATCACCTTGTCGAGCGGCGCGTCGGTGAGTACGTCCGCGTAGTTGGCGAGGAAGCACGTGTCGCCGTTCAGGTGCTGTCGGACTCGACGTAGCCTTTCGCCGATCGGGGATTCGAGGCCGGTATCGACGAAGGTGATCGACCAGTCGCTGATATCGGTATGCAGCAGTTCGACACGGTTGCCGTGGAGCACGAAGTCATTGGACTGCTCCTCGTGATAGTCGAGGAAGTAGTCCTTGATCTTGGCGGCCCCGTACCCCAGGCAGAGGATGAACTCGGTGTGTCCGAAGTGCGCGTAGTACCGCATGATGTGCCATAGCAACGGCCGGGGGCCGACCATCTGCATTGGTTTGGGGATCTCGTCGTTGCGAGAATTTCTCATGCGCATTCCGTAACCCCCACAGAACAGCACGACCTTCATGGCGTTCGCCTTCCTCTGCGCTCTGTGTGGCCGGCCAACGGGCTGGAGGGTGGCCGCGTGGAGACCGGGCGGGGAACACGTGTTTCTCGCGCTGCTGCGCTACGTGCCGGCCTTGCTGGCGAGTCGATGGACGTGCCGCGTTGGCGACGGCGGCGGCGATGAGCCGAGTCGCACAGTCTGCACCGCATTGGTCTGTCTTCCCCTCGTTCGGACCCTCGAGTGGTGGACTCCGTCCAACTAACCACACTCTTCACCCGCTTTCAAGGGCAATAAAGTACTTGAAGTTTGTTTACATCCGACTTTTGAATCGTCGAGTTTGGTGCTCGAATGGTCTGGCGGGAATAGGCATTTCGTCATCCGGTCATGTCTCCCCAACGCCACGAATTCGCGGTTATGGTGGATCTGCTGTGACCGGACCGGGTGTCGACGCGAGCAAAGGGAAACCCGTTCCGGGGAGGGAGCGTGGTGGAATTGCGGTCCGGGGAGATTGAAGTCGTCGAACTCGGCCAGACGTTCGTGGGGGGACTGCCGGTGCGAAGTCCCAAGCGTCCGTTGGGGATGCTGCGGGATCCGAATCTCGAGCGAGCCTGGTCCTCGGTGCTCAAGCAGAATCCCCCAGGGCCGCTCGCGTCGATCTACACGGATCATTCAGCCGAGGCCGGATCCTTCTACACCCAGGTCGTGGGTTACCGGTGCGAGTCGATCGAGGACGTGATGCGCGGTCATGTCATGGCCAGGATTCCGGGCGGACGGTATGCGCGGTTCGTGTCGACCGGCGAATTTCCCGACGTAGTGAGCAACCTGTGGCAGCAGGTGCGGGAGGCGGAGGATGCGGGGCGGATCGGCAGGGTCGCCGCTGGCGCTTACGAGTGCTACCCGCACGCGTACCGAATCGACCTCTACATCGCGGTCGACGCCCCGTCCCGGAGATCTGGTCATGAGCTTTGAGATCGTCAAGTGCGGCGTCGTCGACATCGGAGGACTGGTCCTGCCGAATGTGGATCCAGCGTCGGGGGAACGGTCGGGCGGGCTGATGGAGTTCACCCGCGAACGCATGCGTGAACGCGGCGTCGCCGAGATCGTGACGGTGTACGCGCCGAACAAGGAGGGCGATTCGATCGCGGTCGTCGGGTACCGGTGCGACGGTGCGGAGCACCTTGCTGAAGGTGACGTGATGGTGCGGGTTCCGGCCGGCTACTTCGCGCGATTCGTCCCGGACGGACCTGTCGACGATCCGGCGGCCGATGTGTGGAACCAGGTGGAGGTCGCGGCAAAGGAAGGGATGATCGACCGTGCCTTCGCCGAGGAAATCGAGATCACCCGCGCGCCGAACGGGTTCGAACTCTTCATCTCGCTGACCTAGGCGCACGCTCCGCGGATGGTCGGGTTTCCGGTACGAATCCGAACTCGAACAGTCCGAAACTGGAGGCAGTGATGGCCCGTGCACTCTCCTGTGCAATTCGGGGGGCCGAGAAGAAATTCGAAGAGACCAGTGTGTGGGATCCGAGGTCGGAATGTCGATTCGTTGCAGCGCGACCGGACGAGGAACCCGAATTGTGGTCGGCATATCTCGCCGGTGCGTTCGAGAGTTACTCGAAGCACGGTGTGGTCGAGGCACTCGAGTACGACCGGATCCGCGACGGCAGGACGACCACGCTGTTCTTCGTCGCAGTCGCGGCGGACGGCACCGTGAACGGCGGCCTGCGGGCGCAGGGGCCGTACGACGTTCCGGAACAGTCCCACGTGATGGAGGAATGGTCGAACCAGGTCGGTGAGGGTGCCGCGCGCGAGATGATCGCGGACCGCATTCCATTCGGCGTGGTGGAGATGAAGGCGGCCTGGGTTCGCGACGGGGCACCGAATCGGCGGGCCCTCACCCAGTCGTTGGCCTCCGTCGGGGTGTGCGCGCTCGAGTTGCTCGACGTCCAGTTCCTGATGGCATCGGCCGCCGATCACGTGCTGGACCTGTGGGCGTCGTCGGGGGGAGTGGTGGCCACCCGGATTCCTCCGGCGGCCTACCCGGACGACCGCTACCGCACGCAAATGATGTGGTGGGACCGTGACAGCCGCCGTATCCGAGCGGTGGCGCAGCAGTTCGCCCGCCTGTGGGCGGTGCACGAACCGGGCCGGTCCGGGCCGGTCCGGCAGACCGACGAGGATTGCGATGCCAGTGCATGAGCATGAGGATGACTACACGGCAACGCTTCTCGACGAGGGGTCGCCTGCCGACACTCCGTGCATCGCGGAGCTGTGTCAGGGCGACGGGGTGCGATGTCACGACGAGCTCGAGGCCCAGCGTGCAGCGCTGCGCGCACTCGTCCCGGAGCCGCACCCGTCGGTTCTCGACGAGTCGGCCCGGTGGGCCTACTACCCATGGCGGCGGGCGGCGGTACGGATCCTCGGCCCGACCGGCTACCGGCTGCTACGGCTCGACCGGAACCGGAACAAGATCACCGACGACGAGCAGTTGCGCCTGGCCGAGCTGCACGTCGGCATAGTCGGGCTCAGCGTCGGACACGCCGTCGCCCTCGCCCTCGCCCTGGAGTCCTCGGTCGGCGCGATTCGGCTCGCGGACTTCGACACCCTCGAGCTGTCCAACCTGAACCGAGTGCCCGCCACGGTGTTCGACCTCGGCGTGAACAAGGCGATCGCAGCCGCACGCCGGATTGCGGAGATCGACCCGTACCTGCAGGTGTCCGTCTGGCCGGACGGGGTCACCGCGGACACGGTCGGTGCCTTCTTCGACGGCCTCGACCTCGTGGTCGAGGAATGCGATTCGCTCGACGTGAAGGTCGCGGTGCGGGAGGAGGCCCGTCGTCGTCGCCTGCCGGTTCTGATGGAGACCAGCGACCGGGGCCTGATCGATGTCGAGCGATACGACCTGGAGCCTGGCCGCGCACTGTTCCACGGTCTGCTCGGTGAACGCGACAGCGCGGAGCTGTCCGGGCTGTCGGCACGGGACAAGATCCCGCACATCCTGCGAATCCTCGGCGCGGCGGACCTGTCGACCAGGATGGTTGCCTCCCTCATCGAGGTCGGCAGCACGATCTCCACCTGGCCACAGCTCGGCGGCGACGTCCTCCTCGGCGGCGCCAGCGTGGCTGCGGCCGTCCGTCGGATCGGTCTGGGGCGTCCCCTGTCGTCAGGGAGGGTTCGGGTCGACCTCGACGAGCGACTCGACGACGTGCGCGCCCCGATCGTCGAGGCCGGCGGCGACGCAGTCCCGGACCAGGCTGTCGAGGTCCTGCCGACGGACGGTCCGACCGCGGTTGCGCGGGCCGCCTGCCTTGCTCCGTCGGGAGGCAATGCCCAGCCGTGGCGGGTCGTGGTGACGCGGGACGAGTTGCGGCTGTACCTCGACCCCAGCCGGTCGACGGCGATGGATGTGCAGTACCGCGGGAGCCACGTGGCGATCGGCGCGGCGCTCTTCAACGCGCGAGTCGCCGCCGCCACCCAGGGACTGCTCGGGCCGGTCGAACTGTTCGGCGACGTCACCACGCCCACCCTGGTAGCGACGATGACCTTCGGCTCCGGCACGGACCCGGAGCTGGCCCGCCGTTTCGACGGCGTGGTTCGGCGAGGGACCAACCGGCGGGCAGGCTCACGCCGACCGTTACCAGGTGAGGTACGTGAGGCGCTGGCCGGATCCGCGAGGACCGAAGGAGTGCGGCTGGCCATCGTCACCGAGCGGTCTGCCATCGACACGGCGGCGACGGTGTTCGCCGCCGCCGAGCGGATCCGGTTTCTCGATCCGCGCCTGCACGCCGAGATGATCGGTGAATTGCGTTGGCCCGGTGTGGATCGCATGGCCACCGGCATCGACGTGCGATCGCTCGAACTCGATGACGCGGATCTCTCGGCGCTGCGGGTGCTGTGCCGAGCCGACGCGATGGAGACTCTGGCCGACTGGGGACTGGGGCACTCGCTGGGCGCGGCCAGCCGCGATCGGATCATGTCCAGCACCGCACTGGCGGCCATCGTGGTGAGCGGGACGGATCCGGCGGATTTCGTCCGCGGCGGGTGCGCGGTGGAGTCCGTGTGGATCACGGCCGAGGACCATGGCCTGGCCGTGCAGCCGATCTCGCCGGTGTTCCTCTACGGACTGGAGGAGGATGAGTTGGCGGGGTTGGCTCCCGCGTACGCGGAGGAACTGGCTGTGGGTAGCGCAGCATGGCATGAGTTGTTCGAGGTCGGTCCGGGCGAGGCTGTCGCATTGGTGCTTCGAGTCAGCCACTCTGCTGCCGCATCGGTCCGGAGCCGGCGGCGCCCTGCGGATCCTGCGACGCCCTGAGGAGCCCGCCATGTCAGCGCACACACTCGAGGAACTCGTCACCGTCGTCGCCTCCCGCCTGACCGCGACCACCGCCCGCACCTGGGTGAACAGTGCCGAGGAGGTTCTGCACGACCTGGTCGACTACTTCGAACTGGACGCGTGTTTCCTACGACGCAACGACCATGACATCCGTGCGACGATCCTCGTCGCGGAATGGCCGCACCGAACGAACGTACCGGACCCGGATCCCCTCGCGGTCGTCTACTTCGAGGATGCCGACCCGGAATTCGCCAGGGCCGAACACCTCAAGGAGATCGGCTTCGTCCGGCCGGGAGGGGAGGACACCGGCTATCAGGATCGGGTGACCGCTGGATCCGGCGTACCGCGGGTGACACTGGCGGCGATACCGCTGCTGTCCGGCGACGTGACGACCGGGACACTCGGATTCGTTCGATTCGGTGACCGGGACTGGAGTCCCGCGGAGGTCAACGTGCTCAAGGCCATCGCCGCCCTCCTCACCCAGGTGCAGGAACGAGTCCGTGCCGAGGGTCTGCTTCTCTACTGGGCGCACAACGACGCGCTGACCGGGCTGGCCAACCGGCGGTCACTGCTCGAACAGCTCGATCGCCGAATGATGCCCGGGCAAAGGGGCCCGGTGGCGATGATGTTCCTCGACCTGGATCGGCTCAAGACCCTCAACGACTTCCTGGGGCACACCGCGGGTGACAGGTTCATCGTCGAGATCGGTGCCCGGTTGTCGGGCCGTTGCTCGTCGCAGGACCTGGTGGCGCGGCTCGGGGGGGACGAGTTCGTGGTCGTCCTCGGTGGGGAGGTCGACGTGGACGGGGCGTGCCGCGAAGCGGAACGGATCAGCGAGCTCGTCAACGAGCGGGTGACGCTCGGCACCGTGTCCTTCGGTCGCAGCGTGAGTATCGGCATCGCGGTTGGGGTGCCCGGTGAGTGCACGGCAGTCGATCTGCTGTGGCAGGCCGATCAGGCCGTCATCGCGGCGAAAGCGCGGGGTGGCAACGCGATCGCTGCGTTCACCGAGGACATGCGCGCGGAGATCGAGGCCCGGAGCATAATCGAACTGAGCCTCAGGTCGTCGATCGACGAAGATCGGCTTCACCTCGTGTACCAGCCGGAGGTCGACCTGCGGACCGGTGAGATCCTTGCCGTCGAAGCGCTGGCGCGGTGGGACCACCCGGCGCTGGGCCTGCTGTTGCCGCAGTCGTTCATCTCGGTTGCCGAGTCGACCAATCTCGCTGGCGAACTCGGGGCGTGGGTGTTGCGTCGGGCGTGCAGTGATTACGCGAGGTGGTGCGCGGACATTCCCGGGCTCGACGTCACGCTTCGGGTGAACGTGTCACCGGCGCAACTGGTGGGGCTCGAGTTCCTCGACGTCGTCTCGCGGATCCTCGACGAGTACGGTGTGACCGGGGATCGGATGTGCCTCGAGATCACCGAGAATGCGGTCGTCGGCGATCTCGATCGCACCCGGGTCGCGCTCCAGGGGCTGGCCGACCTCGGGGTGCGGGTGGCGATCGACGACTTCGGGACCGGGTACAGCTCCCTGGCCCAACTCAAACAGCTACGGTTCAACGTTCTCAAGATCGATCGCGAGTTCGTGCGCGACCTCGGCCATTCCTCGGGTGATCTTGCGATTGTCAAATCCATTGTGGGACTGGCCAAGTCGTTCGATCTTGATCTGGTTGCCGAGGGTGTGGAGACCGATCTGGCTGCGGGAGTGCTGCTCGGGTTGGGTTGCAACCGCGCTCAGGGTTACCTGCTCAGTCCTCCCGTTGCGGCGGAGCGCTGCGCCGACCTGCTCCGGGCCGGGTGGATTCCGGTGGCCGCGTCTCGATCCGCAGGTCCCAGTCTCAACGTCTAGTTAACCTCCTATAAGCGGGGTATGAACGTCCCTTGAGCGCTATAACCAACTTGAGGTATGTTTTAGCCCACGTTTGTTGGGGTGGATTATGAGCAACGGGTTGGGCATTCCAGATGTGTGAATGCGATGCAGTGGCCGATACGGGGAACAAGGCGGTCCGGGGCGGGCCGAGGCTCGTGTGCCCGATGTGTGGACGACTGCTCGCGGACGCGGTTCGCCCCTCTGGCGCATGGCGGCTACCGCTACCGCTTCCGCCCCCGCCACGGCCGGGCTGGGAATCGCGCTACGGCCTGATGGCGCTCGGTGTCGACACGCTGGGCGTGCTTGCCGCCGACGTACTCGTGTCGGCGGTCTACCACGATCCGGTCGTTCTCGACACTCACTCCAATCTGTTTGTTGCGCTGGCAGTCCCGATTCTGACGTTGCTGGCGCTCGCGTTGAATCACGCCTGGGATCCGAGGGTGCTCGGCTGTGGCTCCGAGGAATTCCGCCGGGTGATGTCGGCGTACGTGATGGTGATCGCGGTGATGGCGGTCGTCGGGTATGCCGTCGAGACCGCGGGCGGACACTCCTGGGTCTTCGGTGCACTGCCGCTCGGCGCCGCGCTGACGCTGTCCGGTCGGTACCTTCTGCGGCGGTGGCTGCATCGCCGCCGGAGGTCGGGTGCCTTCCTGCGGTCCGTGGTGGCTGCCGGCGACCAGGCGTCGGTGCGTGAGCTGATCAACCGAACCAGAGGGGCCACCTACGCGGGGTGGAAGGTCGAGGCGGTCTGCCTTGCCGGCGTCACGGCTTCGGAGGGCCTGCCGGTCGACGTCGACGGGGTGCCCGTGGTGGGCACCGAACAGGACATCGTCGGGATTGTCGCTCTGCGTGGCTACGCCGCCGTGGCCCTGCTGCCCTCGGTCGGTTGGTCGCAGTCGCGCACTCAGCGGCTCGCGTGGGACCTCGAGGGCACGGGGGCGGATCTGCTGATCGCTCCGGCGCTCATGGACATCGTCGGGCCGCGGCTGCACATCAGCCCGGTGGCGGGCACGCCGCTGCTGCAGTTGAGCGCGCCGCGTTTCACCGGACCCGCATGGGTGGTCAAGTCGGTTCTGGATCGCGTTCTGGCGTTGGCGCTGCTGGTCGCGTTGTCGCCGTTGCTGGTCTCGGTGGGCTGTGCGGTCCGGCTGACCAGTCCCGGTCCCGTGTTCTACCGGCAGACCCGGGTCGGACGCGCAGGCACGACATTCGAAATGATCAAGTTTCGGAGCATGTTTCGGGACGCCGACGCACGCTTGGCCGAGCTGGCCCGTGCCAACGAGGGAGCCGGTGTCCTGTTCAAGATCCGCGACGATCCACGCGTGACCAGGGTCGGTCACTTCATCCGGCGGTACTCGATCGACGAGCTGCCACAGTTGTTCAACGTCGTCGCCGGGCACATGTCCCTCGTCGGCCCCCGGCCGCCGCTGATCGCCGAGGTCGAGAAGTACGACGACGGCGGTGTGCGCAGGCGGATGCTCGTCAAACCCGGTCTGACGGGCCTGTGGCAGGTCAGCGGCCGTAGCGACCTCTCCTGGGAGGAATCGGTGCGGATGGACCTGCGGTACGTCGAGAACTGGTCGATAGCGCTCGACGTGATGATCCTGTGGAAGACCGCCGCCGCCGTGTTCCGCGCCGAGGGCGCCTACTGACCGCTCACTTCTCCGCCTGACCGTTCTGGGCGAGGGAGCCGCCGAACAGCGAGGATCCCCAGAACGCGTCGCCCTCGACGCCCGGCGGCACCGCGAACACCGCGGAGCCGACGTGCTTGATGTACTCGTTCATCGCGTCGTTGCGGGCCAGGTTCTGCTGCATCGGCACGAACTGCTTCTGCGGATCCCGGCAGTAGGCGATGAAGAACAGTCCCGCGTCGAGGTGGCCGAAACCGTCGGAGCCGTCGGTGAAGTTGTATCCGCGGCGCAGGATTTCGATGCCGCCGAGTTCCTCCTTCGATGCCAGGCGCACGTGCGCGGCCTCGTCCACGAGCGGGCCCTTCGGGCCCTTCGAGTCGAGGTCGAGCTCGTCGAACTCGTCCTGCTGTCCGAGCGGAGCGCCACTGCCCTTGGCGCGGCCGATGACCCGCTCCTGTTCGGTCAGCACGGTGCGGTCCCACGACTCGATCAGCATCCGGATGCGCCGGGCCACCAGGTAGGAGCCGCCGCCCATCCAGGACTGGTCGTCGGCCGGGTCCACCCAGACGAACTGGTTGACCGAGGCGTCCTCCTCGGCCTTGATGTTGCGCGTCCCATCCTTGAACCCGAACAGGTTTCGCGGAGTGGTCTGGCTCGTCGACGTGGACGAGGTGCGTCCGAACCCGAGCTGCGACCACCGGACCGCGACGGTGCCGAACCCGACCCGGGCCAGGTTCCGCACCGCGTGCACGGCGACCTGCGGGTCGTTCGCGCACGCCTGGATGCAGATGTCGCCGCCGCTGCGGGCCGGCTCCAGCGCGTCACCGGTGAACTTCGGCAGATCGACCAGGGCTGCGGGCCGCTTGTCCGCGATGCCGAAGCGGTCCTTGCCGTCCTTCTCGAACAGCGACGGGCCGAAGCCGATCGTCAGTGTCAGCTGGCAGGCGTCGAGATCGAGGGCCTCGCCGGTGTCGGAGGGCGGGTTGTGCGCGCCGGCACCCAGTGCGCCGTCCTCGGCCGCCTCCTTGCCCGCGGTCATCCGCTCGGCCATCACGGTCCACTTCTGCAGCAGCGCCACCAGGTCGTCCCGCGAGTCGGTGGTCACGTCGAATGCGACGAAGTGCATCCGGTCCTGCGCGGGGGTGACGATGCCGGCCTGGTGGGCTCCGCGGAACTCGACCACCTCGCCGTAGGAGGAGCCGGTGTCGGGTGCGGTGAGGCGACCGACGGCAGCGCCCGCCCCGGCGGCAACGACGCCCGCTCCGACCGCGCCGAACAGGGCACGGCGGGAGATCCCGGGCCGGGAATCAGACATGGAATCAGGCTTCGGCGACGACACCTTGCACCTGGCTGACCTCGACGGACAGTGCGTCGATCTTGTGCGATAGTTCCTGACGCTGCGGCTCGGTCACCGTGTCGTACGAGACGAACCCGTCACCGGCGCGGAACTGGGCGAGGGCGGCGTCGAGGTCGGCGAACCGCTGGTCGATCCGCTGACCCAGCTCCGGGTTGCGCTCGTCGATGATCGGACGGACGGAGGCGATCGCGGCCTGGGAGCCGTCCACGTTGGCCTGGAAGTCGTACAGGTCGGTGTGGCTGAAGATGTCCTCCTCGCCGGTGATCTTGGTGCGGGAGATCTCGTCGAGCAGGGTCTGGGCGCCGCCCGCGACCTGGATCGGGTCGACGGTGAAGTCCTCGGCGGCGATGCCGTCGGCGAGTTCCTGCAGGTCGGCGATCAGCTGGTCGGCCATCGCGTTGGTGTCGGGCTGCAAGCCCGTCACCCACAGGTCCTTCTCGAGCCGGTGGAAGCCGGTCCACTTCTGGCCCGGCTCGACGTCGACCTCCCGCAGGTCGATGCGGGGGTCGAGGTCGTCGGGGAAGGACTCGGCGATCGGCTCGATGCGCTCGTAGTAGGTGCGGGTGGTCGGGTACTGCGCCTTCGCGGCCGCGACGTCGCCGGCCTTGATCGCGGCCACGAAGTTCGCCGCCGTCTCCTGCAGTGCGGTGACCTGGCTGGTGACGTAGCGCTTGTAGCCGTCGGCGGCCTCGGCGAGCCGGCCCGACTCGTCGGTGGAGACCTTCGCCTCGCCGGTGACGGTGAACTCCGAGCGGATGCCCTCGCCGACCATGCCCGGCTTGCAGGCGGTGTGGAAGGTGCCGGGCTCGGGCAGGTTCACGATCAGCTGCCGGGTCAGACCCGGACCGACGTTCTCGACCTCACCCATTACCCGGTCACCTGCGCCGTAGACGTAGAACTCGGTGACCTTCGATCCGTTGTTGGTGATCGAGAAGGTGGTGGTGCCTGTGGTCGCGGTGTTCGCCGCGATGTCGCAGGTGGTGTCGGTCGCGGTGACCGCGATCGCGTCGGCGTCCGACTCGGTCTTCGCGGTGCACGCCGCGAGCGCGAGCGGGGTCAGCGCCAGCAGGGCCAGGGCGGGGGTGGATCGACGCACGGTGGTGGTGCCTTTCGGTTACGCGGGAAGGTCGGACGTTGCGGATGACGCGGGCTTCGGCGCCGCGGGCTGCTTCCTGGTGACCGGGCGCAGGAACAGCGGCAGCACGATCACGATGTAGGCCACCCACGCGACGACCTGCAGCACCGTCGGGTCGGGGCGGAAGTTGAAGATGCCCTGCAGCACGGTGCCGTACCAGCTGGAGGTGTCGAAGCTCGCGGACGCGTCGAACGCGAGGTTCGAGCCGCCGGGCAGCCAGCCGGCGATCTGCAGGGCGCGGACACCGTAGGCGAGGATGCCTGCCGCGACGACGATCAGGAAGACGCCGGTGTACTTGAAGAACTTCGCGAAGTTGATCCGGACGGCGCCGAAGTACAGCAGCACGGTCAGCACCGCGGCGACCGCGATGCCGAGCAGGAGTCCGATGAGCGGCCAGACGCTGTTGCCCGCGTTCTCCGCGTACCCGACGAGCAGTAGCGCGGTCTCGACGCCCTCGCGGCCGACGGCGAAGAACGCCATCGCGGCGACGGCGACCGGGCCGACCGCGAGGGCTTTCCCGAGGCTGTCCTTGAGGTGGCCGGAGATGGACGCGGCGGCGGTGCGCATCCACAGCACCATCGCGGTCACGATCGCGACCGCGACGAGAGAGGCGATGCCGCTGATCAATTCGGCCGCGGTGCCGGTGACGGTGGAGGTGCCGAAGTGGATGGCGGCGAAGATGATCGCCACCATCGCGACGGCGGCGCCGACGCCGAGCCACACCCACTTGAGGGCGTCGCGGCGGTCCGACTTGACCAGGAACGCGATCAGGATCATGACCACGATGCCGGTTTCGAGGCCTTCGCGGAGTCCGATGAGGCCGCTGCCGAACAGCTGGGTCGCGATGCTCGGCGCGGTGGCGTCGGCGGCGAGTGCGAGCACGGGTGGCCCCTCATTCTGTGCGTGGTCACCCGCCCGAATTCAGGGAAGGCGAACCTTGGTAGCTCCCGGATAAGGTAGCACTTACCACAAGCCGGATTCGGGGTGGTTGCCGGGGTGCCCGATATGCCCGGATTGGTTGCCGAGGGTTCGCGGTGTGGATGATGGACACGGTGACCCGCCGAACCGTGACAATGGGAGGCGTCGCTGCCTCGCTCACCTTCGCGGCCGTCCTTTCCGGCTGCTCGCAGCAGCCGACGGTGCCGATTCCGCAGGACGTCCCACCGCGGCCCGGCGCGCCGCTGCCGCCGATCGACGTCGACGGTCCCGGCCGCACCGCCGACCGGCTCGCCGACTGGGCCTCCGGGGTGTCGGACGCGATCGGCGTCTCGGGGACCGCGCTGGAGGCGTACGGGTACGCCGCTGCGGTGATGGCGCAGTCGCGGCCCGACTGCGGGCTCGCCTGGACCACACTCGCCGGCATCGCCGGGGTGGAGAGCAGGCACGGCACTCATCGGGGTGCCCGGGTGGCCGCCGACGGCACCGTCGCCCCGCCGATCCGCGGCATCCCGCTCGACGGCGGACCGGGGGTCGCCGAGATCCCCGACACCGACGGCGGTGCGATGGACGGCGACCCGGTGCACGACCGGGCCATGGGACCGCTGCAGTTCATCCCGGAGACCTGGCGCCGCTGGGGCGTCGACGCCAACGGTGACGGGGTGGCGGACCCCGACAACATCGACGACGCCGCGCTGACCGCCGGTCGGTACCTGTGCGCCCGCGGCGGCGACCTCACCACCGAAGCGGGCTGGCGGCAGGCGCTGATGGCGTACAACCTGTCCGGCCAGTACCTGCTCGACGTCCGGGACCGGGCCAACACCTATGCCGTGAAGAGTGCACCGTGAGTCGCCGTGTGGGGCGCGCTGTGACTCTCGGCCCGGCGTGTGCCACGGCACTGCAGCCGGTTGCCGCGGTTAGGCTCAGACCTGGCACTATGTAGCGAAATCGTCAACGCCCCGCGCAGCCGGGCCGTGTTGGCGTCGCCCACACAACGAAAAGCCGCCAATAAGGAGAACCATCCGTGGCCATCATTGAGCAGGTCGGAGCCCGCGAGATCCTCGATTCGCGAGGCAACCCCACGGTCGAGGTCGAGGTGCTGCTCGACGACGGCACGTTCGCACGTGCCGCGGTGCCGTCGGGTGCGTCGACCGGCGAGCACGAGGCCGTCGAGCTGCGTGACGGTGGCGACCGCTACAACGGCAAGGGCGTGCAGAAGGCCGTCGAGGCCGTGCTCGGTGAGATCGCACCGGCCATCATCGGCATCGACGCCGCCGAGCAGCGCGCCGTCGACCAGGCCCTCCTCGACGAGGACGGCACCCCGGACAAGTCCCGCCTCGGCGCCAACGCGCTGCTCGGCGCGTCGCTGGCCGTCGCGCGTGCTGCTGCCGAGTCCTCCGGCCTCGAGCTCTTCCGCTACGTCGGTGGCCCGAACGCGCACGTGCTGCCCGTGCCGATGATGAACATCCTCAACGGTGGCGCGCACGCCGACACCGGTGTCGACGTCCAGGAGTTCATGGTCGCGCCGGTCGGCGCCGCCACCTTCAAGGAGTCGCTGCGCTGGGGCGCCGAGGTCTACCACTCGCTCAAGTCGGTGCTCAAGGCCAAGGGCCTGTCCACCGGCCTCGGCGACGAGGGCGGCTTCGCGCCCGACGTCGCGGGCACCAAGGCCGCGCTCGACCTGATCAGCGAGGCCGTCGGCAAGACCGGCCTGAAGCTGGGCACCGACGTCGCGCTCGCTCTCGACGTCGCGGCCACCGAGTTCTACACCGACGGCACCGGCTACAAGTTCGAGGGCCAGAACCGCACGGCCGCCGAGATGGGCGCGTTCTACGCGGAGCTGCTCGGCGCGTACCCGCTCGTGTCCATCGAGGACCCGCTCAGCGAGGACGATTGGGAGGGCTGGGTCGCGCTCACCGAGGCGATCGGCGACAAGATCCAGCTCGTCGGCGACGACCTGTTCGTCACCAACCCGGAGCGCCTCGAGGACGGCATCGTCAAGGGTGCGGCGAACGCGCTCCTGGTGAAGGTCAACCAGATCGGCACCCTGACCGAGACCCTCGACGCCGTCGACCTCGCGCACCGCAACGGCTACAAGACGATGATGAGCCACCGGTCCGGCGAGACCGAGGACACCACCATCGCCGACCTCGCCGTCGCCGTCGGCAGCGGCCAGATCAAGACCGGTGCCCCCGCCCGCTCCGAGCGCGTCGCCAAGTACAACCAGCTCCTGCGGATCGAGGAGTCCCTCGGGGACGCCGCCCGCTACGCCGGCGAGCTCGCGTTCCCGCGTTTCGCGTTCGGCGCCTGATCCGGCCGACCGATCATGAGCCAGCGCGGCAGGTCCCGACCGGGCGGTAGCCCGGGAGGCCGTGATCCCCGTCGCAGCCGCGGCGGGGAGGGGGCGCGACGCCCGTCGTCGCGGACCCGCCCCACGGGATCTGCCGCGCCCGGCGACCCGGACACCTCCGGCCCGCCGGAGGCCGCCGGAGCAACACCGTCGCCGACCGAGAAGCCGGTCGGCGCACGGTCCCGTCGTCGCCGACCGGTGGCGCCGACCCCCGAACGGACCATCCTCGGGCTGTCCACCGCCCGTGCGGTCGTCCTCGCGATGGTGATCTGCGCGCTGGCACTGACCCTGGCGGTCCCGCTGCGCACCTACCTCACCCAGCGCAGCGAGGCCGAGCAGGTCGCCGAGCAGCGGGAGCAGCTCGAAGCCGACGTCGCGCGGCTCACGCGCGAGAACCAGCAGGCCGACGACCCGGCCTACGTTCGGGCGCAGGCCCGCGAACGGTTGCAGTACGTGATGCCGGGGGAGACCCCGTACCAGGTGCAGTTGCCGGGCGCGACCGCCCCGCCCGTCGAGGACCTCACCAAGCCCAAGCACGACGGCGACCCCTGGTACACGGACCTGTGGCGGCCGATCGTCGAGCCGCAACCCGACCCGACCGCGACCCCCGCACCGGCGCCGCAGGCACCCGCCCCCGCACCCGACGGTGCCGGGTCGATGACCATTCCACAAGATCAAGGAGGGCCCACCGGGTGACCGAGCCGGCCGAGAACAACGTTCCCCAGGCGGACCTGGAGGTCGTCGCAGCGCAGCTGGGCCGCGAGCCGCGCGGTGTGCTCGCGATCGCGTACCGCGCACCCGACGGCACCCCCGGAGTCGTCAAGACGGCGCCGCGCCTGCCCGACGGCACGCCTTTCCCCACGCTCTACTACCTCACCGACCCGCGGTTGACCGCCGAGGCGAGCAGGCAGGAGTCGGCCGGCGTGATGAAGGAGATGACCGAGCGCCTGTCCAGCGACCCCGAACTCGCTGACGCGTATCGCCGCGCGCACGAGTCGTATCTCGCCGAGCGCAACGAAATCGACTCGCTCGGAACGGATTTCACCGGCGGAGGGATGCCGGACCGGGTCAAGTGCCTGCACGTGCTGATGGCGCACGCCCTGGCCAAGGGGCCGGGCGTGAACCCGTTTGGTGACGAGTCCGTCGCCCTCGCCGCCGACGCCGGGCTGCGTGGCACCGCCATTCCCGAGGACTGGCCGCGGTACGTCGCACCCGAAGGCCGCGGCGAATGAGCAGCGTTGCCGGGCAGCGGGTCGCCGCGATCGACTGCGGCACCAACTCGATCCGTCTGCTCGTCGCGGACGCCGACGAGAGCGGCCGCCTCACCGACGTGGTCCGGGAGATGCGTGTCAACCGACTCGGCCAGGGCGTCGACGCCAACGGGCGGTTCGCCCCCGAGGCGATCGAACGCACCCGGGTTGCGCTGGAGGAGTACGCGGGGATGATCCGCGAGACCGGTGCCGGCAAGGTCCGGATGGTCGCGACATCCGCCACACGGGATGCCGCGAACCGTGAGGACTTCTTCGCGATGACGCGTGAGGTGCTCGGCGCCGTGATCCCCGGCGCCGGCGCCGAGGTGATCACCGGCGACGAAGAGGCGCGGCTGTCGTTCGCCGGTGCGGTCGGCGAACTCGACCCGGCGACAGGACCTTTCGTCGTCGTGGACCTCGGTGGCGGTTCCACCGAGGTGGTCCTCGGCGACGGGGGAGGGGTACACGCCGCATATTCCACCGACATCGGTTGCGTTCGGCTCACCGAACGGTGCCTGCACGACGATCCGCCCACCGAGGACCAGGTCGTGGCGGCGCAGGCCTTCGCGGCCGAGAAGCTCGGCGAGGCGTTCGACCGGGTACCCGTCGAGCAGGCGCGCACCTGGGTCGGTGTCGCGGGCACCATGACCACCCTCGCCGCGGTGTCTCTGGACCTGCCGCACTACGACGCCGAGCAGGTGCACCTGTCGCGGATGTCGCTGGAGCGGCTGCACGAGGTCAACCACAGCCTTCTGCACATGACGCACGAGCAGCGCGCCGCGATCGCCACGATCCATCCGGGCCGGGTCGACGTGATCGGTGGCGGCGCGATCGTCGCCGACGTTCTCGGCCGGGAACTCTCCCGCCGCGCCGGCATCACCGAGCTGATCGTCAGCGAGCACGACATCCTGGACGGGATCGCACTCTCGGTGCTCTGATTTCCACCACGGCTTCGGCCGGCCCCCATAGCCCAATTGGCAGAGGCAGCGGACTTAAAATCCGCAAAGTGTCGGTTCGAGTCCGACTGGGGGCACTCAATCGCCGCAGGTAGAAGCGGTTTCGGGCTCCTCGGCGTTCGCTGACCTGCTGGCCGTGATACCCCCGTGCTACCCGCCAGGGTGGCGCAGCGATCTTGTCGGTGGGCGGGGATATGCTCCTGGGCATGGAGCTGAGCACCGCCACCGCCTTCTGGAGCTACGCGCACGCGGACAATGACGCGACCGGGGGCCATGTACGCGAATTGGCGAAGCAAGTTGCCGGGAGCTACCAGCTGGAGACCGGGGAGAAGCTCACCCTCTTCGTTGATAGGGATGAAGAGTCTGGACTGAAGTGGGGGGACGAGTGGCAGGAGAAAATTTCCTCAACGATTGCTGGGACGACCTTCTTTATTCCTATCATTTCGCCGAGCTACCTTAATAGCGAGAACTGTCGAAATGAGTTTCTTGAGTTTTGGTCCCGAGCGAGCGAGTCCAACCTCGGGGAGCTGCTCTTGCCGATTCTGTATGCAGATGTAGACCTGTCGGCCGATAGCAGCGACGAAATCTGTAGGATCGTCGAGAAGATTCAGTTTTTGGACTGGCGAGAAACTCGGTTGGAGGAATTCAACTCCAAGATCTATAAGACGGAGCTGGCGAAAATCGGCAGGCGACTCAAAGAAGTTGCCACGATTGTCGAATTGAAGCCTGAATCCGTGGCTGAGGAGGAGTCGTCTGACGATGAGCCCGGGCTGTTTGAACTCCTAGCTTCCGCGGAGGCTGCTATGGAGTCGCTGCAAGGCGACATGGACCGTGTGAAACTGTCGTTCGGCCTTGTTGGAGCCACGTTTGAAGGGATCTCCCAGGCGCCGGCGAGATCATCGATGTCTGCGCATTTGAGTGATATTGTGCGAGTTGCGAACGCCCTGAAAGCTCCGACGAAGGAGTTTGATGATGCTTGCAAGATTCTAGAGGGGAAGACGCGCGAGATCGATTCGGCAGTGGTCGCGATGGTTGAATTCTCGGAGGATCCGATCCTTGGTGCGGCCAATTCTGATGCGATTGCGAAGATGCATGAGAATTTTGTGGAAATGCGTGATCAAATGGCTGGCCAGATTGGGGAATTCGCCTCGATGCGTCGGCAGATGAGTTCGCTGGGCAGGATGAGTAGGGCGATGAAAGCTCCGAGTAGGAACCTTCAGGCGGGGTTCCTGTCCTTGGAAAGCGCTATGGCCATAATCTCGGGTTGGGCCGAGGCGACAGCGAAAGTCGTTGGTAAAGGGGACTAACGTCCAAACAGTTGGATGACGTTGGTGCGCTGAGGTTCTGGGGTGGGTATAGGAACTGGCACCGCCTCGGGCTCGGGAAGGTTGTTGCCAGCGCCGCCTTCCTCCTCTGGAATCCAGTCGCCGTAGGTGTCCAGGGTCAGCGTGAACGTGCTGTGCCCCAGCCACCGCGACACCTGCATGAAGTGAACCCCGGCCATCAGCTGCATCACAGCGAACGAATGGCGCAGGTCATGCAGCCGGACGCCTTGCTGGGCCGGGGCGGTGGTGGTTGCGGGGCGGCTGGCCGGGAGACCGATCGCCTCCAATGCGGGCTTCATGATGGTGTCGTAGAAGGTGCCCATCGCCAGCGGCTGAGACCATTCCAACGGCACCGCGTACCGCTCGCCGTGCGCACGGTAGCCCCCGCCGTTCTTCCTCGACGGCCACAGGGGAGCGGTGGGCTCGTCGGCTCGGGGGTGGTCCATCAGGTAGGCGTGCATCCGCTCGGCCAGCCACGGCGGCAACGGCACCGACCGGCGCGACTTCCGCGACTTCGGCGTGCTGGTGACCCACTCGCCGCCCTTGCGATCCTTGGTCCGCCGGACGTTGACGACGCATCGCGCGGACTGGCCGGGGCGGGTGGTGAAGTCGAGGTCTTGCACTTCCAGACCGGCGTTCTCGCTCGCCCGGAGTCCGCTGTATGCAAGGAATTCCACCATCAGCGCGTACACCGGGTAGGCGGGCAGACCGTCCACGTTCCCTGCGATTGCCGCGCTCAGCTGTGCCACCTGTTGTGCAGTCAGCGGGTGGTGGTGGAACTTCTCGCGGTCGCCGGTGGCACGCTTGCCGTCGAAGTCGACGCGGTCGCACGGGTTGGAGGTCAGCGCGTCGTGCTGCATCGCGTAGCGCATCACCCGGCCGAACCTTCCCCATGCGTGCTTCACGGTCGCGGGAGTGATCGGCTTACCGCCATTCTGCCGCGACTGTTGCCCGACGAGCGCCGTGAGGAACTCCTCGCAGTCCTTCGGGGTGATGCTGGCAATCGCCTTCCCGCCGAAGCGATCCAGCGAGTACCGCCGCAGGGTCTTGTCGTAGTCGTCCAGGGTCCGTTGCTTCAACCGGCCCTGCGCCACCTTCGCCTGCTGGCTCTCGATCCACGCCTGCGCGTAGTACCCGAACGGTAGATCGCCGGCTCTCCGCTGCTCGGCGAGGGCGCTGGTCCGGCCGGTGTGCTTGGCGGCGTTCAGCTCGTCGCGGCGCGTCTCGGCTGCCTCGCGGGTGGCAAACGACTCCTGCCGGTTGCGGGTGCGTTTGCGGCCTTCGGGCTTTTCGGGGTCAACCGGGATCGGCAGGCCGTAGGCGTCGCGCTCGACCTCCTTCCAGATGACCGTGTAGGTCTTCACTGGCTTGCCCCGGTGCCGCTGCGTGGTCTCGTACGCCTTCACCCATGCCATGTCAGGCCACCGCCTTCGCTGCGGCGAGACGCTGGAGCACTCGCCGGACCGTCGAGTAGTGCCAGGTGTCGCCTCCGGTGGCCGTGGGCACGCCTTCCTCGGTGAGTCGCGAGGCAATCGCCTTGGCCCCGAGTCCTTCTGCACGGAGAACCTGGATGCGACGCTGCGCGCTCATGGCGACCAGGCCCGGCTCGCCCTTCTTGCGCTTGGCGTCGAGGGCTTCGCGGGTGCGGGTGCCGATCTTCCGGCGTTCCTCGGCTGCCATTGCGAGCCGGATATCGGCCGCGAAACGCTGGCTGGGTTCGCCGCTGTCGGCACCTTCGCAGTCCATGAGCCGCCAGCCGTAGTTCTCGGCCCGCTTCATGAGCTGCGCGGCGTCCAGCTGGTCGCGGCTCGCCCTGTCCAGTGCCCGGACGAGCAACGCCTGCGCCACGCCGTTCTCGACGGCCGCAATGGCGACCTCACGCCCGTGCATGGCGTCGGCCTTGGCTCCGCTGATGACGTCGGTGGTGACGGTCAGCAGCTCGTGCCCGCGAGCAATGCACCACTGCTCCAACGATTCCCGCTGCGCCTCCAAGCCAAGGCCGCTGACTCCCTGTTCCTTCGTGCTCACTCGCACGTATCCGATGATCCTCATACCCGTTGTCTCCCTTGCTGTTGCGGGGTGCGTGGGGTGCTGCGCTGGTTGCGCCCCTGCACCCTCACCCTACATCGCACACCTGTTCGAAACGGCGGCGTATTCGCAGGTCAGAGCGCCGCGCGTGGACTGCTGGACGGCTCGGGTGTGGCCCGGTTGTCGACTTCCGATTTGAGCGGTTGCGGCCAGCCGGGCGGGTAGTTGCCCACCTGGCCTGCGCTGCTCCGATGTGGCGATGCTCAGGCCGCTCTAATCGGGGTCAGGTGTGCCTGCGGCGGCGGGCCTGCGGGGCCGGGGGCGGTGATGTGCGACGCAAGGCTGCCAAGGCGTCCTCCATCGACATGAGGCCGTTGTCGGTCGCAGGCTCAGGCGACGTGGGCTCCGGAGCCAGGGCGGGGACGGGGTGATCGTCCACCTCCACCACCTCGGCGTCGAGCACGTCCGGTGCGTCGTCGGCGTCCACGGCTCTCGCGGTGTCCAGCTCGTCGGCCAGCCAGTCCGGCACGGCCTTCTCCTCGATGCCACGGGCCGCGCGAGATTCGGCACGGCTACCGCCCGAGAGCGCGGTCGTCAGGATCTCCTCGAAGGGCTTGCTCGGCCCAACCTCCACCGAGACCGCCGTCTTGGCGCTGAGTCCGGCGCGGTCCAGGATCGTCTCGGCCGCGCGCAGCTTTACGGAGTCGCTTACGTTGGGATCCTTCATCATCCGAATGAGTTCGCGGGCAGCAGGATCCGATGCCATCACCAGCCTCGTCTGCGCCTTGGCGCGGACAGCCGGTGCAGCTCCGCCGTGGGTCATGCAGACAGTGCCGCCCTTGATCGCCGTCTTACGGCACGGTTCACCGTTCGTCCTGCGCGCGGTGCAGATGCGCGACGGATCAGGCGTCCGCCCGTCCTTCCACAGTGGCTCCATGGGTACTCGGCTCGATGTCTCCGCCGTCGACTTCTCGCCGTATTCGCCGGCGATCTCGTCGACGACTTCGCTCTCCCGGTTCTCGTTCTGTTCGATCATGATCCGTTCCTCTCTCCGAATGACCCGCCCGAGGCGGACCGATCTGCGACTGCCGAAGTGACTCACTTTGGGCAAGTGACTCAGATGTGGCTCACCCCAAAACACCTGGTAGGCAGCACTTTGAGCCACTTAGCCACTTCAAGCCACTAATTTGAATAGGTATTAATAGGGCGCTGCGCCTATTGACTGTTTTGTATTACCCTTTGTGCAATGGCAATGCCTTTGCGCTACTACGCCAGCAATGCCAAAACCAAGTGGCTCAAGTGGCACAGTGGCTCAAACCCCTATCTACCAGGGGTTTTAGGTGAGCCACCGCACGCCGGCGAATCCATGTCGATAGGGACGCCCTGGTCCTTCATCCCTCCGCGGGTCAGGTACTGGACCCACTTGGTCGGCAGGATCGCCAATTCGTCGGCGTAGGGGATCTTCGGATCATGTCGGCGAGTGAATCGGATCTTCCCCTCGGCGGACTGCCCAGCCACAGTCAGATTGGACGAGTACCACGGGCTCGGCTTGCCGTCGGGGCATCGACCCGGCGCGTACCACAGGTACTGACCGCCGTCGGGATGCCACGACGGATACACCACCGCGTATCGATGCACCTTCTGGATGATGTCGACGCCGTCGCCAACCTCGCTGAGGTTGCCCCGCCAGGCCAACCCCACCGGAACCAGGAAGTACCTGATACCGCTCACACCGTCAGTCCGGGCTGAGCTGGTCCACGTCTCGGGCAGCGGCCCGAGCTGGCCCTCCAACTCCCGAATGATGTCGTCGCCGCGCTTGCCGTTGTAGTTGTCGGAGTCGATACCGACGACCTCCCACGCCTTGCCGTCAACATCCACCTGGCCGAGATGGAGGCCTATGTTGGCCTTCGGTCGGTACGCCGACACGCGGTTCTCGTTCTCGCCGGTGGCGTCCTTGTCCTTGCGCGCCAACCAGAAATCGATCTGCGCGGAGTCGGGATAGCCACCGTTTCGGCCGGTCCATCCCCTCGGCGGAGGGAACTTATCTTGCGACGGAAGGGGAATGGGTCCGGCCCAGCCCTTCGAGAGGTACTCGTGCGCGGAGGTCTTGAATGGTTCGGCAGACTTGATCTCGCGTACGTTGTCTGGATCAGACTGCGGCTGAGACGATTCCAGGTCGTCGGCGATTGCTGGCGGTACGGGCGTACTGCTATGCTGATGCGGCATTGATGGAGCCTTTCGTAGGGGTCTTCATTTGGTTCCGAGCTGGCGGCTCGGGATCTGGTCGGAATACGCCCAGCCACACCATTTTACCGGCGTGGCTGGGCGTATTTCTTTTTACTGCAACGCTTTACGAACGCCGCGCTCGCTCAGAATTGGCAGCAGTGGGACCACCACGAATCCGCGGGGTGCGAGCGAGGGGTTGTTCGGCGAGCCGTAGACCTCGGCGACGAACAGATCCGCCCGGTCGCGCTTGACCTGGGGTGGTGCCGCACCTTCGGTGAACCACCACACCCGCTCGAACAGATCCGGGTCCAGGTGCTCCAGTTCCTCTCGGGCGCGGTTGATGACGGACGTCTTGCCGATGCCGGGGCTTCCCATCACCGCAATGTCGCAGCCGCAGCGGAGCAAGTCGATCACCCACCGCGCACGATCATCAACCCACGTTTCCACTAGGTCTCGGGTTTGGACGTTCTCACTCATAGTTCTCTCCAAATCTGTTTGTTTGCAGTGCTATACGCTGATATTGCCCGCCTCAGGCGGGGGTTAAGAGAAGTGCTCAGCACTTCCGCGTCGAACGAGGGGTCGTCCAGGTCAGAGGCCGGGCGACCCCTCATCCATCGAGATCGCGGTTGACCTACCCGGCACCTCTGGCCGGTACCCCCGCAGCCGGTGCGGGTCGGCCTCCGTCGGCGTCAGGTGCCAGGGATAGGCAACCTGGCAGCCCTGCGCGGTACCCGCCGCAGCGCATCAGATGTACCGGTCGTCCGGGCCACCCGCGACCCGGAACCAGTCGTCACTGAGGATGTTCCAGTCGAGGCCGCGATAGTCCGTAGCGCGGTCGAACCGATCACGGCAACCCGAGCACGTCGGGAACACCCGCAGGAACCCCGTGTCGACCATCAGGTAGTCGTCCAGCGGAGCCGGCGACCGATCACCACACCAAAAGCACACCCTGGACGACTGCCCGGCCAGCCGGACGATCCGCCGCGCCGACATTCCCGCCACCACCGGAACCGTCAGGGCTCCTTCCTCGTCCGTCAACTCGGCGAAGTGGAACACCACCGCGCCGGTAGGCTGCCCGCCGTAGGCGGCCAGGTCGAGCATCCTCTCGTACTCGGCATCGAGCTGGGCTTGCTGCCGCCGTGTGATCCCCAGCCGCTTCAGCTCCTCGGCTCGCAGCTCGTCCGCTGTGTACCCGCCCCGGCGGAACGGCAGCACCCGCCGTCCGACGTTGCTGTAGATGCGATCGACCGAAGCCAACCCGGCCACGTCCCAATCCAGCCGTATCTTCCCCGCCCGAAGAAGACCCGCGCTGATCTCAGGGTGCCCCAGAGCTGCCGGTGACGACCTCCGCTGCGGACGGACGAGGAGAGACCCATCCTTGTCGAGGTCGAGCATCTGAGGGTTCCTGGCAGCGCCAGTCTGATCCACCATCGAATTACCCGGCCCTCGCATCGCGGTGTGGTCGTCGCGGTACAGCGCATCGAGCGCGGGGTGGTCCAGGCACGCCTGTTCTAGGGTGTACGCGGCGCTCATGCGGCATCACCGCCCTGGCGAGAACCCTTCGCAAGGCTCATGATCCAGTCGTACAGATCGCGCTCAGCGGTGAAGTTGGCCCCGCTGATCTTGTAGACCGGCAGCTCGCGACCCTCGATTGCCGCCCTCATGCGGGTGGGCGTCATCGGCACACCGAGAACCTCGTTGATGAACCGCACCGCTGCGTCGCGACCTTTGATCGTCGGCAGTTGATTGAGCTCGACGCGGTTGACGAGCGCGCGGCGCTGCTGATGGGGTGCGCTCGGCCGGAAGCCGGGTGCGTTGACCTGCTGACTCATGGGGAACCTCCTGGTCGGGTCCCCTGGAACGCAAGAATCCCAGGAGACCATCACGATTGGATGGAGACCTGGGAGTTCCGATTTCGTCCCGGCTAGTCGTGGGCCGTTCCGTGAGCCAACAGTGATCGGTCTCGCCCCGGAGGGCGACCGGCATCTTCGCTCGGTCGGGCTTGTTCTCGGTATGTCACTGAGCTGCGCTCAGCCACGACATTCACCGCACCCGGTACCGCCGTGGCGGTGTTGGTGCTGCCGCAAATGTAGCGCAACTAAGCCAATAGGCGCAACCAGTGCGCTGTCAGAATGCATTCCACTGCAACAGCTTTCGTGAATCTAGTTCGGTTTGGCGTGTCGGGGCGGTCTGTGATTTGAGCCCGAGATCGACGGAGGCGACCCAAACGCGATCGACGCATCCCGAGTGGCCGCGAGAACTTGGCAAGGAGCGTTTCCGCGTGACGTTCGAACGCAGCAGAACGGCCCCGCGAGAGGCAAGGATCGCGGGGCCGTTCTGTGAGTAGCCACCCGGAGGACACGTCGACTCCTGGCCTTACTCTCGCCGACCGCCAGAACAGGTTCACGTCCGATCGGCTTGTAATCCGCGCGGAGGGTGTCCTGAACGAAAGGCCGCGCGGAGTCTGTGAAGTTGTTGGCTGCGCCCCGGTGGCTCGGTGAACCGGGACGCAGCCGCGACCACGGGAGGGGTGTGGTCGTTTCCTCGGGAGGAGTGGCCCGAGGCCTCGCGGGCTCTGCCCTGCGAAGTGTTGTGGTGGCCGTGCTGGCCGGTGGGTGCCGCCGCCTCTGGTTGCTGGTTGCGCTGGCCTGGGCGTCGCGGTGGCTCGGTTGCGCGTGCCGGTGGGGGTATGCGCCCACCCACGGCCTGAGCTCAAGCGCGGTGTCGCCAGGTTGGGACTGGCTCAGGTGCCAGCTCTGCGGTCGAGGGCGTCGGCCAAGGCGCGCAGGGCGGGGTCGTCGACCGTCGCCGGCGACTTTCCTCGGTACCGCCCGCCTTGGCTTGGCGGGGCGACTTCGAGGTCCTTCGGCGTCAGCCCCGACCCCCACGAGTACTCCGACTCGAACTCGGAACCACGGCGGCGAGCCATCAGGACCACGACCAGGTCGGCGCGGTGTAGGTGGTTCCGGCGGTCACCTGGACCACGCAGGCCGCGCTCCGGTAGCGGACGCCGCAGCCGAACGACCGCTGGAAGAAGCTGTCCTGCAGTGGGTACCGCTGGTCCCGGCCCGGAATCATTCGGAGGCCGGAGTAGGCCGGGTTCACGTGCTGCCGGAACGCGATCGGGTTCAGCGACGAGTTCGGCCCGCCCGTCGCAACTACGGCGAGGTACCCCTGCGGGATGAAATATGACGGCACGATCCACGCCGGACCGTAGCCGCCGAGGACCTTCAGGCCGCCGAACTCGCCCGGCGCAACCTGGCCGACCACGTTCTCCTCGGTTAGGTATGCCGGGGCGCTGGCCGATGGGATGTAGTCGAACTTCGACGTGACGCCGCCGGACTCTATCCCAGCCTTGAAGGTCGAAATCTCCTCAGCTTCGGCGGGATTGCACAGGACGATCAGGTAGGTGTTCGCGCTGGTGCCGAATCCCTTGCTGCGCACCGCGTTGATCGCGTCGAGGAGGTCGCCGGGGTCGATCACGGAGTTGCCGGACGCGAGGTAGTGGCTCGTGGTGCTTGGGAACGTCAGCCCGGCGTGAGGGGGAGGCGTCATGCCGTCGGTTCCGTTCCAAAGTCCGAAGACGCGGTGCCCGTGCTCGTTCAGTGCCTGGGTGGGATCGAACAAGCGCCGCAACAGTTTCCCTGTCACCAGGCGGTTGTCGGCCTCGAACGCGCGGTTGATGTTGTCGCGGACTTGCTCAGAAGTGGCTTCCCGCAAGAACTTCCACGAACACCTGCTAGCCAGATCATAGTCCCTGAAGTCGTAGCCGAGGACCAACGCATCGGGGTTGCTACGGATACCCTCGGGCTCACCGTATTCCGAGGCGAGCTCGAAGTTGTCGGACGCCAGGGCCTGCGGGACGGCATCGCCAACGGCGGTCGTGGGGTAGGAGATCAGCGCCGCCAGGGCCGTGCGCTCCTTGTTGTAGAACGACATCGCCGCCGCGGCTTCTTCCCACAGCTTGCCGAGGTCGACGCCGTCGGCGGTCTTGTTGACGAGGACGTCGCCCTGCGTCGAGTAGCCGGAGTCGCCGCCCGAGGCGAGCAGTGCTGCCACGGCCTTGACGGTCGCGGGGGTGGCGGCACGGAAGGGGTGCAAGTAGAGCGGGTGGGTGATCGTCATTGGAAGCTCCATTCGGTGGCGCGCCGCGTGGGCGCAAGTGGAATAGGGGCGAGGTTCCGGCTGCATCTGGTCGCTTACCGATGCGTTCGTGGTTCCTCAGAAGCCCGGTCTCCGACCGAACTGGCATTGCTGTGACGCGGCACCACCGCGTTTCGAACTGACCGCCCCGGCCACTGACCGGAGGTGCTGCACCGGCTGCCGGGTGCGGCCCGGTGGTGCCGTGCTGGCAACCACGCTACGGCCTACTTCCGATGCCGCGCCAGCAGTGCGCCATGCAACCCCCGTGCTACCCACCGGCGCTACCTCAGGGGTGCTTTCGGGGTAGCCGCAGGTGCGCAGTAGGTGGCGATATATGGGTCTTTACCTGCGGAAATTCGACGGACTGGTCGTCGATGGCGCTGGTTGGGGCTCTCGGAAAACAGCCCACCGTCCTTACTTAAAATCCGCAAAGTGTCGGTTCGAGTCCGACTGGGGGCACTCGATCGCCACCCCGCGGGACACCTCCGACGTGGTCGCCGACTGACGCCGCCGGCGAGCCCGGACCGTACGTGTTCGGTTGGACACCGCGCTTCGTGGGTCGTTGCAGGCTCTCTGCGCGGCCATTCTGTCCCCAGGTCGGTCGCCGGCCTCGTCACCGTCCCGGGGCGCGCCTCACATCGGGACCATCGCCATGGATTCTCAGCCGCCCATTCGCGTAATACCCGGTCATTCTTCACATTTGGAACCGCCTGCTGTGGTGTGACCGGGAGGGGTGCCTCTTCATGTCGGGTCTGTTGGGGAAACTCCCGGTGGTGCGGAGGTTGCGTGCAGCCGAACTTTGAGTGCTCGTCCAGGGTGTTTGCCTGAGGTTCATGTAGAGGGCGCCAATACGGTGCTTTTCCTCTGGTACCAATGTGTCCGGCGCGCGAGAGATGCGCCGAAATCACCTCTCGATCAACAGGAGTCGTTCCATGGGTTCGTCCGAAGAAGACCTCAAGCTCATCAAGCAGATCCAGCCGATCGTCAGCGGTGTCGGCACCATCGTCGGTGGTCTGGGTGCAGTCCTGACCGTCGTCGGTGCGGCTGCTGCCTTCAGCTGATCGACGCTGACCGAGCTCCAAACGAAACGCCTCCCACCGCAGCCCCCCTCAGGTGGGGGGCGTTTCGTCGTTTCGGGGGGTCTGCATCCACCCGCATACCCCGTTGCGACGGGTGCGGCGACGAGATCGATGTCGAGATGGTCGGTTCAGATTCCCACTGCCGCAGCCGTTCTCGTTGCATCTACGTGCCCGGGAAGCGGTGACCAGAGGTGCCGGCGCGGCGTACCGGGGAGTGATGTGATGGAGGCCGGCGCGAGATATCCATAGCGAACTTTTAGCCGATGACGGCAGGAGGAGCCCGATCGGGTGCTCCGGCGCCGACTGGCGGCGCCGGAGCGCGGCGCACCCCAAGAGTCCCATCCCGGGCGCGCCGCGGTAACTGTAGCCAATCGTCGGTGAAAAATGTTGCAGCCGATTTGAACAGTGTGGAACGCGCGCTTCGGTCGACTCGAGGTTGACCAGAGAGGTCTCTGTCGGTTGGGGGTGGTCTGTGAGATCGCCGGGGTGTGCACTCGCCGGCCGGACGGAGTTTGCCTGTCGATAGCACGGGCGAATCGGCGCGGGGTGGTCAGCTGGACCGCCGACGGGTCCGGCCGTACGGTCGCCTGCGGTGGTGACGTAGCGCGAGTTTCTGCCAGGCGAACCGGTCTGTCGGTCGAACGGGGGCCGGGTCGAACCCGTCGGGTCGCGCCCGGCGGCCGTCCGGCACCCGAGCGGTCATCAACTTTTGGACGACTGTTCAGTTGAAACACACCCACGGGGCGCCTCGGTGTCGTACCGTTCCGTTCGACAGTACGAAATGCACCGAAGGAGCAATCATGGGTAGCGCGGAAACCATTCTCATCGGCGTTCTCTCGCAGGTTCTGACCGATCTGCTCAAGGATGCGCTGGGCTCGTAGGTGCCGACGGCCTCTGGGGTCGAATTCGCCGCGAAACGCGCGCGGGCGCGCCTGCGCCGGGACGTGCGGATCGATGCCCGCCACTCCGTCTGGAGTGGCGGGCATCGATCGTTCCGGGTGGGGATGCGCCCTGCGACGCGTGTCGTTCAAACGTCAGATAGCAACGCTGGAGCAAAATGGTGTGCGATGCTGTGCGCGCGCGGCCTGGACCACGGGTTCGGGGTGCGTTCCCTCGGGGGCGCGGTTCGTCCCTCGAAGTGCGTTGCCCCGTCCCGGACCACGGGGTGGGTCCTCCTCGTGAAAGTGGTTGCACCTCATGCTCGACTCGTTCTGGGAACTGCTCTGGTACACCCTGCTCGTCTTCGCCTTCGTCGCGTACCTGATCGTCCTGTTCCAGATCATCGGTGACCTGTTCCGGGACCGGAAGACCAGCGGCTGGATCAAGGTCGTGTGGATCATCTTCCTCGTCGTGTTCCCGTACCTGACCGCGTTCGTGTACCTCATTGCCCGTGGCCGGGGCATGACCGAACGGTCCGTCGCGGCGCATGCGGAGGCGCAGGAGGCAGCCGACGCGTACATCAAGAAGGTTGCGGGCGCCACGCCGGCCGACGCGATCGCGTCGGCGAAGTCGCTGCTCGATGCGGGCACCATCACGCCGGCCGAATACGACCAGCTCAAGGCCAAGGCGCTGGCCTAGGCCTCCAGGGCCCCGAAGGCCCCTGCCCCGCGTCCCCGAGGACGCGCGGCGGGGGCCTTTTTCGTGTCCGGAACCGAGCACGGCCGAGCCGGATCTCGCCGCGAAACGGCGATACTGTGACCGACGTCACTGTGCAGTGTACGAACTTCGGGAAGGTGCTGGACCTGCCGTTTTCGGCATCGGCCTCATCAAGATCAATTTTTGATAAATATTTGGACACGATCGACGTGTCGAGATGACTTCGTTACGTTCGTCTGCGTTCCGGGGGATCCCGGTCGTGCTGGGGAAGTGCGCGACCGAGCCAGTGGATGACGACGCGCCCCGCGTCGCGACGAAGATTGAAGGAAACAACTGTGGCCAACACCCACAGGACGGTTACTCGTTCTCACACGCTCACCCGCCGCTTCACTCTCTCGGCTGCCGCAGTCGTGACCGGCGCCATCGCCGTCGCCGGTGTCCAGTTCGGCGCCGGCGCCGCCTCGGCCCAGCCGATTCAGGTCCCGGCCGGCGTCCTGCCCGCCGGGGTTCAGGTCCCCGCGATCGACGTGCCCGCCGGTCCCACCGCGGACTGGGCCGCGGGATTGCTCGCCGCGGTCGGCCCCGGCAGCGGCACGCCCTTCAAGGCCCGGACGGTGCAGCCGGTCTCCGGGACCCTGAGTTCCGGCTACGGCGCGCGCTGGGGGACTCACCACGGCGGTATCGACATCGCCGCGCCGATCGGCACGCCGATCCAGGCCGCTGCCGACGGCGAGGTCATCAACGCCGGACCCGCGTCCGGGTTCGGGCAGTGGGTTCGCATCCGGCACGACGACGGCACGGTCACCGTCTACGGCCACGTCGACACGTACTCGGTGCACGTGGGTCAGCGGGTCGCGGCCGGGCAGCAGATCGCCACCGTCGGCAACCGAGGCCAGTCGACCGGCCCGCACCTGCACTTCGAGGCGTGGGACGCCGCAGGCAACCGGCTGAACCCGAATGCCTGGCTCGGCGACCGCGGCGTCGTGCCCACCTGGGGTTCCTGATCCGACCCGACATCAAGGTTCGGTAAATGTAGACGGGGCCGAGACCATCTTGTTATCTTCGGACGCGGACAAACGGTGCGCAGGAACCTGCGGGCCGCCGACCGAAGAAACGGATGAGGTATCGCCCGTGGCAGATCATCGCAGTTCAGGGGCGCGCACCGTCGCGTTCGCCGTCGTCGATCCCGACGCCGTCCGCGGTCGTCACCGCGCTCCTGCTCAAGGTCACGGAACGGGCGTCAAGGCCGCCACCGTGGCCGCTGCGACCGGTGCGATCATCGTCGGCGGTGCTCAGCTCGGCGGTGCCACCGCCGGGGCGGCCACCGTCGACATTCCGGTTCTGCCGTCCGACGTCACCGCTGGTCTGCGCTCGGTCGGTGTCGAGGTGCCCGCGACGGTGGAGGTGCCGGACCTCGCCGCGGACTCGATCCCCGGATTCGCGACCGCCAAGCAGTGGGTCGAGGACCAGAACTTCGGTTCCACGAACCCGTTGCCCGCGCGCACCGTCCAACCGGTCAACGGCACGCTGACCTCCGACTTCGGTTCCCGGTGGGGCGCGCACCACGGCGGCCTCGACATCGCCGCGCCGATCGGCACCCCGATCCTCGCCGCCGAGGACGGAACCGTGATCTCCGCGGGGCAGGCATCCGGCTTCGGGTTGTGGGTGCGGGTGATGCACGCCGACCGGACGATCACCGTCTACGGCCACGTCAACGACTACCAGGTGGCCGTCGGGCAGCAGGTCTCCGCCGGCCAGCAGATCGCGACCGTCGGCAACCGTGGCCAGTCCACGGGGCCGCACCTGCACTTCGAGGTGTGGGATCCGCAGGGCAACAAGGTCGACCCGTCGGCGTGGCTGCGCGACAACGGCGTCTCGGTCACCTGGGGCAACAACGGCCGCAACGTCTGAGTGGGACCGGTCGTGACGCCCCGGAATTCGACTCTCTAGGATCGGAATTCGTGACCGACACCGCCGTGGAACCCGCAACCCTCGCGACCCTGCTCTCATCGCGATTCAGTTGCCGAGCGTTCCTTCCCGATCCCGTCCCCGAGGACGTGATCGTCGAGATCCTCACGATGGCCCAGCGAACGCCGTCGTGGTGCAACACCCAGCCGTGGCAGGTCGCCGTCACCGACGGTGACGCCACCGAACGCTTCCGGCGCGGGCTCGCCGAGGCCGTGCGCTCGGTCGCGCAGGCCCCGGACATCGAGTTCCCCAGCGGATACCACGGGGTGTACCAGGATCGGCGCAAGGAGTGCGCGCTGCAGCTGTACTCGAGCCTCGGCATCGCCGGAGATCGGCAGGCATCTGCCGAGCAGACGTTGAAGAACTTCGACCTGTTCGGTGCCCCGCACGTCGCGATCGTCACCACCGACGCCGCTCTCGGCACCTACGCCGCCGTCGACTGCGGGCTCTACGTCAACACCTTCCTGCTCGCCGCGCAGAGCCTCGGGGTTGCCACCGTGCCGCAGGCGGCGTTGGCCGGATGCGCCCCGTACGTGCGGGACTTCTTCGAGATCCCCGACGACCGGAACGTGCTGTGCGCCATCTCCTTCGGGTATCCCGACCTGGCCCATCCGGCGAACACGTTCCGCACCGGCCGCGCCGACCTGGATTCCGTCGTCACCTGGGTGTCCTAGCGGCGGATCCGGGGACGGATCGGGAGACCTGCCGCGCACCTGAGAGACTGGGCGGGTGCCGGTCCCCGAGGAACTCTTCGCCACCCTGCGTCGCCATCCCGACGTCGAGGCGCCCAACCTGTACGCCGTCGACGGCGCCGATCGGCTGATCCTCGACGAGGCCGCTGTGGCGCTCGCGGCGGCGCCGCCGGGCGCGGTCGCGGTGATCGGCGACCGGTACGGCGCGCTGACCCTGGGGGCGGTCGCCGGGTTCGGGGCGAGCAAGGTTCGGGTGCATCAGGATCCGTTGACCGGGGAGCTCGCGCTCGCGGGCAACGCCGACCGCGCGGGCCTCGTCGGCAGGTACCGGCAGTGCGCGCTGGGGGAGGAGCTGCTCGCCGGTGCGACCGTGGTGCTCGTGCAACTGCCGCGCAGCCTGAGCGCACTCACGGAGATGGCGGAAACCGTTGCGCGGTATGCGGATCCGTCGGTGGTCGTGTACGCGGGCGGTCGCGACAAGCACCTCACCCACGCCTTCAACGACGTGCTCGCCTCGTGCTTCGCCGACGTGCACGCAACCCGGGGACGGCAGAAGTCCCGCGTCCTCGTCGCCACGAAGCCGACACCGGTGCCGGGGACCTATCCACGGCGTGAACGCCTCGCGGAACTGGGGCTCGACGTGGTCGCGCACGGTGCGGCGTTCGCCGGACCGGCGCTCGACATCGGCACCCGGTTCCTGCTCGATTTCCTGCCTCGCACCGACCCGACCGCACGCACGGCCGTCGACCTGGGCTGTGGCACCGGGATCCTCGCGGTCTCCCTCGCGCGGCTGCGACCGGACCTGACCGTGATCGCCACCGACCAGTCGGCGGCCGCCGTCGCGTCCGCCGCGGCCACCGCCCACGCCAACGGGGTGGCCGGGCGCGTCACCGCGCTGCGCGACGACGCGATGTCGACCCTCCCCGACGGCAGCGTGGACCTGATCGTGTGCAACCCGCCGTTCCACGTCGGTGCCGCGGTGCACACCGGTGCCGCTCTGGCGATGTTCCGGGCCGCCGGCCGCGTCCTGCGCCCCGGCGGTGAGCTGTGGACGGTGTACAACTCGCATCTCGGCTACAAACCCGAGCTGACCGCGGCCGTCGGGCCCACCGAGCAGGTCGGGCGTAACCCGAAGTTCACCGTCACCCGCTCCGTGGCGCGGTGATCCGGAGGTCGGGACGGTAGAGTCCGAATTGTCCGTCCCCGGGAACTTACTCGCAGGGCGCGGTCGTTGTACGGACAAGTGGGCGGGACAGACCCGCCGCGGTCGCGTCAAAATGACACGACGGGCCCACGGGCCATGAAAGAAGGGACACGCACGGTGCGCACCACCAGCAACCCGGTGTTCCGCAACCTCCCGAAGCAGGAGGGCGGATACGCCTCGTTCGGTTCTGCCGCGGCGGGCGCCGGGCAGATGACCCAGCAGTTCGGCCAGCCGCAGTACACGCAGGCCGAGCCCTACACCACCGGACCCGCTCAGCGGTCCATGACAATCGACGACGTCGTCACCAAGACGGGCATCACGCTCGGTGTGCTGACGATCGCCGCGATCATCTCGTACTCGCTCTCGCACGGGAACCCGGGCCTGGCGTCGGCGTTCGTCATCGGTGGCGGTCTCGTTGGCCTCGTGCTGGTGATGGTCGCCAGCTTCGGCCGCAAGATGGACAATCCGGCGATCGTGCTGGCGTACGCGGCCTGCGAGGGCCTGTTCCTGGGCGCGCTGTCGCTGATGTTCACCGACGTCCAGTTCGGCGGGGTCGGCGGAGCCGCACTGATCGCGCAGGCCGTGCTCGGTACGTTCGGTGTGTTCTTCGGCATGCTCGTCGTCTACAAGACCGGCGCCATCCGCGTCACGCCGCGGCTGACCCGGATGATCATCGGCGCCCTGATCGGTGTCGTGGTGCTCTCGCTCGGCAACCTGATCGCCAGCTTCTTCATCGATGGTGGACTGGGTCTGCGGGACGGCGGCGGGCTGGCGATCATCTTCAGCCTCGTCTGCATCGGCATCGCCGCGTTCAGCTTCCTGCTGGACTTCGACGCCGCCGACCAGCTGATCCGCGCCCAGGCGCCGGAGAAGGCGGCGTGGGGCGTCGCCCTCGGCCTGACCGTCACCCTGGTCTGGCTGTACGTCGAGATCCTGCGTCTGCTGAGCTACTTCAACAACGACTAGCGGACCCCGCCGAACGGGCGGTTACCGGGCAGGCACTGAAGCCGATGCTCAGGTAACCGCCCGTTCGGCGCATCCGGGGGGCATCATCGGGCGGGTGGACCACGACTTCTGCGTCATCGGCGGTGGGATCGTCGGGCTGGCGACGGCGCGGGCGCTGCTACGACGCAACCCCGGCGCGTCGGTGGTGGTGCTCGAGAAGGAACGTGAGGTCGCGGCCCACCAGACCGGGCACAACAGCGGTGTCATCCATGCGGGCATCTACTACGAGCCCGGCAGCCTGAAGGCGGACCTGTGCAAGCGCGGTGCCGAGGCGACGAAACGGTTCGCCGAGCGCCACGGCATCGAGTACCGCGTCACCGGGAAACTACTGGTGGCGACCGACCCGACGGAACTCGCACGGATGGACGCGCTCGTCGACCGCGCCCGGATCAACGGCATCGACCACGAACGGCTCGGCGCCGCCGAACTCCACCACCGCGAACCCCTGGTGTCAGGTCTCGGGGCGCTGCTCGTCAAGGCGACCGGCATCATCGACTACCGACAGGTGTGCCGCGCGCTCGCCGAGGGCGTCACGGCGTCCGGCGGCGAGGTCCGCACCGGTGCCGAGGTTGTCGAGATCTCCGAACGCTCCGACGCGGTCACCGTCTCGACGGCGGACACGACCGTCCGGGCCCGCACCCTGATCGCCTGTGCCGGTCTGCAGGCCGACCGGATCGCGCGGCTGGCGGGGCTGCACACCGACTTCCAGATCGTGCCCTTCCGCGGTGAGTACTACCGGTTGCGGCCGGAGAAGTCGTCGATCGTGCGGCACCTGATCTACCCGATCCCGGATCCCGACCTGCCGTTCCTCGGGGTGCACCTGAGCCCCACGGTCGACGGCGACATCACCGTCGGCCCCAACGCGGTCCTCGGGTTCGCACGGGAGAAGTACCGGCCCTTCGGGGTCGACCGCCGCGACGTCATGGAAATGTTGCGCTTCCCCGGGATGCGCCGGGTCGCCGCGGCGAACGTGCGCACCGGGATCCGCGAGATGCGCAACGCGGTCTTCAAGCGCGGCTACCTCGCGGAGTGCCGGAAGTACTGTCCGTCGCTCGAACTCGACGACCTGCAGGGCCGGCACGCGGGCATCCGCGCGCAGGCGGTCCGAGGTGACGGCAGCTTCGTGCACGACTTCCTGATCCGGTCCACCGACCGGATGGTGCACGTCGTCAACGCGCCCTCGCCCGCCGCCACGTCGGCGCTGCCGATCGGTGAGTTGATCGCGGACCGCACCGACCGCTGAGACGCCGAACGGGCGGCCACCTGGGCGGCTGCCCGGTGACCGCCCGTTCGGCGGAGGTGACTAGCTCAGGCGCTCGAGCACCATCGCCATGCCCTGGCCGCCGCCGACGCACATGGTCTCGACGCCGAAGGTCTTGTCCTGCTCACGCAGGTTGTTGAGCAGGGTGTTGGTGATGCGGGCACCGGTCATGCCGAACGGGTGCCCGAGGGCGATCGCGCCGCCCGAGACGTTGATCTTGTCCTCGTCGAGGTCGAGCGCGCGGGCCGAGCCGAGCACCTGGACCGCGAAGGCCTCGTTGATCTCGAACAGGTCGATGTCCGAGACGGACATCTTCGCGAACCCGAGTGCCTTCTTGACCGCCTCGATCGGGCCGAGGCCCATGATCTCGGGGGACAGGCCGGTCGCGGCGGTGGAGACGATGCGCGCGAGCGGGGTCAGGCCGAGGGCCTTGGCCTTGGTGTCGGACATGATCACCAGCGCGGCCGCGCCGTCGTTGAGCGGGCAGGCGTTGCCGGCGGTGACGGTGCCGTCCGGGCGGAAGACCGGCTTGAGCTGGCTGATCTTCTCGTAGCTGGTGCCCGCGCGCGGGCCGTCGTCGGTGGAGACGACGGTGCCGTCGGGCAGCGTGATCGGGGTGATCTCGTTGGCGAAGAAGCCGCGGTTGATGGCCTCCTCCGCGCGGTTCTGGCTGCGGACGCCCCAGCGGTCCTGGTCCTCGCGGCTGATGCCGGTGTAGGTCGCGACGTTCTCGGCGGTCTGGCCCATGCCCAGGTAGACGTCGGGGACGAGGCCCTTCTCTCGGGGATCGCTCCACACGACGCCGCCCTCGGCGTCCTTGAGCGAGCGCTCCATTGCCTCGCCGTAGCGGCCGGTGTTCTTGGTGTCCGGCCAGCCGTCGGCGTTGCCGGAGGTGAACGACGACACCGACTCGACGCCGGCGGAGATGAAGACGTCACCCTCACCGGCACGGATCGCGTGCATCGCCATGCGGGTGGTCTGCAGCGAGGACGAGCAGTAGCGGTTCACCGTCACGCCGGGAAGGAAGTCGTAGCCCAGGTTGACGGCGGTGACGCGACCGATGTTGAAGCCGGCCTGGCCGCCGGGCTGGCCGGAGCCCATGATCAGATCGTCGATGTCCCGGGGATCGAGCTCGGGCACCTTGGCGAGCGCCGCCGCGACCATCTGGGTGGCCAGCTCGTCCGGACGCATGTCCTTGAGCGATCCCTTGCCGGCGCGGCCGATCGGCGAGCGCACGGCGGAGACGATGACTGCCTCGGGCATGAGTACTCCATTCATTCGTGCTGTCGTGTCAGCTACGACAGCGGTGTCCTGTGTCAGACGTTACGTGGCGATGCCGCTGTTCCTACCATGCGCTTGCTTGGCCACCGGGACGGAGTGCGATCGCACCGGGTTCCCTCGAACGTCGTGGTGGAAGGTGCGGCGTCGAAATGGACTGGCCGTGAATCTGATTCGCAAGCGTATCCGGGGCGCCCGCAGAAGCAGGGCGTGCGGGGTGGAGTGTGAGCTCGCTCGCCCGTCCCACTCATCGAGAACCGGCAGGGGATCGCCGCCGTTCGCGACGGTCCGCCCAGGTGTTGCCGACCGGGCGCGCTCTGGGACGATGGGGGCATGCGCATCGCGGATCACGTCGTCGACCTCATCGGAAACACCCCACTGGTGAAGCTGAACTCGGTGGTCTCACCCGGCTCCGGCCTGGTGGCCGCGAAGATCGAGTACCTCAACCCGGGCGGCAGCTCCAAGGACCGGATCGCGGTCAAGATGGTCGACGCGGCCGAGGCGTCCGGCGCGCTGAAGCCGGGCGGGACGATCGTCGAACCGACGTCCGGCAACACCGGCATCGGTCTGGCGCTGGTCGCGCAGCAGCGCGGCTACAAGTGCGTGTTCGTCTGCCCCGACAAGGTCAGCGAGGACAAGCGCAACGTGCTCAAGGCGTACGGCGCCGAGGTCGTGGTGTGCCCGACCGCGGTCGCGCCGGAGCACCCCGACAGCTACTACAACGTCTCGGACCGCCTCGTGAAGGAGATCCCCGGCGCCTGGAAGCCGGACCAGTACTCCAACCCGGGTGGCCCGGACAGCCACTACGAGACCACCGGCCCGGAGATCTGGCGCGACACCGACGGCAAGGTCACGCACTTCGTCGCGGGTGTCGGCACCGGCGGCACCATCACCGGCACCGGTCGCTACCTTAAGGAGGTCTCGGGCGGGAAGGTCAAGGTCATCGGCGCCGACCCCGAGGGCTCGGTGTACTCGGGAGGCACCGGGCGGCCGTACCTTGTCGAGGGTGTCGGCGAGGACTTCTGGCCCACCGCCTACGACCCGTCGATCCCGGACGAGATCATCGCCGTCTCGGACGCCGACTCGTTCGACATGACCCGCCGCCTGGCACGCGAGGAAGGGTTGCTGGTCGGTGGCTCCTGCGGCATGGCCGTGGTCGCGGCGCTGCGGGTCGCCGAGCGGGACCCGGACGCGGTGGTCGTGGTGCTGCTGCCCGACGGCGGTCGCGGCTACCTGTCGAAGATCTTCAACGACAAGTGGATGGCGTCCTACGGCTTCCTGCGCACCCCCCTCGACGGCAGCAAGCCCGCCGAGCCGACCGTCGGGGACGTGCTGCGGGGCAAGTCGGGAGAGCTTCCGGACCTGGTGCACACCCACCCGACCGAAACGCTGCGCGACGCGATCGAGATCCTGCGCGAATACGGCGTCTCGCAGATGCCGGTGGTCGGTGCCGAGCCGCCCGTCATGGCCGGTGAGGTCGCGGGCAGTGTCACCGAACGGGAACTGCTCTCCGCGGTGTTCGAGGGGCGCGCGCAGCTGGCGGATCCGGTGGCCAAGCACATGAGCCCGGCGTTTCCTCTGATCGGTTCCGGGGAGCCGGTCAGCGCCGCGACGAAGGCGCTCGGCGACACCGACGCGCTGATGGTCGTCGACGACGGCAAGCCGGTCGGCGTCATCACCCGGCACGACCTGCTCGGGTTCCTCAGCGCCGGTGCGTAGTGACATCGGGTCGCCGGCGGCTCAGTGACATTGGGTCGCCGGGGCTCCAGGGACATGGCTCGCAGACGGCTCAGCGACATCGGTTGCCGGCGGCTCAGTAGGCTGAGCGGATGAGCGAGCAGCAGCAGGGATTCTCCACCAGGGCAGTTCACGCCGGGTACGAGCCGGATCCGCAGACCGGCGCGGTGAACGTGCCGATCTACGCCAGTTCCACGTTCGCGCAGGACGGGGTCGGCGGCATGCGCGGCGGCTTCGAGTACGCGCGCACCGGAAACCCGACCCGCCGGCCGCTCGAGGCGAACCTCGCCGCTATCGAGGGCGCGGCGTTCGGGCGGGCGTTCTCGTCGGGTATGGCAGCCACGGACTGCCTGCTGCGGTCGGTGCTCCGGCCCGGCGACCACCTGGTGATCCCGAACGACGCCTACGGCGGCACGTTCCGGCTCATCGACAAGGTGTTCACACAGTGGGGCATCGAGCACACCCCGGCGCCGATCAACGACGTGGACGCCGTCCGGGCGGCGATCCGGCCGAACACCAAGCTGGTGTGGGTCGAGACCCCGACCAACCCGCTGCTGAACATCGGCGACATCGAGGCGCTGTCCGCGGTCGCCCACGAGGCCGGGGCGAAGATCGTGGTCGACAACACCTTCGCGTCGCCGTACCTGCAGCAGCCGCTCGCGCTCGGTGCCGACGTCGCGCTGCACTCGACCACCAAGTACCTCGGCGGCCACTCCGACGTCGTCGGCGGTGCGCTGGTGACCGACGACGAGGATCTCGACACCAAGTTCGCGTTCCTGCAGAACGGTGCCGGTGCGGTGCCCGGTCCGTTCGACGCCTACCTGACCATGCGCGGTATCAAGACGCTGGCGCTGCGGATGGAGCGGCACAGCGACAATGCCGAGAAGATCGTCGACCTGCTGACCGGGCACTCCGCGGTCGAGAAGGTGATCTACCCGGGCCTGGCGTCGCATCCGGGCCACGCGGTGGCGGCGCGGCAGATGCGCCGGTTCGGCGGAATGGTCTCGGTGCGGCTCAAGGGCGGCAAGCAGGCGGCGCTCGACTTCTGCTCACGCACAAAGATCTTCACCCTCGCCGAGTCGCTCGGCGGCGTCGAGTCGCTGATCGAGCACCCGGGCGCGATGACCCACGCCTCGACCGCCGGTTCCGAACTCGAGGTTCCCGAGGATCTGGTGCGCCTGTCCGTCGGCATCGAAGACGCCGCCGATTTGCTGGCCGACGTCGAGCAGGCGCTGGGCTAGACACTTCCCGCCGGCGCGCGGCGCACGGGTCTCCGGACCCGTACGCCGCGCGCGAGCGGCGCAGCCGATCTAGGCTGGCCGCGTGGAGCCCGCGACGCTCGCCCGCAACATGACGGTGCGGCGCGCGCGGGTGCCGATGAACGGTGGCGACGACCATTTCCGTGCCGGTCGGCGCGTCGCTGCCGAACCTTGCCGTGACCCGTGCCTATCGTGCGATCGTGCACCTGCGGGGGAACATCGTCGACGCCGCCCCGACCGCCGCGTCCGAGTTCGCCGCCGTGAGTGGGTCGGGCCACCCCTTCGGCCAGGCCGGCAGCGCTTCCGTGATCGGCCGTGCCCACGTCGCGACACGGGTGGTGCGGTAGCCGTGGTGCAGGTCGACGGCTGTTTTCTCCGGGCGGGTGCTCGCGGTGCCCGACAACCTGAAGGCCGTCTAAGAGTTCGCTCGAAATGCGCCCGTTGCCGCGACATGCGTCATACGGTGATCCGAGTCACATACAGGGGGCGGCCCAGGGGCTGACGCGCCTCGGTCGAGATGAGGGAGGATGCGCATGGCGGTTGACCCATCGGCGGTCATCGTTGCCGTTGCCACGGCACTTGGCGGTCTCGTGCAGGGCGCGGACCTACCAGCCCCGGTCAAAGATCAAGCAGCACAAGCCATCCAATCCTTCCAAGCCACATCTCCCGCAGCGGATCAGCAGGTCGCCGACGTCATCGGCATGCTGCCCGAGCAGCTGCAGGGGCAGGCCACCCAGGCCGTGCAGGACGCGACGGCCGCCGCGCAGAGCGCTATCGAACCGTTACTGCCGCCGGCGCCTCCCGCTCCGCCCGCTCCGGAACCGGCTCCCGAACCGCCGCCGGCCCCGCCCGTCGCGCCGTCGACGCCGCAAGTTGACGCCTACGGCGGTGACGTCGCCGAGGTGCCGTTCGGCGGCGACCTGTCCCGCGCGGTGACCTCGCTCGACGCCGCATTCCCGGGCGGCAACATCGCCCCGATCGGCTCCATCGCGGTGTTCGTGCCCTGGTTCAACAAGGCAGGCGCGCTCTGCGACGGCATCAAGGCCCCGATCCTGGCCGCGCTGTACAACGCCGAGAACGGCTTCCGTTACGGCCCGACCGCTCCGGTGTCCCGGACCGGCGCCCGCGGTCCCGGCCAGTTCATGCCGGGCACCTGGGAGAAGTGGGGCAAGGACGCCGACGGAGACGGCAAGGTCGACATCCTCGGCGTCGCGGACCCGGTGATGGCGTCCGGGCACCTGCTGTGTGACATGTACGGCCAGATCGACGAGTGGAAGCGCCAGGGCGTCGTCCAGGGCGACACCCTGGACCTGACCCTCGCCGGATACAACGCGGGAGTCGAGGCCGTGCGCCGTGCCGGCGGCATGCCCAACGGCGCCTTCGATTACGAGCACCAGACCAAGCCCTACGTGAAGAAGATTCGGGATTCGGAACCGGTGTTCGCGGCGATCCTGGCTCCGCTGAGCGGGTCCGACGGCAGCATCGGCGGCAAGGTGGTCGAGGCGGCGCTGCGCTACCTGGGCCTGCCGTACGTGTGGGGCGGCGGCAACATCAACGGCCCGTCCGGTGGCGGCTTCGACTGCTCCGGCCTGACCTCCTACGCGTTGTACGCGGCGACCGGCGACACGCTCGTGCTGCCGCGGACGTCGGAGACGCAGTGGAACATCGGCACCGAGATCGCGCTCGCCGATGCGCGGCCCGGCGACCTGCTGTTCGGCAACTGGCAGTCCGGCGGCCCCGGCCACGTCGCGATCTACATCGGCAACGGACAGATGGTGCACGCCCCGCAGACCGGTGACGTGGTCAAGGTCGGGCCGGTGTTCGACGGGATGAAGGCCCGCCGGATCGTGTAGTGCGGCTTCGCTGCCCGTGAGTGAATTTCACCCCGGCCGGGGTGAAATTCACTCACGGTTCCGGGGGTTGTCGTCGCCGCCTACGATCACAGGGTGAGCGTGAATCCTGATCCCCGTGACCCGATTGCCGACATCGCACTGGCGGTGTTGCGACAGCATGGTCCGCTGACATCCGAGGACTGGGCGGAGATGCTTGCCGACGCCGGGCACGGCACTGCCGAGGAACTCCTCGAATCGGTCGACCTGCTCGACGACGCACTGCTGGTCGTCCTCGCCGACGGGCGCAATGCGGTCGTCGACACCCTGGTCGAGGGACGGGTGTTCACGCACCGGCTCACCGACCCGGAGATCGCGTCCGGTCTCCTGCACGCCGAACCGGATCTCGCTCCGCTGGTGCTGGCGACAATGGCCGACGACGGCCCGGTGCGGGCATTGTTCTCCGACTACGACGCCGACGAACTCGACGCGCTCGGGCTGTCGGACGAGGACTTTCCGGACGGATCCGGTCTGCTGTTCGGGCCCGAAGCGCTGCAACAGTATTCGTCGGGTGATCTGGTGTCCGTCACGGTCCGGGACGGTGCATTGGAGCTGGCCGCCGTCGCCGGAGGGGTCGCCGCGGCGCCGGACCTGTCCGCGGCGCTGGACCGGATCGTCGGAGACGACAACGCCGACAACCTCGAGACCGTCGCCTGGCAGATGCTCTCCGACGACCCCGCGCTGTTCACGGAGCCGACGGTGCCGCTCGGTGAGCTGATCGACTCGGCCGGATACACCCGGGAGGGCGACTACATCGCCGCCCGTGGATTCGATTTCGCCGCACATCATTTCGCTTCGCACATCGCGATGGTCGCGCGCCAGCACGAACTGCACCCGGAAGAGGTGGATGCGGTGATCGCGTTCGTCGACCTGGTCGCGGTGGTACGCGAGGACGAACTCGACCTGTCCGGCGCGCGCAGCTGCATCGACGGGGTCGTCGAATCCCTTGTCGGGCTGGAGGATCCGTCTGCAGCGGGTGCCGCGCTTGATGTGATCAACGGATTCGAAGAGGATCATCTGCCCGCGTTGTACACCGCGGCGCTGGCGGTGGCCGACCGGGCGCCGCGCCGGGTGAAGGCGTCCGGGCACTGGCTGGCCGGAATGGCCGCGGACTCGCTCGGCGACGTGCGAGAGGCGGAGCGGCACTTCGAGGATGCCGCCGCGATGGACGAGGAATGGACGCCGGCACTGTTCGAACTGGCGCAGATCGCCTCCGACCGCGGCGATGCGGAGCGAGCACTGTCGTTGCTGAGCCGGATCGAGGGCGGCGACAGTGAACACCTCCACGCGGTGCTGCTGCGTTTCGCTCCGGCCGAGCATCCGGAACTCGGCCGCAACGACAAGTGCTGGTGCGGATCGGGACGCAAGTACAAGGTCTGCCACCTCGGTAAGTCCGACAGCACCCTCGACGACCGCGCGCACTGGCTGTACGAGAAGGCCGGGCTCTACGCGCAGTCGACGTCGTTGTTCGATCTGGTGCTCGAGCTGGCGCAGCTGCGTGCCGAGCACTGGGAGAGTGAGGACGCGGTCGCGCGGGCGTTCGAGGATCCGCTGGTGCTCGACGTCGCGCTTTTCGAGGGGCGGCTGTTCGAGTTGTTCGTGTCCCGGCGCGGGGTCCTGCTGCCCGCCGACGAACTCGAACTTGCCGCCCGATGGCTGACGGCGCGGCGATCGGTGCACGAGGTCGTGGCGGCCGTCGGCGACGCGGTGGCGCTGCGGGACCTGCGTACCGGCGACCGGGCCGAGGTCGCGGTGGACGAGCCGCTGGACGTCGGCAATCTCGTCTGTGCACGGGTGGTCCCCACCGGTGACCGGATGCAGATCCTCGGTGGAGTCGAACCGGTGCCGGCCGAGAACCGGGACGAGGTGCTCGCCGTCCTGTCCGGCGACACCGTCGAACCCGAGGACGTCATCGCCGTGCTCGGCGCGAGGTTCCTGGGGTGACCGTCTCGACCGAACCCCGCGGTGACCGGCATCTCGAGATCGTGGGTCGTTCCCGCGTCGACACCGATCCCGACGCGGGCGACGTTGCCGAGAGGGCGATCGCGGTGCTGCGTCGACGCGGCCCGTTCACCACCGAAGGCTGGGTGGCCGCACTGGTCGACCTCGGGCTCGGCGCCGCCGCGGAGATGACCGAGCTGGTGCGCGGCCTCGACGGCCCGGCGCTCGGGATGCTCGCCGACGGGCGAATCGCCGCCATCGACGGCCTGCTCGAGGGTCGGGTGTTCACGCATCGGCTCTCCGCTGAGGAGATCGCCTCGGGCGTCGTCGACATCGATCCGGACCTGTCGCCGCTGACGGGCCTCGTCGGATCCGATGCGCACGTCGGCGACTGCGAGGTCGACGTCGTGTTCCCGACGTCGGACGCCGCGTTGTTGGCCGAGCGCGGCCGCACCGACGTCACCGCTCCGGAAGTCGAGCGGCTGCTGCTCGATCGCGACATGCTCGTCGGATACACCGCGGGGGACATGATCGGTCTGGGCCTGGCGGGCGGCACGCTGCGGTTGGTTCGCGTCGACCGGACCGTCGCGACCCCGGATCTCGCCGAGTCTCTGCGCAGGATCATCGCCGAGGGCACCGCCGAGCACACCGACCCCGTCATCTGGCAGCTCGTCGCCGACGACCGGGGCATGGACCTGTTCACCGCGCCCACCCTGCCGCTGGCGGAGCTGCTCGATCACGCCGGGTACGACTGCGAACGCAACTACCTGGCGCCGCGCGGCTTCGATTTCGACGCCTATCACCGCGCCACCCTCATCGAGTCGATCGCCCGGCAGAACAAACTGCACGTCGCCGACGCCGGCGCGGTCGTCGATTTCACCGACCTCGTCCACGAGATCACCGAGGGCGCGGAACGGGGCGAGCAGCCGAGCATCGTCGCCGCCGCCCGCGTTGCCGCCGATCCGGCCGTCTTCCTGCGGCTCGAGTCCCCGTCGACCGCGGCGGTCGCGCTCGACCTCGCCACCACCGGCGACGCGCGCGCCGAGTCGCTGCAGGCCGCCGCATCGGCATTGGTCGAGCACGCGCCGCGCCGACTGAAGGCGGCCGCGCACTGGCTGGCCGGCAAGGCCGCCGATCAGCTGGGTGATGTACGGATCGCCATGACGCATTACGAGCGCGCCCTGGACCGGGACCCGGACTGGATGCTGGCGGCGTTCGACCTGGCGTTGCTCGCCTCCGACGCAGGTGACGTCACTCGCGCACAGTCGCTGCTCGCCCGAGTCGAGGGCGGCGACGCGGAGACCCTGCAGGAGGTGCTCGCGCGCTACCAACCGGTGGAACGTCCAGAGCTGGGCCGCAACGACCGCTGCTGGTGCGGGTCCGGCCGCAAGTACAAGGCGTGCCACCTCGGCAGGTCCGATCTCACGGTCGACGCACGCGCAACCTGGTTGTACACGAAAGCCCTGATGTTCGCGCGGACGCCGGAACTGTTCGACCTGGTACACCGGCTCGCCGAGATCCGGGCCTCGCACGCCGACGAGGCCGAGGACGCCACCATCGCGGCGCTCGAAGGCGGTCTCGTCATCGATGCGGCGCTGTTCGAGGGCGGCGTCCTCGAACAGTTCGTCGCCCGCCGCGCGCAGGTGCTGCCCGCAGCGGAACTCGAACTCGCGCGCCGGTGGCTGGCCGGCAGGCGCGGCCTGTACGAGGTGACGGCGGTGGTGCCGAGCCGGTCGCTGACTCTGCGCGAGGTGACCGGCGGGGCGACCGTGGAGGTGATCGACTCCGTTGCGGGCCACAACTTCGCAGTGGGGGCACTGGTGTGCGCCCGGCTGCTGCCGACCGGCGAGTCGATCCGGGCGTTCGGCGGAATCGAACCGATCGACCCTCGGTATCGGGACGAACTGGCGGAGATTTGCGGGTCCGCGAACGCGGATCCGGACGAGTTGGTGGACGTGCTCAGCCTCGCGTTCCCCGCGGACTGAGTTCGGGAGTCCGGATTTTCCGGCGCGACGCTGGAACCGATCGAAGCTTCGCCGCGTCTGATCTGTTGTGAGCCGATGAGTGCAGGTCCTTGGGGAGGGGGCCGCGCTCGCGGATCCGGTTGCCGGTGGGGCAGTCATGCAGGGGGTGACTGCCCCACCGTGCGTCAGTACGAACGAGAAAACCCCGGTCCGGGCGGATGCCCTGGCCGGGGTTTCGTCGTGTGGAGCCGACTCAGCTGTGGTACGGCTCGGCGCTGAGCAGGGTGACCTTCATGGTCTTGCCGTTGGGCAGGATGTACTCGCGGGTCTCGCCGACCTTCGCGTTGATCAGGGCGCCACCGAGCGGGGAGCTGGGGGAGTAGATCTCGAGCTTGTCGTTGCGAGCACCCTCTTCGCGGGTGGCGATCAGGAAGGTCTCGGTGTCGGATTCGTCACCGTCGTAGAACACCTTCACCACGGACCCGGGCAGGGCGACACCGGACTGGGTGGGGGCCTCGCCGACCTTGGCGCTGTTCAGCAGCTCCTGCAGCTGGCGGATACGGGACTCCTGCTGACCCTGCTCCTCGCGTGCCGCGTGGTAGCCACCGTTCTCCTTGAGGTCACCCTCTTCGCGCCGCTCGTTGATCTCGGCCGCGATGACCGGACGGTTGGCAATGAGCTGGTCGAGTTCGCTCTTGAGCCGGTCGTGCGACTCCTGGGTCAGCCAGGTCACCTGGGTCTCGGTCATGCTCGATCACTCCTCGTAGTCGGAACCCGGACGGATCCCCTGGACGGACCACCGAAAACCGGTGGTCGGCTGCGGCTGGGCGCGCGTCTCCCCGGACGAATGTCATCCCCCGGTCGGCTCACCGTGAGGTGAGTACGCGTCCCGCCGCCTGATGCAGCTGGCCGCCGTGCATCCGGGTCCGCGTCACATGCGCATCCGGATGCAAATGCAGCAATACACGGCTCCAACGCGGAACCGTGTATCGCCGTATTCTAGCACGAGCTGGGATTTCCCCACGAAGATCGAGGTCGGGGGTGTGGCCGCAGCGGCCACGATTGGTCAGCCGACGTTCAGATATGAGGGGATGGTCGAGCCGCAGCCGTAGATGTCGGCAACGGCCGGTGACTGCGACGTCTTGATCTGGGTGTCGATCTGTACCGTTCCGTGTTCGGACGGTTGCACGACGATCTCGCGGCGGCCGGTCTCCGACCCGTCCCGTGACCTGACGCGCACGATGCACAGCGCAGCTTCGGTCGGTTCCTCGCGGGTGACGGTGAAGCTCAGCGCCATGGTCGAGTCGTCGACGATCGAGTACTGCACGACATTCGCTTCGATGTCCTTCGCGGCGAACTTGTTGTACCCGAGCCAGGCGACTGCCAGGCCGAGGAGGATGACACCGATGGTCAGCACGATCGCGGTGATCCGGGATCCGCGCACACTGCCCTGCGGCGTGGGGTAGCGGTCGGAGGGGATCGTCTCGGTCATCTGCTCGACTCTCGTGCATCGGTCCGGGCGAGCTCGCGTTGCCCGGGTGGGGCGCCCTCCACGCGGTGATCCGGACAGGGTCACGGTGACGCTGGAGGTGTCGGGTGGAACTATAGGGGAAGGGCACCGGGCCTCCGCTCGCGCGGTCGACGCGACGGACGGGCGGTGTCCGGCAGGCCGCCAGTGCCCGAAGGGGCCGGCCACCACACGGTAGGTTCCACGCGAAGCTGAGGTGAAGGAAGACTGTGAGCGGATTGCGTCTCATGGCCGTGCACGCCCATCCCGACGACGAGTCCAGCAAGGGCGCTGCGACGACTGCCCGCTATGCCGCCGAGGGCAACGACGTGCTCGTCGTGACGCTGACCGGCGGCGAGCGCGGCGACATCCTCAACCCCGCGATGGACGTGCCGGGGATCCGGGACCGCATCAGCGAGGTCCGCAAGGAGGAGATGGCCGAGGCGGCCCGCATCCTCGGGGTCCGGCAGACCTGGCTCGGGTTCGTCGACTCGGGACTGCCGGAGGGCGACCCGAAGCCGCCGCTGCCGGAGGGGTCGTTCGCGCTGGTCCCGCTGGAGGAGTCCACCGAGGCGCTGGTCCGGGTGATCCGCGAGTTCCGTCCGCACGTGATGACCACCTACGACGAGAACGGTGGCTACCCCCACCCCGACCACATCCGCTGCCACGAGGTGTCGATGGCCGCGTACGAGGCGGCAGGTGATCCGGAGCGATTCCCGGACGCGGGGGAGCCGTGGGAAGTGCAGAAGGTCTACTACTCGCACGGGTTCATCCGGAAGCGCCTGCAGTTGTTCCAGGAGGAGTACGACAGCCGAGGCGAAGAGTTCCCGATGGCGGAATGGCTCAAGAAGTGGAAGACCGAGCAGGGTGACCTGATGGCACGGGTGACCACCCAGATCACCTGTGGTGACTACTTCCCGCAGCGGGACGATGCCCTGCGCGCGCACGCCACCCAGATCGACCCCAACGGGTCCTTCTTCGCGGTGCCCCTCGACATTCAGCAGAAGATCTGGCCGACCGAGGAGTTCGAGTTGGCGAAGACCCGGGTGCGGACCGCCATCCCGGAAACCGATCTGTTCGCCGGCATCGACCACGTCGGCGCAGCGCCGGGACAAGAGGAGAAGAAGTGAATCTGGCAAGTGCGGCCGTCGGGTGGCTGGCGCAGACCCCCGGCTCGCCGACCGGCCCCGAGTTCGGCAAGGCGTCGCCGGTCGGCCTGGTCATCATCGTCGTGCTGCTGGTCGGCACCGTGCTGCTGATCCGGTCGATGAACAAGCAGCTGCGCAAGCTGCCCGACACCTTCGAACCGGACCACCCCGAAGCGGATCAGGCCGCCGACGAGGGCACCGACCGCGGTGCAGCGGGCCCGGCGGTCGACGGCGGATCGTCGACCCCCGAGAAGAAGGCCGAGCCGCCCACCCAGGCTCCGAGCTAGGCACCCGGCTGTGACGCGGTCCAGGAACACCCTCGGCGGCGCGACGAGCCCGTACCTGCGTCAGCACGCCGACAATCCGGTGCACTGGCAGCAGTGGGGACCCGAGGCGCTGGCATGGGCGCGGGAACGCGACGTGCCGGTGTTGCTGTCGGTCGGCTACGCGGCGTGCCACTGGTGCCACGTGATGGCGCACGAGTCGTTCGAGGACGAGGCGACCGCCGCGCTGATGAACGAGCATTTCGTGTGCATCAAGGTGGACCGCGAGGAACGGCCCGACCTGGACGCGATCTACATGAACGCCACCGTCGCGATGACCGGTCAGGGCGGCTGGCCGATGACCTGTTTCCTGACCCCGGACACCGAGCCGTTCTACTGCGGCACCTACTACCCCCGCACCCCCCGCGGGGGCATGCCCTCGTTCACACAGCTGCTGGAGGCGATCGCCGACACCTGGCGCACCCGCCGCGAGGACGTGCAGCGCGCCGCCGCGTCGATCACTGCGGAGCTGCGCGGCTCCGGTGGCGCGCTCCCGGCCGGCGCGGGGCCGCTGGACGCGGCACTGCTGGACCGGGCGGTGGCCGCGGTCCGCGCCGACGAGGACGTCGAGCGCGGCGGCTTCGGCGGGGCCCCGAAGTTCCCGCCGTCCGCGCTGTTGGAGGGGTTGCTGCGCAGTCACGAGCGCACCGGGTCGGCCCTCGTGCTCGAATCGGTGACGCGCACCGCGGAGGCGATGGCCCGCGGCGGCATCCACGACCAACTCGGTGGCGGGTTCGCGCGGTACTCCGTCGACGCCGAGTGGGTGGTGCCGCACTTCGAGAAGATGCTCTACGACAATGCCCAGCTGCTGCGGGTGTACGCGCACCTGGCCAGGCGCACCGGATGGCCGCTGGCGTTGCGGGTGGCCGAGCAGACCGCGGAATTTCTATTGCGCGACCTGCGCACCGACTCGGGTTGCTTCGCATCCGCCCTCGACGCCGACACCGACGGGGTCGAGGGGCTGACCTACGCCTGGACCGCCGAACAGCTGATCGAGGCGCTCGGGTTCGAGGACGGGGTGTGGGCGGTCGGGCTGCTCGCGGTCAGTTCGGCCGGCACCTTCGAGGCGGGCACCTCGGTGCTGCAGTTGCCGGAGGACCCGGACGACTGGACGCGGTGGAACAGGCTGCGTCGCACGCTCTTCGAGGTCCGCGCGGGTCGGCCGCAGCCCGCGCGGGACGACAAGGTGGTCACCGCGTGGAACGGGCTGGCGATCACCGCCCTGGCCGAGGCCGGTGCGGGGCTGGGCAGGGCGGAGTGGGTGGACGCCGCCGCGCGGTGTGCCCGGGTGCTGATCGACGAGCACCTCGTCGACGGCCGGCTGCGCCGCGCGTCCCTGGGTGGCGTGATCGGGGATGCCGCCGCGGTCCTCGACGATCACGCCGCGTTCGCGACGGGGCTGCTGAGCCTGCACCAGGCGACCGGTGAACTCGAGTGGCTCACCCGCGCACAGCAACTGCTCGACATCGCGCTCGACCACTTCGCCGACCCGGACGAGCCGGGCTGCTGGTTCGACACCGCCGACGACGCCGAGGCCCTGATCTCGCGGCCCCGCGACCCGGTCGACGGTGCCACGCCGTCGGGTGCCTCGTCCATGGCGGAGGCGCTGCTTACCGCGGCGGCGCTCTCACAACCGGAACAGGCCGAGCGGTACGCCGTCGCGGCTTCCGCCACGCTCGACCGTGGTGTCCTCCTGCTCCAGCGGGCCGCGCGGTCGGCCGGGCACTGGCTCGCGGTCGCCGAGGCGGCCGTGCGGGGACCCGTTCAGGTGGCGGTCTCGACGGACGGCGGGGCGGCCCCGATCGACGGTGCTCTGCTGGACGCGGCCCGCCGGCACGCACCGGGTGGCGCGGTCGTCGTCGGCGGAGGCCCGGACTCGGTGCCCCTGCTCGTCGACCGTCCCCGCGTCGACGGTGCGGATGCCGCCTATGTGTGCCGTGGGTTCGTCTGCGACCGGCCCGTCACCGTTGTCGACGACCTGATCGAGGCACTGAATCGCTAGGAAGTGGCGGCCTGGACCGTCGGCCAGGACCTGGCCAGCTCGTCACGCCAGTACGGCCAGGAATGGGTGCCGACCGGGGTGGAGCTTCGGGTGACCGTGGCACCGGCCGCGCGCAACGCGTGTTCGAGCTGGTCGGTGCACAGTCTCGACCCCAGTTCCAGGCCGCCGCCGACAACAACGGTCCGCGCGAATCCCGGCGCGGCCGGATCGTCGTGGGGGCCCGGCAGGCCGGATCCGGACGAGAGGTAGACGGGCTTGCCCGCGAGGGCGCCGGCACCGGCGATCGGGTCGTGCGCCTTCCAGGTGTCCCCGAACTGGGGTCCCCACATCTGCTCGGAGCGGGCACCGCCGTTGATGACCACCAGATCCGTGACCGCCTTCCCGACGGGGCCGTCGGTCAGGTAGCAGCCGCTGTAGCCGGCAGCGCCGGAGAACACGTGGGGAAACCGTTCCGCGAGCAGCACCGCGCCGGTCGCGCCGGACGAGATGCCGCCCACGGCGATCCGGCCGTTGGTGCCGAACTCGGCCTCGATCAGCGAGGGCAGCTCCTCGCCGAGGAAGGTCTCCCACCGGGTCCGCCCGAACGTCGGATGGTCCTGTTCCCAGTCGGTGTAGTTGGTCCCGGTCCCGCCGATCGGGAGGACTACGTCGACGTCCTTGTCCGCGAAGAACTCCCGCGCGTTGCCACGCTCGGGGTCGAGCCAGTTGGTGTCCGTGACCTGTCCGGAGTTGCCGTCGAGCAGGAGATACGCGCCGTGTGGGCGGCTCCCGTCGGCCGCGCGCAGGACCTTCACCGGGACCTGGCGTTGCATCGCAGGCGAGTCGACCTGGAGAAGCACCAATCGGTCGTCGAGTTCGGAGACCGACGCGATCGCGGCGGTGGCCTCGGGCGACACCGGGACGTAGTCGGGTACCACCGTCTGCGCCGTCGCGGCGGGCGGGACGGCGAAGGTCAGGCCGGTTGCCGTCAGCAGCGCAGCGATCACGCCGCCGGGGAACGATCGCCGCATCACCCTGCGACCCCGAGCGCGCCGCCGAGCAGTGGCCACGACTTGTGCAGGTCGTCCTCCCAGTACCCCCACGAGTGGGTGCCGTTGGGGCGGAAGTCGAACACCACATTGGTCATGCCGAGTTCGCGCGTGCGGTCGGCGAGTCGGTGCGTGCAGTAGTTCGTCGCGGCCTCGATGGCTCCGCCGAGGACGAACTGGCTGCCGAGGGTGATCGCATTTCCCTTCAGGCGCGGGTTGGCCAGGGAATCGTGATGTCCGGGCAGGCCGTTGCCGCTCGCGACGTAGATCGGAATCGGCGGAAGGGCAGCGGCATTGAGATACGGGTCGTGTGCCGCCCACTCGGGGTCGCCCGGCGGGCCCCACATGTTGTCCGCGTCCCCGGTTCCGGCGCCGACGACCATCGTCACGAACTGCCTGCCCGGGGTCTCGCTCGTCATCGCGCACCCGCTGTACGAGGCGACGGCGCTGTACAGGGACGGTGCCTGTATCGCCAGGTCGAGTACCGACGTACCTGCCATCGACAGTCCTGCAAGGGCATTCACGCCGGTGGTGCCGAGACGCGCATCGATCACCGCTGGTAGTTCCCGGGTCAGGAAGGTGGTCCACATGTTCCGGCCGTTGTTGCCGCTCGTCTTCGCGAGCCCGGGGTCCGGCAGCCGCCAGTCGGTGTAATAGCTGAACGCGCCCTCCATGGGCGTGACCACGTTGACGTGCTTGTCGGCGAAGAACTCCGCGACGTCGGTCTGCACGTCCCACGAGGCGCCGTCCTCGCCGCCGCCGGCCCCGTTGAGCAGGTACAGCGTCGGCGCCGGGGTGGTTGTGTCTGCCGGCCGCAGGATCTCCAGCGGGATGGTCCGGTCCATCGCGGGCGAGTACACCTCGATGGTCGCGCGCCGCTTGTCGGCTGCAGCGATGTCGGATGAATCCTGTTGTTTCTGAAGCGCGTTCGATGTCGGTGCGACGGCGACGGTGACGGCGGTCAGAGTCGACACGGCTACGAGAGCGATGCGCAGGCGGGACGAGGCGCTCAACGGCGATCCTTCGCTGGCTGTCGAATCGTCGCGGCCGGTCGGCCGCGGGAATGGGGCGGGGCGCGGACCCGCGCGGAGGGGAGCGCGGGTCCGCGCCGGACCTCGTGCTACTTGCCCGCGCCGGGGGTGCCGCCACTCAGTGAGATGAGCGCGTTGATGACCTTCATCCCCGAGTCGTTGACGCTGGTGACCAGGGGGCCGAGAACATCGCTGATCGATCCCATGCTGCTCCTCGAATTTGAGCGAGGGAAGCCTTCTGCCGCCCTCGTGTGAACACGTTGCGAAACAGATGAATTATTTTGCCGCGAGCGGTGATTGCGACGTCCGGTCAGGTTACGCGGGCGGCGTGCCGATGCTGCCCTCGACCGATCCCAGGAATACTTCGGACAGCCCGTCGGCTGCGATCATCGATCCCAGTCCGGGAATGATGGCAATGATGATGTCGGAAAGAGAACCCACGTGTGCCTCCTCGAGTCGAACCTTCGGACGGCGGTGCGCAATCTCGCAATCCACGGGCTCACGCACCGTATGGATCGTTACGACCGGTTTGTTTTCGTAACAACGGCACGGTAACAACTCTCCGTATACAACGTAAAGACCAGCAACGTAAATATTTTCGGCGTGTCGTGTCGATCACACGATCGACGCTCTGACCAGGTCGTTCAGCGAGGTCGTGAGCAGGCGCTTGTACGGCCGCGTGTCGGCCATCATCGCGGTGTCGGTGGTGAAGGTGAGGTCGACGGCACCCGGGTCCGAGGTCACGGCCAGGTGACGCAACCCGGAGCCGTCGACGACGCCGAGAACGCCGAGGATCCGTACGAGGGGCTCGCCGAGGAAGGTCAGGTCGGTGCCCGCCCACGGCACGTTGCTCACCATCGTGTTGTGCAGCGCCACCGTCGCGCCGGAACTCGGCGCGATGCGGCGCGCATGCCCGGCCAATCTGAGCAGCCAGGCCGGGCTGCTCTCGATCCGCCGGGACGCTCGACGGACATGCTCGTTGCCGTGTCGGGCCTTCTCGTTGCGCGCGGAGGTCATGATGGCGTGCAGGCGGGTGAGCGGATCGGCTGTGCCGGTGTGCAAGTCCACCGACATCAGCGCCAGGTGGGTGGCCCGGGGTCCGTCGGTGTCGGCCCCGGCTCCGGCCGCCGTCCCGCGCAGCGACATCGGGACCATCGCCGCGAGCGATCCGGCAGGGGATTCGCCGACCTCGGCCAGGTAGCCCGCGAGTGCCCCCGACACCGTGGCGAGCAGGACATCATTGACCGTCGCGCCGGGCGTTTCGGCGCGCACGGCATCGATCGCCCGGCGCGGCAGCCGCACGTGGTCGAAGGTGGGGTCGGGGGTGATCCTGCCGTTGAATCGGCACGCGGGCCTGGATGCGAGTGGTTCGACGATCTCGCCGGCGGCGGACAGTTCGCGCACCCGGCGCGCGGCCGCGCTGGTGTCGCCGAGACCTCGCCCGAACCGGATGAGTTGTCCGGGCAGGGTGGCCGCGGCCCGGGCGAATTCGGTCACGTCGCTGCCGGCGCCGGCCGGGGGCGGAGGCCGAGTGGCCTCCGGAGCGGGCCCGAACAGGCGCAGGCCGAGGTCGCGCGTGGCGATGCCGTCGCCGGCGCTGTGATGGAACTTGAGCACCACCGCGGTCATTCGGTCGGGGGAGTCGTCGATATCGGTGATCCCCGTGATCACGTGCAGTTCCCACGGTGGCCGCGTCAGGTCGAGCGGCGAACCCACGATGTGGGAGATCCTGCGCCGCACCGGCTCCCACCCCGGGCCGTCGATCGGTTCGACGGTCACGTGCCGACTCGCGTCCACGCCCGGATCTCGCTCCCAGCGGGGCAGGTCGAGGTCCAACGGGACGCGGCGGATTCGGTGGGTGAACATGCGGGCCTGCCCGAGTCGCTCGCGCATCCAGGCGGTCACCTCGGCCGTGCCGACAGCGGTGTCCGCGGTGGAGTCGAACAGGTAGATCGCGACGACATTCGAGCGGTGCCGTTCGAATTCGTTGTAGTAGTACTCGGCGTCCTGCGGTGCCAGGCGTGCAGGTGCCGGCTGTCGGCGAAACGATGTCACAAGTGCTCCCTTCGGACTCCCGGACAGCGCCAGGGTAGCCGCGAATGAGCGAACGGCGTGCGAAACCCGTGGCAGGCAAAGGGTTCAGCGTGTTCGCGGTGTCGATGCCACGGCGTTCGGGGCGCCCCCACGCGGCTCTGGAGCGTCGCCTTGTCGTTGCAATCGTGGAACCGATAGCGCCCGCCCTGCGTCTGAGTGGTGTGAGTGGACTGTTCGTCGTTGGCGAAGGCGTGGTCCGGGCTTCGAGAAATCAGAGGGGTTGACAGTGGCAGTGTCCGATTCGGGTCGGCGCACGACCGCGGCGATCGCCGGCCGGTGGCGGTTCACCGCACTGGAGTTCGATCTGCTGTGGCGACTGCACGGGCGGGATCGGCTGCCCTATCCGATGCAGTTCCGTGGTGACGCCGTCACCGTGGCCGCGCACGATCGTGCCCGCCGCGACGCGGCCCGGAGAATCCGCACGCTGCTCGACGAGGAACTCCACGCGGCGCTGTCGGTGCTGCTCGCCCCGACCGTGCGGGTCGAGGTGTGCGGCTTCCATGGCGCCGCGCTCGCGTCGGTGACTCGCCTCCATGCAGGGATCGGCGGCGAAGTGGGAGTCGTGGCCCAGCAGTTGCCGGGAACCGACCTCGACTGCGGCGGGGAAGTGTTGGTCTCGTCAGGGCCGGCAGCGAGGGTCGCCGAGGCCGTCGTCGCGGCTGTACCCGCGACCGCTCGCGGGTCGGGTCGGGGCGTGACGCCCCGGCGGGCGGGGGCGTCGCCGGCCGCGGGATCGCTGCTGCGCCAGGTCGGTGGTCGGGACCGGGAGGAGAACCTGCGGACCTTCTTCGCTCGGCCGCGCACCGGTGTCGGTGAAATCGGCGTCCACCCCGGCCCGGCGGTGGACTGGCGGCCCACCGAGGACGGCAGTGTCGTGCACTGGATCGACTTCGCGGACGGACGCTATCTCGTGCGCGGCGGCGACGAGGTCGAGGCACTGCCGGTGTCGGGGGAGGAGTTCACCGCCCACCTCCGGACGCTCATTGCCCGGACCGGCTGAACCGGTCGCGGTCAGGCGTACACCACCAGCCACACCGCGATGTAGTGGCACAGTGCGGCGACCACCGTGCCCGCGTGGAAGAACTCGTGGTGACCGAAGGTCGCGGGCCACGGATCCGGCCACCTCGTGGCGTAGAGGATCGCGCCGACGCTGTACAGCACGCCGCCCACCGCGAGCAGCACCAGCGGCGCCCACCCCACCTGGCGCACCAGGTCTCCCGCGACCGGGACGATCGCCCAGCCCAGCACCAGGTACAGCGGTACGCCCACCCAGCGGGGAGCGGTGGGCCACAACATCTTCAGGGCGACCCCGGCGAGCGCCCCCACCCACACCACGGCCAGTAGGGGTCTGCCGGAGTCGGCGGGCAGGGCGAGCAACGCGAACGGCGTGTAACTGCCTGCGATGAACAGGAAGATCATCGAGTGGTCGGCCCGCTTCATCCAGGTCCGCGCCCGAACCGTCGACCAGTGCACGCGGTGATACGCGGCGCTGACGCCGAACACCCCGCACACCGTCACCGCGTAGATCGCCGTCGCAAGGGCGGCTCGGGGGGACACGGTCGCCGCGCACGCCACCAGGACCGCACCGGCGACGACGGCCACCGCGAACGCCCAGAGGTGGATCCAGCCACGCAGTCGGGGTTTGACTGGTGCGAGCGGGTGGTCCAGCACGGTCATGCGGTGCTCCCGGTGTCGACGGAACCTAACCTACGGAACCGTAGGTTAGGGATTTTCCGGTCACTGTACGCCTGTCGAGTGCCGCCGCGACCGCAATGAGACCGCGGTTACGGCGCGAGGGGCACCGGTGCCCGACGACGGCTCGCCGGCCCGGCGTAATGTGGCCTCCCGTGCTGCTCGGGAACTCGGCGGAGAAGGCGGGCTGCTCGGGAACTCGGCGGAGGAGACGGTGGTGATGTCCAGGTGATGGTCTCGAACCTGCTGTACAGCATCTACGAGCGTCGCCTGGCACGGCAGCTCGACGGGATGCAGCGACCTCGGCACGTCGCCGTCATGTGCGACGGCAATCGCCGGTGGGCGCGGGAGAACGGCTTCACCGATGTCGCGCACGGCCACCGCATGGGTGCACTCAAGATCGCCGACCTGCTGCGCTGGTGCGGCGAGGCGGGGATCGAGATGGCCACCATCTACCTGCTCTCGACCGAGAACCTGCGCCGCGACCCGGAGGAGCTCGACACCCTGATCGAGATCATCACCGATGTCGTCGAGGAGATCTCCGGTCCCGACCAGAACTGGTCCGTCAAGATCGTCGGCACCCTCGACCTGCTGCCCGAGGACTCGGCCCGCCGTTTGCGTGAAGCCGCCGACCGGACCACGGGCCGAACGGGTACCCACGTGAACGTCGCGGTCGGCTACGGCGGCAGGCAGGAGATCACCGACGCGGTCCGGTCCCTGGTGCGGCAGAAGCAGGCCGAGGGGCTCGACGGTGCCGAGCTGGTCGACGCGATCACCGTCGAGGGCATCGACGGACACCTCTACACCTCCGGTCAGCCGGACCCGGATCTGGTGATCCGCACCTCGGGTGAACAGCGACTGTCCGGCTTCCTGCTGTGGCAGAGCGCCTACTCGGAGATCTGGTTCACCGAGGCGTACTGGCCCGAGTTCCGTCGGGTCGACTTCCTTCGCGCGCTCCGGGACTATGCGGCAAGGCATCGTCGATTCGGGGCGTGAGCGCGGGGAACCAGATGTCCGTCAGCACCGCTGCGGCCTGATCTCGCGGAAAGTCGAGGGTGCCGTGCACGGCCCATCGGGTGAAGAACCGCTCCAGTTGCGCCACGAGCAGCTCGATCCGCAGCCGTGCCTCGTCGCGCAGCGGCTCGGGCCATCGGGACAGGTACGACGGCATGGCGTCGGGTAGCGCGCGATAGGCGTCCCGGGCGATCTCCCGGAGGTCGGGTTCGAGTGCGATCGCTTCGTCCCAGGCGGGCAGGATCGCGCGGTGGGCGTCGAACCAGTCGAGTGCGCGCTCGAGCCACGCGGTGAACTCGGCGCGCGAGCCCGTCGCGAGCACGTCGTCGAGGTCCTCGTACACGGTCTCCGGGCGCGGGGCCCGCGCCTGCACCCCGACCGTCCTCAGCGCGTCCGCCTTGCTGGTGAAGTGCAGGTAGAACGTGGCTCGGCTGCACCCCGCGGCGGACGCGATGTCGTCGACCTTCACCGCGGCGTAGCCGTGTTCGGTGAACAGGGCGTGGGCGTGGGTGAGCAGGGCGGCCCGCGTCCGCAGTCGTTGCTCGTCCCGCCGCGTCGGCCGGCGACCGCCCTTCGTCTCGTTCATCGGATCCTCCGAACTCCATCGGGCAAGGCGAGTTTCCCGGTTTCGCTTGACAGCACGTCAGCGAGTGGGCTTGTATGGCGCAGATCACAGGCCCTCGGGTGTCACCGGTCCTGATCGTCGCAGGTTCACGAACGGCACGGGGTTCCAGGGAGGGAATTCATGGCGGCAATGCCCAGGGTGTGCATCATCGGTGCCGGCTGCTCCGGCTTCACCACGGCCAAACGGCTCAAGGACCACGGCATCTCCTACGACTGCTTCGAGGAGTCGGACGAGGTCGGTGGCAACTGGTACTACCGGAATCCCACGGGCCGCTCGGCCTGCTACGAGAGCCTGCACATCGACACGTCCTCCACCCGACTTCAGTTCGAGGACTTCCCGGTCCCCGAGGACTGGCCGCACTTCCCGCACCACACGCTGATGCACGGCTACTTCCGGGACTACGTCGACTATTTCGGTCTGCGTGAGACCATCACGTTCAACACCCGGGTCGAGTCGGCCCGCAGGCAGGCGGACGGCACCTGGACGGTCACCCTCGACAACGGTGAGAGCCGGTCCTACGAGGCGCTCGTCGTGGCCAACGGTCACCATTGGGACCCGCGGATGCCGGACTACCCCGGTCGGTTCGCCGGGACGATCATGCACAGTCACCAGTACCGGAGCCCGTTCGACCCCGTGGACATGCGCGGCAAGAAGGTCGTCGTCGTCGGACTGGGGAATTCGGCACTGGACATCGCGTCCGAACTTTCGCATCGTTCGATCGCCGAGCACGTCTGGGTCTCGGCCCGCCGCGGGGTGTGGGTGCTGAGCAAGTACCGCGAGGGCAAGCCGGCGGACAAGATGATGATGCCGCCGTGGATGCCGCGCAAGCTCGGACTGTCCATCGCGCGCAGGAAGATCAAGAAGTCGCTCGGCCGGATGGAGGACTACGGCCTGCCCACGCCCGACCACGAGCCGCTCGGTGCGCACCCGTCGGTCAGCGTCGACTTCCTCGCCAAGGCGGGCTCAGGGGACCTGACCTGCGTCCCGGCGATCGAGGCCCTCGACGGTGACCACGTGCGCCTCGTCGACGGACGCCGGATCCCCGCCGATGTGATCATCTGCGCGACCGGGTACAAGATGAGCTTCCCGTTCTTCGACGATCCGGCGCTGCAACCCGATGCGCGGCACCGCTTCCCGCTGTTCAAGCGGATCGTGCGGCCCGGGGTGGACAACCTGTTCTTCATGGGGCTGGCGCAGGCATCGCCGACGATCGTCAACCTCGCCGAGCAGCAGAGCAAACTCGTCGCCGGAATCCTCGCCGGCACATACGCGTTGCCCTCCGTCGCCGAGATGAACCGGATCGTCGAGGCCGACGAGGGTGCCAGCCTCGCCCAGTACTACCAGGCGCCGCGGCACACCATTCAGGTCGACTTCGCTCGCTACGTTCGTGACCTGACGAAGGAGATCGACGCCGGCCGGAAGCGGGTCAGAGCTTCCGCAGTCGTAGCCGGTTGATGGAGTGGTCGGCGTCCTTGCGCAGCACCAGGGTTGCGCGGGGGCGGGTCGGCAGGATGTTCTCCACCAGGTTCGGCCGGTTGATCGAGTTCCAGATGTCCTCGGCGGCGATCGTCGCGTGTGCGTCGGACAGGTTCGAGTAGTGGTGGAAGTGGGCGTTCGGGTCCGCGAACGCCGTCTTGCGCAGCGCCAGGAACCGTTTGATGTACCAGCGCTCGATGTCCTCCACCTTCGCGTCGACGTAGATCGAGAAGTCGAACAGGTCCGAGACCATCAGCCGGGGCCCGGTCTGCAGGACGTTCAGTCCCTCCAGGATCAGGATGTCGGGCTGGCGGATCAGGTGGTACTGGCCGGGCACCACGTCGTAGGATCGGTGCGAATAGACCGGCGCGGCAACCTCTTCCGCCCCCGACTTGACCTCGGTGACGAAGCGGAGCAACTTGCGTCGGTCATAGCTCTCCGGAAAACCCTTGCGGTGCATGATGCCGCGCCGGGTCAGTTCTGCTGTCGGGTAGAGGAACCCGTCGGTGGTCACCAGGTCCACCCGAGGGTGGTGGTCCCAGCGGGCGAGCAGGGCCTGCAGGACGCGGGCGGTGGTGGACTTGCCGACCGCGACCGACCCGGCCACCCCGATCACGAACGGCACCTGACGGTCCGGGTGCTTCTCGCCGAGGAACGTCGCGGTCGCGGCGAACAGGCGCTGCCGGGCGGCGACCTGCAGGTGGATCAGCCGGGACAGCGGCAGGTACACCTCGGCGACCTCGTCGAGGTCGATCTGCTCGCCGAGGCCGCGCATGCCCTGGAGCTCTTCCTCCGTGAGCACGAGCGGTGTCGACTTGCGCAGTGTCCGCCACTGCTTTCGGTCGAATTCGACGTACGGGCTGCTTTCGCTCACCCTCGCCATGCGCGCGTCCCGGCCTCGATCTGCATAGGGGAATTGTGCGCGTCCCCACACCGGAGCGCCGCGCCGGGTCCGGACACTAGGGTTCACAGGTATGGACGCCGCCACCTTCGTACGCGAGTATCTGCTGCTCGGACTCGGTTTCGATCGCATCGAGGAGGGGTTCGTCGACGCCTTCACCGGTGACCCGGCGTTGCGGCGTCAGGTGGACAACGCGCCGCCTCCGGAGCCCCGCGAACTGGCCCGCCGCGCCGCGCACCTGCGGGGCGAACTGCCGAACGTCGACCTGCCCGCCGATCGCGCTGAGTTCCTCGGCGTCCATCTGCGCGCACTCGAATGCTCGGCCCGCACGTTCGCGGGGGAGAAGATCGGCTTCGTCGACGAGGTTCACGCCTACTTCGACGTGCGGATCGAACCGGGGTCGGTCGAGGACTACCGGGACGCGCACCGGGCGATGGACGAGGTGCTCGCCGGCGACGGGAACCAGCCGCTGGCCCAGCGACTTCAGGCGCACCGTGCGGCCGACGAGATCCCACCGGAACGGCTCGCCGACTGCGTCGAGGCGTTCTCGTCCGCACTGCGCGACCTGGTGCGGGCCCGCTACCCGCTCCCGGAGACCGAACGCGTCGAGTACGAGGTGGTCGGCGACAAGCCCTGGTCGGGCTTCAACTACTACCTCGGCAACTACCGGTCCAAGGTCGCGATCAACTCGGACCTCAAGCAGCACATGGCGAATCTGCCGCATCTGATCGCGCACGAGGCATACCCGGGACACCACACCGAGCACTGCCGCAAGGAAGCCGGCCTGGTCGACGCCGGCCAGATCGAACACACCATCTTCCTGGTCAACACCCCACAATGCCTGATGGCGGAGGGGCTCGCGGACCTCGCGCTCGGTGCGATCGTCGGTCGCGGGAGCGGAGCCGGCGGGGTGACCCAGGGGCAGGGCTGGGGGAAGTGGGCGCAGGAGATCTACGCCGACCTCGGGCTGCGGTTCGACGGCGAGCGTGCGGAGGCGCTGTCGAACGCGTCCTCGAAGCTGCTCGGGGTGCGGCAGGACGCGGCGCTGCTGCTGCACGATCGGGGTCGTTCGCACGACGACGTCGCGCAGTTCCTGCAGACGTGGAACCTCACCACCCCGGAACGGGCCCGGCAGTCCCTGCGGTTCCTGTCGTCGCCGTTGTGGCGGGCCTACACCTCCACCTATGTGGAGGGGTATCGCCTGCTCGGATCGTGGCTCGACCGCGGCGGGAACGCCGAGGACCGCTCCGAACGGTTCCGGCGGCTGCTCGACGAGCCGCTCATCCCGTCCGTTTTGCGCTGACCGGGGTCCGGTCGCATACACTGGGGCCGCTTCACGAGTGCCGTCGCCAAGCCCCGACTGGACGGCCGCCAACCCCACGCTCGCGGGTGGCTCGGGTGACGAAGTGGCTGACACCGACCGGTGCCGGCACGAGCGCCCCCGGGATTCCGGGAGGCCCGAGGAACTCGGGAGTTTCACATGCCCCATCCGTCCAACGACGTTCCGGCCGTCGACCACCGCTGCACCAGCTACGGGCCCGGTCACCAGGTGCACTTCATCCACGCCCGCAAGAGCTGGGAGGACGAGCGGTCGATCGACGTCCTCGCCGTGGTGCAGTCCGACGGTCTGATCCGACTGGAATGGCCCGACGAAGTGGTGGTTCGCTGGCACCACGACGCGCGTCGACTCGCGGCCGCGCTGCGGCGCACCGGCGGCTTCGCCCGCTGGAAGTCGGGGTGGCACGCGCTGGCTGTGCCGTCCGGCCCCGGAGGGAACCTCCTGTTCAACCTCGCCGCTCCGCAGCAGGCCGCCGTCTGTGGAGCGTCGCGGGTGGCGCCCTCAGCCGCGCGGTGACCAGCCCTCGGGGCCGGGGCCGAGGACGGCGAAGGATCCGACGTGCCCGCGGGAGAGTTTGACGCGGCGGGCCAGCAGCCACGCGTCGCCGCGCCGGACCCAGGTGTCGTGGTAGTCGCCGAGGGTCTGGAAGGTCACGCCCGCGCGCTCACCGGTTCCGAGGTGCAGATCCGAGACGTACGCGCGGCTGGTCGCGGTGTCCCCGTCGACGTCGACGACGACATTGCCGAGCAGGTGCTGCGTCGGCCCGCAGGCGTCCAGGAACGACCGGATGCTTGCGACCATCTCGACGCGTCCATCCAGCTCGCCGGTGCCCAGGTTCGCGGTCGCGTCCGGGAGGACCAGGTGGTCGAGGGCCTCCCAGGCGCGGTCGTCCATCGCACGGGCAATCAAGGTCAGGGCGCGGGTGATCGCGCGTTCGGCGAGCAGATCGTCGAGGGTCATCCGTGTGCTCCCGAGGTCGGTGGCGGGTGGGATCGCCGTGGACGTTAACCGCGGCCGTGCCGGTGCCGGCGGCCCGTCCCGGCGATCGGGACGGTGCCGCGGGTCTCGTTCCCGGGAACCCGTGGTTGGGGGTCACTGACCTGGCCCTACAATGAGACCTGCCCCTGCCCGGCCTTTCGCTTGGAGATCCCTCGATGACCGCTGTGCCCAGCACCGACGTGAACAACGCTTCGCTCGCCGAACTCGACCCCGAGGTCGCCGCGGCAATGAACGGTGAGCTGGCCCGTCAGCGCGACACCCTGGAAATGATCGCCTCGGAGAACTTCGTTCCCCGCGCGGTGCTGCAGGCCCAGGGCAGTGTGCTGACCAACAAGTACGCCGAGGGCTACCCCGGCCGTCGCTACTACGGCGGCTGCGAGCACGTCGACGTCGTCGAGAACCTCGCGCGTGAGCGCGCCAAGGCCGTCTTCGGTGCGGAGTTCGCGAACGTGCAGCCGCATGCCGGCGCGCAGGCCAACGCCGCGGTGCTGATGGCGCTGATGAACCCGGGCGAGAAGCTGCTCGGCATGGACCTCGCGCACGGCGGTCACCTCACCCACGGCATGAAGCTCAACTTCTCCGGCAAGCTGTACCAGGTCGCGTCGTACGGCGTCCGCGAGGACACCCACGTCGTCGACATGGACAAGGTCCGCGAGATCGCCCTCGCCGAGCGTCCCCAGGTCCTGATCGCAGGCTGGTCCGCCTACCCGCGGCACCTCGACTTCGCGGCGTTCCGGTCGATCGCGGACGAGATCGACGCCAAGCTGTGGGTCGACATGGCGCACTTCGCCGGCCTCGTCGCCGCCGGTCTGCACCCGTCGCCGGTGCCGCACGCCGACGTCGTCTCCACCACCGTCCACAAGACCCTCGGCGGTCCGCGCTCGGGCATGATCCTCGCCAAGCAGGAGTGGGCCAAGAAGCTGAACTCCGCGGTGTTCCCCGGCCAGCAGGGCGGCCCGCTGATGCACGCGATCGCCGCGAAGGCCGTCGCCATGAAGATCGCAGGCACCGAGGAGTTCAAGAACCGGCAGGAGCGCACCCTCGCCGGCGCGAAGATCCTCGCCGAGCGTCTCGGTGGTTCCGACGTCGCCGGTAACGGCATCTCCGTCCTCACCGGCGGCACCGACGTGCACCTGGTGCTGGTGGACCTGCGCAACTCCGAGCTCGACGGCCAGCAGGGCGAGGACCTGCTCCACGAGATCGGCATCACCGTCAACCGCAACGCCGTGCCGTTCGACCCGCGCCCGCCGATGAACCCGTCGGGCCTGCGAATCGGCACCCCGGCGCTGGCCACCCGTGGCTTCGGCGATGCCGAGTTCGCCGAGGTCGCCGACATCATCGCCACCGCCCTCGCGAACGGTCAGGACTCCGACATCACCGCCCTGCGCGCGCGGGTGTCCAAGCTGGCCCTCGACTTCCCGCTCTACGACGGGCTCGAGGACTGGGGCATGCTCTCCAAGAACGTCTAGGCTTTCCGCGCGAAACGGCCCGCACCCCTTGGGGTGCGGGCCGTTTCGCGTGTTCTGCTGTGTCGTCGTTCAGCTTCCGAAGATGTTCTCGAGGCTGCCGGTGGTGGGCTCCTCGGTGCCCGGATCGGTGTCTGCGGTCGCGGTGAACGATGCGTCGTCCCGGGTCGGTGCGAAGAAGGAGACGGTGAACGGTGCGCTGGCGACCTGCCTTCCGTCTCCGTCCTCGAGTGAGTAGTGGTGCTCACCGTCGGTGATGTCGTTGGGGAGGGCGTCGGGGAAGGTGCCCTGGCCCTGTGCGTTGGTAGTGACGGTGCCGAGCCGGACCGGCGTCGAGTTGCGGTAGATGGTGTACTCGGTGTTCGGGGTGAGGCCGTCGACGGTGACTCGGATGTTCTGTTGTCCGGGTGCGAGGGAGGTTGCGGGGTCGATGCCCTCGGTGCTGCCGCCGGTTTCGGGGTCGGCATTCAACGCCAAGTACAGACCCCCATAGGGGGAGACGTTGCCACCGGTTTCGGGATCGGAGGCGACCACACCCTCGGGGAGGTAGAGGGCAAGGGCGAGGTGAGAGCCGGGCAGGGTCGTGTCGCATTGGAAGGTGCCGACACCTTGTTCGAGGGCGGCGCCACCCTCGCCGAACGCTGACCGGATACCCGCTGGGAGTTGGGGAGCGTCGCCGATCTGACCGGCGTCGAACCACGCCTCGTAGTCGGACCGGAATTGGTCGACAAGGCTACGCGCAGCGCATCCACCGCGAACGATTCCTGTTGCGTCAGAGGGAAGGCGGACGGTGACCGTCGAGTGGGGGGTTCCAGGTGTCAGGGTCAGTGACCCGGTCGGGATCAGCCTGCCGTTGGCCGGCATGATCGGGATCATGGTGGTCTTGCTCGCGGGACGGTAGTTGGCGTCTCCGGAATAGGTGACGGTTTCGGGTTCGTTGCCATAGAAGCCTTCGTCGAAACCGCCTCTCACGTATGGCTGGCCCGGTGAATCATGCAACCAGCCGTCGTTGAACGGGCCTTGGACCGGATCCGACTCGACGAAGGATGGGAGCGCCGAACTCGGATAGAGCTGTCCGACATAGCGCAGGAGCGAGTCGGGGGTGTCGGTCCTCAGTACGACTTGTCCGGTGGGTGTCTCGTTGTAGCCGTTTGCGGGGGTTATCTGCCGCCCGGATTCGTCCTGCAGTACGTATCGGTCGCGGTTGGTGGTGCTGTCGCGGACGATCCCGATCTGTGTGGTGATCGGAGCGGCCGGTTGCGCGCTGGCCGTTTCTGTTGCCAGTGCCGCGACGCACACCGCTGTCGCTCCGAGTGCGAGTACCCGCTGTCGGAGGGTCGCCCTTGTCATCCTCGTTGCCCCTACGTCTCGGTTTCGGGTCCGTGTGATTTGCGGCAGGTGATGCCAGGGAACTGTAAGGCGTGGTCGCGTTTGTGCGAGTCGTGCGAACGGATGATTCTGGCGACGTCGGTTTACGTAACGTTCACCGTGTTGCTCACGTGTCGGTGCGGGAGTTGGACGTAGCGTTCAGTTCAACGGGTGACAGGGGAAGTTGCCCGTCCGGGAGGTTCGAGTCGTGACTGACTTCGTTCAGGGCGAGGGGACCGGCGCCCGGTCCCCGTGGGTCGCAGACCCACCCGGACCGACCGGCCCAGCGAACCGCCGCCTGCGCGGGCGCCGTGCAGGTGTAGGAGCCACCGTGACCGCAAACCGCTCCGTCCGCACCTACGTCCTCGACACCTCGGTCCTGCTCTCCGATCCGTGGGCCGTCACCCGGTTCGCCGAGCACGACGTGATCATGCCGCTGGTCGTGATCAGTGAACTGGAGGGCAAGCGCCACCACCACGAGCTGGGATGGTTTGCGCGCGAGGCGCTTCGGATGCTCGACGATCTCAGACTCGAGCACGGTCGGCTGGACCAACCGGTGCCGATCGGCACCGACGGCGGCACCCTGCAGGTCGAACTGAATCACACCGACCCGAGCGTGCTGCCGGTCGGCTTCCGCACCGACTCGAACGACTCCCGGATCCTGGCCTGCGCACTGAACCTGGCCGCCGAGGGGCGCGACGTGGTGCTGGTCAGCAAGGACATCCCGTTGCGCGTCAAGGCCGGTGCCGTAGGGCTGCCGGCCGACGAGTACCACGCACAGGACGTGGTGCCCTCCGGGTGGACCGGGATGGCCGAACTCGACGTCGCCTCCGAGCGCATCGACGAGCTGTTCGCGGAAGGGGTTGTCGACCTCGACGAGGCGCGGGAGTTGCCGTGCCACACAGGGATCCGTCTCCTCGGTGGCCGATCGAGCGCTCTGGGCCGGGTCACCCCGGACAAGCGGGTGCAGCTGGTGCGGGGGGAGCGGGAGGCGTTCGGCCTGCACGGGCGCTCCGCCGAACAGCGGATCGCGCTGGACCTGCTGCTCGACGAGAGCGTCGGCATCGTCTCACTCGGCGGCAAGGCGGGCACCGGCAAGTCGGCGCTCGCCCTGACCGCCGGCCTGGAGGCGGTGCTCGAACGCCGCACGCACCGCAAGGTCGTGGTGTTCCGGCCGCTGTACGCGGTCGGCGGTCAGGATCTCGGCTACCTGCCGGGTAGTGAGAGCGAGAAGATGGGCCCGTGGGGGCAGGCCGTCTTCGACACCCTCGACGGCCTCGCCAGCCCCGAGGTGATGGACGAGGTCATCGGCCGCGGAATGCTGGAAGTGCTGCCGCTCACCCACATTCGTGGACGGTCGCTGCACGACTCGTTCGTGATCGTCGACGAGGCCCAGTCGCTCGAACGCAACGTGCTGCTCACCGTGCTGTCCCGGCTCGGTAGCGGATCGAGAGTGGTGCTCACCCACGACGTCGCACAACGCGACAACCTGCGGGTCGGCAGGCACGACGGTGTGGCTGCGGTGATCGAAAAGCTGAAGGGGCACCCGCTTTTCGCGCACATCACCCTGACCCGAAGCGAACGCTCCCCGATCGCGGCACTCGTCACCGAGATGCTCGAGGAGTTCGGGCCGACGCCGTAGAGCATGCCGGGCTCGTGCGGGTGCCGGCGACATGCCCCGCACGAGCCCGGGCCGGTGGTCAGCCGATGGTGACGTACGTGGCTGCCGCCACGTCGGCGAGGATCGCCGGGATCCGGGACGTCGCGCGACCGGTCTCGAACTGGACGTCGTACGGGGTGCGCAGGATCCTCTCCAGTGCAGGCCAGTCGTTCTCGACCATGTTCCGGTACCGCGGCAGCAGTTCGGTGCTGACGTACTGCCAGCGCTGGTCGTAGACCGACCAGTCCCAGCCGGGCAGCGGAGTGTGCAGCGTGGCTGTTCGCCCGTCGGGGAGGGTTGTCTCGACTTCGATCGACCGGTGGCTGCGCAGCGGTGGCACTCCCGCCACCGAGGGGGACCCGGCGAGCGTCATCACATAGGTCAGTGCGCTGCCGACGCCGGCGCCGTAGGCACGGACCTCGTCCCACTTGGCGCCGACGACATCTCGCTGTTCACGCCGCAGCAGGCTCATGTTGCCGTCCGCGACGCGGTCGGGTTCCCCTGAGGCGATGGCGTACCACGCCTCGCGGACGTCCTCCGGGATCAGCCCGGCGTCGTGGAACTCGTCGATCCCGGCGAGACCGTCGTGGGTGTAGGCGTAGTGCATGGGCATCAGGTCGGCGAAGATCGCCTTCTGCATCACCACGACCTGCTCGGTGAACCAGCGCAGGTCGGTCGGGGTGATCCTGCCGGCCGAGTTCGCGAGATCGCGCAACCCCTGTGGCAACCGGTCGACGACCTGCGGCCCGGCCACCGCGACGGCCTGGTTGATCACCGTGCTCGCCATCTGCTGCAACCCTGGGAGGCTGTAGATGTCGGAGACCAGGTCGATGTCGGCGATGCCGCCGCCGAAGTCGGCGCCGACCTGTCCGCCCATGCCCGCCCACTGCAGCTCACGGTGGGCGAGCTGGAAGTCCTCGTAGTACCGGTAGGACCGGATCATGTTGGAGCGGTTCACCGGGAAGCCTCGAGCCGGGTCCCATCCGGCGAGGTCGATGCCGGCGTCGGTGGTGGCCTGCGCCAGCCGGTACTGGAGCAGCAGCCCCGCGTACGAGCTCGGGGGCCTGCCGGACGACCGCGCCGCGTCGACGAGGGCCGCCAGTGCGCCGACGCCGGTCGGTAGTTGCGGGTTGACCCCGCCCGGGCCGCGGTCGAACGTGCGGTTCGGCATCGGCAGGTTCAGGTACTGCGAGACGTCGTCCGCGCCCGCCTGCGGGGGGAGCGCGATCGAGCAGGCGACGATCGCGGGCGCGAACAGTCCGGCGAGGACTCGGGCGGACACGCGAGGGAGCGGCATACGATTCCTTTCGGTTCGTCGGCAGCGGTCGACCGCGGAAGTCGTTTTGGGGCAACGGTTGTCAGGACCCGAGTTCGGTGGCGAGCCAGTCGACGGTGTGCATGCCGAACAACTCGGTGCCCCATCGGTAGGGGTCGGTGAGCAGTACGTCCGTGCCGCACTCGAGGGGGTGGTATCGCACGTCGGCTCCTCCCGCGCGGTACCGGTCGACGAGATCTCGGGAGTCCGACGCCGGTGTCACCACCATGAACGAGTCGTCGTCGGCGCACGAGCTGACGAGGACCTTCGACGTCGGTGCGCCACCGTCGCCGAGCCTGTTGTCCGCGTAGACGGGCAGGAAGTCCGCGATGTCCGCGGGATGCTCACCCGACCTGAAGAGCGCCTGCGTCGGTAGGAACGGTGTCGCGAAGTAGAGGACCTGGCAGCTACCGCGGAACGCGTCGGCAAGGACCTTGCCTGCGGGCGTGAGCTTCTCGTCGATCTGCATCTGTGGGTACTTCGCTTCCAGGCCGAGCAACGTGGCAAGGACGAATCCCGACCCGAGGCCGCCGGACGCGAACCTGACGAAGTTGCGCTGATCGGCCGCCATCGCCCCGAGGACCGTGGCCCGAAGATTGATCTCCGGCGCGTACCAGGGCTGGTACTCGGCGGCGAAGCCCCCGCCGACGCCCCCGCCGGCGATGCCGAAGATGCCGACCGGATTGGCCGGATTCAGCGAGGCGTCCGAAACCTGGTACGCGGCGCGAACGCCGTTGAGCAGCGCCATGGCCGCGTAGCGTCCGGCGAACACCCCGTGTGGATTCGGGTCGGCGTCGTTGCCGATGTCGGAGATCACCACGCCCAGCCCTCGACCCCACATCAGTGCAAGTGGTCCCAGGGCGGACCAGGCCGAGGCCTCGCTGAATGCACCACCCGACCATTGGGTCGACGGATGACAGCCGGCTCCGACGGAGTCGTTTGCCTCCTGGTACGCGACGATCGACCGCGTGCGGTTGTCGCGGCCGTCCTCCGGAAGCATGACGACACCGGTGGAGACATCGAGTCCGCCGTCGAGGGTCTCGGTGACGTACATCGTCTTCCACGCGGCGATGTTCCCCGGCTGGACGCCGCTGAAGAGCACGTCGAACGGCTCGGCTTTGAGCAGTGTGCCCGGTGTTTCGGTGCCGAGCAGTTCGGGCTCGACGAAGAACGGATCGGACGCGAACAGGCCGTCGAAGTTCTCCTGCGGCGTCGCGAGCGCACCGTGCCGGAGCGTTCCGAGGGTGAAGCCGTTGAAGACCTCGTCCGGTGTCGGCACGTCGAGCGGAACGCCGCCGGTCTGGGCGACCTGCGCGGCCGCGGGAACCGCCGCTGTGATCAGCGTTGCAGCGGCGGCAGCGGCAACCGCGATGCGGCGAACGGCACGGCCCCCCGTGCAGTGCCGGCTCACCCTATCGCCCTGTGTCCGCTCGACCCAGGTACCCGTGCGAGCGGCCGCCGCGGCGGCCGAGTGCCGCTCGGACGATGCCGACAGCGGTGCCGCGAGCGAGGTCGCGGACGCTGAAGTAGTCGCGCCAGACCGTGATCTTCCCGTCGCGCAGTTCGAACGTGCCGCAGACCCAGAATTCGATGCTCACCGGTCCGACGGTCAGCAGGTCGGTGCGCTCGGTCAGCACCACGCCGTCGGTCGCGGCGATATTGTGCATGATCGCGTCGAACTTCAGCCACGGGCTGTTCATCGCGCGGATGGACCGCCCGACCAGTCGAGCGCCGCGAAGGGAGGGAAACCCGACGTTGGTCCACTCGATGTCGTCGGCGATCAGCGCCAGTGCCGCGTCGGCGTCGCCGTGGGCGAGGTCGGTGAGGAAGGTCTCGACGACCGCGACCCCGTCGGTGCTGTCGAGTGCTGGTGAGTCCATGCCGGCCTCCGGAGCGGATCGGGTGTCGGGTTGCGGAGCAGATCCTTCCAGGCGATCCCCGCATTCGTGGCCGAATTCGGTTGCCCGTCCCGTCGATCCCGAGGGACGGGCAACCGTGCGAGCCGTGCGACCACCCGCCCGTCAGCGGTCAGGTGCCTCCCCATCACCCAGGGAGCCCCGGGGGTGGGCCGCACTCCCGTGCACCGCGACCGCAGCCGGCTCGAAGCCCGGCACGCTCGGCAGGGCGAACAGGAGTTCGTCCTGGTGCCGAGCCGGTGCAGGGTGGGCGGGTCGACTGTGCGACACCCCGAGGAGAACGAGGTCGGCGGCCAGCCGCACCGACCACGGTCCCGGGTCGATCACCGGGACGGGAAGCCGATCCGCCAGCGTGCTCGCTGCCTGGTGCATCGTGGTGCTCGCGAGGACGATGGCGTCGGCGCCGTCGTCGACGACGGCCGAGTGAGCGAGGGCGGCCAGAGCATCGATGACCTCGGGCTTGTCTGTCAGCAGTCTCGACACGTCGGGAGTCTCCGAGGACAGCGATCGGATCGAGGCGACCTTGTGGGACATCTCGTAGGTCACCAGGTTCTTGCGGCAGTTGTCCGCCCACCGCTCGAACGTGCTGACGATCGAGAAGCGCCGGCCCAGCAGGCTCGCCGTGTGGGCCGCGACCTGACCGGGACCGATGACCGGGATCGACAGTCGTGAACGAAGCGCGGCCACACCCGAATCCGATGCGGTGTCGACGCACACGGCATCGTAGCCGTCGGCCTCGGCGCCGATACCGGCCTCGACAACGAACAACTCGATCAGCAGATTGTCGTAGGCGCTGTCGGCCAGGACACCGCTGTTGCGCACGGGCACGTAGTCGACTGTGACGTCGGGGCCGAGCATCGTGGGTGACAGTTGCGCGGCGCGGCGGGCGATGGCTTCCTCGTCCAACGGGAAGGGCACGATCACTTTGATTCGCACGGTCGGGTGTCCCTGTCTCATTCCGGCCTGGCGGGCGCGGCTTCGGTGCCGAGCGTGCCTGCGGGTTCGAGTCCGGCGTCGAGTGTCGCCGAGCGGCCGCGCACGGCGAACGAGACCGCGCTGTACACCACGAATCCGAAGGCCAGTCCGAGGAACCAGCTGTAGGTGTAGAGGCTGCTGGTGGCCTCGACGAACTTGAGCAGGATCAGGCACAGCGTGCCGGCGGCGAGGGTGCCGATCGCGACCGGGTTGAATCCCTTGACGTAGCGGTACCGCCCGTTCGGGTCGTAGAGCGCGTCGACGTCGAGCCGGCCGCGGCGCAGCAACAGGAAGTCCGCGATCAGGATGCCGGTCGCCGGGCCGAGGAAGGTGCCGAGGTTGTCGAGCAACGAGTAGAGCGAATCGGCGTCACGCATCCACACCCACGGGCAGTAGACGAACGCGAGCAGGATGGCGACGACCGCACCGCTCTTGAAGGTGAACCGGCGGGGGAACAGGTTGACCAGGTCGTAGGCGGGGGAGATGAGGTTGGCGGGGATGTTGACGGAGATCGTGGCGACCGTGAGCAGGATGGCGCCGACGATCGTGACGAAGGGATTGCCGATGGCGGTCAGGACCTCGCCCGGATCCCAGATCGCGGTGCCGTAGGCGGCCTGCGTGCCGGAGACGATGATCGCCGCCATGCCGTAGTAGACGAACGTGCCCACCGGCAGGCCGACGAAGGTGCCGATGGCCTGGGCGCGATTGGATCTCGCGAAGCGCGAGATGTCCGGGTAGTTGAGGATCATCGTGATGAAGCCGGCATTCATGAAGACGGCGACGGCGGGAATCAGTCCGAAGGCGACGAAGTTCGAGACGGTCGGGTAGTCGGAGGGGGAGTCGAAGACCGGTCCGAGACCGTTGCCCACTTTCAACGCCCAGATGACCAGGCCGACCATGACGACGAGAACCAGGGGACCGGCCCAGGACTCGAACTTGCGGATGGTCTCGATGCCGTGCCGGATGACGATGAAGTTGACCGACCAGAACACCAGCAGACAGATCCACAGGTTCAACGACAGCCCGAAGACGTCGTGCTCGGTCAGGCTTGCCCAGAAGGGGAAGACCTCGCCGAACAGGGCGTTGAGGACGGAGGCACCCAGATAGTTCTGGATGCCGAACCAGAAGATCGCCGTGATGCCGCGAAGCACGGCGGGAATGTTGCTGCCGTAGGTCCCGAAGGCGGCACGGGCCCACACCGGGAACGGGATGCCGAACCGGCTGCCCACGCGCCCGGTGAGGGTGAGAAAGACGAGCTGGATGAGGCAGGCGATGAAGACCGCGGTCAGTGCCTGGAAGGCGGACAGGCCGGTTCCCATCATGCTGCCGATGACGGTGAAGCCGAAGATGTTGTGCACCATGCCCAGCCAGAGAGCGGTGAAGTTCCACGCGCCCCAGGTGCGTTTCGCTGCGGGGACGGGGAGCAGATCGTCGCTGGAGAGCGGGGAATCGGTTGGGGAGACGGGTGCCGGGTCGGGGGTCGATGGCGGGGCCGCAGGGTGGACGTGCACTGGTGTCAAGCTGTCGGTCATGGGAACCTCGTGTCGTGGTTGCCGGAACAGGCGACGCGAACCCGTGATCGGGGCGTCAGAAGGCGAAGAGGGTGAACCGTCGGATAGGACGTATGTTGTATGTCAACATTTGTCTGTTAAAGGTGTGTGACGCGGATGTACCTGCGCGGGAAATGATTTCGCCGGGTCGTGGTCAGAGCCGTGCCGCGGTCGTTGCGACGGACACGGCGAGCGGCACGGCATCGAGAACCGGTCGCCCGAACCTCGCGCTCAGCAGTGACCCGGCCGGGCCGAGCGCGGAACACCCCAGGCAGATGCTCGCCGCGCCGTGATCACGGAGGAGGTCACCGCACCGCTCCTCGACGGCAGGAAGGTACCGGTCCGGGTTCGCGGACAGCTCCCCGACCCCGACCCCGACGGCGGTCACGCCGCGGCACCAGGGGGCGAGTCCGTAGGATGCGACGAGCCGCTCCATGATCGGGACGGCATCCTGGGAGGCGGCGACGATGCCGAAGCTGCCGTATGCCGTTGCCGCGAAAGTCATTGCGGCCTGGGCCATACCGATGACCGGCTTCGATGTCAGCGTCCGGAGCTCCCCGAGTCCCGGATCGCCGAAACAGGCAATGCAGATGGCGTCGAAGTCATCCGGGTGCTCGAGCTGAGGGAGGGCAAGCATGGCTTCGACGGCACGGCGCTCGTCAAGTGCGGTGTCGATCGCGGTCGGGGCGCCCGGGGTGTGCGTCACGGTGATCGTGTGCGAGCGGTCCGAGGCGGACGCGGCGCTCCGCCGGATCGTGTCGGTCATGGTCTGCGACGAGTTCGGATTGATCACGAGAATCCGGGACATGGACTGCCTCTCAATCGTTTCGGGTGACCTCGTGCCTCAGGCCGCGGTCGATCGCGCGGTCTTGAGCAGGTAGTTGTCCCCGGAGGTGATCGGGTCGTACCGGGCTCCGTCCGCGCCCACGCAGGTCGGGATGGCCTCGATCAGCGCGTCGGCGTCGGGCTGGTGGAAGAAGGGAATCGACAGCCGCCGGCGGCCCAGCGCGATCCGAGGCGGGTTGGCCACCCGGTGCACCGTCGAGACCCACCGGTCGTTGGTCCACCGGGCCATCAGGTCGCCGATGTTCACCACGAACGAGCCGGGGATGTCGGGGACGTGCCGCCACTCGTCGTCCTGCAGAACCTGGAGGCCGCTCGGGTTCTCGTTGCGATAGAGGATCGTCACGCTGCCGTAGTCGGTGTGCGCGCCCAGCCGCGTGGTTCCCGGAGCGGGCTGGGCGTCGACAGGGGGAAAGCCGTTGGCGAACAGGACCGAGCAGTGATCCGAGCAGTAGGTGTCGAAGAAGTTCTCGTCCAGGTCGAGTCCGAGTGCGAAGCCTCGCAGGAGGGTGGTGGTCAGCGACTCCATCGCTTCGAAGTACGCCGTCCAGACCTCGCGGAACCGGTCGTCGTGCGTCGGCCACAGGTTGTGGTGGTCGAAGATGCCCGTGCCGGTCCGGTGTGTCGGTCCCATCGCGAAGTACTCCACGAAGTCCTTCTCGCCCATTCCGGTGCCGGACGCGGCCAGTGAGCGGGCGTGCGGTGCCATGTAGCCGCGGCTGATCGAGGGGTCGGGTTGCCGGACGGGAAGTTTCACGCCGTCGCTCTTGGCGAAGAAGTCCTCGCAGACGGTGTGCATCTCGGCGATGAGGTCGGCCGGCACGCCGTGGTCGGTGATGACCAGGAAGCCGACCCGGCGGTTGGCCTCGTCGATCCGCTCACCAACTGCTCGGCGGACCGCGGGGTCGGGGGAATGCAGGTCGGCGAGCGCGATGATCGGGATGTCGGCCTGGCGGATGACGGGTTCGTGCACGACGGAGTTCGACACGGTGTGCTCCTCTTTCGATGTCTGGTGGCGGTGGGCTCAGCGGGGCTCGGTGGCGGTGACCGGGGTGAACATCTCGACGCCCCAGCCCTTGTCGTAGGGGGTGGCGAACAGGGTGTCGACTCGCAGATGGTCGATCAGCCACTGCCCGTCACGGAGAACGAAGTCGTTCTCGTACCGCAGCCCGATCCACACCGGCATGGTGCCGCCTCGGATCGTCGACGGTTCGAAGCACAGCCAGCGACCCGTGCCGGTGCCTGCGGCGACGTCCACGTGGATCTCCGGGTTGGTGAGGTAGTGGATCGTGAACGGTTGGCGCACGTGGACGGTCCGGAAGTTGTCGGCGATCGCGGCCTTGCCGGTCGAGCGGCCGAACTCGACGTTGCGGCCGACGCCCTCCCAGACCGCGTCGTCGGTGAAGTGGCCGACGATGTCGTCGACGTTCTTCGTGATGTCGCAGCTGTGGATGTACGCGGACATCCGGTTCTCGATGGCGTTGCGGGCTTCCACTGTGGCGAGGCGTGCCTCGAGGTCGGTGGTCATGCTGCCTCTTTCGATGTCGGGTGGGAGCGGTAGTGGGACGCGCGCCGGTCAGGTCACCGCACGGCGGGCGACGAAACGCCCGCGTCCGGGTCGGCGTCCGGTGTCGGTGAGGGCGCCGCCGGAGACGACGAGTTCGCCGCGGGACCAGACGGCCTCGATGCGACCGTGCAGCTCCCAGCCCTCCCAGAGCGTGTAGTCCACGTTCTGGGTTTGGGTCGCGGCGGACACCGCGGTGGTGCCCCCGGGATCGAACACGACCAGGTCGGCGTCGGCGCCCGGGGCCAGGACGCCCTTGCGGGGATACATTCCGAACTGGCGTGCCGGTTCGGCGGCGGTGATCGTGACGAACGTGCCGATGTCGATGCGGCCGGCCCGCACTCCCTCGGACCAGGTCACGAGCATGCGGTGCTCGACACCCGGGCCGCCGTTGGGGATCTCGCGGAAGTCGTTGCGGCCGAGTGTTTTCTGTCCGTCGAAGCAGTAGGGGCAGTGGTCGGAACTGACGATGCCGAGAACGCCCGACGACAGCCCGGTCCACAGTGCCTTGCGGTGCGGCTCCTCGCGGAGCGGCGGGGTGAGCACGGCCTTCGCGCCCTCGAAGTCCGGCCGGTAGTAGATCTCCGGGTCGAGGGTGAGGTAGTGCGTGCAGGTCTCACCGCCGATGGGGCGGTTCGACAGCTTCGCCTCACCGATCAGGTCCACCGAATCCGAGGTGGACATGTGCACGAAGTACAGCGGTGCATCGGCCATGCCCGCGATGCGGATCGCGCGTGCGACGGCCTCGGCCTCGGTGGCCGGGGGACGGGAGAGCAGGTGGCCCTCCGGCCCGCGGACACCCTGCTTGACGAGGTCCGCGGCGAGGACGTCGATGATGTCGCCGTTCTCGGCGTGCACACACACCTGCATGCCGTTGTGTCCGGCACGTGAGAGGACACGGAACAGGTCGCCGTCGTCGAGCATCAGCGCCCCGCGGTAGGCCATGAACGTCTTCACGCTCGTGACCCCCGAATCGGCGAGGGACCGGAACTCCTTCTCGAACCCGTCGTAGAGCCGGGTGACGCAGGCGTGCAGTCCGTAGTCGATGACGGCCCGCCCGGCGGCCGCCTCGCCGTGGGTGTGCACCGATTCCGCGACGCTCGCCTCCGGCAGTTGCGGGGCGTAGTCGACGATCGTTGTGGTGCCTCCGACCGCGGCCGCCATCGTGCCGGAGTAGAAGTCGTCGGAGGTGACCGCGGCGAACGAGCGGGACTGCATGTGGGTGTGGACGTCGACCCCGCCCGGCAGCAGGAGGCGGCCGGTGCAGTCGACGACGTGGTAGTTGGACATGTCATGTCCGGCAAGCGACCCCACGGCGATGATCTCACCATGGTCGACGAGCACGTCGGCGCGCGTCAGGCCGGACTCGGAGGCGACGTCGCCGCCGACGAAGGCGATCGATTGAGACATGGCGTCAGGCTCCTGTGAGGGTCGCGCTCGCGGCGATGATGTCGGCGTAGGCGTCCGGGTCGGTGATGCCCTCGGTGCTGACGAGCAGGACGATGTCGTCGGGAGAGAGCAGTTCGGGCGCCCGGAGCAGGCCGGCCAGCCCGGCGGCACCACTCTCACCCGACGTGACGCCTTCGGCGTGCAGCAGCCGCATCGCCTCGCGGGCGGCGTCGTCGTCGACGGTCACGCACGCGGTCACGCCCGCCTGCAGTTCCGGCCACGCGAGCGGGGAGACCTCCCCGCAGTTGAGGCCTGCCATGATCGAGTCGAGGGCGCCGTCCGCGACCGTGCGACGGCCCAGCTCGAGGCTCGGCGCGAGGCACGCCGCGGCGGTGGGCTCGACGGCGATCGCCCGGACACCCCGCGGCACGAGCGCCCGCACCATGGATGAGGCGAAGGCTCCGACGCCCACCTGGAGCGAGACGACCGTCGGCTCCGGCTCGCCGGCGTCGTCGAGCTGCTCGAGCGTTTCCGCCGCAATGGTCGAATAGCCCTCGATCACCCACCGGGGAATCCGGTCGTAGCCCTCCCATGCGGTGTCGGAGACGACGATGTGCGTGGCTGTTTCCTGTGCCGCCGCAGCACGGACGGTTTCGTCGTAGTTGCCCTGGTGCACAACGACTTCGGCGCCCTCTTCCGCGATGGCCGTGATCCGGGCGGGTACGGTGCCTGCGGGGACGAGGATGCGGGACCGCAGGCCGAGCAACGCGGCCATGCGCGCGACCGCTCGGCCGTGATTGCCGTCGGTCGCGGCGATCAGGGTGGTCGGGGTCCGGTCGGGGTGGGAGGCACGCCGGGTCTCGAGTTCGATTCTCAGGTCGTCGAGACGGGTCTCCGGCCCGCCCGGGAGTTCCGTCAGGTCGGCGAGGGCCCGGAACACCGCCCACGACGCCCCGAGGATCTTGAAGGCGGGCAGTCCGAGTCGCGACGACTCGTCCTTGAGCCAGACGGTCCGCACACCGAGGCGTTCGGCCACCGCGGGGAGGGAGAGAAGCGGGGTGGTGTCGTACCCGTCCAGGTCGCGGTGGAATCGAATGATGTCGTCCGGGTCGACGGGGGTGACCTCCCCAGGGGCGCGTTCGGCGTTGACGACCACGTTCATCGGGCACCGCCCGGCAGCGCCGTCACGATCGCCTCGGCGATCGCCGCGTAGCCGAGGGCCGCGCGCGCGAGGTCCGCGACGGGGACCGACTCGTCGACGGTGTGCGCCTGGTCCTCCTCGCCGGGACCGTACCCGATGCTGGGGATGCCGAGAACGCCCGCCGAACCCGATGCGTTGGTGCAGAACTTGTAGACACCGAGGTCGTCGGGCAACCCGATCTCACGCAGGGCGGAGGTGGCCGCGACCACCAGATCCGAATCCGTCGGGGTGAGCCAGGCGGGAGCGAAGTTCGGGCAGACGACGGGTGTTCCGGTGTAGGTCGTGTAGTCGTCGGTCGCGATCCGGACCTCGCCGGTGGTGCCGTGCGCGGCGCAGACCCGATCGACGATGGCACGGACCGGGTCGAGCACGTTCGCCTCGGTCTCGCCCACGAGCAGGCGGCGGTCGTACGTCGCGGTGCACAGGTCGGGCTGGACGGACAGACCCGGATACGGCCGGCTGATGACGTCGGTGAGGACCTGGATTCCGGGGCCGAGGATCGGGTCGGTCGGCGGGGTGATCTCGCGCAGCGCCGCGATGACGTCGACCATCACCTCGGCGGCATTGATGCCTGCGGTCGGGTGGGCCGAGTGGCTCGACTTGCCGTGCACGTTGACGAGGATCTCGGCCCGGCCGCGCTGGCCGTGGTTGAGGGCGAGGTTCGTCGCCTCGGCGGTGATGACGTAGTCGGGACGGACGGTTTCGCACACCTTGACCAGCGCGGGTCCCTCCGCGAGTTCCTCGCCGATGGTTCCGGACAGCACCAGGGTGCCGATGGACCCGTCCTTGAGGGCGGCGAGTCCGTAGAGGGCGGCGGCGGTGGGACCCTTCATGTCCATCGAGCCGCGGCCGTAGAGTCGGCCGTCCTCCACCTCGCCCCAGGGGCTGTGCTTCCATTCGGTTGCGTCGGTGACGACGACGGTGTCCATATGTCCGTCGATCAGCACGGTGGGGCCGTCGCCGAGTCGGAGCGTGCCGATGACGTTGCCCCAGTCGTCGACCTCGACGGTGAAGCCGAGTCGCTCCATCTCGGCGCGCAGGACCGCGGCGGCGGCACCCTCGTCCGTCGAATAGCTCTGTGCGGCAATGTAACGCAGCAGGAAGTTCATCATCGCGTCTTCGTCGATGGCATGGTGGGTGGGGGTGTTCACGGGTGTCTCCGATCTCTGGGGTGGGTAAGTTCGGGCGGGCGCCGCCGGCGTCAGGCCGGGCTGGTGCGCACGGTTCCGTTGCGGGTCCCGGTGTGGGTGCCGTTCTCCCACGCGGTTTCTCCGCCGACGACCACGAGGTCGATGCCGTCGGGGCCCGCGGTGGGGTCTGCGAAGGTGGCCCGGTCCACGAAGGCGGCCGGGTCGAGGAGGACGAGGTCGGCTCGCAGGCCCTCGGCGACCAGTCCACGGTCGTGCAGCCCGAGCCGTTCGGCGGGTCGGCTGGTCAGCCGGGCCACCGCTTCCTGCACCGGGACGAGGTGATCGCGGAAGACGTAGCGGCCGAGGACCCGGCCGGTGGTGCCGTACAGGCGCGGATGCGGGGACTGGTTGAACACGCCGTCCGAGCCGACCATCGCGAGGCGGTGACCGAAGATCGAGCGGACGGTCTCCTCGGCCGCGTAGTGGTCGATCATCGCTGCGTCGAGCTCGGTGTCGACGAGTAGATCGAAGACCGCTTCCTCCGGGCTGGTGTGCCCTTCGTCGGCGATCTCCTCGATCGTGCGGCCGACGTCGGTGGACCGGGAACCGGTGGCCTGGGTGACGTCGACCCGACCCGGGCCGACGCTGCCGAGGATGTTCTCCCAGCCGCTCAGCCCGGTCCGCATGTCCCGGGCCATCCGCCGCCGCTCGGACGGATCGCCCAGCCGGCACAACAGCGCGTCGGCGCCGCCCTCGAACGCGTAGGGCGGGAGCAGCGCCGACAGCAGGGTGCTGCCCGCTCCGTAGGGGTACTGGTCGAAGGTGATGTCGATGCGGTCGGCGGCCTCGTCGATCAGGTTCATCAGGTCGTCGAGCAGGTGCGCGTTGCCGATGATCTTCAGGTGGGACAGGTGCAACGGCGCGCCGGTCCGTTCGCACACGTCGACGAACTCCCGGACGGAGTGCACGACCTGATCCGCCTCGTTGCGGATGTGGGGGATCAGCGGCACGCCGTACTCGGCCGCGGCGTCCGCGACGACGGTCAGTTCCTCGGTGTTCGCGTACAGGCCGGGGGCGTAGATGAGGCCGAACGACACGGCGGCGCCGCCCGCGGCCAGGCATTCGCCGACCAGGTCGCGCATCCGGTGCAATTCGTCGAGCGTGGCCTCCCGCGCCACGTTGCCCATGACGACCTCGCGGACCGCGCTGTGGGGGACGCAGGAGACGATGCTGGTGGCGGGGCGCGCGGAGTCGACCGCACCGAGGTAGTCGGCGAACGATTCCCACTCCCACGAGGCGGTTCCCGGTTCGAGGCCGGCCAGATAGCGGCGGCGGCCGTCTCGCTCCTCGGCTCGGACCGGCGCCGGACCCAGTCCGTCCGGGCAGATCAGTTCGGTGGTGAAGCCGGACGAGATCTTCGCGGCGAGTTGGGGTTCCGAGAACAGCCGGATCGCGCTGTGGGCGTGCATGTCGATGAAACCCGGCATCAGGTACCGGCCGGTGCCGTCGACGATCCGGGCGCCGGCCCCGTGTGTCCGGGCCAGGCCGTCGCCGACGGCGCAGATCCGGCCGTCCGCGACGGCGACGTCGACGACGTCGAATCGATGTGCATCGATCACCGTTGCCCCGGTGATCACCATGTCTACGCTCATTGCTCTCCTTTCGGAGACCAATCTGTACTACTTGTATTACGACTTACGACTGATGTCCGTTAACGCCTTGTTACGTGTGCGACACTGTCGGCATGTCTCGAGATTCCCGTTCGCCGCGCCGCTCGGAGTCGTTGCCGCCCACCACTGTTCAAGGGAGCAGGAGGAGCCTTGCGACCGAGATCAGAGAGGCGATCCTCCGCGAGCTGATCCTGTCCGGAGCCGTCGAGCCGGGTAACTACCTGCCGGCCGAGTCCGAGCTGTGCGCGCGGTACGGGGTGTCGCGCATCACGGTGCGTGCGGCGCTGGCCGGCCTGAGCGAGGCCGGGTACATCGAACCCAAGCACGGCAAGGGCAGCCTGGTGTTGCCGCGGCCGCACACGCTCTCGTCCGGACTGTCGCAGTTGTGCTCGTTCGAGGCGTACGCCGCCAAGCAGGGGCAGACCGTCACGAGCGCCAATCTGCGGATCCACGAACAGGATGCGGACGAGGACATCGCCGAGGCGATGGGGCTCGAGCCCGGCACTGGTCTCGTCTACGTGGAGCGGGTCAAGCTGTACGGCAAGAATAGGGTCGGATGGATCGTCGACGCGGTGCCCACGGCGGTGCTCTCCCGCGACGAACTCTCCGGCGCCTTCGAGGGGTCGGTGCTCGACCTCCTCTTCGCCAAGCCGGAACTCGACGTCGCCTACAGCGACTGCACCCTCGCGGCCGTCGCCCTCGACTCCGGGATCGCCGACGCGCTCGATGTGGCGCCCGGGCATCCGGCGATGTACATGGAGGAGCTCACCTGCGACAACGACGGCAGAATCGTGAACCGCAGCCAGGCGTGGATGTTGAACGAGTACTTCCACTTCACACTGCGCCGGCGGCGCTGACGATGGCGCCGTGCCGGCGGCGCCGAATCGCTGCAGCGTTTGACGGCGCGATGCCCGCCGGTCAGGATGTGGTGTGCGCAGTGTGATGTACGTCATACTCTCGACCGTTGTGGCGACGGTGCTCGCCCTGCTGACGGCGCCGATGGCGGCCGCGCAGGGGCCCTGGTTCGCGGATCGGGTCGGCGGCGCCAGCCAGGTGGTCGCGGTGGGCGGCACGGGTGGCTCGCAGGCGACGGTCGAGGCGTGGCAGCGGTCCCCGGTCGGCTGGCACCGTGTCTCCCCGGCGCTGCCCGCGACCGTCGGCGCGGACGGGTTCGCCGACCGCGCCCGGGACGGCATCCCCGCCACCCCGACCGGTGTGTTCACGCTCGACGAGGCGTTCGGCACGGCCCCGTTCCCCGGGGGTGGGCTCCCGTACCGCACCGTCGGCCCCGACGACTGGTGGGACGGCGACCCGGACAGTCCGACCTACAACACCCATCAGGTCTGCGTGCCCGGCACCTGCGCGTTCGACGAGGACTCCGCCGAGCAACTGCAGATCCCGGCCTACCGGTACGCGGTGGTGATGGGCGTCAACAAGGACCGGATCCCCGGCGACGGCGGCGCGTTCTTCCTGCACGTCGCCAACGGTCAGCCCACCGAGGGCTGCGTCGCGATCGACGAGGCCGCGCTGGTCTGGCTGATCCGATGGCTGCAGCCCGGTGCGGTCATCGCCATCGAGGCGTGACCGCGCAGGAAACCGGCCTGCTCAGCGGGCGCTGAGCACCCGCCGCAGTTCCTTGCGGCTGGTCTTGCCGACGCCGGTCTCCGGGAACGACTCCAGCACCTGCACCTTGTCGGGGATCTTCCACGCCGCGAGCCCGCGTTCGCGCACGAACGCCCGGATCTGCCCGGTTTTCGGCGGATTCGCCTCGTCGGCGGCGAGCACGAACGCGCATGTGCGCTCGCCGAGATACTCGTCGGGTATCGCGACGACCACCGCGTCCCGCACCGCAGGATGTGCCAGCAGGTGCTCCTCGACCTCCTCCGCGGAAACCTTCTCTCCGCCCCGGTTGATCCGGTCCACCGCGCGGCCGCAGACGGTGATGTTCCCGCCCGCGTCGACACGGACCACATCGCCGGTGCGGTACCAGCCGTCGGCGGTGAACGACCGGGCGTTGGCGTCGGAATTGCGGTAGTAGCCGCGAATTGTATAGGGGCCCTTGGTTAGTAGTGCGCCCTCGGTGCCGGCGGGGACATCCTCGTCGTTTTCGTCCACCACACGGATTCGGTCGAACGGCGACATCGGCCGGCCCTGGGTGGTGGTCACCACCTCGTCGGGATCGTCGAGCCGGGTGTAGCAGACGAGGCCCTCCGCCATCCCGAACACCTGCTGCAACCGGGCGCCGAGCGCAGGGCCGATCCGGGCGGCCAACTCGTCGGGGCAGCGCGCCCCGCCGACCTGGACGGTGGCCAGGGTGGAGATGTCGTGCGGGTGGCCGCGTTCGGCGGCCTCGGTCCACAGCCGGGCCAGTGGCGGCACCAGTCCGGTCATCGTCACGCCGGCTCGTTCGATCATCGCGAACGCCGCGGACGGGCTGGGCGACGGCGTCAGCGCGATCGTCCCACCGGCCGCGACCGCGCCGAGGATGCCCGGGGAACTCATCGGGAAGTTGTGCGCGACAGGCAGAGTCGCCATGTACACGGTGTCCTCGGTGACGCCGCACAGCTCGTTGCTGCGCACCACGCTGTAGAGGTAGTCGTCGTGGGTGCGGGGGATCAGCTTCGGGATTCCCGTGCTGCCGCCCGACAGTTGCAGGAACGCCACCGCGCCGGGATCGACCGCCGGGAACTCGCGCGGCTCGCCGTGATGTTGGATGCGCGGCTCGCCGCGGTGTTCGATGGGCGGCTCGCCGCGGTGCTCGCCGAAGGCCACCGTTCCCTCCGGTGCCGCGGCGCCCGCATCGGGCACGCAGACGACGATGCGCAGCGAGGGCGAGGCGGCCGCGACTTCGGCGGCGAGCGCCGCGTGGTCGAAGCCCTCGTGGTGGTGGGCGACGACGATCGCGACGGCCTCGGAGGCCGCTGCCAGCGCGGTCAGTTCCGCGGAGCGATGCGCGGGCAGGCAGAACACCGGTAGTGCGCCGATCCGGAACAGGGCGAAGACCGTCGCGACGTACTCGGCCCGGTTCGGCAGCTGCACCATCACCCGGTCGCGTGGAACGACGCCGAGGTCGGCGAGCCAGGCGGCCAGGGCGTCCACCCGGGCGTCGAGTTCGGTGTACGTCCAGGACGTCTCGGCGTCGATCACCGCGACCGCGTCGCCGCGCGCGGCCACCGTGTCGCGCAGGACCTGATCGAATGTCCGCCCGGCCCAGATGCCGTTGTCGCGGAAGCGGCTCGCCTCCTCGTCGGGCCACGGAGTGAACTCGACCGGACCCCGTGAGGACACCGACACCACTGGACTCCCATCTCGCGAAGCGCACACCGCGTGCGCGGCAAAGCGAAGCTAAGGATAGCCTAGGCTCATGGTGGTGGATGGAGTGACCGGACGGTCCGTGCTCGTGACGGGCGCCGCGGGTGGCATCGGGGCCGCCGTGGCGCGGGTGTTCGAGCAGGCCGGCGCGACCGTGGCACGGTGGGACATCGCCGGTGACGAGCAGGCCGACCCGCGCACGGGCGGGGTCCTCGCCGTCGACGTGACCGACCCCGACGCGGTCGCCGCCGGATTCACCACGACCGAGGACGCGATCGGGCCGGTCTCCATTCTGGTCCACGCCGCCGGCGTCCTGCGCACCGGCTCCGGGCTGGACCGCGGCGACGACTGGGACATCTGCATGGCGGTCAACGCGACCGGCACCCGCAATGTCGCCGGCGAAGCGGCCCGGCGTTTCGTGGCCGCCGTCGACGCGGGCGCGCGGCCGGGCGTGATCGTCGGGGTCTCCTCGAACGCCGCACCGACCCCGCGCACCTCGATGGCCGCCTACGGCGCGTCGAAGGCCGCGGCGACGGCCTACCTGCGCAGCCTCGGTCTCGAGCTCGCGCCGCACGGAATCCGGTGCAACATCGTCTCTCCCGGTTCCACCGACACCCCGATGCTGCGCGGCATGTGGTCGCGCGAGGACGAATCCGCCGCCGTGATCGCCGGTGACGCGTCCGCATTCCGGCTCGGGATACCTCTCGGTCGCCTCGCGCAGCCGGAGGACATCGCGCAGACGGTGCTGTTCCTCTGCTCGGACGCCGCCCGGCACGTGACGCTGCACGACCTGCGGGTCGACGGCGGCGCCACCCTCGACATATGAATCGCCACAACCGAACTCGACCACCGAACACGACAAAGGAGTAACCGGATGGCCATTCCTCCGATCGCGCCGTACCAGCTGCCGGGCCGCGACGAAGTGTCCGCCGACCGCGTCGACTGGGCGCTGGACTCCTCACGCTGCGCGCTGCTGATCCACGACATGCAGAAGTACTTCATCGACGCGTACGAGCCGGGTACCGAGCCGATCAGCTCGGTGGTGGCGAACATCGCCGCCATCCGGGATGCCTGTGCACGCGCCGGAATCCCGGTGATCTACACGATGCAGCCGGGCGATCAGCACCCGTCCCGCCGCGGCATCCTCGCCGACTTCTGGGGCGTCGGCATGGCCACCGGTCGTGACACCGAGGTGATCGACGAACTCACCCCGCGGCCGTCCGACATTCAGGTCACCAAGTGGCGGTATTCCGCGTTCCAGCGCACCGACCTCCGGCAGCTGCTGGGGCATTTCGGTCGCGACCAGCTGATCGTGACCGGGGTCTACGCACACATGGGGTGCATGCTCAGCGCCACCGAGGCGTTCATGAGCGATGTCGCGCCGTTCCTGGTGCTGGACGCGACCGCCGACTTCACCCGCGACGAGCACCTGATGGCGCTCGAATACGTGGCCAAGCGGGCCGGGCGGGTGCCGACGACGGCGGAGGTGGTCTCCGCGATCGACGCGACCACGGCGGTGGCGGATCCGGAGGCCGAGTCGGCCACCGCCTGACCGCAGGCTGCCGGGCCGGGATGAAGGTGAGGGGCGGGTCGGGCACCGCCTGGCGCGGAGGGGTCAGGCGGTGACGCCGAGTGCCGCCATGATGGTGCCGAATTTCGTTGTGGTCTCGTCGAGTTCGCTCTTCGGGTCGGACGCCTCGACGATCCCGCCACCGGCGTGTGCGGTGGCGCTGAGGCCGTCCGCGGCGATCTGCGCGCAGCGGATGGTCACCATCCACTCGCCGTCGCCGGACGCGTCGCACCATCCGACCGTGCCGGCGTAGAAACCGCGGCTGCCCTCGACGGCCAGGATCGTGCGCATCGCCTCCGGGGTCGGGGTGCCGCACACCGCAGGCGTGGGGTGCACCGCGAGCGCGAGCTCCAGTGCGCCCACTGCCCGGTCGCGCAGCGTCGCCCGGATGGGGGTGCCGAGGTGCCACAGCTGGGGCGTGTTGGTCAGCACCGGACTGCGCGGGGCGTCGATGTCGGTGCACAGCGGCTCGAGGGCGGCGCGCAAGAAGTCGATCACGTAGGCGTGCTCGGTGAGGTCCTTGGCCGAGGCCGCCAGCGCGCGGCCGCGGGCCGCGTCGATCTCCGGATCGGGATGGCGAGGTGCGGACCCGGCGAGGGGATGGCAGGTGACGAGGTCGCCGCGGCGCCGGATCAGCACCTCGGGACTGGACCCGACCAGGCGCACGCCCCGGTGCGCCTCGCCGGCTGCGCTGAGGTCCACCGAGAAGCCGTTCCCCGCGGGGTCCGCGGCGACGAGGCGTTCGAGGATCGTGGTGTGGTCGAGCGGTGCGGCGGCGTCGAGTTCGACGGCACGGGCGAGAACGACCTTCCGGAGCGCGGATTCGCGGAGCAGCGCGACCGTGTCGGCGACCCGACGGGCGTGGTCCGCGGGGGACGGGACGCGGCGCCGGATCGACACGGCGGGCACGGCGGCGTCGGGGCTGGCGACGGGCAGCGGCGCCGACGTGACGTCGAGGCGGTGCGGCACGGTGAGCGCGGCCGGTTCGCGGACGTCGAACGGCAGCGCCCCGACGATCGCGGGGATCCGTCCCGCGCGCAGGCGCGCCACCGCGTCGTTCGGGTCAATGGTGGTGTCGGCCACCCCGTGCCCGCTGACGGTGCCGTGCGGCCGGGACAGGACGAAATGCGGCCCGGTCGGGTGCGGTGCGTCCTGTGTGGTGGCCGGGTTCGTGGCCGCGGCGGTTGTCATCACCTGTTTCCTCGCCGGGGTGGCGCCTGAGCCAACCCCTGTCGCACTCTACTTCGCTTAGGCTAACCTATCGGTCGTGAACCGCATCATGCTCTCCGGGAAGATCCACCGTGCCACCGTCACCCAGGCCGACCTGCACTACGTCGGCTCCGTGACCATCGACGAGGACCTGATGGATGCCGCCGACGTGCTCGAGGGTGAGCAGGTGCACATCGTCGACATCGACAACGGCGCCAGGCTGGAGACCTACGCGATCGCCGGTGCCCGCGGATCGGGCGTGATCGGCATCAACGGTGCTGCGGCACACCTCATCTCACCCGGTGACCTGGTGATCATCATGGCCTACCGGCACGTCGACACCCGTGAGGCCGCGGACTTCGTGCCCCGGGTCGTGCACGTCGACGCGAGCAACGGCATCGTCGAACTCGGATCGGATCCGGCCGAGCCCGTGCCCGGCGCGGTGGATCAGCTCGCCACCCGCTGAGCGGATCCGGCCGCGCCGGCCGTCAGGCGTGCTCGCGCCGCCGGTGGTCGAGCGACTCGACGGCCTGATCGCGGAGCGCCCGTACCCGGGCGAGCGCGCCGGCGACCGGTGCGCGCCAGTACCCGGAGGCGTCGAGCAGTTGCTTCTGCACCCCGAGCTCCTTGGCGACCGCGCGCAACTCCCGCACGATCGCGGCCTCGCCGGCGATCCACATCCAGCCCTCACCGGTGGCGGGGGCGACCTGCCGCACCGCATCGGCGAGCAGCTTCGCGTCGGCGACGCCCTCGCGACGGTGCACCCAGGTGACACCGGTCAGGTCGGCCTGCTCCTCTTCGGGGCCGTCCACCAGGACGACGGCGTGCAGGGTCGCGGAATCGGCGTGCGTGTCGACGTAGCGGCCGATCGCGGGCAACGCGGTCTCGTCCCCCGCCAGCAGCCACCAGTCCGCGCCGGTCGGCGGGATGGTCGAGACCTTCGGCCCGGCCAGGTGCAGCACGTCGCCCGGCTTCGCGTCGCGTGCCCAGTTCCCGGCGACGCCGTGGCCGTGCACCACGAAGTCGAGGTCGAGTTCGCCGTTGACGGGGTCGAATCGGCGGACGGTGTAGGCGCGGGCGACCGGTGCGGGTTTGCGAGGCCAGTGCAGGTGGCCGTCGTGCTGCTCGGGCAGCACGGGCTCGGTCTCGCCCTCCTCCGGCAGGAAGATCTTCACGTAGTCGTCGGCGCCCTCGGTGCGGAACGCGGTCACGTCGAACTCGCCGGAGCGGAAGCCTTCCAGCTGCTCGCCGCCGACGGTGATCCGGCGCATCCGCGGAGTCACCTCGGTGGTGCGGATTACCCGCAACTCGCGCAGGACGATCGGGAGATCGAGCCGCCTGGACGGGGTGGTCACCGGCATGCGCTGGGTCCTTTCGTTGACCGAAACTCGCCTTGGGTAGGGTAGGTAATCCTAACCTGTAGGTGTCTGTGGTGGACCCCCGGGTTTTCACTGAGTGATCGCGAGGAGCCGTCGGTGGAGTCGAGTGTGCAGTACGCGCTGTCGTGCGCGCAGGCCGGTATGTGGTTCGCACAGCAGCTCGACCCGGAGAACCCGACTTTCGTCACCGGCCAGTGCATCGAGATCGCAGGCCCCCTCGACCCCGGTCTCCTCGCCCGGGCCGTGGACCGGGTCGTCGACGAGTCGCCGGAGCTCCGCACCCGCATCGACACCGTCGCCGGCGAGGTGGTCCAGGTGCCCGGCGGATGGCCGGGCCCGCCGACGGGCATCGTGACGACCGACGGGCTGGACGCGGCACTCGCCGACATGCGCACCCGGCTGCGGGAACCGATGGACCCCGCCGCGGCGCCCGCATTCGGCGCCACCGTCCACGTTCTCGGCGTGGACCATCACGCGCTGTTCCTGCGCGCCCACCACCTGCTGCTCGACGTCTACGGGTACAGCCTGCTCGGGCGGCGGATCGCCGCGGTGTACAACGCGTTCGCGGCCGGAGCGCAGCCCCCGGCGCCGCGTCTGGACCCGATCGCGAAGGTCGTCGCCGAGGACGCCGCCTACGCCGAGCGGACGGCCGTCGACCGCGACTTCTGGGCCGCGGAACTGCGCGGCGCCCCCGACGCGCCGACCCCTGCGCTCGCCCCGGCTCCACCCGCCTCTGCGGTGGCGTGGCAGCTGCGGCAGCGGGCCGTCACCGTCGGCGCCGAGGTCGGGGACCGGCTCGACGAGATCGGCCGCGCCGCCGGAGGTGGCTGGGTGGACGCGGTCACCGCGGTGATCGCCGCCTACCTGGCCCGGACCACCGGGGAACTCGATGTGACACTGGGCTTCCCCTCGATGAACCGGATGGGAACGGCCGCGGCGAAGGTGCTGACCACCGCGGTCAACATCGCCCCACTGCGGGTTCCGGTCGACCCCGGGGCAGGGGTGGCAACGCTGACCGGGGCGGTGCGCGCGGCGATCGCCCGGACCGCACCGCACAGCCGCTACCGCGCCGAGGACATCCACCGCGACCTGCGTCTGCCCGCGACCGCCGCCGGCCCGGTCGGCCCCACCGTCAACATCAAGCCGTTCGGCGACTCGCTGCGCTTCACCGGCGCCACCGCCACGGTGCATTCGCTGGCCCGCGGGCCGGTCCGCGACATCACGTTCGTGGTCCGCCGGCTCGACGACAGCCGTGAGCTCGAGATCCAGATCGACGCCGACGCCGCGCGGTACACCGATGCGGACGTGGAACGGCACGCCACCGGACTGGCCCGGATGCTGGACGCCGCGGTCGGTGCCGACCCCGCCGTCGCCCGGGTGTCGCTCCTCGACCCCTCGTCGCCGCAGTCGGTTCCGGTCGACTGGGAGGGCACGGTCGCCGCCGATGAATGCCCGGACGTGCTGACGCGGTTCGACGAGCAGGTCGCGACCCGACCCGACGCCCCGGCACTGGTCGCCGGCGCCGAGCGGCTGACCTACCGCCACCTCGCCGGCCGGGTCGACGCACTGGCCGCCGAACTCGCGGCCCGTGGCGCCGGACCGGAGTCGCTGGTCGCGCTCGCCCTGCCCCGCACCGCGGACGTGGTGGTGGCGCTGCTCGCGGTGCTGCGTACCGGCGCGGGCTACGTACCGCTCGACCCGCAGTTCCCCACGGCGCGACTGGAGTACATGCTCGCCGACGCCCGGCCCGCGATCGTGCTGACCGCCGGTGACTTCACGGACCGGATCGTGGTGCCCGCCGGTACCACGGTCGGCACCGTCGCCGACGGCGCCCCGGCATGGACGGGCGACGGTCGCTCCGCGCGGAGCGTCGGTGCCCCGATCCCCGCGAACACCGCCTACGTCATCTACACCTCCGGTTCCACGGGAAACCCCAAGGGTGTGGTGCTCGATCGGCGGGCACTGGCCCGGTTCGTGCACGCCGCCACCGGCCTCACCGGAATCGACTCCGCCACACGGCTGCTCGCGGTCACGACGTTGTCCTTCGACATCGCCGTCCTGGAACTGTTCGTGCCGCTGTGCGCCGGTGGCACGGTGGTCCTCGCCGACGAGGACGCCGCGCGCGACCCCGCCGCGCTCGCGTCCCTGCTCGCCACCGAGTCCGTCACCGCGATGCAGGCCACGCCGTCGCTGTGGGGCGCGGTCCTCGACCATCCCGCTGCGGACCTGTCGGCCGTCGCGGTCCTGGTCGGCGGCGAGGCGCTGCCCGCCCCCGTCGCGACCGGTCTCGCTGCCCGCGCCCGCTCGGTGACCAACATGTACGGCCCAACCGAAGCGACCGTGTGGTGCACCAGCGCACCGGTACCCGGGGACCGGGACTGGACCGGGACCATCGGGCGCCCCTACCCGGGCACCGCTGCGGTGGTGCTCGACCGCTTCCTGCAGCCGGCGCCGGTGGGCGTCGTCGGCGAGTTGTACGTCGCCGGAACGCAACTCGCGCGCGGCTACCGGGGCCGCCCCGACCTGACCGCTGCGCGCTTCGTCGCCGATCCGGCCGGTTCGGGCCGGCTGTACCGGACCGGCGACCTGGTGCGCTGGAGCGTCGACGGCCATCTCGAGTACCTGGGTCGTGGCGACGACCAGGTCAAGGTACGCGGACACCGGATCGAGCTCGGCGAGATCGAGACCGTCGCGGCTGCGTTCGACACGGTCGCCGCCGCCGTTGCGGTCGCCCGCCCCGACGCCACCGGGACGATGCACCTGGTCGGCTACCTCACCGCCGTGGACGGCGCGAGCGTGGACACCGCGGCGCTGCGCGCCCACCTCGCCGACGCCCTGCCCGGCTACATGGTGCCGTCGGTGCTGGTCGTGCTCGACGAGTTCCCGCTCACCCCGAATCTGAAGGTGGACCGAAAGTCGCTGCCTGCACCCGACTTCGGTGGATTCGACACCGGTCGTCGCGCCGACTCGGACACCGAACGGGCGCTGTCGGCGATGTTCGGTGATCTGCTCGGGCTCGACGCCCCCGGTGTCGACGCGGACTTCTTCACCCTCGGAGGCTCGTCACTGTCCGCGACCCGGCTGCTGGCGCGGATCGCGGGCACGCTCGGGGTCGACCTGTCCCTGCGGGACGTGTTCGACACCCCGACCGTCGCCGGACTCGCCACCCTCGTCGAGGCAGCGGCGCCCGCCGCGCCGGTGGTGACCTTCGCGCCACGTGCGGACACGATGCCGCTGTCGGCTGCGCAGCAGCGACTGTGGTTCCTGCACACGGCGAACGGACCGTCCGCGACCTACAACGTGCCGTTCGCACTGCGGATCCGCGGCCGGGTCGACGAGGACGCGCTGGGCCGCGCGCTGGCCGCGGTGGTGACCCGGCACGAGGTGCTGCGCACGGTCGTCGTCGACGCCGACGGAGCGGGTGCGGCCCGGATCCTGCCGTCCGGCACCGCGGCGCCGCTGGCCGTCACCGACGTCGCCCCCGCCGATCTCGACGCGGCACTGCGCGAGGCCGCCCGGGTGCCCTTCGACCTGACCGCCGAGATCCCGCTCCGCGCCCATCTGCTGCGCACCGCACCCGAGGACTCGGTGCTGCTGTTGGTGATCCACCACCTGGCCGGGGACGAGTGGTCGGCGGGTCCGCTGCTGGCGGACCTGGCCGCGAGCTACGCCGGCGCCGACCTGCCCGACGATCCCGGCCGCGTCCAGTACGTGGACTTCGCGGTCTGGCAGCACGAGGCCCCGCAGAACCCCACGTCCCTGGACTTCTGGCGGGCGGCACTCGCCGGTGCGCCGGAGGAGTTGACGCTGCCGTACGACCGGCCGCGGCCCCCGGTGCCGACGCAGCGCGGTGACGACGTGTGGCTGCACGCGGGCGCGGACGTGCTCGCCGGGTTGCAGGCGCTGACCGCAGCGACCGGCACCACGATGTTCATGGCCGTGCAGGCCGCGGTTGCGGTGCTGCTCGCGAAGATCGGTGGGGGAGAGGACATCGTGCTCGGCGCGCCGGTCGCCGGTCGCGGCGCCGCCGGGGTGGAGGACCTCGTCGGCCTGTTCGTCGACACCGTCGCCCTGCGGGTCGACCTCGGCGGCGACCCGACCGTCACCGAGGTCCTGAACCGGGTGCGGCGCACCGACCTCGACGCCTTCGCGCACCAGGACACCCAGTTCGAGCACGTCGTCGACGCCGCCGGGGTCACCCGGTCCCTGGCTCGGCACCCGCTGTTCCAGACCCTCGTCCAGCACCGCACCCCGCACGTGGCCCCGACCTTCCCCGGCCTCGACGTCGACCCGTCCTACATCTCCACCGGGACCGCGAAGTTCGACCTCACCTTCGAATTCGTCGAACTCGAGGACGGACTGGACGTCCGGGTCGAGTACGCCCTCGACCTGTTCGATCGCGGTACCGCGGAGGCGCTCGCGCAGCGCCTGCGGGCGGTGCTCGAGACGTTCGCCGTCCATCCCGGCACCGCCGTGCACGCGGTGGACGTGCTGCTGCCCGCCGAGCGGGCCGCGCTCACCGCGACGGTCGGGACCGCGCCGACCACCCTGCTGCCCACGCTGCTCGACGACGCCGACCGCGCGTTCGCCGAACGGGTGGCACTCGTCGCCGGCGACGCAGAGCACACCTACGGCGACCTCTCCGCGCGTGCGAACCGGTTGGCCCGGGCGCTGATCGGCCGGGGCATCGGACCGGACGCCATCGTCGCCGTCGCCGCCACCCGCACCGCGGCGACGGTGGTGGCCCTGCGCGCGGTGATCGCCACCGGTGCCGCCTACCTCCCGGTCGACCCCGGTTACCCGCCCGCCCGGATCGGGCACATGCTCACCGACGCCGCGCCGTCGCTGGTGCTCGTCGACGCCGCAAGTGCATCCCTGATCGCGCCGCTGGCCGGAAGTGCGCCGATCGTGTCGATCGGTGACCTGGAGTTCGCGGCCGCCGACCTGCCCGCCGGGGCGATCGACGACGCCGAGCGCGCGGTCCCCGTTGCCGGCGCGCACCTCGCCTACGTTGTCTACACGTCCGGGTCCACCGGCACCCCGAAGGGGGTGCCGGGCACCGTCCAGGCGCTGACCAACCGGCTGTCCTGGCAGCGTGACCTTTTCGCACCGGTGGATGGGGACGTGCGGCTGGCGAAGAGCTCGCTGAGCTTCATCGACGGTTCCACCGAACTACTGGCCGGGCTCCTGTCCGGGGCCCGCCTCGTGCTCGCCGACGACGAGCGCGCCGGGGACGCGCGCGCGCTCGCCGAAATGATCGCCGCCCACCACGTCACGCAGGTGACCGCGGTGCCGAGCCTGGCCGCCGTCATCGGCGAACACGGTGCCGAGGTGGCCGAGCCGCCAAGTCGGGGCGTGCGGACCTGGTTCCTCAGCGGTGAATCGCTCGAGCCGCGGGTGATCGAGGCCCTGGCCGGCGAAGACGTGACCGTCTACAACTCGTACGGGTCCTCGGAAGTCGCGGGTGACGTGAACGTGTGGGCTGCAACGGATCCCGGGCGGGTGCTGATCGGCGCGGCTGTGCCCGGCGTCGCGGAACACGTGCTCGACGCCCACCTGCGCCCGGTACCGGACGGGGTGGTCGGCGAACTGTACGTCGGCGGTGTGCAGCTCGCGCGCGGCTACCTCGGCCGGCCCGACCTGACCGCCGCCCGGTTCGTCGCCGATCCCACCGGAAGTGGGGGACGGCTGTTCCGCACCGGGGACCTGGTGCGGCGCACGAACACCGGCGAGCTGGCGTTCGTTTCCCGCGCCGACAACCAGATGAGCCTGCGCGGGTTCCGGATCGAACCGGGCGAGGTGGAGGCCGCACTGGCCACGCACCCCGCGGTCGACCGGGCGCTGGTGACGGTGCGGGCCGGGGCGACCGGAGTCGACCAGCTCGTCGGGTACGCGTCGAGGGCAGGCTCCGCGTCGCCTGGCGACGCAGAACTCCGCGCGCATCTGCGGAACCTGCTGCCGGACTACATGATTCCGTCGGTGTTCGTGGTGCTGGACGCGATGCCGAAGCTCCCCAACGGGAAGGTCGACCGAGACGCGCTGCCCGCGCCGACCCGGTCCGAGCAGCGCCGGGAACCGGCCACCGAGTCCGAGCGGGCGTTCTGCGCAGCGGTGGCGGACCTGCTCGACCTGCCGTACGTCGGTCCGGACGAGGACTTTTTCGCGCTCGGCGGCAATTCGCTGCTCGCGACCCGGCTCTCGTCGGCGATCCGCACCCGGATCGGCCGGGAGGTGAGTATCCGGGAGGTCTTCGACCTGCGCACCCCGGCGCGCCTGGCCGCGGAGACATCGGCGGCAGGTACTCGGGCTCCGCTGGTCCGCCGCGACCACGAGGAGTTGTCCCCGATGTCGGCGGCGCAGGGCCGGTTGTGGTTCCTGTTCCAACTGGAGGGACCGAGCGCGACCTACAACATCCCGTTCACGATGCGACTGCGCGGCCGGGTGGATGTGCACGCGCTGCGCGGCGCTCTGACGCACCTGCTGAACCTGCACGAGGGCCTGCGCACCGTCTTCACCTCCGGCGAGGGCCACATCGGATGTCAGCGGGTGCTGCCGGTGGCCGATCTCGAGGTGCCGCTGACGGTGACCGACGTGGACGTGGCAGACGTGCCCGCCCGCCTGGCCGACGCGACCGGGTACGCGTTCGACATCACCGCCGACCTGCCGGTGCGGGCGGTGCTGTTGCGCACCTCGCCCGATGACGCGCACCTCATGCTGCTGGTGCACCACATCGCCGCCGACGAGTGGTCGGCGAGGCCCCTGATCGCCGACCTCGCCGCCGCCTACTCGCACCTGTCCGGTGCGGACGTCGCACTGCCCGGGCCGCTTCCGGTGCAGTACCGGGACTTCAGTGCATGGCAGCCCGAGGTGCTCGGCGACCCGGCCGACCCGACTTCTCCGCTGGCCACCCAACTCGACCACTGGGCGTCGGTGCTCGCCGGGCAGCCGGAGGAACTGACGCTGCCGTACGACCGGTCCCGGCCCGCGGTGTCCAGCTACCGCGGCTCCGCGGTCGCGTTCGAGGTGGGGCCGGACATCGTGCGCGCGCTCGACGCCGTGGCCGCTGCGGCCGGGGTCACCCGGTTCATGCTCACCCACGCCGTGGTCGCGGTGCTGCTGCGCGAACTCGGCGCCGGCGACGACGTGGTTGTCGGCTCTCCGGTCGCGGGCCGCTCCGACACCGCGCTGGAGCGGGTGGTCGGCTTCTTCGTCAACACCCTGGTCCTGCGCACCGACCTCGGGGGCGACCCGACGTTCGCCGAACTGCTCGTTCGCATCCGGGCGGCGGACCTGGATGCCTATGCGCACCAGGACGTTCCGTTCGAGCAGCTGGTGGAGCGGATGGCGCCGGCCCGGTCGTTGTCGCGGCAGCCGCTGTTCCAGGTGCTGGTGCAGTACCGCGACGCGATCGACCCGATCGCGATGGCCGGTCTCGACGCGTCGCCGGTGTTCGTGGAGACGGGTACCTCCAAGTTCGACCTCACCTTCGAGCTCGCCGCATCCGAAACAGGAGGCCTCCGCGGGCGGATCGAGTACGCGAGCGACCTGTTCGACCACGCGACCGTCGACTCGTTCGCGGAGCGGCTCGCCGCGCTGCTGCGGCAGATCGCCGCCCGCCCCGATGCGCGCCTGTCGGCCCTCGACCCGCTGACCGCCGCCGATCGCGCGGCACTCCTCGCGGCAGAGTCGGGGCGGACCGTCGCCCTGGACGACTCGACGCTGCCGGAGCTGTTCTCGCGGCAGGCGGCGACGACACCCGACGCGATTGCGGTGATCGTCGACGAGACCGGGCAGGAGCTGACGTACGCGCAGCTCGACGCCGCGGTCGACGCGCTCGCGGCACAGCTGTCCGGGTCGGCCGGTGGCGTGGTCGCGGTGGCGGTGCGTCGCAGCGCCGCACTCGTCGTGGCGCTGCTCGCGATTCACCGGGCCGGGGCGGCGTACCTGCCGCTCGACGACAGCTACCCCGCGGAACGGCTCGCGTACATGGTCGCCGACGCCAAGCCCGCGCTGGTGCTGCTCGGCCCGGGGGTGGCGCCCGTCGAGTGCGCCGCGCCGGTACTCGAGATCGACGCCGACGGTCGCGCGTTGCGGGACCCGGCGCCGGTCCGGTCCCGTCCGGCGGTCCGTCCCGACGCGGCCGCCTACCTGCTCTACACCTCCGGCTCGACCGGCCGCCCGAAGGGCGTGCTGGTGTCGCACCGGGCCATCGCGAACCGGCTGGCGTGGACGCAGGCCGAGTACGGTCTGACCCCCGCCGACCGGGTGCTGCAGAAGACCCCGTCCGGATTCGACGTGTCGGTGTGGGAGTTCTTCTGGCCGTTGATCACCGGCGCCACCCTGGTGATGGCGCGGCCCGACGGCCACCGCGATCCGCAGTACCTGCGGGAGGTGATCGACCGGCACGCGGTCAGCACCGTGCACTTCGTGCCGTCGATGCTCGCGGCGTTCCTCGACGCGGTCGCCGAGGCCGGCGGGCCGCGCCCGAAGCCGACGCGAGTGCTGTGCAGCGGTGAGGCGCTCACCCCCGAGCACCGCGACCGCTTCCACGCCCTGATCGACGCGCGGCTGCACAACCTGTACGGCCCGACCGAGGCGGCGGTCGACGTCACCGCCGCGTCGGTCGAGGCGCGTCACGAGGAGGGGCCGGGGTGGGTGCCGATCGGGCGCCCCGTGTGGAACACCCGAGCGCTCGTCCTCGACGAGCGGCTGCGCCGGGTCCCGCCCGGCGTCGTCGGTGAGCTGTACCTCGGTGGCGTGCAACTGGCTCGCGGCTACCACGACCGTCCGGCGCTGACCTCCGACCGGTTCGTCGCCGACCCGCACGGCCCGGCGGGGGAGCGGCTGTACCGCACCGGCGACCTGGTGCGCTGGCGTGCCACCCCCGACGGCTCGGCCCTCGACTATCTGGGCCGCGCCGACGGTCAGGTCAAGCTGCGCGGGCAGCGCGTCGAACTCGGGGAGATCGAGTCGGTCCTGCTCTCTCACGACACCGTCGGACAGGCCGCCGTCGTGGCCCGTTCCGGCCGGCTGTACGCCTACGTGGTGCCCGCAGCGGGCGCCGCGGTGACGGTCCCGGATCTGCTCGCGGCCGCGTCGATCTCGTTGCCGGACCACATGATCCCGGCCGCTGTCGTGGTGCTCGACGCGCTGCCGCTGTCCGCCAACGGCAAGCTGGACCGCAAGGCGCTGCCGGAACCCGCCCTGCCCGAAGCTGCGGAGCGCCGCGCGCCGGACGGCCCCGCCGAGACGGCGATGTGCGAGCTGTTCGCGGAGGCGCTGCGCCTGGACGAGGTCGGTGCCGACGACGACTTCTTCCTGCTCGGCGGCGACAGCATCATCTCCATCCAGGTGGTGAACGCGGCCGCCCGGCGGGGTGTCACCTTCGGGCCACGGGAGATCTTCCAGTGGCGCACGCCCGCGGCGCTGGCCCGTGTCGCCGAGTTCGAGGCGGGCGGATCGGGCGTCGACGGGGCCGGGAGCGGTCCCCGGGACCCCGCCGACGTCGGGCCGCTCCCGGTGACCGCGCTGGTGCACCGGGCGCGTGAGACCGGGGCCGAGCCCGCGGGGATCGGTGCCGTCCTGTCCGTCGCCACCCCGGCCGGCGTCGGCCACGACGACGTGCGGGCCGCGGTCGCCGCACTGATCTCGACACACGACGCGCTGCGGCTGCGGCTGACCCGGGTGGCGTCGGTGCTGTGGTCGCTCGACACGGCCCCGGCGGCCGATGTCGAGGTGCGCCACCACGAGGTCGCGGCCGACGATCTGGAGCAGCGAATCGCCACGGCCGGAACGGAGTTGGTGGCCGGGCTGGACCCGGAGGCCGGACGGGTGCTCGCGGCCGCGTGGCTCGACAGCGGTGCCGGCGCCGGCACGCTGGTGGTCGCGGTGCACGCATTCGCCGCGGACGGTCGATCGCTGGCCGTGCTGCGCGAGGACCTCGACGCCGCATTGCGCGGCGGCACGGTGGCGCGTCCGGCGGCGACCGCGCTCGGGCTCGCGCACCGGATCAACGAACGGGCCCAGGACCCCGCGCTGATGGGCGAGCTCACGCACTGGGCCCAGGTGCTCGCACCGGGCGGCTCGTTGCGCATCGGTGCGCCCGCGCTGCCACCGATGGGCGCCCGGGCGACGGTCGTGGTCGCCGCGGAGGCGACGGTGCCGGACCCCGATCGGGAGGCGCTCGCCCTGACGGCCCTGACCGTCGCGGTCGAGTCCTGGCGCGGGGCAGGCGCAGAGCTGACCGTGGAGTTGCCGAGGGAGGCACTCGCAGACGGCGCGGAGGAGCCCGACAGCGCGCGCACCGTCGGCCCGTTCGAGGTCGGGGTGCCGGTGCGCGTCGCGGATGCGGCAACGGAAACCGTGCGGGCCGCGCTCGCCGCAGTGCCGTCGGCCGCCGGGTACGCCCTGCTCCGCTACCTCAATGCGCAGACCGCGCCTGTGTTCGCGGCCCTGGCCCGCCCCGAGGTGAGCCTGCGGGTGGTCGATGCCGCCGATCCGGAGCCGACCGTGGTCGATCCCCGCGTGCTGGACGTGGTCGTCGCCTTCGCCGAATCGACCGCGACGGTGCGGGTCGACCACGACACCGCCCAGGTGACCGAGGCGGACGCTCGCACGATCGCCGAGTCGGTGGCGTCGGCGATCGGGGCGATCGACCGGGTGGGATTGAGTACCGTCCGCTAGTTTGGATAGGCTAACCAGAATTTGTGGCCGGTCGACCCGTCCGGCGCGGCGCGAGATGGTGGAGAGAAATACAGTGCAGTCGGCGTATCCGGTGACAGCGGCCCAGCGCAGCATCTATTTCGGCCACCAGCTGGATTCCGTCGGCCACCTCTACAACACCGGCATGTACACCGAGACGGTCGGGGAGTTCGACCTCGATCGCGTCCTGACGTCGATCAAGGGAGTGCTCGACCAGGCCGAAACGCTGCACGTGAACTTCGACGTGGACCCCGACGGCGCCCTCGTGCAGATCCCGCGCGCCGATCGGGACTGGCAGGTCGAGGTTCTCGACCTGCGCGCCGAGGCCGACCCGGAGGCCGCGTCGGCGGCATGGATGCAGTCGGCGATGGCGACCCCCGTCGATCTCGCCACGGATCTGCTGTTCACGTTCGCCGTGCACCTGCTCGGCGACGAGAAGATGCGGATCTACCAGCAGCACCACCACATCGTGAACGACGGCATCGGTATCGCGCTGGTCCTCGCCCGGATCGCCCGTGCCTACTCGGAGGGGGCGGTCCCGGACCTGTCCGTGGAGTGGGCGCTCGAGCGTTTCGTGCAGGCCGACCTCGAGTACACCGGCGGGCAGCAGATCGACGCCGACCGCGAGCACTGGCTCACCGAACTCGGCGACCTGCCGCCCGTCCCGCGGCTGATCGAGGCCGAGCATCCGCCTGCCCCCGGCGTCACCCACACCACCGTCACCGTCGACACCGACCAGCGCGCCCGCCTGGACGCCTACGCCAAGGCGCACGGGCTGCGCCTGCCCGTCCTGATGATCGGCCTGCTCGGCGCCTACGTCGCGCGCGCCACGAACACCTCCGACGTGGTGCTGTCGATGCCGACCACGGCACGCGGTACCCGGGACCTGCGGACGATCCCCGGCATGGTCGCCAGCGTGCTGCCGATGCGGTTCGACGTCCCCGCGCACGCCCGCATCGCCGACGTCGCGGCCGCCGTCGACACCAAGACCTGGGCGCTGCTCAAGCACGGCCGCTACCGCGGCGAGCACATCGGCGCGGCCCTCGCGGCCCGCGATCCGCACTGGCGTCCGCCGGCCGTCGGCGTGAACATCATGCCCACCTCGACGTCGCGGCACGTGATCGGCCGCGAATCCGATGCCCACATGCTCGCCTCCGGCCCGGTCGGCGAGCTCGAGTTCATCGTGCTGCTGCACAAGTCCGGGCAGCCGATCGAGATCGGCCTCCGCAGCCACCCCGGCAACGCGGAGCGATGCGCCGAGATCGCTGACGCGCTCAGCGATTTCGTCGACGCGTTCCTCTCCGACGTCGACGAGCCGGTGTGGTCGCTGCCCGCAGGCGCGCCCGTCTCCGCCACACCCCACGACGAGGACGGCACCGGTCCGCTGGCGCTGCCGACCGCGCTCGCCAAGCGACGCGACGCGCAGGTGCCGGTCACCGCGACGCTGCGCAGCCTCCGGATCCCCGCGCCCGAGAACCTGACCCGCGACCAGCTGGTGGCGGCGGTCGACGCCGTCGTCACCCACCACCACGCCCTGCGCGCCACGCTCACCGCCCCGGCCCCGATCCTGTGGCTGCTCGCGGTGCCCGACACGGTCGATGCCGCATCGCTCGTCCACACCTGCGACCTGGAACCCGGCGCGGCGATCGACGAACTGACCGCGCTCGACGGGGTGGTGCCCGACCCGGCGTCCGGCCGCGTCCTGAGCGTGGCCTGGGCGACCGGCGGGGCCGGCGAACTGGTGCTGCTCGCACCCGCCGGCCTGATCGACGAACGATCCTGGGACGTCGTCGCCGAGGACTTCGCCACCGCACTGCGGGCAATGGGCCGGGGCCGCCCCGTGACCCTGCCCGCCGTCGCGGTCTCGCTCAAGACCCACGCTCAGCGATTCGCCGCCGAGGCCGCTGCGCCGACCCGGCTCGCCGAGCTGACGACCTGGATGTCGGTCCTGGCGCCCGGCGCCGACCTGGTGTCCCCGACGGCAGTGTCCACGACCACGACGGGCGCGGCTTCCGGTGTCGACGTGACACTCTCGGCCGCCGAGCTCGCCGCCGCCACCGCGGCGGTGCCCGCCCTCGTGAAGGGGGCCGCCGCCGACGTGTGGGCCGCGGCGGTCGCACTGGCCGTCGCCCGCTGGGACGAGCGCGCCGTCGGCGCCACGGAACTGTCCGTCGACCTCTGGCACGACGGACGTGAGGGCGACGACCTGAGCCGCACCGTCGGACCGCTGGACTGGACCGCACCCGCGCGCCTCGTGCTCGAGGGCGACCCGCTCGGTGCCCTTCGAGCGGCGAAGGAACGGATCCGCTCCGCCGGCTCGGTCGGTTGGCCGATGCTGCGGTACGCCAACGTCCAGGCCGGACCCGCCCTGGCGGCGCTGCCCGCGCCACAGGTGTCGATCCGCACCGGAGGAGACCGGATCGCCGGTGGCGTCCTCGACGTGTGCATCCGGCCCGACGGGAACGGCGGGGCGAGTGTGCGTTTCGAGTCCGACCGCGGACTCGGCGACGCGGCACTCGAGCGGCTGGCGGAGCTGTGGGGCGAGGCGGTGGCCGACCTCGTCGCGCTCGCCGAGGGCGGCACCGGTTCCGCCCGGCTGACCCCGTCCGACCTGCGGCACATCGACCTGAGTCAGGACGAGATCGACCGCATCGAGGCCGTCAGTCCCGTGCTGGTCGAGGACATCTGGCCGCTGTCCCCGCTGCAGCGGGGCCTATTCTTCCAGTCCGTCTTCGACGCCGCCCAGGACATCTACACCGCGCAGTTCTCCCTCGATTTCGGGCACCGCATCGACATCTCCCGGATGCGTGCCGCCGCCGCCGCACTGCTGGACGAGAACCCCACGGTACGAGCAGGTTTCACCAACGACGGGCTGGCGGAGCCGGTGCAGTTCATCGGCACCGGCGTCGAGGTCCCGTTCACGGAGGCGGACCTGTCCGACCTGCCGGCCGATGCGCAGGAGGCCCGCGCCCAGGAACTGATGGCCGCCGACCGCGCCCGCCCGTTCGACCTGGCGGCGCCGCCGCTGTGGCGGATGCTGCTGATCCACCTGGGCGGCGGTGTCGACCGCCTGGTGGTCAACCGGGAGTTCATCCTGTGGGACGGCTGGTCCGGTGCCCTGTTCGTGGACCAGCTGCTCGCCCGGTACGCGGGGGAGCAGGTGACCGCACCCGAGGCCGGTTTCACCGACTACCTCACCTGGCTGGACGCCCGGGAGCCCGACGCCGCGGCCGCCGCCTGGCGCGCCGCCTTCGCCGGCTTCGACACCCCCACCCTGGTCGCCGGATCGACCAAGGGCCGATCCCCGGTGGTGCCGACGCGGATCGAGTCGTACATCGACGAGGACCTGACCGCCGGGCTGCGCGAACGCGCGCGCACCAGCGGAGTCACGTTGAACGCGTTGATGAACGCGGTGATGGGTCTGCTGCTGTCCGCCGAATCCGGCCGCACCGACGTGGTGTTCGGGTCGACCGTCGCCGGACGCCCGACCGAGATCGTCGGCCTGGACCGGGTGCTCGGCATGTTCCTCAACACCGTCCCGGTGCGGGTGACCCTGGACCCGACCGAGTCCGTGACCGCCCTGCTGCGGCGCATGCAGGACGAGTACGTCGAGCGGATGGAGCACGAGTACCTGGGTCTCGGCGAGATCCAGCGCGCCACCGGGCACACCGAGCTGTTCGACACGCTGTTCGTGCTGCAGAACTTCAAGAACGCCTCCGAGATGGCGGCGCAGTCGGCCAAGCACGACATCGTCGCCGAGGACAGCCTCGACCACACCCACTACCCGCTCGCGGTGGTCGTCTCCCCGGGCGAGCGGCTGCACGTGAAGATCGACTACCGGCACGACGTGGTCGACGCCGCCCGCGCGCAGGGACTCCACGACCGATTCGTCGGTCTGCTGGAAATCGTTGCCCGCGAAGGGGAGCGACTCGTCGCGTCGGTCCCCGCACTGAACAGCTCCGAGACCGCCGCGGCCGCGGCGGTGTGGACGACGCCGCTGCCCGCCGTCGAGGACGCGACGATCGCCGAGATGCTGATCGCGAAGGCCGCGCAGATCCCGGACGAGGTCGCGCTCGTCTTCGAGGACGAGCGGGTCACCTACGGAGAGCTCGCCCGCCGGGTCGAGGGCCTGGCCCGGCACCTGATCGCCCGCGGCGGCGGACCCGAGGTCGTCGTCGCGCTCGGGTTGCCGCGCACCGTAGAGATGGTCGTCGCCCTGTTCGCGGTGCTGAGGGCCGGTGCCGCCTACCTGCCGCTCGAGCTGGACCAACCCGACGAGCGACTGAAGGTGGTGCTCGCCGACGCCCGGCCGGCGCTCGCCGTCACCACGGCCGCGGTCGCGCAGCGACTGGATCTCGATGGCGACACCGCGATCCGGCTCGACGAACCTCATGACTGGGACGACGCCCCCCTGACGGCTGCCGAGCTCGGCGCCTTCGCTCCCGGGCGCCCGCATCGGCTCGACCACCCCGCCTACGTCATCTACACCTCCGGATCCACCGGGAAGCCCAAGGGCGTCGTCACGCCGTACCGTGGCCTGACCAACATGCAGCGCAACCACCAGGACGAGATCTTCGACCCGGTCGTCGCGAGCGTCGACGGCCGGCGGATGCGCGTGGCGCACACCGTCTCCTTCGCGTTCGACATGTCCTGGGAGGAACTGCTCTGGCTCGTCGAGGGCCACGAGGTGCACATCTGCGACGAGGACCTGCGGCGCGACGCACAGGCCCTGGTGCGGTACTGCGACCGTGAGCGGATCGACGTGGTCAACGTGACCCCGACCTACGCGACCGCGCTGTTCGTAGAGGGCATGCTCGACGAGGGCATCCGGCCGGACGGCACCACCGCGCACCGGCCGCCGCTGGTGCTCCTCGGCGGCGAGGCCGTGCCGGACTCGGTGTGGAACCGACTGCGGGACACCGAGGGAACCCTCGGATACAACCTGTACGGCCCGACCGAGTACACCATCAACACCCTCGGTGCCGGGACCGACGACAGCGCCACCCCGACCGTGGGCACCCCGATCCGGTCCACCCACGGCCACATCCTCGATCCGTGGCTGCGGCCCGTCGTCGACGGTGTCGCCGGCGAGCTGTACATCTCCGGTGCCGGACTTGCCCGCGGCTATCTCGGGCGCGTCGACATCACCGCGGACCGGTTCGTCGCGAACCCGTTCGAGCCCGGCGAGCGGATGTACCGGACCGGCGACTTCGTGCGGCGGCGGGCGGACCGCACGAGCGGAGCGACGGGGGGATTCGGCGGAGTCATCGACTACCTGGGCCGCATCGACGACCAGGTGAAGATCCGCGGCTACCGCGTCGAGCTGCACGAGATCGAGTCCGTCATCGAGGCCCACCCGGCGGCGGCGTCCGCGGCCGTGGTCGCGGTCGACGACCCGCTGGTCCCGGGCATGAAACGCCTTGCCGCGTACGTGGTTCCGGCCGTCGCGGACAGCGTCCCCGAAAGCGTTGTCGCCGAGGTGCTCGACCACCTGCGCGCGCAGCTGCCCGACTACATGGTGCCCGCGAGCCTGCAGACGATCGATGCGATCCCGATGACCGTCAACGGCAAGCTGGACGCCAAGGCGCTACCCGCCCCCGAGATGCGCGCCACCGCCGGCAGCCGTGAGCCGGAGACCGAAGCCGAGCGGGTGCTGTGCGCGCTGTTCGCCGAGCTGCTCGGCCTGGAGACGGTCGGCGCGGACGACGACTTCTTCGAACTCGGCGGGCACTCGATGATCGCGATGCGCGTGGTCAGCCGGGTGCGTGCCGCATTCGACGTGCAGCTGACGATCCGGGACCTGTTCGACGCCCGCACCCCCGCCCAGATCGCCCGGCTGCTGCCCGCGGCGGCGAGCGCATTGCCCGCCGTCACGGCCGGGCCTCGTCCCGAGCGGATCCCGCTTTCCGCTGCGCAGGAACGACTGTGGATGCTGGCCCAGGTTTCCGACGAGAGCCTGGCCTACCACTACGCGCACGTCGCCCGGCTCGACGGCGCGGTCGACACCGACGCCCTCGCCGCCGCGCTGCGCGACGTGACCGCGCGGCACGAGAGCCTGCGCACCGTCATCGACGTCACCGACGGCGAGCCGCACCAGGTGATCCTGGCCGAGGGCGGCGAGCTCGAGGTCGTCGACGCGGCTGAGAGCATTGCCGGCACCGCCGGCGCAGGCGCCGTCGACACCCTTGCACTCGAACGCCTGACCGCGAACTTCGATCTGCGCACCGACGTGCCGCTGCGGGTGAGCCTGCTGCGGGAGGGACCGGAGCGGTCGGTGATCGTGGTGGTGCTGCACCACATCGCCACCGACGAGTGGTCCGACGCCCCGCTGCTCGGCGACCTGACCCGCGCGTACCTGGCACGATCCGCCGGGGCGGCGCCGGACTGGCAATCACTGCCGGTGCAGTACGCGGACTACGCGCTCTGGCAGCGCCGCAACCTGGGCGACGACGCGATCGAGGGGCAGTTGGCCCACTGGCGTACCGCGTTGGCCGGTGTGCCCGAAGAGATCACGCTGCCCACCAGCCGGCCCCGTCCGGTGCAGCCGACCGGTCGGGCAGGCAACGCCACGGCCGTCCTCGGCGCGGAGGTCGCGCGCGCACTGCGTGAGATCGCCGAATCCAGTGGCGGCACCATGTTCATGGCGCTGCACGCCGTCACCGCGGCAGTGCTGTCCCGGCTCGGTGCCGGCGAGGACGTCGTCGTCGGCAGCCCCGTGTCGGGCCGCAGCGACAGCGCCCTCGACGATCTCGTCGGCTTCTTCGTCGGCACCGTCGTGCTGCGGACCGACATGACGGGCGACCCGAGTTTCGCCGACCTGGTGGACCGCGTTCGCGAGGCGGATCTGGCGGCGATGTCCAACCAGGACGTGCCCTTCCAGCGGCTCGTGGAGGAGTTCGCCCCGGCGCGGGTCGAGGGCCGCAACCCGCTGTTCCAGGTGATGGTCAGCTACCTCCAGCGCCCGGCGGTGCTGCCCGACCTGCTCGGCGTGCCGACCACCTGGGAGCCGCTCACCGGTGTCCGCGCCAAGTTCGACCTGAACCTCACGTTCGTCGAGGCCCCCGACACCGGCGAGGTCACGGTCGGCGTCGAGTACGCGACCGACCTGTTCGACCACGCGATCGTGGAGACGATTCTCGCGGTGCTGCTGCGCGTCGCCGGCGAGGTCGCCGCAGATCCGACGTTGCGGCTCGCGGATCTGTCGTTGCAGGCGGATGACGAGCAGCGGCGGCAGCTCACCCTCGGTGTGGGGGAGAGGGCCGGGTACGCGGACGTCACCGTGGCCGAGATGCTCTCGCGGGCAGCGGCACCGGCACCCGATGCGGTGGCGCTGGTGTCTGCGGACGACACGATCACGCACGCCGAACTCGACGCCCGCTCGAACCGCCTGGCGCGTCTGCTGATCGCCGACGGCGCCGGCCCCGGCGACCTCGTCGCCGTCGCGGTGCCCCGGTCGGTCGACCAGGTCGTCGCGATCCACGCCGTGGTCAAGTCCGGTGCGGCGTACCTGCCGATCGACACCGGACTGCCCGCGGCCCGCATCGAGTACCTGCTCTCGGACGCGAACCCGGTCCGGGTGCTGGCCGTCGCGGCGACGGCGCTGCCCGACACGGGTGCGCGCACCGACCTCGACGACCCGGCGGTGCGGGCGCGGCTCGCGGAGCTGCCGGGCACGACGATCGCCGACATCGACCGGCGCGCGTCGCTCACGTCCACCCACCCGGTGTACGTCATCTACACGTCCGGTTCCACGGGAAACCCGAAGGGTGTCGTGGTCGAGCACCGCTCCGTGGTGAACCGGCTGCGTTGGGTCCAGGACCGGCTGCCGCTCGACCCGGCGGACCGGGTGATCGTCAAGACCCCCGCCACCTTCGACGTGTCCGTGTGGGAACTGTTCTGGCCCACCGTCACCGGAGCCACCGCCGTCGTCGCCGGTCCCGACGACCACCGTGACCCGGCGGCGCTCGTCTCGCTGCTGCGTGAGCAGTCGGTGACCGTCGCGCACTTCGTGCCCTCCATGCTCGAGGAGGTGCTCTCCGAATCCGGCTTCACCGAGACGAACCTGCGACGCGTGGTGTGCTCCGGTGAGGCGCTGCAGTACCGGACCGTCGAGCGGTTCGCCGCCGCGCTGCCGACCGCGACGATCGAGAACCTGTACGGACCGACGGAGGCGGCCGTCGAGGTCACCCTCGCCGCGGACCTCGCCTCGCGGGTCGGTGCCGAGGGTGCCTGCGAGATCGGTGGTCCCGGCACCAACGTGGCGCTGTACGTACTGGATTCGCGGCTGCGTCCGGTCCCCTCCGGGATGTCCGGCGAGCTGTACCTCGGGGGAGTGCAGGTGGCCCGCGGCTACCTCGGCCGCCCCGCGCTGACGGCCGAGCGGTTCGTCGCGGACCCGTACGGCGACCCGGGCGCGAGGCTGTACCGCACCGGCGACCTGGTGCGCTGGAACCCCGCCGCGGAGCTCGAGTACCTCGGCCGCATCGACGATCAGGTCAAGATTCGCGGCCTGCGCATCGAACTCGGCGAGGTCGAGACCGCGCTCGAGGCGCTGCCGTCGGTCGCGCGGGCCGTCGCGTCCGTCGTGGACAACGCATCCGGCGCCCCCGTCCTCGTCGGGTACGTGGTCCCCGCCACCGCCGCCGCGGGCGGCGTCGGCTCCACCGCTGCGGGCGGCGTCGGCTCCACCGCTGCGGGCGGCGTCGGCTCCACCGCCGCGGGCGGCGTCGACTCCACAGCGGTGCGCGGCGCGTTGGCCGGCACCGTTCCGGACCACCTGATCCCGGCTCTGATCATCGCCATCGACGCCGTCCCGGTCAGCTTCAACGGCAAGCTCGACCGGAAGGCCCTGCCGCGTCCGAGCTTCGACGCGGCCACCGAATCGCGGGCACCCCGAACGGAGTGGGAACGCCGGGTGTGCGAGGTGTTCGCGCAGGCGCTGGGTGTGGATGCGGTCGGTGTCGACGACGACTTCTTCGCGCTCGGCGGGCACTCGCTCACCGCGATCCGCCTCGTCAACGCGCTGCGCACGGAACTCGGCGTGGACGTGCCGGTGCGGGCGGTGTTCGAGGCGCCGACGGTGGCCCTGCTGGCGCCGCTCGCGCAATTGGCGACCGGCCGTACGCGTGCCGCGCTCGTCGCGGGCGAGCGGCCCGCGGTGCTGCCGGTGTCGTTCGCGCAGCAGCGGATGTGGGTCCTGGACCGCCTCGGCGCCGACGGCGGCGCCTACAACGTCCCGATCTCCTGGCGTGTGTCAGGTCCGGTCGACGTGGTCGCACTCGCCGAGGCCGTGCGGGACCTGATGCTCCGGCACGAACCGCTCCGCACGGTCTTCCCCGAGGTCGACGGACAGCCGGCGCAGGTGATCCTGCCCGCGGACGCCGTCGAGGTGGACCTCGACCGGCGGGACATCCGGCCGGAGGACGTCGCTGCAGCGACGGCGGAGGCGGCACGGTTCCGCTTCGACCTGGAATCGCAGGCGCCGGTGCGGGTCTCGGTGCTCGAGACCGGGGACGACACCGTCGTCGTGCTGGTGATCCACCACATCGCCACCGACGAGTGGTCCACCCGAGCGCTGCTGACCGACTTGATGACCGCGTACGCGCTGCGTCAGTCCGGCCGAGCGCCGCAGTGGGACCCGCTGCCGGTGCAGTACGCGGACTACACGCTGTGGCAGCGGGAACTGCTCGGCGACGTCGCCGACGCCCGCAGTGTCGCCGCTCGCCAGAGCGAGTACTGGCGGCAGACTCTCGCCGGGTTGCCCGAGGAGATCCCGCTGCCCACCGACCGCACCCGCCCGGCCCGGTTCGGCTACCGCGGCGGCGCCGCGTACCTGGCGGTGGAGCCCGAGGTGGTCGCCGGTCTACGTGAGGTCGCCCGTGCCCGCGGGGTGAGCATGTTCATGCTCGTGCAGGCCGCGGTCGCGGTCCTGCTGCACAAGTCCGGTGCGGGCGTGGATATTCCGCTGGGCACCCCGGTGTCGGGGCGCGCCGACAGCCGTCTCGAGGACCTCGTCGGCTTCTTCCTCAACACGCTGGTGCTGCGCACCGACTTGGCGGGGGACCCGACGATCGCGGAACTGCTGGACCGGATCCGCGACACCGACCTCGCGGCGTTCGAGAACCAGGACCTGCCGTTCGAGCAGGTCGTCGATGCGGTCCTCGGTTCGGGTGCCCGCTCGCGGTCGATGCACCCGCTGTTCCAGACCATGGTCGTCTACCTGACCGAGCCGAACCCGGGTGAGGGATTCGGTGGCGAGTCGGGTCTGACGCCCGAGCCGATCGAGGTCACCACCGCGAAGTTCGACCTGTCCTTCGACTTCGTCGAGTACGCCGGCACCGACACCGTCGTCGGCATGGTCGAGTACAGCTCCGACCTGTTCGACCACGCCACCGCCGAGCGGCTCGCCGCCGGCCTCGGCCAGGTGCTGCGCGAGTTCGCGTCCCGGCCTGCCGAGTACCGGCTGTCGGCGATCGACGCCATTCCGGCCTCGGACCGCGAGGCGATGACGCGACGGTGGAACACGAACCCGATGGACGTGCCCGCGACGACGGTGCCTGCGCTGTTCGCGGCGGCCGCCGAGCGGTACCGCGGCGAGCCGGCGCTCGCCGCCGGGAGCGTGGCATGGACGTTCGGGGAACTGGAGCAGCGGGTCAACCGGCTGGCCCGGTTGCTGATCGCGCACGGAGTCGGTCCCGAAGTGCCGGTGGCCCTGCTGCTTCCGCGCACCGCGGACGCGCTGACCGCGATCCTGGCGGTGCTCACCGCCGGGGGCGCCTACATCGCGTGCGATCCGCAGGCTCCGGCGGCGCGCACCGCCGCCGTGTTCGAGACCACCACCCCGTCGCTGGTGCTCACCACGGCCGCACTCGTGGAGCGGGTGCCGGTCACCGGGGCAACGGTGCTGGTGCTCGACGATGCTGCGGTCACGGAGCGGATTGCCGAGCAGGACCCGGCGCCGGTCGGCGACCGCGACCGCACGGCACCGCTGCGGCCGGAGCACCCGGCCTACGTGGTGCACACCTCCGGATCGACCGGAGTCCCGAAGGCGGTGGTCGCCGTGCACCGCGGCCTGGTCACGCTGTTCCACAGCCACCGCGCCGACCTCTACCGGCCCACACAGCGGCGCACCGGCCGCGAACGGTTGCGGGTCGGTCACGCCTGGTCGTTCGCGTTCGACGCGTCCTGGCAGCCGCAGTTGTGGCTGCTCGACGGTCACGCACTGTGCCTCGTCGACGAGGAGACGCAGCGGGATCCGCGGAAGATGGTGGCGCAGGCGCAGACCCAGGAGTGGGACTTCGTCGAGGTCACCCCCTCGCACCTGGCGCAGTTGATCGACGCCGGACTGCTCGACGGCGACCGGGTGCCCGCATCGCTCGGTTTCGGCGGCGAGGCGGTCGCCCAGCCTCTGTGGGATCGCCTGCGTGCGCTGGGGGGCACCGAGTCGTACAACCTGTACGGACCCAGCGAGAGCACCGTCGACGCGCTGGTGGCGCGGGCCTCCGGCAGCGCCGTCCCGGTCGCCGGTCGCCCCGTCGGCAACACCCGCGCGCACATCCTCGACGAGTGGCTGCGGCCGGTCCCGGTCGGCGTCGAGGGCGAGCTGTACCTGTCCGGGGACGGCCTGGCGCGCGGCTACGGCGGCGAATCCGGACGCACCGCAGAGCGTTTCGTGGCCGACCCGTTCGGCGCGCCCGGTGCCCGGATGTACCGCACCGGTGACCGGGCACGGTGGCTGGCCGGTGACGAGGAGCACGGCCTGGCGGGTTCGATCCAGTACCGGGGCCGCAGCGACGACCAGGTGAAGGTGCGCGGCTACCGGATCGAGCCGGCGGAGGTCGAGGCCGCGCTGCTCGCGGACCCGGCCGTCGCGGACGGTGTGGTGCAGGCACGCACCGACACCGGATCCACCGTGCTGGTCGGATACGTGGTCGCGGCAGACGCGAACCTCGACGTCGCCGCGCTGCGTCGGAGGCTGGGCGCGACCCTGCCGGACTACATGGTGCCGTCCGCGTTCGTCGTGCTGGACACGCTGCCCACGCTGCCGAACGGCAAGCTCGACCGGGCGTCGTTGCCACGACCCGAGATCCGGCCGGCCGGCGAGTACCGGGCGCCCGGCACGGCCACGGAGAAGCTGCTGTGCGACCTCGTCGCCGAGCAACTCGGTGCCGAGCGCGTCGGTGTCGACGACGACCTGTTCGCTCTCGGCTGCGACAGCATCGGCGTCATGGCGCTGCTGTCCCGGCTGCGCGCGGCCGGGGTCGAGGCCGACGCCGCACAGGTGTTCGCGGCAGGCTCCCTCGGAGACCTTGCCGCCGAACTCGACGACACCGGAATCCACTCATGAATCACACGCGCCACGAACCACCCACGATCGAACGGCACCACGAAGGGAAACAGATGAACACTCGATGGACCAGGCGGGTCGGTGCCGCGCTCGCGGCGGCGGCCGTGATGCTCGGCGTCGCCGCATGCGGATCGGACTCCGACACCACCGACACCACGACCAGCGCGGGCAGCGAGGCCGGGCAGTTCCCGGTGACGGTGTCCGGCAAGTTCGGTGACTCGACCATCGAGGCGACGCCCAAGCGTGCGGTTCCGCTGTCCCCGCAGGACGCCGACATCCTGCTGTCCCTCGGCGTGACCCCCGTCGCGATCCCGGTCGACGCCCAGAACCGTGCCGCCACCGGCGGATCCGGATTCTGGCCGTGGCAGAAGGAGGCGTTCGGCACGAACACTCCCGAGACGCTCGACATGGACACCGGAGCGGACGCGATCGCCGAGAAGCTCGCCGTCCTGCAGCCCGACGTCATCGTCTCCACCGGCTTCTGGGGTCTGGACCAGGCCACCTTCGACCAGCTGAACGCACAGTTCCCGGTCGTGCACTTCGACACCAAGGCCAACGGCGAGCCGTGGCAGAACTCGACCCGCAAGATCGCGACCGCCCTCGGGATCCCCGAGAAGGCGGACCAGGTGATCGCGGACGCCGAGAAGCGCCTCGCCGACGCCAAGGCCGCCAACCCCACCGTCGCGGGCAAGACCTACAACGCGGTGATCGGTGACACCGGCGGCCAGCTGTCGGTGCTGGCCTCCGACGAGCGCGGCATCGGCCAGTTCCTCACTTCCCTCGGCCTGGTGCTCAGCCCGTACGCGACGACGCTGCCCGTCGACGCCGACGGTCGTGGTGTGCTGTCCTACGAGAACATCGGCGAGATGAACGCCGACGTCCTGGTCGTGGTCTCGCCGACCGGCGACCTCAGCTACCTCACCAAGTTCGCGAACTGGAACGCGCTGCCCGCCGTGCAGAAGAATGCGGTGGTCTCCCTCGCGCGCACCAGCGGCCTGCCGAACGCGGTCGGCTTCCCGTCGGCGCTCTCGCTCGGCTGGGCCACCGACCAGGTGATGCCGCTCATCACGGACGCCGTCGCCAAGGGCTCCGCGAGCTGACATGAGTGAACGCGGCGTACTCCTCGACCTGCGGCCGCTGCGCGAGAGCGCGGCGTTCCGACGGGTGTTCATCGCCCGCACCATCTCGATCTTCGGGATCGGAATGCTGATGGTCGGCGTCCCCCTCCAGATGTACGACCTGACCGGGTCGACGTTCCTGGTCGGGCTCGTCGCCGCGGTCGAGGGCGCCGCGTCCATGGGCGGCATGCTGATCGGCGGCACACTCGCCGACCGTTACGACCGCAAGAAGCTGATCCTGTTCGCGCGCACCGTGTCCGGGCTCACCTTCGTCGGCCTCGCCGTGAACGCGATGCTCGCCGACCCGTCGTGGGTGGCGATCTTCGTGCTGTCGGTGATCAACGGCCTGATCGGCTCGATCAGCATCGCGGCACTGTTCGCGGTCGTGCCGACCCTGGTTCCGCGGGATCAACTCGTCGGGGTCGGGGCGCTGAACGTCCTCGGTGCCCGCGCCGGCGCCGTCATCTCACCCGCCCTCGGCGGCCTCGTCATCGCGGCGTTCTCGGTGTCCTGGAACTACTGGGTGGCCGCGATCGGCACCGTGATCACGATCGCCCTGCTTGCGGGACTGCCGCCGTTGCCCGCGCCGGCACCCGTCGAACACGAGGTACACGCGGCCGGTGAGCCGGTCTCGATGACGCGGTTCGTCCTCGAACACAAGGTGATCGGCGGGGTGATGATCGCCGGGGTGATCGCCATGCTCGGCAGCGGGGTCCTCGTCCTCGTGCCCGGACTGGTGGACGAGCGGTTCGCCGGTGACTCCCGTGCCGCCGGTCTGCTCTACGCGGCCAGTGCGGTCGGCGCGGTCATCGCGACGGTGACCAGCGGGTGGATGTCTCGTCTGGCGCGGCCCGGCACGGTGCTGCTGATCGCCCTCGCGGTCGGTTTCGCGGTGCAGGCCCTCGTGGGGCTCACCGGCACCCTCGTCGTGGCGCTGCTGGTGCTCGTCGTGGTCGGCGCGATCGCCTCCGTACAGGAAGTGTTGCGGTACTCGCTCATCCAGACCCACACCCCGGAGCACCTGCTCGGCCGGGTGAACGGGCTCTGGTCGGCGCAGGAGGTCGCCGGAATCTCCATCGGCGCGTTGATCGCCGGCGCGTTCGGAGGCGTCGTCGCGCCATCGGCCGCTGTGGTCACCTACAGCCTCACGATGTGCGCCGTCGCGGTGGTCGCGCTGCTGCTCCTCGGCACCCTGCGCCGCACCGTCGCCAGCCCCACCGACGCGGCGACCGCCGTCCACGCCTGATCCACGCAACACCCACGAAAGGTTTCACCTGTGAGCACCACATTGACCCGGGACCGCATGGTCGCCGACCTGGCCGCCCTGCTCGACCTGCCCGCCGACGAGCTCACCGAGGACGCGAACCTGCTCGACCTGGGACTGGACTCGGTGCGGCTGATGTCTCTGGTCGAGCGGTGGCGTTCGGAGGGCGCGGTCATCGACTTCGTCGACCTCGCGTCCGACCCGGAACTCGGCGCCTGGTACGAGGTCGTCGGTGCGAGCTGAGATCGCTCGGTGACGCCGCGGGAGGCGGTGCGCCGGGTCGGCTACGCGTCCGGAATCGCCGCCGTCGCGACGGCAGCGCTCGGTGTGGTCGTCCACTACGTCGGACCCGAGAGCAACAAGCTGATCATCGCGTCCTCGTTCGTGCCGGTGCTGGTGGCCGTCGGTGTGGCGGGTCTGGTGGTGCTGGCGGCACTGCGGGCCTGGCGGACGCTGGTGGTCGGCGCGGTGATCGTGTTCGCCGGCCTCTCCACCCAGCTCCCGCTGTACCTGCGGAACGCGCCCGACGCGACCGCCGCAGACGGCCAGATCCGGTTGTTGCAGGCCAATATTCGCCTCGGTGAGGCCGACGCCGATGCGCTGGTGGACCTGGTCCGATCGCGATCGGTGAACGTGCTCACCGTCGAGGAGCTCACCGACTCGGCCGTTGCCCGGCTGCGAGAGGCCGGCCTCGAGGAACTGCTGCCGGTGACCTTCCTGAAGCCGAAGGAGTCCGGGGGCGGCGGCACCGGGATCTACAGCCGGTTCGCGATGCGCGACCCGGAGGAGCTCGGCCGGTTCTCGATGGCGAATCTGGTCACCAAGATCGACCTCGGGGAGGCGCGCACCGTGACGGTCGTCGCAGTGCACCCGATGCCGCCGTACCCGTCGCCGTCGTGGATGTGGGCGGCCGAGATGGAGAAGCTCGCGGTGCTGCTGCACGAGCGGGCCGCGGACGGCGATCCGATGGTCGTCAGCGGCGACTTCAACTCGACGTACTCGCACAGCCGGTACCGAGCGATCCTGTCCGACGGCTTCGCCGATGCCGGGGAACAGGCCGGCGCCGGGCTGGTGCCGACGTATCCGGCGGACCGGTGGTACCCGGCGGTGATCGCGATCGACCGGATCGTCCTGAAGAACGCGGTGGTGGGGGAGTACGAGCGGGTGGACCTCCCCGGTTCTGACCACCACGGGCTCTTCGCCACCGTGACACCGCAATTCGCAACGCCGGAGGAGGTTCAGTGAGCCGGGTCAGCGTCGTGGTCCCGGTGTACCGCTGCCTGCCGTACGTCGAGGGCTGCCTGCGGTCGGTGCTCGCCCAGACCCGCCCGGTCGACGAGATCGTGCTCGTCGACGACCGCGGCGGCGACGAGTCGATGGCGGTGGCCGAGCGCTACCTCGCCGAGCGCGGCGCGCGGTTCCACCGCGTCGTGCACGACCGGAACCTCGGCCTCGGCCGGGCCCGCAACTCGGGGCTCGGGGCGTCCACCGGGGATCTCGTCTGGTTCCTCGACAGCGACGACGAGGCCGACCCGCGGTTCGTCGAGTTGCTGGCGGGGGCGCTCGAGGACGGCGCGGCGGACTTCGCCTGCACCCGCACGCAACGCGTCGACGACACCGGACTCGTGCTGCAGATCGACGAACCGCCGTTCGAGGCGATCGTGGTGTCCGGCACCGACTTCGCCCACCGTCTCGTCACCGGGCGGGCGAAGGCGTACGCGTGCACCAAGCTGTTCCGCCGGGAGTTGCTCGGGGACCGGCCGTGGGACGAGGACCAGGGCTACGAGGACATGGCGCCGCTGGTGCGGATGTCGCTGGCCGCCGCGCGGGTCGCGCTCGTCGACGAACCGCTGTACCGATACCTGTACCGGGAGGGGTCGATCAGTACGTCACTGAGTCCGCGGACCCTGGACCTGTTCAAGGTGGACGTGGACGTGAGTGCGGCGGTTGCGCACGCCGGCCTTGGCGCGCGGTGGCGCGACGAGGTGCGTGGCTTCCGGTACCGGGAGATCCTGCGGTCCGTCGCGCACGTCGCGATGCGGGCCGACCACGCGTCCGCGACCCGCCCGCCGCTGTACGACGAGGCGATCGACCGGGTCCGGGCGGCGGTGTCCCCGCGCGACGTGCTCCCGCTGCTGCGCACCGGGCACCCGCGGGAGGCGGTGTTCGCGGCCATGCTCGGGACGGTGCCCGGGCTCTACTCGACGATTCTGAGGTACCGATGAGCACGCCCCCGGTGACGGTCCTCGTCCCCGCCTACAACGCGGGTCGCTACCTGCGCCCGATGCTGGATTCGGTGCTGAATCAGGACTTTCGGGACTTCGAACTGCTCGTGATCGACGACGGGTCCACCGATGACACCGCCGAGGTGCTGGCCTCGGTGGAGGATCCGCGGTTGCGGGTGGTTCGGCAGGAGAACACCGGCCTGGTCGGCGCGCTCAACCGGGGCCTCGACGAGGCCCGGGGCGATTTCATCGCACGGATGGACGCCGACGACCTGATGCCGGCGGGCCGGCTGACGGCGCAGATGCGGGCGATGCACGACGATCCGCGACTGATCGTGTGCGGCACCGACTACGAATTGTTCGGCGCGCTGACCGGCCGGGTCCGCATGCCACGCACCGACAGTGCGTGCCGGCAGCGGTTGCTCCTGTCGAGCTGCCACTGCGGGGCGTCGGTGATGATCCGCACACCCGTCCTCGACCGCAGCGGACTGCGGTTCCGGCCCGAGTTCGCGCACGCGGAGGACTACCGGATGTTCTCGGAACTTTCCGAGTACGGCCGGCTCGGCAACCTGCCGATGGTCGGATACCGGTACCGGATCTATCCGGAACAGGTCAGCGCCCTGCACTCGGACGCGCAGCGGCGGGCGCACCTGCGGATCGCACGGGAGCACGCGGCCATGACAGGTGTTCGCCCGCTGTCCGACACCGCGTTGGAAACCCTGCTGTGGCCCCGGGTTCCGCCCGGCTCGCTGCCGGTGGCCGTGGCGCGGACGGTGACGGCGATGGCCGGACCCGCGGTCGGGGCCGTCGTCCGGCGGCCCGGCGTGGAAACGGTCCGGTTCACCGGCCGCAAGGCGGTCGAGGCGCTGGCGCGGGTGCGGTCCGCGAGGTAGCCGGGACCGGGAGGTCACCAGCGTTCGGGTGCGGGTGTGTCCATCAGGAGCGGGCGCCGGTAGGACAGGTCGCTCGCGTCCCGGGTGCCCCTCGGAAAGGCCTGCTTCGTGAAGAACGGGGACCGCAGCAGGGAGGCGTCGGCCGTCGCGGACCACTCCACGGTCGAGCGTCGCAGCGCGATTCGCCACGCCCCGCCGCGACGTTCGAGGCGGTCGAGGTATCTGCCGCTCATCAGTTGGACGGTGGCACCGTCACCGAGCAGCAGCCCCACCAGGACGTAGCTTTCGCAGTGCGCGTCCTCGTCGTTCACGCCACGGCTTCCTCACCGATGAGGGTGGTCCGGTGCAGCAGGCGCGGGGAGGTCGGGGCGTACGGCACGGCGCGGTGCAGCATCCCGGTGTTGTCCCACAGGACGAGGTCGCCGCGCTGCCAGTGGTGGCGCAGCGCGAACCGCGGTTGCGTCGACCAGTCGAGCAGGCGGTCCAGGAGCGCCCGGCCCTCTTCCTCCGGCCTGCCCACGATGTGGCCGGCCGTCGCGCCGAGGAGCAGCGACTTGCGTCCGTTGGCGCGAGTCCACACCAGTGGGTGTTCCCGGGTCGGGACCCTGTCCCACGCCGCCCGCTGCTTGTCGGTGGGGTCGGGATTGGCGAGCAGCTGCGCCGTCGCGAAGCTGTGCACGACCCGCAGGTCGGCGAGCTCGGCCTTCTCCTCGTCGGGCAGCGCCTCGTACGCGGCGTAGGTGTTGGCGAATTCCGTGTCGCCGCCCTCGTCTGACACCTCGAGCGCGGTGAGCAGTGTTCCCTTCTGCGGAATCTCGTCGGTGGCACCGTCGATGTGCCAGTGGAATGTGCCCGTGTTGTAGGACGCCAGGACGGTCTTCGCCGGGTCCAGGCTGATGGCGGAGATCTCCGGGTGCTCGTCCTGGCCGCCCATCGGTGCCACCACGACGTCCCCGAGCAGCCGGCTCAGCGTGACCAGGTCGTCGTCACCGATGTGGGCCTGTCGGAAGAGGACCACGCCGTGCTCGTCCAGGAGCGCGCGGCACCGGGCGGCCGACTCGGCGCTGGCCAGTTCGTTCCCGGGTACTCCGGTGATCTCGACGCCGATGGCCGGGCTGATGGGCGTGGCGGTGTGGAACAAGGGTGCCTCCTTGGACAAGCCGTGTGCAGATCGTTAATCTCGCAAACGGAGAATAGCGTTCTCAATCACGAAAGGGAATCTCTCATGAGGATCGGGCTGACCGGTGGCGCTTCGTCGACCGAGAAGATCGTGCGACAGGCCCAGCGCGCGGAGGCGGACGGCTTCACCTCGCTCTGGTACGCGAGCACCGTCGCCGGTGACCCCCTCGCCGCCCTGGCGGTGGCGGGCCGCGAAACCTCGTCGATCGAACTCGGAACCGCGGTCCTGCAGACCTATCCGTGTCACCCGCTGCTTCAGGCGAATCGTGTTGCGGCCGTGGCCGAGGCGATGGGCAGACCGGGCTTCACACTCGGCCTCGGGCCGTCCCACGAATCCCTTGTCCGGGACGTGTACGGCCTGTCCTACGACCGACCCGGACGCAATACCGAGGAGTATCTGCGAATCGTCACCGCGCTGCTCCGTGGTGAGGAGGTGGACTTCCAGGGGCACGACTGGTCCACGCGCAGTGCCGGACGGATGACGGCGATCGCCGATCCGGTCCCGGTGCTGCTCTCGGCGATGTCGCCGCGGCTGTTGCGGGTGGCCGGACAGTACGCGGACGGCACCGTCCTGTGGATGGCGTCCGCGAAGGTGATCGAGTCCAGGATCTCGCCCGCCATCCGCGCGGCGGCCGCCGACGCGGGACGCCCTGCCCCGCGCATCGTCGCCGGGTTGCCGGTCGCCGTCCACGACGACCTGGACGAGGTCCGCGACGCGGTCGCCGCCACCGCAACGATGTACGCGGGAATGCCCAACTACCAACGCATCCTGGACGTCGGCGGCGCATCGAACCCGGCGGACGTCGCGATCTTCGGCAGCGAGGAGTCCGTGCGGACCCAACTGCAGGGCCTCCTCGACGCCGGGGCCACCGACATCTGGGCGGCGATCTTCCCAGTCGGTGCCGACCCGCGGGCGTCCGTGCGGCGCACCACCGAACTGCTCAAGGATCTGGTCGCCGTGGGGTAGCACGCGTACCCGATCGGGTGCGCCGACCGCCCTCGAATGCGGGAATCGTCACGCACCGATCGTCAGGGTGTCTCCAACCAGCTCGACGCTTCGTTGCGGTAGTGCCTTCTGCGCGGGACTGCGCACCACGGAGCCGTCGGTCACCGAGAACGCACTCCCGTGGCATCCGCAGACGATCAGGCCGTTGGAGATTCTCGACACCAGGCATCGGTCGTGGGTGCACACAGCCGAGAATGCCCGGAAGATCCCGGATTCCGGTTGCGTCACCACGACCCGATTCGACGCGAGGATGACACCGCCGCCGACGGGGACGTCGCCGACCGGTACCTGGACCGGCCCGGATGCTTCGGGAGCCGACCCGGATGCACCGCCGCTCCCGCAACCGGCGATGGCGAGGCACCCGGCCGCGCACGCCCCCGTGACGAACGCGCGGCGGGACACTGGTCGGCCCGTCGTGCTCATTCGCTTGCCCTGGTGCAGGTGGTGGTCATGGTTCGCCAGTCTATCGACGTCGGTGGCCGGCCCCGATGTGGTGTCGAGCGGACCGTGTGGCAATCGGCCGGGCGTACGAGCCGGGGGAGGTGCCGGTGTGTCGGTCGAGGACAGGTGTCGGTGCCGCCGGAGGCGTGCGCAGAGCACCGTTAACGATGCCGGGTGCGGTCGGCGGGCTGAAGCCCGCCGACCGCACCCGGATCACGAAACCTGCAGACTAGCTGCCGAACTGGCTGAAGAGGTCCTCGACACTGCCGGACTCGGGAACAACAGCACCCTCGGTGACCGCCACCTTCACGGGCGTGCCGACGGTCTGGTAGGCGGTGTCGCCGATCTCCTTGCACTTGGTGAGTACCCAGTACTCGCCGGTGGCCAGGTCCGTCGAGGTACCCGAACCGGCGACGCCGGCGAGAACCTGGTCCTTCACCATGTCCGTGCCCGTGATGAGGTACTCCTGGACCTTGTTGGCCCGGTCGAAGGCGGTGGCGTCGCCGCGGTACACGTAGCCCTCGCAGTAGTTGAACGGCAGGGTGGTCTTCAGGCCCGTGACCGTGGTGGTGATCTGCGAGCCGGACACGGTCGCGGTCCAGGTGCCGGTGACCTGAGCCGACGACAGTGCGGGGCTGGAAACGAGAGCGAGAGCGGAGAGTCCGGCAATGACACCGGCGCCGGCCAGCTTGCGTGAAACACCCATGTTGGGTCCCTTCGGATTTGGACACCGCGCTGCCTCGTGCGGCGTGGCGTGTGATCGACATCGTGCGCGGCGCCGGGTTGTCCCCTCGCGCCCTGCGCAGTTGGTGAGCCAAGCTTGTTGACTGAGGTAAACCTTACTGAGGGAATGCTTAAGGGACGCTGAGTGCGCTGGTGAACCGATCTGGGAATCGACGCCTCGGCCGACATGGAAGGGCGCGAGGGCCGGCGGGTTTCAGGGTGTCGATCTCGATACGCTGTGGCGTGGTGACGTGGAACGTCGTCGGGTCCTGTCCGGATCCCTGGACTACTGGGCGGGGATGGATTCCGGGGTGACGTCGGTGGCGGAAGGGCGCGCCATCTCGGAGACCGCTCGGCGTAGAGGCAGAGCGACGATGAGCAGCGCGATGACCTGTGCGGTGAGGGAACCCCACGCGACACCGATCAGACCGACCTCCGGCACCAGGGTCGCCGTCACGCCGAGGGTGGTCGCGACGATGACGATCTGGACCGCGAGCATCAGGCGTAGGCGGCGAAGGACCTGGGCGACCAGGAAGTACACGATGACGACGGTCCCGACGAGAGACTCCACCGCCATCACCAGCACCAGTCCGGCCGCTGCGTGGAAGTAGTCGGGGCTCACGACGTACAGCACCAGCGGTCCACCGACGGCGAGGCCTGCCGCGGACACGAGGGCGACGGCCGCGAGCATGCGGATCAGGCGTTGGAACAGCGCGGCTCGGTCCGCGTCCGGCGCGGATGCCTCGACGATGAACGAGGACCCCACCCCGGATCTCAACAGCCCGACCGCCGAGCACATCGTCCACGCCAGATTGAAGTAGGCGTTCTGCTCGGTACCCAACTGGGACACCACGATCAGCGGCAGCACCAGCGGCGTCACCGTCAGCACCAGCGTCATCGTGAAGAACACGCCCTGGAACGCCCACAGCTCCCGCACCGGCGGAAGCTGCGCGGGCACCTCGCGGCGGTCGCGGATCGCGCGCAGCAGGTAGCTCACCGAGAAGGCGGTCACCCCCAGTGCGAGTACCGCCCACGACCCGCTCAGTGCCAGTGCGGACCCGGTCCCGGCGAGCGCCACGATCGGGACGACTTTCAGGACGGACAGCGCGATGTTCTTGACCGCAACGGCTTTCGCGAGCCGCAGTCCGGTCAGGATCGGGTCGGCCAATGCGTATACGGCGAAGGCGAGCACGATCAGCGGGAACAGGGCGTACTCGGCCTGGGAGGAGAACAGTCGGTCGTTGGACGGGTTCACCACCAGGAACAGGCCACCGAGTGCCAGGGCCACCGTGGCGGTCAGTGCCAGGCCGCCGAGGATCAGCCGGTGCGACGCGCGGCCCGCGACCGGCAGGAACCGTTGGTACGCACCGCCGAGGGACAGGCACGACACCGACGCGAGCATGGTCGCGGTGCTGATCACCGCCGAGGCCCGTCCCACCTCCGACGTGTCGAAGAACCGCTCCGCGACCGCCCAGTACACCAATCCGAGCGCCCCCGTCGCCACCGACGACAACATCAGCGCCGCGGCGTTGGACTCCAGGCCCGGACGGGCGAACCGCCGGATCATCGCGTCACCGACCGGTCGGCCGCGAACGCCTCGATCAGTGCCCACGACGACTCGTCGACCTTCCGCGCGAACAGCGCCCGCGAGTTCCTCAGCAGCGTCTCGTCGGTGGGGCCGAGGACTCGGGGGCTGATCGCGGTCGGGTCGGACCAGTCGATGTGGTGCAGACCGTGCACCGGATCGGCGCGGAACACCGTGACATCGGCGGCGCCGTCGACGTGCTGGGCGATCCGGTCGGCCACCGGGGACGCCGCGAGGATCGAGTGGACGACGATCTCGTCGGGGCACAGGGTGTTTCGGTGGAACCGCAACCACCGCGGGTGCGCGGTGAGGAAGTCGAGCACGTGCTCGACGGCCTCGTCTGTCAGCGACCACCACTGCGACCCCTGGACGAGGTCGACGGTGCCGTCCACGTGGCGCGGGATGCGGCCGTCGAGGCGGCGCCGCCACGGGACACGGTCGTCGGGGAAATATCGGCGGGCGATCTGCCGGGCGCGGGGAGTCCCGGGTTCGCGCACCCGTCGGTCGATGCGCAGGTACTCGGTGCGGCCGGACCACACGCGCAGCACCTCGTCGAGCGGGGCGATCAGCAGGTCCGATCCGGACAGCAGGGTGAAGCGGGTGTACCCGCGTCGGGAATCACGGGCCGCGGCAACCAGATCCAGGGTCGCGTCGACCACGCGCAGCCCGCCCCAGCGGACCTCACGTCGGTCCCGAAGATAGGTCAACCCGTCCCGTTCGGGTGCCGCGGCGAGAAAGGGTGCGAGATCGCTCTTGGCGTCGACGTGCACGTAGACGTCAACGGCCGGATGTCGCAGCGATTCGAGCAGGGCGGCGAGCACCCGCGGTTGCCGGTGGGCGAGCACCAGCACCGCGAACCGGTCCGTCATCCCTCGTGCTCCAGCGCCGCCCGCACCAGGGCCGCCGTCCGCGCGACGTGCGGGGCGCGCAGCATCCCGACGTGGTCGCCCGGCACCCGGTCCACCGCCACCACGTTCGGGGCGATGATCGGCCACCACGCCGGGTCGTCGGGATTGTCCTCGGCCATCACCACCGCGACGCGGCCGTGCCACGGCCGCAGCCTGTGCAGCAATGCCACCCGCCGGCCCACCTCGTGGAACAGGTCCCACTGCTCCTGCGCGGGACGCGGCACGATGCCCGCGGTCAGCAGTTGGAAGCGGGTGCGCCACAGGTCGGTTCGGGACGGTGGTGCGGCCGCGACGGCGGGCGGAGCGTCCGCGGTGCGGGGCAGCTCGGGTCCGCCCACCGACAGCGGGCCGCCGAGGAGGGTGTCCAGGCAGACCACCGCACGGACGGACTCGCCGTCCGCCTCGAGCAGGCGCGCGATCTCCACGGCGATGACGCCGCCGAGCGAGTGCCCCACGAACGTGTACGGGCCCTGTGGTTGGACCCGGCGAATCTCCTTGAGATACCGGCGGGCTGCCGCGGCCACCGTCCAGTCCGGTAGTCCGCGGCGTTCGAGTCCGTGTGCCTGCAACCCGTAGACGGGTCGCGGCAGTTCCCGGGCGATCGGCAGCAGCGCCAGCGCGGTGGACCCGGCGCCGGCGAGGGCGAACACCGGCTCGCCGGTGCCGGTGGTGGACAGCGGCACCAGCACCGAGCTCGCCGCCGGCGTCGTCGTGCGGGAGTCGTCCAGGTGCGCGGCGAACCCGCGCAGCGTCGGGAAGTTCGCCAGCGTCGCGGACGAGAGCGCCACGTCGAACCGTTCGCCGACCCGGGTGAGCATCTGCTGGGTCTGCAGGGAGTCGCCGCCGAGCGCGGTGAAGTCGTCGTCGCGGCCGACCTGTTCGACACCGAGGATCTGCGCCCACAGTGCGGCCAGCTCGGTTTCGGTGCCTTCCGCCGGCGGTACCAGCGGCGGACGGGACGCCGGCGCGGGCAGCGCGGCCCGGTCCACCTTGCCCCTCTCGTTGCGCGGCAGCACCGGGAGCAGTACCAGGTGGGCCGGAATCATCCAGTCCGGCAGACTGTTCCGCAGGTCGCGGCGCAGGTCGGCGGCGGACGGGGCGCGGCCGTCCGGGCCGACGGCGACGTACCCGACCAGGACGGTGCCGGTGTCCGTGCGTCGGGCGAGCACCACGGCATCGTCGACCGCGGGCAGGCGGCGCAGCGCGGACTCGACGTCCGCGGGTTCGACCAGGTAGCCGCGGACCTTCACCGCATCGTCGCCGCGGCCGACGAGGTGCAGCAACCCGTCCTCGTCGAACCGTCCGAGGTCGCCCAGCCGGAAGTAGCGGGCGCCGGTGGCGGTGACACCGAACTTGTCGACGACCGCGCCGGCTCCGCCGTCGCGATCGACGTGATAGCCCTCGGCGAGGTAGTCGGATTCGACGACGATCTCACCGACCTCCCCGGCGGGTACCGGTCGGCCGTCGGGCCCGAGCAGGAGGACCCGCTTGTTGGCGGCCACGACGCCGACGGGCAGGATTCGATCGGGAACGACCCGCGAGGCGGGGAATTCGTTGAAGGCCAGGTTTCCGGTCTCCGAGGATCCGGACAGGTTGCAGTAGGTCGCGTGTGGCCCGAGCAGGGCGCGCAGCGACGTCACGTCGCTGCCGTGCACGGCCTCACCGCACGTGGTGACCAGCCGAAGACGGGTCAGGGCGGTGGTTCCGCGGCAGACCTTCGTCACCGCGCGCAGCAGCGAGGGGGTGGCGTGCAGCGTGGTCAGTGCCTCGCCCGAGATCCATTGCGGGACGGTGTCGATCCCGGCCTCGCGGGGGTCGAGGACGTGCAGTGCGGCGCCGTTGAGAAGTGCGCTCATCACCACGTCGAGTCCGCCGCCGAAGCTGATCGGCAGCGCCATGCCCACGCGGTCCCCGGCGCCGATGCCGAGAGTGGCGTGGAAGTCGGCCGCCTGGTTCAGCCACTGCCGCTGACCTTGGCGCACCGCCTTCGGCCGGCCGGTCGACCCGGAGGTGAACAGGAGCACGGCGGTGTCGGTGGGGGCGCCGAAGGGCAGCGGTGTGTCGGGTGCGGTGGCCACGGCGGCGAGGTCGGTGGGCCGGTACCGCACGGCCCCACTGCGCACGAGGATGTCGGCGCGACGTTCTTCGGGAAGCTGGGAGTCGAGCAGTACCAACGGATTTCCCGACAGCAGCACCGTCACGATCGCGACCACGCAGTCGAGGCTGCACTCGGTGTCGAGTGCGATCGGTCGCCGGACCCCCTTGAGGGTGGCGACGAGTGCGCGGGCCCCGGCGAGGCCGCGCTCACGCAGCCTGCCGTAGGTGATCTGCTCGCCGCGGCACACCACCGCCGTCTCGCCGGACAGTGCCGCGGCCACCACCTCGAACCGTTCCCGGATCGACATCCACGGCACGTCGAAGGGCGGATAGCCGCGCGGACCCGTGACGGAGGGGGCGGTCGAGAGCTCAGACACCGGTGGTGATCCCGAGCCGGGGGAACAGCAGGTCCGCGACGATCTTCGCCTCGTCGATCAACGGCCAGCCGGACAGGATCCAGATGTCGATGCCGAGCGCGGAGGACATCTCGAGGATGCGGGCGGCCACGTTGTCGGCGCTGCCGACCAGGTAGTTGCCCGTGCCCTTGCCCGCCACGTCGAACGGCGGCTCGGCGCCGGTCCACGTGGTCAGGCCGGCGGCCAGGTTCGGTGCGTACTCCAGTTCGGCCCGGGTGGGCAGCCGACCGGCGCGTAGTGCGGCGATCCGGGCCCGCACCTGCTGATCGTCGGAGGTCAGCTGGGCCAGCGGGGGGAACCCGAAGCTGGTGAGATTGCGGTCCGCGGTGGCGAGCACCGACTCCGGCGACGTCTGCGCGAGTTGCCACTCGAAGCGTTCCCACGCCTCGTCCTCGGTCTCGCGCACGACCACGCTCGCCAGCACACCGAACCGCATCTCCCGTCCGGCGTCGGCTGCGGCCTTGCGCACCTTCGTGAACACCGCGTCCATCGCGTCGGCCGGGCTCATGAACATCAGGTACGCGTCGAGCACCTGCGCGGCGTGCGCGATGCCCTCCGGAGAGGCGCCCGTGCCCCAGATCGGGACACCGCCCGGCTGCCGTGGTCCGGCGATCGCCGGCTTGTAGCGCGGACCGTACTCGAAGTACTTCCCCGAATACGCGTCCGTCTCGTCGAGGTAGAGTCGCTTGAACAGTGCCCAGTACTCCTCGGACACCGCGTAGCGCTCGGCCTTCGAGTGGAAGCGGCCGTACCGGGCGAGCACCGGGTCGGCGCCGTTCACCTGGTTGTAGATCAACCGGCCACCGGAGTACTGGTCGAAGACCTGTGCTTCCTCGGCGAGCAGCACCGGAGGTTTGACGCCCGGGTACTCCGGTACCACGAACCGCAGCCGCTCGGTGTCGGCGACCAGTGAGATCGCCTCCCGTGCCGTGGTCAGCGCGCCGTGGAAGCCGAGCCGGTCCAGGGTGCGGGCCTGTTCGCGCAGCGCGGCGAACGACGGCTCGAAGCGGTGCCGTGGATCCCACGGCACCTCACCGTCGTTCGCCCCGATGTACCAGAGGATGTCGGGCGTGCTGGGCATGGTCGGTCAGCGCTCGTCGCAGAACTCGGTGATCGGCAGTCCGACGTGGCGGGCCTCGGTCGGCACGTAGCCGAGCAGCGTGTCGCCGGGCTTCAGTTCGGTGACGTTGTTGACCGAGCCGCCGGGGCCGAGCAACCGCACGTGCCAGTCGTCCTGGGCGATGACGTTGACGTTCTTGCCGTTCGGGGCCACCGCGGTGATGGAGATCAGTGGACGCTTCTCGATCTTGACCCGGCCGATGCGCACCTCACGGACGCTGCCGTCGGTGCGGACGGCGAGGATCGGGAAGCCGGCCTGCAGCTCGCTGACGTAGCGGGTGCGGTTGTCCGGCCCGAGGACGTACGAGTGCACGGCGCCGGCGTTCCACCGGAAGGGGCGGGTCGGCATGTAGGGCAGCGGGTGGGTCTCACTGCAGGACAGGAACATTCCGGTCGAGAACGAGCCGATGAGGCAGCCCTCGTCGAGTTCGAGCAGAGAGCAGGTGTCGATGCACGCCCGGTCGCCCATGCCGATGTGCTCGACCTTGGTGACCACGAGTTCGGACAGCTCCATGCCCTCGAGCTTGTGATCGACGATCTGGGCCAGCTTCACCACGTCGTCGGCGTTGCGCGGGGCGAGCAGCAGTCCGTCGGAGCCGTGCTCGAGCACCAGCTTGACGATCTCGGCATCCTCGACGTCGGTGACCGTGGTGATCGTGCGGCCACCGGAGTTCTCGGCCGCCGCGATCACGATCTCGAGCGGGATCTTGGTCGGATCGGTGAACGTGAGCAGCGTCCACGGCACCTCGCGCACGACCTCGCAGGCGACCTGGAGGGTCGGGGCGTCGGAGACCACCACGTGCACACCGACGTCCGGGGTGTGCCCGATGTGCGGGGAGCGCGCGTCCTCGCGGTCGGCGACGATCACCAGGTCGACGCTGTCGTACGGAAAGTCCTCGGCGACGGGGGCGTCGACGGCGAGGATGCGGCGCACCGTCGGCGGCAGGCCCTCGAACGTCGTGATCCGGTCGGACAGGATGCCGTCGATGCGGTGGTGGAGCGCCGCCTGTACGACTGCGGGCAGCAGTGCCGCGTCGAGTGCGCGCACGTCGAGCCACGCGAAGTGGCCCTCGCGGCTGACCGGGGTGCGACGGGCGTCCGATCCGGCGCCTGCGGCCGGGACGATCTGGTCGGTGACGATGGTGCTGTCCATGTGCGGACGGGTTTCCCTTCGGGTTGTGGAGCGGTGGATCGGGTGCCGTCAGGCGCTTTCGAGTTCGATGGCAGGGGCGGGCGAATGGATCAGCCGGGCGAGCGCGGAGGTGACCGCGTAGGGGTCCCTGGCCTCGAACACGTTGCGGCCGAAGCTCAGCCCGGCGACGCCGGAGTCGAGGATCTCGGCACCGAGTGCGATCGCCTGGTCGTCACTGCCTCCCGAGCTCGGCCCGCCCGCGACGCAGATCGGGATCGGGCAGGACTCGACGACGCGGCGCATCGCGTCCGGGTCGCCGCAGTAGTCGAGCTTGACCAGGTCGGCGCCCAGGTCGGTCGCGATCGCGGCGAGGTGTGCGAGTTCGCGCGCGTCCGGTGGGACGTCGGCGCGCAGGGGGCCGCGGGCGTACATCATGGCCAGCAGTGGAATGCCGAGCAGTTCGCACTCGCGTGAGACGGCGCCGAAGTCGGCGAGTTGCTCGCGCTCGGTGGGGGATCCGATGTTCACGTGCACGCTGACGGCGTCCGCGCCGACCCGGAGCGCGTCCTCGACGCTGGAGACCAGCACCTTCGCGTGCAGGTCCATGCTTCGGGTGGTGCCGGCCGACAGGTGCACGATCAGGCCCATTCGCGCGAAGCACGACGGATCGACCAGCTTGGCTCGGCCGCGGTGGAGGACCACCGCGTTGGCGCCGGCCTCGGCGAGGGTGCGGACCGTCGTGTCGGCGTGGTCGGCGTGACCGAGCGGGCCGATCGTGACGGAGTGGTCCATCGGCACGATCAGGGTCCGGCTGGTGGTGTGGTCGGTGATGCGGGACAGGCGAATGCCCTTCCCGCTCAGAGAATGAGCGCGGCTGGGGGCGGGAAAGCTCAACAACGACCGAACTCCAATCGGGCAGCACGCATGCGGTGGAACGACCCTGGGGGCCACGCATAATTAGGGTAGGCTACACAAATGCCTGGGGGTAAGGGTAGGGGGCCTCCCGGATTGGTGCCACCCCCAGCTCGCCGGCCGTCACGCCGCCGGATGGCGCCAGGGTGTGGGGAAGGGTAGGCCCAGGTACACCTCGCCGAGTGCGGCCTGCTCGGCCTCCGACTCCACCCAGCGGTGGAGCCGGGCGCGGCGCAGGGGCCAGTCCATGGGGTCGTCGGACAGGGCGTGCAGCGTGGTCGTCAGGGTCCAGGAGAAGTGCTGCGCCTTCCAGATTCGGGGCAGACAGGTCTCGGTGTAGGCGTCGAGCAGTGTGCGGTCGCCGGCCCTGTAGTACCCACCCAGTGCGTGGGAGAACGTGCACGCGTCCGAGACCGCGAGGTTGAGACCCTTTGCGCCGGTGGGCGGGACGATGTGTGCGGCGTCGCCGAGCAGGAACAACCTGCCGTCCTGCATCGTCTCGCACACGTACGAGCGCAGCGGGGCCAGTGAGCGGTCGAAGATCTCGCCGCGCTCGAGTTCGGGGGAGTCGTCGCTGGCGCTGCGGGTTGCCAGTTCGTCCCAGATCCGCTCGTCGGGCCAGTCGTCGAGGTTCGTGTCGGCGGGCACCTGCAGGTACTGCCGGGTGATCGAGGGCCCGCGCATGCTGTGCACCGAGATGCCGTTCTCGTGGGCGCAGTACATGCCCTCCGGGGTGGTCGGCGCGGTGCGGGCGAGGATGCCGAGCCAGGCCACCGGGTACGTGCGACTGAACTCCCGCAGTCGCGCCGCGGGAATGTGGGTCCGGCTGACGCCGTGGAAGCCGTCGCAGCCGGCGACGAAGTCGGCGGTGATCTCCAGTTCGGCGCCGCCCTGGTCGACCCGCAGGCGTGCGCCGTCCGGGGTGGTGTCGATCGCGGTGACCGTCGCCTCGAACAGCAGTGGCTCGCCGGACTCGAGCCGGTTCGCGACCAGGTCCTTGACCAGTTCCTGCTGCGGATAGACGGTGGCGTGACCGTCCACGAGCCGATGGAAGTCGAGGTGATGGGTGGTGCGGTCGAAGCGCACGTAGAAGCCGTTGTGTGACATCCCCTCCCGGTCCAGCCGGTCGGCGACGCCCAGTTCGCGCAGGAGCGCGACGGTCGGCTGCTCGAGGATGCCTGCGCGGGTGCGGGTCTCGATGTACTCCCGGCTGCACCGTTCGACGACCACTGACGAGATGCCCTGCATGTCGAGCATCCGGGCGAGGGTCAACCCCGCCGGTCCTGCGCCGATGATTGCTACCTGGGTGTGCACGGGGCCTCGATTCTCGTCCGATTTGTGACAGTCGTCACATGGGGCACCTGGCGCTTTGCTTAGGCTTGCCTACCTTCTACTGTATGACACGCAGTTCGACGAACTGCGGGACCCCCGAATCGGCTCGTGGGCAAGGCGATTGCCCGGCCTGTCGATGCATGGCGGGGCCGTCCCCGCGTGATCACAACTGGAGCGATCGACTTGAGTACCCCAACACCGACCGACGGACCCGGCGGCGACGCCGGGACCACCGCCCTCACCCCGGTCGAGGACCGCGCCGGGCGCGGCGCCGGTCGGCCGACGGTCTCGGTCATCATCCCCGCGATGAACGAGGAGAAGAACCTGCCGTTCGTCGCCTCGCGGATGCCCGCAGGCATCGACCAGATCGTGTTCGTGGACGGCAATTCCACCGACGACACGGTCCCGGTGGCCCGCGAGCTGTGGCCCGACGCGACGTTCGTCACGCAGACCCGCAGCGGCAAGGGCAACGCACTCGCGTGCGGCTTCGCTGCGGCGACCGAGGACATCATCGTGATGATCGACGCGGACGGGTCCACCGATCCGGCCGAGATCCCGCTGTTCGTCGAGGCGCTCGTCGGCGGTGCCGACCTCGCCAAGGGCAGCCGCTTCGTCGGCCGCGGCGGCAGCTCCGACATCACCGCGCTGCGCAACGTCGGGAACAAGGGACTCAACGGCCTGGTCAACCTGATCTTCCGGACCAAGTTCTCCGATCTCTGCTACGGCTACAACGCCTTCTGGCGCAAGCACGTTCCGCTGATCGAGCTGCCGCCGGTCGAGTACCAGCGCGCACAGTGGGGCGACGGATTCGAGATCGAGACCGTCATCAACGTGCGTCTGGCCACGAGCGGCCTGAACATCGTCGAGGTCGGCAGCTTCGAGGGCCCGCGCATCCACGGCCGGAGCAACCTCAACGCCTACAGCGACGGCATGCGGGTGCTGCGCACCATCGGCCAGGAATGGCAGCACTGGCGCGCCGCCAAGCACATTCACAAGGAGTCGGTCCGCGCCGACGTGCGTGAACTGACGCAGTGACGGCCGGGGTCGACCCCGGCGCACCGGCCGAGGTCGCCCCGGGCGGGACGGAGCGGGGAGGTGTAGGGGCCAAGAGCCTCGAGCGCAACAGCCTCGCACTGACGGTCTCCGCTGCCCTCACCGGCGTGCTGGGCCTCGCCTACTGGGCGGTGCTGGGGCGGCTCTATCCGGCTCGCGAGGTCGGTGCGGCGTCGGCGATCATCACCACCGCCACGATGCTGTCGGCGTTCGGAAACCTCAGCCTCGGTGCGCTGTTCGAGCGATTCCTCCCCCTCGCCGGGAGCCGTGCCTCCGCACTGGTGCGCGCAGGCTTCGTGGTCGGCGGGTGCGGAGGATTGCTGCTCGGCGCGGTGTTCCTGCTGTGGGGTCCGACCGACGAGATGTTCGATCATCCCCTTCAGGCCGCGTCGTTTCCGTTGATCGTGGCGGTGTTCTCGGCGTTCGCACTGCTCGATCACACGTCGGTGGGGTTGCGGGAGGCCGGCTGGGCGGCGACCAAGAACGTCAGCCATGCCGTGGTCAAACTGGTTGCCGCGGTTGCCCTCGGATTCACCGCATCCCGGCTCGCCGTCGTCTGGACCTGGACCGTGCCCGCCCTGATCGGGGCGGTGGTGCTCGGGGTCGCCGTGGCACGGCGGCTTCGGGGACCGGAGTTCGCCGGCGCCGTGCCGCAGTTGCCGCCGCGGCGCGAACTGGGTTCCTTCCTCGCCGCGTCGTACGGCATCTACGTGGTGGCGGCGTTGGCGCCACTGATGCTGCCGCTGATCGTCGTCGCCCGCATGGGCGCGGACGCCAACGCGTACTTCGCCATCGCCTGGTCGCTCGTTTCCGCGGTCCTGGTGCTCATGACCATGCTGATGGGACCGTACGTCGCCGGTGTGGCGGCAGATCCGATGCAGGTGCGAGCGCTGACCCGCCGGTTCCTCGTGGTGCTCGCGGTGGTGACCGCCGGTGGGGTGGTGCTGTTCGCGATCGTCGGTCCGGTGCTCCTCGGGTTCGTCGGCGAGGACTACGCGGACACCGGAATCCCGCTGCTGCGGCTCGCTGCGGTCGCGCTGATGCCCGCGATCGTGGGGTTCGCCTACAACGCGATCGCCCGGGTGCGGCGCCGACTGCGCCTGGCCATCGTCGTGCAGGTCCTCAACGCGGCACTGGTCCTCGGGCTGAGCCTGGCGCTGATCGACGGCCATGGACTGGCGGCGATGGGCTGGGCGTACATCGTGGCCGAATCGGTGTCGGCGGTGGTTCTCGCGGTGCCGCTGCTGCGTGCGGTTCGTTCCCTCGGCCGGGAGAACGAACCCGTTCGGTGACTTCCGGTCAGCTGGGCCCTTCGGTCAGCTGGACGGCGTTCGGGTCGGGATCGAACACGCCGCGCTTCTGCATCGCCTCCAGATCCGGCATCACCGGCTCGTAGACGGTCACCCAGTCCACCTGCACACGCACCGAGTCAGGCCGCAGCGCGTCCGATTCGGAACACGGTGCCAGACCCCAGTCGACGCGGCGCTCGCAGGCGCCGGCCTCGGCCTGAAGTCCGAGCCACATCGGTTCGTCGGGGACCATGGCGTCGGAATGGGCCTCCGCCCAGACCTTTCCGTCGAGCAGGTAGCGGATGATACCCGGACCCCACTCCACCCCGACCGTGTGCCACTGCGAGAAATCACCGTTCACCGCCGCGTGCGACTTCTGGTTCTCCGCATCGTCGCCGACCCAGTGCAGGAACGCGTCCATCTGCGTCCGGTCACCGCTGACGGATTCGGCGAAGTCGATCTCCGGGGGCCACTTCTCGCGTTGCGGCCACAGCAGCATGTGGTACGAGATGTCGTCGCTGCGGTCGGCACGCATCCGGATCTCCCACCGGCCGTACTGCTGCGTCACCGGGTAGTTCGACACGCCGCCGCTGACCCACCCGTCGGAGGTGCGCTGCGACAGCAGGTTCAGTGCCCCACCCTCGACCCGCACCATCTCCTCGTCCCACCAGCCGTGCGGGTTGCCGCCCGGCTGACCGCTGTACGTGCCCCACTGCCGACCCAGATCGCACCGGTCGAAGTCGTCGGTGAAGATCTGCTTCCAGCCGGCCAGGTCGCCGGTGGGAACGGGTGTGCCGCCCGGCGACTGTGCCTGGCCGCAGTCGTCCGAGGTCGTCGCGGCCTGCGTCGGATCGCGGTTCTCGGTCGGGTCCGTGGCGATGGTGCAGGAGGCGCAGGTAGCGACGGCCAGCGCCGCGACCGCGGCTCGTAGTGGGCGCGAGATCATCCAACGGCCATCGTGATCAGCCGGATGAAGGTCAGCGCTGCCGCCGTCACCACACAGACCGCGAGGGCCAGCGAGATCAGTTGCGCGCGTGGACGTCGCCCGATGGTGCCGGTGCCGGGAACCTCGCGCTCGCGGATCACCACACCCGCCAGCAGGAGGGCGGCGGCGAGGAGGTAGAAGAATACGGTCAGGCTCATGAGTTCTCGAATTCGATGACGGGGGAATCGACGCGGCGCAGGATGGTGATGCTGTCGCGCTCGAGCATCGGCACGTACCGGCCGGTGGCGAGGATGGCGTCCAGCTGCGCGTCCAGGTACTCCTGGGACATGCCGTACTGCAGGCGAAGCATTCCGGTGCCCTGGGTGGTGAGATACACGTACGACGGATCTCGGGTCTTCGCGCAGTTGGCGAGGTCGTCGAGGCACGGATAGCTGTCGATGAACATCATCCGGGGCCCGAGGGGGTCCAGCGTGCGCCGGACACCGTTGCTGTGCGGCGCGTGTGACCACGACATGACGGTCGTGCCCGGGGGCACCTCGGCGATGAATTCGTCGGTGACGGTGACCTGTTCGCGCGTCGACGCCTCGAAGGAGGTGTTCAGGCCGCGGTTCGTGGTCAGCAGGGTGCCGAGCGCCACCAATGCCAGCGTGCCGGCGGTCACCGTCGTCCATCCCCCGGTCGGTGCGGCGGCATGGCGGCCGAGCCGTCCGCGGAGCCAGTTCACCGCCCGGGCCACGGCGATCGCCGCGAACGGGGCGAGCACCGGTGAGGCGAGCACGAAGCAGCGGATGATCATCTCGCCGCCGTAGCTCTGCAGTAGCACCAGGGTGAACGGGGCGGCGCACACCGCTCCCGCCACGAGCCAGGTCCGGCGCCCGCGCGAGAACAGCCATCCGATGAATGCGACACCGGCGAACAGGCCGGACGCACCCATTCGCAGGTACTGCATCTGCTGGTACGTGGGGTCGCCGGAGAGCCGTTCGCCGACACCGCGGTTGACGGAGTTTCCGATCTGGCCGATTTCGCCGAAGATCGACTGCAGGTGACCGGTCCAGAAGTCGGTCGCCCCATAGCTGAACCAGGCCGCGAACACGAGGCCGGCGGCGAGCCACAGGGTCCGGTAGCGCGTCACCCCGAACAGCGAGAAGAACGCGAGGGCGATGATCACCAGGATCGGGGTGATCTGGTGGGTGACGGTGTTGGCGACGATCAGGAGCAGCAGCACCGCGCCGATGGCGAGGGTGCGAGCCGAGCCGAAGCCGGGGACCAGCCCTGGCGTGCGCCGCGGCGCGGTGACCAGGAATCGGCCGATGCCGGGCCCGATTTCCGGGAGGGGTGCCCGGCGTAACTGCCACAGCAGGGTCGCGACGATCGTCGTGTAGAACACCAGCGCCACCGCCTGGGGCGCGAAGTAGTCCTGCTGGTACCAGTTGAACAGCTGGTACAGCACGACCGCCAGCCAGGCCAGCCGGGCCCGGCCGGTGACGGCGATGGCGATCGCGTACAGCGGGAACGCCAGGAGCGCACCCATGAAGAGCGGTGCCCACGTCATGAGGGCGGACACATCGGGCAGATCCGCCACTGCGACGAGATGCGCACCGGCGGTGAAGAACCCGGCCCAGCTGAACCGCGCGTCGATGGCGTCCGGAAGGCGTTCACCGGCACCCAGCGTCGCGATGAAGCCCCGGTGCACGAATGCGGTGGGAACGGAGGTCACCCCGCTGGCGGCCGGGACGAGCATCGTCGTGTAGGTGATCAACACCAACGTCGCCGCCGACATCAGGACGTGGTCGACGCGCGAGCGGGTGAGGGCGACGACGACGGTGCCGCAGAGAACGAGCAGCCCGATCGGGTACACCACCCCGATCTGCGTGATGATCCCGTAGTGCCCCGCACCCATGAAGTCCAGGTCGGACGCGGCGACGGCGAACAGCGCCAGCGCGGCCGCGAGCGCGCCGAGACCCAGTGCGCGTGTGCGGTTCCAGGTCCGCAGGTAGTGCAGGTCGCCGTGAGGGACCTCGTGATGTGCGGGCAGGGTGCGGCGCGCGGCGACACAGCCGATCAGCGATCCTGCCGCAAGCAGGGTCTGCACGGTCAGCGGGTTCCACCACTGCGGGACCATCGTGAACTGGGCGGCGAGGATGACGGTGGCCAGCGACACCGACACGACCAGTGCGGCGAACAGTGCGCGTCCGGGTATGCGCAGCGCCACCGCGACCGGCAGGCCCGGAACGAGGGTGGCGCCCGCCAGTGCGACGAGGATCCGGATGGGCGCGGGGATGATCTCCGCGCTTCCCGTGGCGACAAGCAGGTTCAGCAGCAGCATCGCCACCGACACGGCGGCGCCGACGCGCAACGCGGCGAGCGGATTCCAGCCGTACCGGACCACACGCGGAGTTCCGACGGTCCCGGGCTCGGGCGCCCGGTGAGCGGCGACCTCGGTGGCGGTCACCGGTTCGCCCCCGTCCGCCGTGCGGCCAGGTGGCTGCGGACGAACAGCACCGGACCGGTCACGTAGCCCCACGCCTCGAGGACGCGCAGGTGCAGCGGCCAGTCGGAGGGGAGGTCGGCGTTCTTGGTGGAGGCGGGGGACAGCAGCATGTGCAGTCCGCGTGGGAATCGGGACAGGATCGGCCGGACATGCCCGGACAGGACGAACTTGGTCAGTGACGCGGCCATACCGGTGCCGTATCCGTAACTCTGCGTGCGCAGGTCGGCCATGTTGTCACGGTGGTAGTGCCGGACCACGGCGTCCGGGTTGTAGGCGATCGACCAGCCGCGCAGCAGTGCGGCCCGGAAGGCGTCGAGGTCCTCGCCACCGCGGGTCGCGGTCCCGGTGCCGAGACGCTCGTCGAAGCCGCCGATGGACTCCAGTGCGTTCGACCGGAACGCCATGTTGTTGCCCGACCCGCACTCGCCGGCCGTGTAGGGGAAGAACGGGCCGTGGGTGCCGAACTCGCCGAGGACGGCGTCCTTCTCGTGAGGACGCAACGCCCACACGGTGGCTGCCGCACCCTTGTCGAAGACCTTGGCCTCCTCGAACCACTCCTGCTGACGGTTGGTCGCCTCGGTGCCGAGCACGCGCCCCGTCACCACACCGACGGCACCGGCGCGGTCCGCACGGAAACTGTTGACGACTCCGGTGATCCAGCCGGGGTCGGGCAGGGCGTCGTCGTCGGTGAACGCGACGATCCGCCCGGACGCGGTGCGATGGCCGATGTTGCGTGCCGCGGACACACCCGGCACCGGCTGGTCGATCACCCGCAGCCGCGGATCGTCGATGTCCGCGACGATCCGCGCCACGTCGGCGCGGTGCGGACGGTTGTCGACGACCAGCAGTTCGATGTTGGGGTGCTCCTGCGCGAGCACCGCGCGTGCCGTCGCGAGCAGCGACTCGCGTCCCACGGTCGGGATCACGACGGTGACCAGTTCGTCCTCACGGATGGTGGGTTCGTGCGCGACGAGCGCGGCCGGAGTCTCGTCGGAGGCGCTCCGCTTCCCGCGCAACCGGATCGATCCGACGGCGGTCGCTCCCGCCGTCACGAACAGTCCGAGGACCAGCACCAGGATCCGGCTCAGCGACGCGAGTCCCTGACCGGTGACGGCCTGACGCAGGTAGCGCAGCACCCCGGTGCTCAGTGTGCGCACCACGAAACTCCGTTCCGCGGACAGCCCGGCCTCGGCGCCGACCATGCCGGACAAGATGGCCTTCGACCGACCCTCGTGCCGGCAGCGGCTTGTGAAGTAGCGCAGAGTGGCGCGGGAATCGGGCACGGTGTGGTCCACCGCGAACGCAGCCACCCGCACGATCCGCGACCGAGGAAAGCGCTGTCGCAGTTCGATACCCATCAGGGTTTCCTCGCAGCCTGCGGGCACGGTGCCCACCCGGCCCAGTCGGTCGGAGAACCCGCCGATCTTCAGGAGCTCGGCGCGTCGCACCGCCATCGCGGCACCGATCGGATTGCGGATCTCGGCGCCGTCCCCGGCCAGTCCGCGGTAGTCGCAACCGATCACCCAGCCGAACTCCTCGGGGAACCACGCCGGCGGTCGACCGGACTCCCACCGCGCGATCACCGCGCCGCCGACGGCGACGACCGAAGGGTCGGCGAAGGCCGAACGCGCGGCATCGAGCGCGCCCGGCCGCAGCACGGCGTCGTCGTCGAGGAAGGCCACGATCTCGGCGGCCGCGGTCGCGACCGCGGTGTTGCGGGCACCGGACAGCCCGCGTTCGTGTTCGTTGGCGACCACGGTGACCCCGCTCGGGAACCGCGCGTGGAGCTCCCGTTCGAGGTCGGGATTGTGGTCGACGACGACGATCAGTTCGTCCTCTGGCCGCAATTGCGCGCGTGCCGCGTCGATCCCGGCGACCAGCAGGTCCAGGCGGTCGAGCGTGTAGCAGCTGATGAGGATGGCGAGCCCGGGGTCGGGGCGGGTCGTCGAGGCCAAGGCGAAACTCCGGGATCGTCATTGGGGCACGGCCCTCCCTTAAGTAGGGAAGGCTTGCCTATCTTACGGTGTCGATCGGCAGCCGCGGAACGGGGTCACTGCAGCAGTTCCAACGGGTCGGCGGCGGCCCGCGCGAGCCCGGCCGAAACCTGTTCCCGGTCGAACACGGTGCCGTGGAAGGAGGCCGACGTGATCACGGCGCCCTCGATCAGTGCCCAGGTGATGGTGATGCCATCCGGTCCGGTGGGATCGTTGTGGGCGACGTAGAACGGTTCCGCGGAGTCGAGCCACGGGACGGCGCCCACTCGGGGGACGGCCCCGAGGCTCGAGAACAGCAGTCGGGCCCTCGGGCTGCCGGGACGTTCGAGGGGTGCGTTCCGCGGGGCGGCCGAGCGGAGGCCGATGCGGGTGCGGGTCGCGTTCAGGGCCAGGTTCGCCACCGGGCGTCCCGACGCCATCGCGCCGGCGCTGGCCCGGTGGATCCGTTCCGGCGTCGGTGCCGGACCCAGGTCGAACTCCAGTCCGGAGACGAAGTTCCCCAGCGGGACACGCCCTTTCGGCAGGTACCGGCGGGCGTCCAGGGTCACCGTCGCGACGTCGTCGATCGGCAGGCCGGCGCTCGCGAGACCGCGGTGGAGTGCGGAGGCGACCACGGCGAACATCGACGCATCCGACGCGTGGGCATCCCGCCAGGAACGCAACTGCGCCACTGTCGCCGAGGGCATCGTGGTGACGACGCCGGTGCGCGACGGTGTCCACGGTTCCATCGCCTCCGGGGCATCGGTGGCGGCAGGTTTCCGGCGGGCCGAGTCGCGCAGTGCCCAGACCCGCCGCGGGTCCGAGCCGTAGGTGCGGGCGGCGGCGGTCGCGATCCCACTTCCATGGCGCTTCGCCGAACGCCACACGTGCGGGTCGGCCGGATCGATGGTGCCCAGGATGACGCCGTGCATCGTCAGTCCGAGCGCCACCTCGCCGAGACCGTGATTGTGATCGGTGCGCATGTAGTCGCCGGCCAGGACGATGCTGGTCGGACGATCCTCGGCGGGAGTGCCGGCATCCGAGGGGAGGTCGAGCAGATCGAGTGGTGACGACGGCGGATCGATGCGGCTCACGGTGGGGCGGTTGGCGATCGGATCGAACGTCCAGCGATTGGTACGCGACGAGGGACGCAACCCCAAGCGGGCGTGCGGCCCGACCGCGGTCATCGTCGCCAGTCTCGCTGCCACGACGTCGTCCGGCGGCAGATGGACCGGCCCGATGATCGCAGTGACCCGGGTACGGCTGTGCATCACGTCCAGGTGGCCGACCCGGACGGTGGAGCGGTCGGTCACGGGCACCTCAGACTGACACCGGCCGGGTCGGGTCGGTGGCCCGGAAGTGTGCGACGGTGCGGGCGATTCCCTCCTCGAGATCGACCGACGGGCGCCAGCCGAGGACGCTGCGGGCCAGGCCGGCGTCGAGCGCGGATCGTCGGACGTCGCCGGGTCGCTCGGGTTTCCACACCGGCTCGGTGGTCGCGCCCGTCGCGCGGGCCACGAGGCGGTTCAGTTCCAGATCGCTGGTCTCCACCCCGGTGCCGATGTTGAACCGCAGGCCGGATCCGAGCGGACCGGACGCGGCGACCATGGCCGAGACGACGTCGTCGACGTACACGTAGTCGCGGGTGTTGCCGCCGTCTCCGAACAGGGTCGTGGGGCGTCCGGCGAGCATCTCGCGAGCGAAGATCGCCACCACTCCCGCCTCGCCGTGCGGGTCCTGGCGAGGGCCGTACACGTTGGCCGGAGCGATGTGGGAGCACTCCAGTCCGTGCAACTGCCGGAAGCTGTCGAGGTAGATCTCGCCGCTGACCTTGCTCACCGCGTAGGGCGACACCGGTTGCACCGGAACTTGCTCTGTGACAGGGAGGTTCGCGGGCGTGCCGTAGATCGAGCCGCCCGAGGACGTGAAGACGACCTTGCGGACCCCGGCCGATGCGGCCGCCGAGCCGACCCGGATCGTGCCGAGGATGTTGGTTTCGGCGTCGAGGATCGGGTCGGTGACGCTGCGCCGGACGTCGATCTGCGCGGCGAGATGGAAGACCACCTCGGGCGCGAATGCCTCGAAGGTGGGTCCGAGGTCGTCGTGGCGGATGTCGAGCGTCTCGAGGTCGACGGCGTCGGTCGCCAGCGCTGCGGCGAGGTTGTGTTCCCTGCCGCGACTGAGGTTGTCGACGACCAGGATCCGGTGGCCGTCACCGCGTAGCCGGTCGACGAGCGTCGACCCTATGAAGCCGGCGCCACCGGTCACCACCACTCGCACAGGTATGCCTTCCCTTACTTCCCGGATGTCGTTCGGCAGTTTAAGCACACGCAGGCCGTCGTGGGGGAGTCAGGTTCGCCCGCCCTCGGTCCGCGCCGCCCGCAGGGAGGGTGAGAATTTGGTGCGTGTTTTGTGGCCCCGCTTGCCCGGATAACCGGAATGGGCCGTGCTAGCGTTCATTTCTGAACACCTTTTTCGGTACCGCATGCGAACCGCCCTCCGTGCCCATCGTCATGAATGGGGAAAAGAATGGTTCATCGTCGTGTGCGCAAAATTCCTGCCGTTCGAGAAGTCGTCGGTCCCGAAAGTTCTTCCTATCGATTCGTGAATTCCGGTCGCGGCTCCGTGACGCGGCTGCTGCTGTCCCTGGTCGTCGCGGCGGGCGCCACCGCCGGCGGGATCGTCACGACATTCCAGGCCGCGGCCGCGACCGCGGGTACCGTCCGCACCCAGGGCGGACTGTGCCTGGACAACAAGTGGGGTGTCACCACCGACGGAAACCCGGTGCAGGTGTACGGGTGCAACGGGTCGACCGCGCAGAACTGGAGCGTCGAGTCGGACGGCACCGTGCGGGTGCAGGGCAAGTGCCTGACCCCGAAGACGAACCGACCCGGTGCGGCACTGACCATCTCCGGGTGCACCGGCGCGGCCGCGCAGCGGTGGAATCCGCGCGCCGACGGATCGGTGTCGTCGCAGGCCAGCGGCCTGTGTGTGGAGAACACCGGTGGCAGGGAGGTGGACGGGAACCCGGTGACCATGCGTTCGTGCAGCGGCGCCGCCGCGCAACGGTGGGCATACTCCGGATCCGTGCCGACCACCCCGACGACCACCGCGGTCGCTCCCACCACGACCGTCGCCCCCACGACCACCGTCGCCCCGACGACGACGGTCGCGGTCCCGACCACCACGGTCGCTGCGCCCGTCTCTCCGTCCGGAGTGACTGCCCCGAAGGGCAATCTGCCCGGCTGGCGGCAGATCTTCGTCGACGACTTCACCAAGGACGCGGCGGTGGGGACATGGGCGAACGCGTGCGACCCGGACCGCATCGTCTACACCGGCGCGCAGGGGCAGAAGTGGCGCACGTACCCCAGCTGCTATCTCGACACATATCAGAAACGTCCGTATCGACCCGACGAGGTGCTCAGTGTCGGCAACGGGGTGATGAATTTCCATCTGCACCCCGTGAACGGAATTCCCGCCGGAGCGAATCCGTCGCCACTGATCGACGGCGTCGGTCAATATCAGACCTACGGCCGGTATTCGGCGCGATTCAAGGTCGACAACGCCAACCTGAACGAGTACTACGTGGCGTGGCTGCTCTGGCCGCAGTCCGAGCGATGGCCGGTCGACGGTGAATTCGACTTCCCCGAGGGCGGCCTCGCCGGCACCGTCGGCGGCTTCCATCACTACTCCGGCGCGGGGTCGTGTGTCGGCGGCTGCCAGGACGTCGCCGCCGACATCGGTGCCCGGTTCACCGACTGGCACACCTACACGATCGAGTGGTCACCCGGCCGGATCCGATACCTGCTCGACGACAGGGTGGTCCTCGACAGCACCGCGTGGGTGCCGTCGACGCCGATGCGCTGGCAGCTGCAGACCGAGACGAACGGAACCGGTACCAGCAACGGCAACCTGCTCGTCGACTGGGTCTCGGTGTGGGCGTACGACCCGGCGGCCTGAGCATCCGAACCTGACATCCCGGAAATTCCGACAGGGCCTTTAAGGTGAGCAACGAACTTTCCCTCACCTCTTGGAGTTTCGGATGCCCCGCTCAACCCGCCACTTCCGCCGCCGCGTAGGCGTAGCGGTCGCCGCGCTCACCGCACTCGGGGTGGTCGCGGCGCCCGCCGCCTCGGCCCAGATCACGCTGCCCGAGGGACTCGAATGGGTCGGCAGCGCCGACGTCGGAAGCAACGTGACCGGCAGCCTGAGCACTCCGGTGTCCGGCACCCAGGCGGCACCGCGTGAACAGTTGGCCGGCTGGAAGGAGATCTTCGTCGACGACTTCACCACCGACGCACCGGTGGGCAGCTTCGCCAACGCCGAGTGCAACAATCCCGGCAAGATCGTCTACACCGGCACCGAGAACACCCGCTGGCGCACCTACCCCGAGTGCTACACCGACACCTTCAACAGCTTCCCGTACCGAGCCGACCAGGTGCTCAGCGTCCACGACGGCGCCCTCGACTACAACCTGCACGAGGTCGACGGGAAGCGGGCAGGTGCGAACCTGTCCCCGGTGATCTCCGGCGACGAGCAGGGGCAGCTGTACGGCCGCTATTCCGCCCGCATCAAGACCAGCCACCCGTACATCACCGGCTACCGGCTCGCGATGCTGCTGTGGCCGACGTCCGAGGTCTGGCCGAGCGAGGGCGAGCTGAACTTCCCCGAGGGCGAGTTGACCGGCCCGATTCGCGGGTACCACCACTTCGCCGAACCCGACGCGACGGCGAACTCGCAGGTCATCTCGGAGTACGACTACTCCGACTTCAGCCAGTGGCGCACGGTGACAACCGAGTGGACCCCGGACACCGTCCGGTTCATCCTCGACGGCAGGGTTCTGCTCGAGTCCCACCGCGGGGTGCCGAACACCCCGATGCGTTGGCAGCTGCAACTCGAGTCCAGCCTGTACCCCGACCTCGGCAGCGGCAACTTCTACGTCGACTGGGTGCGTGTGGACGCCTGGGACGGCGCGCGGTAGCGCCCAATCGCCAGGCGCCACCGCGCAGGTCCCGTCCGCGTCACTTCGTCGCGGGCGGGACCTTTGCCATCGCGAGTACGTCGAGGCGGCGGTCCAGCTCCTCCTCGGACAGGCCGTCGCCGACCAGCCCGCGGTCGATGACCGTCTGCCGAATCGTCTTGCGCTCCTTGAGCGCCTCCTTCGCCACCGCGGCCGCCTCCTCGTAGCCGATCGCCGAGTTCAACGGCGTCACGATCGACGGCGACGACTCGGCCAGCGTGCGCAGGTGTTCGGTGTTCGCGACGAGCCCCTTGACGCAGCGGTCTGCGAACAGTCGGGACACGTTGGCCAGCAACCGAATCGATTCGAGGATGTTGCGGGCCATCACCGGGATGTAGACGTTCAGCTCGAACGCGCCCGCGGCGCCGCACCAGGCGACGGTCGCGTCATTGCCGACGACCTGCGCCGCGACCTGGGTGACCGCTTCCGGCAGCACCGGATTCACCTTTCCCGGCATGATCGAACTGCCCGGCTGCAGGTCCGGCAGGCGGATCTCGCCGAGACCGGTCAGCGGACCCGACCCCATCCAGCGGATGTCGTTGGCGATCTTCGTCAGCGACACCGCGATCGTGCGCAGGGCCCCCGACGCCTCGACCAGCCCGTCCCGCGCCGCCTGCGCCTCGAAACTGTTGCGGGCGGGCGACAGTGCATCGATTCCGGTCGAGTCGACCAGCCTCGCCACCACCTTCGGGCCGAACCCGTCCGGGGCGTTGAGCCCGGTGCCGACCGCGGTGCCGCCGATCGGCAGTTCGCCGAGGCGGGGGAGTGCGGCCACGACCCGCTCGATACCGGCCTCGACCTGGTGGGCGTAGCCGCCGAACTCCTGCCCGAGCGTCACCGGCACGGCGTCCATCAGATGGGTGCGGCCCGACTTGACCACGGTGCGCCACTCGGTTGCCTTGTCCACCAAGGCAAGTCGCAGATGATCGAGGGCGGGGATCAGGTCCCTGACCGCGGCCTCGGTGGCGGCGAGATGCGTCGCGGTCGGGAAGGTGTCGTTCGACGACTGCGACATGTTGACGTGGTCGTTCGGATGTACCTCGACCCCGTGCGCGAGCGCGATCGAGGCGATCACCTCGTTGGCGTTCATGTTCGAGCTGGTCCCCGAGCCGGTCTGGAACACGTCGATCGGGAACTGGTCGTCGTGGCGGCCGTCGGCGATCTCGGTCGCGGCGGCGACGATCGCGTCGGCCTTCTCCGCGTCCAGCAGACCGAGATCCCGGTTGACCTGGGCGCACGCCGCCTTGAGCAGTCCGAGTGCCCGGATCTGGGCGCGTTCGAGACCCCGGCCGGAGATCGGGAAGTTCTCCACCGCGCGCTGAGTCTGTGCCCGCCACAGGGCGTCGACCGGAACCCGGACCTCGCCCATGGTGTCGTGCTCGATGCGGAACTGCGGTTCGCTGTTCTCAGTCATGCACCCAGCTTGCCACCGCCGCAACGACCGAAGGGCCCCTTGTTGCGCGCGTGGCGCACGAAGGGACCCTTCAGCTGGAGTGTTGCGGGGAGAACTCGTCAGGGCAGCGGCGGCTGTGCGCCGTCGACGCCGGTGAAATTGATCGAGGAGAACTCGTGCAGCTTCTCGAGGCGGTGGTAGGCCTCGATCATGCGGACCGTGCCCGACTTGGAACGCATGACGATCGACTGCGTCGTCGCGCCGCCGCCGTAGTAGCGCACACCCTTGAGCAGCTCACCGTCGGTGACACCGGTCGCGCAGAAGAAGATGTTCTCGCCGGTGACGAGTTCCTCGGTGCGCAGCACCCGATCGAGGTCGTGGCCGGCGGCGAGGGCCTTCTCCCGCTCCGCGTCGTCCTTCGGGGCCAGCCGGCCCTGCAGCGCGCCACCCATGCAGCGCATCGCCGCGGCCGCGATGATGCCCTCGGGGGTGCCGCCGATGCCGAGCAGCATGTCGACGCCGGAGTCGGGGCGGGCCGTGGCGATCGCGCCGGCCACGTCGCCGTCGGAGATCAGCCGGATGCGGGCGCCGGTCTCCCGGATCTCGCGGATGATGTCGGCGTGCCGCGGGCGATCGAGGATCGTCACGGTCGTGTCGGAGACCGCGCGGTTCTTGGCCTTCGCCACGCGGCGGATGTTCTCGGCGACACCGGCGGCCAGGTCGATCACGTCGGCGGCCTCGGGGCCGACCGCGATCTTGTCCATGTAGAACACGGCAGACGGGTCGAACATGGCGCCGCGCTCGGACACGGCGAGCACCGCGATCGAGCCGGGCGCGCCCTTGCTCATCAGCGTGGTGCCGTCGATCGGGTCGACCGCGACGTCGCACAGCGGACCGTCGCCGTTGCCGACCTCCTCGCCGTTGTACAGCATCGGGGCTTCGTCCTTCTCGCCCTCACCGATGACGACGACGCCCTGCATGGACACCGAGCTGACCATGTGGCGCATGGCGTCGACGGCGGCACCGTCGCCGCCCTCCTTGTCGCCTCGCCCGACCCAGCGGCCGGCGGCCATCGCGGCAGCCTCGGTGACCCGCACCAACTCGAGTGCGAGGTTCCGGTCCGGTGCTTCGCGGTGACTCGTGCTGGCCGTCATGGGCGGTGCCTCCTCGCTGGCGACCGGAAAGCCGCCCTGGGTGTGTTCGTGGACGCGAAACGAATCGCGCGGCGTAATTGTCTCATCCGGCGCCCGCGTCCACCCGAGCCGGTCTACTGGCCCGCGACCACGGACCACCCGGTGGTCAGGTCGCGGATCAGGGCCGGTGCGCGCGCCACCACCCGCTGCTGATCGGCGAAGGTCGCGAAGGGCAGGCCGAGGAGCGCCCCGATCTCGCCGGGCCGTTGCTCGGCGAGCAGACGGTAGGCCGGCGCCGTGTCCCCTGCGATGTACCGCCAGCGTGGTCCCCGGTCGGCCCAGTTGAAGTCGGGCAGCGGCGCCTGCACCCGGACGCCGGCCCCGCCGGGCGCCGTCGCCGCGTGCACGGTGAGCGGTGCGAAGACGCCCGGCGCGCGGGTGCCGGGGATCGACGGCTGCGCGGCGACGGTGGTGACGTATGCGAGCACGCGCCCGGCGCCGTCCCGGCCGCGAGCCGTCGCGTCCCACTGGTCGGCGACGATCGTGTTCTGCTCACGGTCCGCCATCCGTACGACCGCGTCCGCGCGCCCCTCGGGCGAGCCGGTGAAGATCGCCTCCCAGGCGGCCTCGGTGTTGGCGTCGAGCAGTCCGGCCGCGCGCATCTCCTCGATCGCGGGCCGCCCCTCGGTCAGGTAGGCCTCGTGCATCGGCACCATGTCGAAGTAGATGTGTTTCTGCATCACGAGCAGTCGCTGCTGGTACCAGTCCAGATCGTCGGCGGTCAGGGTGGGCGCGACGGTGGCCAGGGCGCGCACGTCGTCCGGCAGTCGTTCCGCCGCGTCCGTGGGCAGCGTGCCGACCGCCGCCGCGACGGCTTCGCCGATCCGGTGCACCGCGTCCACGGACAGCACGCCCCGCCCGGTGTCGATGTCCAGGAAGCCGGCGGTGAACGATGCTCCAGCCATCCCGGCCATGCCCGCCCAGTTCAGTTCGGCCCGCTCCCTCTGATAGCGGCCGTAGTTCGCGTACACCCGGTTCACCAGTTCCGCGTTCGCGGCGAAACCGGTGCGAGGATCCCAGGTGCCGAGGTCGATGCCCGATGCCTCGGCGCCCCGCGCCAGCCAGTACTGGTGCAGCAGCGTCGAGTAGCGGACGGGCGCGAGTCGGTCGGCGCGGGCCGCGGCGACGGCCCGACCGAGAACCCGGGAGTCGGTGGGCAGTCGCGGGTCCAGCCCGCCCGGATCCTCGGCGTCGGCGTTGGCGGGCACGAGATCGAGCAGGTCGTGGTACTCCACGTCGCCCGGCACGTGTGGGGTCGCGGTCGCCGGCGCCGTCGTCGCCGCCACGGCCAGAGCCACACCGGTGATCGCCAGGGCCAGACGGTGTGGCCGGGGGAGTCGGCTGCGAAGGCTCATGGTCCGACAACTAACCACATGTATGTAACTTTGCGTACGGGTTTCGGTGGTGGTCCCGACCGCCGTCACCGCGCGGCATGCTGGGATACTCGTTGTCGTGGCAGCTGGCGACAAACCCCGAATTCTTCAGAACAACCGCGACATCATCTGGTCGTTGATCCCGCTCGTGTTGTTCGCGGTGATCATCGCGGGGGTCGCCCGGTCGTGCTCGTTCAGCCCCGGCGGCCCGACCGCCGGACCGGTCCCGCAGTTCGACGTGAAGGCGGCGCTGGGTTTCGACGCGGCCGAACTGGACTTTCCGATCCGCAATCCCGCCGTGCCCGACGCCTGGCAGCCGAACTCCGGTAGCCGGGGCACCGTCAGCGGCGACAACGGCGGCGACGTCAGCACCGTCGGCTACATCACCGACGCCGGCCGCTACCTGCAGTTGAGCCAGTCGGCCGCGGCGGAAGAGCCCCTGGTGTCGTGGGTGGCCGGTGGACCGCGCACCGCGAGCGGCGCCGAGCAGTTCGCGGGCAACTCCTGGGTGCAGTTCAGCGAGGAGGGCAGCGAGCCGATCTGGGTCACCGATCTCGGGGACGTGCGGGTGCTGATCACCGGCAGCGGCTCGACCGAGGAGTTCGGCGAGCTCGCCGACGCGGTCGGACAGGCCCAACCGCTGTCCTGACCGCCCCGATCGCGGCGGCTAGTCCTCGTCGGTGTGCGCGAGGGCCTTCTCGACCCGGGCCCGCGCACCCGCGAGGTGCTCCTCGCACCTCTTGGCCAGTGCCTCGCCCCGCTCCCACAGTGCCAGCGAGTGATCGAGGTCCAGGCCACCCTGCTCGAGCAGTTTGACCACCTCCGCCAGCTGGTCGCGGGCGGCCTCGTAGCCGAGCTCGGACACGGGTTCGTTCACTTCTGTTCTCCTGACTTGTCCCTGCCCATGACCGCGGCGATCACCGCGCCGTCGGCGACGCGCACCCGCAGCTGGGTGCCGGGCGGAGCGTCCTCCACCGACCGCAGCACCTCCGGATCCGAACCCGGCACGACCCGCTGCACCACCGCGTAGCCGCGGGCGAGCGTCGCGGCCGGGCCGAGCGTGGTCAGCCGCGCCGCCATGTGTTCGAGCACTGTCGACTGGCCGTCGACCAGCCTTCGGATGTCGCGTCGGCCCGCCTCCCGCAGGCGCGTCACGTCCTCGGCGCGACGTTCCACCGCCGCGAGCGGGTCCGCGAGCACCGGCCGGCTGCGCAGGTCGGCCAGCGACCGGGCCTCCCGCGCCACCCAGTTCCTCAGCGCCGCCGCGCCGCGCGCCCGGAAGTCCGCGACCAGCGCCTGCTCGGCGACCGCGTCGGGCACCACCTTCTTGGCCGCGTCGGTAGGTGTCGCCGCCCGGACGTCCGCCACCAGGTCGCACAGCGGGTTGTCGGGCTCGTGGCCGATGGCGCTGACGACCGGGGTGGTGCACGCGACGATCGCCCGGCACAGCGTCTCGTCCGAGAAGGGCAGCAGGTCCTCGACGCTGCCGCCGCCGCGAGCCAGGACGATCACCTCGACCGCCGGGTCCGCGTCGAGTTCGGCGAGCGCCTCGACGATCTGCGCGGTCGCGGTCGGACCCTGGACTGCGGTGTTGCGGATCGCGAAGTTCACGGCAGGCCACCGGGCGCCGGCGACGCTGAGCACGTCGCGTTCGGCCGCGCTCGCACGGCCGGTGATCAGCCCGATGGTGCGGGGCAGGAACGGCAGCGGCCGCTTCAACCGGGGGTCGAACAGGCCCTCCGCCGCGAGCAGTCCCCGAAGTCGCTCGATCCGGGCCAGCAGTTCCCCGATCCCGACCGGCCGGATCTCCGTCACCCGCAGGGAGACGGTGCCGCGGCCGGTGTAGAACGACAGCTTGCCGAACATGACGACCCTGGTGCCTTCGGTCAGCGGAACCGGGCTGTCCCGGATCAGGGTCGGGGAGCAGGTCACCGACAGCGACATGTCCGCGGACGGATCCCGCAGGACCAGGAACGCCGTCCGGGTGCCGGGCCGGACGTTGATCTGGGTGATCTGACCTTCGACCCAGATGCTGCCGAGCCGGTCGATCCAGGCCGCGACCTTCGTCGACACCGACCGGACCGGCCACGGGTTCTCGGCGGAGTTCGACGTCTGGGCCGAGGGCCGGGTGCTCGGCGGGGTGGGGCTGGCAGCGGTCACTTGGCGCTGGCGGAGGTGATGCGGTTGCCGAGCATGGTCTGGAACGGGGCCCGGTTCCGGGTGCCGTTCTCGTAGTCGAGCAGCGCGGTCAATTCCTCGATGGACAGGGTGCGCAGCCGCGCCCGCAACTGCGCGAGGGTGAGGTTGTCGTAGTCCAGGTACTCGGCGATCTCGGGGCGCTCACCGTCGGTGGCCGGTTCCTTCGTCGCCGCGGCCTTCGGGGCGGTGGCCGTCGCCTTGGGGGCTTTCGGCTCCGCCGTGGTGGCGCCCTCGGCCGGGGTCATGGAGTACAGCTCGAATCGGCCCTGGTTCGCCGGGGCGGCAGGTGCCGGCGCGGACCGTCCGGTGCCGTTGTGCTGCGGGGACGCGTCGGCGTCCTCGTCGAATGTGGCCCACGAGGGCTGTTCCTCGGACTGCGGGAACAATCCCGACAGTGCCTCGTCCCCCTTGATGGCCAGGGCGGTGACGGCCTGCTGCACGTGCATGCCCGTCTGCAGCACCGTGCTGACCGCGGTCATCGGCAGCGTGACCGCCGTGGCAGGCAGTTTCTGCACCTCTTCGACGATCGTTGCCGCGATACCGGCAGCCACGCGGGCGGCGAAAGGGGGACGGAACATGGTCCTAGAGTGCCCTACCGGGGCGTCATTTGGTAGCCGGGACACGGGGCGCCCCCGGCTGGCGGGGCCCCACCTCGCCGCCCCCCGTACCCTGGAGGCATGTCTTCCGCTGTCCCCCTGAACCTGGGAATCACCGGCACCGGCGCGTCGAACTCGGCGACCGGCAAGCGGGTCCTGCTCGCCGAACCTCGCGGCTACTGCGCCGGCGTGGACCGTGCGGTCGAAACGGTCGAGCGGGCGCTCGAGAAGCACGGCGCGCCGATCTACGTGCGCAAGGAGATCGTGCACAACCGGCACGTCGTGGACACCCTCGCCGAGCGGGGCGTCGTCTTCGTCGACGAGACCGACGAGGTGCCGGAGGGGTCGGTGCTGGTGTTCTCCGCGCACGGCGTCTCGCCGGCCGTGCACGAGGCCGCGGACGCCCGCAGCCTGCACACCATCGATGCCACGTGCCCGTTGGTGACCAAGGTGCACCAGGAGGCGAAGCGATTCGCGCGCGACGACTTCGACATCCTGCTGATCGGCCACGAGGGGCACGAGGAGGTCGAGGGCACCGCCGGTGAGGCGCCCAACCACGTGCAGTTGGTGGACGGCCCCGAATCCGTCGACGCGGTGACCGTTCGTGACGAGAACAAGGTCATCTGGCTGTCGCAGACGACATTGAGTGTCGACGAGACGATGGCCACCGTTTCCCGACTGCGGGAGAAGTTCCCCAAGCTGCAGGATCCGCCGAGCGACGACATCTGCTACGCCACCCAGAACCGGCAGGTCGCGGTCAAGGCGATGGCGCCCGAGTGTGATCTGGTGATCGTCGTCGGTTCCCGGAACTCGTCGAACTCGGTGCGACTGGTGGAGGTCGCCCTCGGTGCAGGCGCGAAGGCGTCGCACCTGGTGGACTACGCCCGCGAGATCGACCCGGCATGGCTGGAGGGGGTGCGCACGGTCGGCGTCACCTCAGGGGCGTCGGTGCCGGAGATCCTGGTCGGCGGGGTCATCGAACTGCTCGCCGAGCACGGCTTCGGTGACGTGCAGACCGTCACGACCGCGAACGAGACGCTGGTGTTCTCGCTGCCGCGCGAGCTGCGCAAGCCCGCTCAGCGGTAGCGGTACGGGGGGTCCTGCGGGGTGTCGCCGCGGTCCCGGTACCGCACCTGCGGGATCGGGTGCAGCGGGACCTCGGGCTCCGATCCGTACTCGTGGCCCTCGGCCCGGGCGGCCGGGCGGGAACCGGTGTACGCCGGACCGGGCTGTGCCGGCGCGGCCTCGTAACGGCGTCCCTGGGTGCGGTCCGGCCGGTCGTGCTGCGCCGGCCGATCGGGGCGGGGTGCCCGCTCGTGGGGGCGCGCGAACTGCTGCGGGCGGTCGAACGATTCGGTCCGCTCCTCGGACGATTCGCTGTGCGCCGCACGTGCCGGGTAGCGGCCCGTCGGGAAGCTGCCCGGTGCATGTGCGGGCTGGGACGGGTCCGCCGACCGCCCGGCGGGGCGGCGGACCGGACGCTCGGACCGTTGCTGCTCGCGTGGCCGGTCGGGTTCGGCGACGGTTTCGGTCCGATCCGCCACCGTCCGCGGTTCGGTCTCGGTGCGCCGCGCACTGCCGGATCGGCGCGCGGGCCGGGCGATGATGCCGGCCGCCTGGTGCCGGATGTACATGCGTCCGGCACCGATCGCGCAGACGACGAGCGTGGTCGCCAGCATCAGCGGGAACCGGTTGACCAGCGGGATCGCGACATTGAGCAGCAGATCCTTCAGGCCGCCGCCCCCGGGCGAGAACTGCTGGTACGCGAGCGGCACCGCGACCACCAGGATCAGCGGGGGCTGGACCATCGCGGTGAACAGTCCGCGGTTGCGGACCGCGAGGATCGCGGCGAGGCAACCGAGGAAGAAGAAGACGGAGAACGCCGCGGTCAGTTCGTTGCCACGGACCGCGTCGATGACGAACCCGACGAGCGTGGCCGCCACCGCGATCGCGACGGCGCCCCAGGCAGGCACGCCCGGGACTGTGGCCAGCGCCGATCGCTGCGCGAGCGGCACCCCGGATCGAGCACGTTGGGTTGCAGACACGTCTAGACATTAGCTGCTGCCGGCCCGATCCCACCGTTGGCGGGACCGTTTGTGGGAACGATCTCCGTCGACGCGTGCCGGGGGCCTGGCGTCGGCGGCGGTGTCGGTGCCCTCGTCTACGGTCGGCACATGCGAATCCTGCACACCTCCGACTGGCACATCGGGCGCACCTTCCACGGCGTCGATCTGCTGGCGGACCAGGCCGCCGCGCTGGACGCGATCGCGCGGCTGGTGACCGAGCACGGAGTCGACGTCGTCGTGGTGCCCGGTGACGTCTACGACCGGGCCGTCCCGAGCGCGGACGCCGTCACGGTGTGCAACAGAGGGTTCGAGGCGATCCGGGCCGCAGGTGCGGTGATCGTCGCGACATCCGGCAATCACGACTCGCCGGCCCGCCTCGGTGCCGGCGCGGCCTTCGCCGCGGCCGGTGGCCTGCACCTGATGACGAGGGTGGGTCAGGTCTCGACGCCGGTGGTGCTGTCCGACGAGCACGGCCCGGTCGCCTTCTACGGCATTCCCTATCTCGAACCGGAGACCACCCGCGCCGAACTCGGCGTTCCGACGGCACGCACCCACGCCGACATCCTGGACGCGGCGATGACCCGGGTCCGCGAGGACCTGGCCGACCGGTCACGTGCCGGCACGCCTGCCCGGTCGGTGGTGCTCGCCCACGCCTTCGTCGTCGGTGCGGAGGCGACCGGATCGGAACGGTCGATCTCGGTCGGCGGGGTCGAGACGGTCTCCGTCTCGGCGTTCGACGGTGCCGACTACGTCGCGCTCGGTCACCTCCATTCACCCCAGACTCTGACCGACTGCGTGCGGTACTCGGGTTCGCCCCTGCCGTACTCGTTCGGCGAACGGACCCACCGCAAGGCGGTGTGGATCGCCGACCTGGACGCGGACGGGCTGGCCCGGGTCGACCGCCACGACCTTCCGGTGGTGCGCGGGCTGAGCCAGCTGACCGGCACCGTCGAGGAACTGCTCGGCGACGACGCGTTCGCGTCCGCCACCGGCGACTACGTGTCGGCGGTCCTGACCGACCCGGTCCGCCCGGTGGACGCGATGCGGGTGCTCCGGGACCGATTCCCGCATCTGGTGCACGTGGAATGGGTACGCCCGCAGGATGATTCGGACCTCAAGTATCGGGACAAGGTCCGCGGGCGCAGCGACCGCGGGATCGTGACCAGCTTCCTCACCGACGTCCGCGCCGAGCCGACCGCGAGCGAGCTGCGGTGGGTGGAACAGGCGCTGGGCGCGGCGGACCGGGAGGTCGACGGTCCGCCCTCCGGCGGCGTGGAGGCCGTCGCGTGAGGCTGCACGAACTCGAGGTGACGGCGTTCGGCCCGTTCGGCTCCACCGTCACCGTCGACTTCGACGAGCTCGGTGCGGACGGGCTGTTCCTGCTGCACGGCCAGACCGGCGCGGGCAAGACCACCATCCTCGACGCGGTCGCATTCGCGTTGTACGGGCGGGTGCCCGGCGCCCGGCAGGAGGGCAAGCGGCTGCTGTCCGACCACGCCGCCCCCGGAACGCCACCGAAGGTGGTGCTGGAGGCCACGATCGGCGGCCGGCGACTGCGGATCACCCGCAGCCCCGAGTTCCAGCGGCCCAAGCTGCGCGGCACCGGCACCACCAAGGAGAACGCCAAGGCCACCCTCGAATGGCTGGACGGTCACGGCGAGAACCTGACCCGGCTCGACGAGATCGGTGAGGTGGTGGGGCGGCTGCTCGGGATGAGCGCCGACCAGTTCTTCCAGGTGGCCCTGCTGCCGCAGGGCGACTTCGCGCGGTTCCTGCGGGCGGACACCGAGGAGCGGGGCGTGCTGCTCGAGCGGCTGTTCGACACCGGGCGGTTCGCCACGGTCGAGGAGTGGTTCGCGAATCGGCGTCGTGAGACCGAGACCGCGGTGTCCGGCAAGAAGGCCGCGGTGGACCGGTTGGCGGCGCAGGTGTCGGCGGCGGCGGGCATCGAGGCCGGCGCGGACGCCGATCCGGTCGCGTGGGCGGCGCGGCTGGTCGACGAGGCGCGAGAGGTGGGCGAGTCCGCGGCCCTCGCCCTCACCGCGGCCCAGTCGGCCGCGGTCCGCACCGAGAACGCCCTGCGCCGCGCCCGCGAGGTGCGGCAGCTGCAGGACCGGGCCGCCCAGGCCCGGACCAAACTCGACCAGGTGGCCGCGGGACGCGAAGCGCGGGACGCGCTCGCCCTCGAACACGACCGCGCCGTGCGCGCGGTGCCGGTGACGGCGGCCGACGTGCTCGCCGAACGCGCCGACCGGGCGGGCGCGACCGAGCGGACCCGCGTGGACGAACTCGCCCGCGCCGTCGCCCGGGAGCCGGAGGGAGCGGCCCTGGTCGGCCGCGTCTCCTGGCCGGACCGACCGGGGGACGCGGAAATCCTGGCGGTGGCGGTCGGGGACTGGGGGGCGGAGGCCGCCCGCCTGCGTGACCTGATCGACCGGGACGCGCAGCGTCGCGCGGCGCGTGTCGAGCACGAGGGCGTACGCGCCCGCCGTGCCGAATTGGCTTCTGCCGCAACCGCGGTCGCGGATCGTCGGGCCGCGGTTCCGGCGGAGATCGAGCGGTGCGAGGCGGAACTGAGCCGGGTTCGCGACGTCGCCGCGATGGTGCCGTTGCGGGCCGAACAGCTCGACGCGGCGCGGGAACGGGTCGCCGCGGCCACCGAACTCGACCGGGTGCGTGCCGAGCGCGCCGCCGCCGGCGAGCGACACGAGCGGGCCCGCCTCGCCCATCTCGACGCGCGGGAGGCGCTTGCGGACTTGCGGGAGCGGCGGATCGCGGGGATGGCCGCGGAACTGGCCGCCGATCTCGCCGACGGCGACCGGTGCCCGGTGTGCGGGTCGGGGGACCATCCCGAGCTCGCCCGCCCCGCGGACGGGGCCGTCACCAAGGCCGACGAGGACGCCGCTCGGGCCGTCGAACAGCAGTGCGGCCGGGACGTGGACGGCGCGGGTGCACTGCTCGCGGACCTGGACCGCAGGGCGCAGGTGCTCGCCGACCGCGCCGGTGACACCGACCGGGGCACCCTCCTCGCCGCGGTTGCCGCGGCGGAGGACGCCCACACGGCCGCGCAGGCCGCGGCCGCCGCGGAGCCCGCGGCGGCGAGGACACTCACCGGACTGCGAGGGGAGAGCGACAACCTCGCCCGCCGCGCCGAGGTGCTCGCCACCGAACTGGCCGCACTGGACCAGCGGATCGCCGACGAGACCCGTCGCCTCGCCGAACTGGACGCGGAGATCGCGCAGGCCGTCGGGGCGGAGACGGACCTGCAGTCGCGTCGTGACCGGCTCGAAGCGCTCGCCGCCGCGACCACGGCCCTGCGCGACCAGCGGGCGTCGGCGTCCCGTGCCGCGGCCGCCGCGCTGGACGCCGGCGCGCACGCCGCGCGCGCGGCCGTCGACGCCGGCTTCGACACCCCGGAGCAGGCCCGCGCCGCGGTCCTCCCGCAGTCGCGGATCGACGAGATCGAGGCGGTGCTGACCGCCGCCCGCGAGGAGCGGGTGTGGTCCGAGGTGGTGCTCGCCGAACCGGCGGTCGTCCAGGCACTTTCCCTGGACCCCGCCGACGTGTCTGCGGCCGAGGCGGCACACGCGGCCGCGGCCGCCGCCCGCGACGACGCCATGAAGGCCGCGACCGCGGCGGACGACCGCGCCGCGAAGGTCGAGCACTACGCACAGGCACTGGCCGCCGAGGTCGAGGCTCTGGGACCCGCGCTGCGCCGGTACGAGGAGCTGGCCGCGCTGGCCGAGGTCATCGCCGGCCGCGGGCAGAACGCGCGCAAGATGTCGCTGCGCTCCTACGTCCTTGCGGCGCGGCTCGAGGAGGTCGCATTGTCGGCGTCGGTGCGGCTGCGCCGAATGTCCTCCGGCCGTTACGAGTTCGTTCACGAGGACGGCGCCGGTCCGCGCGGCAAACGCGGCGGTCTCGGTCTCGACATCCGTGACGACTACACCGGTGTGGTGCGGTCCGCGAAGACCCTCTCCGGCGGCGAGTCGTTCCTGGCGTCGCTGGCGTTGGCGCTCGGGCTGGCGGACGTCGTCGCCGCCGAGTCCGGTGGCGTGGTCCTGGACACCATGTTCATCGACGAGGGCTTCGGCACCCTCGACGCCGAGACCCTCGAGTCGGTGATGGGCGTCCTCGACGAGCTGCGTGAGGGCGGCCGCGTCGTCGGGATCGTCAGCCACGTCGACGAGATGCGGCAGCGGATCCCGAGCCGGCTGCACGTGGTGCGGGGCCGGGCCGGGTCGACGCTCGAGGTGGTGGCCTAAGCCGGGCCGGGGAGGCCGGGCAGGCTGCCGGTGCCGGTGCCGTTGCTTCCGGCGCTGTTGTCGGCGGCCGCGTCGCCGACATCCGGTGGTCCGGCTGAGGTGGCGTCGGCCGCGTCCTGTTCGTCGAGTCGCCGGTCGATCTGTTCACCGATGTACCGGATCACCACCGCGACGCAGGCGGCCACCGGGACCGCGAGGAATGCGCCGACGATGCCGTACAGAGAGCTGCCTGCGGTCACCGCCAGCAGCACGATCGCCGCGTGCAGGTTCATGCTGCGGCTCTGCAGCACCGGCTGGAGCACGTTGCCCTCGAGCTGCTGCACCGCGAGCACGATGATCAGGATGATCAGTGCGGTGGTCCAGCCCTTCGCGACCAGGGCGACGAGCACCGCCAGTGCGCCGGCGACGAAGGCGCCGACGATCGGGATGAAGCCGCCGATGAACGTGAGCACCGCGAGCACCGGCGCCAGCGGCACACCCAGGATCACCAGGCCGAGGCCGATGAAGAACGCGTCGACGAAGCTGACAAGCGCCTGGGTGCGGATGAAGCCGCCGAGGGTGTCCCACACCTGCACCGCCACGGCCTCGAAGTGGCGACCGGCCCTGCCGCCGCTGACCGAGTGCAGCCACGGCAGGAACCGCGGCCCGTCCTTGATGAAGAAGAACGTCAGCACCAGGACGAGCGCGATCGCGATCAGCATCGAGGCGGTCGCGCTGACGCCGCTGAACACGCCGGTCGCGATGGACTGCGCACTCGACTGCAACTTGGAGATGATCGCCTGGACGGCGGAGTCGATCTGATCGTCCCGCAGGTTCACCGGCGGGCCCTGCAACCAGTGCTGGACCGTCCGCAGGCCCTCGCTGGCCTTGTTGGCCAGTTCCGGGGCCTGGTCCACCACCGACGGCACGATCAGCGCGATGACTCCGGAGAGCACGGCGAAGAATCCGGCGATCGTGATGCCTGCGGCCGCGGCGGGCGGCACGCCCCGCTTCGTCATCGCGCGGGTCGGCGGCCACAGGACGGTGGACACGACGATGGCCATCAGCACCGGCAGCACCACGACCCACAGCTCGCCGAGGATCGCCCACACCACCCAGGCTCCGGCCGCGATCGCGACCAGGCACAGCGACCACTTGGCTAGCCACATGCCGCCGGCGCCGAGCACCTCGCCGCGGTCGATGAAGCGGCGCCGGGGCGGTTTCGGGTCGGCGGTGGTGGGCGTTTCGCTCACGGGCGGTCCTTCCTGGCGGGGCACGCGCCGAATCTACCCCTCGGACTGCTCGTGGGAGAGGAGCCAGCGTTTCGTCGGCAATCCCCAGCGGAATCCGCCGAGGGCGCCGCCGACCCGCACCACCCGGTGGCAGGGCACGAACAGGGCTGCTGCGTTCCGCGCGCACGCCGACGCCGCGCCGCGCACCGCGGCCGGACGTCCGGCGAGCGCGGCGAACTCGGTGTACGTCACCGGCTCGCCGGGCGGGACCTTCCGTAGCACTTCCCAGGCGGCCTCGAGGAACTCGCCCGAGTGTTGTTTCACGGGAATCGAATCGATGCCGTGCAGGTCTCCGGCGTGGTAGTCGGTGACGGCGCGGGTGACCTCGCCGAGGTCGGCGCGCGCCGTCGATTCGGTCGGCCGCAGGCTGGGGTGGATCAGGGGGAGTAGGACGTCGACGTGGGGCGTCCAGCCGGACGCGAGCACCGCACCGTCGCGGTCGGCGACGACGGTGAACGGTCCCGCGGCGGTGGGCACGGTGCAGTGGTGGGCGGTCATCGGGGTTCCTTCGGATCGGGGTCGGGTGTGGCCGCGAGCGCGCCGCGGGCGGCGAGTGCCGTGTGCCACAGGTGCATCGAGGCGTACGAGCGCCACGGCGTCCAGCGGTCCTGGGCGCGGAGGTCCACACCGAGGAGGTGTGCGCCTCGGGCGGCGACGAGGTCGGAGTCGAGCAGGATGTCGGGGTCGGCGAGGGTGCGCATCGCCACGTAGTCGGCGGTCCACCTACCGATCCCCTTGTGGGAGAGCAGCTCCGCGCGCAGGTCGGCCGAGGTCCGGCCCGCGTGCAGCGTCAGCGATCCGTCGGCGAGCGCAGCCGCGACCGCGATCACCGCGTCGACTCGGCGAGCGGGCCCGGTGACCACTTCTCGGCCACGTGCGGCGATCGTCGCGGGGGAGGGGAACGCGTGCGTCAGGTGTGGGTCCTCGATCGGATCGCCCAGCTCCGCCACCAGCCGCGCAGTGTGGGTCGCCGCCGCGGAGACCGAGATCTGCTGCCCGATCATGGTGCGCAACAGCAACTCTCCAGGGTCGACGCATCCGGGAACCCGGATGCCCGGTGTCGTCACGATCGCGGGGGCGAGCGCGGGGTCGCGGCGCAGCGCGTCGTCGACGGCCTGGGGGTCGGCGTCCAGGTCGTACAGGTGCCGCAGCCGGGCGACGGCGGGGGCGAGGTCACGCATGTCGTGCAGGGTCAGGTCGGCGCGTACGTGGTCGTCGGCGAGCAGGGCCGCCGCGACCCCGGCGCCGTGCGGGAGCCGCAACACCCGCCGGTACTGCCCGCCGACGACCTGTTCGAGGCCCCGGACCGCATGGGCGGACAGGAACCAGCCGAACCAGGCGCGGTCGAGGGGCGGACGGTACGGCAACCGCAGCGAGACGGTGCCTGCGGCCGAGGGCGGGCCGGAACCGCGGCGCGCGGCGTCGGCCCGCATCTGTGTCGGTGTCGCGGCGAACACCTCGCGGACGGTGTCGTTGAACTGGCGGATGCTGGAGAACCCGGCGGCGAAGGCGATGTCCGACATCGGCATTGCGGTGGTTTCGACCAGCAGGCGCGCGGTGTGTGCGCGGTGCGCCCGGGCAAGGGAGAGTGGACCTGCACCGAGCTCGACCGTGAGTGTGCGTGTGAGCTGCCGAGCCGAGTAACCCAGCGCGGCAGACAGCCCCTCCACCCCGCCGCGTTCCACCTCGCCGTCACGAATCAGCCGCATCGCCCGGGCGGCGAGATCGGAGCGGACGTTCCACTGTGGGGAGCCGGGTGCGGCGTCCGGGCGGCAGCGGCGGCAGGCCCGGTAGCCCGCCTGCTGCGCGGCGGCCGCGGTCGGCAGGAACGTGACATTGGCCCGCTTCGGGGTGATCGCCGGGCAGGACGGGCGGCAGTAGATGCCGGTGGTGCGGACGGCGGTGTAGAACTGCCCGTCGAAGCGCGTGTCCCGGGACGAGACGGCCCGGTAGCAGCGGTCGAAGTCGAGGTTCATGTCCTCCAGGGTGTCAGCGCCCCGCCTCCGACGCTAGCGGAAATCGGCCATCGCCGTCGCGCGACCGGTTCTCCTGTCAGCAGCAGCGGGCGCCGGGGTTGCGGTCGGCGGCCGCGTGCCGCTCGCGCCAGTACTCGCGTTCGGACGGCACCGGGACGCCCGGGTGCGCGCGGTGGTGGTGCGCCACGAACCGCTGGTAGTCGTGGTCACCCATCACCGACTTGAGCCACCAGAGCACGCCGCGTACCACGCCGGGCATCAGTGGTGTCCCGTCGTGTGTGCGGCGCCGGGCGCGCGGACCTTGCCCTCCGCGATCAGCGTGTCCCACTCGTGCTGGATCTGCCGCTCTGCCTTGGTCGGGACGAACCCGGCCGGCCCGAAGATCTTCGACGGGACCGTCGGCGCCTCGGTGTCGGGGAGGCCGCCCGCGCGATACGCCTTGACGCACACGATCACTCCGACCACCGCCACGATCAGGACCAGAACCGCGAACACGATCGACAGCGTGCCCTGGATGAAGGTGTTTCGGATGACCGCGTCCATGGCCTCTGGGGTCTTCGCCGTCCCGAACGACGTGTCGCCCGCTGCCTTCGCGTCCCGGAAGGCGTTGTGCTGCGCCCAGTATCCGATCGCGGGCACGTCGGAGAAGATCTTCTCCCAGGACGCCGTCATCGTGACGATCAGGTCCCACACCAGTGGTATCGCTGGTATCCAGGCCCACTTGAACAGGCCCTTCTTCATCACCACGACCAGGACCACGGTCAGCGCGATCGCGGCGAGCAGCTGGTTGGCGATGCCGAACAGGGGGAACAGGGTGTTGATGCCGCCGAGCGGATCGGTCACGCCCATCAGCAGCACCCCGCCCCACAGGCCGACCACGATCGCGGAGCACAGCCACGCGCCGGGGCGCCAGGACGGATCCTTGAACCGTCGTGCCGCGGCGCCGAAGTTTCCGAGCGAGTCGGAGAGCATGAACCGGGCGACGCGGGTACCGGCGTCGACGGTGGTGAGGATGAACAGCGCCTCGAACATGATCGCGAAGTGGTACCAGAACGACCGCAGCGACTCGCCGCCGATGACCTGGTGCATCACCTCGGACATGCCGAACGCCAGGGTGGGGGCGCCGCCGGTGCGGGAGACTATCGACTCCTCGCCGACGGCCGCGGCCGCCTCGTTCAGTTGCGCGGTGGTGATGTCGGCGCCGGGAAGGCCGAGGCCGTTGAGGTACGCGGGCGCGCTGTCGGCGGTGCCGCCGGTGAGGGCGGCCGGAGCGTTCAGTGCGAAGTACAGGTGCTGGTCGAGGATGCACGCGGTGACCAGTGCCATGATCGCCACGAACGACTCGGTGAGCATGCCGCCGTAGCCGATCATCCGGGTCTGTCGTTCCTTCTCCAGCAGCTTCGGGGTGGTGCCGGAGGCGATCAGCGCATGGAATCCGGACAGCGCGCCGCAGGCGATGGTGATGAACAGGAACGGGAACAGCGAGCCGGCGAACGCGGGACCCTCGCCGTTCTTCGCGAACTCGGTCATGGCCGGCATCTGGATCGCGGGCTGCGCCACCAGGATTCCGGCAGCGAGCAGCAGAATGGTGCCGATCTTCATGAAGGTGGACAGGTAGTCGCGCGGGGCGAGCAGCAGCCAGACGGGCAGTACCGAGGCGGCGAATCCGTAGGCGATCATCAGCCACGCGATGGTCACCTTCGACAGGGTGAACCAGCTTGTTCCCCAATCGGTCTCGGCGACCCACCCTCCGCCGACGATGGCCAGCAGGAGCAGGACGACGCCGATCAGCGACACTTCGGAGACCTTGCCGGGCCGCAGGAATCTCAGGTAGACGCCCATGAACAGCGCGATCGGGATGGTCATGGCGATCGAGAACACGCCCCACGGGCTCTCCGCGAGCGCATTGACCACCACCAGCGCGAGCACCGCGATGATGATGATCATGATGACGAAGACGCCGATCAGGGCCGCGGTGCCGCCGACCACGCCGAGTTCCTCGCGGGCCATCTGACCGAGGCTGCGGCCGCGGCGTCGCGACGAGATCCACAGCACCAGGAAGTCCTGTACCGCGCCGGCGAAGACGACGCCGATGATGATCCACATGGTGCCCGGCAGGTAGCCCATCTGGGCCGCCAGCACCGGACCGACGAGGGGACCGGCGCCGGCGATGGCGGCGAAGTGGTGGCCGAACAGCACCCGCCGATCGGTCGGCATGTAGTCCTTGCCGTTCTCGAGCACCTCGGCGGTCGTCGCGCGGTCGTCGCGTGGCTGGACGATCTTGTTCTCGATCAGCCGGGCGTAGAACCGGTAGGCGATCAGGTAGGTGCACACCGCCGCGATGACGAACCACACGGAGTTCACGTGCTCGCCCCGCACGATCGCGATCATCGTCCAGGCCACCGCGCCGAGGAGGCCGATCGCGGCGAAGATCAGCTTCTTCGCCGGGGTGATCGGACTCCGATCGACGACACCGACGGGAGGCAGGTCCGGATCGGTGTACAGGAACTCGATGTTCGGGTCGGCACTCGGCTTGCCGGGACTCGTTGCCGTCGTCATGGCGGACCTCCCTCCGGAGCGGATGTGGCTGTCCTCACACTAGGACTCCGGTGCCGAGGCCGCCCGGTGGAGAAAACCGACCGCGCGGCCTTCAGAAGCGCTTCGCGGAGGCGTCCACCCAGTCGCTGCGCCAGCTCTGCGGGGGATCGTCGAGCAGCTCCCCGTCCTGCAGCCACTCGTACAGTTCGGCGTAGGTCCTGGAGGTGTGCGCGTCGACCCTCCGGTTCAGCATCGACGGCCGCAGTTCGTGGAAGCCGTCCAGCCCCATCGAGGCGACCATCTGCGCGGCACTGGACACGGTGGACTTCTGGAAGTTGTGCACCCGGGCCGCCTTGTCCGGCACCACCAGCGCGCGGGCCCGAGCCGGATCCTGGGTGGCGACTCCGACCGGGCAGTGGTTGGTGTGGCAGGCCTGTGCCTGGATGCAGCCGACCGCGAACATCATCGCCCGGGCGGCGAGGGTGAAGTCGGCGCCCTGGATGACGCGTTTGACGATGTCGCTGCCGCTGGCGACCTTGCCGGATGCGCCGATCCGGATCCTCTCGCGCAGACCGGTGCCGACGAGCGAGTTGTGCACGAGCATCAGGCCCTCGGTCAGCGGCATGCCCATGTGGTCCTCGAATTCGACCGGGGCCGCGCCGGTTCCGCCCTCGGAGCCGTCGACGATGATGAAGTCCGGGGTGACGTCGCGGTCGATCATCGCCTTGCAGATGCCGAGGAACTCGCTGCGGGACCCGACACACAGCTTGAACCCGACGGGCTTGCCGCCGCTGAGGGTGCGCAGGGTGGCGACGAAGTCGATCAGCTCGATCGGTGTGCCGAACGCGCTGTGCGCGGGTGGCGAGATGACGGTCTGCCCGACCGGAACCCCTCGGGTCTCGGCGATCTCCGGGGACACCTTCGGGCCCGGAAGGACGCCGCCGAGACCGGGTTTCGCGCCCTGCGAGAGCTTGATCGAGATCGCCTTGACCTGCGGGTCGACGGCCTTCGCCGCGAAGGCGTCGGGGTCGAAGCTGCCGTCGGGGGTGCGGCAGCCGAAGTAGCCGGACCCGATCTCCCAGATCAGGTCGCCGCCGTGCTTGCGATGGTAGGGGCTGATGCCGCCCTCGCCGGTGTCGTGCGCGAACCCGCCGAGGGCGGCGCCCGCGTTCATCGCCTCGACCGCGTTCGAGGACAGCGAGCCGAAGCTCATCGCCGAAACATTCAGCAGCGCAATGTCGTACGGCTGCGTGCAGTGTGGGCCCCCGAGCCGCACCGTCGGCGCGAGGTCGGTGGCGTGCCGGGCGCGCAGCGAGTGCACCATGAACTCGTAGCCGGGGGCGTGCACGTCCCGTTCGGTGCCGAACGGCTCGTCGTCCTCGGTGCCCTTGGCGCGCTCGTAGACCAGGTCCCGGGTTTCCCGGTCGAACGGTGTTCCGTCGGTCGATGATTCGATGAAGTACTGCTGGATCTCCGGGCGGATCTTCTCCATCAGGAACCTGGCGTGCCCGAGGATCGGGTAGTTGCGCAGGATGCTGTGACTGCGCTGGGTCAGGTCCCGCGTCCCGACCGCCGCGAGGGCCAGCAGGATCACAGCAAGGATCGACCACCCCCAGCCGGCGGCGACGGCGAGACCGGCCAGGGCGAGCCCGGCCACCCACATGACCCCGACGATCAGAAACCTCGTCATGACTGTGTGCCTCCAGGTGAGTGTGTCGGACGGTGGTACCGAAACGGCCCCGACCCGGTTCGGGGTCGGGGCCGCTCAGTGGTGCAGATCAGGCCGGGATGTTCAGGACCTGGCCGGCGTTGATCAGGTCCGGGTTCGCGATGCCGTTGGCGTCGGCGATCCGCTGGTACTGGTTGCCGTCGCCGTAGTACTGCTCGGCGATGACCCACAGGCTCTCGCCGGAGGCGACGGTGTGGGTGCGCGGCGCCGGGGCGGCGGGGGCGGGCTCCGGCGCGGGGGCCGGGGCCGGCTCGGGCTCGGCGGCGGGCGCCGGGGCGGCCTCGACAGCGGTGTCGCTCGACCACACGGCCTTGTCGCCGGCGTACAGCACGACGTTGCGATCGTCCTGGACGACCAGGCGGACGCCGGAGTTGCCGGACGTCTGCGAGGCCCAGACCGCGTCGCCGTCGCCGGTGTACAGCACGAAGTTGCCGTCGTCCTGCACGGTGGCCTTGGCCACGGACTTGCCGTTGGTCATGGTGGCCCACACCGCGTTGCCGCCCTCACTGAGCACGAGGTTGCCGTCGTCCTGCAGGGAGAGCGTGTAAGCGCCGTTGTTCGACGTCAGCGACTGCCCGGCCGTGAGGGTGGAACCGGCCTGCAAGGTGTCAGCCACAGTGTTTCCTTTCGAATGGTGAATTCTGCGTGGAGCAATGGTGTTCGGAATGCCCGTGACCGGCGGAGCCGGTGCGTGCATCCGGGCGAACCCTACGGTCCGGGGCCGGATCGGCGCGGGCGCCACGCCGGAGCATTCGGTGTGACGCCTAGGGTGGTGGCGTGACGAGATGGCAGGACGAGCGAGGAGTCGAGGGCGCGCGTGACTACGTGCGCCGGTTCGAGGAGTTGGCCGCGTCCGGCGTCGACCTGCACGGCGAGGCCCGGGCCGTCGACGCGTTGATTGCTCCGAATTCGCGGGTCCTCGACGCGGGGTGCGGAACCGGGCGCGTGGGAGCGGAACTGGCGCGCCGCGGCCACCGGGTCACCGCCGTGGACCTCGACCCGGTTCTGCTCGACGCGGCACGCGCGACCGGTGTGCTGACCGTCGTGCAGGCGGACCTGGCCGAGCTGGACCTCCCGGGTCCCGGGTTCGACGCCGTCGTCGTCGCCGGCAACGTGATGATCTTCCTGGCGCCGGGCACCGAGGCGGCGGTGTGCCGCCGGCTCGCCGACCAGCTGGCCCCGGGCGGGGTGCTGGTCGCCGGGTTCGCCACCGACTACCGCTACTCGGTCGACGACTTCGACGCCGATCTCGCGGCCGCCGGACTGGTCCACGAGCACCGCTTCGCGACCTGGGATCTGCGTCCCTGGCGACCCGATGCGGGGTGGGCGGTGACCGTCGCGCGCAAACCCGCGGCGTGACGTGGGGGCGACCGGCGTGACCAGGGCGGGACGCGGTCCGTAGAATCTGTTGACCGTGAGCCTTACCCTCGGAATCGTCGGACTGCCCAACGTCGGCAAGTCGACCCTTTTCAACGCCCTGACCAAGAACGATGTGCTCGCCGCGAACTACCCGTTCGCGACGATCGAGCCGAACGTCGGCCTGGTCGAGCTGCCGGACGAGCGGCTGGTCAAGCTCGCCGAGATCTTCGGTTCCGAGCGCATCCTGCCCGCCACGGTGTCGTTCGTGGACATCGCCGGCATCGTCAAGGGCGCGTCCGAGGGCGCCGGCCTGGGCAACAAGTTCCTCGCCAACATCCGCGAGGCCGACGCCATCTGCCAGGTGGTCCGGGTGTTCTCCGACGACGACGTGGTGCACGTCGACGGCCGCGTCGACCCGGCGTCCGACATCGAGATCATCGAGACCGAGCTCGTCCTCGCCGACATGCAGACCCTCGAGAAGGCGCTGCCGCGTCTCGAGAAGGAAGCGAAGAAGAACAAGGAACTCAAGCCCCAGCACGAGGAGGCCGTCAAGGCTCAGGCCGTCCTCGAAGAGGGCAAGACCCTGTTCAGCGTCAAGGACACCCTGGACTTCGGTCTGCTGCGCGAGCTGCACCTGCTGACCACGAAGCCGTTCCTGTACGTCTTCAACGCCGACGAGGCGGTGCTCACCGACGAGGCGAAGGTCGCCGAGCTGCGCGCGTCCGTCGCACCGGCCGATGCGGTGTTCCTCGACGCCAAGGTCGAGCAGGAACTCCTCGAACTGGACGAGGAAGATCGCCAGGAGATGCTGGAGTCGATCGGCCAGTCCGAGCCCGGCCTGCACGCCCTGGCCCGCACCGGCTTCCACACCCTCGGCCTGCAGACCTACCTGACGGCCGGCCCGAAGGAATCGCGTGCCTGGACGATCCACAAGGGCGACACCGCCCCGCAGGCCGCCGGCGTCATCCACACCGACTTCGAGCGCGGCTTCATCAAGGCCGAGATCGTGTCCTTCGACGACCTCGCCGCCGCCGGCTCCATGAACGCCGCCAAGGCCGCAGGCAAGGTGCGCATGGAGGGCAAGGACTACGTCATGCAGGACGGCGACGTGGTGGAGTTCCGCTTCAACGTGTAGTGGCATCGTCCGAGAGGGCATCGCCGCAGGTAGCGGGCCTGGGCATTCTGGCATCTTCGCAGGTGAGGGGGTGTGAATCGCTACCTGCTGCGGACCTGCGGCCACCTGTTGCGCACCGGCTGCGGTGCAGGAATGGGGCTAAGACATTTCCCGGTGTCTGGTCCCGTTCGCCTCTGCCCGGGCTCGTGACACTCTTGGGCGATGCGCGGCATCAATGTCACCGACGGCGGCGACCTCCGCTTGTCGAATATCCGAATTGAGATCGGCCCGGACGGGACTCCGAGCGCGTCTTCGCCGACAGTCCACCTGCGGACCGACATGTGGCCGTACTGGCTGGCGGAGTCGATTGAGGGAGCCAAAGAGTCGGCTTCACATGCCGACGGCATACCGCCCGCGTTGGAGGCCGGTGACGAAGAGAGCCTTCGGCAGCTCATGATTCGAGACCTGCGCGCATCTATGCGGGCGATCAGTGCTGCGGCATTTGCGGTCGATGCCTTCTACGCTTCGGTCAAAGCCAGGTCGCCCCGGCATCCGAGTGAAGCTGCATGGCGGGAGAATCGAACGGCACGTCATGCCCAGGTCCATGAGACGTTGCGTTATCACCTGAAGATCGACAACACGAGCGCACGCGAAGTGCAGCACCGGACCAAACAACTGTTCCAATTTCGAGATTGGGCGGTGCATCCAGGGAGCAGTTTCAAGGAGCCGATATACCGTGCTGATGTCGATGCACTTGTCGACTGGCACTACTCGGCATTTCGGTCTGAGAATGCCGTGATCTCAACTGCGATGACAGTCGACATGATCAACCGTCTAATCCCTCGGCTCGCAAACGGAAGCGAAGAGCTCGCGGGCTGGGAGAATCGCGCGAGGGCCGCGATGGATGTCGCACTGGTGGCCTATGAAGCAGCCGGATTGCCCGCCGTTGAGCGAGTTGTAGCTGACTGACTTCCCACCATCACCGCCGAGGCGGTGGTTGCGCGTTGGCCGAGGTAGCATTGCGGCTCAACCTCCGCGGTGCCCAGGCAGTCGTCAGTGATTGCGGAACCCATTCGGCCCGAGGCCAACCTATCGGCGAACGTACGAGCGCTCAGGGGTTAGCGGCCCCAAACGGCGGGCGCTTGCTCTTTGCGTTCAGGAGTTCGATACCGAGTTCTGTAATCTTCTCGTCGAACTGGGTATCGTCGGAAAAATCTATATAATTTCGGGTGGACAAGAACAAGGGGAGCTTGGCGGGTGATTTCTGGTCTCGTATCAGCGGGATAATGCGATTGCCGAGCTGTGATGTCATCAAGTCTTGGGTGAGGATTGTCCGCTCGTATCCCGCACCGCCCTGGAAGTTGTTCGTCTTGGCTACATACTTCGGAGTGCAGACCGCAATCACGCGGTCGGCTTCGGATAGTCCGCTCTCCATAAAGGCCGCCAGATTGCTACCCAATGTCACGTCGAACTGGTCGAAAATCACCCACACCCGGAGGCTGTTCAGGCGGTTTGCAAGCGTGAGGACCCAATTCTTGTGCTTGTCGTCGTCATGGGAGTAGGAGATGAACACGCGCGGTGCGCGGATTCCTTGGATGGTGAGAAGCTTGTCGGCATCGTCGAATATTGAGGTTGAGGACCGCTGTACTGCCTCGATGGACCCGCCTGAGCGTGAGATGGATTCTGAGTTCTCCGTTCCGCTCGCTGAGGGCGTTTGTGAGGCTAGGTCGAGTGCAGTTCTGTCGAACCAGTCGCGCAAGGACTGGAAGTAGGAATTTGTCTCTGCTCCAATCTTTCCATTGACTTCAATCTTGACAACGACTTTCCCGGGGCCGAATTGGGAGTGGTAGATGACGTCCACGGAATTGACTGCCGAATTGTGGGTGGAGCCATCTATCCTGCCGTAGTGGGCAATGATCCGAATAGGCTCCTCCTCTGCCATTTCCAGGGCGTCGGTGAAGCTAGCAGTTCGATGGAACTTACTATTCTCGGTGAAGACGGTGTACGACTTCACGCTGAGGTGCGATGCTGGGAATATCTGCGAGTCGAACATGGGGTCCAGATCGGACAATGTCGAGAGAAGTGATTTCCCTTCAAGTGTCCAACTGTAGCCGCGTGTGCCCTGCTCCATGCCACTCCCTTTGTCGTCGCTGATCTCCACATTCTGGCCGACCGCGCCGACACCTGTGGGGCTAGAACGGGGCTAAGAAGCGCCTCTCAAACCGTGAAACCGCAGGTAGATCGGTATATTGTGGCACGCCCTAGCGTTCCGCCGCAGCGAGGCGGCAGGGGGGCGCCGTGCTCGCTAGCCTGAGCGGATGGCCATCAAACTCGAAAACGTCGGCATCGCGGTGGACGACCTCGAAGCGGCGATCGCCTTCTTCGTCGACCTCGGTCTCGCTGTCGTCGGACGGGACACGGTCAGTGGGGAGTGGACCGACACCGCCGTTGGGCTCGACGGCAATCACGCCAAGATTGCGATGCTCCAGACCCCGGACGGGCACGGTCGCATCGAGCTGTTCGAGTACATCCACCCCGAGGCGATCGAGACGAGCCCGACCCTTCCCAACGAGATCGGCATGCACCGCGTCGCATTCTCCGTCGACGACATCGATGCGGCCCTTGCCGTCGCCGCGAGGCACGGCTGCCATCCGCTCCGCGGGGTCGCCAATTACAGGGACATCTACAAACTCACCTACGTCCGCGGTCCCAGCGGAATCATCGTGATGCTCGCTGAGGAGTTGACGAAGAGCTGAGGGCGGCGATCGGAGAGGCGGAGGTTCTGGGATTGAGCGCGATCGTCTTTCGCACCGTCTACGGTGGGCCGGATCCGGAGGTGCTGGAGGCGACGACCGCGATCAAGCAGGAGTTGCGTGACGTCGACCTGTCGTACGAGCTCGACATCCTCCTGCACGTCGGCGGGGCCATCTCCTCGACCACGGACCCGACCGGGCTGTACGCGCCACGCGTGTCGGTGGTGCACCGCAGGATGACCGCGCAGATCCGCATCAACCGCGCCGACGTCCTCGATGCGCCGGACCTGCGTGGATTCCTGCGGCAGACGATCCATCGCGCGGTGCAACAGATGATCGAGCGGGTCGCGGCCAAGGACAAGACCGTCGACGCGGACGCCGAGATCCGCAAGCTCGCGTTCCTCGCGGAGTCGTAGGAGCTGCCGCTCATAGGATTCGGTCATGTCGCTGTTCCTCGTGCCGTCGCTCCCCGATCGCGCGGACGGTGGGCACCGCTTCCTCTTCCAGATCGACGAGGAGGGATGGCCCGTCGACGGTGAGTTGGAGGACGTGATCGACGAGTACCTGTGGGGGTACGGATCGGTGTACTTCTACGGGACGCCTCGAGCGGGCGGCGTCGTACGTGATGTCGTCGCGGGATTCCTCGACTTCTGATGACCATCGCAGGCGCACTCATCGACTACCTCGTGGCGGCCGGCTGGAGGTTCGAGCCTCCACGAGAGGCCGACATCGCGTCCGCGCTCGCCGCGGTGGCCGAGGTCGCGATTCCCGCCGGCCACGTCGAGTTCCTCCGCCGGTTCTCGGTGCTCGCCAGCGGCGACGACTCCCGTTGGTTCCTGTCGGCCCTCGACTACGCGGGTCTGTCCGAGGGCACCTTCGCGTGGGACGAGTTCCGCGGGATCGGACTCGACGCGGCAGGGACCGTCGCCGACCGCGCGCGGGTCGAGGCGTTCTGGGCGGAGTACCTGCCGATTCTCGTCAGCGTCGCCGGTGACTACGAGTTCCTCGCGATCAGCAGGACGAGCGGTGTCGTCGTCCACGGTGCCGAACCGGACTTCGAGGACGCGACGGTGACTGCGCCGGGTCTCACCGCGCTGATGGAGGGTGTCGTGCAGCGGACGCTCGACGTGCCGCTCCTGCGCCACTGACGGCGGCTCTACGCTGGCGCCATGGACGCAGCCGAGTACCGCGCGGAAGTTAAACGAATCCTGGACGCGGCGTCGGCTGACGTGGCCACCCGGCTCGTGACGATCTGCGATGCCGCGACCGAACGGATCGATGCGGTCGTGATCGACGTCTTCGTCGGCCAGGACGGCGAAGGCCCGTTCGACGTCTGGGCGCGGTTCGAAGGTACCGACGGGTTCGCGCTCGACCGTCGGCTCGACGACGAGCGACAGCTCTTCGGGGTGACGTGGGGCGAGCGGGGCTGGGAGCCGGAGGTGCCGCCTTGCCCGCGGGAATGGACTCGTGACCAACTCGAGGAGATCATCGTCGAGGTCGTCGCCGAGTGGCTCGCCCCGCTCATCCCGACGTCGTCCCCCGGCCTTCGCTGGGAGGTCACTTCGCCGGAAGGCACGGTCGACCCTCGTCCACTCGGAGTGCGCCACCAGTCGACGTCATGAATACTGCACCGGTGACGCTCACCAAGCGAAGCTTGTACGCCGTATCGATGGTGATGCTCGTTGTCGCGGGCTTGTTGGTCGCGGCCTCGGGGAGCAGTGGCGCCGCACCGCCGCCGGACTGGCGGTACACGATGGTGGCGTTCAGCAACGTCAGCGACCACGACATGGATGTGTACCAGTCGGGGGACGGCACTCAGTTCCAGCCCCTCCGACTGTCGGCGTATCGGCCTCCGTCAGGGGTGGTGCGTGACCCGAGCATCTTCCGGCACACGGACGGGTTCTACTACGTCACCTACACGACAGTGGACGGGGCGAACGTCGGCTTCGCGCGCAGCAGCGATCTCGTCAACTGGACGCATCTGGCGAACTGGCCGGTCCCGTTCTGCTGCGCCTTCCTGCCGGGCACGGGGGACGGCACCGGTTCGGCGAGCCCGCCTGGCTTCTCGGGGTCGGCCGGGTTCAGCGACGGACCGTCGCTGTCGCCGTTCACCACGAAGGCCTGGGCGCCCGAATGGTTCGTGGACGGTGACCGCGTCAACGTCATCCTGTCCATGTCAACCGGTGGCGGCTTCGTGCCGTATCTGATGACGGCGCTCGAGCCGTCGCTCCGGTTGTGGAGCCTGCCCGTTCCGCTCGCCGGGATCGGCGCCGACCACATCGACACCACCGTGGTCAAGGTCGGATCGACCTACCACGCGTTCACCAAGAACGAGACGAAGAAGGTCATCGAGCATGCGGTCGCGCCGTCGCCGACCGGACCCTATTCGTTCGTCGCACCCGGAGATTGGGGCACGCTGGTCGAGGGACCGGCGGTCGTCCAGTTGCCGAACGGCACCTGGCGGATGTATTTCGACGCCTACACCGAAGGAAAGTACTTCTACTCCGACAGCACAGATGGGCTGAACACCTGGTCGCCCCGGCAAGAGCTTCCCCGCCTGTCCGGGTCGGTGCGTCACGTCGGCGTGATGCGAGAGCCGGCATGACGCCGACCAGGTGACAATCACGGTCGCTCGTCGCGGGCGGCCTTCTCGACGATGCCGGCGATTCGCCTGGTCTTGGTCGCCGGCTGCTTGGCGAACGCGATCTGGCTGAGCGCGAACTTGCGGACACTCGGTGGCCATGCGTCCCAGTGGGTACGTGCCTGCGGGGCGGCGTCGAGGGCCGCGGCGAGTTCCGGTGACTCGACGAGCGCCTCGGCGTCATCCAGCAGGGTCCAGAGACCACGTTGTTTGGCGTCGTCGATGACGGCCTGTCCGGCCGGCTGCATGCGTCCCTCGGCGAGCAGGTCGGTCACGCGTGCCTTGTTGGACGCGGCCCACGCGCTGTTACGGCCGCGTCGGGTGAACCACATACCGCGCCGGTGCTCGTCGATGGTCCGGGTGTGCCCGTCGACCCATCCCCAGCAGAGCGCCTCCCGCACCACCTGGTCGTAGTCGAGGGGCGTGTTCCCGGACTCCTTGCGCCAGAACACAAGCCAGACGCCTTCGGATCCGTCGTGATTGTCTCGCAGCCACGCGTGCCACTCGTCGAGGGATTCGGGATGCAGGTGTTCGGCGTTCGAGTTGGCCATGGGGACAAGGTTAAGCGCTGGCCGTCACGCGACCGCCGGTCTCGGTGCCGGCGGGGCGAGGCTGTGGTGGATGTGTCCGGTGGGGGTGGTGATCCGGACCAGGTGTCTGCCATCGGGTGAGTCGATTGTCTCGGCGATCCATCCGGGTGCCTGTTTGGCGTAGTTGCATGCCTCGCACAGTCCCTGGCCGTTCTCGAACGTGGTCGGTCCGCCGTCGGCGACGGGGTGGATGTGGTCGGTGTGCCGCACGGGTGCGTCGCACCAGGGTGTTCGGCACACGGGGTCACGCAGCCGGATCAGCTCGGCCAGGGAGTTGGGGAACAGGCGGGTGCTGCGGTCCATCGCGACCACCGCGCCGGTGTCGGGCCGCGTGTAGACGCGGCGAAGTTCGGCGAGACCGGCGGTCGCGGCGGCGTGGACGAGTTCCCTTGCGACGTCTGCGGGAATCGGTCCGTAGCCGCGCACCTGTGCCGCCTCGTCGGCGCCGCCGAAGAGTGTGCGATCGGACACCGTCAGATGCACTCGAACCGGTGGCGCCGGCGCGGTGGTGTCGTCGGTCGGTGCGGTGACGACGCGGGCGACGAGGGTGTCCGCCATGATCTGCCCGCGGGTCCGCTCGTCGCCGGTGGCGGTTGCCGACGCGGCCGCTGCTGAGAGAGCGGCGTGGCAGGCGACGCCCTCCGCCATGGGCAGCAGCGCCGTCACGTAGGTCATCGTGTCCGGGGCGGGGCGGATCGAGACCCGTCGCTCGGTGTGCGCCTTGGCTTTCCGTCGAACCCAGACCTGCTTGTCCGCCTCGTACGACATCTGGCGTGCGCTGGCGACGGTGTCCCTGTCGCTCATCGTCTCGAGTCGTTCGGGATCGGCGGCGAGCTTCCGGTCGATCTCGGCCCGGTCTTCGATTGAGAGGCAGGCGGTTTCACGTGCGATCTGGGTGGCGCGCCACTCGGTGATCCATCCTCCGCGTAGCGCGGTAAGGGTGTGGGGCAGCTCGGAGACGAGTGTGGTGGCCAGGCCGAGGTGGATGCCGCCGCGGTGCGGGGACTCGCGGCGGGCCAGTGCGATCTGGGAGGCGATGCCCCGGTCTCGACGCTCGCGCGCCACGCCCGCATCGGTGGCCGTGCGGCGTTGTTGCGCAGCGAAATCGGCGGTGACCTGGGCCTGAAGGCCGGCTGCGGCGCAGGTGAGCCGTTCGAGGGCGTGGAGCAGGTCGATGCGCTCGGCTTGGTGGTCGGGGCCGGTCGCGGCGGCGAGGGACTGGACCCACTGTTCGACATCGGTGGTGGTCACCGTGTCGGTCAAGCGCCCCTGTTCGCTCATGTGTTCGAGTGTATCGAGCGCCACCGACAGATTCGGCGGTTCCGTGGAACTCTCGCGGTGGCCTCAGGCGACAGGCGACACGGGTGCCTCGCTCAATGTCCGGCGGGTGACGAACCGTCGCGGCGTCCCCGACAGCGGATCTGTGAATTCGAGTTCCCGCGCGAGCAATTGGAGTGGGAGGGAATGGTCGTCCGGCGTCTCGGGGAGCAGGTCGGGATACCAGCGGTCGCCGAGGATTCCGATGCCGAGCGCAGCCAGATGCACCCGCAACTGGTGCGTCCGTCCGGTGCGCGGTCGCAGGATCGTGTGCAGCACAGCGCGCCCGGAGACGCTCACGCCGGTCCCGATCACGTCGACCAGTGTCTCGGCGTTGGGCTCACGGGCGTCGTCGACGACGACCCGCAACTCGCCGCGCCTGACCTCGATGTGGTTGCGGTGGACCACGGGGACCGCGCGCCCGGCAAGCGCCGGCGCGCTCGGGTCCCACCCGGGCGGTCGCGCCGAGACCGCCTCGTAGACCTTCACGACCTGCCGCTTCTCGAACAACGACTGGTATGCGCCGCGCGTGCTGGGACGGGCCGAGAACATCACCAGGCCGGCGGTCGCGCGGTCGAGTCGATGGATCGGCGTCAGGTCCGGATTGTCGAGGCGGTTCCGCAATCGGACGAGCGCGGACTCGCGCACGTAGCGCCCGGCCGGGGTGGTGGGGAGGAAGTGCGGCTTGTCGACCACGACGAGATCGTCGTCGACATGCAGGATCTCCTCGTGGAACGGGATCGGGTCCTCCACCGGCAGGTCGCGGTGGTACCAGACGAACCGGTGTTCGCCCAGCGCCGTGTCGCGGCCGATCGGGCTGCCGTCGATGCCTACGATCTCGCCGGCGGCGAACCGCCGGTGCAGGTCATCCGCATCCAGGTGGTCGAACCTCTCGACGACGTACTCGGCGACCGTCGCCCACGGCCCTGACGTCGGGACGCGCAGCCGCGTCGGTCCGACTCCGTCCTTGACGGGCAGCGGTGAGGGCATCGGCACGCGCTTCATCATTCCACCGGCTACTGGCACGGCCGCGCCGCGGGCCGCGACATGGCGCGGTTGGTGTCCTGGTGGCCTCAGTCGACCGGCGCCGCGGAGCGGCTCTTCCACCAGTGCCACCCGGCGGTGACGATGATCGCGCCGGCGAGGGATCCGATGATGCCGCTCGGGCGCAGCTCGAGGCCGTCCCCGGCGAGCAGGCTGATGAGCAGTCCGCCCACGAACGAGCCGCCGATGCCTGCGGCGAACGCCAGAGTCCAATCGATTCCGGACTTGGACTTCCCCAGGATGAGTTGGGCGACGGCGCCGACGAGCAATCCGAACAGGATCATCCCGATGATCAACATGGCGGGAGTATAGGGCGCAACACCCGCCCATGCCCCGGTAGCCGGGCCCGGCGCTATCCGTGCCGCGCCACGTCCTCGCACAGGATGCTCGGCCAGCGGGCGAGATCGGTCGGCGTGTGCGCCACCTCCAACGTGGCGTCGGGCAGGAGGTCCAGCAGCGCCTCGGCGGTGGACACCGGGTGGCCGGGATCGTCGGTCCAGGCGAGAATCGTTGTCGGAACGTCGATCTTGGCGACGTCGTCCGGGTCGGGTAGGTCGCTGAGCGCGGCCCCGCGGAACAGCGAGGGAAGTAGGTGCTCGGCGACATCCGGAACGGTTTCGGGCGCCCCGACGGTCGCCGGGGGGCGGGGCGCGGCGAGGTCGGCCCCGAGGAACGCACCGAGCCCCCGATCCTCGATGATCGCGGCGTTGAGCCGATAGATGTCGGCCTTGGCCGCGCGGGTGCGCCATGCGGTCGCCGGCACCAGCAGGGTGAGGCCACTGAATCTGCCGGGATCACGCACGGCCGCGTGCAGCAGGGTTCCGGTGCCCATCGAAGGACCGACGCCGTGTACCCGCTCGCCGGGGAACCAGTGGTCGAGCAGCCGCAGCAGGTCGTCGGCCAGAACCGGCCAGCGGTAGTCCTCGGGGACCGCACGGCCGGTCGAGTGGCCGTGTCCGCGCGCGTCGTACCGCAGCAGCCGGGTCCCGCTGAGCCCGCGGCCGAGATCGAGGTCCATCAGGCGGTCGCGGTGGCGGCTCGAGGTGAGGCCGTGGAGTTGGACGACCGGGTGGCCGCCCTCGTCGCTCAGCTCCACGTCGAGCTCGGCGCCGGGAACAGTGAACGTCGGCACGGCGGCTCCTGTGGGTTTCGAAGGGCGCGGTGGCTGGGAAGGCGCCTAGGATACCGCCATGCGGCTGACCAACGTCGCGCACCTGCGCCTCCCGTTCGGTCGGCTGCTGGGCTACGACGTGAACGTCGGACAGCCGGGCCGACCGCTTCCCGTCTCCTTCGACCAGCGGCGTCACGTCGGAGCAGGAGACCGGGCCGGATCCTGGATGGCCTTGTCCCTCAGACTCGCCGAGCCGGTGCCTTCCGACGAGCTCGCGGCGGCATGGTTGGCGGTCATCGCGCGGCACGGCACGCTGCGGTCGGTGTTCGTGCCCGGCGAGGACGGCGAGCCGCGGCTGCACGAGGTCGAGGTCTTCCCCGGTGACTGGGTCGAGCACTCGATCGCCCCCGGGCAGGCCGTCAACGATGCGCTGCGGGAAGTGCTCGACCGCGCGTGCACGCCGTACGGTCGTCCGTCGCACCGGCTCTGCGTGCTCGAGACCGCGGTGGGGCCGACCGTGGTGATCGCCGCCGACCACTCTCACGTCGACATGTGGTCGATGCTGGTGATCGCCCGCGACCTGCTCGCGGCGCTGGCCGCGGTGCAGGAGGGCCGAGTGCCGTCGCTGCCGCCCGTCCCCGCCTTCGCCGAGCACACCCGCGCGCTGCGGGGCCGCCCGTCCGCACCCGACGATGTACGCCGCCGGTGGGCGGAGGTGCTGGCTGCCAGCGGTGATGTGATGCCTCGGTTCCCGTTGCCGCTGGGCGCGGCGGCGCTGCACGAGGAACGGGTCGAGGTGCGCGACGTGCTTGACGTCGACGACAGTGCCGCGTTCTCGGCCCAGGCCCGGGACGACGGTGTCTCGACCCTGGCACTGGTGGTGGCCGCGATGACCGAGGTGACCCGCGAGTTGGCAGGCAGCCCATTGCGGGCGGTCTTCCCGGTGCACAGCCGGTACGACGCCACCTGGCACGACTCCGTCGGCTGGTTCATCACCAACTCGGTGCTGGAATCGACCGTTCCCGAGCCGCGTGCCAGTGCGGAGGCGGTCAAGGAGGCCGTCCGGATGGGGTCCTGGCCATTGGAGGACGTTCTGCGTCCATGGGGCGGGATGCCCGAGGCGCCAGGGATGTTCGCGATTTCGTGGCTGGACCTGCGCCGGCTACCGGTCCGGGTCGACGCGACCGGGTTGGAGGCGCAGTACGTCGGGGCGACGATCCGGACCGACGGCGTGATGCTCTGGTTCATCTTCGACGAGTCCGGACTGCACCTGCGGTGCCGCTACCCCGACACCCCCGAGGCCCGGCGACATGTCGGCAGCTGGCTGGACACGCTCGTGGCCCGCTTGCGTTCGCGGGCACGGGCATCGGTCGGTGGGCGGCTCCGACTCGGTGACCGGACCTATCGGGTGCAGCGCGCCTGCCGCGCCGACGTGCCGGCGCTCGTCGCACTGCTCTCCGATGACGAGATCGGTCGCACCCGCGAGGGCGCCGAGATCGCCCGGTACGAGGAGGCGTACGACGCTGTCGCACGGGACCCCTGGCAGTACCTGGCCGTGGTGCGCGACGAGGACGACCGGATCGTCGGCACCATGCAGCTCACCGTCATTCCTGGGTTGTCCCGCGGCGGCACCACACGTCTGCAGATCGAGGGGGTTCGGGTGGCGGCCTCCGAACGGTCCCGCGGAGTCGGCACCGCAATGCTCGAGTGGGCGCACGACCACGGTCGGAACCGCGGAGCGACACTCGCGCAGGTCACGACCGACCAGGCGCGCGAGCGGGCGCATGTCTTCTATGCGCGGCTCGGGTACGACAGCAGTCACGTCGGGCTCAAGCGGGCGCTCTGATCCTGTCCGCGTCACATACCTGTCTCTGGTTCGGGCCGCCGGAGCGACATGCGCTCCGGCGGCCCGACGCCCTCGTGAATCGCCAGGTCAGTGACTCGCAGGGTTACCCGGCGAGAATGCGTGCCTTCTGTGCCGCGAACTCGTCGTCGGTGAGCACGCCGGAGGTGCGCAGGGCGGCGAGCCGCTCGAGCTGCGCAAGCATGGCGTCGGTGTCGACGGGCGCGGACGGAGTGGGGCCGGCCACCCGAGGGGCGGGTGCGACCGCGGGCGCCGGTGGAGTCGTGGCCGGCGCGGCCACGGCCTGGTCCTCGGCTGCCCACCTGGACTGTTGGCGGCGTTGCACCCGCCCGTGGACCGAGCTGGCGACTGCGGTGCGGGCAGCGGTACGGAACAGGCTCACTTCGTCACTCCTTCTGCGATGGCCGTGGCGTCGAGGGCCGCGGCGAGTTCGTCGACTCCGACGGGGATGTCGGCGATGATCCGGGCGCCGGCGGTCTCCCAGGAGTTGAGGACGTCGAGCATCGAAAGCTCCTCGTACACCACCGCCGCGGCAAGGGATCCGGTGGGAAGTTCGGCTGCGATCGCATCGAGGTCGTCGCGGTCGAGCAACCCGGCGAACGCGCCGTCGAATGCACGCACGTCGACCTCGATATCGGAGATCGGGACCTGCCGGGCGGTGCCGTCGTCGTTGGCGACGAACTCCAGGTCGAGGATGCGGATCACTCCGCGGTCGACCAGGTCGAGTAGGCGGGTGAATCCGTCTGTGCCGACTTTCCCTTCGGGGAACTCGACAACGACGAGGTCGATGGGACCGAACCGGTCCTGCGTGCTCATGGGCCTCCAATGGTGTCCGCGCGCAGCGTGACGGGCGGTGACCGGGGGCTTCCGAGGAGGCCACGTGCCACTGCCCGGTTCCGGCGGGTCCGGTGCTGCGCGAGGAAAGTGTCGCACCCAACTGTTGCCGACCTGTTGCTGCCCGTCGTTCGAACGACATCATCGGTCGGCCGGGACCAACCCGGTCGATCCGTCGCCACCTTCTCGTCGGCGCCACCGGCACCGGGCCGCGCACAGACTTTCGATGTCACGGCCGACGTTCCAGTGCCGAGGACGAATCCTGCACCGCGCATTCACCATCCATGCCGTCGGCCGAGGTCCCTGCCGGTGCTACGGCACGAAGAACGTGGCGGCGCCGGGAGTGATCGGTCCCGGCGCCGTGGAATTGACGACGACGGCCACCTGCCCGGTTCCCGTGTTCACCGTTGCGGCGGCTGGGATGCCGTTCAGCCCGTCGGACAGGCGGGCGGTGCCGGACGTTCCGGTCGACAAGTTCACCCAGAGCACCTCGGCCGAGAGCAGGCAGCCCCACCGACCGGGCTTCCCGCCGGTGATCGTCACGCTGCCGGGTTGATCGCCGACGACGGCTACGCAGCGAACCGGTGGTGCATCGAAGCTCCCGTTCGGGTTTCCGAACGGCGCGGGGTCGATCTGGAACGGAATGGTCACCGCCGCGGCGGCAACTCCTGCGGTCGACAAACCCGATGCAGCAACGGTAATTGCGCAGATGCCGAGTCTGCGAACGAGATTCATCATGGAACCTCCTGTGGTGCAGGGGGCCCGACCCGGTGTCGACCCCATCCTCCCCTTGGAACCCGATCGTTGCACGGTTCGGCCACTGATCGGGTGAGTGGCGAACGGCGTGGCGGCAGGTCGGCGCTCCGCTGCCTGCTGCTATACGCTCCGACATCAGCGGTGGATGTCGCAGTACCTGGTGCGGAGAAGTTCACGACTGCCGAGGTGGTGGGGTGCCATGACCGATGGGGTGATTGCCAGCGATTCCGATCGCGCGTCCGGGCACACGCGATTGCTCGCCGTTCTGCTCGCGATGGCAATGTTCGTCCTGGTCGTGGACACGTCACTGATGAACGTGTCGATCTCGGCCGTGGTTCGCGACCTCGACACGACCGTCAGTGGGGTGCAGACGGCGATCGCGCTCGAGGCGCTGGTGTCGGCGGCCTTCATCCTGATCGGCAGCAAGGTCGGCGACCTCATCGGCCGCAAACGCGCCTACGTCCTCGGCCTGCTCGGCTACGCGACGGGAGCGGCGGCGATGACATTCGCACAGAGCCTGACCGCGGTGATCGTGTTCTGGGCCGTGGTGGGCGGTATCGGGGCGTCGCTGCTGCTGCCCGCGATGCAGTCCCTCGTGCACGGCAACTTCGAGGGCGACATGCAGAAGAAGGTCTACGCACTGGTCGGCGCCGCGGCCGCGATCGCCGCCGCGGTGGGACCACTGCTCGGCGGCTTCGTCACCACCTACCTGTCGTGGCGGATCGCGTTCGCGCTCGAGGTGGTGATCATCGTCGTCGTGCTCTCGGGTATCGGTCTCGTCCGCGACGTGCCCCACACCGGTCCCCGGGGCGTTGATGTCGGGGGTGCGGTGCTCTCGGTCGTGGGCATGGGCGGGATCGTGCTGGGAATTCTGGTGTGGCAGGAGGGCGGTGAGGCCGTCGCCGCGCTCCTGGTGATCGGTGCCGCGGCATTGGGCGCTCTGGCGTACTGGCTGATCCGCCGGAAGCAGCGTGGGGAACCGGCCCTGCTGGATCCGGACCTGTTCCGGTCCAAGGTTTTCCGGCTAGGCGTCACGGAGCAGATGCTCCAGCAGATCGCCCTCGGTGGCACGATGATCGCGCTGCCGATCTACCTGCAGATGGTGCTCGAGTACAACGCGATGCAGGCCGGCCTGTCCCTCGCACCGCTGTCGCTGAGCATGTTCGCGGTGGCCCTGCTCGTGGGGAAGAAGGCGGGTGATCGACCCCCGGCCGGGATCATCCGGTGGGGTTTCGTCCTGGTCACCGTCGGCATCGCGATCCTGATCCCGCTGGTGCCCAGGGCGGACTTCGGGTGGGCGCTGGTGGTGCCGCTCGTCGTGGCAGGCTCGGGGCTGGGGATGCTGGTGTCTCAGCTGAACAACTACACGCTCGCCCCGATCTCGGAGGAGCGGGTCAGCGAAGCCGCCGGAACCAACTCCGCGGCCGGGTCGTTCGGGCTCTCGTTCGGGCTGGCCTTCGCGGGCGCCATCATGCTGGCGACGCTGTCGATCACCTTCACCGCGATGGCGCAGTCGAGCACCGTGCTCCCGCCCGCCGACCAACAGCGCGTGGCGCAGGTGCTCGAGGACGACGCGCAGGTCATGAGCAACGCGGAACTCGAGGCCCTGCTCGTGGGCCAGTCCCCGGCGGTGCAGGACGAGATCGTCCGCATCAACACCGACGCGCGCCCCATCGCCCTGCAGGCGGCACTGCTCGTTCCGATCGTGGCCGGCCTTCTCGGGCTGCTCAACTCGTTCCGCATGGTGCGGGAGCCGGACTCCCCGTCACCCACTGGCGGTGACGGGGAGTCCGGCGCGGCGTGACGGCTCAGTTGCTCTTGGTGGGCGCAGCCGACAGGATGCTGTCGAGGTCGTCGAGGACCGTCATGCCGCCGAGCGGGCCGACGCCGGTGATCCAGTACGACATGTCGACGACGTGCATGTTCGGGAACAGTGCCCGGTCGGTCACCACCGCGGGGACCGATGTCGGGTCGGCCGGCTTCGCGCTGGTCACCAGGACCAGGTCGGCCTTCGCCTCGCTGGCGAGTTCGGGGGACAGGTCGACGGAGATCGAGTTCTGCCAGTCACGGGGCGGGATGGTGAACCCGGCGCATTCGAGGGTGCTGCCCGCGAACGAGGTCGGGCCGTAGAGGGTCAGGACGTCCTCGCGGGGGCGGATCAGTTGCGCCGCCTTGCCTGCGGTGCCGTGCTCGGTCGCGACCTCCTCGCAGCGCGCGGTGTAGCCGTCGAGCAGCGTCTGGGCCTCGGACCCCTTGCCGAGGGCGTCGGCGACGAAGCGAACATTGTCCTGCCACGGATCGGCCTGCGACGCCATGTACACGGTCGGGGCGATCGCGGCGAGCTGGTCGTACAGGTCCGCGTGCCGGGTCTCGGTGCCGAGGATCAGGTCCGGCTTCAGTGCGGCGATCTTCTCCACGTTGGGTGCGGCGACCGTGCCGGTCATCGCGACCGACGACGCATTGTCGCCGAGGTATGCGGGCACTCCCGCCGCTTCGCTGAGAACCGCTGCGCCGACCGGGATCACGCCGAGTGCGATGGAGGTGTCGAGGTGCACCGGTTCGAGGACCACGACGCGCTGCGGATCGGCGGGGACCTCGGTCGAGCCGTGGGCGTGCGCCACCGTGCGCACCGACGTCGCCTGATCGGTCGAATCGTCGTCGGCACTGCCGCAGGCGGTCAGTGCCACTGTCGCGGCGAGCACGCCGATCAACACTCGACCCGCCCGCGTGACATCCTGTCTCATTCGCACTCCTGACTGCACTCGCTGCCCGGCCCGGTCGGTGCCGCGCGGCCGCCGAAATGGCGTCCCTTAAGATTGGTAAGGCTAACTTACCGAGTGGGGGAAATGTCGTGTCTGCTCGCCCCGACGGCGCCTGCGCCGTGCCGTCCGCTTCGCGCGGCCGGTCGCACGGGGCCGAGTCCGACATCGACCTTGCCGCAATGGGATCGGTGATCGAGAATCCCCAGGTGAGTCGCCGGCCCGATGCGTGTTCGTGGCGGTCGTCCGCGGTCGGCGAGCCGATGGTCGCGCGCGCCACCCTCACCCGGTTGTGGGTGCTGATCGAGCATCCCGGGCCGTGGCCGAAGACCGCACCGACCGGAGTCCTGCCCGACGCCCTGCTCGACCGGATCGCGGCACTCGACGGCCCCGCCCGGCTCGTGCTGATCCGTCGCCCCCGCTGTCGGCGCGTCACCGAACCGCGCTGGATTCTCGCCTGGTCCGACGGGGTGAGCCATTGGATGCGCCAAGGGGTCGTCGCCGGCTACGAGGACCTCGCCGACCTGCCGTTCGAGACGAGCGCCGCCGGGACGGAACCGGACGTCGGAGAGGCGCGTACCAGTCCGCTGTTCGTGGTGTGTACCCACGGGAAGAAGGACGCCTGCTGCGCCGAGCTGGGCCGGCCGATCGTCACCGCCCTGTCCGAGGTCCACGACGCGGACGTGTGGGAGTGCACCCACATCGGAGGAGACCGGTTCGCCGCCAACATGATCGCATTGCCAGAGGGGCTGTACTTCAGCCGACTCGGCGCGGAGTCGGCACGGGCCGCGGTCCGAGACCATCTCGCCGGTCGCATGTCGCCGACCCACCTGCGGGGCCGGGCCGCGTTGCCGCAGCCGGCGCAGGTCGCCGAACACGTGATCCGGGAGGCGACGGGTGTCTTCGCCCTCGGCGCGCTCGAAAGCGTCTCTTTGGCAACCACAACCGACTCCGGCACCACGGTCGACATGCGCATCGCATCGCGGGACTTCCGCGTCGTGGTGCGGCCGGGACCGCCGGAGCAGCCGTTCCGGCACGGCTGCATACCGGACACCGCGGCCACCTGGCACCGATGGATCGTGGACAGGTTCGACGAACGCACGGTCGGATAGGCGGACCGCATGCGTCGAGGTGCTTCGCCATCGGGTCCGTTGCCCTACTGTTGGCGACCATGAGCGAGCAGGTGAAGGGACCCGCGTCGTATTTCCCGTCGATCGAGGAGAAGTACGGGCGTCCGATCGGTGAATGGCAGGCGTTGATCCGGGCCAGCGACCTGACCAAGCACATGGAGCTGGTGAACTGGCTCAAGGCCGAACACGGGCTCGGTCACGGCCACGCGAACGCACTCGTCGCGTACACGCTGAAGGAAGACGCCGCCGACTAGGCCGTCGGGTCAGGCCGTTCGGGAGGCGCGGCCCGCGTCCGATTCCGGAGTGATCAGTTGGACGGGTGCGTCCGCGCTCATGGTGCGGATCACCGTCCGGGTCAGGCCGCGGACGGTCCGGGCCTGAAGTTCGAGCGCCGCGTCGGCTGCCGACAGGGCGATCAGCACGGGACCGCCGATCCACAACGGAATTCTCATCAACACTCCTCCTTGGGCCGAGGGACGGCCCGCCGACCCAGGAGGGGGAGGGTGGGCCGGCGAGCCTTCGCCGCTCGCGGAGGGGCGACACGACGCAACGCGAGCGTAAATGATGATCCTTAATACTCGCGAGTACCCGACCAGCGGGTATTCATGAACGGACGTCCAGACCGGCCGGTCCACTCTGTGCAGGAATCCGTCGTCGTGTCGTCGCCGGACGGCCGCGTCGGAATGGGTTTGACTCTCCGCATGGCCGCCGAAACCTTCCTCGTGGAACCACCGTCCGGTGGCAGATGGCCGGCCCGAAATCGTGGTTCTTCAAGGCGTTCGGGTTCGTGATGAGCATGGACAAGATGGTCGGCAAGGACTTCGAGAGGGGCCTCGCGAAGCTGAAGGCCGTCGCCGAGGCCGCGTAGTCGCGCCCCACCCCCACAACCGGTTGCTACCCTTCGGACACTGGGGTGGGCGATCGGGGGGATCGTGGGGGAAATTCTTGTGGCCGAGGTGGCGGCGTTGCGTGCGCTGGCGGCATCGTTGCGGGCGGACGCGGACACCGTCGTCGGCCTCGACCCGTCCAGGTCCTGCGCCGATGCCGCCGCCGCGATGCCCGACTCCGCGGTCGGGGCGGTCCTCGCCCGCGCGGCCGATCCGATCCTCGCCGGATACCGGCGCACCGCCGACAGGATGCGGACGATGGCGGCCACTGCCGACGACACCGCCGCCGGGTACGAGGCCGCGGATGGGGCACTGCGGGACCGGCTGAGCGGAACGGGCCCGTAGCGGTGGCCGCCACGCTGACGCAGCTGCGCCGCTGGCAACCCGGTGCCCTCGCTGTCGCCGGTGGCCGGATCGAGAGGGTGAACCGCGAGTTCGACGACACCGTGGCGTCGCTGCGGCGCCGTGTCGACGCCGCCACGACCCACTGGTCGGGATCGGCGGCGACGGCGGCGACGGCACACGTGCTCGCGGCACGAGAGGTGGGCGATCACACCGGAACCGCCGTGCGGGCTGTCGCCGACGCCCTCACCGATGCGGCGGGCGCGCTCGGACCGGCGGCTGCGACGGCCCTCGCGATCGCGGACGACGCGGCGATCGCCGGCTTCGCGGTCGCGGACGACGGGCGGGTCACCGCCCCGGCCTTCGCCAGTGGCGTCCCCGTGCTCGATCTGCTGTTCCTGGCGCAGCTCCGGGAGCAGGCCGGGGTGCTCGAGTCCCGGCTGGTCCCGGCGCTGGACGCAGCCGGCGAGGCCGACCTCCGCGCCGCCGCCGCTCTCGCCACGGCGCTCGCCGCGCTCGACCCCGCCCCGGGCGCGGCGCCGGGTACCCGGATCGCCGCGATCCTCGACGGCCGCGCCGCCCTGCCCGACCAGCCGCGGGCCCTGCGGGACCTCTGGGCGACGCTGACACCCGCCGAGAAGGACGCACTGTTCGCCCTCGACCCGGCGATCGGCAACCGGGACGGCCTGCCCGCCGTCGACAAGCACCACTACAACTCGATCCACCTCGACGACCTGCGTGAAGGCGCCCGGGCCCGGCTCGACGACCTGGACCGGCGGCACCCGGACTGGGCGCGCGGCGAGGACGTGCCGCCGGACGAGGGAGTGGTCGACGAGCCGACGCAGCTGCGCCGGCGCGAGTACGAGGACTGGTGCGAGTCGCGGGACGGCGTGGCGGACGAGGTCGCCGGTTACGACGCCGTCGCCCGACAGATCGAGGCGGGCGGTGGCACGCTCTACCTGCTGGGTATCGACGACGAGGGGCGAGCGGCGATCGCCGTGAACAACCCGGACACCGCGGTGAACGTCGCGACCTTCGTGCCCGGAACCGGATCGACACTGTCGGGTATCGGTGGCGACGTCGAGCGCTCCCAGAGCATGCTCGACGCCGCGAACCTGGCGGATCCCGCGGCGACAGCCGTGATCACCTGGCACGGCTACAACGCGCCGCAGAGCATCGTGCGCGACGCCGCCCTGCGAAGTTTCGCCGATGCCGGGGCGCCGCGTCTGGACGCGTTCCAGGACGGGCTGCGGGCCGCACACGACGGTCCGCCCGCACATGCCGTGGTGATCGGGCACAGTTACGGCACCACCGTCATCGGCACCGCCGCCGCGTACGGAAGTTCGCTGGGCGTAGACGAACTCGTGTTCGTCGGCAGTCCGGGTGTCACCGTGCCGGACGTCGACCACCTACGGCTCGACGGCGTCGACCCGGCCGGCAACCATGCCAGGGTGTACGTCACCGCGGCGAAGGGCGACCCGGTGCCCCTGATCGGGGACATGTTCGGGAACGCGGCGCATGGGCCGAATCCCGCGCGCGACGCGTTCGGCGCGCAGGTGTTCGAGGGCGATCCCGGCACCCCGTGGCATCTGCCGATCCTCGGGGACATCGGCATCGACCCGGGCAGCCACAGCGACTACTGGGACAGCGGCAACCCGTCGCTCGAAGCGATGGGACGGATCATCGTGGGGCAGGAACCATGACCACACATCGGCTGCGAGCCGGGGCCGTGCTCGCGGTGACGGCGCTTGCGCTGGCGCTGGTCACCGGGTGCGGAGGCAACGACAGGACGGAGGACGCGGTGGAGACCGCACTGACCCGGGAGGTCGCGCAGCAGCGGCTCTTCGCGCACCTTGACGACACGCTCGCGGCGCTGCCCCCGGGGACGTCGTTGACCCGGGCGCACCCCGAGCTGAGCACCGGAACCTTCGGGCCGGCGCACACCATCCCCTGCGACGACTCCAACACCGTCAGGGACGGGCCGTTGTTCCTCACCGCCACGTACTGGGTGAGCGGGGTTCCCCGAGGTGAGGCGAACAGCTACCACGACATCCTGGTGCGGTTGTGGACCGACCGGGGATGGCCCATGACGGACCGGTCCCGCACCGACACCCGCGGCGTCAACGGCGAGTCCCCCGACGGGTTCCGGCTCACCGCCGACGTCAATTCGCGCGGAGACCTGGCGGTCGCCGTCGTCTCGCCGTGTTTCCCACGGACGGACGGGGCGCAGCCCGGCCCCGTGGCCGGTCCCGACGTCATCGAACGGCGGTGACCGGCATGGTGTCCCCGTCACCCGACGGCGAGTTGGCGGAGCTGGCCGTGACGGCGAGCCGGGTGCAGCAGGCCGTCGAGCGGGTGCGCGGGCGAGCGCACGCTCCGGACGGCGCGGTGCGTGTCGAAGCCGGGGTGGACGGCAGGATGTCGGCGTTGGACATCCACCCGGATGCACTGCACCTGGGCGCCGATCGGCTCGCCCGGCTGATCGTCGAGGTGCACGCCGCCGCGCAGGCGGAGGCCGTGGCCGCCGCCGAACCGCTCCGGGAGCAGCTGCTCACCGACCGCCGCGTGGCCCGGGTCCTCGCCCGGCTGGAGGGGCGGGGTGCACCGGGTCCCGATCCGGGTCCCGATCCGGACCCCGACCGCTACTACGCCACCTTCTCGGTGTTCGGGACGGACCCGGACCGGCAGCGGTAGCGCCGGGCCGTACGCTGACGGCATGGCCGAATGCCCTTGTCGCGCACGCGGCGACAGACGCCGCCACCGAACGGAATGCGGGATCGACGAGATCGGCGTGACCCGATGAACACCGACCCGAGCACACCCGGCGCGAAGTCCCGCAGCGAGCGTCTCGACGAGCTGCCCTTCACCCGCCGCCACGGCCGGTTGCTCGTCGGGTCGGGGATCGGGTGGGCACTCGACGCCATGGACGTCGGCCTGATCTCGTTCGTGATGGCCGCGTTGGCGGTGCAGTGGAATCTGAGCAACACGCAGCTCTCCTGGATCGGGTCGATCGGGTTCGTCGGCATGGCGGTCGGGGCGAGCCTCGGTGGCCTGCTCGCGGACCGGCTGGGCCGGCGCCAGGTGTTCGCGGCGACGCTGTTCGTCTACGGGCTGGCAACCGGCGCCGCCGCACTGGCCGGGTCGGTGGCGGTCCTGATGGCCCTGCGGTTCGTCGTCGGACTCGGTCTCGGTGCCGAACTGCCGGTCGCGTCGACGTTGGTCAGCGAGTACGCGCCGCGAAAACTGCGCGGCCGCATGGTCGTTGCGCTGGAGGCGTTCTGGGCGGTCGGCTGGGTGCTTGCCGCGCTGATCGGCTACTTCGTGGTGCCGCTCGGCGACGACGGGTGGCGGTGGGCGCTGGCGGTCGGCCTGGTGCCGACGGCCTATGCGGTGGTGGTCCGGCTCGGGCTGCCCGAATCGGTGCGGTTCCTCGAGAGTCGCGGCCGGGACGCCGAGGCGGAGGTCGCGGTCCGGGACTTCGAAGCCGCGGCCGGCGTCGAGGCGCCGGTCTCCGCAACCGTGCCGGACGCGTCGCAACCGCCGGACACCTCGCAACCGCCCGAACCCGCGGAACCGACGGAAACACCGGTGCGCGAGTCGATCTGGTCGGCCCGGCTCCGGCGCCGCACGACCGCACTGTGGGCGATCTGGTTCTGCGTCAACCTGTCCTACTACGGCGCGTTCATCTGGTTGCCGAGCCTGCTGGTCAACCAGGGATTCGATCTGGTCAAGTCGTTCCAGTACACGCTCGTCATCACCCTCGCGCAGCTCCCCGGATACGCGGTCGCGGCGTGGCTGATCGAGGCATGGGGCCGACGCAGCACCCTGGCGACCTTCCTCGCCGGCTCCGCGGTGTCGGCCGGACTCTTCGGACTGGCGGACACGCCCACCCAGATCGTTGCGGCGGGGATGGCGTTGTCGTTCTTCAACCTCGGCGCCTGGGGCGCCCTGTACGCGATCGGGCCGGAGCTCTACCCGACGCCGGTCCGCGGCTCGGGCACCGGAGCGGCCGCAGCGTTCGGTCGGATCGCCTCGATCCTGTCACCGCTCATGGTGCCGTGGCTGCTCGACGCCGGCGGGAACGCGCTGGTGTTCACCGTGTTCGCCGTGGCCTTCGTGCTGGCCGCCGGAGCCGCGCTGGTGTTGCCGGAGCGACGGGGCGTCGCCCTCGAGGACTGACGCCCGGAGGAGTCACCGAAACGACGGGGTTCGCTTGGCGAGGAAGGCGTTTGCGCCCTCGGTGCCGTCTTCACCGCTGAACAGCGCCGCGACGGTCCTCGCCTCGTCGTCCAGTTGGGCGGCCAGGTCGCGGCTCGACGCAGAACGTCGCGCCACGCGCCCCGATCACCGCGACCCGGACGGTGCCCTCGTCGGCTCCGCGTGCGATGCGCCCGGCGGCCTCTCGAATCGCTTGTGCCGCAGCCATGTCCAGCGCATTGCCCGACTCCCGGATCAGGGTGATCCGTGCGACGCGTCCCTCCAGCGCCCACTCCACCCGCTCGTTCAGTGCCTCGGACGTCGTACTCATGTTGCTTCCTCCGGTCGGCGCTGCCTCTCTGTCGGCGCACGTTACCGTCCGGTAGTTCGGTTATTCAACCCTAGGGTCGAGAAAGTTGCCGAAGGGCTGAACGGGGCGGGAGTGGGCACCGGGGTGCCCCTGCTGTTGGTGGTTCGGGTGCGGGTGATGGTTCAGGCGCGGACGAACAGGCGCAGCGCCTCGTCGACGACGGCGTCGCCGATCCGGCCGTCCGGGTCGGCGTCCGGGCGAAGCCAGATCGACGCATGGTTGAGGATGCCGTGCAGGCAGTGCAGCGCCACCGACGGGTCCGGGCAGTCGAACTCGCCCGCCTCCAGTCCACGGTCGACCACGTCGCGGAAGATCTGGTCGTGGCGGTGCCGCATCGTCTTGATTGCCTCGATGTGCTCGCTCGGCCAGGGCGCGGGGAAGGAGAACAGCTTGCCGACCTCGGGGTAGAGCACGGTCAGAATGTGCAGCTGCTCGGTGACGAGCGCGCGCAGCCGGTCGGTCTCGGTGCGGCCGGCCGCGGCTTCGAGTGCCTCGCCGAGGCGCGTCAGGACATCGGTGGTGAGCTTCTCGAGTGCCGCGGAGACCAGGGCGTCTTTGCTCGGAAAGTAGTGGTAGAGAGTGGCTTTCGCGATGTCGGTGCGCTCGGCCACGTCCTCGAAGCGCATGCCCTGATAGCCGCTGCCGGACAGGATCTGCAGGGCGGCGGCGATCATCTCCGCCTTGCGCCGGTCGCGTCGGCGCGCCACCCGCCCTCCCGGAGCGGTGGCGTGCGCGTCCACGGTCGAAGTCACCGCCCGATCATAGCCGGGGGAGTGCTGGGCCAATCCTCGGCGAACGCCATCGGGGGCCGGGTGGGTGACGCGCTCCCGAGGCCGCATCGGTGCGCTTCTCGCTGGGACTCGTCGTTCCCGGTTGTCGTCCGTCGGGACGTTCTATCGACCCGATAGGCTAGAGTTCGACCCCATGGTCGAGAAATTGCGGATGGGTCGACACCCGACCGGACGTTCGGCCCGGATCGCAGCCACTTACCGGAAGGGGATCTCGGTGACCGATTCGACAGGACCCGGGTCCAGCTATTTCGAGCGCGTCGGTGCCCACCGTTTCGTGCCGACCGTGCACGCGGGCGGGGCCTGGGCGGACGACGAACAGCACGTCAGCCCCCTTGCCGGGCTGGTCGTGCACGAGATCGAGAGGGTGCGGGCGCAGCAGGCGCGGCCGGACCTGCTGATGAGCCGCGTCAGCTTCGACATTCTCGGGCGTATCGGCTTCGAGGAGTTCGACATTCGTGTGGATGTCGTCCGGCCGGGCCGCACGGTCGAGCTCGTCCAGGCGACGGTGGACATCGGCGGCCGCTCCGTGCTGGCGGTCCGGGCATGGTTCCTGTCCGCCCAGGACATCGCGGAGGTGGCGGGCGGTGAACCGGAACCGCTTCCGGCGCCCGAATCGCTGCCCGTGTGGTCGCTCACCTCGGTGTGGAAGGGGGGCTACATCGCCTCGATCGACACCCGGGCGGTCGGGGAACCGCGGCCCGGGCGCGCCGCCGCGTGGGTGTCCACGCCCATGGATCTCGTCGCCGGCGAGAAGGCGAGTGACCTGGCGTCCTACATCGCGCTGGTCGACACCGCCAACGGCATCGCCGTCCGGCAGGATCCCGCGGACTGGATGTTCCCCAACATGGACCTGACCATCCACCTGTACCGCCAGCCGGAGGGGCGGTGGACGGGGCTCGACACCGGCGTGACCTTCGGGCGGACCGGGCAGGGGCTCACGAGTACGGTCCTGCACGACGTTCGTGGACCCGTCGGATGTGCCCAGCAGATCCTCACCGTTCGTCCGCAGCCGGAGCTGCAGGGGTGACCGAACGCGGGGCGCCCGTCACACCAGGTAGGGGACGAGGGCCTTGCGGTCGGTGGGGTAGTCGGTGAACTTCTCCTGGTACCACCGGTGGGTGGCCAGTGCCCGGGGGATCAGGTTGCCCGCGGTGATGAGCAGGATGACGACCCCGGGTAGTGCCCAGGTCAGCAGCGCGAACCCGGACCAGGCGATCAGCTCGCCGAGGTAGGCGGGGCTGGTGACGTAGCGGAAACCGCCGCCGAACGGGACCCGGTACTCGGCGGCTCCGGGATTGTGTCTGTCGCGCAGGTTGCGCACGATCGACTCGGAGCTGACCAGCAGTGCGAAGCCGCACAGGTAGACGGCGAGACCGATCAGGAACCGGGGGTCGGTCAGCCAGTCGGTGGTGTACTGCCCGAAGTAGTCGTGGCTGAAGAGTGCGCCGTTGAGGTACCCGTGCATGGCAGTCACCAGCATGCCCATCACGATCACCGAGACATTGAAGGTGCTGCGCTTGCCGGGCACCTGACGGATGGCGAGCGGGAAGAACCAGCCGCGGTTCGCGTAGTGCAGCAACCAGATTCCGGCGAGGACAAGGGACGCCGGCTCGAACCGGTTCGGCCCGGTCAGGTAGAAGACCAGGAACACCACGGTCGCGGGGATCTCCATCAACCACCAGCCGAGCTTGGGGTTGAGGTTGAACCCGAGGTTGGTCGACGAGAACCGCCCGTACGAACTCTGGGCGAAGAAGCCGCCGATGATCACGAACGCGGCGAACGCGAACGCGGCGGTCAGGACGGTGTCGTAGACGGTGTTACCGGTGTACCAGTGCATCGAGGTCCTTCGGTGGTGACGTCGGGCGGATCGGCCGACGAATTTGTAACGTGTTCTACCACGTGGCACGGGGGTTGGTGTCGCAATCGGTTAACTGAATAGCCGGTCCCGGCGCGGGTGCTTGCGGGCATGCGCGACCGTGACCTAGGGTTAGATCAATATTGATTTATTCGGTACGGCTAGGGGATGGCATGAACCTGACAACGCAGCAGGCCGATCGCGCGGCGGGCGTTCTGCTCGGCACCGCCGCGGGCGACGCACTCGGCGCCGGATACGAGTTCACCCATCCGGCTCCGGGGACGCCGATCGACATGATCGGCGGTGGCACATTCGCCTGGGCGCCGGGAGAGTGGACCGACGACACCGCGATGGCGGTCGCGATCGCCGAGGTCGCCGCCACCGGAGCGGACATCGGCCGCGGCACCGGGCTGGACGCGGTCGCCGCGCGGTTCGTCGCCTGGTTCGACTCGAATCCCCCGGACGTCGGGAACCAGACCCGCGCCGTGCTGTCGGCGCGGCCGGGCAGCGCGGACGCCATGCGCGCCCGGGCCCGGGCGATCCCCGGACGCAAGGGCGGCAACGGTTCCCTGATGCGCACCGCCCCCGTCGCCTTGGCCCACCTCGGCGACGAGCGGGGCTGCGTCGACGCGGCGGCCGCCGTCGCGGCGCTGACCCACGACGACCCGCAGGCGATCGAAGCGTGCCGGATGTGGACGCACGCCATCCGGCACGCCGTCCTGCACGGCAGCTTCGACGGCGTCCGTGGCTACCTGAAGACCGCGCCGGCCGAGGTGGCCGCCGAGTGGGGTTCGCTGCTCGATATGTCCGAAACGGGCAGTCCTGCAGACTTTTCCAAGAACGGGTGGGTGGTGCACGCCCTGCAGACCGCGTGGTGGGCGATCACCTCCACCGACCCCGCGGCCCCCGACCACCTCCCGCGCGCCCTGGAAGCGGCGGTGCGGGCCGGCGGCGACACCGACACCACGGCCGCCATCGCCGGTGGTCTGCTCGGCGCGCGGTGGGGTGCCTCCGCCGTCCCGGACCGGTGGCGCCGCATCCTGCACGGCTGGCCCGGTTACACCGCGGCAGACCTGGTGCGGATGACCGAGGAGACGGTCGCCGGCGGGCCGGCGCGGCGGTCCGGGCCGGTGATCGAGGTGGTCGAGGGCGACATCACCGCGGTGCCGGCGGACGCGATCGTCAACGCCGCCAACTCGACCCTGCTCGGCGGCGGGGGCGTCGACGGCGCGATCCACCGCGCCGGCGGGCCGCGGATCCTGGCCGAGTGCCGGCAGTTGCGTGCCACCACCCTGCCCGACGGTCTCCCGGTCGGCGCCGCGGTGGCGACCACCGCGGGAAACCTGCCTGCGCAGGCCGTGATCCACACCGTCGGTCCGCGGTACTCCGGCCACGAGGACCGCTCGGCGTTGCTGCGGGCCGCGTACACCCGCAGCCTCGCGGTCGCGGACACCCTCGGGGCCGGCAGCGTCGCGTTCCCGCTGATCTCCTCGGGCGCCTACGGGTGGCCGCTCGAGGACGCGGTCCGGCAGGCCGTCGCCGCCGTCACCGGCGCGGACACCGGTGTCGAGCGGGTCCTTCTGGTCGCCTACGACCGCGCGACCGCGGAACGGCTGCGCCGCGCGCTGCGCGTGAACTAAGCCGTCCGCGCCAGCAGCGCGTCGAGGGCCGCGTAGCTGGCGTTCATGCCCGCCTCCATGCCGGACCCGAGCATGCCGTCGCGGTCCTCGGCGGTGAGGAACAGCGATTCGACGACGATCTTCGTGCGCCCGTCGCCGAGATCCACGAAGTCGACGGCGTCGATGGACGCGTGGGTGGGCATGCCGTCCCACTCGAAGGAGTACACGAGCCGTTCCTGCGGGACGACCTCGCGGAACCGGCCCTCGAAGCCGTCGCTGCCGCCCTCGTGGTGCTCGACGAATCGCCAGTGTCCGCCGACCTCGAGTTCCCATTTCTCCACGTCGAGGGGGTTGCCGCGACCCCACCACTGCGCGATCAGGTCCGGTTCGGTGTAGGCGGCCCAGACGCGGGCGCGGGGCGCGTCGAAGACCCGCTCGACGCGGCAGTCGCGGTCGCCGGACGTGGTGACGGCGGCGTGATGGGTGCTGGTCATGACTACTCCTCGTGGTTGGGCTCGGCCGTACGGTCGAGGAACTGTCCGAGATGGTCCAGGCGACCGGCGAGAGCGCGGCGGTGGCGGTTGAGCCACGCGATTTCGAGGTCGAGGGGGTTGGCCCCGAGTCGGCAGTGCCGTACCCGGCCCCGCTTCTCCGTCACCACCAGCCCGGCCTGCTCGAGGAGGTGGACGTGCTTCGTGATGCCGGTGAGGGTCATCTCGAAGGCATCCGCCAATTCGGTGATCGTCGCGTCCGATCGGTCGAGGCGTTCGAGGATCCCGCGCCGGGTGGGGTCCGAGAGTGCCGCGAACGTCGCGTCGAGCGGCTGATACTGAACCATCTAGTTCAGTGTCTTTCCGAAACCTGCCCGCTGTCAACCCCTCGGGCCGACAAGCGGGCAGATGCCGATCAGGCCATCTCGGGTACGTGCAGGTGCGCGATGGCCAGTTCGAACTCGCACACCTCGAGCACGGTCGCGCCCATCTCACGGGTGGCCGCGGCGCGCATCGACTCCGACTGCTCCCTGTTCCGGTCCATCGCCTCGCGGCTGTCGAACGTGACCGACACCACCGCGCGGCCGGCGGCGTGGTCGACCATCATGCTGGCGCTGCAGAACCCCTCGAGGTCCTCCATCATCGGAAGCGACGTCAGCTTGAACACGTCGATCGCACGTGACATGTGACCGGGCTCGAGCTTGAGCCATGCGACGCGAACGCAGGAGCCCCGGCTCGAGTGATGGTCCCGGTGCAGGGCGGCGATGTCCCAGCGTTCGACGGTGGCGGTGCCGTGGAACATCTCGGTCGCACGGTCACGCAGTTCGCGGACCGGTCCCTCGCTCGCGCGCAGTGCGTCCTCGTCCATCCAGGAACTGGTGGCGATGCAGCGGCCGCTGTCGCGGTCGACGAGGAGGGAGAGCCCCGCGCAGCCCTCGTAGTCCGCGAGTGCGGGCATGACGGTGTCGCTCATGTGCTTGATGCCGGCGTCGATGAAGGACGGGTGCGCCTGGATCGTGGTTGAACGTGCGTACACGGTCTATCCCTTCCTTGAGGCGGCGCCCCGGCGGCGCCACCGGTTGCCCCCGACCTTCACCTTCCTCCCCACCCATGCCCGAGGCAATGGGTTCGGAGCCCCCTGTTCCACTACCGGGCGGTAGGTCCGCCGACCGGGTCCTGAGCGTAAAATCCCGGCGAACATGTGCCCGTCGGCAGTCGTAAGGGGAATCGGATTGAACGCGCACACCGGAGAACGTGAGCAGCTGGAGTTCCAGGCGGAAACCCGCCAGTTGCTGGACCTGATGGTCCACTCGATCTACTCGAACAAGGACTCCTTCCTGCGGGAGCTCGTGTCCAACGCCTCGGACGCGCTGGACAAGCTGCGGCTGGCCGCGTTCCAGGACAAGGACCTGGGCGCGGACACCTCCGACCTGCACATCGAGATCGCCGTCGACAGGGACGCCCGCACCCTGACGATCCGTGACAACGGCATCGGCATGTCCCGCGAGGAGGTCGTCGACCTGATCGGCACCCTCGCCAAGTCCGGCACCGCCGAACTGCGCCGAAAGCTGAAGGAGGCCAAGGACGCGGCCGCCAGCGAGGAACTGATCGGCCAGTTCGGCATCGGCTTCTACTCGACGTTCATGGTCGCCGACAAGGTCACCCTGCTGACCCGCAAGGCAGGCCAGGAGCAGGCCACCCGCTGGGAGTCCAGCGGCGAGGCGACCTACACGATCGAGACCGTCGACGACGCGCCGCAGGGCACGTCGGTGACGCTGCACCTCAAGCCCGCCGACACCGAGGACCACCTCCACGACTACACCGCCGAGTGGAAGATCAAGGAACTGGTCAAGAGGTACTCGGACTTCATCGCGTGGCCGATCCGGATGGACGTCACCCGCACAACGCCGGCCACCGACGACGGACCCGAGCAGGTCACGGTGGAGACCCAGACCCTGAACTCGATGAAGGCACTGTGGGCCAAGTCGAAGGACGAGGTCACCGAGGAGGAGTACACCGAGTTCTACCGGCACATCGCCCATGCCTGGGACGAGCCGCTCGAGACCATCCCGATGAAGGCGGAGGGCACCTTCGAGTACCAGGCGCTGCTGTTCATCCCGAAGCACGCGCCGTTCGACCTGTTCATGCGCGACGGCAAGACCGGCGTCCAGCTGTACGTCAAGCGGGTGTTCATCATGGACGACGCCGACGAACTGCTGCCCGAGTACCTGCGGTTCGTCAAGGGCGTCGTCGACGCCCAGGATCTCTCGCTCAACGTCTCCCGCGAGATCCTGCAGCAGGACAGGCAGATTCGCGCGATCCGGCGGCGCCTGACCAAGAAGGTGCTCACCACGATCAAGGAGATCCAGGCCACCCGGCCCGACGACTACCGTGCGCTGTGGGCGGAGTTCGGCCGGGCACTCAAGGAAGGTCTGATCGCCGACGCGGACAATCGCGATGTGCTGCTGCAGATCTCGTCGTTCGCGTCCACTGCGAGCGACGAGGAGCAGACCACCCTCGCCGAGTACGTCGAGCGGATGAAGGACGGCCAGAAGCAGATCTACTTCGCGGCCGGCGAATCCCGTCAGCTGCTGGAGAACTCGCCGCACCTGGAGGCATTCAAGGCCAAGGGGCTCGAGGTCCTGCTGCTCACCGACCCGGTCGACGAGGTGTGGACCTCGCAGGTGCCGGAGTTCGAGGGCCTGACCTTCCAGTCCGTCGCCAAGGGCGAGGTGGACCTCGACGCGGAGGAGGACGAGGAAGCCGCCGAGGCCGCCCGCGAGGAACGGGAGAAGGACTTCGCGGACCTGCTGGGCTGGCTGACCGAAACCCTTGGCGAGCAGGTCAAGTCGGTGCGCCTGTCCACGCGGCTGACCACCTCTCCCGCCTGCATCGTCGGCGACGACTTCTCCATGTCCCCGGCGCTCGAGCGGATGTACCGGGCTTCCGGACAGCCCGTCCCGGTCACGAAGCGGATCCTCGAACTGAACCCCGAGCATCCGCTGGTGCTGGCGCTGCGCACGGCCCGGGCGGAACGTCCCGAGGACGACGCGGCCGCCGAGACCGCGGAACTGCTGTACGGCATGGCGCTGCTCGCGGAGGGCGGCGAACTCGCCGACCCGGCCCGCTTCACCACGCTGCTCGCGAACCGGCTGGCCGCGAGCGTGTGACCGCACGCGCGGGGCCGGTCGGTGAGAACCGGCCGGCCCCGCGCCGCTGGGCCCCGGGCATCACTGCTTGGGGATCGGAGGATGCCCTTCCGACGCCTGCACCACCACGACTCCGTCCCCGGTGAGTTCCAGCTGGTATGCCTCACCGGAACCCCGGCCGATCGCCGCGCCGAGCTTTGCGGTCTTGCGGATCCCGGACTTCAACGACGTGGACCACAGGACCGCGCTCTGCATGTCCACGTAGGTGGGCCGGTCGACGTTCAGAACGACGGGCATGCCGTACACCGTCAGCGCGAGCGTGCCACGACCGCTGAACGTGGTGTTGAACAGTCCGCCGCTGAGCATCGATGCGCCCTCGACGCGCTGGATGTCCCACTCCAGCGAACTCTCGAACGCGAGCACGTTGTCGCCGTTGACCGTCACCGACTCGTCCTCGAGTTCGACGAGGAAGATCACATCGGCGTCGCGGGCGAGGAAGACGTCACCGCTGCCGGACACCTTCATCAGCGGCATGCCCTCGCCGGTGAGCGCCTTCTTGAACAGCTTTCCGATTCCGCCGCTGCCCTGGTAAGCGAAGTCGACGTCGCCCTGGTAGGCGACCATCGATCCCTGTCGGGCGAAGAAGTGCCCGCTGGTGCCGGCCAGATCGACCTTGAGCATCCACTGGTTCTGCAGCACGAAGGTACCGGGCGCACCGCTTCGTTCGACGTTGTTCATCAGGTCACTGCGCATGTCTGGCCTCCTGGTTGGTGTGAGCGGTGAGTGGGGTCAGCGCGGTGTCGAGGGGACGCCGGCACGAATCCGCCCCATCTCTGCGCGGGCGAACTCGACGGCGGCGGTGTCCCGGCCGTGCGAGGTCGCCAGTGCGTCCGCGAGGTCTGCGACGGACTCGAGCACGTACCCGTTTCGCCTGCGGTCGCGGCGGGTGGCCCCGGATCTGCGGAACGCTCTGCGCGCCTTGTGGTCACCGCACATCGCGTCGCGTTCCGGTTCGGTGACCACCCCGTGGTCGACCTCGGGTGCGAGGACGTCGCGCATGAACTCCCGTTCTCGCGGAACGGTCATCCGGAACACCCGGACGACGATGCACAGCGCAACGACGATGACGATCGCCCACGCCGGAATCATCAGGGCCACGTTCCCCCGGACGAGGACCGCCATCGAGTTCCAGACCCCGTGCAGCAGCATCGCGGTGGCCATCAGGGCGAGCCCGCGCCTGACCTGCCGTGGTTCGGCGGGCCGGCCAAGCAGGTACACCAGCCCGGCACAGAAGACGGCGCTGTAGAGGATGTGGGCGGCGACACCGACACCCATCCGCAGCCACACGGTGCTCATCGCTGCGGCGACCTGGTTGGCGCCGAACTGGGTGCCCGCCGAGTTCAGCGCGTACACGATGTCCTCGGCGATCTGGAAGCCGAGGCCGAGGAAGGCGCCCACGATGAAGCCGTCGAACGCGGTGCGGATCAGGCGCGGCGCCAACGCGATCAGCAGGACGAGGCCGATGCCCTTGGCGACCTCCTCGGTGAACGGCGCGGTCAGACCGGCACCCCAGTCCAGCGCCCAGGACTGCCCGAACGCCTTCGCGTACAGCGCGCGCAGCGCGTCGTTGGCGCCCGCGGCCAGGACCCACGTCGCTGCGAACGCACCCCAGGCGAACGCGGCGACAGCCAGTTTCACCGGTTGCCGGGCGTAGCGATCGATGTGATGGGTGAACCACCAGAAGATGGCCCCGTAGACCACGAACAGCACCACCGACACGACGATCGCGCGCCCGTACGCGCCCGCGGCGCTCGCCAACACCGTAACGAAGGTGAACACCCCGCTGGACACGAGCAGCAGGTACACCCAGAAGGCCGCGTTGCGCGGCTGGTAGAAGGTGAACGCCCGGCCCCAACCCGAGTTCTCGATCGCGGCCACACGTCGTTCGTGCAGATCCTCGATCACGGTGGTCATCGGGTGCCCTCCTCGGTGTGTCGAATGCTCGAGATCATCTGGGCGATCTGTTCGGCCTGATGATGCTCGGTGTCCGGCGGGCCGACCGCGACAACCTCGATGCCGCGGCCCTCCACGACGAATGCCGCCAGCGCCCCGTCGAGCTTGGGGCCCGCGTAGCGTGCGACCAGTCCGCGCTCGCCGGAGTCGGTGGTGATCGCCACCGGTGCCCCGTCGATGCGGATGTTCTCGTCGAGTGCTTCGGTGGTGTCCTTGATCTGCTGGAGGAGGGCACGCGCGTCACCGGAGAAGTCACCGGTGCGAACGGTGAACGACAGGTCGCCGTCCTCGACCCTCGCGGACCGGGGGTACCCGGTGGCGGGGGCGTCACCGACCCGGACGCCGGATGTGATGCCCCATCCGGCGGCGGGGACGAACGTGATGTCGCCCGCGACTCCCATCACGTCGCCGGCGACGACCCTGTCGTCATACGCGACCGCGCTGTTGATCGCGGGCAACACGGCTCCCATGACGAATGCGAGGGCGAGCACCACGAACGCCGGGAGGAACGTGGCCCCGTCCAGGCCGAGCCGGCGGCGGTCCACCGGCACCCATCTGTCCCCGGGGTCGTAGCCGCCGTGGGGCGGCGTCGAACTCGGTTGGACTCCTTGGATCATCTCGCCTCCGTGACCTGAACAGATGGCTGCAACGTTAGGCGTTGGCGGACGTTCCGTGCATTCGACACCACGCGACGGTTCGCCCACTCCATCCGGCGGGTCGGCGCGGTCCCGCGCGCTGCTATCGTCGGCCGGTGCCGCGGATGAGCGCCCCCGATGCGCAGTCGTATTGGATCTCCCACAAGATTCCCACCGACCAGTTCCTGCTGTACTGCTTCGCCGATGCCACGGCGCCGCTCACGGAGATCGGGGAGGGCGTGATCGAGCGGGCCTCGGCGGTCCCGGATCTGCGGCTGAGAGTCCGTGAGGTCCCCGGTCGTGTCGACTTTCCGCATTGGGTACCGATGGTCCCCGATGCCACGCTCGTCCGGCTGCACGAGGGGCCGATGGACTGGGACAGTTGCCGCGCGGACACGGCGGCACTGCTCACCGACCGGCTCGATCCCCTCGAATCACCTTGGCGGCTACACCTTTTCGGTCCGGTGACCGGTGCGCCCGAGTGTGGTGACTCCCGCGCCGTGGTGGCGGTGCTGCAGGTCGCCCACGCCCTCGGCGACGGTCGGCGCGCGTCCACGGCGGCCCGCGAACTGTTCGGCGCGGCCCCGCTCGTGACCGGCCCGCCCGTTGCGCCGTGGCACCCCCACCTCGCCTTCGCGAGGGCGGTGCTGCGCATGCCCGTCCAGGTCGGGCAGATGCTGAGGCGGGCCCGGCCCGCCCACCTGGCCCACCGGCAGCTCGAACAGGACACCGCGGCCGGACTGGTCCCGCCACCGCCCCCGAGCCGGCCGAAGCTGCCCACCAACAGCGCGCCCGACGAGCGACGCAGCATCGACACGGTGGTGGTCCCTGCGGAGTACCTGCGCGGCCCCGGAATCAGCATCACCGTCGGCGCGATGACCGCGATCTCGCTGGCCCTGTCGCAGTACCTGGGCGAGCAGGAATCCGACCCCGGGTCCGGACCGGCCGCCGAGGTGACGGTCGCGAAGCCGGGGGAGCGATTGGCCCGCAATCACTTCCGCAACGTCTCGGTGGATCTGCATCCCGAGATCGAGGACCTCGCGCAGCGGGCCGCCGCGATCGCCACGGCGCTGCGCCTGCGCCGGATGCGCGCCGACCACCCGTCCGGCGCGGCAGAGGACCGCGCGCTGGCCGTCGTCCCCGCTCCGCTGCTGCGGCACGGCGTCGAGCACTTCGACTTCACCGCGGTGCCCGAGGAGGTCACCGGCCACACGGTGGTCTCCAGCGTCGACCGCGGCCCCGCCGACCTCGTGCTCGGCGGCGGGCGGGTGGTGTTCACGGCCGGTTTCCCGGCGCTGTCGAACTTCATGGGGCTGACCCACGGCGTACACGGCATCGGGGATCGGGTCACGATCTCCGTCGCCACCTCGCCCGCGGTGCTCGACCTGGACCGATACGTCCGTCTGCTGCGCGAGGCGGTCGGGCGGGTACACGCCGCGCTGACCGGGTACACACCCGTTCGGTGACGCTTCGAGGGCAGCGAAATCGTGGCGAACTCGCCGCCGTCCCGCTACTGTGGCCGGTGCCGGAGTTGACCCGGCGCCTGCACCAAGCGAACGGAGTCCGACATGTCGACCCTCATCTACGATGCGCTGCTTCCCTACATCGGGGACAAGACCGCTGCTGAGCTGGCCAACCTGCTGGCCGTCGGACCGTAGTCGAGTTCGGCGCCTCGGACACCCCGGGCCCGGTGGAGCGAAATGCTCCACCGGGCCCGTTCGTGTTCACACCGGTCACCGGCTCTCCGTGGCGGTGACACCGCCGAACTCCACGCCCCGGAACAGGGCGAGCGCCGCCCCCTGTTCCTCGACACCCGAATTCAACGGTTCCGCCACCGTCTGCCAGGGAGTCACCTCGATCGCCAGCCTCCGCCCAGACGTCCGCGGGCGCCACTCGCCGACGATCTCGCCGCCGACCGCGATCGCACCCGGCCGGCCGAGGGTGGGCCACAGTGCCTTGCGCCGAGCCTCGTCGGGGACGAGGAGGTCGCGATCCTTCAGCTGCAGGTACGGGTCGAACGGCCCGAGCAGGCGCACGGATCCGTCGGCCGGCGGGGCCAGCAGTGCGTCGGCGTCGCCGGCCAGAATCGACCGGGTGGTGCCCTCCACCGACACCTCCACGGTGTCCGTCGGCCAGTTCCGCGTGACGTCCCTGACCGGGGCGTCGACGTACGCGGCGACGGTCCGCGGGTCGCTCGGCCCGAGGAAGCGCAGGTATCCGCGAATGACGTCCAGGCGGGGGTCCGCGTCGGGGCCGAGACGGGCATACGGTTTCCGCCGCCAACCCGGGATGCGTTCGAGAACCGGCGGAGAGGTGCCCGGACGCAGTTCGAGTCCGGCATGCAGCGCCGCGAGCCGGAACGGCATCTCGTACACGTGGGTGGTGTTGCACGGTCGGCAGAACCGCAGGTACGGCTCGCTCATCCGGGCGGTCAGTTCCGTCGACATGACGCCCTTGACGGTGGGCTCACGCACGATGTCGCGCATCGCGTCGGCGACGGCACGCAGTGCGTCGATCGCCTGGATCCCTGCGGCCTTGAGCGGCCGGTTCGCGTCGAAGATGCGCTTGCCCGCGTCCGCCTCCGACAACGGCGCCGTCGCCACCGCCACCCCGGGCAGGTCTGCCCGGCGGTAGCAGTGCGGCGCCCCGCGCAGCGTCCACGCGAGCGCGAGGTCGCCGGGGGAGGTGTCCGGGGTGCCCCGCAGCCGCAACGCCCAGGCCGCGCCGTCCGGACCGGTGTTCTGGATGCCGAGGTCGAGCAGGTCGCAGTCCGTGGCGTCGGCGGCGACACCCGGCTGCCGGTCGAGTTGCTGGGCGTGCCAGCGATACGAGAGCACCTGCGCGCGCGTCACCTCGGTGGCCATGGCGAGAGTGTAGGAGGGGTCACCGACAGGCGCCGGGCCCTGCAGCTCAGCGGTTGTCGACCTGGTACGACTCGATCCGCTGGATCTTCCCGTCGCGAAAGTGGAAGTGGTCGCTGAAGATCCCCCGCAGTTCGCCGCCGTCCGCGAACCGGGCCTCGACGGTGCCGAGAAGAACCACGACGTCGTCCTCCTCGACCATCCGGATCACCGTCAGCGTCGGCTTGCCGGTGAACGCGTCGTTGTCGATCTCACGGTCGAAGGCGTCCTTGCCGGTGATCGAGAAGTCGCCGGGCATCTCCCAGACGACGTCGTCGGCGAGCAGCGACAGGATCGCCTCGTGGTCGCCCGAGCGGAAACCGTCGACATACGCCGCGACGGCCCGTTTGTTGGGCGACAGCGACGGATCGGATTCGGACATCTCCGGTTCCATGACACTCCTTCGCAGGTCGTGGCGCGGTCCGTTCCATCGTGGCACCGGACGTGGCGTCACACGTCCGCTGCGGCCAAATCGATGTCCAATCCGGCGATCACTGCGGGGTCGGCGACGACGTCGAGTGCGACGATCCGATCCCCGACGATGGTGAACGTGAACACCGAGCGCGGTTGCCCGCCCGGTGCCCACGCCGCCGCGACCCTGCCGTCGACGGTGACGACCTGGGCGTTGCGGGCACGACCGCGGAACGATTCGGCCACGGCGCGCGCACCGTGCAGCCGGGCGGACAGGGCCGGTGCGCCGTGTGCCAGCGCGGCGCTTGCGGCGGTGACCGCGGCGTCGTCCGCGCGCAGCACCACGTCGGGGTCGAGCAGCGCGAGGAGATCCTCGAACCGGCCCTCGCGCGACGCGGAGAGGAACGCTTCGACCACGCGACGGCGGCGGAGCCGATCGGGGTCCGGGGCACTGGCGCCCTGGACCCGGCGCCGGGCGCGGCTCGCGAGTTGCCGGGTGGCCGCGGGGGTGCGGCCCACGATCCGGGCGATCTCGTCGAACGGCACCGCGAACATGTCGTGCAGCACGAACGTCAGTCGCTCGGCCGGGGTCAGGGTGTCCAGGACGACCATCATCGCGATCCCGATCGAATCGGCGAGAACCGCTTGATTCTCTGGTGACGATTCGGGGCGCGTCTCGGGTGTGGCCGGTACCGCGGGCCCGTCCAGGGCCACCTCGTGGCGTGAGGTGCGCGAGCGCAGCATGTCCAGGCAGACCCGGCTCAGCACGGTGGTGAGCCAGCCCCCGAGGTTGTTCACCGCGTCGGTGTCCGATCGGCTCAGCCGCAGCCACGTCTCCTGCACCGCGTCCTCGGCCTCGGCGCTCGAGCCGAGCATGCGGTATCCCACCGCCCTCAGGTGCTCGCGGTGCTCCTCGAAACGCCGGGCCAGAAATTCGTCGCTCATTGCTGTCACATTCTCTCGTGCCGATCCGTCAGTGCAATGACGAACACGAAACAACCTTTGTGACAGGAGCGACGACGATGCAGGCACGAATGAACAACCCCGCACTGGTCCTTCCCGGCGCCGTGGCGGCGCTGCAGGCGGTGGGGCACACGACCGAGAACACCGGACTCCCGGCGAGCACGGTGCACCTGGTGCATCTGCGGGCGAGTCAGATCAACGGCTGCGGCGTATGCGTCGACATGCATCCGAAGCTGGCGATGAAGGACGGGGAGACGGTCGAGCGCCTGTTCGCGGTGGCGGCGTGGCGGGAGTCGCCGTACTTCACCGACGCCGAACGCGCCGCCCTCGCACTCACCGAGGCGGTCACGCGGCTCGCCGATCGGCCCGACCCGGTGTCGGACGACGTGTGGGACGACGCCGCCGACCACTACGACGAGCAGCAACTGGCGGCCCTGATCATGCAGATCTCGTTGATCAACGTCTGGAACCGGCTCAACGCCTCGGTCAAGCAGATCGCCGGGGCCAGTTGGGGCTAGGACATGTCTCCCAATCCCCGATTCGGCGCCCCCGGCGCCCAATCGCCGCCCTGCTGCGTTGTCGTCGGCGCCGATACAACAGCGGTATCGGCTTCTCCTCCGCCTTGCCGGACGACGATTGTTTCGCCAGGGGCATCCGAGAGGGATTAGGAGACACGCCCTAGGGGCAGGTCCCCCCGCCGGCGTCGCGGACCAGGAGTGCTGTACTCGGGGAATGGGTTTCACACGCGAGCAGCTCGAGTCGTTCCGCGACGCCGAGGTGCCGGATCTGATCGGCCCCAGCTGCCGGCTGCTGTTCGTCGGCATCAATCCGGGCCTGTGGACCGCGGCGACCGGTGCGCACTTCGCGCGTCCCGGCAATCGCTTCTATCCAGCGCTGCTGCGCGCAGGGATCATCGACCGGCCGATCGATCCCACCGCGGGGATGTCGAGCGCAGATCGGGACCTGCTGGTGTCCCGCGGCGTCGGCATCACGAATCTCGTTGCGCGCGCGACCGCCCGGGCCGACGAGCTGACTGCCGAGGAACTCCGGGCCGGTGGCGAGCGGCTGCGTGCGCTGGTCGCGGATGTGCGCCCACGCGTCGTCGCGGTCGCCGGCATCACCGCGTACCGGGCCGCATTCGGTGTGCGCAAGGCCGTCAAGGGGCGTCAGCCGGACGATGTCGAGGGGGCGGAGTTGTGGGTCGTGCCCAACCCGAGCGGGCTCAACGCCCACGACACCGTCGACTCCCTCGCGGTCGCGTACCGGGCGGCCGCCGTCGAAGCAGGCGTGGTCCCGGCCTGAGACACCGTCGCAGCGGCCCGCTCGGTCGGGGCCGATCGGGTTCCCGGCATCACTCGGACAGGTCGATCGACGGGGTGAATCGACTTACGCTGAAGTTGATGCAGGAGCGGGAGCGGGCAGCCGGTGGCTGACCCGGGATCGGCCCTCCCACTGTTCGCGGCCGATCCGGTCGCGGCGGTGGTGCTCGCGCTCGCGTTCCTCGCCTTCCTGTTCTCCGAGTACCGGATCGGACGCACGCACCCGGATTCGGGCCCGACACGCGACGCGTGGTCGGGTGTTGCCGTGGGACTCGGGCTCGCGACGGCCTACATCGGTGGGGCGGTGTCGAGCGTTCTACTGGTCGAGGGGCTCGGTGAGCCGTACCGGCGGTACATGGACCGGACGAAGAGGCTCATTCCGTTCGTGCTGTGACCCGTCGTCTCGGCCACGCGGCGCGAGTGCCGGCGAAGACGGCGAAGGCCCGGTGGAGTGAATACCCCACCGGGCCTTCGTCATTGGCTGTGTCGGTTCACAGCCCGGGGCGCTTGCCGATCGTCAGAGTGACCTCGCCGGTGTGGGCGAAGAAGTCGTTGCCCTTGTCGTCGACGACGATGAACGCCGGGAAGTCCTCGACGTCGATCTTCCAGACCGCCTCCATGCCCAGCTCTTCGTACTCGATGACCTCGACGTTCTTGATGCAGTCGAGCGCAAGGCGCGCGGCCGGGCCGCCGATCGAGCCGAGGTAGAACCCGCCGTGGGAGTTGCACGCGTCGGTGACCTGCTTGGACCGGTTGCCCTTGGCCAGCATGACCATCGAGCCACCCGCAGCCTGGAACTGCTCGACGTACGAGTCCATCCGCCCGGCCGTGGTCGGGCCGAAGGAACCCGACGCCATCCCCTCCGGGGTCTTGGCCGGACCGGCGTAGTACACCGGATGGTCCTTGAGGTACTGCGGCATCTCCTCGCCGGCGTCGAGGCGTTCCTTGATCTTCGCGTGCGCGATGTCTCGGGCGACGACCAGCGGGCCGGTCAGCGACAGCCGGGTCTTGACCGGGTGCTTGGACAGCTCGGCCAGGATCTCCGGCATCGGCTTGGTCAGGTCGATCTTGACCGCGGCGCCCTTGCCGGTGCCCGAGACACCGGAGGTCTCGGCGTCGAGCTCGGTGTCGGTGACCTCCGGCAGGAACCGGCCCGGGTTGAACTCGAGCTGCTCGAGGAACACGCCCTCCGGCGTGATCTTCGCCTTCGCCTGCCGGTCCGCCGAGCAGGAGACCGCGATCGCGACGGGCAGCGAGGCGCCGTGCCGGGGGAGACGGATGACCCGGACGTCGTGGCAGAAGTACTTGCCGCCGAACTGGGCGCCGATGCCGATCTTCTGGGTCAGCTCGAAGACCTGCTTCTCGAGCTCGTGGTCGCGGAAGCCACGACCGGTCATCGCGCCCTCGGTGGGCAGCTCGTCCAGGTAGTGCGCCGAGGCGTACTTCGCGGTCTTGAGCGCGAACTCCGCGGACGTGCCGCCGACGACGATCGCCAGGTGGTACGGCGGGCAGGCCGCGGTGCCGAGCGAGCGGATCTTGGCCTCGAGGAACTGCATCATCGAGTCCGGGTTCAGGATGGCCTTCGTCTCCTGGTACAGGTACGACTTGTTCGCCGACCCGCCACCCTTGGCCATGAACAGGAACTTGTAGGCGTTCTCGTGGCCCTTGTGGGTGTCCGCGTACAGCTCGATCTGTGCGGGCAGGTTGTTGCCGGTGTTCTTCTCGTCCCACATGGTGATCGGGGCGTTCTGCGAGTACCGCAGGTTCAGCTTCGTGTACGCGTCGTACACGCCGCGGGCGATCGCCTCGTCGTCGTCGCCGGGGGTCAGCACGTGCTGGCCGCGCTTGCCCATCACGATCGCGGTACCGGTGTCCTGGCACATCGGCAGCACGCCCGCGGCGGAGATGTTCGCGTTCTTGAGCAGGTCGAGTGCGACGAACTTGTCGTTGTTCGACGCCTCGGGGTCGTCGAGGATGCTCGCGACCTGCTTGAGGTGATCCGTCCGCAGGTAGTGCGAGATGTCGTGCAGCGCGGTCTCCGTCAGGAGCCGCAGCGCCTCGGGTTCGACCTGCAGGAAGGTACGCCCGTCCGGGCCCTCGACAGTGGACACCCCTTCGGTGGTCAGCAGCCGGTACTCGGTGGGATCTTCCCCGATCGGCAGCAGGTCCTCGTAGAGGAAGTCGGCCATCATCTCTCCTGGGAATCGGCGTGTGAAGTCGGGAACCAGGCTAAACCTGCAGTCCGAGCGCGCTGGAGGCGGGGATGATACGGCCGATTCCACACCCGTGGGGTCCGTACACTCGACGGGGTGCCTCACACGCTCGCCGTCCACCGCCCGCGCTTCCACGCGTACCTCGATGTCGCGGTCGTCGTCGCCGTACTCGTCGGTACGAATCTGATCGCCCACTTCACCACCGTGTGGGCCTCGGTCGCGGCGGTGCCCATCTCGGCCGCGGTGCTGCTCGGTCTCGGGCGCGGACGGGGCCTCGGCTGGGCCGAACTGGGGTTGTCCCCGCGGCACTGGCGTAAGGGTGCGCTCTACGCGCTGGGTGCGGTCGCTCTCGTTCTGGTGGTGGTGGCCGTCGCCATCGCGCTGCCGTTGACCAGGCAGTTCTTCCTGAGCAACCGGTACGCGACCGTGTCCGGCGCGTTGATCGCGTCGATGATCATCATCCCGCTGCAGACGGTCATCCCCGAGGAGCTGGCGTTCCGCGGGGTGCTGCACGGAACTCTGGACCGGGTGTGGGGTGCCCGCGGCGTGTTCGCGGCAGGCTCACTGCTGTTCGGGCTCTGGCACATCGCGTCCTCGCTCGGCCTGACCAGCGGCAACCAGGGCCTGACCGGGATCCTGGGCGGCGGGGTGCTCGGTCAGGTCGTCGGCATCGCCGGCGCCGTCGCCGCCACCGCGGTCGCCGGTGTGGTGTTCACCTGGCTGCGTCGCCGCAGCGGCAGCCTGCTCGCGCCGATCGCCCTGCACTGGTCGCTCAACGGGGTCGGGGCCCTCGCCGCCGCGCTGGTCTGGCACGTGACCACTTCCTGACGGCTACGAGACCGGCCTGACGGCCACGAGACCGGCCTGACGGCTACGAGAACGGCCTGACGGCTAGGGCTCGCGAGCATCCTGGTGTGCGGCCTCCCGCTGTTCGGTCGCCCGCTCGACGCACCGCCGGCGGAACTCCTCCTCCTCGTCGACGATCGCCTGTGCCGCCGCCCGCTCGCGTTCGCGCGCGAAGTACACCGCCGGATGCATCCGCTGATCGGGGAGGGGGACCGGCCCGCGGGGGCGCCCCAGCAACAGCCACAGCGCCGGTCCGAACACGGGTAGCAGCGTCACCAGCAGGAGCCAGGCGGTGCGCGGCAGTGCCCGGACCTGCCACGGTGCGTGGGTGACGACATCCACGATCGGGTGGATCCAGACCAACGCGGCGATCAGCACCGACGCGGCGAACAGCATGGCGAACCTTCTTCCCCAGTACGTGCGGCGCACAGTCGGCGCCTGTCGACACGGGCCGGCACCGACAAGGCCGGGAACCCGTGTGACCCCCGCTGGGGAGGTTACGTGGAGAGTGCCGCCGTGAGACGGACTTCGTGAGGGGAACTTAGGAATTGCTCAGAATTGAGCGTCACTCCTCCAGTCGGACCCACCGTCCGAACGGTGGCGGACCCTCGCCGTGCACCTTGATCCGATGCCGAGGGTCGTCCGGTGCGATGTGCATCCACTCGTAGCCGTGGAGCACGTGTTCCTCGGTGGTGTCGCGCTTCGCGACGACGAGATCACCGTTGGGACGCTGCTCGAAGGTGAACGGGCTCTCGGGTGCGATGACCCACCATGCCTCTTTTGCCATGACGCCTCGCCGTCCTCGGGAGGTTGTGCGGCCGATCTGCCGCCGTCCGGATACGACTCGAGCCTACCGCCGATGGCGGCCGCGAGGCCTGCCCACCGTGGTTCCGGTGGGGCAGGAGAGCACGGGTGCGACTGGCAGGCACCACTGTGGTGTGGTGCAATTCACGAAACCGCTCTACGAATCGAGGCGCCGTGCAGGTATCCCGTCGCGAACTGTTCAGATACGCGGCCGTGGGGTCGGCGGTGCTCGGCGCCGCGGCGCTCGGTGCACCCGGCGTCGTCGCGGCCGCGTCCCCGGCGCGCGGCACCCTCGTCGACTACTCCGGCGGCGTCCCCGACGCCGCCGCGATTCGGGCGGCCGGTCACACCGGTGCCATCCGCTACGTCTCCGACCGCAGGCCCGAGGCGCAGTGGATGCTCGGCAAGCCGATGCGCGCCGACGAGGCGTCGGCGCTCGCCGCAGCCGGCCTCGAGGTGGTGTCCTGCTATCAGTTCGGCAAGGGCCCGACCGCGGACTGGCGCGGTGGCTTCGACGCCGGAGTCGAGCACGCCACCCGGGGCCTCGAACTCCACCGGGCCGCCGGGGGTCCCGAGGGACGCCCGATCTACGCCTCCATCGACGACAAGCCGAGCTCCGCCGACATCACGGCGATGATCGTGCCCTACATCCGCGGCTGGGAGTCGATCGTCGGGGCCGAGAACACCGGTGTCTACGCGAACTCCGGCACCATCGACCGGCTGCTCGACGCGGGCGCTGGGGCCTACTTCTGGCAGCACGACTGGGGGACCCCCGAGGGCTACGTGCACCCCGAGGCGCACCTGCACCAGTTCGAGATCGACGAACGCGCCGTCGACGGTGTGGGCATCGACCTCAACGCCATCCTCAAGCCCGACTACGGGCAGTGGTCGCTGGCCTGACAACCGGTTCGGGTCGGCGCACCGGCGGGCCGGTTCGTGAGCCCGCCGGCGAGCCGGTCCGTCAGTCCGCCTGCGGGCCGGCCGGTCAGCAGAGTGGCTTGGCGATGTCGTAGATCCGTTGGGCCTGCTCGGGTGTGGCCTTGGTGCCGTTGTTTCCCGCTCGGACCTCGAGTTCCGACACCACGGTCGCCTCGTCGACACCGGCGTCGATGGCGGCGCAGGTCTGGGCGTAGATGTCCTCGATCGCCGAGTCGTCACGGCCCTCGGCCAGGCTCGGGTACGCGGCCTTGAAGGCGGTCGTGAACGTGCCTGCCTTGACGGTGTCGACCGCACCCTGTGCGCGGGTGACGAGGCTGCCTGCGGCGGACTGGGCGGACGAGATGGCGCCCTGGGCGGCGCTCTGCGCCGAGGTGATGGCACCCTGCGCGGCGCTCGCCGCGGACTCGACCGCGGACGAGGCGCGGTCCAGGGCTCCGGTGGGCGTCGTGGTCGTGGACTCGTTGTCGTTGTTCGACGTGCACCCCACCAGGGCAAGTGAAATGGCAGAGGCGGTCAGAACTGCAGCTGCGATTTTCATGGGTCGAGCGTAGACCCCGAAGTAACGGGAAGCGCGGAGGTTTACGACGTACAGAACAGACGCGTCGTCACCGACGACCAGATCATGGAGGTCAGCCGATGGAACTCATCATCAATCTTCTGTATGCCGTTGCAGCCAATATCTACGACGGTGTCTCCGCCGGATCGAGCAGCAGTGGCGGGGAGACCCCGAACCCCTGAGTCGGGGTCGTCCCGGCCTGCTTCCGGTCGTCGTCAGCCGCCGATCTTCGCCAGCCACTGCCGGGCCTCGTCCGGCAGTGCGTCGGCGGATTCGGCGGCGCGGCACCACTTCTTGGCCATCTTCAGGAACTTCATCGGGTTGTAGACGTCCTCCTCGCACGACCAGAGTCCGTCCCCGGCGTAGTGCAGGATCGTCAGGTTCGACGCCCCGTGCGTGGACCCGTCGCCGGGGTCGCACATCGGGTTGTCGATCTCGCAGATCACCCACCCGCGCTGCTCGTCGATCGTGTACCAGAGTGCTGGGAAAGCGGTCATGTGGTTGCCGGGGAAGCTGTTCATCGTCCGGATGATCCAGGGGCGGATCTCCTCGCGGCCGGTGAAGTTGCCGTAGGCGTGCTCGATGTACGTCGCGTCCTCGGTGAACATGTCGGCGAACAGGTTCCAGTCGCCGGTCCGCTTCGCCTGCTCGACCGTGCGCTGGTAATCGGCGAACGCCTGCTCCAGTTCGTCGCGTGTCCAGCGGCCGCTCGCGGTCGGGGTGGTGGCGGTGTCGTTGCCCGACAGGGTCACATGTCCTCCGTGGTCTTCTGCCGAAACCGCTTGCTGCGGATCAGGTTTGGGTGTGCGCCAGCGGTGAGCGCGCGAGTTCGGGCTCCTCGGCCAGTACGTGCAGAGGCCGCTCGCCGGGCTCGCCGCCGTCGGCCCGCCAGGACAGAACCGACCAACGTGACAATCCGGACAGAGCCGAGCCGAGGCTGGCGAACGAACCGGAGGACAGTGTGGAACCGGCGGACCCGATGGAGCCTATCGACAGGATCGAGCCGACGCTGCCGATCGAGAGAATCGAATACGCGGACCCGATGGACAGGATCGATCCCTCCGAGCGGATGGACAGGATCGAGCGCCGGGACCGGACGGATTTGATGGAATTCCGACTGGGGGAGGCCATTCCCCGGTTTACCACGGTGGCAGTGAATACAGAAGGACCCCTCGCCGGGCGAGGGGTCCTTCCGAGGATTTCGGGCTGTCGGACGTCAGGGGACGTAGACCGTGCCGACCGTCGGCAGGAAGCTGCAGGTGGCCGGTGCGGCGCCCTCGACCTCTGTGGTGAGGCCGCCGGAGACCACGGCGAGCACGCGGCCCTGGCCGGTCTGGGCGATCGCCGAGAGGGTCGCCGGGCCGTCCGGGTTGATCTGGGACGCGGTCGTCAGTGTGGCGCGACCGGTCTTCGGGTGGTCGATGTTGACCCAGTCGACGACCAGCGGGTTCGGCTGCTCCGCGGTGGCCTTGCTGGTGCCGAGCGCGGTGAACACGAATCCGGCCTCGCCGGCCTTCGGTCCCGGCGGGGGCAGGTGCGCGGGGCCGGGGACGGCCAGGGCCGCGCCGACCGAGTCGGACTTGCCGCCGATGCAGCCCTTGCCGATGGTGGGGTAGAGGAACTGGGAGATGACCGGGCCGCTCTCCGGGGGGAGCTCCGGTCCTCCGCCGCCGCTGCCGTCCAGGAACGTGATGACGCGCTGCAGGGTGGACTTGGTCTCCGGGGGCAGGTTCGACGCCTCGAGCAGGGCCTTCGCCTGGGCGAGGAGATCGGCCTGCGGGTTCGCGACATCGGTCACACCGAGCTCGATCGGGCCTGCGGCCGCACCGACGATGGCCGGGGCGAGCGAGGCGAGGGCCTCGATGTCCAGGCCTGCGGGGATCTGGGGAACCGCGGGAGCGGGCTCGGCGGAGGCAGTCGCCGGTAGCGCGACCGCGGCAGCGGTAATCGCCAGCGCGATGATCGATATGCGCGTTCCTCGCGTACGAAGCACGGTGTCCCCATCCTTGTTGTCAAGCGTCGGCGCCGGAGCAGCCGACTGGCCCGGCAGGCCCCTCGGTGTCAAAGGGTCACTCTATGCAGGGCATCTGGCGTTGTACAGCGTTTCGTAGGACCGTCCCGTCGGTTGGCGATGGGGCGGTACTCCCGCGGCAGTGTAATCACTCCGCGGTGTGGCGATCCCGACATTGTGGTGTGGCGATGCTGACAGCCCGAACTCTAACGTGTGACTCAAGTGAACAGTGGGGTTGTTGATGCAACTGTTATGCGCGCTGATCGCCCGTCCGAGGTGCGTCCGGCGGCTGCCGTAGGCTCGCCGACGACCATGCGGGATTCGGCCCGCAGGCCCGCGATCAGCAGGCACACGAACTTCCAGGAGAATTCCAGCACCGTGTCCGAGACGACCCCCGCGCCCGCGGTCCGCACCCCCCGCACGGGACCCCGGGTCGAGCGGGTGCTGCGCGCGGCGCCACTGCTCCTTCTCGTCTCTGTCCTGGTTCGGATGGCGTGGGCCTTCCTGACCCCGAACGGGATGAACCTGGTCGACCTGCGGGTGTACGTCGACGGGTCGGCGGCACTGCTGCGCGGGGACCTGTACGACTTCACCTACTCGGAGCTGACCCCCGACTTCCCGCTGCCGTTCACCTACCCGCCCTTCGCTGCGATCGTCTTCTTCCCGCTGCACTATCTGCCGTTCGTGGTGGTCGGTGTGCTGTGGCAGCTCGCGACGATCGGTGCGCTGTACCTGCTGATCCGGATGAGTCTCGAGCTGCTGCTCGGCGCCTCGACGTCCTGGACGCGGGGGCTCGACCGGCGCTGGACGTCGATCGCTCTCCTGTGGACCGCGGCCGGGATCTGGACCGAACCGGTGCGCACCACCCTCGACTACGGCCAGGTCAACGTGTTCCTCGCACTCGGGGCGATGGTGGCGGTGCGCTCGACCCGCTGGTGGCTGGCCGGTGGCCTGGTCGGCTTCATCGCCGGGATCAAGCTGACGCCGGCGGTCACGGGCGTGTACTTCGTGCTGCGCCGGCGGTGGAAGGCCGCGGTGTTCTCCGCCGTCGCGTTCGCAGGAACGGTCGGCCTCAGCTACCTCCTGGTCGGGGCCGAGGCGCGCACGTACTTCGAGCACCTGCTCGGTGACGCCTCGCGGATCGGTCCCGTCGGTTCGGTCTGGAACCAGTCGCTGCGCGGCGCGTTGAGTCGCGTCGCCGGACACGACGTCGGCAACGGGTGGGTGTGGCTGGCCGCGATGGCGGTCGCGGCGCTGCTCGCGTGGTTCGCCTGGCGCTCCCTCGGGCGCGACGACCTGCTCGGCACGCTGGTGATCGTCCAGCTGTTCGGGCTGCTGCTCTCGCCGATCTCGTGGTCGCACCACTGGGTGTGGCTGATTCCGATGCTGATCTGGTTGGTGCACGGGCCGGTGGCGGATCTGCTGGGATCGAAGATCCTCGCCGGATTCTGGCTGGTCTCCACTCTCGTCGGAGTCCCGTGGGTACTGAGCTTCTTCCAGGACTCGATCTGGCTGATCTCGCGGCCGGGGCTGCTGGCGTGGCTCGGTGCGGTGGACGTCGTCGGGACGTTCGCCTTCTACCTGTGGGTGACCTACGCCGGTCGGCTCAGCCGCCGGTCGGAGCCAGCCGATCGATCTCGCGGGCCAGCGCCACGTCCAACTCCGTGATTCCGCCCTTGAAGTGCGTGGAGCAGCTGAAGGTGACCTTGCGCCAGCGGATGTCCATGTCGGGGTGGTGATCGCGCGCCTCGGCGGCTTCGGCGACCCGGTCGACGAGGGAGATCGCGTCGGGGAAGGTGGGCAGTTCGACGGTCCGGACGATCGCCGCGCCCTCGCGCCGCCACTGCGGCAGGTCGGCGAGGGCGGCGGTGACCTCGGCGTCGGTGAGCAACTCGGCCATGGTCATGATGGTCCCATGCACACGGGCCTCGGGGACAGGGATCGGCGGCGCGAGGTGGCCGCGGCCGCGCTGGTCGACGCGGGCCGGCTGCTGCTCGCGCAGCGGGTCGCCCCACCGGAACTGGCGGGCAGGTGGGAACTGCCGGGCGGCAAGATCGAGCCTGGGGAGACGCCCGCGGAGGGGCTGCGAAGGGAACTGCGTGAGGAACTCGGCGTCGAGACCGCCGTCGGCGCGCGGATCGGAGTCGATGTGCCACTGCCGAACGGGATGGTGCTGCGGGCCTACGTGGTGGAACTGAAGTCGGGTGTGCCTGAGGCACTCGAACACGCCGCGGTGCGCTGGGTCGACGCCGGCGGCCTGGCCGCCGCCGACCTCGTGCCCAACGATCGCGCGTGGCTGCCGGAGCTGCTCGCCCTGCTCGATCCGCGGTAGTCCGCCCGCGGGTGTGGGATGGGGCTCAGGCGGCGCGGGCCTTCTTGAGCCCCTTCTTGAGTTCCTTGCCGGTGGCGCCCTGGTTCTCGAGCTTTTTCATCCGCATGATCACGACCGGGCACTTGACGCACCGCGTCTTGCTGCGACAGCACTTCTTCTTCGGCTTCAGGCTCGAGACGTTCTTCGGCTTGACCTTGCCCATCTGCGACCGGGCCCTTCCGTTTCGACAACCGGGGAGACACTCTCCCGATGGAGGTTAGCGTAACCTCAGTTGCCGCGGCCCGTGGGTGGCCGACCCCCGACGGGTTCCCGGCCACCCACGGGGGTGGGGCACCACCGCGGACGATGTGACCGCTCAGCGGCCGTGGACCGGGTGGTTGCCGCGGATCACGTACGACGGATCGACGGCGGCCTTCAGTCGGCGCAGCGAGTCCATCGTGGACGAGTCGAACGCGCGCTCCAACGACTCGTCCGGTCCGAGCAGCGTCGGGACGGTCGGACCCGCGGACCAGGGAGCGAGCTCGTCGAACAGACTCGCCATCGCCTGCGCCGCGGCGGCGAGCAGTTCGGGCACGGGTGCGAGGGTCAGCGTCATCACCGCGAACTCGGCACGGTCTCGCCGCAGGTCGACCGCGCCGGCACGGCCCGACCGCGCCGCGCCACCCAGATGACGGAACTGGATCTGGGTGAGCGGGAGCGACCCGGCCGTGCCGGCCCGTTCGACCACGAGATCGATGACGCCCTCGTCGAGCGCGGTGAGCAGCATCGACGAGTGCACGCCCGGGGACGGGTCGGTCGGCTCCTCGCAGATCGCGCCGACGTCACCGGGTTGCAGCGGCCGGGTCGTGTCGCGCAGGACGGTGCCCGCGGCGCGGACCGGTGCCAGGTGGGCCGCCAGCGCGCCATCCGAACCCAGCAGCACCGTGTCGACGAAGCAGAAGGACTTCCCGCGGATCTCGTCGGGCAACTCCGGGATCGGCGGGAAGTGCATGATCGAGGCCCACACGGACAGTTCGTCGGGAGCGCTCACGGTGAGGGCGGACACGGCGCGCAGCACCGATGCGGCGTCGGTGGCGGGGAACGCCAGTCGCCCACCGGTGATCTCGGGCGCCGGGAACAGGTCGATCTCGACGGCGGTCACGATGCCGAACTCGCCGCCCCCGCCGCGCAGCGCCCACATCAGCTCGGGGGATTTGTCGTCGCTGATCCAGCGGTGCACGCCGTGCGCGTCGACCAGTTCCACCGCCGACAGCGACCCCGAGCCCGGTCCGAACGGACGGGTGAACCACGACAGGCCGCCGCCGAGGCAGAAACCGACAACGGAGACATCGGGATTCGAGCCGACCAGTCCGGTCAGGCCGGTGCCGTCGAGCGCGGACTGCAGGGCACCCCACTTCACGCCCGCGCCGACGCGGGCGGTCCGTGCGGTGGTGTCGATCCAGATGTCGTCGAGGGCCGAGGTCCGGATCAGCAGCGTGTCGTCGAGGGCCCGGTTCGCGCCGTGGCCGCCGGGCTGCGCGGTCACCCGCACGTGGTTGGCGGCGGCGAAGCGGACGGCCTCGACGACGTCGGCGGTGGTCGCGGCGGTCACGACCGCGGCGGGTCGTTGGGTGATGCTCACGTTCCACGCCTGCGCCACCGTCGCCCAGTCGGGGCTGTCCGGCAGGTCCAGCCGGCCGTCGAGGTCGGCGGCGAGCCGGTCCCACGGGACGGAAGCCAGGCGGGCCCGGGAGCGGTGGGTGTCGAGGTCGATCGGTGTTGATGTCATGGCCGAAAGCGTCGGTCGCCGGGCCCGTCCGGAACATCCCCCGGGGCGGGGCTCCTGTCACCCCAGACATCTGGGGTGTCGAAAACGAGCGGCCCGCGCGACAATTCGACCCCATGGCGACCATGCGCGCGGAAACGGTCCGCACCCGGCTCGACGCTCTCTCGCGGGCCGGTCAGAACTGGCAGGATTTCGGTCACGCTGCGATGGAGCTTCTCACCAAGGCCGTGCCGTTCGACGCGGCGTGCTTCGGCACGATCGACCCGGCGACCTCGATGGTGACCGGGTCGGTCAAGGCGGGTCTCGACAACCCGTGCGAGGTCGAGTTCGCGTACCACGAGTACGTCGAGGACGACGTGAGTCTGTTCAGTGACCTGGCCCGCAGCAACGTCGGCGTCAGCATCCTGCACGAGGTGACCGGCGGCGATCCGCGGCGCAGTTCCCGTTTCCGAGAGCTGTTCGAGCCGATGTTCGACCTCGGGCACGAGATGCGGGTGATGATGCGGACCGGCGGCGACGTCTGGGGCGGGCTGGCGATCTACCGAAGGGCCGGGGGCAGCGGGTTCAGCCCGGCCGAGGCCGACTTCATCGACGGGCTGACAGGGATGCTCGCAGTCGGGGTGCGTGCCGGGCTGATCGCCGACGCCGCGCCGGGCACCGATGTCGTCGGGCCCGAGAACGGGCCCGCGGTGCTCACGTTCGATCACGAGAACAACCTGTGCCAGGCCACGCTCGCCGCGCAGGTACGGGTGGAGGAACTGGGAGGGGATCTCTGGACGGACCTCCCGCAACCGGTGGTGGCGACGCTGGCGGGGGCTCGGGCGCTCGCGACCGGCCGGAGCTCCGCGGTGCCGCGCGTGCGCGTCCGCTCACGGACGGGGCAGTGGCTGGCCGTGCACGCCGCCCCGCTCGCCGGGCGCGCGGGTCACCCGATGCAGGTCGTGGTCACGATCGAACCGGCCGGCGCGCCCGAGGTGGTCCCGCTGGTCGTGGCGGCGTTCGGGCTCACGCCTCGGGAACGGGACGTCGTGGACGGGGTGCTGCGCGGGGCGAGCACCGGCGAGATCGCCAAGGCGCTGCACCTGTCGCCGTACACGGTGCAGGACCACCTCAAGGTCATCTTCGACAAGGCCGGCGTCTCGAACCGCAAGGAACTCACCGCACGGGTGTTCTTCGACCACTACGCATCGCGTAAGAATTCCCGCCTGGGGCCGTCCGGATGGTTCGTGTCGGAACCCTGACGGTGACCGTGTCGCAGATCACTATCCCCAGGTCAGCGGTGGTTGCGGCGGGCCGCGATGTGGGGGATCGGGGCGCGAGCGGGTAGGGTGTTCGCTGGCCGCAGTCCCTGCACCGGCGCGGATGTCGTGATCGTTTCGCACGACGTTCGTTGTGCCCGGGGGTCGCGAATGGGAATCACGCATGCGCGTAGCGGCAGCCAGAAGCCGTACGACGCCAAATTCGTGTGGCCCCGTCAGCAGCCAGGAGAACGCCCCGCGTGAGCACCACCAATTTCCGTAACGTCGCCATCGTCGCGCACGTCGACCATGGCAAGACCACCCTCGTCGACGCCATGCTGCGCCAGTCCGGCGCCTTCGCCGAGCGCGCCGAGCTGGTCGACCGCGTCATGGACTCCGGTGACCTCGAACGCGAGAAGGGCATCACCATCCTCGCGAAGAACACCGCTGTTCATCGCCACAACCAGGACGGCACCGTCACCGTCATCAACGTCATCGACACCCCCGGCCACGCCGACTTCGGCGGCGAGGTCGAGCGCGGCCTGTCCATGGTCGACGGCGTCGTCCTGCTCGTCGACGCGTCCGAGGGCCCGCTGCCGCAGACCCGCTTCGTTCTCCGCAAGGCGCTGTCCGCGTCGCTGCCGGTCATCATCGTCGTGAACAAGACGGACCGCCCGGACGCCCGCATCGAAGAGGTCGTCACCGAGGCGCAGGACCTGCTCCTCGACCTGGCATCCGACCTCGACGACGAGGCCGCCGCGGCCGCCGAGGCGCTGCTGGACCTGCCGGTCCTGTACGCGTCGGGCCGCGAGGGCAAGGCGTCGATGAACCAGCCGGAGAACGGTCAGGCCCCCGACACCGAGAACCTGGACGTGCTGTTCGACGTGCTGATGGAGCACGTGCCTGCACCCAAGGGCGACGCGTCCGCACCGCTGCAGGCGCACGTCACCAACCTCGACGCCTCCGACTTCCTGGGCCGCCTCGCGCTGGTCCGCATCCACAACGGTGAACTCCGCAAGGGCCAGCAGGTCGCGTGGATGCATGCCGACGGAGTCAAGAACGTCAAGATCACCGAGCTGCTCAAGACGGTCGGCGTGAGCCGCGAGCCCGGTGAGGTCGCGGTCGCAGGCGACATCGTCGCGGTCGCCGGCATCCCGGAGATCATGATCGGCGACACCCTCGCCGACACCGAGAACCCGGTCGCGCTGCCGACCATCACCGTCGACGAGCCCGCCATCTCCGTGGTCATCGGCACCAACACCTCTCCGCTCGTCGGCCGGGTGAAGGGCCACAAGCTGACCGCGCGCATGGTCAAGAGCCGCCTGGACTCCGAGCTGATCGGCAACGTGTCGCTGCGCGTCCTCGACATCGGCCGCCCGGACGCCTGGGAGGTGCAGGGCCGCGGCGAGCTGGCGCTGGCCATCCTCGTCGAGCAGATGCGCCGTGAGGGCTTCGAGCTGACCGTGGGCAAGCCGCAGGTGGTCACCCGTCAGGTCGACGGCAAGCTGCACGAGCCGTTCGAGGAGCTGACGATCGACACCCCCGAGGAGCACCTCGGCGCGATCACCCAGCTGCTCGCGAACCGCAAGGGCAAGATGGTCCAGATGACCAACCACGGCACCGGCTGGGTCCGCATGGAGTTCATCGTCCCGTCGCGTGGCCTGATCGGGTTCCGCACCGACTTCCTCACCGAGACCCGCGGCACCGGCATCGCCAACGCCGTCTCGCACGGCTACGCCCCGTGGGCGGGCGAGATCCGCGCCCGCCACACCGGCTCGCTGGTCTCCGACCGGAGCGGCACGGTGACGCCGTTCGCGATGATTCAGCTGTCGGACCGCGGCACGTTCTTCGTCGACCCGGGCGCCGACACGTACGAGGGCATGGTCGTGGGCATCAACCCGCGTGCCGAGGACCTCGACATCAACGTCACCAAGGAGAAGAAGCTCACCAACATGCGCTCGGCGACCGCCGACGTCACGGAGACCCTCGCGAAGCCGATCGAGCTGACGCTCGAGTCCGCGATGGAGTTCTGCGCCGGCGACGAGTGCGTCGAGGTCACCCCGGAGGCGATCCGCGTCCGCAAGGTGCACCTCAACGCGACCGAGCGCGCCCGCGAGCGTTCGCGCGCGAAGTCCCGCGACAAGGCCGCGCTGTAGAGTTGCGCTTCGCGTCTGTGAGTGATCTGCACCCTCATCGGGGTGGAGATCACTCACGGGCGGCGCAACCGCACACACGAAGGGACGGGTGAGTGCGAGGGATTCTGTCGATCGCGACCGCACTGGTCGCCGGTCTCGCTCTCGCGGGCTGCACGGCGAATCCGCCGCCTCCGGTGGAGAGCACCGACAGCCCGAAACCCACCACAACGGTCACGACGAAGAACACCGTCGTGGTCTCGATCGACGAGATCGGGCAGGGTTTCAACCCGCACCTGCTCTCCGACCAGTCGCCGGTGGGCGCGGCGGTGACGTCGATGGTGCTGCCGAGCCCGTTCCGGCCGGTCCCGAGCCCGACGGTGCCGGGCGGTACGGACTGGGTGCCGGACGAGTCGCTGCTGGTGTCCGCGGACGTGACGTCGCAGGACCCGTTCACGATCACCTACCAGCTCCGCAACGAGGCGCAGTGGTCGGACAGCGCGCCGATCGCCGCGGAGGACTTCCGGTACCTGTGGCAGCAGATGGTCAGCCAGCCCGGCGTGGTCGATCCCGCCGGATACGCGCTGATCGACGACATCGCGTCGTCGGCGGGAGGCAAGACCGTCACCGTCACGATGCGGGCCCCGTACCCGGCGTGGCGGGAACTGTTCACCGACCTGCTGCCGTCGCATCTGGTGAAGGACACCCCGGGCGGGTTCGCGCGCGGCCTGTCCGAGAACATCCCGGTTTCCGGTGCGCAGTTCCACATCAAGAGCGTCGACCGGGGACGCGACGAGATCCTGCTCGAACGCAACGACCGGTTCTGGGGCCGGCCCGCCACCCCCGATCAGATCCTGATGCGGCGCGGCGGCTCGAACGCGCAGCTCACCGACTCGATCCGGGCCGGTGACGCGCAGGTGGTGCAGGTGCGTGGCGCGGGCTCCCTGCAGTGGCAGCTCGCGGCGGTTCCGGGCGTGCGGTCCGGGACCACTTTCCAGCCGCGGGTGCTGGACCTGACATTCAACGGCCGCACCCCGGCCGTCGCGGACCAGCGGGTGCGCCGGGGCCTGCTCGGCCTCCTGAACACCGACCTGCTCGCGTCCGTCGGAACCCCGTCGGGTGCGAATGCGACGGTCGCCCGGGCGCAGGTGCTGGCACCGTCGGCGCCCGGCTACGTGCCGACCGCGCCCCCCGCCCCCACCCGTGAGCAGGCTCTGGGCCTGCTCGCCGAGGCGGGATGGGTACTGGCACCGGCCGATCCGGAGGCGCCGGCACGGCTGGTCCGCGACGGCGTCCCGCTGACGCTGACGATCGGCGCGACCCAGGGAGACGACACCGCGATCGCGGTCGCGAACACCGCGGCCGACCAGCTACGTGGTGCGGGGGCGCAGGTCACCGTCACGACGATGCGGGCCGAGGAACTGTACGGTCGCGCGCTGGTCGACGAGCGGGTGGACGCGGTGGTCGGCTGGGCGCGCGCGGGCGCGGACCCGGCGACGGCGCTGGCGTCCCGATACGGTTGCCCGCCGCCGGCGGCGCCGGAAGCGGTCGAGGAATCCGACGAGGCGAGTGGTGCGGAGCCCGGGGTGACGGCCTCGGAGACTCCGGACACGTCGGTCGCCGAGGCGCCCGCTCCGACCACTGGGGAGGAGGCCGGCGACACCACCGAAGTGGTGCCGAATCCGGCTGCGCCGAGCAATGTTTCGGGATTGTGCGACCCGGGCCTGCAGCAGGGGATCGACGACGCGCTGCGTGGCGTCGGCGACGTCGGGCAGCTGATCGCCCACGCCGAGCCCCGGCTGTGGGAGCTGGCCGCGGTGCTGCCGGTGCTGCAGGACACGACGGTGGTTGCCGCCGGGCCCGACGTGGAAGGGGTCTCGCTCACCGGGGCGATCGAGGTCGGCATCTTCAGCGATGCCGCGGACTGGTCGAGGAAGCAGAACTGATGACGGACGAACGGCCGCGACTGCTGCTGGTGCACGCCCACCCCGACGACGAGACCCTCACGACCGGCGGCACGATCGCCCGGTACGCCGCCGAGGGTGCCGAGGTGACCGTGGTGACGTGCACGCTGGGCGAGGAGGGCGAGGTGATCGGCGACGCCTGGGCGGAGCTGGTCGCCGACCGCGCCGACCAGCTCGGCGGGTTCCGGATCCTCGAGCTGACGACCGCGCTCGGCCGGCTCGGGGTGGCGCAGCCCCGGTTCCTCGGCGGCGCGGGACGCTGGCGGGACTCCGGCATGGCCGGTACCCCGGCGGCGGCGAATCCGCGGGCCTTCGTGAACGCGGACCGTGCCGAGGTGGTCGACGCACTCGTCGCGGTGATCCGCGAGCGGCGTCCGCAGGTCGTGATCTGCTACGACCCGCGGGGTGGCTACGGGCACCCGGACCACATCCGGGTGCACGAGGTGGTCACCGCCGCCGTCGAGGCCGCCGCGTCGCCGGAGGGCACCGCGGCCGGTGAACCGTGGAACGTGGCCAAGCTGTACTGGACTGTCACCGAGGCGACCTCGCTGACCGAGGGGCTCGAGTGCATCACCGAGATCCCGGAGTCCTGGCGGCTCCCGGAGCCGGGTGAGCTGCCCTGCGTGCCGGACGAGCAGGTGACGACCGTCGTCGACGTCCGCGCCCAGCTGGCGGCGAAGGTGGCTGCCTTCGAGGCGCACGCCACGCAGGTGACGGTGTCGCCGACGGGTACCGAGTTCGCGCTGTCGAACAACATCGTGCAGCCGATTCCGGTGGACGAGCACTACGTGCTGGCGCGCGGCGTGCTCGGCGAGGTCGGTGCCGACGGTCGCGAGCACGACCTGTTCTCCGGCGTGTGATCGTCCGGTTCGCGGGTTAGGCTGAGGTCGGTTTTCCGCAGTGTGTGAGCTTCACCCACGAAGGGACACGAACCGATGGCGCTGCACCGGGTCGGCGATCGCGCCGATATCGTAAACGACATCTACTCGACGCCACTCAGTGAGGCAGTTCTCCCGAAATATCAAATGCCGCAAGGATCCTCGGATCCCCGGATCGCCTATGCGCTGATTCACGGCGAACTGGCTCTCGACGGCAACTCCTCGCAGAATCTCGCGACGTTCTGCTCGACGTGGTCCGAGGACGAGGTGCACCGGCTGATGAACGAGTGCCTCGACAAGAACATGATCGACAAGGACGAGTACCCGCAGACCGCGGAGATCGAGTCCCGGTGCGTGCACATGCTCGCCGACCTGTGGAACTCGCCGGACGGGCGCACAACCGTCGGATGCTCGACGACGGGCTCCAGCGAGGCCGCGATGCTCGGTGGTCTGGCGCTCAAGTGGCGGTGGCGGGAGCGGCGCCGAGCCGAGGGCAGGGCGACCGACCGGCCGAACCTGGTGTGTGGTCCGGTGCAGGTGTGCTGGGAGAAGTTTGCCCGCTACTTCGACGTCGAACTGCGGCAGGTGCCTCTGGAGGAGGGCGCCACCGGGATGCGTCCGAATCAGCTGCGGGACTACGTGGACGAGAACACGATCGGCGTCGTCGCGATCCTCGGTGTCACCTACACCTGCGACTACGAGCCGGTCGCGGAGATAGCCGCCGCGCTCGACGCGATCGAGGCCGAGCACGGCTGGGACATCCCGGTGCACGTCGATGCCGCGAGTGGCGGCTTCATCGCGCCGTTCGTTCAGCCGGAACTGGTGTGGGACTTCAGGATCGATCGGGTGGCGTCGATCAATTCGTCCGGCCACAAGTACGGTCTGGCACCGCTCGGCGTCGGGTGGGCCGTGTGGCGCAGCGCCGAACTGCTGCCGGAGGACCTGGTGTTCCGGGTCAGCTACCTCGGCGGCGACATGCCGACGTTCGCGCTGAACTTCTCCCGTCCGGGCGGTGAGATCGTCGCGCAGTACTACCTGATGTTGCGGCTCGGCAGGGAGGGCTATCGCCGGATCCAGCAGGCATGCTCGGACACCGCCCAATACCTCGCCGGCCGGATCCGGGGGATGGGGCCGTTCACCATCCTCTACGACGGCACGGGTGGCCTGCCCGCGGTCTCGTACACGCTCACCGATCCGGCGACCGCCGGGTTCTCGCTCTACGACCTGAGTGACGCGTTGCGGCTGCGGGGGTGGCAGGTGCCGTCCTACCCACTGCCGCCGCACCGGGAGGAAACCGTGATCCAGCGTGTGCTGGTGCGGCACGGCGTCTCTCGTGACGAGATCGCGTTGCTCGCCGGCGACATCGAGGCGGCGATCGCGCGGCTGCGTGACGGCACCCCGGACGACAGCGAGCGGACCGGCTTCCATCACTGACCGCGAACGCGTGACCCGCGGCGCCCGCCGCGCCTAGGCTGTGATCCACGTCATGGTTTCCGGGGTGGGGCTGGAGGTACGGGTGTGAACTGGAGCGTGCAGAACCAGATCGTCGCGTTCGTCGACTCGTTGCGGCCGAACTCGCAGATGCACCACGAGATGTACATGAACGCGCTCTACGGGTTCGTGGACATGCAATCGCACCTGCTGACAATGCTCGGGTACCCGCCGGTGCCCTGACGCCGGGTGCCCGGCGCCTACGATCTTCAGTCATGACCGTCGGCCCCGTCTCCGCCTCGCCCGTCGCCGGACGCGGCATCCTCGACCGCTTCATTCTCGTGCTGCTGGTCTTCGACGGGTTCCTGACCGCGATCCTGGCGGTGCTGTTCCTGCCCGCTCGGCTGGGCTCGGCGCCGTTCCCGGTGAGCGTGCTGGCGGCGGCGGTGGTGAACGTACTGCTGGTTCTCGGCGCTCGGACGGTGACCGACCGGCCCGGCCGGTACGCGCTTCCGCTCGCGGGGTGGTTCGTGGGGTTCCTGGTGTGCATGGTCGGCGGACCCGGTGGCGACTCGCTGCTGATCGCCGACTGGCGATCGCTGTTGCTGCTCGTCGGCGGTCTGGTTCCGCCGATGGTGCTGCTGTTCAAGTGGGGCGCCGACGCGGCGGTCGCGCGCGGGCAGGCGGCCCGCGCCCGCTGACCCACGGTCGCCCGACCGGATTCGCGATTGTTCCTCCGCACCTCGGGGGTGCCTGCTAGCGTGCCGCCGACATCGGGACGAGGAGGGCACACGTGGGGACAAGGTGGTTGGCCGGTCGCGGGATCACACGGGCGGCGACGATCGCCGTGTGCGCGCTCGGCGCGATGGCGGGTACGGCGCAGGCGGCCCCCGTGCCCGCCGGACTGACGGAGGTGCTCTTCGTCGGCAACAACTGGGAGGGCACCGCGGATGTCGTCCAGTCGACCGGCGCCTACTCGAAACTCGGTCGCGTCAACATGATCCCGGACAAGCAGGAGCGCCTGAACGAGATCTACGCCAACCCGATCAAGCTGGGGTACTTCCTCGGAATCCGGGAACTCGTCGGCGAGGGACACGACCAGTACGTCGACGACATGTACACCACCCCGGACGGAACCGCGGTCGTCGCGTCCCGCCCCAGTTTCGCCGACGTCGTCTCGATCGATCTCACGACCGGGAAGATCAACTGGCGTTTTCCGGTGTCCGGCTACCGAGCCGATCACATGGCGGTGTCCCCGGACGGCACCCAGGTGGCGGTGTCGGCGTCGACGAGCAATACCGTCCACGTGCTCGACATCCGCACCGGGCAGCAGATCGGATCGTTCCGGACCGGTGACAAGCCGCACGAGAACGTCTACACCGATGGCGGACGGTACCTGTGGAACATGGCGATCGGAGACGTCAACACCGCAACCGACGCGCCGGAGCAGGACGACACCAAGGGTGACCGCAAGATCACCGTTGTCGACACCGCGACCTGGCAGGTCGTGAAGGTGATCGACATGCGCGACCGGCTCGACGCGTTCGGCCGCGACGACCTCTCCGACTCGGTGCGCCCGGTGGCGTTCAGCCCCGACGAGGGCACCCTGTACTTCCAGGTGTCGTTCTTCAACGGTTTCGTCGAGTACGACGTCGCCTCCGACAAGATCACCCGGATCAAGGAACTACCCAAGAACCCGGCCACCAACCCCGACCGCACCACCTGGGTGAACGACTCCCGCCACCACGGCATGTCGATCAATCCCGACGGCAGCAGGCTGTGCATCGCCGGGACGATGGACGACTACGTGACGACCGTCGACACCGCGACACTGCAGGAGTCCCCGACGGTCCCGGCAGGCAAGCCGTACTGGGCGACGGTGAACGGCGACGGCACGCACTGCGTCATCTCCGAGAGCGCGAACGACACGATCAGTGCGATCGACTTCGCGACCGGGCAGAAGGTGGCGACGGTGGAGGTCGGGGACCATCCGCAGCGGGTGCGCCTCGGGCATGTCCCGGCAGGCTGGACGGGTACTCCCGGACCGGACCCCGAGGGCGGCGGCTCCCTGGACGGGCTGGGCAGCAGCGGCTCCTAGGGGAGCAGTCCGGCCGCGCGCCCGGCGTCGCGCAGGACCTCCTCGAGCATCGCCGGGGTCAGCCGGCCGGTGAAGGTGTTCTGCTGGCTGACGTGATAGCAGCCGAACAGGTGCAGGGGGCGTTCCCCGGCGAGCTCGACGTGCGCGCCGTGCCCGAACTTCGGGCGCGGTCGTGGCACCGTCCACCCGCCCGCGGTGAGGGCGGGAAGTAGTGCCTGCCAGCCGAATCCGCCGAGTACGACCACTGACCGCACCGTTGGGGTCAGGAGTCGTAGTTCCTCGTCGAGCCACCGGCGGCAGGTGTCGCGTTCGGCGGGGGTCGGCTTGTTGTCCGGTGGAGCGCAGTGCACCGGGGCGGTGATCCTGGTGCCGCGCAACACGAGTCCGTCGTCTCGCCGAACGGCGGTCGGCTGGTTCGCCAGTCCGACGGCGTGCAGCGCCGCATACAGCACGTCCCCGCTGCGGTCGCCGGTGAACATCCGCCCGGTGCGGTTCGCGCCGTGCGCGGCCGGGGCCAGTCCGACGATCAGCAGTGCGGCGTCCGCCGGGCCGAATCCGGGAACGGGTCGCCCCCAGTATGTTTCGTCGCGGAACGCGGCACGCTTCTCGGCGGCGGCTTTCTCCCGCCAGGCGACCAGTCGCGGACAGCGTCTGCAGTCGACGAGTTCGGCGTCCATCGCGGCGAGGGGCCCCTGGGCTTCCACGGGTCCGACGCTACCCGGGGGTGCTCAGCAGGGGGGAGTGCCGGGCAGTGTCGGGTCGAGTGCCCTGCGGACGAGGAAGAGCGCCGCCCCGTCGTCGAGGAGGCCGGTGGACGAAGGTACGCCGGGGAGGACCCTGGAGTGTGAGATCGCGAGGTTCGGGTTGCCGCAGGCGTCCTGAACCGTCGTCTGTTGGACGGACCTTTCGGTCCCGGGAGCCGGATTCAGGAACGAGCTCTCGAACGGCAGGATGCGATCGTCTTTCGTCGATGCGATGACGGTGTACTCGATCCCCGGGAGCGTCTCCGGTCCGGCATTGAGTTCGGCCAGGAATCGTGACCCCGGAGTCTGCTCCTGGATGGCGATCGCGTGGCCCAGGAGCGTGCCTGCGGCCGGAATGTTCCCCCAGGAAGTGGTTCCGTGGTTGCTGGGTCCGAGCGTGACCAGCGTGTGCACCACGTTGTTCGCGGGGTTCGCCGGGTCGGCTCCGCCCTCGGCGAGGAGGTAGCGTCGGGCCATCGTGCCGCCCTGGGAATGCCCGACCACATCGACCTGCGCGGAGCCGGTCTCCTCCCGCACTGCGTCGATGAACCGGGCGAGCTCCTTGGCCGACTCCACCATCGAGCCGAAACCCCACCCGCTCGGTCCCGGGATGCCGGCGATCCACATCGACGGTGCGTATCCGTAGTTCAACGCGAAGACGCAGTAGCCGTCGGCTCGGAGCGACTGGACGAGCGGTCCGGGCAGGTTCGGATTCTCCAGGTTGCCCCAGGTCTCCTGCATCGGTACACCGGTGCCGTGCACGAGCACGACCGGCCGGGGATGTCGCGGCGACGGCGTGCAGTCCTCGTTCGCGCCCGGCAGGTTTCCCTGCGCTTGCTTCGGCCCGAGGGCGCGGCCCGGGGCCGCGGCGGTCGCCGAGGGGACGATCGTGGTACCGACGACGAACGTTGCGATGGCCGCGACGGTCGTCGCGGCCACGCGGAGTCGGTATGTCACGCGAGTGCTCCTGAGAAGTGATCGTGAAACGGTGCCGCCGTCATCTTTAGCAGTCCTAATGACTAGGTGCCAGAGGGAGCGGTGTTTCGTCGATCACTCTTCATCGCCCGCGGTCGCGGCTCAGCCGGCGAGGTGGGCGTGGACTCGGGAGGTGGGCGTGGACTTGCGCCTTACGGTCCCAGCCGTCGCCCGCGCCGGGGCGACCGCCAGGATGCCGCTACCTTCGATGAGTCCGACGCCACCCGGGCGGCGCTCAGCAGGGGGGAGTGCCGGGCAGTGTCGGGTCGAGCGCCTGGCGGACGAGGAATTGGGGGACCGAATGGTCGAGCAGTCCGACCGAGTTGCCCAGACCGGGAGGGAAGTACCTGGCGTGTGAGACCGCCAGGTCGGGGTCGCCGCACACCTCCTGAACCGTCATCTGGTGGACGGATTGTTCGGTGCCCGGAGCGGGAATGAGAAACGAACTCTCGTAAGGGAAGACTCGGTCGTCCTTCGTCGTCGCGATGACGGTGTACTCGATCCCGGGGAGTGTCTCCGGCGCGGCATTGAGCTCGGTGAGGAATTCCGAGCCCGGCGTCTGCTGCTGACCGGCGATCGAGGCACCCGCACGCTTGGCGTCGGCCGGATTGTCGGCCCAGAAGGTCGTGCCGTGGTTGCTCGGCCCGAGCATGACCAAGGTGTGCACCTTGTTGTTCGCGGGATTCGCCGGGTCGGCCCCGCCCTCGGCGAGCAGGTACCGGCGGGTCAGGGGCCCGGCCTGGGAGTGCCCGACGACATCGACCTGTGTGGAGCCGGTCCGCTCGCGCACCCTGTCGATGAAGTCGGCCAGGTCCTTCGCCGACTCGGTGATCGAGCCGTGCCCCCACCCGCTGGGTCCGGGGATGCCGGCGACCCACGTCGAAGTGGCGTAGCCGTAGTTCAACGCGTAGAGGCAGTACCCGTCCGCGCGAAGCGCTTCGACCAGCGGTCCAGGCAGGCTCGGATCGTGCACGTTGCCCCAGGTCTTCTGCATCCTCAGCGCGGTGCCGTGGACGAGAACGACCGGGCGCGGATGCTCCGGAGACGGCGTGCAGTCCTCGTTCACTCCCGGCAGTACGCCCTGTTCGTGGGGTTGGCTCATCACGGACCCCGTGACGTTCTTGAACGACTCGACGAACTCCGTTGTGGATGACCCCGTCGAGGACTGGGCGGAGACCGTCGCCGTGGGGACGATGGCGATACCGAGGGCGACGACCGCGACAGCCGCGATGCCAGTTGTGGTGGACCGTAGCCGGTTGGTCACGCGAATACTCCTGAGAACGATCGAGGATGGCGGAATGGTGCAGGGGCCATCTCTATCAGCCTCTGGCAGTTCCGCGCGGCAGAATCCGGCGAACCGGTCGCTCGCGGTCTCGGTGTCACCGTTCGCGGCGCGGAACTCCGGTGCTGTTGGTCCAGATGTCTCCTGCCCCCGGCGTCACCGTCTCGATCAGTGTCCACGCCCGCTCGGCGGACATGTCCAGGACGTCGTAGTGCCCGGCGCCTGCCGGGGTCGCCGCGACCACGGTGGCCACGCCTGCACGTCGCTGGAAGAACGTCTGCCGCACCGTCCACCCCACGATCCCGTTCGCCTCCAAGGCGTGCCTGCTCCGGTCGAGCGATCCGTGACGGGTGACGAGCCACCCCGGCGGCGTGGCGTGGCCGAGTCCTCGGTACCGGTCGTGGGCGAGTCCGGCCGCGGCGACTGCGAGCACCGCGAGCACCGTCCACACCGGCCATCCGATCGGGGCGCCGGCCGCGGCCGCCACCCCGGCCACGGCGGCGAGCGCGGCCACCGGGACCAGCGCCCGGGTGTGGCGGCGGCGGCGGGCGGCCGCACCGTGCCGAGTCAACGGGACCGTCGCCGTCGCCGGTCCCGTGCCGCGCAGCACGAGGGCCTCCATCCGCTCGGCCTCACCGCGCGGGGCCTGCGGCAGCAGCATCGAGGAGTGCTGTTGCCCGGCGGAAATGCCGGTCATCACCGCGTCGAGGCGGGCTGCGCCGGCCAGGCGCAGCAGGAGGGGCTCGCGGAGGCTGGTACCGCGCAGGCGCGCGCGATCGAGGGTGGTCTGCCGGGTGCGGAGCAGTCCGTGGCTGACGTGCAGCACGTGCCCGTCGTCGGTCACCCGCAGGTCACCGAATGCCAGCAGATAGCGGACGCAGGCGAGCGCACTGGCCACCGCGAGCAGCGCGACGAGTCCGATCGTCACCACGGTGACGACACCGAATCCGCGCAGCCAGTTCAAGCCGTTCTCGACCGTGTCGGAGGTGGTGAGGCGCTCACTGAAGCCGTACTGGAACACGACGCCCGCGGCGGCACCGACGGTGAGCACGCCGGTGGTCGACAGTGGTGCGTAGCGCACCCACGACGGCGACCAGTGCGCGATCTCGACCGTCGGGGCGGGCGCCGCGGTCGCCTCGTCCTGGGCGGCGGCGGCCGCCGGGTCCGGGTGCCGGGCGAGCAGCAGTGCCTCACGCAGCGCCGGAACCAGCCGGGCGTCGAGGGCGTTGAGTTCGAACCGGGTCGAATCGCCTGCCCGCTCGGCTCGTTGCCCGGTGCCGATCCGGACCACGGACAGGCCCAGGATCCGGTGCAGCAGACCGGCTTCCACGTCCACCGAGCGGATCCGGTTGCGCGGGACGGAGAGCAGCTTCTTCTGGAACACCCCGGTCCGTAGCTGCACGTGCACCGGGCCGATCCGGTAGCTGGTGGTCAGCCAGCGTGCGATCGCGTACGCCACCAGCACCGTCAGGGCGATCAGCCCCCACGCATGGTTTCCGCTCTGACTGCCGACGACCACCGAGGCCAGCAGTACAGGAAGGAGCTTGACCGCCTCGTTGACGGGATGCACCAGCAGCATCCGCTTGTCCAACCGCAGCCAGGGCTGATCCTGCTCGGCGGCCAGCGCCTCGGGACCCGAGTCCTCCGGCGGCGCGGTGCCAGGGGCAGGAGGCATCGGGAGTGCGCCGGTCACGTCGCGTCTCCCGCGTTGCGGCCCGCGATCTCGGTGAGCCGGGTGACGGTCGCGTCGGCGACGGGAGAGTCGAGCGCAGTGATCGTCACCGCACCCGCCGACGACGCCGTGGTCACCGTCACCGTCGCCAGTCCCAGCATGCGGTCGATCGGCCCGCGCTCGGTGTCGACGGTCTGGATCCGTGAGATCGGCGCGATGCGGCGTTCCTGGGTGAACCAGCCGGTCCGTGTGTACACGGCGGTGTCGCTGATCTCCCAGCGGTGCACCCGGTAACGCCATCCGGGGACGATCGTCACGTGCACCAGCGCGGCGGCCGCCGTCACCAGGAACACGACGATGTGCGGCCATGTCGTCCACTCCCGGGCCACGAATCCCCACACCACCTGCGCCACGAAGACCGGAATCCAGATCAGGACCGCATTGACCGCCCACAGCAGCGGCGCCCGTCGCGACGGCCGCCACTGCGGGTCGGACATGGTGACGAGGGAGGTCGGGGGAGTGCTCACCCCTTCACCCTGCCCCACCGGGCGGCGCGGCGCGGCGCCCGGCCGGGCGTGTCCGCCGAACCCGTGCACGGGGTGGGAAGTGGCCTAGCCTGGAATCAGCGGCGGAAGGAGCGTGGCGTGGAACGAACCGAGAACCCCATGTTCGACGGCGAGATGACGGACGCGGACCGTGCTGGTCAGGCGGACCCCGTCCTGCCGGAGGACGAACGCGAGCACTCGCCGGACCTCGAGACCGTCGGCACCAAGGAGGTCAACGTGGCCGACGCGGTCGAGCAGGCGCGCGACGTACCCGACGACGAGGAGTACCCCCGCTAGCGGACAACCTGCTGTGGCGCATGTCTCCGGAGATGGCGCATGATCGACGGCGTGACTGTTGACGACCACGCCTCTCCCACGATGTTGCCTGCCCCGACCATGCCGGCCTCGATCCCGCCGGCGTCGCGGGAATTGCCGGCACCGCCGGCGTCGCGGGAATTGCCGGCACCGCCGGCGTCGCGGGAATTGCCGGCACCGCCGGCGTCGGCGATGCGGCGCGCGCTCCGTCGGGCCCGGGACGGCGCAACCCTCAACGTCGACGAGGCGACCGTCCTGCTGCACGCGCGTGGTGCCGATCTCGAGGACCTGTGCACCTCGGCGGCCCGGGTCCGTGACGCCGGACTCGAGGCGGCGGGCAGGCCGAAGACGGTCAGCTACTCGCGCAAGGTGTTCATCCCGCTGACGAGGCTGTGCCGCGACAAGTGCCACTACTGCACCTTCGTCACCGTGCCCGGCAAGCTGCGGGCCGAGGGACACGGGATGTACCTGGATCCGGACGAGGTGCTCGACATCGCCCGCCGCGGCGCCGAACTCGGCTGCAAGGAGGCGCTGTTCACCCTCGGTGACCGGCCCGAGGAGCGGTGGCCGGAAGCGCGGGAGTGGCTCGAGTCCCGCGGCTACGACTCCACGCTCGACTACGTCCGGGCGATGTCGATCCGGGTGCTCGAGGAGACCGGCCTGCTGCCGCACCTGAACCCGGGCGTGATGAGCTGGGAGGAACTCTCGAGGCTCAAGCCCGTCGCGCCGTCGATGGGGATGATGCTCGAGACGACGTCGACCCGGCTGTTCACCGAGAAGGGGCAGTGCCACCACGGCAGCCCCGACAAGGATCCGGCGGTGCGGTTGCGGACCCTGACGGACGCGGGCCGGCTGTCGGTGCCGTTCACCACCGGTCTGCTCGTCGGGATCGGCGAGACGATGACCGAGCGGGCCGAGACGATCATGGCGATCCGCAAGTCGCACAAGGCGTTCGGTCACGTCCAAGAGGTGATCGTGCAGAACTTCCTGGCCAAGGACGACACCGCGATGCGGGACACGCCCGATGCCGGGATCGAGGAGTTCCGAGCCGCGATCGCGGTTTCCCGTCTGGTGCTCGGCCCGGCGATGCGGATCCAGTCGCCGCCGAACCTGGTCTCCGGTGACGAGTGCCTGGCGCTGATCGCGTCCGGTGTCGACGACTGGGGCGGTGTCTCACCCCTGACCCCGGACCACGTCAACCCGGAACGGCCGTGGCCGAACCTCGACACGCTCGCCGCGATCACCGCGGAGGCCGGATACACGCTCGTCGAACGAACCGCCGCGCAGCCGCAGTACGTCCTCGCCGGGTCCCCGTGGATCGACCCGCGAATCGCCGGGCACGTGCAGGCGCTCGCCGACCCCGACACCGGCATGGCCCGCGCGGACGCGATCCCGACCGGCCTGCCGTGGCAGGAGCCGGACGAGATGTGGGAGTCGAGCGGCCGGATCGACCTGAACACCGGGATCGACACCGACGGCCGCAACACCGAGACCCGCAGCGACCTGGGCAGCGCGTTCGGAGACTGGGAGACCGTCCGTGAGCAGGTGCTCTCGCTCAGCGCGCCGCAGAAGGTGGACTCGGACGTGCTGACGGCCCTGCGCAACGCCGAACACGACCCGGCGGGCTGCTCCGACGACGACTACCGCGCGTTGGCGACCGCCGACGGCGCCGGGCTCGAGGCGCTGGTCGCACTCGCCGACAACCTGCGCCGCGACACCGTGGGCGACGACGTCACCTACGTGGTGAACCGGAACATCAACTTCACCAACATCTGCTACACCGGCTGCCGGTTCTGCGCGTTCGCGCAGCGCAAGGGCGACGCGGACGCGTTCACGCTGTCGGCGAAGGAGGTCGCGGACCGGGCGTGGGAGGCGCATGTCGCCGGCGCCACCGAGGTGTGCATGCAGGGCGGCATCGACCCGGAACTGCCGGTCACCGGATACGCCGACCTGGTGCGCGCGGTCAAGGCGCGGGTGCCGTCGATGCACGTGCACGCGTTCAGCCCGATGGAGATCGTCAACGGCGCCTCCCGCGGCGGGCAGTCGGTGCGGGACTGGCTGACCGAACTGCGTGCCGCCGGCCTGGACACCATCCCCGGCACCGCCGCCGAGATCCTCGACGACGAGGTGCGCTGGGTGCTGACCAAGGGCAAGCTCCCGACGAGCACGTGGATCGACGTGGTCACCACCGCCCACGAGGTGGGCCTGCGGTCCAGTTCGACGATGATGTACGGGCACGTCGACCAGCCGCACCACTGGGTCGGGCACCTGAACGTGCTCCGCGGAATCCAGGACCGCACCGGAGGATTCACCGAGTTCGTGCTGCTGCCGTTCGTGCACCAGTCGTCCCCGCTGTACCTGGCCGGGGCGTCCCGGCCGGGACCGACGATGCGCGACAACCGTGCCGCGCACGCCCTCGCCCGGGTGATGCTGCACGGCCGCATCCCCAACATCCAGACCAGCTGGGTCAAGCTGGGCATCGAGGGCACCCAGGCGATGCTGCAGGGCGGCGCCAACGATCTCGGCGGCACCCTGATGGAGGAGACGATCTCCCGGATGGCCGGCTCGCAGCACGGCTCGGAGAAGACCGTCGCCGAGCTGCGGGCGATCGCCGAGGGCATCGGCCGGCCGGCCCGGGAGCGTACGACCGGATACGCGGCGACAACCGGTGACGGGGTGAGGGCGGTGGTGTCATGAGCGAGAGCGATCCGATCGGGGATGCCCGCGTCGTCGCAGTGCTGGACCGGGCGGCGTGGGGTGTGAACCCGGTGCTGGATCTGGCGTCGGCGGACCCGTTCGGGATCAAGGCCCGTACTTTCGTCCCGCCCGCTCCGGGCGGCGGACCCGTCGACCGCGTGCTCGACGGGGTGGCCTGGCTGCTCGACTTCGCGGAGGTGCCCGGAACCGCGTCGTGGGAACGCGCCGGTGACGAACGGCGGGCCCGGTGGTGGCTGACCCGGCTCGGGCTCCTCAACACCGTCGTCGTGGCGTTTCCCGGTGTGCTCGGCCCGGTCGCCAAGAAGCTGCCTCTGCAGGACCTGCTCGGCTTCGCGAATCAGACGCTGGTGCTGATCGCGGTGGCCCGGGAGCTCGGCGTCACCGACCGGACGGCGCAGGTGGATCTGCTGGCCTCGGTGCTCTGCAACCGGGAGATCGACGCCAGGACCCTGCTGTCGCGGGAGGAGCAGGACCGGCCCGAGGAGTCCCGGGGCTGGCGACCCCTCGCGGCGCTGGGTGGCATGTGGTCGACCGCGCGGGTGCTGCGGGCGATCCCCGACGAACTGCACAAGCGTCCGCAGCCGTCGCGGCCGTGGCGCGCCCTCGGGAACCTGCCCCTCGTCGGTGCGCTCGCGGACTACCTGGGCGAGCGTGGCGCCCTGTTCGACGCCGCGGTCCAGGGCAAACGGTGGGTCGACGGGCACACCGTGCGAACCGCGGTCGCGGGTAGCGGAGCACGGGGAACGACCACCGTCTGAGGGCACCCTAAGCCGGTGCTCGTCTCCGGCAGGGGTGATACTGGTAACCCTGGTGCGCGACGTGCGCCCGGTAAGAGGTCCGTGTCAGAAAGGCAGCGGCAGTGCCCTACATGATTGCAGAACCGTGCGTGGATGTGCTCGACAAGGCGTGCATCGAAGAGTGCCCCGTCGACTGTATTTACGAGGGTGGCCGCATGCTCTACATCCACCCCGACGAGTGCGTGGACTGCGGCGCCTGTGAGCCGGTCTGCCCGGTCGAGGCGATCTTCTACGAGGACGATGTCCCGGACCAGTGGAACGGCTACGTCTCCGCGAACGTCGACTTCTTCGTCGAACTCGGTTCGCCCGGCGGTGCCGCCAAGCTCGGCAAGGTCGACTACGACCCGCCGTTCATCAAGGCGCTGCCGCCCATGGGCGAGCACTGAGGTCTTCGAACGTGCCACGTAACGCCGTCTCGCGCGGTCTGCCCGACTTTCCGTGGGATTCACTCGCCGACGCGAAGGCGAAGGCGCAGTCCCATCCGGACGGGATCGTCAACCTGTCCGTCGGCACTCCGGTCGACCCGGTCGCACCTCTGATCCGGGACGCGCTGGCGTCGGTGTCCGAGGTTCCCGGGTATCCGACCACGTGGGGCGAGCCGTCGTTGCGTGAGGCCGCGGTCGCGGCCCTGGCGCGGCGCTACGGCGTCACGGGCATCGACCCGGCGGCGGTGCTGCCCGCGATCGGCACCAAGGAGATGATCGCCTGGATGCCGACCCTCCTCGGGCTCGGTCAGGGCGATCTTGTGGTGATTCCCGAGGTCGCGTACCCGACGTACGAGGTGGGTGCGCTGCTCGCCGGCTGTCGGGTGCTGCGCGCGGACGGACTGACGCGGCTCGGGCCGGAGAAGCCCGAGTTGATCTTCATCAACTCCCCGTCGAATCCGACGGGCAAGGTGCTCGGCATCGACCACCTGCGCAAGGTCGTCGAGTTCGCCCGCAACCGCGACGCGATCGTCGTGTCCGACGAGTGCTACCTCGGGCTGACGTGGGAGGCCGAGGCGTACTCGGTGCTCGACCCGCGGGTCTGCGACGGCGACCACACCAACCTGCTGGCCGTGCACTCGCTGTCGAAGACGTCGAACCTTGCCAGCTACCGGGCCGGGTTCGTCACCGGCGATCCGGCGCTGGTCGCGGAACTGCTCGAGGTTCGCAAGCACTCCGGCATGATCATGCCGCTGCCGGTGCAGGCCGCGATGACCGCCGCGCTGAAGGACGACGCACACGAGAACGAGCAGCGCGAGCGGTACCGTCGGCGCCGCGAGATCCTGCTGGGCGCCGTCCGCGGCGCCGGATTCACCGTCGACAACTCCGAGGCCGGCCTGTACCTGTGGCTGACCCGCGAGGAGGCGTGCCGCGACACCGTCGACTGGTTCGCCGAGCGCGGCATCCTGGTCGCCCCCGGCGACTTCTACGGTCCCGGCAGCCGCCGCCACGTGCGGATGGCACTGACCGAGACCGACGAGCGCATCGCCGCCGCCGCCTCACGCTTGTAGCAGCTTCGCCGCTCGTGCGCGGTGTGCGAATCCTCGGACTCGCCCACCGCGCACGAGAGCGGCGGGCGCCTTACGCTGGATCTCAAGTTCCTCGGCGACCGGGGTGCCCGGTCGCCACTTCGGGGCAGGAGGCAGCATGGACGCCGTCACCGGGGTTCCCTCGCCGGTCAACGAACCGGTCCACTCGTACGCTCCCGGTAGCCGCGAACGCACGATCCTCGTTTCCGAACTCGCCGAGCTGGCCGGGGCCCCCGTGGACCTGCCGCACGTGATCGGCGGGGTGCACCGGATGGGTCGCGGAGAGCGGATCGACGTGGTGCAGCCGCACCGCCGGTCCGCGGTGCTCGGGACGCTCACCGATGCCACCCACGAGGACGCCGACGCCGCCGTGACCGCCGCGGTCGCCGCGGCCCCGGGCTGGCGGGCGCTGCCGTTCGACGAGCGGGCCGCGGTGCTGCTGCGGGCGGCGGACCTGCTGTCCGGGCCGTGGCGGGAAACCCTCGCTGCCGCAACGATGCTCGGGCAGTCGAAATCTGTGCAGCAGGCCGAGATCGACGCGCCGTGCGAGCTCGTCGACTTCTGGCGGTTCAACGTGCACTTCGCGCGGCAGATCCTCGCGGAGCAGCCGATCTCGGGCCCCGGGGTGTGGAACCGGATGGAGTACCGGCCGCTCGAGGGCTTCGTGTACGCGATCACGCCGTTCAACTTCACCGCGATCGCCGGGAACCTGCCGACCGCGCCGGCGCTGATGGGCAACACGGTGGTGTGGAAGCCGTCGCCCACCCAGACGCTCTCCGCCTACTGGACGATGAAACTGCTCGAGGAGGCCGGGCTCCCACCGGGCGTGATCAACCTGGTCACGGGGACCGGCCCGGCGGTCTCGGACGTCGTACTCGGAGATCCGCGGCTGGCGGGGATCCACTTCACCGGCTCGACTCGCACCTTCCAGCACCTGTGGCGGGAGGTCGGCGCGAACATCTCCCGCTACCGCGGCTATCCGCGGCTGGTCGGGGAGACCGGTGGCAAGGACTTCGTCGTGGCGCACTCGTCCGCGAACCCGGACGTGCTGCGCACGGCCCTGATCCGCGGCGCGTTCGAGTACCAGGGGCAGAAGTGCTCGGCCGCCTCCCGCGCCTACGTGCCCCGCTCGGTGTGGGACGAGATGGGCGAGGACTTCCTCGCCGAGGCCGACGAACTCTCCTACGGCGATGTCACGGACCTGTCGAATTTCGGTGGCGCACTGATCGATCGGGCCGCCTACGAGAAGAGCGTCGCCGCGATCGAACGCGCCCGTGGTGCCGCGGGCGTCAAGGTCGCCGTCGGTGGCACCTGCGACGACGCCGTCGGCTGGTTCGTCCGGCCGACCGTGCTGCTCGCCGACGACCCGGGTGACGAGGCGTTCGCCACCGAGTACTTCGGCCCGATCCTGTCCGTGCACGTCTACGACGACGCTGCCCCGGAGGCGTTCGAGGACCTGCTCTCGGTGGTGGACCGGACCGCACCGTACGCGCTGACTGGGTCGGTCATCGCGGACGACCGGGCCGCCGTCGAGAAGGCTTCGGCGGCACTGCGGTTCACCGCGGGAAACTTCTACGTCAACGACAAGCCGACCGGGGCTGTGGTGGGGCAGCAGCCGTTCGGCGGGGCGCGGGCATCGGGCACCAACGACAAGGCGGGGTCCCCGCTGAACCTGCTGCGGTGGACGTCGGCGCGCACGCTCAAGGAGACGTTCGTACCGCCGACCGATCACCGCTACCCGCACATGGGGCCGGAGACGTGACCGTGGTCAATCCGCTACGGCCCGCGATCCTGGCCGCGGCACGCTCGCCCCGGATGAAGGCGGCCATCACCCACGCTCCCGGCACCCGGTCGCTGGTCACCCGGTTCGTCGCCGGGGAGTCGAGGTCCGACGCCCTCGCCGTCACCCGTGAGCTGCTTGCGTCGGGTCGGTCGGTCAGTGTGGACCACCTCGGCGAGGACACCACCGACCTCGGGCAGGCCCGGGCCGTCGTCGCCGAGTACCGGGCGCTGCTGCGCGAACTCGGCGACCTGCCGCAGGCGGGCGACGCGGAACCACGCCGGCTGGAGGTGTCGGTCAAACTGTCCGCGCTCGGTCAGGCCCTGCCGTCCGGCGGAGAGCAGGTTGCCCTCGACCACGCCCGCGAACTGTGCGAGGCCGCGAAGGCGGCCGGGGTGTGGATGGGCGTCGACGCCGAGGACCACACCACCACCGACTCGACGCTGGCGATCGTCACCGCCCTCCGCGCCGACTTCCCGTGGCTCGGGGCGGTGCTCCAGGCCTACCTGCGGCGCACCGAGCGCGACTGCCGCGACCTCGCCGGGCCGGGGTCGCGAATCCGGTTGTGCAAGGGCGCATATCGCGAACCTGCTTCAGTGGCCTTCCAGAGCGCCGCAGAGGTCGACGCGTCGTACCGGCGATGCCTGACCGTCCTGATGGACGGCCAGGGCTACCCGATGGTCGCCTCCCACGACCCGGCGATGATCGAGGCAGCGGGGGAGGAGGCGCGTCGCGTCGGACGACGGGCCGACGAGTTCGAACACCAGATGCTGTACGGCATCCGGGACGTCGAGCAGCAGCGGCTCGCCGACGCCGGGGCACGGGTGCGGGTGTACGTCCCGTACGGCGGACAGTGGTACGGCTACTTCATGCGCCGCCTCGCCGAACGTCCCGCGAACCTGACGTTCTTCATGCGTCAGCTGGTGAGCCGGGACTGACGGGCATGTGAGACGCGCCCGCCGGCGGGCATGTGAGACGCGCCCGCGGGCGGGCATGTGAGACGCGCCCGCGGGCGGGCATGTGAGACGCTGGCGGGCGTGCTGCTGCGTTCGCTGAACCCCCTCGCCGTCGCCCAGGGCGACGATGTGCCCGACGCCGTGCGGATCGACGGTCACACCCTCTCTCGTAGCGACATCGTCGGCGGGGCAGGCGCGCTGGCCCGCCGGATCGCCGGTGCGAGGCGGGTCGCGGTGCTGGCCGAGCCGACCGCGTCGACGGTCGTCGCGATCGTGGCCTGCCTGTTCGCCGGCGTCACCGTCGTGCCCGTGCCCCCGGATTCCGGCCCGGCCGAGCTCGAGCACATCCTGACCGACTCGGGCGCGCAGGCATGGCTCGGCAAGGCACCGGAGGGCGGTGACATTGCGCCGAGTTCCCGAGCAGGCTCGCTTCCGGTGATTCCGGTGCGGCTGCACGCCCGCGACTGGCACGGCCACCCGGAGCCCGATCCCGCGTCGATCGCGTTCGTGCTCTACACCTCCGGCACCACCGGCGCCCCGAAGGGGGTGCTGCTGTCCCGCAGGGCCATTGCCGCGGGCCTCGACGCGCTCGCGCAGGCCTGGCAGTGGACCGAGAAGGACACCCTCGTCCACGGACTGCCGCTGTTCCACGTGCACGGACTGATCCTCGGTGTGCTCGGACCGCTGCGTGTCGGTAGCCGCCTGGTGCACACCGGCAAGCCGACGCCCGCCGCATACGCGGAGGCGCGCGGCAGCCTGTACTTCGGAGTGCCGACCGTGTGGTCCCGGATCGCACTGGACGAGGAGTCGGCGCGGGCGCTGTCCGGGGCGCGGCTGCTGGTCTCGGGAAGTGCACCCCTGCCGGTGCCGGTGTTCGAGAAGCTGTCCGCGCTGACCGGCCTCACCCCCATCGAGCGGTACGGGATGAGCGAAACGATGATCACCCTGAGCACCCGCGCCGACGGCGAACGCCGCCCCGGGTGGGTCGGCCTGCCCGTCGAGGGCGTGCAGACCCGCATCGTCGGAGAGGACGGCGAGCCGGTCCCGCACGACGGCGAGTCGATCGGGGGACTGCAGGTGCGCGGTCCGATGCTGTTCGACGGCTACCTGAACCGGCCCGATGCCACCGCCGAATCCTGGACCGAGGACGGCTGGTTCGTCACCGGAGACGTCGCTGCGATCGACGCAGGCGGATTCCACCGGATCGTCGGCCGGGCGTCGACGGACCTGATCAAGTCCGGGGGCTACCGGATCGGTGCCGGTGAGGTGGAGACCAGCCTGCTCGGGCACCCGAGCGTCGAGGAGGTCGCGGTGGTCGGTCTGCCCGACGACGACCTCGGGCAGCGGATCGTCGCCTTCGTCGTCGGCGAGGACGTCGACCCGGACGCGCTGATCACGCATGTCGCCACGGAGCTGTCGGTGCACAAGCGGCCACGGGAGATCCGCGTGGTCGACACGCTGCCCCGCAACGCCATGGGCAAGGTGCAGAAGAAGCTGCTGAGCTGACTCGGGCCCGATCAGGGCGCGACGGGATAGTGGCTGGTGATCGCGACCCGGTTCCACGCGTTCATCACGACAGCGAGCCAGCTCACCGCCGAGGCCTGCGCGTCGGTCAGGGACCCGTCCTCCCAGGCACGATCCTCCGGCACCGTCAGGCGCGTGACCTGCTCGGCCAGGGTCAGGGCGGCCCGCTCCTGTTCGGTGAAGTACTGCGACTCCCACCACGCCGCGAGCACCGCCAGACGGTCGGCCGTTTCCCCCTTGGCCACGGCGTCACGGGTGTGCATGCGCAGGCAGAACGCGCAGCCGTTGATCTGCGCGACCCGGATCTTGACCAGTTCGGCCAGGAGCGGATCCAGCCCGGCCTCCAGCGCCGCGGCATCGGCCTGCTCGCTGAGGGCGGTCAGCTGCTTGTATGCGGCCGGATGCTGCTTGCTCAGGTTCACGGAACTCATCGTCTTCCTTTCCTGAAGGATCGGCGACCGGGGCGATCGGCGACCGGGCGATCGGCGAGCGTGGGAGCGGCGAGTTCGAATCGCGATTGACCAGCGAGTCTCGTATGTCTCCCGGTGGCGGCGGACTAGCCTCGACAGACATGAGCCTGCCTGCAGAGAACACTCGCATTGTGCTCGCCTCCCGTCCCGTCGGCGAGCCCAAGTCGTCCGATTTCCGGGTCGAGTCGGTGCCGTTGCCCGCACCGGCCGACGGTCAGCTGCTGCTCGAAACCCTCTATCTGTCGCTGGACCCGTATATGCGTGGCCGGATGAGCGAGGCGGAGTCGTACGCCGACCCGGTCGCCGTCGACTCTGTCATGGTGGGAGGCACCGTGTGCCGGGTGCTCGCCTCCAATGCCCCCGGCTTCGCTGTCGGCGACGTGGTGTTGTCGTTCTCCGGATGGCAGACCCATTCCGTCGAGGACGCCTCCCACGTCCGCAAGCTGGACCCCGCCGCGGCGCCGGTCCGGACCGCGCTCGGCGTGCTCGGCATGCCCGGGTTCACCGCATACGCGGGTCTGCTGCAGATCGGCAAGCCCAAGGCCGGCGAGACCGTCGTCGTCGCGGCGGCCACCGGCCCGGTCGGGTCCGCGGTCGGGCAGATCGCGAAGATCAAGGGCGCCCGCGCGGTGGGGATCGCCGGCGGCCCCACCAAGGTCGCGCACCTGCGGGAGCTGGGCTTCGACGCGGCGATCGACCACCGCGCACCCGATTTCGTGGATCAGCTCGCTGCGGCCTGCCCCGACGGCATCGACGTCTACTTCGAGAACGTCGGCGGCGCCGTGTGGGACGCGGTGCTGCCGCTGCTCAACACCTACGCGCGGGTTCCGGTGTGCGGCTTGGTTGCCCAGTACAACGCCACCTCCGCGCCCGCCGGTCCGGACCGCGCCCCGGCCCTGATGGGCCGCATCCTCACCAAGAGCCTGACCCTGCGGGGCTTCATCCAGTCCGAGTTCGTCAAGGACCACTACCGGCACTTCCTCGCCGAGATGTCGGAGTGGGTGCGCGACGGACTCGTGAAGTACCGGGAGGACGTCGTCGACGGGCTCGAGAACGCTCCCGACGCGTTCATCGGGATGCTCGGCGGGAAGAACTTCGGGAAGCTGCTGATCAAGGTGGCGGAATGACGCACACCGCGGGCGAACACCCGCACCCGACCATCGGCCCCCTCGACGCCGCAGCGTTCCTTCTGGAACTGGCGATGCTGACGATCCTCGCGCTCGCCGGCGCGGCCGTCAGCGAAGCCACGCCCGCCCGGATGGCGGCCGCCGTCGCGCTGCCGGTGATCGCCGCCGGCATCTGGGCGGTGTGGATGGCGCCGACCGCCACCCGCCGGCTCTCGAACCCGCGCCGCCTGGCGGTGCAGGTACTGCTGTTCGCGGTGACCGGGGTACTCGCGTCGGCGTTCCTCTCGCCGTGGGTGGGGGGAGTGTTCTTCGTGGCCGCGACCGCCGTGTTCGGAACGCTCGCCCGGCGGGAGTCCCACGTCAGCCGAGCCGGCGCAGTTCGTCGGCGATCGCCCGCACCCCGGTGAGCACCTCGAGGTAGGAGGTACTCAGCGGGCTCGGGCCCAGCCGCAACCCCTCGGGCGCACGGAAGTCGGGGATCACGCCGCGATCCCACAGCCGCGGCAGCATTTCCCGGAACCGGGGATGGTCGATGGTGACGTGGCCGCCGCGCCGGGAGGCGTCGAGAGGGGAGGCGATCCGCACCTCGGGGAGCATGGTGCGGGCCAGCTTGAGGGTGTACTCGGTCAGACGAACGGATTTTGCGCGCACGGCGGTGATGCCCACCCGGTCGATCAGGTCGATCGTCGACTGCATGGCGATCATCCCGAGTATCGCGGGGGTTCCGCTGATCACCTGTCGAATCCCATCGGCGGGAAGGTATCCCGCCGCCATTTCGAACGGGTCCCGGCGCCCCATCCAGCCCCAGATCGGTTGCCGGAAGTCGCGCTGGTGTTCGGTACGGACATAGGCGAACGCCGGTGATCCCGGCCCGCCGTTCAGATACTTGTAGGTGCAGCCGACCGCGAAATCGGCCCCCCAGCGGTCCAGTTCGACGGGAACGCTGCCCACCGAGTGGCACAGGTCCCACAGGATCAGCGCACCGGCGTCGTGCGCCGCCCGCGTGATCGCCTCGGCGTCGGCGAGGAATCCCGACCGGTACGCGACGTGACTGAGCACCACCAGCGCGGTGTTCTCCGTGATGGCCTCGCGGGCGGTGCCGGGCTCGACCCCGGCAGCGGGATCGACGGTGATCCAACGCAATTCGAGTCCGAGCTCGGCCGCGATGCCTTCGAGGACGTAGCGGTCGGTGGGGAAGTTGTCGGTGTCGAGGACGATCTCCGTGCGTCCCGGCCGCATCGCCAGCGCGCCGCGCGCGAGCTTGTACAGCAGCACCGTCGTCGAGTCGCCGACCGTCGTCTGCCCCGGCGCCGCACCGAGCGTCACCCGCCCGAGACGATCGCCGATGGTGATCGGCAGGTCGAACCACTGCTCGTCCCAGCCGCGGATCAGCCGGCCGGACCACTGCGCGACCGCCTCCGCGATCGCCTCGGTGGCCGCGATCGTCGGCCGGCCCAGCGAGTTGCCGTCCAGGTAGGACACCACGTCGGAATCGTCGACGCCATGGAAGCGGGCGCGGAAGTCCCGAAGTGGGTCGGCGGCGTCGAGTGCTCGCGCGGTGTCCGTGAGATCGTCGGTGCTCAACGCAGGTCCTCCTCGAGGTCGGCGGCGGTGGCGACGCGGGCGCCGGTCAGCCAGTGCGCGAATTCGGTGTCGTCGGGCGGAGGGATGCCCGGAACCCGGCACACGCGCTGCGGTCCCGCGGCGAACCGCGACGCGGCGTCCCCGTCGATCAACGCGGTCAGCACGCCGGACCGGTCCAGTCCGGCCGACTGCAGGGCCAGCACCTCGGATGCGTTGACCCCGAGCGGAAGATTCCCGTTGCCGAGGTCGGTGCCGTAGCGGACGCGCCCTCCCGCGGCGTGGAAGCGGCGCAGATTGTCGACGGCGACCTCGAGGTCGCGGCCGTGGTGGATGTCGAGTGTGCTGGTCCAACGCTGCGACCGGGCCGCGGCGCGCACCACGTCGTCGTCGAGGCGTTCGGTCCACGGGGTGTGGGCCAGCACGTCGACGCCGGCCGCGAGCGCACGTCCCGCCTGCCCGGCTCCCTCCGCGTGCACGACGACGTCGCGGCTGAGCCGATGCGCCGCCGTCACGACCGCTGCGAGGGTGTCGTCGTCGAGTACCGGTCCGGCCGCCGAGTTCAGCGTGACCTTGACGAAATCGGCTCCGGCGCAGACCTGTTCGTTCACCGCCCTCGCGGCGTCATCGGGTCCGGACACCTCGCGCACCGATCCCTCCGGTGCCCACGGCCGGTCGCTCGGATAGCCGCCGGGCGCAGTCAGGAACTGCCCGGCGAACCGGATACGCGGCAGTCCCGCGGGCGGGTCGCCTGCGGTCCGGCGCCACGCGGCCGCAGCGTCGAGCCGTGCTCCGAGGTCGTACACCTCCTCGAGCCCGCCCGCGAACAGGGCCGCCGCATCGACGAGTTCGAGGTGGACGTGGGCGTCCCGGAACCCGGGGAACACGGTGCCGTCGAAGGTCAGGTCCGCGGCCGGGTCGGCGGGGTGATCCGGTGCGGCGGGCAGCATGCGGCCGCCGCGCAGGGTGAACCGGGTGGGCCCCATCCACTGTCCGAGCCACGCCTCCCGCACCGCGACCGTCGGGGTGCCCATCTCACCGCCCGACCTCGGTGCGGACCGCGAACAGTTCGGGGAAGAACGTCAGGTCGAGGGCGCGCTGGAGGAATTCGACACCGCTGGATCCGCCGGTGCCGGGCTTGGTGCCGATGATGCGCAACACCGTCCGCAGGTGCCGGAACCGCCACAGCTGGAAGTTCTCCTCCAGATCGACCAGTTCCTCGAACGACTCGTAGGCGGCCCAGTGGTCGTGCGGGTGCTCGTAGACGTCCCGGATGAGCGGCAGCAGGTTCGGGTCGAGGGTGTACGGGGAGCGCACGTCCCGCCCCAGCGTGGACTGCGGGACGGGGAGGCCGGTGCGGTGCAGGTACCGCCAGAACTCGTCGTACAGGCTCGGTTCCGCGAGCAACCGGGACAGCAGTGCGTGTGCGGCCGGGTCGGACTCGAACACCGCCAGCATGCCGGGGTTCTTGTTCCCCAGGACGAATTCGACGGCGCGGTACTGGAACGACTGGAATCCCGAAGCGTTGCCGAGGAACCCGCGAAATTCCGAGTACTCGGTCGGGGTGAGTGTCGCGAGCACCGACCACTGCTCGGTCAGCGACTTCTGAATGTGCTTGACGCGGGCGATGCACTTCAGCGCGACCGCGATGTCGTCCTGTGCCAGAGCTGCTTTCGCCGCGTCGAGTTCGTGCAACGTGAGCTTGAGCCACAGTTCACTGGTCTGGTGGGCGATGATGAACAGCAGTTCGTCGTGGTGCGCGGGGACGCTGACCGGGTGCTGTGCGCTCAGCAGCGTACCCAGGTCGAGGTACGAGCCGTAGCTCATCCGGTCCGTGAAGTCCGTGACGATCCCCGGCTCGATGGGTCGCATGTTCTCCCCGTCTGCGTTCACACCTCGGTCGCCCATGCTCCGACACTGCCGTACCCGGTGCGCCGCGTCCAGACCAGACGAGGTTGCGTCCTACTTCGTGTCGCGGAACACCGGCTCGCGCTTCTCCCGACGGGCCAGCGTCGCCTCCTCGAAGTTGTCGGTCATCAACCGGATCATCAGCTGGCCGAGGCCCTCCTGGTTCATGTGCTGCGCCAGCGACGACGCGTCCAGACTCGACCACAGCGTCCGTTTGGTCAGCTCGACACCCGGCCGTGAGAACCCGGCGATGCGTTCGGCGAGGGTGAAGGACTCGTCCAGCAGGTCCTCCGGCGCGGTCAGCCTGGAGACGAGGCCGATGCGGTCCGCCTCGGCGGCGTCGACGTCGCGGCCGGACAGCATGATCTCGAATGCCCGGGACGAGCCGATCGCGCGCGGCAGGAGATAGCTCAGGCCCAGCTCGCTGGCCGTCAGGCCGTTGTTGATGCCGGCGGCGCGGAAATAGGCCTCGGTGGACGCGATGCGGATGTCCGCGGCCAGCGACAGGCAGAAACCGCCACCGATTGCGGCACCGTTCACCGCGGCGATCATCGGCTGATGCATGCGGCGGATCGCGAGCACCACGTCGTCGAGGATCTCCATCGCCCGCAACGCGACCGACGGCCGCGTGAGGCCGTCGATGTGTGGGGGAGAGCCCGCCGACGCCTGGTCCGCGCCGGAACAGAAGCCCCGCCCGGCACCGGTGAGCACGACCGCGCGCACCGAGTTGTCGTTGCTGATCGCCTCCAGGGATTCCTTGAGTGGAACCATCACGTCGAACGCCATCGCGTTCATTCGCTCCGGACGGTTCAGCGTGACCAGCGCGACCTGCTCGCGTGGCCGCTCGACGAGGACGAAGCTCACCTGGCACTCCTGCTGGGTACGGGGCAATCGGTTCGCCGACCCTACGTCGAACAGTCCTCGCCAATGGTGCGGTTGCCGGAAACTCGCAGTTCCGCATGTCGCTGGTCCGTCCGGTGGTGGTCAGATCTGCTGATGTCACGGTGCGTCGCCGTCGCCCGTCTCGTTTGTCCCCTGTGCCCAGCGCCGCCGATGCTCGCGCAGTTCTGCGTCGCGGCGGGCGCGGTGGTGCGCCAGCGCGGCGGCGAGGATGTCGTCGAGGTGGTGCCGCTGATTCACCCGGGGTGTGCGGGTGGGGTCGATGTGCGGTGGTGGGATCCACTCGGCGCGGCCGGCGTGCTCGGCGCGGGCGGTTGATCTGGCGGTGGTGCGGGTCTGCCAGCCGCCGGGGCCGTCATGCACGAGGGCGTGGCAGTGATCGCACGCGAGATCCAACGCGTCGATGTCGGTGCGGCCGCCCTTGTTCCATTCGGTCAGGTGATGCACGGCGGTCATCGACGCCGGTGCATCGCAGCCCGGCCTCGTGCAGCCACGCGATGCGGCGATCAACGCCAACCGCTGCTCAGCCGATGCCAAACGCCGCGACCGACCCAGATGCAACGGCCTGCCGTTGTGATCGAAGAGGGCGAGCACGGGGTGCGCGTGTTCGGCCATTCGCAGCGCATCGCGGATCGGGACGAGGCCACCACTCGCGGTGGTGACGACCCCGGATGCTTCCTCGACCTGCCGCACGGTCATCGTCAGAATCGCTGTGACGGGCAGTCCGCGGTGACTGCCCAGTACCCCGGACGAGAGCAGGTGCCGTAGGGCGACTTTCAGTGCGTCGTGGTTGCGTTGCACGGCGGTGCGGGTGTCGCGGGCGGCGGCGTTCGCGAGCGCGGTTCGGTCGAGGGTGTCGGATTCGATGTCGCCGCAGGGTGATTCGGGGTCGTCGGGGTTGTTCATGCCGGGGCGGGCGAGTTTCGCGAGGACCGGATCCAACAACGCCTTCGTTTCCGGGTCGAGCAGCCCCGAGATCGGTGTCATCAAGTCAGTTCCCTGCTTGCCGATCCGCAGGCCCCGACGGCGCTTACGGTCCTTCTCGTCGGGACCGTCACCATCTGGGTTCAGGTGCGCCAGCAGATGCACGCCGACCTTCGTCACGTCTTCGGGTGGCATGGTTCGGGCGGCGTCGGCCAGGATCTTCTCCGCCACGGCGATCTCGTCGGCTCCGGTGCCGTGTGGGATCTTGCGCATGGTTTTCGCGATCGCCGCGACGTGATCGGGCCCCACGTCGCCGTCATGAACAGCGCGGGCGGTCACCGGCAGGACCGGATCCTGATCGTCGCCGCCCAGGGTGTGCCAAGTCCCAACTTTGTTCGCGCCCTTGACCCGTCGGGCGGCGTCCGCGCCGGAGATCCGCAGGGTCTGGGTGAGGAATTCGTTCACCGATCGGCAGTGCAGATTCCCGGGAATGGACCGCTCCACCGCTTCGACGATCAGCCGGTGCCCGACTGCGGACGCCTTCCGTAGCGATACTTCCATCCGCTGCAACGCGTCGATGACCTCACTGTCGGTGAGCACGGTCAGCGGGTCGGTGAGCAGGTCGTCGACGGCGGCGGCGAGCGCCGTCAGGTGTTCGTCCATCTGCTCGTCACCCCCCGTGATTCGAACTGATGTTCTAACAATAGTGGATGGCGACATCGTTTGCCAGAACCTTTATTCAGGTCAGTGACGCGGCTGTGGCAACGCTGTGGGCCGACCGCAGCCACGCCCTGTCGTCCCGCCGTTGCGGGTCAGGTCGTGGTGGGGGCACCGAACCACCGGCCTTCCTCCTGTCCGTGTGCCGCGAGGTAGGTCGTGACGTCAGTTGTCGAAGGATGTCGAGACTTGGCGCGTGAGCGCAGTCGCTTCTGGCTCTGTGGCTCAGGTCTACGTCAACGCGGCGTGAGCGAGCGATCGGCGTGTGGCGCGCTGTGAACGTGTCCGTGGCTTGCGGGCGGTGCTGCTTGACGCCGGAGCGACTTGGGTCGCGGTGGCGTCCCGGCGGATCTCGGCCTCGAACAGATCCGGATGAGCTGTGGGTCAGAGACGGGCAGGTCTCAGCGGCTCGATGACCTGGGCTTCGGAGCGCTCGCGCAGCTTGAGAATCGCCTCGTCAAGGCTCGAGCCGAGCAGGCGGAGGGTGTTCATGCCGCGCGATTCCCACACCGGAAACTCCTCGTCGGCATTGCGGCTGGCGACGTCCCAGAGGAGAAGGTCGCCGTTCTCGCTCCAGCCGAAGACTTCGAGTCGTTCGGCGAGGTCCCAGCTACCGTCGGGCTCGATCATCCAGTCGAATTCCTCTCCTTCGCCGTCGCGGAAGGCCGTGTGGAAGTGCTCGGTGAGGTTCGCTGCACGGGCCCGCCCATCTGCGAAACCGGGTTGCACGGGCGGGTAGATGAGCCACAGGCCGAACGTGCGGGCCCAGCCGCAGGAGCGAACAAACTCGCGGTAGCTCTGGGGGTACCCGCCGCCGTCCGGGAAACGGAATGAATCGAGTGCCTCGAAGTCGACGTGCTCGAACGAGGGGGATTCAGGTGCGGGGACACTCATGACTCGATTATGGGTTGCCGGAGTCACGCCCCTGGAGCCGGATGGAGTGAAGGCGGCGACCGTCGGTCCCACACGACGAACACGACGCGTTCGTGTCCGGACACTGCAGAGATCCGGCGGTACTCCTCGCCCGACATCGGACGCCAGTTGACCGTAGGCGTCGCAGGTAGAGTTCAGGATCGCCTCGAACCGCGCTGGTTGAACCAGTGTTTCGCTGATCTTCGCTGCAAGTCGAGATCAGGCGAAGTGGCGGAGAAGGAAGCTGCTGAGGCGTTGGGTGGGGGGTGCTTCGGTTGTGGCACCCCAGGCGAGGGTGACGTCTCTGCGATATCGGGAGCCGGTCAGTGGCAGCTCGGTCAGTCCCTGAGGTATTCGCTCGTCGTGTGGGAGTAGTGCGATTCCGAGGCCGCGGTTGATCAGTTCTCGTATGGTGGCGAACTCGGTGACTTCGAATGCGATGTCCGGTACGAATCCTTGTTCGTGGCACCAGCTCTCGGTGAGCTGCCGGAGGTTGTAACTTGGCGGGTTGGCAATGAAGGTCTCGTTCTTCAGATCCGAGAGTTGAACGTGTCGCGCCGTCGCGAGCCGATGATTGTCGGGCACCACCACCTGGATCTGCTGGGTGCCGATGCGAACGTGGTTGAGTCGCTCGGGTGCGGGGATGACGATCGCCAGATCGAGTTCGCCCGCGAGGAGATCCGCGCTGAGTGCTGAGCCGTGTGCTTGTTTGAGAAGCACTCTGATGCCGGGGTGGTGATGGCGGAACGCGGCAAGGAGGTCGGGAATGCGGCCGGATCCCATCGTCAGGGGAAACCCGAACCGGACGGTCCCGTGGTCGGGGTCGGCTTGTCCGGTCACCTCGTCGATCGCCAGATCCAGTTGGCGTAGCGGCTCGCGTACCTGCCGTGCCAGGCGTTCGGCTGAGTCGGTGAGGCGGACGATCCGGCCGTCGTGGATGAGCAGGGGTACCCGCAGCTCCTCTTCCAGGGCGTGGATCCGCCGACTCATCGATGACTGAGGCACATCGAGGGCTGCTGCGGCCTGGGTCATGTGACCGTCGTGCGCGGCCAGTTCGACGAGTGCCCGCAGCTGTGGAGCCAGCCGAATTGTCCACTGATCCATATTCGGATTGTAATACCGCATTCATTCATTGGACGGAACGACCTCGTCGGGCGAATCCTGAGAGCACTGATCCTCTACCTCGGGAGCGTGCGTCAGATGGGCAAATCGTCGAACACCGTGCCGGGCTCGTGCGACGAGCTCGATGCCGATGTCATCCTGATCGGCGGCGGAATCATGTCCGCGACGCTGGGATCGATGCTCGCGATTCTCGAGCCCGGATGGCGGATCGTATTGCTGGACAGGGCGGCCGGGTTGGCCACCGAGAGCAGTGGTCCGTGGAACAACGCCGGCACCGGGCACGCCGGGTTCTGCGAACTGAACTACATGCCCGACCCGGCAGATGGACGCAAGGCATCGACGATCGCGGAGCAGTTTCACCTCAGTCGCCGATGGTGGGCCCACCTCGCGACCAAGGGACTATTGGTCCCGGACACCTTCATCCACACCACGCCGCACATGGATGTCGTCTTCGGGCGACATGACATCGACTACCTTCGGCGACGGTTCGAGACGTTGACGAGCGATCCGCTGTTCGACGGGCTGGAGTACAGCGAAGACCCCGCCAGCATCAGCGAGTGGGCGCCTCTGATGGCAGAAGGGCGGACTCGTGACGAGCCGATGGCAGCCACCCGTCATCCCGGCGGTACCGATGTCGACTTCGGCGCTCTGACAGAGGGATTGATCCGTATCGTCACCGACGCCGGTGGTCAGGTACTGCTCGGGCACGAGGTGCGCGCGCTGCGCCGGTCACCGGACGGGTCATGGGTTGTCGGTGGGAACGCAAGTAGTGGCAGGTTCGAGCTGCGTGGGCGACGGGTGTTCGTGGGAGCAGGCGGAATGGCGCTGCGTCTGCTGCAGCGCGCTCGCCTTCCCGAAGTACGCGGGTACGCAGTGTTACCCGTCGGGGCCGCCTTCTTCCGCTGCTCGGAACCGGACGTCGTCGCCCGCCATGAGGCGAAGGTGTACGGCCAGGCGGCGATCGGAGCGCCGCCGATGTCCGTGCCTCACCTCGACAGGCGGTTCATCGAGGGAACCGAGCACTTGATGTTCGGCCCCTACGCGACCTTCAGCACCAAGCTGCTCAAGGCCGGCCGACCGACCGACTTCTTCGCCACGCTGCGATGGCACAACCTCCACGTCATCGCGGCAGCGCTCATCCAGAACCTGTCGCTGGTGCGCTACCTGATCGGCGAACTCGCTGCGAGACCTCGAAGGAAGTTCGCCAAGCTGCAGCGCTTCTACCCGAAAGCGGACATCCGCCAGTGGGACCTGGTTCCCGCCGGGCAGCGCGCGCAACTGGTCACGCCGGACCGTCGCCGCATCGGCGTGATTCAACAGGGAACCGAACTCGTTGTGGGAGGCGCCGGGACCGTCGCGGGCCTTCTCGGCGCCTCACCCGGGGCGTCGACGGCGGTGCCGATCATGCTCGAACTGCTCCAGCGGTGCTTCCCGGACCGGTGGCAAACCTCCTGGAGCGGCCTCATGGATGAGGCGATACCCGGGCACTCCGCAACCACGATCCGGGATACCACCACCTGGAAGGATTCGGTCGATTCAACCTCTCTCGCAGTTGATCTCGAGACGAGGAACGGCGACCGATGAGGAATGTCGCTGAGCTACCGCGTCAACGATCCGGATGTGCATTAGCGGTCCGGGCGCCCGCCCACTTCGACCGAGAAACCGTCTCGACCCGCCTGCGCGGTGAACGTCGGCAGCGTCGTGTACAGGCTCGACAGCGACCGCCCGGCGCGCATGACGGTCCGGTCGGGTCGGACGACGGCGGCGGTCGCGTGGCCCCGTGACAGCCAGTGGGCGAGGTCCGATCCGGCCGGTGCCCGCAACACAACCGCTCCGCGACGCTCGATCTCGTAACGCTGGCCGTCGGTGGGCTCGATCGACGTCACCACCACGAACCGATCGGGTGCGGCGTCGTCGAGGCGCCGACCGTCGGCTCCGAGAACCGGGTTCGGACAGAGGGTTCCGGCCAGTCCGCGACGGAGTCCGCCCCGATGGACGAGGGCAGATGGCCGCAGTGCCGGGGTGACACCGTCGGTGATCTTCGCGCCCACGGTCGGGATCCTCGCGGTCAGAGGGGCAAGGCGGCGACGCACGGCGTCGCCGAACTCGCCGCCTTCGGTCATCGCCCATCCCATGGCCACGGCGAGTCGAATCATGGAGGTCGCGTGAGGTTTTCGCTCCTGCTGGTAGGTGCCGAGGCAGGTGGGGGACAGGGTGTCGGCGAGGACGCCGGCGAGCTTCCAGGTGAGGTTCGCGGCATCGCGCAGTCCGGCGCCCATCCCTTGGCCGATGAACGGCGGAGTCAGGTGGGCCGCGTCACCGAGCAGGAACACCCGCCGGTCGCGCCACCTGTCGGCGACCTGGGCGCGGAAGGTGTAGTCGGCGACGCGAATCAGTTCCAAGTCGGTCGTGTCGACGTGTTCGGTCCACGGTGCGATGAGTGGTTGCAGGCCGGCGAGGCTCGCGTAACGCTCCGGGTTCTCATCGGGACGCAACCGGAATTCCCACCGATGACGCGTGTCGCCGATCCTCATGTAGGTCGCCGCTCGTGCCGGATCGCACACCTGGTGCACCCCCTCCCAGTGCCCGAGCTCCGCGTCGGTGGCGATGTCGACGACGAGCCAACGCTGCTCGAATCCCAGTTCCTCCATCCGGGAACCGACGGACGACCGCACGATGCTGTTCGCGCCGTCGCACCCGAGAACGTAGTCGGCGTGGACGAATTCGCGCACACCGCCGGCACGATCGGTGAACTCGACGCGGACACCGCGGCGAGTGTGCACGACGTCGGCGACCTCGACATTGCCACGGAGCGTGATGTTCTCGTGGCGGTCGAGTCCCGAGCGCAGCAGCCGCTCGAACTCCGGTTGGTCGAACATATTGGCCTGCGGAAAGCCATGTGCACCGGTGGCAGCGCTGCGCCGGAACTCCGCCAACACGGCCCGGTCCCGATCGACCAGACGCAGACCCAGCCCGGGACGGGATATGCGGGCGAACTCCTCGGCGAGGCCGAGGCGGGCGACGATCCGGTACACCTCGTCGTCGAGGTGCACCGCGCGCGGCTGCGGATAGACGTCTTCCCAGCGGTCGAGCACCAGGCACTCGACTCCGTGCCGGGCCAACAGCGTCGCCGCCGTCAGCCCGGCCGGGCCGGCACCGACGATGACCACGGGATACGTCGAGGCTGTCACGACGCCACCACGGACACGAGAGCGACCACGCAGGTCAGGGCCGCGGCACCCACGACGATCGCGGGAGCCATCTCCTTTGCGCCGTCGCCGGCGCGGGCGTGGGCGATCAGCGCGCCCGCGAGCAGCAGTACGAATCCCGCTGACGCGGCCAGACCCAGCGCAGGCACGGCCAAGCCGACGAGAAGCCCTACCGCACCGGTCAATTCGACGACACCGAGCCTGCGATAGGAGTCGACACCGAAGCCGACGTGGGCAGCACGTTCACGCATCGGTGGGACGGCGGCGACCTTCGCGGACCCGAGTACCGCGAACACCACGGCGATCAGGACGGACAGGACCGTCGCGAGAAGTGTCATGCCGTTCACGGTCGTTCCTCGATTCGCCAGGAGACCGGGTACCCGTCGAGTACCGCCTTCACCGCGGCCGGATCCGTGTCGGGTGCCACGGTGACGGCGACGACGACCGCACCGTCCTCGATGACGCTCTGCACGTCCTCGACACCGGCAATGTCCCGGAGGGCGAGTGCGGCGACGCGGCGCGCGGCATCGGCACGCAGGGCCGGCTTGTACGGTTTGCCCACGTCGGTCACGGGGAGGGCATCCGTCACGGTCACCGACTTCGGGGCGGCAGCCGCTTCGGTGACCCGCTCGGCGGCCCAGGTGAGCAGTTCCCTCTCGCTCACGTCGCCGCCGGGCACCAGGGTGACGTAGGCGACCGGGATCTCGCCGGAGTGTGGGTCCGGAGACGCCACCGCGGCCGCGCCCGTGACGGCCGGATGGTCCAGGAGTGCGTCCTCGATCACCGCCGGGTCGATGTTGTGGCCGCCGCGAATGATCAGGTCCTTCGCCCGGCCGGTCAGGTGCACGAAACCGTCGGCGTCGATGCGTCCGAGGTCGCCGGTGTCGAGCCACCCGTCGACGAGGGCGCCCAACCCGTCCAGCACGAACCCGGAGGTGTCCAGGTCGACGACGTAGCCGGCGAAGACGGTGGGACCGCTGATGGCGATGGTGCCGGCCTCGCCGGACGGAAGGTCGGTCCAGCGGCCGCGGTCGTCGATCCGGACCGCCTTGAACTTCTGGTACGGCATCCGCTGTCCGACCGACCCGTGCCGCGGTGCATCGGAGAAGCTGCGAGCGCTGGCGCACGTCGCCTCGGTGAGCCCGTAGCCCTCGAGCAGCGGGACGCCGGTGCGTGATTCGAATCCCGCCCGCACGGCGGCGGGCAGCATCGACGCCCCCACCATGCACGCGCGCAGGCTGGAGATGTCCGCGTCGACGGGGCAGTGGGAGAGCACGGCGTACACGGTCGGCACCGCGCTCATCGTGGCGATCCGATAGTGCTCGACGATCTTCCAGAAGGCGCCGTACACGGCGGGATCGCGGTAACCGGCAGGCCCGGCCCACACCACGGCCTGCCCGCGCAGCAGCGGTGCCAGGACCGTGACGACGAGGGCGTTGACGTGGAACAGCGGCAGGCCGGCGAAGATCTTCGAATCCTCGTCGAGCACCGAGTTCGCCGCAATCATCCACGCATTGGCGACCTCGTTGGCGTGGGTGTGTGCGGCCAGTTTCGGGGTGCCGGTGGTGCCCCCGGTGTGGAACAGCGCGGCCAGGTCGGCCGAGGCGGGCACGGTGCCGGCGAACCGGGTGTGGTCGAATCCCGCCGCAGCGTCCGCGAGGTGAGCGACCCGCACGCCGTCGATCGGGGGTAACTCCGCGGTCTCGGCCACGCCGGTGGGGCGAAGGACCAACAGGGTATCGACGGCGCCGGTTGCGGCAATCTCGCGTGCCGTCGCCCATGCCGTGGCGTCGAGTTCGGGGCCGGCGCAGATCAGCAGGCGCGCACCCGACCGGCGTAGCAGTTCCCGGATGTGACCGGGGGACAGGCCAGGATTGATCGGTGCTGCGATACCCGCCAGTTGGGACGCCAGCGTCGCGGTGATCAGCTCGTCGCAGTTCGGCGACAGCAGGGCGACGGCATCGCCGCGCCCAACCCCGGTGTTGTGCAGCAGATTCGCCGTCCGATGGACGTCGGCGAGCAGCTCGGCGTGCGTGCGCTCCGCGGGTTCACGCCACCGGGTCGCGTCCGGCAGGCAGATCAGGGCCGGGCGCTGCGGCCACAGCCTCGCGGCGCGAGCCAGCAGGTGGTAGGTCGATGCCGGCAGTTCGCGATCCGCGAGCGGGACCTCCTCGATGGCGGCGAGGTCGTCGGGATGCGCGTAGGTCGGCCACAGGAGTGCGTCGCTCATCGGGCGTACCTCACTCGCGTCCGCTGGGTTCCGAGGTCCAGCTTGCCGTCCTCGGTGGCGATCGCCAGCTCGAGGATGTCACCGTCCTTCAGGTACTTGGGGTTCTTCGCCTGGGTCTTGAAGAAGCTCTTCCATTTCACCGCAGGCGGCAGCAGCGAACCGATGATCTCGATGGGCTTCGGGGGTGCCGTCAGCGCGGTGCCGCCGGGTGTTCCGGTCAACACCAGGTCGCCTGCGTCGAGTCGCTGGAATCGCGTCAGCGTCTGCAGGGCCTGCACGGGGCGGTAGATCATGTCCGCGCCGACCACCATGTCCTGGCGGACCTCACCGTTCACTCGCGTCGTCAGGCGCAATTCGGTGAAGCACGCGAAGTCGCCCTCCTCCAGCAGGACCAGCACCGGCCCCGTGGGGGTGAAGGTCGGGTACGACTTGGCCTCGTAGAACTGGGTTTTCGGCAGCTGAATGTCGCGGGCGGAGATGTCGTTGGTGATCACCAGTCCGGCCACGAAGTCGGCGACGTTGGTGTCGTCGATGGTGGTGCCCACGGGAATTGGCGCACCGACTACGAGCCCGATCTCGACCTCGTAGTCGAGGAGGCGGACGTGCTCGGGTTTGACCACGTCGGCGAAGGGACCACTGATCGATCCGGACGCCTTTCGGAAGAAGGTCAGCGGAACCGTCTCGGGGTTCATCCCCGAATCCTTCACGTGGGACGCGTAGTTGGTCATCTGTGCCACCACCCGGCACGGCGCGGTGACCGGCGAGATCAGGTCCAGCGTCTCGACGGGGACGGACGTCCCGGCGGTCGCGGCGGCGTGGATCGCGGCACGGTCGCGCAGGAGTTCGGCGGTGGTGGTGGCCGCGGTGTCGATCGCGGCGGCGCCGTCGGGGGTTTGCGCCCACCAGCTGTCGGCGGTGCGGAGGACGGAAATGCTCATGTCGAGGCAACTTTCAGTAGGCCGCGGAGGCGTTGGACATCGAATTCGTTGTCCTCGCGGAGCGAGGAGACCATGGCGCGTAGTTCGCGGCGGGATTCCCGTCCGGGGGCGACGCCGAGGAAGTCCTTGGTGGCCGGCGGGCCCCACTGGGCGAGTCCCGAGGCGCTCATGGGCGCCCACCCGGGCTCGAGGGTGCTGTCGAACAGGTCGCCGTCGCTGAAGTGCTCGACCAGGAACCCGTCCGGATCGCGCCAGTAGTCGAAGATCTGGCTTCCCTGGATGTGGCGGCCGATTCCCCACGAGCGCCGGTAGCCGCGGTCGAGCAGGTACTCGCCGCCCGCGGCGACCGCGTCGAGGTCGCAGACCTGGTAGGCGGAATGCACGTAGCGGTTCGAGGGTCCGAGGGTCAGGGCAAGCGTGTGGTGGTCGGTGACGACGGTGCCGCGATCGCACCGGATGAAGCTCATGACCGGCCCGCGTTCACGCTGACCGGGGTAGTAGAGGAAGTCGCTGACGATCAGCCCGAGGTGCTGCAGGTACCAGCTCAGCGTCTCCAGGTACCGCGTGCTCTGCAGGACGACATGGCCGAGGCGCTCCACCCGCGCGGGTTCGCGTGGCGGTCGTTGGGTGCCGTTGGTGCGCAGGGCCCGATGTCCGACGTTGAGCACCTGCGGTCCTTGGCCGGGCAGTTCCTGCAGCGAGTGCATTCCCGCGACCACGCGGACCACTGTGCCGCTCGGATCGGTGAGATCGACGGCCACCCCGCCCACGCTCTCGGGTAACGGCCGGACGGTATGGCCGGTCGCCTCCGCCAGGCGCACGACGTCGGCGGCGTCGTCGGCGGCGAACGCTGCGCCCACGAAGGACGACCGAGCGCCCCTGCGAATGATCGCGCAGGGCGCCCCCGCGTCGGTGCCGCGCAGGTGCAGTTCCTCGGCGGTGCGGACGGTTGTCGCGAACCCGAAGGCGCGGGCGAAGGCCTCCGCGGCGACCAGGTCGGGCTTCTCGAATTCCAGCCAGGCCAGGTCGCGGACCTTGACGACCGGATTCGCTGCTCGACCGGGGTGTTCGCCGCGGAGGGCTCCCCGGTCGCTGTGTACGTCGGTGTGGGTGCCGGAACGGTCACTCATCTGTGCTCCTCCTCACATGATGACGATATCGTCACTTACGACTAATTCGTCAGTCAAGAGGTTCTGACGAAATCGTCAGAATTGAACGCGAATGCTAGGTTGGGCTGGGTTCCGCCACAGCAGATGGAGACGCGTCATGGCCGACGGCAGCGACGAGAAGACGAGCCGTCTCGAGCGGCGCAAGGCGCGCACCCGCGCCGCGCTGATCCGGGCCGCTCAAACCTTCATTGCCGAGGGCACGCCGAACGTCCCCGTGCTCGAGATCACCCAGGCCGCCGACGTGGGGATGGGATCGTTCTACAACCACTTCGAGAGCAAGGAACAGCTCTTCCAGGCGGCCGTCGACGACGCGTTCGAAGCGCACGGCGACCTGCTCGACCGGCTGACCGGGGACATCGAGGACCCGGCCGAGGTGTTCGCGCAGGCATTCCGGCTGACCGGGCGACTGCACCGGATCCAGCCCGAACTCTGCCGGGTCCTACTGGCCAACGGGTCGGCGCTGATCACGTCCGACCACGGTCTGGCGCCGCGCGCCCTGCGCGACATCGAGGCGGCAACCGCCGCAGGGCGTTTCACGGTCCGCGACCCGCAAGTTGCCCTCGCCCTCGCGGCGGGCGCGGCGATCGGTCTCGGGCAGCTCCTGCACGATCAGCCCGACCGCGACGACGCCGAAGCGACAGACCAGATGACCGAGGACGTCCTGTGCGCGTTCGGGCTGCCCGCGGAGGAAGCCCACCGCATCTGTCGGCGGCCGCTTCCCGACGTCGCCGCCGTCGCCGGGTCGGCCGCCTGACGCCTACGGACGGCGTTCCCGTCAGGCCGGGGTCGGCGCCTGCCCTCTGCGCCGCCGTGCGTTGAGCACCGACAGCCCGGCGATGACCAGGGTCAGGATCGCAGTGGAGATGAGCTGCTTGCGGGCGTCGGCGTCGGTGAGCATCAGCACGATCAGCCCGCCGAGGGCGGCGAGGGTGAGCCAGCTCAGGTAGGGGAAGCCCCACATCTTGACGGTCAGCCTGCCCTCGGCCTCCAGGCGGCGACGCAGCCGCAGTTGCGCGACGACGATGAAGATCCACACCACCAGCAGCGCGGAGCCGACGGCGTTGAGCAGGATCTCGAGCAGCGAGTCGGGCAGCAGCCAGTTCAGCAGAACCGACACGAACCCGAAGAACACCGACACCAGGACCGCGTTCGTCGGCACTCCGGTGGGGGACAGTTTCGACAGCGCGGCCGGGCCGTCACCGTCGCGGGAGAGGGCAAACGCCATCCGGGAGGTGCCGTAGACGTTGGCGTTGAACGCCGACAGCAGCGCCACCACGACGACGAGTTCCATGAACCCCGCGACATACGGGATGTGCGCCTGGTCGAGCACCGCCACGAACGGGCCGCTCTCCAGTTGCTCCGAGTTCCACGGCAGCACCAGCACCATGATCGCGATCGAGCCGAGGTAGAAGACGCTGATCCGCCACACCACGCTGCGCACCGCGGACGCGATGGATCGTTCCGGGTTCGTCGACTCGGCGGCGGCGATGGTGACGATCTCGATGCCGCCGAACGCGAACGCAACCACCAGCAGTCCCGCGGCGACGCCGGCGAAACCGTTCGGCATGAAGCCGCCCTCGTGGAACAGGTTCGTGGTGCCGACCGGGTCGGTGTCGGGCAGCAGCCCGAACACCAGCAGCACGCCGATCACCAGGAACGCGACGATCACGGTGACCTTCAGTGCGGCGAACCAGAACTCGAACTCGCCGAAGTTGCGGACCTTCGACAGGTTCACCACCGCGAAGAAGGTCACGAACACCAGCGCCACCACCCATTGCGGGATGCCGGGCAGCCAGCTGTTGACGATCGCGGAGGCGCCGGTGATCTCGGCGCCGAGCACCATGATCAGCATGAACCAGTACAGCCACCCGAGGGTGAAGCCGGCCCACTCGCCGATGCCGATCCGGGCGTAGTGGCTGAACGAGCCCGATGCCGGGATCGCGGCACCCATCTCGCCGAGCATCCGCATCACCGCGATGACGATGATGCCCGCGATGACGTACGAGATCAGGACCGCCGGGCCGGCCTTGGCGATGCCGACGCCGGTGCCGAGAAACAGCCCCGCTCCGATCGCGGACCCGAGGCCCATCATCGTCAGATGACGGACCTTCAGGCCGTGGCCGAGGTGGGAGGTGTCCCCCAATCCGGTTGTGGTCGGAGTGGGCTGTTCCTCGGAGTACTTCATGAATCCAGTCGTTCGGGTCTAGGTCGTACGGATGTCGGACGTACGGGTTTGAGGCCTACGGGTGTCAGTCGTTCGCGTGCAGTGCCGCGTTCAGTTCGATGCCGCTGCCCGACTTCGCGACCACCTCGACACCACCGGTGACCGAGTTGCGGCGGAACAGCAGGTTGGATCGACCGCTGAGGTCCTTGGCCTTGACGACGGTGCCGTCCGGGCCGGTGACCTTGGTACCGGCCGTGACGTAGAGGCCTGCTTCGACGACGCAGTCGTCGCCGAGCGAGATGCCCAGGCCGGAGTTCGCGCCGAGCAGGCAGCGTTTGCCGACGGAGATGACCTCCTTGCCGCCACCGGACAGGGTGCCCATGATCGAGGCGCCGCCACCGACGTCCGAGCCGTCGTCCACGACCACGCCGCCGGAGATGCGGCCCTCGACCATCGAGTTGCCGAGGGTGCCGGCGTTGAAGTTCACGAAGCCCTCGTGCATCACGGTGGTGCCGGACGCCAGGTGGGCGCCGAGGCGGACCCGGTCCGCGTCCGCGATGCGAACGCCGGACGGGACGACGTAGTCGACCATGCGCGGGAACTTGTCGACGCCGTACACGGTGACCGCGCCGCGGGCGCGCAGCTTGGCGCGGACCAGTTCGAAGCCGTCGACGGCGCACGGACCGTAGTTGGTCCACACGACGTTGGCGAGCAGGCCGAACACGCCGTCGAGGTTCAGGCCGTGCGGCTGCACGAGTCGGTGCGAAATCAGCTGCAGGCGCAGGTAGGCGTCGTGTGCGTCGACAGGGGCGGCGGACAGATCGGCGATCGAGGTGCGGACGGCGACCTGCTTGACGCCGCGATCGGCGTCCTCGCCGGTCAGCGCGGCCAGCTCGGCCGGGACGTCGGCCCCGTCGAGGACGATGGTGCCGGTCTCGGCGGCCTCGCCGAGCGCGGGCTCCGGGTACCAGGTGTCGAGGACGACCCCACCCGTGGTCACGTTTGCGATACCGACTGCGGTAGCTCCCTGAATGCTCACGGGCACCCAGGCTACCGGCCGGGCAGCTGAACCAGCACAGCCGCCTACCTCGTGTAACGCTGTAAAGGACCCGACCGAGGGAAGGCGTGGCCATGCGAGGAACCAGGATCCGACTCGTCGTCGCCGCTGCAGCGCTGGCCGCGGTCGCGGGAACCGTCTCGGCGCCGGCAGTGTCAGCCGCTCCCGCCTGCCCGGACAGCCGGTCGCCGGTGCTCGTCGGCAGTGTGCCGGGCGCGGTCCTCGAGGGGGCGGCCGTCGACGGAGCAGGTCGCCTGTACGTCACCGACCTGGTCTCGGGTCGGGTGTTCCGTCTCGACGCGCCCGGCGCCCCCGCGGTGCCGATCGCGACCGTCCCCAGCGGCGGCGCGGGGGCGCTGGCCTGGGCGCGGGACGGCTCCCTGCTCGTCGGATACGGCGCCGACGCGCGGGTGCTGACCGGGGACGCCACCCGCTCGGCGGGCATCGTGGCCGTCGACGTGAACACCGGCGCGATGCGTCCGTTCGCGTCCGGACTCAGCGCGGCGAACGGGATGGCCGTCGCCCGGGACGGGACGGTCTACGCCACCAACGACTTCGGCTCACTGGTCGGCCGAGTGCTGCCGAACGGGGTGGTGCAACCGGACTGGGCGGTGCTGCCCAGCGCCAACGGCGCCGCACTCAGCGCCGACGACCGGTACCTGTACGTGTCGCGGACCTTCAGCAATCCGGGGGTGAGCCGGATCCCGACCGCGAACCCCGCCGCCCCGGAGTCGGTGGTCACGTTCACGGGCGGGGACGCCTTCGCCGCACCGGACGGACTGGTGCTCGACCCGCAGGGCCGCCCGGTCGTCCCGACCGACGTCTCCGGTCAGATCCTGCGCGTCGACGGCCCCGACCGGTTCTGCGTCCTCGCCTCCGGGCTGCCGCTGTCCAGCGTAGTGACCTACGGCAACGGCGACACCGGCTTCTCGGCCGGGCGGCTGTTCCGCGCAGGCTTCGACGGCGCGATCTATGCGGTGTAGGCGCTTCGCGTCGTGAGTCCTTTTGGTCCACCGGCGGGCCGAAAGGACTCACGGGCGGCGCGGCCGCCTAGGCTGGGCGGGTGACTGCGCTGCCGTATCTGGACCTGCACGCCGACCCGATCGATCTGACCGCCGCGCTCGTGGACATTCCGAGCGTGTCGAAGGACGAGGCGCTGATCGCGGACGCCGTCGAGTTGGCGCTGCGGGAGCAGACCATCGGCTTCGAGGTGACACGCAGCGGCAATGCGGTCCTGGCCCGCACCAACCTCGGGTTGCCGAGCCGGGTGATGCTCGCCGGGCATCTCGACACCGTCCCGATCGCCGACAACGTGCCGAGCCGTCGGGAGCGGGACTCCGCGGAGGGCGACGTGCTGCACGGGTGCGGCACCGTCGACATGAAGTCGGGGGACGCGGTCTTCCTGCACCTGGCCGCGACCATCGAGGACCTCGCGCACGACCTGACCCTGGTCTTCTACGACTGCGAGGAGATCGCCGCCACGTACAACGGCCTCGGCCGGATCGAACGGGAGCTGCCGGACTGGCTGCAGGCCGACGTGGCGGTGCTCGGTGAGCCGTCCGGCGGCTTCATCGAGGCCGGCTGCCAGGGCACGCTGCGGGTGCGGCTGACCACCTCCGGGGTGCGCGCACATTCGGCCCGATCGTGGCTGGGCGACAACGCGATCCACAAGTTCGCCCCGCTGCTGCAGCGGCTGTCCGACTACCAGCCGCGGTCGGTGGACATCGACGGCTGCGTCTACCGCGAGGGACTGTCCGCTGTCCGCATCGCCGGTGGAGTGGCAGGCAACGTGGTGCCCGATGCCGCCGAGATGGACGTGAACTTCCGCTTCGCGCCCGACCGCAGCGTCGCGCAGGCCGTCGACCACGTGCGAGAGGTGGTCGACGGGCTGGGGCTCGGGTTCGAGGTGACGGACAGTTCGGCGGGGGCGCTGCCGGGACTGTCGGCGCCTGCCGCTGCCGAGCTGATCACCGCGGCGGGGGGCCGGTTCCGGGCCAAGTACGGCTGGACCGACGTGTCCCGCTTCGCGGCGCTCGGCATCCCGGCGGTGAACTACGGCCCCGGCGACCCGAACCTCGCGCACAAGCGGGACGAGCGGGTGCCGGTGAAGCAGATCACCGACGTGACCGCGGTACTACGGGGTTACCTGAGCAACTAGCACCTCGTGGGTCGCGGCGACGAGACGGTCCAACCAGGGGCCGGTGCCCGCCGCGCGGCGCAGCGGCTCGTTCGGCAACTCGATGCTGATCGGCAGATCGGCAGGCAGCGTCGCCCAGATGTCCGCGAGCGCGATGCCACCGGTGCCGGGGACGAGGCGTTCCTCGCGGGCGTGCCGGATCAGTTCCGCGTCGTCGGTGGGCGACGGCACGGAGCCGTCGCACATCTGCGCGTAGTGCAGCCACTCGCGCGGAATGGCTGCCAAATCGTCGAGGGTGGTTGCCGACCGGGCGACGTGCAGCGCGTCGACGAGCACGCTGCGTCCCGGTCCGTCGGCCTGCGAGACGATCTCCACGGCCGCCCTCGCGTTCGGCACCGCCGTCCACGGCATGAACTCGAGGCTCGCGACGATCCCGTACCGCCCGCACAGCTCGGCGAGCAGGGCGTACGAGTCGGTCAGCCGTGCGCGGTCGGGGTCGTCGCCGCCGACCAGGACGGCCTTCGCGCCGAGTCGGGCGCCGGCCTCCAGCAGGGGGACGTGGTGCGCGGGGTCGAAATCCGCACCGATCCGGATGATTTCGAGATCGAACACGTCGACCGGTGAGTCGGCCAGTCGGCGGAGCAGGGCGTCGAGCGCGGTCGGGTCCTCGTGCAGTGGGTACGCCGTGGTGCCGGGTGCGGCCGGCAGCAGCCGGATGCCGATGGTGTCGAAGCCGTGCCGCTCGGCGAGGTCCACCTGCTCGAGTGGTGCCGTGTCGAGGACGGTCAGGGCGGCCAGACCCAGTTTGGCGGTCATTTGTTGTCTCCTGTGGTGGTGGCGAGCGCCCGGCCGGTGAGAAAGCCGAAGGTCATCGCGGGGCCGAGGTTGATGCCGCCGGACGGGTAGTGACCGCCCATCACCGACGACTGGTCGACACCGACCGCGTACAGGCCGCTGATTGGCTGGTCGGCCCGGTCGAGGACGCGGGACCGCGCGTCGGTGACGAGTCCGGCGAAGGTCCCGAAGCTGCCGGGCAGCACCTTGACCGCGTAATACGGTCCCTTCTCCAGCGGCGCGAGCGACGGGTTCGGCCACGGGTTGTCGTAGTCGCCGGACCCCTTCGTGAACGGTGTTGTGCCGCGCTCGAACTCGGGGTCGACGCCAAGGCGGGCGCCCTCATTGAACGCGGTCACGGTCTTCTCCAGTCCGTCCGCGTCGACGCCGATCTTCTCCGCCAGCTCGCGGAGCGACTCTCCGCGGGTGAGATAGCCGGACTGCACGTACGGGAACAGTGGGATCGGGAGCGGCTTGGCGAAGCCGAGCGGGAGATAGCGCATGTACCGGGAGTCGGCGATCAGCCAGGAGCACACCTCCTGGCCCTCCGGCACCCCCTGGATCATCGCGAGCGTGTAGTCGTGGTAGCCGAGAGCCTCGTTGACGAAGCGGCGACCGTCCGCGAGAACACCGATCGCGCCCGGCTTGCCGCGGTCGAGGATGTGCGGAAAGACGCCCTGCTTTCCGTTGCGGTACTTCACGATCGACACTGGACAGTAGGCGACCGGGGAGGCGACGCCGTCGTCGAGGCGCCCACCGACCGACTCGCCGAGGGAGATGCCGTCGCCGGTGGTGGTGGACGGGGTGAGTGTCCAGTGCTCGCGGCCGGTGGGGGTGCGCGGGAACAGCTCACGAACCCGATCGATGTCGTGCGTGAAGCCACCGGTCGCGAGCACCACACCCCGGTGGGCCGAGACGGCGTAGGCGCCGTCCGGGCCGTCGAGCCGGATCCCGGTCACTGCCCCGGAGGCGTCGGTGGTCAATGCTGTGGCTGCGGTGTTCACCCTGATCTCGACACCCGTGTCGAGGGCCGAGCGCAGCAGCCGACCGACCAGGGCGGTGCCGTTGACGAGCTGCTGTCCGCGCCGCTTGGTGGCCAGGTCGATCATGTGCCGGGTCACGCGGACACCGCAGTGCACGAAGGCCTTCGCAGACCGGGTGGAGTGCAGGAACGCCTGCAGGTCCGGTCCGGCCATGATGCCCATGCCGAGGAACGAGGTCTCGTACAACTGGCGGCGCAGCAGCTTCGCCACGTCCGGGCCCAACTTGCGCAGGCTCGCCGGTTTCGGGCCGACCGAGCGGTGACCGGTGCCTGCGCCGGGAGTGTCGCCGTGGATGTCGGCGATCTTCACGCCCGGTGTGAACTGCAGCGCGGTCTTCCTCTCGAAGAACTCCACCATCTCCGGGGCGCCGTCGAGCAGGGCGTCGACCTTCGCGGGGTCGAAGTTGTCGCCGAGTCGGTTCTCCAGGTAGGTGCGGGGCAGGGAGCGGTCCTCGTGGACTCCGTCGGCATGGGCGAACATGTTGCGCGGGGTCCACATCCAGCCACCGGACCACGCGGTCGCGCCGCCGCACACGTCGGCTTTCTCGACCACCAGGACCGAGGCGCCGCCGTGGGCTGCCGCGATCGCGGTGGACAGGCCGCCCGCGCCGGAACCTACGACGACGACGTCGTAGGTGGGGGTGGTGGGTGCGTCGGGGTTCATCGGTTCACTTTCGTTGTGACTGGTATGGATGCCGCCTGAAGGTCCACGACTCGTCCGGTGTGGGAGGACTCGTAGATGCCCGCGACGATCGCGAGGGATGCGCGGGCGTCGCGTCCTGTGACAGCGGGTTCGCGTCCGGCGAGGACGGCGTCGGCGAAGTCCTGCACCTGGAGCGTGTGGAAGTCGGTCAGGCCCGTGTTGACGTCCGCGACGTCGAGGTTCGCGTGGATGTCGGGGGAGTACGGCGAGCCGAGGGCGAGTTCGCCCGGGGCGGTCCAGATCTCGTTGACACCCTCGCGGCCCTCAGGAAACTCGAGGACGCTGGCGATCGCTCCGGAGGCGCCTACGACGGTGACACGGTTGCCGAGGTTGTGGTTCGCGCCGGTGGTGGCGGTGATCGTGGCGGTCGCGCCGGAGGCGAACGCCACGACTGCCGAGGCGCTGTCCTCGGTTTCGATGTGCTCGCTGTGGGTGTGGGTGCGGATGAACCCGCTGACCTGGGTGGCCGCGCCGAGGAACCACTGCAGCATGTCGATCTGGTGCACGGCCTGGGTCATCAGCACGCCGCCGCCGTCGGTGTCCCAGCGACCGCGCCACGCGTCGGCCGAGTAGTACTCCGACGAGCGGTGCAGGATCACCGACACCTCGCCGAGGGTCGGTGTGCCGAGGCTGCCGTCATCGATCGCCGCCTTGATCCGGCGGGCGGCCGGCCAGAATCGGCGCTGGAACAGCACCCCGAACGTGATGCCGGCACGGTCGGCGGCCTCGATCATTCGGTCGGCCGCCGCGACGTCCACCGCGATCGGCTTCTCGCACAGCACATGTACGCGGGCCGCGGCCACGGCAAGCACGACCTCCTCGTGCACCGGATGCGGTGTGCAGACGGTGCAGGCGTCGAGTCCGAGTGCGATCAGGTCGTCGACGGTGCGTACCGCGTTCGCGATTCCGTACTCGGCGGCGAAGGCGCGGGCCCGGTCGAGGTCGAGGTCCGAGCAGCCGACCACGTCGACGCCGGGTACCTGCTCCAGGGCGCGTGCGTGGTTGCCTGCGATCTTGCCGCAGCCGACGATGCCGACCCGAAGTGTGGTGACGCCCATCAGAAGTGCTCCTCCGTCTCGACGTCCCGGACCGCGGACTCTCCGCGGTCCAGTCCGTTCAGCGCGGCCAGGTCGGAGGCGCTGAGAGTGGCGCGATGCGCCGCCAGGTTCTCGGCCTGCCGAGCGGGATTCGCGGACCGGACAACCGGAACCACACCCTGTGCGAGGTGCCAGGCGAGCACCACCTGGGCCGGCGTTGCGCCGATGCGTTCCGCGATGTCGACCACGACGGGGGAACCGAGCACGTCGCCGCGACCGAGTGGACTCCACGACTGGGTGAACACCCCGAGCGCCTCGTTCGCTTTCCGGACCGGGATCCGGGCGAGCGACGGGTCCATCTGGATCTGGTTGACGGCCGGTGCTTCCCCGGTGTCGGCGACCACTCGTTCGAGGTGGTGGCCGAGGAAGTTGGAGACGCCGACGTACCGGACCAGGCCCGCGTCCCGGCACGCCAGCATCGCCTCGAAGGTCGCGGAGTAGCGGTCGATCCGCGGTAGCGGCCAGTGGATCAGGTACAGGTCGAGCCGGTCGAGTTTCAGGTTCTCCAGGCTCCGCTCCAGCGCGCCGCGGACGTCGCCCGACACCTGGTCGTTGCCCCGGATCTTCGTGGTGACGAACAGATCGTCGCGCGGCAGGCCGGACTCGGCGAGCGCGACGCCGACGGCGTCCTCGTTTCCGTAGATCGATGCGGTGTCGATCAGCCGGTAGCCGGCCTCGATGCCGCTGAGCACCGACCGGGTGGCGTCGGCGCCGGTGAGCGGCCAGGTGCCGAGACCGATCGGGGGCAGGGCCTGCCGCATCCCGGACTCGCGGATCATGCGTGGGCTTCCTCTCGGGATGCCGCCGCTGCGGCGGTGATCGCCTTCGCGGCGGCGGCCGCGGTGACGACCGCCGCGTGGATGGAGCCGCCGTCGCCGCTGGCGTCACCGACGGTGTGGACGCCGAGTCGCGGTGCGAGCGAACGCAGGTCGGCGAGCAGGTCCACACGCGGCTCGACGCCCTGTGAGACGAGCAGTTCGCCCGGCGCGGGCACCTCCCGTTCGACGCCGTTGGTGGAGATCACCAGGGTGTCCGCCGTGATCTGCTTGACGATCGACGACAGGTGGGTGGTCAGGTTCTCGCTGGCCGCGAGCCGGGGGAGCAGCACGATCTTGCCGCGGCGGCCGACGTCGTGAGCGATGGTTTCCTGCGGCCCGACCATGACGACCTTCGTGCCGAGTTGCAGCAGGTCGTCGGCGACTGCAGCGGCCTCGCGGTCCGCGCCGAAGAACGTGATCGCCTCCGGCGCAGGGTCACCCGACCGCAGGAACTCGCGGACGTCACGGATCCGGCGGCTGTCGGACCCCGGGGCGTCGAGGGCGGGGCCACGGCCGCCGGTCGCCAGCACGATCGCGTCGAAGTCGCTGTCGGCCAAGGTTGCGGCCTGGACGCGGATTCCGGTGTGCGTGGTCACGCCAAGGTCGGTGAGCTCGTCGAGGTACCAGTCGACGATCCGGCCGTACTCGGGGTACTCGTGCAGTCTCGATGCCAGCGCGAAATCACCACCGAGGCTTGCTCTTTCGTCGTACAGATCGACCCGGTGCCCGACCGCGGAGAGCTCGCGCGCAGTAGCCATCCCGGACGGGCCGCCGCCGACGACCGCGACGCGGACCGGCACCTCGGCCGGGGCGGTCGGCTGCTGCGTCTCGCGTCCGACCCAAGGGTTGACCGAGCACGGGATCTCGCCTCCCGCGAGGCTGTCGATGCAGTAGTTGCAGGCGATGCAGGGGCGGTATCGGCCGCCGTCGATCGCGCGGTTCGGGAAGTCAGGGTCCGCGTGCAGCGTTCGCGCCATGGACACGAAGTCCGCCTGACCCGACGCGATGATCCGGGCCGCGACGTCCGGCGAGCTGATCCGTCCGGCGACGCCGATCGGCAGGTCGAGGTCCCGCTTGTACGGCTCCGAGTAGGGCGCCAGCAGTCCGCGCTCCCATTCACCTGGTTGGATGATCCACTGCCCGGATTCGTAGTTGCCCGCCGAGACGTCGAGGAAGTCGAGCCGGTCGGTGTGGATCGCGTCGATGCGCGCCCGGGTGGTCTCCGGATCGAGGCCCCCCTCGACGGCCTCGAACGCCGAGAACCGCAGTCCCAGAACGATGTCCGGCGCATGTTCTTTCACCGAGGCGATCACCCGGTTCACGAACAGGGTCGGGTCGGCCCACTCGTCCTCACGCTTGTTGTAGGCGGGGGAGAGGAACTGGTGAATCAGGTAGCCGTGGCCGCCGTGCAGCGAGATCACGTCGACGCCCGCCTGCCTGCAGCGGGCCGCGGCCTCGCCGAAGCACTCGATGATGTGCTCGATGTCGTCGGGCTCGAGCTGTTCGGGCATCTCGCCGCCGACGACGTGACACGGGATCGGAGTCGGGGCGACCGGCACGAATCCGCTGACCGCGCCTTGTGCGGTGCGGCCGCCGTGGTTGAGCTCGACGCCGACCAGGGCGCCGTGGGCGTGCACCGCCTGTGCCATCCGTGCGATCCCGGGGATGCGTTCGTCGACGTCGACGCCCATCTGCCGGATACGGCCCTTGCCGTCCGCGCGGACGTAGCTCGCCTCGGTGAAGACGAGGGCCGCGCCACCGGCGGCGCGGCGCGCGAGGTAGTCGATGTACCGGTCCGTCATGGTGCCGTCGAACTCGCAGTAGTTGCGTTCCATCGGCGCCGACACGAAGCGGTTGCGCATCCGCAAACCACCCAGGTCGAGTGGCTCCGCGAAGGGCGGTGTGGAGGTCATCGTCGTCACTCCTGACAATCACGAAATCAAGAAGAGGCTGTGGTCGCGTCACGTCCGTCGACTGGAGCGACGGGGGCCACACGATCCACTTTGCATGGGCTTGGCGACAGAATCAACGCAAGATTATGCGTATTTCAGTCTTGGTTAATGCGTGCGTCGATCCTGCCGCCGGGCCGGCGGTCAGAGGCCGGCCGCCGCCTGCTGGTCGGTGAGCAGGTCCGCCAGGTGGGCGCGCATGCGCGTCCGGTCGGCCGACTGCCCGGTGAGCAGATCGAACGTGTCCGCCGCCTGCGCGACGAGCATCTGCCCGCCGTCGAGGACTGCGCATCCGGCCCGCTCCGCGGCGGCCAGCAGCTCGGTCCTGATCGGCCGGTACACCACATCCGCGACCCACAATCCGGCGTGCAGCGCGGCGGGATCCACCGGGGTGCCCGGGTGGCCGACCATCCCGATCGGGGTCGCGTTGACCAGACCGGTGCACCGGTCGAGGCCCGCAGCGATCTCGCCGAGCGAGACCGTGACCGCGACGGTGCCGGGGAACGAACTCGACACCCGGTTGCAGACGTCCGCCGCGCGAGCAGGATCCACGTCGGCGATCCGTAGTTCCGACACCCCCGCCGTCGCGAGCGCGTAGGCGACGGCCGACCCGGCGCCCCCGGCGCCGACCAGCTGTACCGTGCCCAGGTCCGCGCCCGCCAGTCCCCTGCGAAGTCCCGCGAGGAACCCACTGTGGTCGGTGTTGTGGCCGATCAGCCGGCCTCCGGAGACGACGACCGTGTTCACGGCGCCGAGCAGTCCGGCGTTGTCGGAGAGGTCGTCGAGTGCGCCGATCACCTCCTGCTTGCACGGGTGGGTGACGTTGAACCCCGTCCAGCCCTCTGCGGCGAGCCGGTGCAGGAGCGCGCCCGTCTCCCCGACGGGAACAGCGTGGTCGTCGAGGTCGATCAGCTCGTACCGGTAGTCGGCGAGACCGAGTTCGGACGCCTCCCGTGTGTGCAGGCGCGGCGACAGGGATGTCGCGATACCTGCTCCGACGAGTCCGATCCGGTGGGTGCGGCCGTTGACTGTCATCAGACGTCGCTCCCGACGAGCTCGCGGGAATCGGCGGTCGCGCGCTTCTGTGCCTCGCGTCCCGCCGGCTCGCCGAGCAGTTCGGTGGGGGTGCGGTGCGTCTCGGGGCCGCACATCGCCGCGGCCGCGGCAACGACCGCGAAGCCGAGGCACATCCATGCCACCGGTGTCCAGTTGCTGGTGTCGCCCGCGGAGATCGCCTGCGCGATCGCCGGAGTGAAACCGGCCGCGAGCAGACCGATCATGAGGCTGACCGCCATGCCGGTGTAGCGCACCTTGGCGGGGAACTGCTCCGGGAAGTAGGCGGGGTAGATACCGTTCGGCATCGAATAGAAGAAGCCGATCAGCACGATGCCGGACGCGAACACCAGCGGGACGCTGGCGGTGCCGATGGCGTGGAAGAACACGAACACCATGGCGCCGGAGCCGATGGCGCCGAACACGAACAACGGCTTGCGGCCGATCCGGTCGGCGAGCATGCCGAACAACGGCTGGGACAGGACGGAGACGAAGTTCGCCGTCGCGATCGCCCAGAGCATCGTCTGCCGCTCCATGCCGGCGACGTTGACCGCGTAGGCGAGTGCGAACACGTTGACGATCGTGTTGATCATGGCGAACGTCGAGCTCACGGCGACCCGCAGGACGGTCATCCCGTGCGATCGGAAGATCTCGACGACGGGAATGGCGACGACATCGTCGTTCTCCTTGATGTCCTCGAAGACCTCGGGCTCCTCGAGCTGACGACGTAGCCACAGCGCGACGACGGTGACGACGATGCTGGCCCAGAACGGGACCCGCCAGCCCCACGAATAGAGGTCCTCGTCCGGAAGTGAGGCGACCGGAATGAACACCAGGCTCGAGATCACGATGCCGAACATGATGCCGCTCATGGTGAATGAGGTGAAGAACGCGCGGCGGTCGGCGGGGGCGTGCTCGAGGGTGAGCGAGGACGACCCGGGTGACTCCCCGCCGGCGGACAGGCCCTGGAGCAGCCGCAACAGCACCAGGATGATGGGCGCGGCGATGCCGATAGTCTGGTAGGTCGGCAGGCAGCCGATGACGAACGTCGAGACGCCCATCATCAGAAGGCACGCGAGCAGTGCGTTCTTGCGTCCGAACCGGTCGCCGAGGTGACCCCACATCACCGCGCCGAGCGGGCGGGCGATGTAGGCGACGCCGAGGGTTCCGATCGACAGGAGGGTCGCGGTCGTGCCGTCGCCGGGGAAGAAGATCTTGCCGAACACGAGTGCGGCAGCGGATCCGTAGATGAAGAAGTCGTAGTACTCGAGCGTGCTGCCGAGAAAACCCGAGATCGCGGCGCGACGGGCATTCGGATTCGAGCGTCCGCCGGTGGGCTCGGACGTGCGTGGCATGGGTGGTCCTTTCGTCCCCAGGAAACCGGCGGTGCAGGCGCGAATCGCGCCACGTCACTCGATCGTGATCCGTCTCACAACTGCCGGCAGGGGGAGAGCCTGTCACGCCCTACTATGGCGAGTCCAACACCAAATAAGTCTGAAATAAAGATCGATCACATCTCAATCTTCAACCGGGGTCGGTAGGATCTCCAGCGAGGTCTCGAGAGTCACGCGCAGTGCGTCCGACATGCCCTTCGTGGACCAAGCGATGCCGTGGTTCATGTAGAAGGGTTCCCCGCTCAGTGGCACGAAAACTGTTCCCGGGGGAAGGATTTCGTTGAGCCCGGAGGTCATGAGTGCGATGCCGACCCCGGAGGCCACGAGCATGAGGATCATGAACGGATCGGTGATCTCCTGCACGATGCGCGGGCGGAACCCGGCGTCGAGGCAGGCTCGCATCGCGGTCTCCTGCAGGCTCGATCCGACGGACAGTGGCGTCGTGACGAAGCCTTCGTCGGCCAGGTCGTGCAGCTCGATCTCGGATGCGCCGGCCAGTCGGTGGTCCGCTGGGAGGACAACGCCGAACGGTTCGCGACGGATCAGTCGGGTGTGCACCGCGGCGGACTGTACGGGTAGGCCGACGAAGGCGAGGTCGAGGGCGCCGCTCTCGAGCTGGACGACCGCGTCGCGGGTCATGATCCGGCCCACCAGGGACAGCTCGATGTTCGGGTAGCGCTGCCGCAGGGCGCGGGTCAGTGGTGGCAGTGCTCGGTGGTTGAGGACGCCGGTGAAGCCGATTCGGACGTGCCCGTACACGCCTCCGGTCGATGCCCGAGCGGCCTGTCGTGCGGTGTCCACATTCTCGAGCAGCTGGTAGGCGTGCGGCAGGAACGCGTGACCGGCCGCGGTGAGCGCGACGTTGCGGGTGCTGCGCTCGAACAGTGGGACGTCGAGGTCCTTCTCGAGTTTGCGGATCGTCTGGCTCAGTGGCGACTGGGCCATCTGGAGCCGGGCGGCGGCGCGACCGAAGTGCAGCTCCTCGGCCACCGCGACGAAGGCGTGGACCCAGCGGATCTCCATGGCGGCTTCTCTTTTCGTCGCTCGGTGTGGCTTGACGTGTGTGCGCCAAGCTATATATGCATTAAGTGCACACAGTTAAAGTCCGATTATGTGCAATATCAACATAAATGGTGCGACTTCCGCACACAATGGGCAGGAGCGAACATGGCAGCGACGTATCCCGAGGGTGTGACCGCGCTGGTCACCGGTGGCGCGAGCGGGATCGGGGCGGCCTGCGCGACGCTGCTCGCAGAGGCCGGGGTGCGAGTGATCACCGCGGATGTCGCCGGCGGCGCCGACATCCACCTGGACGTCACCGACCCGGCGGCGGTCGAGCGGGTCCGCGCCGACCTCGGGCGGGTCGACATCCTCGTCAACAGTGCCGGAGTGGTGGGGCCGTCCGCCCCGCTCGTCGAGGTCGACCTCGAGCAGTGGCGGCGCACCTTCGCGATCAACGTCGACGGCACATTCCTGATGTGCCGCACCTTCGTGCCCGGGATGGTGGCCGCCGGCTGGGGTCGGATCGTGAACCTGTCGAGCATCGCCGCCAAGGACGGCAACCCGACCCAGAGTGCGTACTCGGCGTCGAAGGCGGCCGTGATCGCATTGACCAAGTCGCTCGGCAAGGAACTCGCCACCACGGGTGTGCTGGCCAACGTCGTCGCCCCGGCCGCAGTGCAGAGCCCGATGAACGCCGATACCGACCCCGCGATCCTCGCTCGCTCCCAGTCGCTGACTCCGATGGGGCGGATGGGACGCCCGGAGGAGATCGCCGAACTCGTCGGCTGGTTGTGCTCGGACGCCGTCAGCTTCTCCACCGGGGCGGTGTACGACGCCAGCGGAGGACGTGCCGGCTACTGACCCCGAGCACCCGTCTCCACCGGCCCGGGCGAGCGGCCCGTCGGGCAGCGATAGCCTGGGCCGCATGGCACCGGACAAGACCCCAGGACGACCCGCGAAGCGCAGCACCGGAAAGCGGGCCAGCGCATCGGCCCAGCAGCGCGGACCGGTGCAGCTGCGCCGCGACCGCAAGACGGGTCCAAGCACCGCAGATCAGCGACTTCTCGACCGGCGCGGGCCGGTGGACTGGGTGCACACCGATCCGTGGCGGGCGCTGCGCATCCAGAGCGAGTTCGTCGAGGGGTTCGACGCCCTGGCGGAGGTGCCGCGCGCGGTCGCCGTGTTCGGTTCGGCTCGCACCGCCGAGGAGCACACCGACTACGAACTCGGCCGGGCGCTCGGTGCCGCGCTGGCCGAGGCCGGCTACGCGGTGATCACCGGTGGCGGCCCCGGCGTGATGGAGTCCGCCAACCGCGGCGCGTGCGAGGTCGGCGGGTATTCCATCGGCCTCGGTATCGAGCTGCCGTTCGAGCAGTCCCTGAACGACTGGGTGGACCTCGGCATCAACTTCCGCTACTTCTTCGCCCGCAAGACGATGTTCGTCAAGTATTCGCAGGCGTTCATCTGCCTGCCCGGCGGCTTCGGCACCCTCGACGAACTGTTCGAGGCACTCACGCTCGTACAGACCAACAAGATCACCCGGTTCCCGATCGTGCTGATGGGAACCGCCTTCTGGGGTGGGCTCGTCGACTGGATTCGCACCACCCTGGTGGCCGAGGGCAAGATCGCGGCTGCCGACGTCAAGCTCATCCACGTCACCGACAGCGTCGAGGAAGCCGTCCGCATCGTGATGGAGTCCCAGCTCGGGGAGGTCGTGGTCGAACCGCGCGAGGAGGTCGACGAGTGGTGACCGCCCGCCCGATCGCGGTCTGCGTGTACTGCGCGTCCGGTCCCGTCGACGTGTCGTTTCTCGCGCTCGCGTCCCGTCTCGGTGCGGAGATCGGGCGCCGGGGTATGCACCTGGTGTCCGGCGGCGGCAACGTGTCGATGATGGGCGCGGTCGCCGAGTCGGCCCGCAGGCACGGGGCCAAGACGATCGGGGTGATCCCGAAGGCGCTGGTGCACAGGGAGGTTGCCGACGTCGACGCCGACGAGCTGATCGTCACCGACACAATGCGTCAGCGCAAGCAGGTCATGGAGGACCGGGCCGACGCGTTCATCGCGCTGCCCGGCGGGATCGGGACCCTCGAGGAACTGTTCGAGACGTGGACCGCCGGGTACCTCGGCATGCACGACAAACCGATGGTGCTGCTCGATCCGGTCGGGCACTACACCGGGCTGCTGACGTGGCTCGACGGGCTGCGCGCAGGGGGCTTCGTCCAGCAGCGTGCCCTCGACGCCCTGCTGGTGACCGAGGACGTCGATCGGGCGCTCGACGCGTGCATGCCACTATGAAGCCATGACCGACATCACCCGAGCGGAGCCCGCGCAGCGGCGCGATTCGCCGTCGCCCTCGCCGACCCTCTGTGGCCGACCCGTGGCGACCGATCGGGCCCTGGTGATGGCGATCGTCAACCGGACCCCGGACTCGTTCTACGACCGCGGCGCCACCTTCAGCGACGAGGCGGCGATGGCGGCGGTACAGCGTGCCGTCGACGAGGGTGCCGATCTCGTCGACATCGGTGGAGTCAAGGCCGGGCCGGGCGACGAGGTCGACGCCGCGGAGGAGATCCGCCGCGTGGTGCCGTTCGTCGAAGCGATCCGGGGCCGGTACCCGGACCTGATCATCTCGGTGGACACCTGGCGCGCCGAGGTCGCGAGGCTGGCGTGCGCGGCCGGCGCCGACCTGATCAACGACACCTGGGCGGGCGCCGACCCGGACCTGGTGGCGGTGGCCGCGGAGCTCCGGGCGGGCTACGTCTGCTCGCATACCGGCGGTGCGGTGCCGCGGACCCGGCCGCACAGGGTCCACTACGCCGACGTCGTCACCGACGTCCTCGACGAGGTGGTGCCCGCCGCGGAACGAGCCCTTGCGTTGGGGGTGCCGAGGGACTCGATCCTGATCGATCCGACCCACGATTTCGGCAAGAACACCTTCCACGGGCTCGAGTTGTTGCGACGAATGGACGATCTCGTTAAAACCGGGTGGCCAGTCCTGATGGCGCTGAGCAACAAGGACTTTGTCGGGGAGACTTTGGGAGTGGAACTCGCCGAACGGTTGGAGGGCACCTTGGCAGCGACAGCATGGGCCGCCGCGCGGGGCGCGCGGGTCTTCCGAGTGCACGAGGTCGCTTCCACTCGCCGGGTCGTGGACATGATCGCCGCGATCGTCGGCACCAGGGCCCCGGTGCGCACGGTGCGGGGGCTGGCATGAGCGCCCCTGCGCCGGCGGCGCGATCCCGGTCCGACGCGGCCGTGCGGGTGTGGTCGGAGGCGAACAGCTGGGACCACCCCGACTGGACCGTCGCCGAACTGGAAGCGGCGAAGGCCGGGCGCACCGTCTCGGTGGTATTGCCCGCGTTGAACGAGGAGAAGACCGTCGCGGCGGTGGTGGACACGATCCATCCTCTGCTCGGCGGTCTGGTCGACGAGCTGATCGTGCTGGATTCCGGGTCGACCGACGAGACCGCGGACCGCGCCGCGGCCGCCGGCGCCACCGTGGTCAGCCGCGAGCAGGCCGTCCCCGAACTGCCTCCCGTTCCGGGAAAGGGCGAGGTGCTGTGGCGTTCGCTGGCCGCGTCCACCGGTGACGTGATCGCGTTCGTCGACTCCGACCTGATCAATCCCGACCCGGCCTTCGTTCCGAAGCTGCTCGGGCCGCTGCTCACGGTCGACGGCATCCACCTGGTCAAGGGCTACTACCGGCGGCCGCTGCGGGTCGGTGGGACCGAGGACGCGAGCGGCGGCGGCCGGGTCACCGAACTGGTCGCGCGGCCACTGCTGGCGGCGCTCCGGCCCGAGCTGACCTCGGTGCTGCAGCCCCTCGGCGGCGAGTACGCCGGCACCCGGGAACTGCTGTCCGCGGTCCCGTTCGCGCCGGGCTACGGTGTCGAGATCGGGCTGCTGCTCGACACCTACGACCGGCTCGGACTCAGCGCGATCGGCCAGGTCAACCTGGGTGTGCGCAAGCACCGCAACCGGCCGCTGGTCGAGCTCGGCGTGATGAGCAGGCAGATCATCGGGACCATGCTGCGCCGGTGCGGAGTGGAGGACTCCGCGGCCGGTCTGACGCAGTTCCTCGCCGACGGCGACTCGTTCCTGCCGGTGACCACCGACGTCTCCCTCGTCGACCGGCCCCCGATGAACACCCTGCGGCCGTAACGACGCCCGGCCGTCGTGAGCCGTGCTGTCGGTGAGTCGTGACAGTATCGGGGCATGTTCACGGTCCTGCTCTACCTGCTCGTCATGGCCCTGGTCGGTGGGGTGCTGTTCCTGGTGGCGTCCGCTGTGTTCGGCCGCGGTGAGGAGATGGCGCCGCTGCCGCCCGCGACCACCGTCACCGCGCTGCCGGTGCGGGACGTGACCGGAACCGACGTGCAGGACTTGCGGTTCCAGCAGGTGCTGCGCGGATACAAGGCCAGCGAGGTGGACTGGGCGCTGGACCGGCTCGGGGCCGAGATCGACTCGCTGCGTGCCCAACTCGCCGATGCCCGGGCCGCGGCCGCCACCCACGAGGGCGGGACGCGCGGTGAGTGACGATCGGGTCCGGTGTCCGTGGGCGGTCGACGCGCCCGGGTCCACGCTGTACCGCGACTATCACGACCAGGAGTGGGGCACACCGCTGCACGGCCGGGACGCGCTGTTCGAACGGATCTGCCTCGAGGCGTTCCAGTCGGGCCTGTCGTGGATCACCGTTCTGCGCAAGCGGGAGGCGTTCCGCACCGCATTCGCCGGGTTCGACGTCGAAGCGGTCGCGGCGTTCGGACCGTCGGACGTCGAGCGGCTGCTCGGCGACGCAGGCATCGTCCGTAACCGGGCCAAGATCGATGCGGCGATCGGCAACGCCCGGGCGGTGCTCGCGCTGACCGACACCGATCTCGACTCGCTGCTGTGGTCGTTCGCGCCGCCGCCACGCCCGAACCGGGTGACGACGGTGGACGAGGTTCCCGCGGTCACTGCGGAGTCCACCGCGCTGGCCCGCGAGCTGAAACGCCGCGGATTCCGTTTCGTGGGCCCTACCACGGCATATGCTCTGATGCAGGCGACCGGAATGGTGGACGATCACATCGCGGACTGCTGGGTTCCGCGGCGCTGAGGGTGCGGCCTCGGGCGTGCATCGGAGGGCGCGAAACGTGACTCAGCTTTCCGGCATTTGTTGCGATAGGGAAGAATGGATGCGTGCGCCCGGCAAAAGTCCGGGCGACGAGGTACAGATCTGGAGGGAGCAGGAATGGCGGCCATGAAGCCCCGGACCGGGGACGGTCCCCTCGAAGCAACCAAAGAAGGACGGGGCATTGTCATGCGCGTCCCGCTCGAGGGCGGAGGTCGGCTCGTCGTAGAACTGACCCCGGAGGAAGCCGCCGCGCTCGGCGACGAACTCAAGGGCGTCACCAGCTAAATCCCTCGTGCAGTAACCGAAGCACCCGGGCCCCGCGTCGCCACCCGGCGGGCGGGGCCCCGCGCTGGGTGTGGTCGGGAACCGCCGGAGACGTAGGAAGGAGGGCGGCGCGGATGCTGAACGACGCGCTTGCCCTGCTGTGCTGCCCGCACTGCGGCGGCGACCTCGACGAGTCCGACCGGACGTTGCTGTGCGATCGAGGGCACAGCTTCGACATCGCCCGGCAGGGGTACGTGAGCCTGCTGTCGGGGGCCTCGAAGATCACCGGCGACAGCGCCGAGATGATCGCGGCGCGGGCCGAGTTCCTCGACGGCGGCCATTTCGATCGGCTCCGTACCGCGGTCGCGGACGCGACCGTCGCGGCCGGGGTCGACGATCCCGCGGTCCTCGAGGTCGGGGCGGGCACCGGGCACTACCTGGCGACCGTGCTCGACGCGCTGCCCGGCGCGCCGGGTCTCGGGGTGGATGTGTCCAAGGCCGCGGCGCGCAGGCTGGCTCGCAGCCACCCCCGGGTGGCGGCGGTCGTCGCCGACATCTGGACACAACTGCCGGTGCGGGATCACGTGGTCAGCCACGCCCTGTCGATCTTCGCGCCCCGCAACGCCGCCGAGCTGCGGCGGGTCCTGCGCGCGGACGGCGAACTGGTGGTGCTGACCCCGACGGAGCGGCATCTGCGTGAGTTGGTGGACCTGCTGTCGATGGTGCGGGTCGACGAGAACAAGACCGAGCGCCTCGGCGCGGCCATGGCCGGGCACTTCGACCGGGTGTCCCGCGTCGCGGTCGAGTATCCGATGTCGTTGACGCACGCCGCGGCCGAGCAGCTGGTTGCGATGGGCCCCTCGGCGCGACACCTGGCCGAGAGCACCCGGGCGGCGGCGATCGGGGCGCTGCCCGAGCCTCTGACGGTCACGGCGTCGGTGACGGTCAGCCGCTACCGGCCCCTGTAGGTCTGTCGGGCAGTTCTATCGAGCGCGGTAGCCGTCGATTGCCGCCTGGTAGACGTCCAGGGTCTGCCGGGCGATCTCGGTCCAGGAGAACTCGGCGATCGCGCGTTGGCGGCCCGCCCGGCCCATCGCGACGGCACCCTCCCGATCCGCGCACACCTCGTTCACCGCGACGGCCAGTGCCGCTTCGAATGCCTCCGGCTCGTAGGTGTTGTGGTGCACCAGTCGGCCCGTCACCCCGTCGTCGACCACCTCGGGGATGCCGCCGACGTCGGAGGCCACCACGGCGGTCTCGGTGGCCATTGCCTCGAGGTTGACGATTCCCAGCGGCTCGTAAACCGATGGGCACACGAATACCGTTGCGGCGGAGAGGATCTTCCGCAGTTCTGCGGTGGGCAGCATTTCTCGGACCCAGTGCACGTCCCGGCGGACCGACGACAGCTCGGCGACGGCGCGAGCGGTGGACTCGGCGATCTCCGGGGTGTCCGGCGCGCCCGCGCACAGCACCAACTGGATGTCGGGGTCGAACCGGTGCGCCGCCGCTATCAGGTGTCCGACGCCCTTCTGCCGGGTGATCCGGCCGACGAAAACCGCCAGCGGTCGCGCCGGGTCGACCCCGAGCTCACGCAGCACCGGCGATGTCCATGGATCGTCGTCCGGATACCACACGTCGGTGTCGATTCCGTTGCGCACCACGTGCACTCGGCCCGGGTCGACGAACGGGTACGCGTCCAGCAGATCGGCGCGCATCCCGGCGCTGACCGCGATGATCGCGTCCGCGTGCTGCACCGCGTTGTGCTCGGACCACGACGAGACCCGGTAGCCGCTGCCCAGTTGTTCCGCCTTCCACGGCCGCCGGGGTTCGAGCGAGTGCGCGGTGAGCACGTGGGGCACCGCGTGCAGCGCGCCGGCCAGGTGCCCGGCCAGTCCCGTGTACCAGGTGTGCGAGTGCACGACGTCGACGCCGGTCGCGGCCGCCGCCATCCGCAGCTCCGCCGACAGGACCCCCAGCGCGGGATTCGCCGCCGCCAGCGCCGGATCGGGCTGGTGCACCTGTGCGCCCTCGCGGGCGGCGCCCATGCAGTGCACGTCCACCGCGCACAACCGGGCGAGCTGCGCGACGAGCTCGGTGACGTGGACACCTGCTCCGCCGTAGATCTCCGGTGGGTACTCCCTGGTCATCATCGCCACGCGCACCGGCTAAACGTAACCGTCGGGCCGGGATCGGGCCACCGCACGGCGCAGCCCCGGGCATGGTCTCCATCACGGGCCCGGTCTCGGGCGTGGTCTGGCTGGCGAGGGCACACGGTGGCCGATAAGTTGGCAGGGTGAGGAGCCAGCCGCATGTGCTTGGAATCGTGCTCGCCGGCGGCGAGGGGAAGCGTCTCTACCCCCTGACCGCCGACCGGGCCAAGCCCGCCGTCCCGTTCGGTGGTGCCTACCGGCTCATCGACTTCGTGCTCAGCAATCTCGTCAACGCCGGCTATCTCCGGATCTGTGTGCTCACCCAGTACAAGTCGCACTCGCTGGACCGGCACATCTCCCAGACGTGGCGGCTGTCCGGGTTCGCGGGGGAGTACATCACCCCCGTGCCGGCGCAGCAGCGGCTCGGACCGCGCTGGTACACGGGCAGCGCTGACGCGATCCTGCAGTCGCTCAACCTCGTCTACGACGAGGACCCCGAGTACATCGTCGTGTTCGGTGCCGACCACGTGTACCGGATGGATCCGGAGCAGATGGTCCAGCATCACATCGAGTCCGGTGCGGGGGTGACCGTGGCGGGGATCCGGGTGCCGCGCAGCGAGGCGTTCGCGTTCGGCTGCATCGACTCCGACGAGTCGGGCCGGATCACCCAGTTCCTGGAGAAGCCCGCGCACCCACCCGGCACGCCGGACGACCCGAATGTGACGTTCGCGTCGATGGGCAATTACGTGTTCACCACGAAGGTGCTCGTCGACGCGATCCGCGCCGACTCGGAGGACTCGAACTCCGACCACGACATGGGTGGGGACATCATTCCCAAGCTCGTGCGCGAGGGGGCCGCGCACGTCTACGACTTCGCGGACAACGTGGTGCCCGGCGCCACCGACCGCGACCGTGGTTACTGGCGGGATGTCGGGACCATCGACGCCTTCTACGACGCGCACATGGACCTGGTGTCGGTGCACCCGGTGTTCAACCTCTACAACCGGCGCTGGCCGATCCGGGGCGCCGCCGAGAACCTGGCACCGGCGAAGTTCGTCCAGGGCGGGCTGGCGCAGGAGTCGATCGTCGGGTCGGGCTGCATCCTGTCCGCGGCCACGGTCCGCAATTCGGTGCTCAGCTCCAACGTGATGGTCGACGACGGCGCCACGGTGGAGGGCAGCGTGCTGATGCCCGGTGTCCGGATCGGCAAGGGTGCCGTGGTCCGGCGGGCGATTCTCGACAAGAACGTCGTCGTCGGTGAAGGTGAGATCATCGGTGTGGACATCGAGCGGGATCGGCAGCGGTTCGCGGTCAGCAGCGGTGGCGTGGTCACCGTCGGCAAGGGTGTGTGGATCTGATACCGATCCCGCGCCTGGGTCGTCTCGGATGAGTAACGGCCGTTCCGCGTTTGCATCGGTCTTGGTTTAATTGGAATGCTCAGAGGCGTAAAGGGTTTCAGGGGTCAAGGTTCAAGAATGGGTAAGCCCTAGTCGAGGGTCTACGGGCCACGGGTTCCGGTCCGCTCGCACACCCGCGTAGGGGCCGCAGAGTGCCGGGGTGCCCGATGATCGAAGCAGTGCCAGAGCTTTCGTCGAGGAATGAGTTGCCGCGGGCCGGGTCGCCGAGAAACGCGTCGGTGCCGCCGGGACCCGAACCCCCCGAACCGCCCGACGAGCCCGCCGGTGGCGGTGACGTCGACGTTCGCACTCTGCTCGCGGTGGCGCTGTTGACGCCGGCGCAGGCAGCGTTGCTCATCGGCGATGTGACCCGCCAACTCGCTGGGGGGCGCGGACGGATTCTCGGTGATCATTCGGTGACGGTGTCGTGCGAAGGGCAGCTCACCATCGCCGACGCCGACGCCGACGCCGACGGTGCCGGGCCGGAGGCGACCTCGGCGGCGGCGCGGGTGCTGAGGGCGATTGCCGCCGCATGTCACGACGAGGAGTTCGCCCAGCGGGTGGACGAATCGATCGCTGGAGCAACGGAGCTGCCCGACCTGTTACGTCGCGTGTCCGGCGCGGTCGGCCTCGACCCGTCCGCCGCCGTCGACCTCGACCCGTCCAGCACGGATCGGACGCGCCACCAGATCGCCAAACTCGTCGCGGCGGCGCGCGGATCTCTCGGCGAGGGTGGGGCCGACCCGGTCCCGCGCGCGCCGGTGCCGGCCCCGGCGGGCGAGGCGTCCGGGGCGTCCCTCGCACCGGCCGGCTGGCTTCCCCCGGTCGAGAATCCGTGGCATCGCCGGAAGTGGCGGCTCTCGAAGCGGCAGGGCGTCGTCGCGGTCATCGCGATCGGGTTGCTCGCCGTTGCGGTGTGGAAGGCACCCGGAGCGTGGACGCAGATGCGGCTGGGGTGGGACACCCTCCTCTCGTCCGAGAGTGAGCAGGCGCAGGATCAGATCCGGCCGGTTTCTCCGCCGGTACCGGACACCCCGGCGCCGGCGGCGGGATCCGCGGCGGCTCCCGTCGACACCGGCCTTCCGGGCAGCGCGGGTCCGATCACGGGTGTCACCGCCACCTTCGCCAATGGGAATTGCGCTGTGGGACAACAGTGTGTCCTGCGCGTCGACGTCCGCGTCGATCCCCGGGCGAACGTCCCGGCGGTGACCTGGAAGCTGGCCGTGTACGACCGCTGCTCGGGTGCGGTCCACCCCGGCGCCGACGTCACGATGCCCGTGCCGAGTGGCGAGCAGGAGGTGTACGGCATCGGCAGCGTCGCAGTTCCGGCCGACACGGCCGTCGCCATCGCCGCGCTCACCAGCACCCCGGCCGTCGCCGCATCGGATCCGGTGTACGTTCCCGCCGAGAACGCGACCTGCCCGTGAGAGCCTCCGTGCAGGCCGGTAGGCGCGAGTTCGATCCCTGGCTGGTCGCGGCGGCGGTCGTCCTGGTGGTGCTCGGCCTGCTCAACCTGCTGTCGACGGGCATGACGTCCTACGCGCTGCGGCATGCCGCCTTCGCGGTGGTCGGCCTCGGCGCGATGTGGGTGACGTCCCGGATGCGGGTGGACCGGCTTCGCCGATTCGGGTGGATCCTCTACGCCGCCACAGTCCTCCTGCTCGTGGCGGTACCGCTGGTCGGTGTCGCGACCAAGGGCGCGCAGCGGTGGCTGGACCTGGGCGTGTTCACCGTGCAGCCGTCCGAACTGGCCAAACTGGCCCTGATTCTGGTGCCCGCCGCCATCCTCGCCGGGGGCTACACCCTCGGCCGATTCGCCGGTGTCCTCATCACGGCGAGTGTTCCCATCGGCCTCGTCGCCCTCCAACCGGACCTGTCCACCGCCGTCGTGCTCGTCGCGATCGTGATGCTCATGCTGATCCTCGCGCGGGTGCCGTTGCTGCCGCTGGCGCCGCTGTTCGCGCTTGGGGTCGCGTCGATCCCGCTGGCCGTGCTGTTCCTGCGCCCGTACCAGCTGGAGCGGATCCACGTGTTCCTGTCGAACAGCGCCGATCCCCAGGGGTCGGGATGGGCGGCGTGGCAGGCCGACATCGCGATCGGCAGCGGCGGACTGTGGGGACTGTGGCGGCAACCGCAGTATGCGCTCCGGGCCGAGTACCTTCCGGAATCGGAGCACGACCTCGCCTTTGCGAGCCTCGTGTACGGGTGGGGGCTGGTCGCAGGGCTGGCGGTGGTGATCGCCTCGTCGATCATCGTGTGGCGTGCCACGGTCGCCGCGCGGACCGCGCGGACCCGGGAGGCCGCACTCGTCGCCGCGGGCGTCGGCGGGTTGTTCGGTGTGCATGCCGTCGTCTCGATCGCGCAGAGCCTGTCGCTGCTGCCCCACACCGGCATGCCGATTCCACTGTTCAGTTACGGCGGTACGGCAGCGGTCATCGGCTTCGTCGAGATCGGTCTGGTCCTCGCGGTGCGCCGCGACGGCGTCGCACGGCCGCTGTGGGCCTCCCAGCCCCGTCGCAGGCGGCTGCCGCGCGGCGTGTCGGTCGGTGCCGTGACCGTCATCGCGTCGCTCGTCGCGATGACGGGGGTCGCCTGGCACCTGCAGAGCGATCGGGGTGCGGAGTTCCGGCAGATGAGTGACGGGCAGCTGATGCGGTGCATCCGCCTGCCTGCCGAGCGTGGTCAGATCCTCGACCGGAACGGGGTCCCGCTCGCGGTCAACGTCCCGGAGTACACCGTCTCCGTCGTTGCCCGCATGTTCGACGACAACAAGGCCGAGGTACGTGGCGAACTCGCCGCGCTGCTCGGGATCACCCCGGACCAACTCGCGGACACCCTCCGCGCCGCGGGCGGCGAGGTGGAGGCGGTGCTGGCGAGGGTCGGGCCCGAGCGGGCCCAAGCCATCGTGGACGCCCATGTGCCGTGGGTACTGGTCTATCCGACCGGACGCAGGCAGTACCCACAGGCAGCGACCCTGGCAACCGTCCTCGGATACGTCGGGGTCGCCGACGCCGAGGACATGCAGACCTGGCCACAGCTTGCGCTCGGATCACGAGTAGGCAAGGCCGGGCTCGAGAAGCAGTACGACGCACTGCTCCGCGGCATCGACGGCAGCCAGTGCGTGTACGTCGACCCGTCGGGCCAGCCGGTGGCCACCGCCGCTCGGGTGGATCCGGTGCGCGGGCACGACCTGCGCCTGCATCTCGACAGTGCGATGCAGCAGGTCGCAACCGATGCCCTTGCCGCCGCGGTCCGTTCCAGTGGCGGCGACCTCGGCGCGGCGATCGTGATGGACGCCCGCACCGGGGCGGTGCTGACGATGGCGAGCGTGCCCGGATACGACAACAACGTCTACGGTCCACCGGTCGACGCGGCCGCGCTGGCAGCGCAAACCCAGATGCCGGGCCCAGGACGCATGCTCAACCACGCGTTCCAGTCGGTGGCGCCACCCGGCTCGACCTTCAAGATCGTTGTTGCCTCGGCGAACGCCAAGTACGACGTGGTGCCGCCGGACCAGAAGCTCGCGGGCGGCGCCTCGTACACCTATGGTGGCCACACGTTCGCGAACTGGCAGCCGATGGGTCCGAACAGCCTGATCGGGGCGATCCAGTGGTCGGACAACGTGTACTTCTACCAGCTTGGTGAACGACTCGGCCCCGAGCGGATGGCCGCGACCGCCGACGAGTTGGGGGTGGGCCGCCCGTCGGGGCTGGACATGCCGGGTGAGGCCGAAGGTTTCCTGGGCACACCGGAATCGGTCGCCGCCATCGGCGGAACCTGGTATCCGGGGTCGACGCTGCTGATGGGCATCGGTCAGGGCACCGTCACCGCGTCGCCGGTACAGGTGGCGCGCTGGACGGCCGGTATCACCACCGGCGCGACGGTCACCCCCCAGCTCGCGGCGTCGTACGGGGAGGGCGAGGGCTGGCCCATTCCCACCGCGGAGCCGCATCGGCTGTCCTTCGCGGACAAACTTGGACCCGTGCGTGCGGGGATGCGGGCATCGGCCGCCGCCGGTACCGCCGGCCAGCTGGCGAGCCTGCCGGTGCCCGCCGCCGCAAAGACCGGCACGGCGGAGGATCCGTCGGCGCCCGGCGAGGGTCTGAACGCCTGGTTCTCCGCGGTGCTGCCCGCTGACGCGCCGGAGGTCGTCGTGTCGGTCCTGGTGCGTGGTGGCGGATTCGGTTCGGCAACAGCAGGTCCCGTGGTCAAGAAGCTCCTCGAGCTCTACCTCGCGCAGACCCGCGGGACCGCGCCGGGCCGCTGACGAGGAGCTGCAGGATCGAGTCCCGGAGGTCTCGGGTGATGGAGGCTCAGGCGCTGTAGGCGGCGACCACCTCGGGGTGGTCGAGGCAGGCGGTCGCGCCCTCGGCGACGCAGGTGAGCGGGTTCTCTGCCACCTTCACACCGACGCCGAAATGCTCTTCGAGCAGTTGCGGGAGACCGCGCAGCATCGATCCGCCGCCGATGGCCAGGAGCCCCTCCGACATCACGTCCCCGATCGCCTGGGCGGGAAGGTCGTCGAGGCAGGTGGCCAGGGTCTGCACGATCTCGGTGATCGCCGGCCGCAGCGCATCCTCGATCTCCTTGCTGTCGAGGGTGACCAGGCGCGCGTGCCCCGTCACGGGGTCGATGCCCTCGACGACGAGCGCCTGGCCCTCGTCGGGAACGCCGATCTTGGCGTGTTCGGCGGTGAGGTCGCCGACGATGATCTTGTGCTCGGTCCGCAGGTACTGCCGCAGCACGTCGGTCAGGTGATCGCCCGCGAGGCGGCAACTGCGATTCGAGAGGATGCCACCGAAGCAGAACGCGGTGATTTCCGAAGTGCCGCCGCCTATGTCGACGACGAGGTGGGCGCGTGGTTCCATCGGGTTGATCCCGCATCCGAGCGCGCCCGCGACCGGTTCCGGTATCAGGCCGACCTTGCGCAGACCGGACTCGTGCCCGACCTCGAGAAGTGCGCGGCGCTCGAGTGGTGTGGCGCCGGCGGGCACCGCCATCACTCCCTTCGCGCGCGGGCTGTACCGCCGGTGCGGGGCGGCCTGGTTGAGAACGGCGGAGACGAACGTTCGCGCCGATTCGAGGTCCGCGACCACTCCGTCGCGTACGGGGCGCACCGACGAGACCCCGACGGGCGTGCGGCCCAGCAGGTTCCGTGCGTCCGCACCGATCGCGAGGGCGTGATCTAGATCCTTCGCTTTCACCAGCATGAACGATGGCTCGTTCAGGACGACGCCGTCATCGGGTGTGCCGACGACAGTGTTTGCGGTTCCGAGATCGATCCCTAGTCCACGCACGTCAGCCTCCGAAAGGGAGTGGAGTGAGACGCATCACATCGTACGCAGTACCACCGGCATTCGGTCGACTTTGCGGTGAGCGGTCGCAGCCCTTCGGGCCCGTCGAGGGGCGCCTTCGGGCTCACCAAGGGCCGCCTCCGGCCTCACCGCAGGTCGCGACGGCGGAAGGCTGCGAGTCCCACCGCGATCAGCGCGACGTCGATCAGCAACATCCATCCGAGCGGGATGAACGAGAACGCGGTGCCGGGAACCCGCTGTGCGTGTGCGAACGGTTCGAGGTCCAGCAGCCACTGCGGGAACCCGGAGATCGAACCGAGCAGGAACAGTGCCACGAAGCCGACCAGGACTCCCCAGGCGACCGTGGCGTAGCGAGGCGCCAGTCCGAACAGTGCGACGGTCACTCCGGCGAGCATCCAGATCGCCGGAAACTGCATCAGCGCCGCGGCCATGACGCCGGGCAGTTTCCCGGTGACGTCGCCGGCGGCAGCGCCGTAGGTCAGGCCGGCGACCAGGCCCGCCGCCACCATGGCGACCGCAGGCCCGACGACCGCGAGCAGGAGATGACTTGCCACCCAACGGGTGCGACCGACGGCTCCGGCCAGGACGGTCTCGGCGTGCTGGGCCTCCTCCTCGCTGTGGAGGCGCAGTGCCGACGAGATTGCCAGCGCGGCGGCACCGACTGCGAGCATGGTGAAGGCGATCGCGATGAACGAGTCCTCCAGCGCCTGTGTTCCGCCCATCCGGCTGACGATTTCCCGCACGGTCTCGTTGTCGCCGATCTCGTCTCCGATCCCGTGCACGACACTGCCGATCAGCAACGCGTACAGGCAGATTCCGATGGTCCAGGCGACCAGCGAACCGCGCTGGAGCCGCCAGGACAGGCCGAACGGCCCGGCGAGCGCGGGTGCCGCGGTCGGTGGGCCGGTTCGCTCGGCGATCAGGCCGGCGCCGACATCCCGCCGGCGCAGCAACGCGTACGCCGCCACGGTGAGCACGATCGCGGCCGTCAGGTGCAGCAGCAGCACCCACCAGCGGTCGCCCGCGTACGGGCGCACCTGCAGCGACCAGCCCAGTGGTGAGAGCCACGACAGTACGCCGGAGCCGGCGTCGCCGACGGCGCGCAGCGCGAACGCGGCGCCGAGTGCTCCGAATGCGATCCCACGCGCGGTGCGGGCACTGGGACTGAGCTGGGCTGCCACCGCGGCGACCGCCGCGAAGACGATGCCCGACGCGGTGAGCGCGATGCCGAACGCCAGCGAGCCGGACCGCGGGACATCGGTGCCGAACAGTCCGGCGGTGCCGATCAGTCCGGTTGCGATGGATGCGCCGAAGGCGACGATCAACGCGGCCGTCAGTCCCGCGTAGCGGCCGACCACGGTGGAGTCGAGCAGTTCGGCGCGACCCGACTCCTCCTCCATCCGGGTGTGCCGGATCACGGTGAGGATCACCGCGACCGCGATCAGGGTGTGGAAGATGCCTGCCTTCCAGATGCCGACCGCCCCGAGGCTGTCGTTGTAGATCTCGCCGTACATCGCCCGCTGCGCGGGGCTGCCCATGATCGAGGCCGTGAACGCGGCGCGCTGCGCCTTGTCGGGGTAGATGCTCGCGATGGAGCCCACGTACACCGTGGACAGCGGGATCGACAGCAGCAGCACCCACAGCGGCAACACGATCCGGTCGCGGCGCAGGTACAGCCGCAGCAGCCCGAGGGTGCCCGTGAAGTTCGACGTCGCGGTCCGGGGCGGCCCGGCTCCGCGGCGGCCTCCGGTGAGGGTTGCGGTGCTCATGCCCTCACCTTCTCCCCGGTGGGTTCGGGTCCGTCGATCTCGTAGTGGCGCAGGAACAGCTCCTCGAGGGTCGGCGGCTTGCTGACCAGGCTGCGCACGCCGGCGTCGCCGAGTACGCGGATCAGTTCGCCGAGGTGTTCGCTGTCCACCTGGCAGTGCAGGGTGTGGTCCTCGACGGTGACGTCCGCGAGACCCGCGATGCGGCTCAGATCTCCCGGATCGCCCAGCAACTCGGCACTGATCGAGGTCCGGCTGAGGTGTCGCATGTCGGCCAGGGTGCCGCTCTCGACTGTCCTGCCTGCCCGGATGATGGTCACTTTCTGGCACAGCGCCTCGACCTCGGAGAGGATGTGGCTGGACAGGAGAACGGTGACACCGCGGGCGGACGCCTCGGTCACGCACTCGCGGAACACCTGTTCCATCAGCGGGTCCAGGCCCGAGGTCGGCTCGTCGAGGAGCAGCAGCCGCGCGTTCGACGACAGTGCCGACACCAGTGACACCTTCTGCCGGTTGCCCTTCGAATAGGTGCGGGCCTTCTTCCGCGGATCGAGGTCGAACCGGTCGACGAGTTCGGCGCGCCTCTGCTCGTCGATGCCGCCGCGCATCCGGGCGAGCAGGTCGATGGTCTCGCCGCCGGACAGCGACGGCCACAGCGTGACATCCCCTGGGACGTAGGCGATGTCACGGTGCAGCGCGACCGAGTCCGTCCACGGGTCGCGGCCGAGTACCCGGGCGTGTCCGGATGTCGCCTGCAGGATGCCGAGCAGGATGCGAATGGTGGTGGATTTTCCCGAGCCGTTCGGGCCGAGGAACCCGTGGACCTCGCCCTCACCGACCGTGAGGTTCAGGCCGTCGAGTGCGTGGGTGCGCCCGAAGTGCTTGTGCAGGTCGCGGACTTCGATGATTCCGGTCATCGATTCTCCCGGTGGTGTGTGTTGTCGACGGGTGGGTCCTCGGCGCGCTGGTCGACCATCGCGTCCAGGAAGGTGGTGTCGGTGAACAGGCCCTCGGTGTAGAGCTCGAGGGCGGGGAACATGATCTCGTCGGTGAGCTCGCGAATGGCGCGACCCCAGTCGACGGGTCCGTCCTGGTCTTCCCGCATCTGCAGGAAGAGCACGGTGCTGCCCAGCGACTGCATGGCCAGGTAGCGGGCGCGAGCGGCCGGATCCCGGCTCGGTCGGAGGGTGCCTGCGGCCACGCCGTCGGCGAGATACTGCTCGGTGGTGGCGACGATGTGATCGAACATGGACCGTGCCAGCTCCCCGCCGGACTGATAGCTGCGGACGAGATACGCGACCAGGGGCGCGTACTCCTCGACGTCGGCGAGCTGTTGCAGCAGACCGGCCGCGCTCGGCCGGGTCAGCGATTCGGTCTTGGCAGCCCGGATGGCCGCGAGGACGTACTCGTCGCACGCCTCGCGAAGCCCGTTCTTGGAACCGAAGTGGTGGTTGACCAGGCCGGGGGACACGCCGGCGGCCGCCGCGACCTCCCGCACGCCGGTGCGGAAGCCCCGGTCGCCGAACACGACGATCGCCGCGTCCCTGATCCTGGCCCGGGTGGTCAGATCCCGGTCCGGGATGCCGATGGTGGCGAATCCGTCCATGGCTGAACGCATGGTCAATACGCTAAACGCGTGTTCAACCCGGAGGCAAGGGTTGTGCGCGTCAAGGAGTCGTCAAGAGTGCGGAGTCGTCAAAAGCGCGGAGTCGTCAAGAGCGCGCCGCGTCCGTGCCGCGTCCGCGCGGTGTCGGACGTGGCCGGCGAAACCGCGGTCAGCTGCGAGATGCGCAGAGCAGTCCGTCGCCGACGGGAAGCAGCACCTTCGTCAGCCGGTCGTCCTCGGCGATGGCCCGGGCGGCCGCGCGCACGGCGAGCGTCGTGGTGTCCCGTGCGGCAGGGTCGGCGACCCGGCCGCCGAGCAGGGCGTTGTGGAACACGATCACTCCACCGGGACGGAGCAGGCGCACACCCTGCTCGACGTAGTGCGGATGGTCGGCAGGCGCGGTGTCGACGAACACCAGGTCGTACGAGCTGTCCGCGAGCCGCGGCAGCACGTCCAGGCCCCAGCCGTTGATCAGGCGGGTCCGCCCCGGTGCGATCGCCGCGGACCGGAACGCCTCCTTCGCGGCCCGCTGGTGCTCGGGCTCGGGATCGATGGTGGTGAGTACTCCGTCCGGGCGCATTCCGTCGAGCAGCCACAGGCCGCTCACACCGGCGCCGGTGCCGATCTCGACGACGGTCCGGGCGCCGAGCATCTGCGTGAACAGGCTCAGCAGCGCGCCGACCGACGGCGGAACCGGGTCGGCGCCGAGATCCTCGGCCCGCTCACGTGCGGAAACGAGGATGTCGTCCTCGACGACGGAGTCCTCGGTGTGGGCCAGCATCTGGTCGCCGTTGGTGTACACGACCACGAGGTTATCGTTGTCGTGACCCGGGCGTGTCGAGGCGCGCAGTCCCGGTCCCGGTGGGCGCCGTCGTGACCATGACATTCCCCCCGTCGCAGCGCACGGATTCTCAGGCGCCACTCAGGTTGCTCACACGTCGTGCACACCCGGATCGGTGAAGGTGAACCTGTCACGAGATCAGCCGACCGCACCGGAATCGGACCGTCGGGAACAATCCGGACACCCCGGGAGTTGTTCCAGTACGCAGCGCGACGCCCGCGCATCCGCTTCCAGCTGTCCCGAGCAGGAGGTTTCCATCATCTCGATGGTCAACGCCCCGTCCGATCACGACACCGAGGTCGCCGAGTCGGCCGTCGGCGGCCCCGCAGTCAGTGGCACCGCCGCGTTCGACGCCAGCGGAGACCAGTCCACCATGCCGTCCTGGGACGAACTCGTCCGCGAGCACGGCGACCGCGTCTACCGGCTGGCCTACCGGCTGTCCGGCAACGCGCAGGACGCCGAGGACCTCACGCAGGACACCTTCATCCGGGTGTTCCGCTCCCTGTCCAGCTACCAGGCAGGCACGTTCGAGGGTTGGCTGCACCGCATCACCACCAACCTGTTCCTCGACATGGTTCGGCGCCGCAACCGGATCAAGATGGAGGCTCTGCCCGAGGACTACGAGCGGGTGCCGTCGCAGAACCCCAACCCCGAGCAGGTCTACCACGACGCGAGGCTGGATCCCGATCTGCAGGCCGCGTTGGACTCCCTCGCGCCCGAGTTCCGTGCCGCGGTCGTACTGTGTGACGTCGAAGGTCTGTCCTACGAGGAGATCGGTGCGACACTGGGCGTCAAGCTCGGAACCGTGCGCAGCCGCATCCACCGCGGACGCCAGGCGTTGCGGGATCACCTGTCTGTGGCGCAGGCCGCGCGGGACCTCGAAACCGGGAAGACGACAGTCGCGTGAGTGTGCAGGAGGAGCGGATGACGCAGGGCCGCGGTCCTCGCCAGTTCGGTTCGACGGAACATCTGGCCAGCGAGGCGGTTGCCGCGTACGTGGACGGCGAATTGCAGATGAACGCGTACCTGCGGGCCGCGGACCACGTCTCGCAGTGCCTTGAGTGCGCCGCCGCGGTGGATGCCCAGCAGCACGCGCGGATCGCGCTGCGACAGTCCGGTGAGATCAGCATGCCGAGCTCGCTGCTCGGTGCCCTCAGCCGGATCCCCACCTGCCTGCCGGTCGACGATTCCGCGGTGGACGACGGTCCTTCGAGCGGGCGCCGTCGCATGATCTTCTCCTCGAAGACCACCTCCTACTCGTTGACGACGTGGCGCCGGCGCCGCTGACACCGTGGTGCCCGACCCCGATGCCGACGTGGCGTCGGACCCCGGTGCCGCGCCGTCGGTGATACTGGGTCCCGTGACTGACGCCAACGAGGGTGACGCGTCCCCGCCGCGACTGACGCCGCGACCCCTGTACAGGCCGGACATCGATCCGGCGTCGGCTGCCGCGTTCGCGCGCCCCGACGGCGTCACCGACTCGTTCGCCGCCACTCGCACCGCGACCGAACCCGAATTGACGTTGCGCCCGCCCGATCCGGTGCTGGCCGAGGCGTTCGGGCGTCCCGACGGCGAGACCGAGACCATTCAGCGCGGACCCGACGACCTCGACGAGCGCGCACCCGACGCGGACGCGCCCGCCGACCCCTGGCGCGACCCGGACTCCGCGGTGCGGCTCGGCGCGGCGGCCGTCGACACCCCACTGCCCGCGGCACTGCCCCCGGCCGACAAGCTCGGTGTGAGGGAGGTGCTGTTCGGGGACCGGGTCGCGCCGCGTGCGTTGGCCGCGCTCGCCGCGGTGGCCCTGGCGGTCGGCCTCGTCGGCGGGGTGGTCGGTCGGCTGACCGCGGAGAGCGTGAGTTCGCTGACCAGCCAGAAGGTCGAGTTGACGCAGTCCGGGGGCGAGGACCGCGAGGCCGGGCAGGTCGCGAAGGTCGCCGAGGCGGTGTTGCCGTCCGTGGTGTCGATCCAGGTCGCGCTCGGAGAGCAGTCCGGCACCGGGTCCGGCGTCGTCATCGACGGGGCCGGCTACATCGTGACCAACAACCACGTGATCTCGATGGCCGCGACGGACCCCGACAACGCCACCCTGCGAGTGGTGTTCTCCGACGGCACGCGGGTGCCGGCCCGGATCGTCGGCCGCGACATCAAGACCGACCTGGCGGTGCTCAAGGTCGACGTCGGGAACCTCACCGTCGCCCAGCTCGGGAAGTCGGCCGACGTGCAGGTCGGTGACGACGTCGTCGCGGTCGGTTCACCGCTCGGCCTGAGCAAGACCGTCACCAGTGGCATCGTCAGCGCCCTGCATCGTCCGGTCCGGCTGGGTGGTGAGGGCACCGACACCGATGCGGTGATCGACGCCGTCCAGACCGACGCCGCGATCAACCCCGGCAACTCCGGCGGCCCCCTGGTTGACGCCGAGGGCCGCGTCATCGGCATCAACTCGGCGATCCGCAGCGAGAGCGGCGGGTCGGTCGGCCTCGGCTTCGCGATCGGTGTCGACGACGTGACCCGGGTCGCCCAGGAGCTGATCCGGAGCGGCTCGATGCACCACGCCGAGATCGGCGTCAACGCGCGTTCGGTGACCAACGAGCAGACCACCGGGGCCCAGGTCGCCAACGTGCAGGCCGGCAGTCCCGCGGAGCAGGCGGGGATCGTCGAGGGCGACGTCATCGTCCGGGTCGGCGACCGCGACGTCGGCAACGCCGACGAACTCGTGGTCGCCGTGCACGGCACCGAGGCCGGGCAGTCGGTGCCGGTGAAGCTGATCCGGTCGGGCCGCGAGGTCGAGGTCCAGGTCACCCCGGTGTCGGATTGACGGGTGCCGGCCACCCGGGTGCCAGTCTGTGACGTTCCGGTGAATTTGCCACCGGCGGTCCCACGAGTGGGCACCGGCACGTAGTCTGGTCAGGTGTTTGGCAACATCGGCTGGGGCGAGTTCATGATCCTTCTCGTCGCGGCGCTCGTGATCCTGGGACCCGAGCGCCTACCCGGTGCTGTCTCCTGGGTGGCCAAGAGCCTGCGTCAGGTCAAGGACTACGCCGGTGGCGCCACCCAGCAACTCAAGGACGAGCTGGGACCCGAGTTCGAGGACCTGCGCAAACCGCTGTCCGACCTGAACGATCTTCGGGGGATGACGCCGCGCGCGGCGATCACCAAACACCTCCTCGACGGCGACGACTCGATCTTCACAGGGAACTTCGACGACAAGAAGCCGTCGGCGCCCGGCGGCACTTCGCGGCCCGCGCCGGCCCCCCTCTCCGACGGCGAGAAGCCGCCGATCGACCTCGACGCGACCTAGCAGCGCGCTGCCCTGACCGGCGCGGCGGCGTACCGTCCGAAGAGTGACCACCCGCGACGAGGCGGGGCCAGTCTCCGTCGACTTCCACTTCGATCCGATGTGCCCGTTCGCGTACCAGACCTCGGTGTGGATCCGTGAGGTCCGCGACCTGACCGGCCTGACGGTCGACTGGCGCTTCTTCAGCCTCGAGGAGATCAACCGCGCCCCGGGCAAGAAGCATCCGTGGGAGCGGGACTGGTCCTACGGCTGGTCGCTGATGCGGATCGGGGCGACCCTGCGCCGGACGGACATGTCGCTGCTCGACGCCTGGTACGAGCGGATCGGACGTGGCCTGCACGTCCAGGGGGAGAAGCCGCACGAGCCAGGGACCGCGCGTCGGATGCTCGCCGAGATCGGCGTCGATCCCGGTGTCCTCGACGAATCGCTGGCGGATGCCACCACCCACGACGACGTGCGGGCCGATCACCTGAGGGTGGTCGACGCCGGGGGATTCGGGGTGCCGACCCTGTTCTTCCCGGACGGCCAGGCACTGTTCGGCCCGGTGCTCGTCCGGCCGCCCACCGGTGTGGCCGCGGTGCGGCTGTGGGAGTTCGTCACCGGCCTGCTCGAGTTCCCGAACGTCTACGAGATCCAGCGACCGAAGACCGCGGACGACTCACAACTGATCCTCGAGAGCCTCGGTCCGTACCTCGGTGCGCGGGACTGGGTGAGCATCGACCGCGGTCGCGTCGTCGACCTGCCGACGCCCCGGGACTGACCGTGCAGGACGTGCTTTCCGAGCTGCTGGCGGTCTGGCGCGACGGCGGGACCGCCGGTGTCGGCACCGTGGTGCAGACGTTCCGGTCCGCGCCGCGGCCGCCGGGCGCCGCGATGGTCGTCGCGCCCGACGGCACCGTGACGGGGTCGGTGTCGGGTGGCTGTGTGGAGGGCGCCGTGTACGAGTTGGCCCGAGAGGTCGTCGCGAGCGGGACACCGGTGCTCGAACGCTACGGGGTCAGCGACGACGACGCGTTCGCGGTGGGGCTGACCTGCGGCGGGATCATCGACGTCTACGTCGAGCCGGTGTCGGTGGCGACGTTCCCGGAACTCGCCGAGGTGGCGGCGGACATCGACGCGCGCCGTCCGGTCGCCGTCGCCACCGTCGTCGAACACCCGGATCCGGCCCGGCTCGGCAACCGGATGGTCGTGCGCCCGGACGCTCTCTCGGGCAGCGTCGGGTCGGCGCGGGCCGATGCCGCCGTCGCGGACGATGCCCGCGGACTGCTCGCCGCCGGGCGCACCGGCGTGCTCGGCTACGGCCCGGACGGTCAGCGCCGCGGCGAGGGGATGCGCGTGTTCGTGGCATCGCACGCACCGAGTCCCCGGATGCTGGTGTTCGGGGCCATCGACTTCGCCGCGGCCGTGGCGCGGCAGGGCGCCATCCTCGGCTACCGGGTCACGGTGTGCGACGCGCGACCGGTGTTCGCGACCTCGGCCCGGTTCCCGACCGCGGACGAGGTCGTCGTCGACTGGCCGCACCGGTACCTGCGGAAGCTGGCCGAGGTCGGCGAGATCGACCACAACACCGTCATCTGCGTGCTCACCCATGACCCGAAGTTCGACGTGCCGCTGCTGGAGGTCGCCCTGCGGCTGCCCGAAGTGGGGTACGTCGGGGCGATGGGTTCGCAGCGCACCCACCACGACCGGCTCGCACGACTGCGGGAGGCGGGCGTGACCGAGGGCGAACTCGCGCGGCTGTCGAGCCCGATCGGCCTGGACATCGGCGCCCGCACTCCCGAGGAAACCGCGGTCTCCATCGTCGCGGAGATCATCGAGCTGCGCTGGGGTGGGGACGGCCGGCGATTGAGCGACGTGACCGGCCGGATCCACCACGACGACCTGCGCCGAGGCGGCCGGGGCCGCTGATCGGGCCGACTGTTGACACCTCCGGCGGACGGGCAGACGCTGAATGGGGACGGCAGTCGAGCGAGGTGGATCCGATGCAGGTGCCAGGGCCCTTCGAATACGAGCGAGCGTCGAGCGTCGAGGACGCGATCGGTTTACTCGACCGGCACGGTGACCGGGCCCGCCTGGTGGCCGGCGGTCACAGCCTGTTGCCGATGATGAAGCTGCGCCTGGCCGACCCGGAGTGGCTGATCGACATCAACCCGCTCCACGAGGAGCTGGGCCGGATCAGCGTCGACCCGGGCGGCGCGCGGATCGGTGCGATGGTCCGGCACCGGCAGCTGCTCGAGTCCCCCGAGCTCGCGGCGCTGTGGCCGATCTTCCGGGACGCCGAGCGGGTGATCGCCGATCCGGCGGTCCGCAACCGGGGCACCATCGGCGGCTCGCTGTGCCAGGCGGACCCGGCCGAGGACCTCACCACCGTGTGTCTGGTCCTCGACGCGACGTGCGTGCTGCGCGGCCCGGCCGGCGAGCGCACCGTGCCGATGTCGGGGTTCCTCGTCGGACCGTACGAGACCGCCGCCGCACCCAACGAGATCCTCACCGAGATCCGGATCCCGTTCCGCGACCACGGATCCAACGCGTACGCGAAAGTCGAACGGCGGGTGGGAGACTGGGCGATCGTCGGGGCCGGGTCGGCGCTGTGGCTGGACGGTCCGGTGGTGGTCCGGGCCCGCGTCGGCCTGACCGCGGTGAACGCGGACCCGGAAGGATTCGACGAGGTGTACGAGTTCCTGGTCGGCAAACCGTGCACCGAGGAGGTCGCGCTGTACGCCGGAGACCTCGCGTCGCGGCACTGCGAACCGGTCAGCGACCAGCGCGGCACCGCCGAGTACAAGCGGCACCTGGCCAAGGAACTGACCCGGCGCACCCTGCTGACCGCCGCCGGACGGGTGCATTGACACCGACGTCGGCCCTCGACGCACGGAAGGACGAGATGACATGCAGGTGACGATGACCGTCAACGGTGAGGAGGTCACCGCGGATGTCGAACCCCGGCTGCTGCTCGTGCATTTCCTTCGGGACGTGTTGCGGCTGACCGGCACCCACTGGGGCTGCGACACCAGCAACTGCGGGACGTGCGTGGTACTGGTGGACGGCGACCCGGTGAAGTCGTGCACCATGCTCGCCGTGATGGCCGACGGGCACGCCGTGCGCACCGTCGAGGGCCTCGAACGTGACGGAGTCCTGGACCCCGTGCAGCAGGGGTTCATGGAGTGCCACGGACTGCAGTGCGGGTTCTGCACCCCCGGCATGATGATGACGTCGCGGGCGCTGCTCGACCGCACCCCGCACCCGGACGAGCAGGCGATCCGGGAAGCGATCTCCGGGCAGATCTGCCGCTGCACCGGATACACGACCATCGTGCGGTCCGTGCTGTGGGCGGCCGCGCACGAGGAGGGGGCCGAGCGGGCGCCCGAGCCCGAGCAGCACACCGGTCCGACTGCGGCGCAGCCGGACTCGACGCCGCCTCCCGCAGCGGAGCCGCGCACCAGTGAGCACATAGGAAGTGGATCATGACCACCGTCGACCGCCCGGTCCCGGACCAGCCCGATGCGGACCACGTCGACAACGACACCAAGCCGGTCGGCTATGGGCGCATGCTGCGCAAGGAGGATCCGCGGTTCATCCGCGGTCGCGGACACTACGTCGACGACATCGTCCTGCCGGGCATGCTGCACATGGCGATCCTGCGTTCGCCGGTCGCGCATGCGCGCCTGGTCAAGGTGGACACCACTGCGGCGCAGCAGCATCCGAAGGTGAAGGCGGTAATCACCGGAGCCGATCTGGCGGAGCAGGGCCTGGCGTGGATGCCGACCCTGTCGAACGACGTGCAGGCGGTCCTGGCCACCGACAAGGTGCGGTTCCAGGGCCAGGAGGTGGCCTGCGTGGTCGCCGAGGACCGGTACTCGGCGCGGGACGCACTGGCGTTGATCGATGTCGAGTACGACATTCTCGACCCGGTGATCGACGCCCGGCACGCGCTCGACCCGGATGCACCGGTGATCCGCACCGACCTCGAGGGGAAGACCGACAACCACGTCTTCGACTGGGAGGCCGGCGACGCCGACGCCACCGAGGCCGTGTTCGCCCGGGCGGACGTCGTCAGCAGACAGGAGATCGTCTATCCGCGTGTGCATCCCGCGCCGATGGAGACGTGCGGTGCGGTCGCGGACTACGACGCGGTGGAGGGGAAGCTGACGCTCTGGTGCACCTCGCAGGCCCCGCACGCGCACCGCACCCTGTACGCGCTCGTCGCCGGGCTGCCCGAGCACAAGATCCGGGTGGTGTCCCCGGACATCGGCGGCGGCTTCGGCAACAAGGTGCCGATCTACCCCGGGTACGTGTGCGCGATCGTCGCGTCCCTGGTGACCGGGCATCCGATCAAGTGGATGGAGGACCGCAACGAGAACCTGACCAGCACCGGGTTCGCACGGGACTACATCATGGACGGGGAGATCGCCGCCACCCGCGACGGCAAGATCCTCGCGATCCGCACGCGCGTGATCGCCGACCACGGCGCCTTCAACGGCACCGCGGCACCGGTGAAGTACCCGGCCGGGTTCTTCGGCGTGTTCACCGGCAGCTACGACCTCGAGGCCGCCCACTGCTCGATGACCGCGGTGTACACGAACAAGGCGCCGGGTGGGGTCGCGTACGCGTGCTCGTTCCGGATCACCGAGGCGGTGTACCTGGTCGAGCGGCTGGTGGACTGCCTGGCGTACGACCTGAAGATGGATCCCGCCGAGCTGCGGCTGCGAAACCTGCTGCGGCCCGAGCAGTTCCCGTACACGTCCAAGACCGGCTGGGTGTACGACTCCGGCGACTACGAGACCACGATGCGCAAGGCGATGGACATGATCGGCTACGCCGACCTGCGCCGCGAGCAGGCCGAGCGGCGCGAGCGTGGCGAGCTCATGGGCATCGGGATGTCGTTCTTCACCGAGGCCGTCGGCGCGGGGCCGCGCAAGGACATGGACATTCTCGGCCTCGGCATGGCCGACGGGTGCGAGCTGCGGGTGCATCCGACCGGGAAGGCGGTGCTGCGGCTGTCCGTGCAGACGCAGGGGCAGGGCCACGAGACCACGTTCGCGCAGATCGTCGCCGAGGAACTCGGCATCGCGCCCGACGACATCGAGGTGCTGCACGGCGACACCGACAACACCCCCTTCGGCCTGGGCACCTACGGCAGCCGATCGACGCCGGTGTCCGGAGCGGCCGCGGCCCTCGTCGCGCGCAAGGTCCGGGACAAGGCCCGGATCATCGCGTCCGGCATGTTGGAGGTGTCCGTCGCGGACCTGGAGTGGACCAAGGGCAGCTTCCACGTCGTCGGCGACCCGACCGCGGCGGTGACGATCCAGGACATTGCGCTGCGCTCGTACGGTGCGGGCGATCTGCCGGAGGGGATCGAGGGCGGCCTCGAGGCCCAGATCTGTTACAACCCGGAGAATCTCACCTACCCGTACGGCGCCTACTTCTGTGTCGTCGACATCGACCCCGGCACCGCGGAGGTCAAGGTGCGCAGGTTCCTCGCCGTCGACGACTGCGGCACACGGATCAATCCGATGATCATCGAGGGGCAGGTGCACGGCGGTCTCACCGACGGCATCGGAATGGCGTTGATGGAGATCATGTCCTTCGACGAGGACGGCAACTGCCTCGGCGGATCCTTCATGGACTACCTGATCCCGACCGCGCTGGAGGTGCCGCACTTCGAGACCGGGTACACGGTCACACCGTCCCCGCACCATCCGATCGGAGCCAAGGGGATCGGCGAGTCGGCGACCGTCGGTTCACCGCCGGCCGTGGTCAACGCCGTCGTGGACGCGTTGGCGCCGTTCGGGGTTCGGCACGCGGACATGCCGCTGACCCCGTCGCGGGTGTGGGAGGCGATGCAGGGCAGGGCAGCGCCACCGATCTGACGGTCCACGTGATCCGAGCGGCCACCTGATCCGACGAAAGCGGGTGTGGATGGGGACAGACGAGCGCATCGCGGAACTGACTGCGTGCCGGCAACCGTTCGTGCACGCGACGGTGGTGCGCGCGCAGTCCCCGACCTCGGCCCGCCCCGGTGACCACGCCGTCGTGCTCGCGGACGGCACCATCGAGGGATTCGTCGGCGGGCAGTGCACGCGGAACTCGGTGCGCACGACAGCTCTCGACGCGCTGCGGGACGGAAAGGCGGTGCTGCTGCGGGTGCTGCCCGAGGGGGCGCCGACGTTTCCGGAGGGACCCGGAGCCCGGGTGGTGGTCAACCCGTGCCTGTCGGGGGGAGCACTGGAGATCTTCCTTGAACCGAAACTCCCCGCCCCGCAATTGTTCCTGGTGGGGGAGAACCCGACCGTCGATGCCGTGGCAGCGCTGGCGAAGCTGCTGGGCCTCGACGTGGTCCGGGCCGACTTGGGCGGCCCACCGGACGGGATGACCGCGGTCGTGATCGCCACGCTCGGCGGCGACGAGGCCGCCGAGATCCGGGCCGCCCTGGACGCCGGCGTCGGGTACATCGGACTGGTCGCCAGCGCGACACGCGGTGCGGCCGTGCTCGGGGAACTCGAACTCGACCCGGACACCCGCGCCCGGGTGCACACCCCGGCCGGAATGCCGATCGGCGCCCGCGGACCGGCCGAGATCGCACTGTCGATCCTCGCCGAGATCGTCAGGGAGATGCGGCTGGCGGGACTCGGCCGCGCGGCGCCCGTCCCGGTGCCCGAGACGGCCGTCGACCCGGTGTGCGGGATGACGGTGACGATGCGCGCCGAGGCGCCGCACGTCGAGGCCGACAGCGGCACGGTGTGGTTCTGCGGTCCCGGGTGCCGCGACCGATACCTGCGGGAGCGCGCGCGGTGAAGGTCACCGGCATCGTCCTCGCCGCGGGCTCGTCGTCGCGCCTGGGCCGACCCAAGCAACTCCTCGCCTACCGGGGTGGAACCCTCCTCGGTGAGGTGCTGACGGTCGTGCGGGACTGCCGGTTCGACCAGGTGGTGGTGGCCCTCGGAGGCGCCGCCGCCGAAGTGGAAGCCATGGTCGACCTCGACGGCACGGTGGTGGTGCACAACCCCGACTTCGGCTCCGGCTGCGCGTCGTCGATCACCCGCGCACTCGACGCGGTCGACCGGGATTCCGCCGGCGTCGTCCTGCTCCTCGGCGACCAGCCGGGTATCGACCCGGCCGTGGTGCGGGAGCTGATCCGTCGGGGACCCGCCACGGGCGCCGCGGTGTGCCGGTACCGCGACGGCCGTGGGCACCCGATCTTCTTCGGGCGGGAGGTGTTTCCCGACCTGCACGCCATGCACGGTGACAAGGCGGTCTGGCGGCTGCTCGAGTCGGGCCGGATCCCCGTCGTCGAGCTGCCGGTCGACGCGGACGTCCCCCGCGACGTCGACACCTGGGACGACTATCGGGAACTGCAGCGCCGGGACGAACCTGGTGGCGGCTTTCGTGACATCGCCGACGTGGTTGCACGATTCGACGCCCGCGATCACCTGCTCGACGAGGGCACCGCGGCAGCGATATACCTCGCAACCGAGCTCGGCCGGCCGCTGCTGCTCGAAGGTGAACCGGGCGTCGGGAAGACCACCGCGGCGAAGACGCTCGCCGAGGCATTGGGAGCCGAGCTGATCCGGCTGCAGTGCTACGAGGGGCTCGGGGTGGCGGAAGCCCTGTACGACTGGAACTACCAGCGGCAGATGCTCGCGATCCGGCTGGCCCAGGACAGGGCGGCACCGCCGGCCGAGCCGGACAGGACAGCTCCGCCGGCCGAGCCGGACAGGACAGCTCCGCTGTCGGCGCAACATGCGACAGCACCACTGTCGGCGGACGATCTGTTCACCGAGGAGTTCCTGCTCGAGCGGCCGATCCTGCGCTGCGTCCGGCACCGATCCGGTCCGGCGCCGGTGCTGCTGGTCGACGAGATCGACCGCGCCGACGACGAATTCGAGGCTCTGCTGCTGGAGTTCCTCGGCGAGTCGGCGGTGACGGTGCCCGAGTTGGGCACCTTCGCCGCACGGACCCCACCACGGGTGGTGCTCACGTCGAACCGCAGCCGCGACCTGCACGACGCGTTGCGTCGACGCTGCCTGTACCACTGGATCGAGTACCCGCGGCCGGAGCGGGCGGTGGCGATCCTGCGGCGGAAGGTGCCCGCAGCGAACACCGCGCTGGTCGGGTCCGTTGTCGGATTCGTCGGCGAGGTTCGCCGGCTCGACCTCGACAAGCCGCCCGGCGTCGCGGAGGCGATCGACTGGGTGGCGGCCCTCGCCGCCCTCGGGGCCGCCGACCTCGCCGGCTCCGATCTCGCCCGGGCCGACATCGTCGCGAGCATCGGCGCGCTGGCCAAGACGCCGGACGACCGCGCCGCGGTGCTTGCGCTCGTCGACGGCGACGAACGCGGGGGACAGGGTGGATGAGTACAGGGAGATTGAGGAAGGGAAGGGCTGGAAACGATGAAGTTCTCGCACGAGTTCACGGTCGACGCACCGATCGACACCGCCTGGGCGGAGCTCACCGACCTCGAGTCCGTGGCCGTGCTGCTGCCGGGCGCACAGCTCACCGGACGCGACGGCGACGCCTACCTCGGCACCGTCAAGGTGAAGGTCGGCCCCGTCACCGGCGAGTTCGCAGGGCGGGCGGCGTTCCGGGAGAAGAACGACCGAGCGCATCGGGCGGTCATCGAGGCGAGTGGACGCGACGCGCGTGGCGGCAGCAACGCATCGGCGACCATCACGGTGGCGCTCGACGAAACCTCCGACGGAACGACCGCAGCCGTGGTCACCGACATGCGGATAGTCGGCAAGCTCGCACAGTTCGGCAGCGGGGTCATCGGACAGGTGTCGGAGAAGCTGATGGGGCAGTTCGCCGACGCGCTGGCGGCCAAGCTGGCCAAGACCACCGCTCCCATGCTGACCGTGGTGAACGGCGATGCAGAGACATCGGACTCGCCGGTGCCGCAATCGAAACCGCGACCCCAGCCGATGCCGGAGCCGGAACCGATCGACCTGATGAGCCTGGCCGGACCGACCATCCTGCGCCGGCTCCTTCCCGCGGCCGTCGCGTTCGTGTCGGGAGCCGTGGTCGTGCTGCTGATGCGGTGGTTGCGCGGGCGGTGAGCGGTCGTGCCGGGGCGGGGCGTCGATGTCGCGGCATTCGCGGTCGCACTCGGGGTGCGGCTCAGGGACGCAGGTGTCGAGGTGTCTCCACCTGCCGCGGGGGAGTTCGCGCGGGCGCTGGCCGTGCTGCCGCCGAGTTCGTCGGACCGCCTGTACTGGGCTGCACGGCTGACCCTGGTGCACAGGCAGTCCGATCTCGCCGCGTTCGACGAGGTGTTCTCGGAGGTGTTCGGTCGATCGGTAGCGGAGCTGGATCCGAACGCGCGGAGAGCGCACCAGGTCCCGAACCCGCAGGGCACCACCACAACTGCGACGAGTCACCCGCCCGCGCCGGTCCGTCCCGGTAGCGGTGGCGCCGCCGCCGTGGCCACCCTGCGACCGGTGCGGAGTGAACCTGCCCGCGGGATCCCGGACCCGCTGGCCAGTGCTGGAGTCGCCGCAGGGGCACGGCCGTTCGCCGCGTTCGACGCCGATCGCCTGCGTGAACTCCGGGCATGGCTGGACGGGCTCACCGAGGAATGGCCACCGCGCCGCACGCGGCGTTACCGGCCGCACCCCAGCGGTCGGCGGATTGCGTTGCGGGAGACCATCGCCCGGTCCAGGAGAACCGGCTGGGAGGCGATGCGCATCGTGCGCACACGACCGGCGACCCGGCCACGTCGGGTGGTGCTGCTCTGCGATGTCAGCCGGTCCATGCTGCCGTTCGTCGACCAGTGCCTGCACCTGATGCGTGCGACGGCGCTGCGGAGCGGAACGCGGGCGCGTCCGGAGGTGTACGCGTTCTCCTCCGGGCCTACCCGGCTCACCGCAGTGCTGGCTCACCGATCCGCCACCGCCGCGCTGGCACACGCCAACGAGAGGGTTGTCGACCGTCTCGGTGGTACCCGGATCGCGGGCAGTCTGCGCACACTGCTCGCGTCCCGCCACGGCCTCACGCTGCGCGGCGCGGTCGTGGTGATCGTGTCCGACGGCTGGGACAGTGACCCGCCGGAGGACCTGGCCGTGTCGATGGCGCGACTGCACCGCCGGGCGTACCGGGTGATCTGGATCAATCCGCGGGCAGATGCGCCGGGCTTCCGGCCCCTGGTCGGGTCGATGGCCGCCGCGCTGCCCTATGTCGACCGCTTCGTGGCGGCTGCGCCACCTGTGCGCACTTCTGGTGGTCGGAGACACCGGAAAGGCGCACAGGTGCGGAGCGCCTACAGGTGACGCGTGGTGTCGATGCCGAGGGACATGCCGGCGAGCCCGCGGGCACGGACGGAGAGCTTGTCGGCGATCTCCCGCAGTGCGGTGCCGGCCGGGGAGTCCGGGGCGCCGAGCACGATCGGGACACCGGCGTCGCCGCCCTCGCGGACCGCCTGCTCGAGCGGGATCTGACCGAGCAGGGGAACTTTCGCGCCGACGGCGCGGGTGAGCCGGTCGGCGACCATCTGACCGCCGCCGGAACCGAACACGTCCATGCGGGTGCCGTCGGGAAGCTCCATCCACGACATGTTCTCCACCACACCGACGATCCGCTGGCGGGTCTGCAGCGCGATCGACCCGGCCCGCTCGGCGACCTCGGCGGCGGCCTGCTGCGGGGTGGTCACGACGAGGATCTCCGCGCCGGGGATGAGCTGGGCGACGGAGATGGCCACGTCGCCGGTGCCGGGCGGCAGGTCCAGCAGCAGCACGTCCAGGTCACCCCAGAACACGTCGGCGAGGAACTGCTGCAGCGCGCGGTGCAGCATTGGTCCGCGCCACACGACGGGAGTGTTCCCCTGGGTGAACTGGGCGATCGAGATCATCTTCACGTCGTGCGCCTGCGGCGGCATGATCATCCGCTCGACCTGAGTCGGCTTGGCGTCGGTGCCGAGCATACGGGGGATGGAGTGACCGTAGATGTCGGCGTCGAGCACGCCGACCGACAGGCCCTTCGCGGCCATCGCCGCGGCGAGGTTCACGGTGACCGAGGACTTGCCGACTCCACCCTTGCCGGACGCGACGGCGTACACGCGGGTCAGGGAGCCGGGCTGGGCGAACGGGATGACCGGCTCGGCGGAGTCGCCGCGCAGGGACTTGCGCAGTTCGGTGCGCTGCTCGTCGCTCATCACGTCGAGTTCGACGCGAATGGCGCCGATGCCCGCGACGTCGGCGACGGCCTTGGTGACCCGCTCGGTGATCTCGGTGCGCATCGGGCAGCCCGCGGTGGTCAGGTAGATCTCGATGTCGACGTTGCCGTCGTCGGCGAGGGTGACACTCTTGACCATGCCCAGGTCCGTGATGGGCTTGCGGATCTCCGGGTCGATCACCTTGGCCAGGGCGCTGCGAACGTCGGACTCGGTCACTGCTGACATACCCCCATGTTAGGGCGTGTCTCCCGATCCCCTTGCCGCCGCCCCGCGCTGCGGGCTCAGTGGATACGCGGCAGGTCGGCGGCGCTCGGGTTGATACCGGTCGAGTACGCGAGGGACCACGCGGTCACGTTCGCGACGTAGGCCATCGAGTTGTTGTACCGGAGGATCGCCTTGGTGGCCGAGGCGATGTCGCGCATGTCGGTGCCGCCGTCGCACAGGTAGTTCGCGGTGGACGCGGCCGCGTCGTAGAGATTCTGCGGGTCGGCGACGCCGTCGCCGTTGCCGTCGATGCCGTACCGGGCCCAGGTGGTGGGGATGAACTGGGTGGGGCCGACCGCGCGGTCGTAGACGGTGTCACCGTCGAGCGCGCCGCCGTCGGTGTCCATGATCGTGGCCTGGCCGGGCAGGCTGCCGTTGAGGGGCAGGCCGATGATCGGCTCGAGCAGGTTGCCCCTGTCGTCGGCCTTGCCGCCGTTGGCGTGGCTGGACTCGACGCGGCCGACACCGGCGACCTGCATCCAGTTGATGCCGCAGCCCGGGTCGCGTTCGGCCATGATCTTCTCGGCCGACTGGTAGGCGGCGAAGTTGATGGCGGGGATGCCGAGCGGGCCGTCGGGCAGCGGTGCGGGCGCGGGAGCGGGAGCCGGTTCGGTGGCCGGTGCGGCGGCGATGGCGGGAGCCGCGGCTGCGGGTTCCGGGGTGACCTGGGCCGGCGTCTCGGTGGCTGCGGGCGCGGCCGGTGCATCGGGGGACTCGGTGATGGGCGACGCCTCGGCGGCCGTCAGGAAGGGGATGGTGAGGGGGGCTCCGGTGGCCGTCGCCGCGGTGGCCAGTCCGGTCGGGACGAGACCGGACAGGGCGATGACCGAGTTGCGTTTCACCTTCGAGCTGGACGGCTTGCTGTGGCGACCCACCTGGTACCTCCTGCGGCCCCAGGGTGGGGCTTGTAAGTGCTGTGAACCGCAGCCGACGCTACCTGATTCGAGACATGTCCGTTATCTTGCTGTGACAATCTGGACGCTCGACCTGGAGCGAAGGGCCAGCTGAAGGCAGGTTTTCAGGAGATCTCGAAAATATCTCGACCTGGGCGGGTCGAGTGACGAAAGGGTTACTGCGCCGCGCCGGGTGCCGGCGCCGGGCCGGGCGGGCAGAACGCCAGGCACGGCAGCGGGGGCAGCGTCGGCAGCGCGGGCAGACCGGGGATCAGCGGGGCGGCCGGAGCCGGTCCGGGCGCGGCGGCGTCGCGCAGGAGGTTGGTTTCCCGCTCCGGGGCGGCGGGTGTCGGCGCGGCCGGCGTCGGCTCGGCCGGACGGCCGGGCTCGACGGGCATCTCGGGGATCTCGCCGGGGGCGGGTGTCCCGCCCGCGGCGTAGGCCGCGGACCACGCGAGCACATTCGAGGCGTACGCCATCGAATTGTTGTAGCGCAGGACCGCTCTCGTCTCCTGGTCGCGCTCACGCAGGTTCAGGCCGCCGGAACACAGGTAGCGGGCCGCGGCGAGCGACGCGTCGAACACGTTGTTCGGGTCGGCCCTGCCGTCGTCGTTGCCGTCGGCGGCGTACCGGACCCAGGTGCCCGGGATGAACTGCATCGGACCCACCGCGCGGTCGTGGGCGGAATCGCCGTCCAGCGCACCGCGGTCGGTGTCGGTGATGACGTTGTTTCCGGCCAGCGACCCGTCGAGGCGCGGGCCGAGGATCGGGGTGACGGTGGTGCCCGCGGCGTCGGTGCGTCCGCCGCCGGCGTGGCCCGACTCGATCCGGCCGATGCCGGCCAGCAGGTGCCAGGTGACCCCGCAGTCCGGCGTGTCGGCCGCGAGCGTGGCCTCCGCCGAGCGGTAGGCGCCGAGCACCAGTTCCGGGATGCCGAGCGCACCGATCGTGACCGGGATCGGGTTCAGAGACTCGGCGAACGGCGACGACAGGCGCTCGGCGACTGCGGGCGGCAGGTCGAATGCGACCGGCGGGGGCGGTGTGTACGCGTGCGGGGCGCGGGTCAGGCGCGGTGCGGGAGCGAGCACCCCGACCGTGCCGCTCGGCGGCTCGTCGGTGGCCGCCGCCATCGGCACGGCGACTGCGGCGGGGGTCGGCGTCGTGCCGCCCCCGATCGACATCCCGACGGTCACCCCTCCGACCAGTGCGGCCGTGGCGATGCCCGCCAGCCCCCTCACGCGCATTCACTGCCCTCTCGTCCCGTGTCCTCCCGGCCCCCGCCCGGAATGTGACCGAGATTACAGAACGGCCACGCCGCGCGTGGCCGTTCCGTTGTGCGCTACCGGTGCGGGCGCGATTCCTCGCCCTCACGCTCGGCGAGCAGTGTCTTGATCTCCTCGAGTTCCCGGCGGAGGTAGTCACGGGTGGCGACCTCGCCGATCGCCAGGCGCAGCGAGGCCAGTTCCCGGGCCAGGAACTCGGTGTCCGCCTTGGTCTGTTCGGCGCGCGCCCGGTCCTCTTCGAGCGAGACCCGGTCCCGGTTCTCCTGCCGGTTCTGCGCCAGCAGGATCAGCGGGGCGGCGTACGCGGCCTGCGTGGAGAACGCCAGGTTCAGCAGGATGAAGGGATACGGATCCCACTGCAGTCCGACGGCCGCGACGTTCAGGACGATCCACACGATGACGATCACCGTCTGGATCAGCAGGTACTTGCCGGTGCCGAGGAACCGGGCGATCGACTCGCTGACCCGGCCGACGGCCTCGACGTCGATCTGGAATCCGCGCCACCGGCGGCCCGGCGTTTCCAGACGGGCACGGGCACTCTGCGCGGCGGGCTGGCGCTTGTCACTCATCGGCCGTTTCCTCTTCCCGCCAGTCCTCCGGCAGCAGGTGGTCGAGCACGTCGTCGACGGCGACCGCGCCGAGCAGGTGCCCCTCGTCGTCCACGACCGGTCCGCACACCAGGTTGTACCGGGCGAAGTACCGGGTCACCATCGCCAGCGGATCCTCCGGCGAGAGCTGGATCATGTCGGTGTCGAGCAGTCCGCCGACCAGCGACGCCGGCGGCTCCCTCAGCAGTCGCTGCAGGTGGACGCATCCGAGATAGCGTCCGGTCGGCGTGGAGATCGGTGGCCGCACGACGAATGCCATGCTCGCCAGCGCCGGAGTCAGGTCGGGATTGCGGGCCCGCGCCAGCGCCTCGGCGACGGTGGTCGAGGGAGTGAGGATCACCGGCTCCGGGGTCATCAGGCCGCCCGCGGTGTCGGGGGAGTGCTCGAGCAGGCGACGCACCGGCTCGGAGTCCTCCGGGTCCATCAGCTGCAGCAGGGATTCCGCCTCGGTCTCCGGCAGCTCGCCGAGCAGGTCGGCCGCGTCGTCGGGGTCCATCGCCTCGAGCACGTCCGCGGCCCGCTCCACCTCCAGGTGGGTGAGCAGGTCGGTCTGGTCGTCCGTCGGCAGTTCCTGCAGCACGTCGGCGAGCCGCTCGTCGTCGAGCGCGACCGCGACCTCGTGGCGGCGTTTGTCGGGCAGCTCGCGCATCGCGTTCGCGACGTCGGCGGGCCGCATCCCGTCGAACTGGGCCAGCAGCTGGGTGACCCCCTGGCCGGGGAGGGCGAGCTGCGAATGCGTCAGTCCCTGCACGTGCTGCCACTCCACGATGTGGATCGGCGAGCGGCGGGCCAGCCCGGTGCGCGGTTTGCGGACCGCCACCCGGGAGACCACCCAGTCCCGGGTGCGGGTCAGCTCGATGCCGAGGTCGACGACGAGCACCTCCAGGCCGGCGAGCTCCTCCAGTTCGGGGTCGTCGACCCGGACCCGGGTGTCGACGACCTGGGCGAGGGCCAGCACCTCGCCCGGCTTCTGGGTGAACTTGCGCAGGCTGACGCTGCCGGTGAGCGTGACCGACCCCGGCTCGATCGCCGTCACCCGCAGCATGGGAACGAAGATCCGTCGCCGGGTCACCAACTCCACGACCAGTCCCAGCACCCGCGGTCGCTGTCGTCCGATCCGGATGGTGATGACGACGTCGCGGACCCGGCCGATGGATTCGCCGTCGGGGCCGAGGACCACCAGACCCGCGAGCCTGGCTGCGAAGACCTTGCTCACTGCTGCCATGATGGCAAGGCTAATTGGCTCGGTGTCCGGACGTCGGATCGCGGACACCTCCACGGTTCTCGGTGGGAGGTCCACGATGGTGCAGGCGCGACCGCGGCGCTCGGTGCTCGCAGTTCCCGGCAGCAACCGAAAGATGATCGAGAAGGCGAAGGGGCTGCCCGCGGACGAGGTCTTCCTCGACCTCGAGGACGCCGTCGCCCCGATCGCAAAAGCGAAGGCGCGCACCGAGATCGCGGACGCACTCGCGTCCGACGGCTGGGGTTCGCAGATCAAGGTGGTGCGGATCAACGACTGGACCACCGAGTGGACGTACGCCGACGTGGTGGACGTGGTCTCCGCCGCCGGTGCACACCTGGACGCGATCCTGCTGCCGAAGGTGACCGATGCCAGTCACGTTCAGGCACTGGACCTGCTGCTGACCCAGGTCGAGAAGGCCAATGGGCTCGAGGTCGGGAGGATCGGCATCGAGGCGCAGATCGAGAACGCGATCGGCCTGACCAACATCAACTCCATCGCCACCGCCAGCCCGCGGATGCAGACGCTGGTGTTCGGTCCCGCCGACTTCATGGCGAGCATCAACATGCGCACCCTGGTGGTCGGCGAGCAGCCGGAGGGCTACGACACCGGTGACGCCTATCACCACATTCTGATGACGATCCTGATGGCGGCTCGCGCACACGGTCTCGAGGCGATCGACGGACCGTACCTGCAGATCCGGGATGTCGACGCGTTCCGGCGCGCGGCGGCACGGACCGCGGCGCTCGGGTTCGACGGCAAGTGGGTGCTGCACCCGACGCAGATCGACGCGGCGAACGAGGTGTTCAGCCCACGTCAGGCCGACTACGACCAGGCCGAGATGATCCTCGAGGCGTACGACCACCACACCTCGGCGGCCGGCGGCGGACGCGGCGCGGCGATGCTCGGGGACGAGATGATCGACGAGGCGAGCGCGAAGATGGCTCAGGTGATCGCGGCGAAGGGACGCGCCGCGGGGATGTCGCGCACAACGCGGTTCGAGCCCGAAACTCCGTAAACTGGACATCGGGCGCGCCCGTCGGGCGAGGCCCGCACGGCCCATCACAGCCCGGAGGAAAACAGGAGTGCCGACGATGACGAATCCACTCGGACCGCCGAATCAGCCCGGACGCGGTGGTCTTCCGACCCCGCCCAGCGGGTGGCCGATCGGCTCCTACCCCACGTACGCGGAGGCGCAGCGCGCCGTCGACTACCTGTCCGACCAGCAGTTCTCGGTGGAGGACGTCACCATCGTCGGTGTCGACCTGATGCAGGTCGAGCGTGTGCTCGGGCGTCTCACCTGGGCGAAAGTCATTGGTGGCGGAGTCGTTTCGGGTGCCTGGCTCGGTGTGTTCCTGGGGCTGCTGCTCGGCCTGTTCACGGACAACCTGCTCGGACCGCTGATCGCGGGCATCCTCGGCGGCATCGTGTTTGGCGTCATCTCGACGACCATCCCGTACGCCGCCACCCGCGGCACCCGCGACTTCGCGTCGACGATGCAGCTGGTCGCAGGCCGCTACGACGTGCTGTGTGAACCGAAGACGGCCGAGCGGGCCCGCGACATGCTCGCGAAGCTGGCGCTGTAACCGGCGTACGAGGCGCCGCCCGGTCCGTGGGGAAGCGGACCGGGCGGCGCCGCATTTCGCGGTGCGGGCACGCCGAATCCTGTGCTACGGCACCGGAGTTTGCTGATGGCGGGGTGATTCCGGCCGGCGGGCGCCTGCCGTGGGCCGGCGTCGTCCGCCCGGCGTGGAGCCGGCCCGCCTCCGGAACTACTGTGATTTCCGCCCGTTCCGGATCGGCTGTGCAGGGGGATGCATGCGGACGACACTCGACACCCGCGAGCTCGGGCGGGCGACGCTGGCGCGCCAGCACCTGCTGGAGCGGGTCACCGCCTCCACGGAGGCCGTGACCCGGCACCTTTTCGGCCTGCAGGCGCAGTCACCGACCGCGCCGTACTTCGCGCTGTGGTCGCGGGTGGACGGCTTCCGGCCCGACGACCTGGCACGGTTGCTCGAGGATCGGACGGTGGTCCGGATCGCGGTGATGCGCGGGACCGTGCACGCGGTGGCCGCGGCGGACGCGCTCGTGCTGCGGCCCTGGCTGCAGCCGATCATGGACCGCGATCTGCGAACCAACACCCAGCACGCGAAGGCTCTCGTCGGATGCGACACGGGGGCGGTGGCCGCGCACTCCCGCGACCTGCTCGACGCCACCCCGATGACCCTCGCGGCGTTGCGCCCGCACCTGGCGCGGCGGTGGCCGGACCGCGATCCCGCCGCGCTCGCCCACGCGGTACGGGCCCTGCTCCCGCTGGTGCAGGTGCCGCCGCGTGGCCTCTGGGGACGCTCCGGACAGCCAGTGTGCACGACGCTGGAGCACTGGACCGGTGAGCCGCTCGCCGCACCCGACCCCGAACGAATCGTGATGCGCTACCTCGCCGCCTACGGACCGGCATCGGTCGCCGACGCGCAGGCGTGGTCCGGCCTGACCCGGCTCGGTGAGGTGTTCGACCGGCTGCGACCGCGACTGCGGGTGTTCGCGGACGTCGGCGGCGCGGACCTGTTCGACCTGCCGGACGCACCCCGCCCCCACGCGGACGCACCTGCCCCGGTCCGGATCCTCGCTCCCTTCGACAGCGTGCTCCTCTCCCACGCCGATCGGACCCGGATCGTCGATGACGAGCACCGCCGCGTGCTGTTCACCGTCAACGGCATCGTCAAGCCGGCGGTCCTGGTGGACGGCCGGGTCGCCGGGTTCGTCGCACCGGGCATCGGCAAGGGTGCGGCCGTCGTGGATGTCACTCTGCTGCAGGAACTTCCCAGGCGGGTACTGGCCGACGTCGAGGCGGAAGCGCTGAGGCTGCTTCGCTTCGCGCATCCGGGCGCCGAGTCACACGACGTCCGGGTCGCCGCGGCACGGTGACCGCCGACCGCGTGGTCGCCGGCCGCCGGCGTGGTGGCACCGACCGGACTCCGCCGTCCTGATCAGGGGCGAATCGGCCGTCGGGTGTTAGATGGAGTGGTGATCGACGACGTCCTGCCCTCAGTTCGTGCCCACCTGGTCGAGCGGATCGGTGGGCCGCAGCCGTCGGCCGCGTCGGTGACGTTCCTCGGCCTCGAGCCGCTCGAGGTGCTGCGATTCGAGGCCGACGCCGACGACCTGGTCCGGTACGTCACCCTCGGCTGTTCCCGGCACCCCATGGGCGATCCCAGCGACCTCGTCGCGGACCCGGTCCGCGGCCCACGCGCTGAGCTGGTGCTCACACTGCACGGTGGGCTCGGCGCCGCGTCCGGGGTGCACAAGTCGCTCGCAATCCTCGCTGCGGCACCGGCGGTCGAGGGTGTGGTGCTCGCAGCGGACGGCCTCCTCGATCTCGGTGAGCCGCTGTGGGTGGGGGCCCCGTTCAGCGCGATCCTGCTGGGGGACAGCGGTATCGACGATCTCGTGTTGCCCGAGCCCGCCGATCCGGTCCGGTTCCTCGGCGCGGTGCCGATCACCGGTACCGAGGCCGCATGGGTTCGGCTGCGCGGTGCCGCCGCCCTCCGGGAGGCATGGGTGGAGGCAGGCATCGACGTCCGCGACCCCGGACGCGGACCGGTCTCGCTCTAGAGCCAGTTGTTGCGCCGGAACGTCACGAACAGCCCCACACAGATCACCGCGACGAACCCGAGCACCGCGGGATACCCGAAGGTCCATTGCAGTTCGGGCATGTGCTCGAAGTTCATTCCGTAGACGCCCGCGACCATCGTCGGGACCGCCGCGATGGCGACCCAGGCCGAGATCTTGCGCATGTCGGTGTTCTGCTGGACCGCGACCTTCGCCAGCGCCGCCTCGACGAGGGTGCTGAGCACCTCGTCGAACTCCGAAACCCGTTCGGCGACGATCGTGTGGTGGTCGTGGACGTCCCGCAGGTACCGTCGAACCTCCTTCGGGACACCGAGACTCGAGTCCTGCCCGAGCCGCTGCAGTGGGCTGGCGAGCGGGGCGACCGACTTGCGTAGCTCCACGATCTCTCGCTTGAGGAGGTAGATCTGCTCGATCGCGACCCGGCTTCGGGGGCTGAACACGTCCTCCTCCAGCAGATCCACGTCGCGTTCGACGAAGGCGGTCACGGCCAGGTAGCTGTCGACGACGTGGTCTGCGATGGCGTGCAGTACCGTCGTCGGGCCGAGCGCCAGACGCTGCGGGTTCGCGTCCATCTCGGCGCGGACGCCGGAGAGTCCGGAGTGGTCGCCGTGGCGCACGGTGACGACGAAGTCGCGGCCGACGAAGATCATGATCTCGCCGGTCTCGACGATCTCCCGCGCGGTCGAGATCGACTCGTGCTCGACATAGTTCACGGTCCGCAGGACGAGGAACAGCACGTCGTCGTAGACCTCGAGTTTGGGGCGCTGGTGTGCGTGCACCGCGTCCTCGACCATCAGCTCGTGCAGGCCGAAAACCTCTGCCACGGAATTCATCTGGTGCTCGTCCGGGGCGTGCAGGCCCACCCAGGCGAAACCGGTGCCGCGCTCACGCACCTCGGCGAGCGCGGCGGAATGGGTGTACCGGCCGGGTAGCCGGTGCCCGTCCACGTACACCGCGCAGTCCACGATCGCGCGGGCCGCGGGCACCCGCACCGCGCGCGGCGGCGAGCCGGACGACCGCAGCGTCGGGATCGGCGGTATCGACGGCCCCACGGTCACCTCCCGGTCGCTCGAATCGATCCGAGCCAATCCTATGCCGCGGCGGTGCCGCGGCGGCGACGCGACGAGGCGCGGCGGGTCGCCGCCTGGAACACGCGGCGGGTCGCCGCCTGGAACATGCGGCGCTTCGCGGCCTGGAAGAATGGCGGGGTGCGTATCGACCTCCACACCCACTCCAGTTCCTCGGACGGCACCGACAGGCCCGCCGAGGTGGTGCGGGCTGCCGCCGAGGCGGGACTGCGGGTCGTCGCGCTGACCGATCACGACACCACGTCGGGGTGGGCGGAGGCCGTCGATGCCCTGCCGTCCGGTCTGACCCTGGTTCGGGGCATGGAGATGTCCTGCGAGGGTCGCGGCGAGGACGGTATGCCGGTCGCCGTGCACCTGCTCGCGTATCTGTTCGACCCCACGAACGAGGCGTTCGCGCGGGAGCGGGAGCGGCTGCGTGCCGAGCGGACGTCCCGCCTGCGGGGGATGGCGGAGAAGATGGCCGCCGACGGTCTGCCGATCGACCCGGATGCGGTGATGGCGGCCGCGGGCCCGGCCGCCGGTCGCCCGCACCTGGCGCGTGCGCTGGTCGACGCCGGCGTCGTCGGCTCGGTGAACGAGGCGTTCGCGGACTTGCTCAAGACGCGCGGCCGGTACTACGTGCACAAGGCGGACACCCCGTTGCCCGACGCGATTCGGATGGTCGCGCAGGCCGGTGGGGTGAGCGTCCTGGCGCATCCGCGTGCCTCGGCACGCGGCCGGCTGATGGACATGGACCAGATCGGCGAACTCGTCGCCGACGGGCTCGGTGGTGTCGAGGTCGCCCATCACGACCACCAGGCCGCGGACGAGAGGATCCTGCGCGGCATCGCCGCCGATCTGGATCTGATCGTGACCGGGTCGTCCGACTACCACGGGTCCAACAAGTCGGTGGTGCTCGGCGAGTTCGTCACCGCACCCGAGCAGTACGAGCGGCTGATCGCGGCGTCGAACGGCATCGAGGTGGTGGCGGGATGAGCGACGCCTGGGTCGACGAATACGACGACGAGCGGTACGGCAGGCAGGCCGCCGCGGGCCGCGAACCGCGCTGGGAACCTCCGCGTGGACCGCGCAGGCGCAGTGCCCCGGCCCGGGCGCTGCAGGCGCTCAGCGGCGCCGTGACGGCGGGCGTCGTGCTGCTCGCCGCGGTGGTGATCGTGACCGCGTACCTGGGGTCCCGGCGGGGCTTTCCCGGGCCGGGAGCGGTGTCGGTCGCGGCTCACGTCGTCGCGGCCGTGGTGGTGGTGGTTGCGCAGCGGTTCGCCGATCACCGGCGTGGTCCGGTCGCGATCGCCGGGTCCGTGGCCGTGTTTTTGGTCACAATCGGGTTGCTCTGGACCCAGTGGTGGGGGTAGCTCACCGAAACGGCTGCTCACACGTGAGATTTGCCAGTGGTGAGCCCGTGGTGGCACACTTGCTGCACTCCAATGCCGGTGCCACCGCCTGGTAGGGAGTCGAAGTCGGATTCAACCAGCGGCAGATTTCAGTGCCCGGGCTCACCCCGCCCGGTGCCATCGCGGCTCCGAAGTGAGTGCCTCTCCCGTAGACCAATCGGGCCCCGATCGTGCACCCTCGGAGCGTTCAGCTCTTCACCGAAAAACCTGCGGCTGCGTCGAAAAACATCCTTCGCCGCTGCTACTTACCAGTAACCCGCCCCCGAGTGGTGGCGGCATGAGTAGGAGTGTCATCGTGTCTCTCGTGTCTGAACCAACCACCCCGCCCAAGGTTGAGCTGACCGACGAAGAGATCTTCTCCGGCCACATCGGCGGCAAGCTCTCGGTCGAGACGACGGCTCCCCTCGATACCCAGCGTGCGCTGTCGATCGCGTACACCCCCGGCGTCGCGCAGGTGTCCCGCGCGATCCACGCGGACGAGACCCTCGCCGACCGCTACACCTGGACCAGCCGCCTCGTTGTCGTCGTCAGCGACGGCTCCGCGGTGCTCGGTCTCGGCGACATCGGCCCGCGCGCGTCGCTGCCGGTGATGGAGGGCAAGTCGGCGCTGTTCAAGAACTTCGCCGGCCTGAACTCGATCCCCCTGGTGCTCGACACCAAGGACCCGGACGAGATCGTCGAGACCCTGATCCGGCTCCGTCCGAGCTTCGGTGCGGTCAACCTCGAGGACATCTCGGCGCCGCGGTGCTTCGAGATCGAGAAGCGGGTCATCGAGGCCCTCGACTGCCCGGTCATGCACGACGACCAGCACGGCACCGCGATCGTCGCGCTGGCCGCGCTCAAGGGCGCGGTGAAGGTCCAGGACCGCGACATCACCAAGCTGCGCGTGGTGATCTCCGGTGCCGGCGCCGCCGGTGTCGCCTGCGCGAACATCCTGCTCGCCGCGGGCATCACCGACATCACCGTCCTCGACTCGAAGGGCATCGTCTCCTCCGATCGCGGTGACCTGAACGAGATCAAGGCCGACCTGGCCGCCCGCACCAACCCCGCCGGGCGCACCGGTGGCATCGTCGAGGCCCTCGACGGCGCCGACGTGTTCCTGGGCGTCTCCGCGGGCACCGTGCCGGAGGAGATCATCGCGACGATGGCCGACGACGCGATCATCTTCGCGATGTCGAACCCGGACCCGGAGATCCACCCGGACATCGCGCGCAAGCACGCCGCGATCGTCGCGACCGGCCGTTCGGACTTCCCGAACCAGATCAACAACGTGCTCGCGTTCCCCGGCGTGTTCAAGGGCGCCCTGGACGCGGGTGCCCGCCGGATCACCGAGGGCATGAAGCTCGCGGCCGCGGAGGCGATCCTGTCCGTCGTCGCGGACGAGCTCGCGGTCGACAAGATCGTGCCGAGCCCGCTCGACCCGCGCGTGGCTCCGGCGGTCGCCGAGGCCGTCGCCAAGGCCGCCAAGGAAGAGGGCGTCGCCTAGCCCCACGCACCACCCGGCTGAAGGGCACTTTCGTTCGGTTCAACCGAACGAAAGTGCCCTTCAGCCGTTTCGGGGGGTGCATGATCGTCCGCGTGCGTGAGATCACCCTCGACCTCGAAGCGGTTCGGCTGCGCGCCCTGACGTGGGGCCCCGACACCGGGCGGCTGGCGGTGCTGCTGCACGGTTTCCCGGACACGGCCCACACCTGGCGACACCTGGGTCCGGCCCTTGCCGACGAGGGTTGGCGGGTGGTGGCCCCGTTCACCCGTGGTTACGCGCCCTCGGCGGTGCCGGCCGACCGCAGCGGGCACATCGCCGCACTGATGGACGACGTCGTCGCCATCCACACGCAGCTGGACGGCGGGACGGATGCGGTGCTGGTCGGACACGACTGGGGCGCGATCGTCGCGAACGCCCTCGCCGCCCACACCGACAACCCGTTCGCCGCGACCGTCGCGCTCGCGGTGCCGCCGTTCGCGACGCTGCGGACACCCGCAGCGCTCCGTGTGCTGCCGAGGCAGTTGCGCAACAGCTGGTACATCCTGTTCAACCAGCTGCCCTTCCTGCCGGAGCGCTACGCAGAGCCGCTGGTGCGCCGGTTGTGGGCGGACTGGTCACCCGGATACGACGCGAGCGACGACCTGCCCGCGGTGCTGGCGGCGATCGCCGATCCGGCGCACGGCCGCGCGGTGATCGGTTACTACCGAAACATGGCGCGTCCCTTCCCGCGGGTGCCGGCGCGTTACCGGCGCTGGACGGGGGCGGAGATGCGGCTTTCGACGACGCCGACGCTCTACCTGCACGGTGGTCGTGACGGGTGCCTCGATCCGCGGCTGGCCGCGCTGGTGCCGCCGGGCCTGCCGCGGGGGAGTGAATTTCACCTGATCGCCGATGCGGGCCACTTCCTTCAGTTGGAGCGGCCCGCGGAGGTCAACGGCCGCATCCTGAAGTTCCTCAGCTCGAACTGACGACGGTCCGGCGACGCAGGCGTCCGGTGCCCGGCACCGACGCCCACACCGCCAGTGCGAGAACACCGTCCACCACCAGGGCCAGCGCCGCGACGAGGATCGCGCCGACCACCACCCGCGGGTAGTCGCGGAGTGCCAGACCGTCGAAGATGTAGCGTCCCAGTCCGCCCAGGTTCACGTAGGCGGCGACGGTGGCGGTCGCGATGATCTGCAACGTCGCGCTCCGGATGCCGCCGACGATCAGCGGCAAGGCGTTCGGTACCTCGACCTGCCCGAGCACCCTGGTCTCCGTCATACCCATCGCGCGTGCCGCGTCCACGACCACGGGGTCGACGGAGGCGACGCCGGCGTAGGTGCCTGCCAGGATCGCCGGGACACCGAGCAGGACGAGCGCCAGGATCGGGGGGATCAGACCGAGCCCCAGCAGTAGCACCAGGAAGGTGAGCACGCCCAGCGTCGGCAGCGCCCGCAGCGCGTTCACGGCGCCGACGAGAACCGCCTCGCCGCGGCGCAGGTGACCGATCAGCAGCCCCAGCGGGATCGCGATCACCGCCGACACCACCAGCGCGAGCACGCTGTAGGCGAGGTGTTCGGCGAGCCGGGTGGCGATGCCGGTCGGCCCCGACCAGTTCGCCGGGTCCGCGATGTAGGCGAAGGCGTCGGTGAAGATGTTCATGCCGGACCCTCACCCGCTCGCAGGGCCGCCGCAGCTCGACCCAGGCCCCTGCCGGTCCGGCCCAGGGCTCTGCCGGTTCGAGTCCACGGCGTCAGGAACCGCCCGGCCAGGTACAGCGCGGCGTCGCACAGCAGCGCGAGCACCACGATCGCGATGATGCCGGCGACGATCTGGTCCGGGTAGTCCCGCTGGTATCCCCGGGTGAACAGGACGCCGAGCCCGCCGACACCGATCAACGCGCCCACGGACATCAGCGAGATGTTGGTGACGGCGACCACGCGAATGTTCGCGATCAGCACCGGAAGTGCCAACGGCAGGTCGACGGTCAGCGCGCGGCGCAGCGGTGTGTGGCCCGTTGCGACGGCCGCGTCCACGACCGCTACCGGCACCGAGTCCAGTGCCTCGGGAACGGCCCGCACCAGCAGCGCCGTCGAGTAGATGCTCAGTGCGATCACCACGTTCAGTTCGCTGAGCAGATCCAGACCGAGCAGGGGCGGGAGGAGAACGAACAGGGCCAGCGACGGGATGGTGAACGCGAGCGACGCGACGATCGTCGTCGTCCGGCGCAGCCACGGCACCCGGTGCGCGGCGGCGCCGAGTGGTACCGCCACGATCAGGCCGATGAGCAGTGGCACCAGAGCGAGGTACAGGTGCGTCCGGGCCAGGTCGAGGACGACGGAGAAGTTGTCGATCAGCCACCGCATCAGCGCACCGCGTCCCGCGTCGTCCGGCCTCGCTCCTCGTCGCGCCGCTGCCTGGCGAGCACGGCGATCACCTCCGTGGCATCGATGCCGCCGGCCACTGCGCCGGAATCGTCCACGGCCACACCGATACCCGACGGGGACGAGATCGCGGCATCGAGCGCCTGGCGCAGGTCGCCGCCCCGGGGGAACAGGGATCCGCCGGCGCGGACGCCGGCGAGGTCGGGGGAATCGGTCCACCCGATCGGGGTGCCCGAGTCGCTGACCACGAGCACCCACTCGCCGTCCCCGAACCGCAGCCCCGGAACCTGAATCGGGGTCGCGGTCCGGACCTCGCGAATGGGCACCTCCTCCGCGGTGCGAAACGACAGGCCCCGGTAGCCGCGGTCGCGGCCGACGAACGACGCCACGAAATCCGTTGCCGGGGAAGAGAGCACGGTCTGCGGTTCGGCGTACTGCTGGAGATGCCCGTGCGGGCCGAACACCGCGACCCGGTCACCGAGCGTGACGGCCTCGTCGATGTCGTGGGTGACGAACACGATCGTCTTGCGCAGGTCCGCCTGCAGCCTTCGCATCTCGGCCTGAAGCTCCGCCCGCACCACGGGATCGACGGCGCTGAACGGTTCGTCCATCAGCAGGATCGGTGGGTCCGCTGCCAGTGCGCGCGCCACCCCGACCCGCTGCTGCTGGCCCCCGGACAGTTGCGCGGGGTAGCGGGTCGCCAGCGCCGTGTCGAGGCCCACCCGCTCGAGCACCTCCAGCGCGGCGCGGCGGGCCGCCCGCCGGGACTGCCCACGCAGCACCGGCACGGTCGCGACGTTGTCGACGACGGTGCGGTGCGGCAGCAGGCCCGCGCCCTGGATCACGTACCCGATCCCGAGACGCAACTCGACCGGGTCGGTCTCCGCGACCGGGCGGCCGTCGACCGTGACGGTGCCCGACGTCGGGGTCACCATCGCGTTGATCATCCGCATCGACGTGGTCTTGCCGCAGCCCGACGGGCCGACGAACATCGTCAGCAGGTGCGGCTCGATCGCCAGGCTCAGATCCTCGACGGCGACCGTTCCGTCCGGGTACCGCTTGGTGACCGACTCGAAGGTGATCAACGCCGACGCCTACCCGACCGGTTGATCCAGACCCTGCGCGGCCACCCACTGGGAGGCGGCGTCCGCGGGCTCGGTCTTGGAGTCGCCGGACACCTTTTCGTTCAGGGCGACGAGTTCGTCGGTGGTCAGTTTCGCGGACACCGCGTCCAGCACGGCGGTGATCTTGTCGCTCGTACTCTGGGCGTGCAGCAGGGGCACCACGTTCTGGGCGGGGAAGTTGTTCTTCGGGTCGGCCAGGACCACCAGGTCGTTCGCGGCGATCGCCGGGGAGGTGGTGAAGATGTTGGCGGCGGTGACCTTTCCGTCGGTGAGGGCCCGGACGGTGGCCGGGCCGCCGCCGTCGGCGATCGGCACAAAATTGCCGGGAGCGATGTCGAGGCCGTAGTTCTCCCGCAGTCCGGGCAGGCCGACGGCGCGTTCCTGGAATTCGGCGGGCGCCCCGAAGGTCACCTCCGCAGAGTGCGGGGCGAGGTCCGCGATCGAGGTCAGCTGCCAGCGGTCGGCGGTGGCCCGGGTGACGGTGACGGAATCCTTGTTCTCGCCGGGTGCCGGCGTCGCGACCGCCAGGTTCGGGCCCAGCGCGGTGGCCAGGGCGGCGTTCACATCGGCGGCGGAGGTCGCGGTCGCGTCCTTGTCGAGGAACTGCAGCAGGTTTCCGGTGTAGTCGGGGATCACGTCGATCGTCCCGTTCTCGACGGCTGGTACGTACGTCTCCCGGCTGCCGATGCCGAGTTTCGTCGTGACGTCGAAGCCGTTGGCCCGCAGCGCTTCCGCGTAGATGTTCGCGACGGTCTCGGATTCGGGGAAGTCCGCCGAGCCGACCACGACGGTGTCCGGGCCGGAGCCGGATCCTCCGGTGTCGAGGGGATCGGAGTTCGAGCACGCCGAGGCGGTGACCACGGTCAGCGCGGTGGCGACGCCGAGTGCGAGGCGGGAGCGCAGCGAGAACGCCATGACATCCTTCCGGTCGGTTCCGGTGTCAGCACCCGGCCGCTCGCGATGCTGCCGGCGCTCAGTGTAACGATGGAACCCGCATCCGCACGGTGAGCGAAGGAGCGTGGCGCGCGATGAATCCTCGGTTGGGCAGGACGGTCGCTGCGGCCGCACTGACGGCGGCCGCGCTCGCGGGGTGCTCGTCCGGCAGTTCGCTGACCGCCGATCCGGCCCCGGCGCCGGTCACCGTCGGGTCCGGCGAGTCAGCCGAGTCCCGCGTACTCGCGGAGATCTATGCGGGGGTCCTGCGTGGTACCGGATCGCCCGTGCAGACCCGGCTCGGCCTCGCCGAGGGGGAGGATCTGAGTGCACTGGACTCCGGTGCGGTGACGCTGGTGCCGGAGTACACGGGAAGCCTGCTGCTGCGGTTGCAGCCGGGCACCACCGCCATCGCCTCCGACGACGTTTTCGAGGAGCTGAACAGGTCACTGCCGCAGGGCCTCTCGGTGTCCGACTACGGACTCGCGGAAGCGCCGGGTGCGGGCGACGCAGGTGAGGAGGGGAGCGACGAGCCGGCGCTCGACGTGGTGCCGCTGATGCGCACCGGCGTGCTCACCGAGGCACAGGTGAAGGCGCTCAATGTGGTGGCGGGGGAACTCACGTCGGCCGAGTTGGCCGAGATGGGGGAGAGGGTGCGTCGCGGCGAGCGCAGTCCCGGCGAGGTGGCCGGAGATTGGCTCGCCGCACGCTGAGTGATCCTGCGCGGCTCCGGAGTGTGTCGGCGCGCAATCGCCGTACCCGTCCCCTAGCCTGATGCGAATCAGGCATATGAGATGCACGATCTGGCGCCGAGATCGGAGATTCGCGCATGAACGTCCATTCTTCGCCGCTGGTGCAACAGGCGGCCACCGCGCGCCGGCGCCCCAACCTCTTCCTCGTCTGGGTCGTCACTCTGGTCGCGATCATCGGCGGCCAGGGGATCGGAGCCGTGATCGCCGAGGCGGTCACCGGCCACGAAATGGACGGCAGTGTCGCTGCACAGTGGGGCGAGGTGATCACCAACGGGTTGACGCTTGTCCTCCTGGCCCTGTGGGTGGTGTTCTACGAGCGGCGTTCGGTCCTCTCGGTCGGTGTGCGCGACCGACGCGGGGTCGCGCGGTTCGTCACCGGATTCGCGGGTGGGCTGGTGCTGTCCGTCCTCGCGTTGGGGCTGTTGGTGCTGTTCGGTGGCTACGGCGGAAACGCGACGCCGGGGCACACGACCACCGGCTCCGCAGCCGTGTGGATCGTCCTGTCCCTCATTCCGGTGTGGATCGTGCAGTCCTCGACCGAGGAAATCGTCGTGCGTGGCTACCTGTTGCAGTGGCACGGCCTGAGGCTGACGAATGGCTGGGTCGCGGTGATCGCGCCGTCGATCCTGTTCGCCCTGGTGCACCTCGACTTCCACCCCCTCGTCCTGGTCAACATCTTCCTGTTCGGGCTCCTGTTCTCGTTCCTGTCCCTGGCGCAGGGTTCGATCTGGCTCGCTGCCGGAATCCACACCGCGTGGAACATGGCGCAGAGCAACATCTTCGGACTGCCAGGTGATTCCGGCTTCCGCGAGGTCACCCTGTTCAACTTCGGGCCCGACTCCGCAGGATCGGCGATCCTGACCGGAGGAGACTACGGCGTCGAAGGCAGCATCCTGACCACCCTCGTCCTCGCGGTCGCTGTCGTGGCCTCGTACCGCTACCACCGCACAGTCGACGCCACCCGTGCTCCGGCCAACCGTGATGAACATCCCTCGGGAGCCGCGGCGACCCACTGATCGGTGATCGGCCGCGTCGGCAGCGTTCTCGGTCCCGACGTGATCAACTGTGAACAGCAATTTGCGGGACCGCCGGCGGAGCGGTGCGACGAAAGGGTCTGCAGGTGACGGGCACACACGCGGTTGCTCCCGACGGGTGGGTACCCGTCGAGCGCAGATGGTTCGGGCTGGAGAGGGCGACGATTGCGCCTGCACTGGTGGTGGTGGCCTTCGCGGTGCTGTTCGCGGTGGTGGTGCCGGCGGTCAACGGGGCGATGACCCACGGCGAGACCGCGCGCGCGGGTGACCGGATCGCGCTCGACGGCGGGGTCGTGTTCTCGCCCGCAGCCGGGTGGACAATCGTCGACGGCACCGTGATCGGGGACGAGCCCCGGTCCGGTGTCGGCAAGACCGCCGAGGTCGACAACGGTGCGGTTGCCTTGACCATCCGGACCGCGAAATGGGATGGCACCGCAGGTTCGCTGCTCGATCAGGTCCGGCAGACGACGGACGCCCTGACCGGTGAGGCGGGCCCGCACATCGTCGGTGATCCGCTGCCCGTGATCACGACAAGTGGCGAACAGGGAGCGATGTCCCGGTACCGCAGCGCCTCCGCGGACGGTGCGATCGCCGCCTTCGTCATCGACGGCACCGGAGTCGAGGTGGTCGTCACCGGCCCGATCGAGACGACAGGAAACCCGGCATCAGAGGTCGCCGGAATGATCACCAGCGTCTCCGCCGACAACCGAGGAGAACAGCGATGACCGCCCAGCACCGCACCGAGTTCACCGGCTCGGACGACTCGCTGGTTGCGGCCCGCGCCGAAGCGATCCGAAATTCGGGCTGGGGCCGGAGCTTTCGTTTCGTCCAGCCCCGCAACCTGGCGTTCTGGGTGTATGTCGTGCTGGTGACAATCGGCGCTGTCATCTTCACCCGATATGCGGGGGGCCAGGCCCCGGCCTACGGGGAAGCCCTGATCGTGGCGACCGTGCTGTTCACCCTGTATTGCGCACTGTTCTGGTGGTTCACCCAGCGCATCGACCGCTACGCGCACCAGTCGTGGAAACTGATCGTCGTCGCATTCGTCTGGGGGGCGTTCGCCGCGCCGTGGGCGCTGGCGGCGAATGCGAACACTCCCATGCTCGAGATCTGGGGCAAACTGTTCGGCCAGGCCTGGGCAGCGGACTGGGGCGCAGGCCTTACCGCGCCGTTCACCGAGGAGATCTCGAAGGGCATCGGCATGCTGCTGCTCATCGCGCTCGCGCCGCGGTTGGTGCGCACCGCGTTCGACGGCTTCGTCCTCGGCGCGTTCATCGGACTCGGGTTCCAGATCCTCGAGGACATCCAGTACGCATTGAGCTCCAGTGCCGCGCAGTTCGGGGCGAACCCGGTGGGCAACGCGATGTTCACCATCGTCATGCGCATGACGATGGGCGTTGCCGCACACATCCTCTACAGCGCCGTGTTCTGTGCCGGCCTGGTGTACTTCCTCGGGCGCCCGGCCGAGCCGCGGCGGCGCGGTCGAGGTCTCGTGCTGATGGTGACCGCCATGCTGCTCCACGGCGTCTGGGACAACATCGGCGGGATCGCCGGTGGGAGCACAGCGCTGATGTTCCTGCTGTGGATCGGCGTCATCGTTGTCGCGATCGTCGTCGTCACCCGGGTGTTCGCGATGACGGTGCCCCGCGAACGCCAGTTCATGCGCGACGTCCTGGCCCCCGAGGCCGCCAGCGGAGTGGTCACCGACGAAGAGGTCGACACTCTCGCCGGAGACCGCAAGGCGCGCAGGGCATACCGCAAACGCGGACAGAACGACGCCGACCGCCGTCGACGCGACCACGTCCTCGAAGCAGTGCACGACCTCGCCGACCAGCTCGCCGAGGCCGGTGGCCGGGACACCGGCACGGTCGCCTTTGCGCGACAGGAGGTCGCGCGGCTGCGTGGCTGACCCCGCGTCGCTTTCGCCGGAGCGCTCACCGAGGCACCGGAGAAGGTGCTCTACGTGGTGGCGGGGAATCACGTCGGCCGAGATCGGGGAGGGGTGCGTGGTGGCGAGCTCAATCCCGGCCAGGTAACTGGGGATTGGCTCGCCGCGCGGTGAATGCCGCCGCTCGACAAGGGCGATGACAACGCCTGATTCGCGTCTGTATGGTCGGCTCCCGGACGGAGCCGAGCACACGGACGAGGTGGGGGACCATGCCGAGGATTGTTGAGCGACTGACCGGATTGGCCGCAGGTGGGGCCGCAGCCCTGATCGGTCTCGCGATGGCTGTGGCACCCGCCTCGGCGCAGGAGAGCGCGGACTCGGGCCCGACCCATGCCCCGACGATGCTCATCCTCGATGCATCCGGATCCATGCAGCGTCCCGATCCGGCGGGCACGATGATGGACGCAGCGAAGAACGCGGTCCACACCTTCGTCGATGCGGCGCCGGCCGAATCGCAGGTCGGATTGACGGTGTACGGCACCGGAACCGGAAGCGACGATGCCGAGAAGACAGCGGGCTGTCGTGACGTGCAGGTGCTGCACACGCCGAGCACTCTCGACCGGGCCGCGCTGAACGGCGCGGTCGACGGCATCAAGGCGAGTGGCTGGACGCCGATGGGCACCGCGCTGCGCCAGGCCGCAGCCGCCCTCCCGAACTCGGGGCCCCGCTCCGTCGTGCTGGTCTCCGACGGAGAAGACACCTGTGCCCCGCCCGAACCGTGTGAGGTCGCCAGGGAATTGAAGAAGCAGGGCGTCGATCTGGTGATGCACGCGATCGGGTTCGCGGTCGACGACAAGGCCCGTGCCCAGCTCACGTGCATGGCCCAGGCCACCGGTGGCACCTACACCGACGCTGCCGACGGCGCGGCGCTGCAGCGGACCCTGCCCAGGGTGACCGCGGCCGCGCTCCGCAACTACAAGGCCACCGGGACTCCGATCGCGGGAACACCCACCCACGACTCCGCGCCGGTCGCGACGCCCGGCCAGTACCTGGACACCATCGGCCAGAAGGAGTCGCGCTACTACGCCGTCGACATCCCGGACGGTGCGACCGCCTACTTCAGCGGCACCCTTTCCTTTCCGCGTGTGCCCGGCGTCGAGGCCGTCAAGGATCTGAACGTCCTGTACCTGCGGGTCTACGGCAGGGACGGCCGCGACTGCAACGCGATGGAATTCGAGCAGGCGACGAACTCGAGTGACGGCGCGGCTCTGACGGTCGCAGAGGCCTTCGACGGGGCGACGAAGAAGCGCGCGGAGGACGGCAGCAGCGCCGACACGTGCCGCGGTGGCGGACGCTACTACTTCGTGCCGACCTGGGAGAAGGCCTCGCAGGGGATGCCGGACCGGCTGCCGATCGAACTTCTCGTCGGGATCGAGCCCGCCGCAACCGATCCCGGCCCGCCCGCCGTCGCGTCGCCGACCACCTTCGTCGAACCCACCGGTGCGGGCACCCCAGTGGTGGGCGGCGGATCCTTCACCGTCGCCGCGGACCTCGACGGAAGCGGCCGCTACACCGACACCCTCGCGCCGGGCGAGTTCGTGTTCTACCGGGTCGAGTTGGACTGGGGGCAGGGCCTGGCGTATCACGTGCACTACGACGCCAACGGCGCCGGTGGTTCCAAGAACCTCTCCAACGTCCAGACCATCCTGTACGCCCCGACTCGGGAAGAGATCAATCTGGACTTCGCGGGGTACCACGGTGTCGACCAGGTGCTGCCGACGGACGGCCCGGCGGTCACCAGCGTCCCGATCCGCTACGGCAACCGCACATCCGACGACATCGACGCACGCAGTCAAGCCCTGCCGGGGTGGTACTACATCGCGGTCAAGCTGGGTTCGACAGCGCAAGAAGGCGACAGGTTGCCGGTGCAGATCCGACTCGATCTGACCGTGAGCGGCACGCCCGAGAGCGGTCCCTCGTATGCGGCCGCGACGACGGACGGGATCTTCGGCGAGAACGCCGCGACCACGACTGCGGCGGTGACGGATCCCGGTGGCCGTGCCGACGACGGTACGGCGACAGGGGCAGCCGGTGACATGGCGGCAGGCGAATCCGACTCGACCTCGTCGAGCACCGGTGTCCTGATCGGGGTCGCCGCCGCAGTGGTCGTGCTGTGCGGCGCCGGTGGCTGGCTCGCGGTGCGCTCGCGACGCGGATAGCGGGCAGCATCGCTGCGATCGGGTGGTTGTCCCGCGACGGTGACGCGACAACCACCCGGTCGAGGTTCAGGCCGCGGTCGCCATGAGCGCCGTGCGAAGGAACGCGCCCAGTTCGCGGACTGCGTCGTCGGCCTCCCTGAGGATCGAGGCCTGCAGGTGCGCGACGTGCCACAGTGCCGGGTACTCGCGGTACTCCACCGTGACACCCGACGAGCGGAGCTTGTCGACCAACTCGACGACCTGCGGGTAGAGCACCTCGCTGGTGCCGATGTGCACGATCGTCGGCGGCAGGCCGGACAGGTCGCCGAGCAGCGGTGCGAAACCCGGGTCGCTGCGGTCGCCTGCGCCGAGGTACGCGTCCGCGGCCTTGTACGACCACCCGGTGTTGATCACCAGGTCGCGGTCGAACGGGGCGTCGCGGGCGCCCGGGTTGACCCACGGAGCGATCAGGGCCAGTGCCGCCGGCTTCACGCTGTACCGGTCGATCAGTCGGCGGGCGGTGGCCAGGGACAGTCCGCCGCCCGCCGAATCGCCCGCGACGGCAAGCTGATCCGGGGTGAACCCGTACTCGCCAACCAGTTCCAGGTACGCGGCGACCGCGTCCTCGAGGCCCGCCGGATACGGGTGCTCCGGCGCCAGCCGGTAGTCCAGCACGTACACCGCGGCACCGGTCTCGCGGGCCAGGTGAGCGGCCACGGAGCGGTGGGTGTCCAGCGAGCCCAGCGTGAAGCCGCCGCCGTGCAGGTACAGGATCGCGGTGCGCCGTTCCGTGGCGCCGACGGTGACCCGTTCGGCGCGCCGGCCCGCGAGGGTCAGCTTCCGGACGACAGTGTCGCGGGGCAGTCGCTGCAGGACCGAGCCGGCATCGATGATGCGGCGTGCCACCGGCGCCGGAAGTGAGGAGTGCAGGGCCACCCGGTAGAAGGGACCGATGGTGGCGGCGACGAGCGGCCGCGGCAGGTACATCGTCAGTCCGCCTTCGGCTTCGGCACGACGCGCCCGGCGATCTCGGCGACGATCCGCTGGTAGCCGGACCCGACCAGCCGCACCCACCCGTCGAGGAGCTTGGCGTCGGCACCGATCAGCACCCGCGCCTTGCCCTTTCGGACGCCGCTGACGATGGTCGACGCGGCGTCCTCGGGGGAGGTGCGTGCCAGCTTCTTGTCGAAGAACTCCGAGAACGAGGAGAGGTCCTCGCCGGGACCGGCGGTCGCGTTGCGCGCGATCGCGGTCTTGATGCCGCCCGGGTGCACGCACGTCACCTTCACCGGGTGCTTCGCGATGAGCATCTCCTGGCGCAGCGACTCGGTGAAGCCGCGGACCGCGAACTTCGCGGAGTTGTAGGCACTCTGGCCGGGCATCGACAGCAGGCCGAACAGGCTGGACACGTTGATCACGTGACCGTCGCCGGAGGCGATGAGGTGCGGCAGGAACGCCTTGGTGCCGTTGACGACTCCCCAGAAGTCGACGTCCATGATCCGTTCGATGTCCTTGAACTCGGACCGCTCGAAGTCGCCGTGGTAGGCGATGCCGGCATTGTTGTACACCTGGTTGACCTTGCCGAAGTGAGCGGCGACCGCGTCGGCGTACTCGAGCACCGCCTCGCGCTGGGTGACGTCGAGGTGGTCGGACCTGACCTCCGCGCCGAGCGCCTTCGCATCGCGTACGGTCTCGGCGAGACCGACGCTGTTCTGGTCGGACAGCGCGAGTTTGGCACCCTGGCGGGCCAGGTTCAGTGCGAGCGCGCGCCCGATCCCCGATCCGGCGCCGGTGATGACGACGACCTTGCCTGCGAATTCGCTCACTGAACCGCCACCTTCTCGTTGTCGTTCCTGCTGTCGCTGTCGGGAGTGGTGGCCGGGTCGCCCACGGCCGGTGCGGGGAGGTCGGCGACGTTGACGCTGTCGTACGCGTCGAGATCGAATCGCCGGGTGAGGCCCCGGAATTCGAACGTGAAGCCGGGCCACAGGGTGGTGTTGTTGCCGTGCTTGTCGAGGTACCAGCTGGCGCAGCCACCGTTGTTCCAGACGCTGTTGCGGAGCTTGCCCTGCACCTCGCGGTTGTACCGGTCCTGGGCTTCCTGCCGTACCTCGATGGTGCCGATGTCGTTGCGCTCGATCACATTGACGGCGTCGACCACGTAGTTCAGCTGGGACTCGATCATGTACACCATCGACGAGTGGCCGAGACCGGTGTTCGGGCCGACCAGGAAGAACATGTTGGGGTAGTTCGCGATCGACGACCCCTTGTAACCCTGCTGGCCGTGGGTGTCGAAGACCTCGGCGAGCGCACGGCCGTCACGGCCGAAGATGCCGGCGAACATCGGCGAGTCGGTGACGTGGAAGCCGGTCGCCACGACGATCGCGTCGACGTCCCGGCGTCGCCCGGTGCTGTCGACCACGCCGGTGGCGGTGACCTCGGTGATGCCGTCGGTGACCAGGTCGACGTTCGGTTGCGCGAGGGCCGGGTAGTAGTTGTTCGAGATCAGCATCCGCTTGCAGCCGATCCGGAAGTTCGGAGTGACCTTGCGCCGCAACGCCTTGTCCTTGATCTGCCGGCGCAGGTGCCGCTCCGCCGCGAACTGCAGCGGCTTCATGAACACCGGGGCCTTTGCGAGTCCGACGACTTGCGTCTCCCGCATCAGGTAGATGCCGAGGCGGGACAGCTTCTGGAAGCCGGGGACGTACTTGAACGCGAACCGTTCGGCCGCGGTGTACTCGCGGTCGGCGCGCGGCAGGATCCACGGCGCGGTGCGCTGGTACACGTCGAGCTGCGAAACCTTGGCGGCCAGCTGCGGGACGATCTGGATGGCGGACGCCCCGGTGCCGATCACGGCGACCCGCTTGCCGGTCAGGTCGTAGTCGTGGTTCCACTGTGCCGAGTGGAAGATCTCGCCCTCGAAGCCGTCGATGCCCTTGATGTCCGGCAGCGAGGGCTCGCACAGCGCGCCGACGGCGGTGATGACGATCTTCGCGGCGAAGGTGCCCCGGGACGACTCGACGATCCAGCGGGACCGGTCGGCGTTCCAGTGTGCGGACCGCACGTCGCAGTCGAAGACGTGCTTGTCGAGCACGTTGTACTTGCGGGAAACCGTCTCGATGTAGCGCTTGATCTCCGGCTGCGGGGAGAACGAGCGCGTCCAGTCCGGGTTCAGGGCGAACGAGTACGAGTACAGGTGGGACGGCACGTCGCACGCGGCGCCGGGGTAGGTGTTGTCGCGCCAGGTGCCGCCGACGTCGGAGCCTCGTTCGAGGACGAGGAAGTTCTGCTTGCCCTCCTTGGACAGTTTCACGGCGGCGCCGAGGCCGGCGAAGCCGCTGCCGATGATCAGGGTGTCGATCTCGCGCACGGTCGCTCCGGGCTCCGCCGCAGTACCTGTAACTGGAAGACTCATGTAGTGCAGGATATGGGCCTACTGAGTCCCGGTCAATAGCTTGTTGACCCTTGTTCAGTAAGGTGGTGGTCCATGGGGCCGGTCAAACGCACCCGGATGAGTCCGGAGGAGCGACGCGCGCAGCTGCTCGACCTGGGCGCGCAGATGCTCGCCCAGCGCCCCCTCGAACAGGTCTCGGTCGAGGAGATCGCCGACCAGGCCGGGGTGTCCCGCGGCCTGCTGTTCCACTACTTCGCGTCCAAGCGGGACTTCCACCTCGCCATCGTCCGGCACGCGGGCGCGGACATGCTCGCGCACACCGAACCCGATCCGAGCCTCGAGCCGATGGAGATGCTGCGCGTCTCCGTCGCGGCGTACGTCGGCTACGTCTCCGAGAACCGCGACACCTACGTCTCGCTGTTGCGCGGCAGTGCCAGCGGGGATGCGGAGATGCGCGAGGAGTTCGAACGCACCAGGTCGGCGATGGCCGATCGCATCGCCACCCACCTGCCGCGTATCGGCATCGAATCGAACGCACGGATCGCCCTCGCCGTCCGGGGCTGGATCGCGTTCGTCGAGGAGGCCACCATCACCTGGCTGCGCGACCCGCAGATCAGCCGCGATGAACTCATCGACCTGCACGTGCAGGCGTTGCCCGCGGTCACGCTGACCCCGGACGTCGCGGCCGCACTGCTGCGGTAGTCGCCCGAGTGGATGCCGCTACCGGTAGCAGTAGGAATCGGACGACGCATCGCCGCCCTGGAGACGAACCTGGTGGGCCCGCAGGCCCCGGAAGTCTCCGTCGTGAGGGAAGAAGCGGTCGTCGACGGTCATCCCACCGCGAGGATCGGTGTGCATCAACGCCATCCATGCGCCGACACCATCCGGATAGAACTGGTCGTCCCAGGCGCCGTACAGGGAGTTGGTGACGTAGACCCGCTTGCCGTCCCGGCTGATCTCGACCATCTGCGGACCGCCGGACAGCGGTTCGTCCGGAGCCGCCGGATGCGCTGCGCGGCCGACGATCCCGCCGAAACGGACGGACGCGGTCTCCGTCGGGTGGGCGGGGTCGCGCACGTCGAACTGCTTGAGTTCGCCGGTGCCCCAGCATGATACGTAGAGGAAGTTGTCGTCGACCGACAGGTCGATGTCGGTGACCAGCGGGGGCACCGCGCCGAACGGTTTCAGTGCGGGTGGCAGCTGGTCCGGATCGGCAGGCTCGGCCGGGATCGTGATCACCTTGTCCACGGCCCAGTTGCCGTCCTCGCGGTGCCACCGCCAGACCGAGGCCGACAGGTCCGCGGTCGAAATGACGACACCGACGAATCCCCACGTGGCTTCCGGGTCGTGCGACGGGCGCAGTTCGAGCGGCATCTGGTGCTGTGCGCCGAGGTCGACTCGCTGCTGGTGCTCGCCGGTGGCGAGGTTCCAGAAGTGGAGTGCGTGCCCGTACTCGTTTGCCAGCAGCAGTTCGGGTACGAGCCCGTTCTCGAGCATCGACGGTGTGCCCCATTCGCTGCTGATCAGCGTGTTCCGGCCCAGATGCCACCAGGCGTCGTACGCGAAGTACTGCGGGCCCCGGTCGGTTTCCCACTGCCGGAGCACGTCGAACGTGCCGTGATCGAGCAACGCGATCCCGCCAGGGCCGTCCGATCCGTCGGCACCGCCGAGGCACGTCAGGAACACCCCGTCCGGCCCGCAGTGCAGCGTGTGCGGTCGGGAGTAGCCGGCCTTCGCGGCGAGATCGGCTGCGTCCACGACCCTCGTCACGGTGGGGTGACTCGGGTCGGGCTCGGTGTCGAGCACGTACAGCGCGGATGAGCGTATGCCGGGCACGATCAGGTAACGGCGGGCCAGCCCCGCCATGTCGTGACCCTCGTGCTTCAACGCGCTGCTGCACGCGTTCCAACCGAAATGGTGCAACTCGTTGCCCAGCCCGGGCACCTCGGTCCAGCCGATCACCCGGCCGTAGGTGTCCGAACCGGGATCGACGTCGACCACGCTCATTGCGTCGGGTTTGTCGGCCGCGCGGTCGAACGCGGCCACGTAGGCCAGTTTCTCCGGTGGTGCCGCGGCCGCGTCCGCCGCGGTCCGATAGAAGGTCGGGTCGATGGCTGGCTGATTCATCTTCAGCCTCCTTCGTCGAGACGATGAGACCCGCTCATCAGCCTATGAGAACCCGCCGAGGTACGGAACCGTGGCCAGAACACGACGCGGATCGGCCGGCCCTTCGAGTAGTCGACTACGCGCGCCCTGAACGGGGTGGGGGCGCACGATCGAGGCGGAGCACGGCCGACAACGTCGACCCGCGGCGCTGGGGTTCGTGCTTGGAGGAGTGCGACATCATGCGAACCGGACTCGTGGAAATGGGGGTCCACTCGAGGGGCGCTCCCGACTTGCTGCTCCGTTCCAGTCGGCTGCTCGCCACCGCGGCCGGCGCCGATTCACTGTGGATCCACGATCACCTGATGGGTTTCGTGTCTCCGTCGCTGTGGGCGCCTCGCCACATCGCCGCCGCGCGCGTGGCGCAGAGCGGTGACGCCTTCTTCGAGCCGTGGACGGCGCTGGGATACCTTGCCGCGCGCAACCGATTGGCGCGGCTGCGACTCGGGGTGGGCGTCACCGACACCGGTCGGCGCAACCCGGCGGTGACCGCCCAGGCGTCCGCCACCCTGCACCTGCTGACCCGGGGCCGGGCGATTCTCGGGATCGGCCCGGGTGAGCGGGAGGGGAACGAACCATACGGGGTCGAGTGGACGAGGCCTGTCGCCCGCTTCGAGGAGGCCGTTGCGACGATCCGGTTGCTCTGGAACTCGGGTGGACGTCCGGTGAGCCGGGATTCGGCCTTCTTCCCGCTGAAGGACGCGGTGTTCGACGTCCCGCCGCACCGCGGTACCCGGCCGCAGATCTGGATCGCCGCCCACGGCTCTCGAATGCTGCGGGCCGCGGGTAGGTACGCCGATGCGTGGTTCCCGGCCTACCCACAGCGTCCCAAGGACTACGGCGTGAAGCTCACCCAGATCCGGGCCGCCGCATCGGACGCGGGACGCGACCCCGATGCGATCACGGCGGCGGGGTACTTCATGGTCATTCCCGGACGCTCCCGCGCCGAGGTGGACGAGATGGTCGGGTCCGTGGGCGCGAGGGCGCTCTGCCTGTGTGTCTCCGCCGAGGGGTGGGCGCGGCACGGCGCGGAGCACCCGTTGGGTCCAACCTTCACCGGAATCCAGGACCTTCTGCCGCAGACCCTGACCGAGGAGACCGCCCTCGCCTACGCGGACAGGGTGCCGGAATCCCTGTTGCGGGAGAGTTGCTTCGCGGGCACGCCCGCCGAGATTCTCGACCAGGTGGCGGAGTGGCGCGACCACGGGCTGGGCTACCCGGTGCTCATCAACATCGGAGCGATGTGCCATCGCGGACTCCGCGACGGCCTGCTCACCACGTCTCCGTTCCTGAAGGTGATGCGCGGTCTGAAACGCCTGTGACGAGTGCACATGACGGCAGCGGGATCACAGGTGACGCAGGAACCGATCGGGGCCGTCGAGGAATGACCGCCAGTCGCGGACCACGTCGAGTTCGTCCCAGGCCGAGTGGTCGATGCCCTCGTCGGTGAGCTCCCAGATGTCGGCGCCGGGGCAGGCGGCGAGGACGGGGGAGTGCGTCGCCATGATCACCTGCGACCCCTCGGCAACCAGGTCGCCGATCACCCCGAGCAGGGCCAGGCTGGACCGGAACGACAGCGCCGCCTCCGGCTCGTCGAGGATCCACAGGCCCACCCCGACCGGCCGCTCGGCCACGTAGTGCAGGAACGATTGCCCGTGTGACAGCTCGTTGAAGCCCTGGTCGTCGCCGCGGACCCGGTCGGCGTCGGCCCGCGCGAAGAGGGCGTGCATCGATTCGGCGCGCAGGAAGCAGCCGCCGTACGGCCGGGGTCGGGCGCCGACGCAGGTCAGGTGGTGCGGCAGGTCGGTGTCCTCGGAGCTGCCGCCGGCGGACCACATCCGGTCCTGGGCGCCGGTGAACCCCCACTGCCAGGCACCGGCGACGGCCTCGACGAGCGTCGACTTCCCGACGCCGTTCTCGCCGACGATCACGGTCACGGGGTTCGTGAATTCGAGCCCACGACTGCACAATTCGGCAATCGCGGGAACGTCCAGATACCACGAAGCCGGGTCGAATCCATCCCGTGGGGTGAATTCGACCCGGCTCAGTGGCAAGGACACGTCAGGCGGTCAGACGATCAGCGGAACGCCTCGTCGATGATCTCCTGCTGCTCGACCGCGTGCACCTTGCTCGAACCCGAGGACGGGGCCGACATGGCGCGGCGCGAGATCCGCTTGATGCCGGTCAGCAGCTCCGGAAGCAGTTCCGGCAGCGCCAGACCGAACAGCGGCCACGCACCCTGGTTCGCCGGCTCCTCCTGGACCCAGCGGAAGTCGGTCGCGTTCGGGTACTGCTTGAGGGTCTCGCGCAGACGACGGGCCGGCAGCGGGTACAGCTGCTCGATCCGGACGATCGCGACGTCGTCGCGGCCTTCCTTCTGCTTGCGCGCCAACAGTTCCCAGTACAGCTTGCCGCTGACCAGGAGCACCCGGGTGACCTTGTTGCGGTCGCCGCCGCCGGTCTCGTACGTGGGCTCCTCGAACACCGAACGGAACTTGCCGGTGGTGAAGTCCTCGAGCTCGGAGACCGCGGCCTTGTTGCGCAGCATCGACTTCGGGGTGAAGACCACCAGCGGGCGACGGATGCCGTCCAGGTGGTGGCGGCGCAGCAGGTGGAAGTACGAAGCCGGAGTGGACGGCACCGCGACTGTCATCGAGCCCTCTGCACACAGCTGCAGGAAGCGCTCGATACGACCGGAGGTGTGGTCCGGGCCCTGGCCCTCGTGACCGTGCGGCAGCAGGAGCACGACGTCGGACAGCTGACCCCACTTGGCCTCACCGGACGAGATGAACTCGTCGATGATGGTCTGCGCGCCGTTGACGAAGTCGCCGAACTGCGCCTCCCACAGCACCAGGGCATCGGGGTTGCCGACCGAGTAGCCGTACTCGAAGCCCAGGCCCGCGTACTCGGTGAGCGCCGAGTCGTAGACCATGTACTTGCCGCCGTTGTCCGCGTCCGCGGCGATCTGCGCGATCGGGTTGTACTCGTCGCCGGTCTTGCGGTCGATGAGCACCGAGTGGCGCTGCGTGAACGTGCCGCGACGTGAGTCCTGGCCGGCCAGGCGCACCAGGGCGCCCTGCTCGACCAGCGAACCGAACGCGAGCAGTTCCGCGTACGCCCAGTCCACCTTGCCCTCGCGGGACATCTCGTGGCGCTTCTCGATGACCGGCTTGACGCGCGGGTGCACCGTGAAGCCCTCGGGGACGTTCAGGAACGCGTCACCGATGCGGGCGAGGGTTTCCTTGTCGACCGAGGTCTGCAAGCGGGCGGGCGGGGTCTGGTCCAGCTCGACCGACTCCGACGGTTCCGGCTTGAACTTCTCCAGCTCGCGAACCTCGTTGAACACCCGCTCCAGCTGACCCTGGTAGTCACGCAGGGCGTCTTCGGCTTCCTTGAGCGAGATGTCGCCGCGACCGATCAGGGCCTCGGTGTAGCTCTTGCGGACGCTGCGCTTGGTGTCGATCAGGTCGTACATCGCCGGCTGCGTCATCGACGGGTCGTCGCCCTCGTTGTGACCGCGACGGCGGTAGCAGATCATGTCGATGACGACGTCCTTGTTGAACTTCTCGCGGAAGTCCACGGCCAGCTGCGCCACCCAGACGCAGGCCTCGGGGTCGTCGCCGTTCACGTGGAACACCGGCGCCGCGATCATCTTCGCGACGTCCGTGCAGTACTCGGACGAACGCGAGTGCTCCGGGGCGGTGGTGAAGCCGACCTGGTTGTTGACCACGATGTGCACGGTGCCGCCGGTGCGGTAGCCGCGCAGCAGCGACAGGTTCAGGGTCTCCGCGACGACGCCCTGACCGGCGAACGCGGCGTCGCCGTGCAGCATCAGCGGCAGGACGGTGAAGCCCTCCTGGCCCTTGTCGAGGATGTCCTGCTTGGCGCGGACCAGACCCTCGAGGACCGGGTCGACCGCTTCGAGGTGCGACGGGTTCGCGGTGAGGGAGACCTTGATGTCGTTGTCGCCGAACATCTGGATGTACTGACCCTCGGCGCCGAGGTGGTACTTCACGTCGCCGGAGCCGTGCGCGGCCGCCGGGTTCATGTTGCCCTCGAACTCGGTGAAGATCTTCGAGTACGGCTTGCCGACGATGTTCGCGAGCACGTTCAGGCGGCCGCGGTGCGGCATGCCGATGACGACCTCGTCGAGGCCGTGCTCCGCGGACTGGTCGATGACGGCGTCCATCATCGGAATGACGGACTCGGCGCCCTCGAGCGAGAACCGCTTCTGGCCGACGTACTTCGTCTGCAGGAACGTCTCGAACGCCTCGGCGGCGTTGAGCTTGCTCAGGATGTACTTCTGCTGGGCGACCGTCGGCTTGACGTGCTTGGCCTCGACCCGATCCTGCAGCCACTTCGTCTGCTCGGGGTCGAGCATGTGGGTGTACTCGACGCCGATGTGCCGGCAGTACGCGTCACGCAGAATCGACAGCACGTCCCGGAGCTTCATCCGGTCCTTGCCGTGGAAGCCGCCGACGTTGAACTCGCGGTCCAGGTCCCACAGCGTCAGGTCGTGGGTGGTGACGTCGAGGTCGGGGTGGCTGCGGAACTTGTCCTTGACGAACTGCAGCGGATCGGTGTCGGCCATCAGGTGACCGCGGTGCCGGTACGCGGCGATCAGTTCGAGCACCCGGGTGCTCTTGTCGACCGCGCCCTCGGCCACATCCTGACGCCAGCGGACCGGCTCGTACGGAATGTGCAGCGAGTGGAAGATCTCGTCGTAGAACTTGTCGCTGATCAGCAGGTTGTGGATCGTGCGGAGGAAGTCGCCGGACTCGGCGCCCTGGATGATCCGGTGATCGTAGGTCGAGGTCAGGGTCATCAGCTTGCCGACGCCCATCTCGGCGATCTTCTCGGCGCTCGAGCCCTGGAACTCGGCCGGGTACTCCATCGCGCCTGCGCCGATGATCGCGCCCTGGCCCTGCATCAGGCGGGGGACCGAGTGCACGGTGCCGATGCCGCCGGGGTTGGTCAGCGAGATGGTGACGCCGGAGAAGTCCTCAGCGGTGAGCTTGCCGTCCCGGGCGCGCCGGACGATGTCCTCGTACGCCGAGTAGAACTGCACGAAGTTCATCGTCTCGGTGCCCTTGATGGCGGCGACGACGAGGGAACGGCTGCCGTCCTTGCCGGGCAGGTCGATGGCCAGGCCGAGGTTGGTGCTCGCCGGGGTGACGACGTTCGGCTTCCCGTCGATCTCGGCGAAGTGCCGGTTCATGTTCGGGAACGCCTTGACGGCCTGGATGATCGCGTAGCCCAGCAGGTGGGTGAAGGACACCTTGCCGCCGCGGGTGCGGGCGAGGTGGTTGTTGATGACGATCCGGTTGTCGAACATCAGCTTCGCAGGGATGGCGCGAACGCTGGTGGCGGTCGGGATCTCGAGGGAGGCGGACATGTTCCGCGCCACCGCGGCGGCGGCGCCGCGCAGCACCTTCGACTCGGGCGCGCCGGTCGAGGTGGCGGCCGTAGCAGCGGGCTTGGCGGCCGGAGCAGCAGGCTTGGCGGCCGGGGCGGCGGGCTTGGCCGGAGCAGGGGCGGCAGCAGCAGGGGGAGCAGCAGGGGTGCTCGGCGCGGCCGGGGCGGGCGGCGTCGGAGCGGGCGCGGCCGGGGCCGACGCAGTCGTGACGGTGGCGGTGCCGTTGGTGGCGGTGCCGTTGGTGTAAGTGGAGGGGGTGGTCGCGGGAGCGGTCGCGGGGATCTGCCCGTTCGCGCCCGACGCATCCGGCTTGTAGTCGGTGAGGAACTCGTGCCAGCTCGCGTCCACGGATGAGGGATCATCCTGGAAACGCTGGTACATCTCGTCGACAAGCCACTGGTTCTGTCCGAATTGTGACGTAGAACTGCTGCTCACGGCAGGTGTTCGCCTCGTTTCTCTCTTGGTCCCCGATCGGCGCTTGTACACCCGAGGCTAGTCCTCCCGGGTGACACCCGCGCACCGGGCGTGCGTCGAGTGAGCTGGGTCACTTTGTCGGCGACCAGCTCCCTCAATCGAGGACAGTCTCGGCGGCCCGATTATTCCCCACCTGGCTGCGTGTCGCGTCCCACAGGTCCTGGTACGGACCGCCGGCCCATCGCAGTGCCGCGTGTGGGCCGACTTCCACGATCCGCCCGCCGTCGATCACCACCACCAGATCGGCGCGCGCGGCGGTCGCGAGGCGGTGTGCCACGACGATCGACGTCCGGGTGCGGGTCAGCAGACTGCTCGCCTCGAGCACCGTGCGCTCGGTTGCCGGATCGAGGGTCGCGGTCGCCTCGTCGAGCAGCAGGACGTCCGGGTCGACCAGTTCGGCCCGGGCCAGCGCGACGAGTTGACGCTGTCCGGCGGACAGTCCCTGGCCGCGTTCCCCGATCGGGGTGAACATCCCGCCGGGCAGGCCCGCGATGGTGTCGAGTGCCCCCACTGCACGCGCGGCGGCGGTGACCTGCGCGCGGGTGGCGTCGGGGCGGCCGTACGCGATGTTCGTGGCGACGTCCCCGGAGAAGAGGTGCGCCTCCTGCGGCACCACGCCGAGGCGTCCGCGATACTCGTGCAACGGGTATCGGCGCAGGTCGACGCCGTCGACGCGGACCTGGCCCGCGGTCGGATCGTAGAAGCGGGCCAGGAGTTTGACCACGGTGGACTTACCGGCGCCGGTGCGACCGACGAGCGCGACGGTGGATCCCGGCTCGATGCGCAGCCTCACATCCTGCAGGGCGTCGGTGTCAGCACCTCGATACCGGAACGTCACAGTGTCGAAATCGACTGCACCTCCGAGGTGCCCGACGATTGGCGTGGTGTCCGCCGGTGCTGCGGTCTCGATCGAGCTCGGGGTGCGCAGCAGATCGCCGATTCGACGCAGCCCGACCTGCGCCTGCTGGTAGCCGTCGAACACCTGGGACAGCTGCTGGATCGGTCCGAACAGCAGCCCCAGGTACAGCACGAACGCCACGAGCACCCCGGACGTCGTCTGCCCGTCCGCGATCCGCATGGATCCGATCAGCACCACCGCGGCCAGTGCCACGTCGGACAGCAGCGTGATCAGCGGGAAGTACACGGAGATCGCAGTCTGTGACCGCATGCGGGCACGGCGATAGCTGTCCGCGCGTTCGGCGAATCGCTGTGCGGCGAAGTCCTCCCGGCGGTACGCCTGCGCGGCGCGCAATCCGGTGACGTTCTCCTGGAAGTCCGCGTTGACGATCGAGATCCGCTCCCGGGACACCGTGTACGCGGCCGACGACACCTTCCGGAAGATCAGCGTGGCCACCAGCAGCGGCGGGACCGCGGCGAGCGCGACCAGTGCCAGCACCGCGTCCGTGAGCAGCAGCGCCACCGAGATGCCGACCACGGTGAGCACGCTGACGACCGCGGTCGACAGCCCCGTTTGCAGGAACGACGACAGCGCGTCGACGTCGGTTGTCATCCGCGTCATGATGCGGCCGGACAGCTCACGCTCGTAGTAGTCGAGGCCGAGCCGTTGCAGGTGCGCATAGCTGCGGACCCGCAGCCCGTACAGCACCTTTTCTCCGGCTCGTGCGGTGATCACGGTCATCACAGCGACGACCGCCCAGTCCACGGCGACCAGCGCCACACCGGCCGCGGTCGCCCACCACAGCGCGGACGGATCGCCGGGGGTGACGCCGTGGTCGATCGCGAATCGGACGACCGACGGAAGCAGCACGCCGGCCAGCGAGTCCACGGCCAGGCACAGCACCACCGCCGCGAGGATCCAGCGGACCGGGCGCAGCAGCGTCGCCAACCGGAACCCGGGATCGGGTCGTCGCAGGTTCTCGTCGTCGAGCCCGGGCATCTCGGTGGCGGGTGGCAGTGCGGCGACGGCCTCCCGCAGCGCCGGAGTGGCTGCGATGTCGCCCATCGCGCCCGCCATCGGGCCCCCACCGCCCGCCCCGCCGCGGCCGCCGTGCCCGCCGCCCGGCGCACCGCCGGTTGTCGTCGCCCGCGCCGGGACCGCGTCGGAGATCACCGCGTCGAACGCGGAGCCGGGAATCGCCTCGGGCCACAGCTCGTCGTGACCCGGCTCCGGCCGCATGTCCGGAACCGGCGCATCGTCCGGTTCGGCCTCGAGGTCGGGGTCGGCGAGCAGGGTGCGGAAAAGGGCGCAGCGGGCGTCGAGTTCGGCGACCGTTCCGGTGTCGATGACCCGCCCGCCGTCGAGAACCGCGACCCGGTCGGCGAGGGAGAGGGTCGATCGGCGATGCGCCAGGATCAGCGTGGTGCGGTCCCGCCGCTCGCGCAGGGTGTCGAAGATCGCGGCCTCCGTGGCGGCGTCCACCGCGGAGGTCGCGTCGTCGAGGATCAGCAGCCGCGGGTCCACCAGCAGGGCCCGCGCCAGAGCCACTCGCTGCCGCTGCCCGCCGGACAGTGTCAGCCCGCGCTCGCCGACGACCGTGTCGTAGCCGTCGGACAGCGCCTCGATGAACTCGTCGGCCTGCGCCATCGTGGCCGCGGCGCGGATCTCCTCGGCGCTCGCGTCGGGCCGGCCGAGCGCGATGTTCGCGGACACGGTGTCCGAGAACAGGAACGGCTCGTCGAAGACCAGCCCGACCGCCTCGCGCAGCTGGTCCGCCCGCAGGGCGGCGAGGTCGAAGGCGGTGCCGTCGACGGTCAATGCCACGGTGCCCGCGCTCGGTGCGTAGAAGCGGGGCAGCAGCAGGGACAACGCCGTCTTTCCGGAGCCGGCGCGGCCCACGACGGCGAGCGTCTCGCCCGGCGCGATGTCGAGGTCGAGGCCGGCCAGCACCGGGCGGTCCGCATCGAACCCGAAGTCGACGCCGCGCAACCGGACGCCCAGTGGGCCGGCGGGCAGCGGTGTCGGGTGCGGCGGGTCGGCGACCCCGGGCTCGGTGTCGATGACCTCGTATACGCGTTCGACGGCGGCCCGCGTCATCTGGGCCATGATCACGACCGACGACAGCAGCCGGGTCACGTTCGACATGGTCGCGACGTAGGTGGCGAACGCCAGGAAGGTGCCGATGGTGATGGTGCCGTTCAGTGCGAGCGCGCCGCCGAGGGCGATCACGCCGACCAGGCCCAGTTGCGGCAGCGCCGCCATCGTCGGGGTGAACCGGGCGTTGATCCGCGCCGCGCGCAGTCGCTCGGCGTACAGGGTGCGGCCCAGGTCCTCGAGTCGTCCGACGGCGCGGGACTCCTGCCCGAAGCCCTTGACCACACGGACCCCGGTCACCGTCTCCTCGACGTGCTGGGCGAGGTCGGCGGCGCGCTGCTGCGCCGACCAGGTGGCGGCGAACAGGGTGGGCCGGATCCGCCACACCACCACCGACACGGCGGGCACGACGAGCAACGCGACGGCGGTGAGCAGCGGCGAGAGCCAGGCCATCACGACGATCGCCAGCAGGAACTGCAGCAGCGCCCCCGCCGACAGCGGCACCATCGCCAGCAGCCCCTGTACCAGTTGCAGGTCGGTGATGGAGCGGGACACCACCTGGCCGGTGCGGATCTGGTCCTGCCCGACACCGTCGAGTCGCTGCAGCGATCCGAGCAGACCGAGCCGCAGGTCGTGCTGGACGTCGAGTGAGAGCCGGCCCGCCAGCATCCGGCGCCCGAACTGGCAGCCGAAGCGGACCACACCGAGGGCCGCGATCGCGGCGGCGACCGCGACGATCACCTCGGTGGCGCCGGAGGAGGCGTCGTCCACCGCGATCCGGGTCAGCAGCGGGAAGGTGATGTCGATGACCGCCGCGACCAGTGTGACTGCGAGCGCGCCGAGTGTGAGTGCGCGGTGACGCCAGCATTCGGCGGTCAGACGTCGAATCCAGCCGGGGTGAGTCACGGTGGCAGCCATCGCATCTCACCGTAGTACCGGCGCCCGACACGACTGCTGAGCGGTCCGATCGGGCACGACTGCGGAGTGGTTCGGTCAGGCACGGTGGTGCCGCGGTCAGGTGACGTCGCGGCGGCGGGTCGTCCACCAGCCCAGGCCCGCGGCGACGGCGGTCCAGGTGATCAGTGCGATCACCGCGGCGGGCCAGGGCGCGAATCCGTCGACGTCGCCCGCCGGGGAGACGACCGTCGACCACGTGACGGCGCCGGGCAGCCACTGGCCGATCGAGCCGGCGCCGAGCCCCGACAGGATCGCGATGGTGATCAGCTCGCCGACCGGATACCAGGCGACGAGGGTGATCGCCGCGGCCGTGGGGGACGCGAACAGCAGACCGAGCCCGGCGCCGATCAGAGACCATGCCACGGTGGCCACCACTCCGGCCGCGAGCATGCCGAGTATCGCGCTGGTGACCGTGAACCGGTCGCCGCCGAAGACCACCATGCACCCGAGTGCGACGAGTTCGACCGCGACGGCGTAGCCGAGGCCGAACAGCGCGGTGACCGCCAGCTTGGCGGCGAGCACCGGGTCCCGGCCGCGGGTGGTGACGAAGGTCGGGGTCAGGGTCTGGTGCCGGAACTCGGTGCCGGCGTTGACCGCCCCGAAGATCCCGGCGAACAGGACGGCCCACGCGATCGCGACGACGAGTCCCACCGACACCGCGCCGGTGGACAGGTCCGCGTCCACCGAGTCGAGGCCGTCCGCCATGGCCGCGTAGATCGATCCCGCGAACAGGGCGACGACCAGCGGCGCGAGGGCGAGCGCCCACCAGAACCGCAGGGTCAGCACCTTGCGCAGTTCGGCGGTGACCAGCGCGCTCATTGCGGACCTCCCGGGTGGTGGGGCGCGGGTGGATGTGACCCGGGTGGGTACGGGGCAGGCGGGTAGGGGGCAGGCGGGTACGGGGAGGACGGGCCGGGGAGCTGGGCCGTGTACTGCCCGGAGGTCATCGACAGGAACACCTGCTCGAGGTCGACGTGTTCGGTCGAGGCACCGAAGATTCGTACTCCCGCCGATGCGGCGAGTCCGGCGATCGTGGGCTCGGGGACACCGCGGACGGCGAGCCGGCCGTCCGGCATCACCTGGGCATCGGTGAAGCCCTGAGCGCCGAGGGCGAGCGCGAGCGTGGCGGGGTCGGACGCGGCGACGAACACCCGGGCGCTGTGCCCGGCCCGCAACTCGTCCATTCCGCCCTGGTACACCAGCGCGCCGCGGTTGACGATCACCAGCCGGTCCACCGTCTGCTCCAGTTCCCGGAGGATGTGGCTCGAGACCAGCACGGTCCGCCCGGTAGCCGCGAAGGCTCGCAGGAACTCGCGCAACCAGGCGATGCCCTCGGGATCGAGACCGTTGGCGGGTTCATCGAGTACGAGGATCCGCGGATCGCCGAGCAGTGCTGTCGCCAGCGCGAGGCGCTGGCGCATCCCGAGGGAAAAGGTGGCCACCTTCTGCCGGGCGGCGGGTTCGAGGCCGACCGTCGTCAGCGTTTCGCGGGCCCGGGCGTCGGGGACGCCGATCGCGGCCGCGTAGACGAGCAGGTGGGCGAGCGCGGTGCGTCTGGGGTGCACGCTCAGCGAGTCGAGCACCACCCCGACCGTCCGGGCCGGGTGCGGCAACTCGGTGAACGGGATCCCGTTCACCGTGGAGTACCCGGCGGTCGGGGCGACGAGCCCGAGCAGCATCCGCAGGGTGGTGGTTTTCCCGGACCCGTTCGGGCCGACGAAGCCGGTGATTGAACCCGCGGGCACCGCGAAACTCAGGTTCGAGACCGCCTCGACCGCCCCGAAGCGTTTCGTCAGGCCCACCGTTTCGAGGGCCGGGCGCAGCGGCGCCGGACTGCCAGCACTCATGACGTGCACCTTAGGCCACCCGGCGCCGCCGAACGGTGATCGTCAGCCGCGCAACCCCAGCGCCGCGGCGAGTTCGGTCAGCGGGGGCAGCGCGTCGCCGGTGGGCGGCAGCGACTGCACACAGACGTGGTCGGCGCCCGCGGCGAGGTGTTCGCTGACCTTGGCGGCCACCTCGTCGGCGGTGCCGTGTGCGACGAGCGCGTCGATGACGGCGTCGCTACCGTCGTCGGCGAGGTCGTCGTCGGTGAAGCCGAGCCGCTTCAGGTTGCTCACGTAGTTGCGCAGTTTCAAGTACGGATTCGCGACCGGGGGCCGGCCGATCGCGCGGGCGGCGGCCGGGTCGGTGCCGAGCACGAACTTCTGCTCCGGGGCGAGGAGGGCGCCGGCGCCGAGGATCTCGCGGGCCTCGCGGGTGTGCTGCGGGGTGGTCAGGTACGGGTGGGCACCGGCGGCGCGGTCCGCGGCCAGGCGCAACATCTTCGGCCCGAGCGCGGCGAGGAGACGCCGGGACGCGGGCACCTCGGCGGCGTCCAGCTCGTCGAGGTAGTCGACGACCGCCTGATAGGGCTTGCGGTACACCTCCTTCGACGCCTCCCGGTGCCCGACGCCGATGCCGAGCAGGAACCGCCCGGGATGCGTGGCCTCGAGGCGGTGGAAGGACTCTGCGACCTCGGCGGAGGGGGCACTCCAGATGTTGGTGATGCCGGTGGCGACGACGAGGGTGGTTGTGGCGTTCAGGACGTCCTCGGCGATCGCCAGGTCGGCCGGTGGGGATCCGCCGAGCCAGAGGGTTCCGTAGCCGAGGCTCTCGAGTTCTCGGACGAATTCGGGGGTCAGGCCGTAGGCGTGTCGCCAGACGCCGAAGCGTCCCAGGTCGGGTGTGGTTGTGGTCACGTGTCATGCCAACAGTCGCTGTCCGGTGTCAATTCCGGACAGCCGTAGCGTGTGGCCAATGGTCGTAGCGGTTGCCGGTGATCGGTTCGTGGTGGCGCGGTCGTTCCTCGCGTTGTCGGTGGCGATGGGATTGGGGCGGTTCGCGTTTACGCCGATCCTGCCGCTGATGATCGACCAGACGGGGCTGCGGCCGGAGTCGGCGGCGACGCTGGCGACGGCGAACTACCTCGGATACCTGGCCGGAGCGGTGGCGGCGATCGTCGTGCACCGGATCGCGCTGTCGGTGCCGGTGCTGCGGTGCGCGCTGGTGGTGCTGGTGGCGACCATCGCGGGGATGGCCGCGACCGAGTCGGTTGCGGCGTGGATCGTGCTGCGGTTCGTCGCGGGGGCGGCGAGCGCGGCGGTGTTCGTGTACACCACCCGCGTCGCACACCAGCGGGTCCGCGCCGACGGCGACGGCGTCGGCTGGGTGTTCGGTGGTGTCGGCGGTGGAATCGTGGTGTCGGCGCTGGCGGTCCTGGCGCTGGGTGAGGATGCGGACTGGCGGGTCGCGTGGCTGGTGTCGGCGGTGTTGGCCGCGGTGCTCGCCGTCGCGGCGTGGACCCTGCCCGGGGAGTCTCGCGAGGCGGCCCGCGAGGCACCCGCGAAGTTCGCCGCCTCGGGAACGGGCCGGGGATTCGCGTGGTTGACCGCGGCCTACTTCTGCGAGGGACTGGGCTACATCGTGTCCGCGACCTTCCTGGTCGCCGCGGTCGCGGCCACCGGATCGGAGCACTGGCTCGGATCGGCGGTGTGGGTCGCGGTCGGCGTCGCCGTGGTGCCCTCGTGCGTGCTGTGGATGCGGTTGGCCCGTAGGCACTCTGCGGCGTCGATGATGACGGCGGCGCTGGTGATCCAGGCGGCGGCGGTCGCGGTGTCCGCGGCGATCGGGGCGGCGGCGGTACAGATGGTCGCGGCGCTGTGCTTCGGCGGCACCATGATCGCCATCGTGATGCTCGCGCTGGGGGAGGGTGCCCGGCTGGCCGGGCCGCGTGCGGCCGCGATCCTGACGTCGGTGTACGGACTCGGGCAGGTGCTCGGGCCCCTGGCCGTCGCGCCGCTGCTCGACGGCGGGTACGGCCGGGCCCTCGCCGTCGCGGCGGCCGTGCTCGCGGTCGGCGCCCTGTGCATGGTGCCCGTCGTACGCGCGGATCGGTCGGTGTAGTCCCTGGTCGGCGCGGTTTCCGGCAACCCCTGGATTTGAATGAAACTTCCGGTTACAGTTACTCGCGTTGCGGGCTGCCGGCCCACCCACCGCTCGTCACCACACAACGGGAGAAGCGATGACACTGTCGACGACTCGGGACGACCTCGGCCAGGACGACTACGACGACATCCTGCGTCGGCTGTCCGAGGCCTCGGTGCACAAGCACTTCGACCCCTATGTCGACATCGCATGGGACTCCCCGGAGTTCGCGGTGACGCCGAACGATCCGCGCTGGATCCTCAACGAGGAGGACGACCCGCTCGGGGCGCACCCCTGGTACCAGGCGCTGCCGGACGAGCGGAAGATCGAGATCGGCATGTGGCGCCAGGCCAACGTGGCCAAGGTCGGCCTGCAGTTCGAGAACATCCTGATCCGTGGCATGACGCAGTACGTCTTCTCGCTGCCGAACGGCTCCGCCGAATACCGGTACTGCACCCACGAGTGCATCGAAGAGGGCAACCACACCCTGATGTTCCAGGAGATGGTGAACCGGATCGGTGTCGACGCCCCCGGTATGGGCCCGGTCATGCGCGCGATCTCCCCGTTCATCCCGCTCGCCTCCGGGCCGCTGCCCGAACTTTTCTTCGTCGGTGTCCTCGCCGGTGAGGAACCGATCGATCACATCCAGAAGGCGTTCCTGCGGGGCAACGGTGCGCTCCATCCGATCATGAAGGGCGTCATGGCGATTCACGTCGCCGAGGAGGCGCGCCACATCTCCTTCGCGCACCAGTACCTGCGCCGCCGGGTGCCGCAGATGTCGCGGCTGGGCCGGTTCGGTCTCTCGATCGCCATGCCGATCACCATGCGCATCCTCTGCGATGTGATCGTGGTACCGCCGAAGTCGTTCTGGCGCCGGTTCGACATCCCGAAGTCGGTTCGCAAGGAACTGTTCTGGGACACGCCCGCCTCGCGGCAGATGCTGCGCAACTACTTCGGCGACGTCCGGATGCTCGCGCAGGACGCCGGCCTGATGAACCGGATCTCCAAGCTGGTCTGGAAGGCCTGCAAGATCGACGGCGACGTCTCCCGATTCCGCAGCGAACCGGTCCGCCGCGCCGCCTGATCTCTCGAACGGATCGCCGTCATGCCCCACGTCGTCACCCAGTCCTGTTGCAGCGACGCCTCGTGCGTCTACGCCTGCCCGGTCAACTGCATCCACCCCACCCCGGACGAACCGGACTTCCTCACCGCGGAAATGCTGCACGTCGACCCCGCCGCGTGCGTCGACTGCGGAGCCTGTGTGTCGGCGTGCCCGGTCGACGCGATCGTGCCGGAGAAGAAGCTGACCGAGCGACAGCTGCCGTACCTGCAGATCAATGCGGACTACTACAAGGAGCCGCACGAGGACCGGTCGCGGATCGGCGGCAGCGAGACCCGTCCGGCGCTGGCCAAGGTTGTGGCGGCCCCACGGATTCGCGGCGATCGCGGCCCGCTGCGGGTCGCGATCGTGGGGTCGGGGCCCGCGGCGATGTACGCCGCCGACGAGCTGCTCACCCAGCCGGGGATCGCGGTCGACGTCTTCGACCGACTGCCGGTGCCGCACGGCCTCGTTCGCGCCGGTGTCGCGCCCGACCACCAGAAGACCAAGCAGGTGGCCCGGCTGTACGACACCATCGCCGCGCAGCCGGGCTTCGAGTACTTCCTGAACGTGACGATCGGCGAGCATCTCTCGCACGACGAGCTGCTCGCGCACCATCACGCGGTGATCTACGCGGTGGGCGCGTCCACCGATCGCCGCCTCGGCATCCCCGGCGAGGACCTGCCGGGCAGCACGTCGGCGACCGACTTCGTCGCCTGGTACAACGGGCATCCGGACCACGCCGACGACCGGTTCGACCTCTCGCACCGTCGGGCCGTGATCGTCGGCAACGGCAACGTCGCGCTCGACGTGGCCCGCATCCTGACCATCGCCCCGGACGAGCTCGCGGGCACCGACGTCGCGCCGTACGCGCTGGAGGCGTTGCGACACAGCCGGATCGAAGAGGTGGTGGTCGTGGCGCGGCGTGGTTTCGCGCAGTCCGCGTTCACCGTCCCCGAGTTCGCGGGCCTGCTCGACCTGCCCGACGTCGACGTCGTGGTGGACGATCCGGGCCTCGACCCGGTGACCGAAAGCCTGGCCGCCCGGGGTGAACTCGACCACGCGGTGGCGCAGAAGCTGCGGCTGCGGGAGCGGCTGTCGAAGCCCGCGGCGGGCCGCAAGCGCATCACGTTCCGCTACCTGCTCGGCCCGACCGAGATCATCGGCGACGGTCGAGTCTCCGGCGTCGCGCTCACCCGCAACGAATTCGTCGCCGACGACGGTGTGCTGCGCGTCGAGCCGACGGACGACACCGAGGTCGTCGAGGCCGGGCTGGTGCTCACCTCGATCGGCTATCGCGGGGTGCCGATCGCGGGGGTGCCCTTCGACGACGCACGGGGAGTCGTACCCAACGACGGTGGCCGGGTGCTGGCCGCGCCGGGCGGGGCGGTCGTGCCGGGGGTGTACGCGACGGGGTGGATCAAGCGCGGCCCCAGCGGCTTCATCGGCACCAACAAGTCGTGCGCGCAGGAGACGGTCCGGCACCTCGTCGAGGATTTCAACGCAGGCGCCCTGCCCGACCCCGGTGGTCGCGACACCGACCTGCAGGCGCTGGTCCGAGCGCGGCGGCCCGCGGTGATCGACCGGGCCGGCTGGCAGGCGATCGATGCGGAGGAGCGTCGTCGCGGCGCCGAGCGCGGCCGGATCCGCGAGAAGATCAGCGACGAGGCGGAACTGGTCGCGATCGCCCGCACCGCCGCCCGGGCCGAGGAAACCCGAGGAGTTCGCGCGGCGCTGCGGCGCAGGGGAATGCTCGTCACCTCCTGAAATCGTTCTCGCCGCGCCGATTCCCGCCGGATGTTCGGCGCACCGGCCCGTCCGGGCGGACAATGCAGGGATCTCCACCGTCGTTTCGATCGGGGGTCCCACGATGAACGCAGTCACCGGACCGGGCGCGGTGCCCGGCGCAGCCCAGCGTTGGTGGGCGCGGGCAGCTTTCGCCGCGCTGGTGGTGGCGGTGGTACTCCCGATCGTCGTCGCGGGATTCTTCGGGACACTCACGCTGCTGGCGACCGCGGTCGGGGCGCTCGCGGTGATGCTGGCGACGGGGTACTGGTTCCTCACCGGCCGCGGTGCGGCGCGGTGGATCGCGTTGGCCGTCGCGCTGCTCACGCCGATCGCGGTACTGGTGTTGTTCGCCACGCAGCGGATGTTGTGGGTCGTGCTGGTCGTCGTCGCCCTGGCGCTTCTGGCCGGCGCCTGTGCGCGCGCCGCGCTCGAGGACGGGCAGTCTCGCCCGCCCGTCCCGGAAACCCCCGCGCCGCCGCCGCTGCGGCCGTTCCTCGTGATGAACCCGCACTCCGGTGGCGGCACCGTCGTCGAGCACGACCTCGTGCGCCGGGCCGAGGAACTCGGCGCCGAGGTGGCTCTCCTCGACGGTCCGGAGATCGTCGACGTCGCAGATCTCGCGCGGCAGGCGGTGGCGCGGGGCGCGGATCTTCTCGGGGTGGCGGGCGGGGACGGGACCCAGGCCCTCGTCGCCGCCGTCGCCGCCGAACACGACCTGCCGTTCCTGGTGATCAGCGCAGGAACCCGCAATCATTTCGCCCTCGACCTCGGGTTGGACCGCGACGATCCGGTCGCCTGCCTCGGTGCACTCCGGGACGGGGTGGAGCTGCGCATCGACATCGGCCGGATCGGCGACCGGGCGTTCGTCAACAACGCCTCGTTCGGCGTCTACGCGGAAGTGGTGCGCAGCCCCGCGTACCGCGACGACAAGACGGGCACGGTTCTTCGGATGCTGCCGGAGTTGCTCGGTGAGGGCGGAGGGCCGCGGCTGGTGGTGCACGTGGGCAACGCCACCATCGACGGACCCCAGGCGGTGCTGGTCAGCAACGGCACCTACCGCACGAACGACCTGGCCGGACTCGGTCGCCGCACCGGACTGGACGGGGGCGTTCTCGGGGTGGTGACGGTGTCGGTGTCCAGCGCCCGCCAGGCCGTCGGCCTCCTGGGCAGGGTGCACGAGCGGGGAATGACGCAGCACGCGGTCCGTGAGGTTGTGCTCGACGCCGACACCGACGAGATCCCCGTCGGGGTGGACGGGGAATCGCTCACGGTGCGCACACCGGTCCGGTGCACCGTCGCGCCCGGCGCGCTGCGGGTGCGGGTGCCGCGGGACCGGCCGGGGGTGCGACCGCCGAAGAGGACCCTGGACTGGGTCCGCCTGCGGGCGCTGGCGTGGGGTCGCACCCCCGGCCGGTGATCGGCGACTACTGGCCGAGCATCGACTTCATCTGGTCGATCTCGGTCTGCTGACCGGCGATGATCTTCCCGGCCAGGTCCCGGACCTGTTCGCTCTGCCCGTCGGCCCGGATCTGCGCGGACGAGTCGATCGCGCCCTGGTGATGGGCGATCATCATCTCCAGCCACGCCCGGTCGAACTCGGCTCCGGTGGAGTTCTCCAGCCGGCTCATCTGTTCGGCGGTCATCATCCCGCCCATGCCGCCGTGCATCATCCCGTCGGACATCATCCCGCCCGTGGTGCCGGGCATCGAGTCGTCCGTGTCCGTGCCCATCATGGTCGGCACGCCCCACCCGGTGAGCCAGTCGGTCATCTGCTCGATCTCGGGAGCCTGCGCGGCCTCGATCTGCGCGGCCAACGCCAGTAGTTGTGCGTTCTCGGTGCGGCCCTCGGCGAGAGCCGCCATCTCCACTGCCTGCTGGTGGTGCGGAATCATCATCTGCGTCCACATCACGTCGGCCGTGTTGTGGTCGGACGAGCTCTCGCCGGCCATCGGCGCCGAAGACATCATCGAGCCCATCGAGCCCATCGAGTGGCCGTCGGTGTCGTTGTCGTTGGTACAGCCCGCGACGAGGACGGCGGCGGTGGCCAGGGCGGCGACGAAGCCGACGGCGGTGGTACGTGTGTTCATTTCTCTGCCTTGCTCTTTCCTGAGGTGCTGACATGGCCGACTGCGCGCACGGCGCAGTGGCCCTGTCACACCCGGAGGAGGCAGAGGGCAGCGAGTCGCTCGGAGGTCGGTCGGGCGAACGGTGGGCCGCGACCGAACCGGACCGGGACGGCACGTCGTCGGTCCCGGCGGGCACCGGAATCGGTGACCACGCCGAACAACATCAGCACGAGCAGCAGGGCGACGCCGGCGGTCAGGACCGCCAGGCAGGCGGCGAGCATGTGCTGTTTGCCGGAATGGCCCCCGGAGTCGCCGTGGTCGGGCATGTCCGCGGTGGGGCCGGCGGGGACCTGATCGGAGGCGACCGCGACGTGTTCGACGGCGCGTGGTGCCGCCGTGGCGGCTGCCGTCGCCACGTGGTGCATCGCCAGGACGCCCAGGATCACGGAGAGCAGCAGGACCGCGCGGAGCGGTCCGGTGCGCGTCGTGATCGTCCGGGACATGCCCCGACTATACCTCCTGGGGGTAATGCTCCACGGTGATGGCCCACTGGGCCGGCGCCGGTCCGAACGCGTCGCGGGCGTTGGTGACGACTCCCTTGCCGATCGCGCGGTTACCGGCGCTGCCGATGGCCGCGCCGATTCCGGCAGGCACCAGCTTGCCGAGGATCAGGGCGCTGCGCTTGGCCGCGTACTTGGTGACGAACGTGCGCAGCAGCGTCTGGTTCATGCCGGTCATCGTCTGCGCGGGCAGCTTGCCGGACAGCAGCGAGCCCCAGTTCTTGGTGGTCGCGCCGACCGCCTTCTCGACGATCTCCATCCCCGCGCTGCCCAGTGCGACGGACAGGACGAGCGCCTTGCGGCGTTCGTGGTCGGTGACCGGGATGCCGTGCACGGAGGCGACCGCGAGGGTGAACAGGGCGCTCGCCTCGAGGAAGAACGCCGTCTCCGCACCGACCGCCGCGATCGAGCCTGCGGTCCCGATACCGGGCACCGCGGCCGCCGCGCCGACCGCGCCGCCGCTGCCGGTCACCACGGCGAGGAACGTTCGCTCGAGCCGGTCGACGATCTGCTGCGGGGTCTCCCCGGGGTGCGCACGGCGCAGCCGGGACACGTGTGCCTCGACGGCCGGTCCCTGCAGTCGCGCGCCGTTGTCGAGCAGCGACGCAATCGCCTGCTCCACCCGTCCGGTGACGTTCATCGGTCCATCCTCCTGCTCGGACCCGCGCGCTCGGCGGCCGAACACAGTGCCAACGTCCGGCTCGTCGGGATTGTTCCGGACCGGGCGGCTGCGCCGCCTGTGAGTCCTCTCGGTCGCATCGGGGCCGAAAGGACTCACAGGCGATAGCCTCGGAGGGGTGACCGGTGTCTCCCAGGGGATGCGGGCAGCGCCCGCCGCGCCGCTGCGGCCGTACCTCGGGCCGTACGAGGGCTACCGGCTGTCCGGATTCGAGGCCGGCGTCCATCTGGGAACCCCGGCGCCGGAGCTGACGGTGGTCCTGTCCCTGGACGCCCCGGTGACGATCGCCGCCACCTCGCATCCGGCGCAGCCGGCGGGCGCGTGGGATGCGCTGGCGAGCGGGCTGGCCACGACCGCCGTTGCCATCGAACACGACGGGAATCAGCACGGTGTCCAACTGGCGCTGACCCCGGCCGGGTCGCGCGCACTTCTCGGTGTGCCCGCCGCCGCGCTCGGCGCGTGGATCGTCGACCTCGACGACGTGCTCGGTTCGGACGCAACCGAACTCGCCGACCGGATCGCAGCCGAGTCGGAGTGGCCCGCACGGTTCGCGATCCTCGACGACGTGTTGCTGCGCCGATGTGGTGACTCCGGCGTCGACGACAACCTCGCCCGCGCATGGCACCTGCTCACCGGGACGACTGCCCGCCGGGTGGCCGACGTCGCCCGTGACATCGGCTGGAGCAGAAGGCATCTGGTCACCCGGTTCACCGCCGAGTTCGGGATCGGGCCGAAGGACGCGATGCGGGTGGCACGCTTCGACCGATCGAAGCGCCTCCAGCGTCGGTTCCCCGGCCTCTCGCTGGCCGACGTCGCGGCCCGGTGCGGCTTCTACGACCAGGCCCATCTGGCCCGTGAGTGGCGCTCCCTCGCCGGAGTGCCGCCGTCCCGCTGGCGGGCCGAGGAACTGTTCCCACTCGTCCAAGACGAATGCCCCGCCGGCGAGGCACCGTCGAGGGCATGACCACAGAAGCGGACACCACGATGACCACAACGCACGTCTGGCCGACCCTCACCTACGCGAACGCGCGTGCCGCGATCTCCTTCCTGGTCGACGCCTTCGGTTTCGTCGAGAGGGCCGTCTACGGCGAGGGAGACCGCGTCGACCACGCGCAACTGGATTGGCCTGCCGGTGGTGGGATCATGCTCGGCAGCAGCCGTGACGACTCGGTGCTCGCCGACCTGCCCACGGGAGTCGGCTCCGTCTACCTCGTCACCGACCAACCCGACGCACTGCACGACCGCGCCGTCGCCGCCGGCGCCATCGTCGTCAAGGGCCTGACCGACGAGGACTACGGCTCCAGGGGATTCACCTGCCGCGACCCCGAAGGAGTGTTCTGGAGCTTCGGGACGTACGCCGGGGAGTAGCCGCGATCACCCGACCGGATCGGTGAGCATGCCGCGCCACGCGACCTCGAGCGCGGCGCGGCACCGCGCCCGGGTCGCCCCGTCGTCGAGTGCGTCCCCGCGAACGACGAACTGGTAGTAGAACACCCCGGCGAGCAGGTCGAAGCAGGCCTCGGCATCCAGGTCCTCGCGAAGGATCCCGCGGTCGATCCCGGCGCGCAGGGCATCCTCGAGCGGCACGCGGCGGCGCGACACGTGGCTGTGCCAGTAGGCCTTCTGCAACTCCGGGTTCTCCATCGACAGCCGGATCCGGCGCCGGAACCGTTCCTCCGGATATCCGTCCGTGTGCGCGCTGTCGAAGGAGCCGAGAACGGCCTCTCGGAGGTCGCCGTCGGTCGCGATCGGTTCGGGCTGTTCGCGTCCGGTGTCGATCGCGGCGGCGACGAGCGCGGTGATCGACGGCCATCGCCGGTACAGCGCGGCGCGGCTCACCCCGCTGCGTTCGGCGACGCGCGCCACGGTCGGTGTCTCGTTCTCGTCGATGAGTGCCAGTGTGGCGCCGAGGATACGACCGTCGATGTCGCCCTTGCGCGGCCGCCCCGGTCCGCGAGCGGCCGATGTGTGCGGTCCGCGAGCGGCCGGTGCCTGCACGCCGGCCGCCCGCGGTTCGGTGACCGTCATGCGTCGAGCGCGCGCCGACGCAGACGATGGACGGTCTCGTCGCTCAGTCCGGCCGTACGCAGGGGAGCGAGTGCGTCGCCGTGCCGATCACGCAGCCGGGCGAGCATGGTGTGCATTGCGGTGTCCCACAACTCGATCGAGTCCTCGGCGGGTACCGCCGGGGCGGTGTCGAAACCCATTCGCGCCAGCAACACACCCATGACGGGGGCAAGGCGGGTGTTGATCGCCGTCATGTTGACTCCGGTGCGGCGGTAGTCGGAGACGATGGCGTCGTCCTCGGCGCCGAGTGCGAGAAGCAGTGCGGCAGCGAGGACTCCGGTGCGGTCGGCCCCCGCCGCGCAGTGGAATGCCGTGGTGCCGGGGGCCACCGCGATGATCCCGAGGGCGCTCACCAGTTGCGGCGCAGCCGTTTCCAGCATGGTCGCATACATCTCGCCGAACTGTGCCCGCGAGGTCGGGAACGGTTCGTCCGCGGTTCCCGCCGTTCGGATGTCGCGCATCAGCGGCAGGTGGTGGTACGACACCGGATGTCCGGACAGCGGCCCGCGGCCGGTGAGCGCGACCTCGTCGCCCGAACGCAGGTCGATCACGCTCACCAGGCCACGTTCCAGCAGTCCTCGCGCGTCGTCCTCGGTGATGGTCGACAGATCGTCGGCGCGGATCGCGAGACCCGTGCGCAGGACACCGCCTGCGATCGGGATTCCGCCCAGGTCACGGAGATTCACCGGTGCGGTGGGGGTGATGTCGAGTGCGGTTGTCACGTGATTCTCCTTCGGATGAGGGCGCTGCCCTGATCGATCACCGTGACGAGCACGATGATGCAGATGATGATGGCGCTGAGATGTCCGTAGTCGTACATCTTCATCGCGGTGGTGAGTTCGAGTCCGATGCCGCCCGCTCCGACCAGACCGAGGATCGTCGCGCCCCGCACGTTGCCCTCGAACAGCAGCAGTGTGTAGGAGACGAGCATCGGCGCGGCCTGGGGCAGGATGCCGTAGGCGATGACCTGACGCCTGGACGCGCCGACGGCCTGCATGGCGACGACGGGTCCGCGGTCGACGGATTCCATGGCTTCGGCGTAGATCTTTCCGATCGAACCGATCGAGCCGACCGTCATGGCGAGGATGCCCGCGAAAGGTCCCAGTCCCACGGCCGAGACGAACATGAGCGCGAAGACCAGATCCGGGACCGAGCGGATGACGTTCATGACCCAGCGCGCCGGGTAGTACAGCCACGTCGGCGCGATGTTGGACGAGGCCGCGAACGCGACGAGCAGCGACAGCACACCGCCGAGCACGGTGCCGACGATCGCCATCTGGAGCGTCTCGATCAGCAGCTCCACGATGGTGCCGAACTTCGAGAAGTCGGGCGGGAAGAGCCGCGAGAGGAATTCGCCCATGTTGACGGTGCCGTCGGCGAGGCCGGCGAAGTCGAACTCGGCGCCCTGGAACGACCAGAACAGCACGAGCAGGGCGAGCGGGATGCCGACGAGGAACCGCGTCCGCGGAATCGAGAACGCCTGCTCGAGTCGCCGGCGTTCGGCCGGATCCAGTGCCGGTGTGGTGGACGACCCGGTCCGGTCGGTGCGGGTCGGTTCAGGCGAAATCGTCGTCACCACTGTGCTCCTCGTGTCGGTAGAGCGGGAGCAGTTGCTCGGCGTCGAGTTCGGATGTGGGCGCCGAGACGATCAGCCGGCCCTGCCGGAGACCGATGATCCGGTCGCTGTGGGCGAGCGCGAGGGGCAGTACGTGCAGGCTCACGAGGACCGGGATGCGGTACTCGGCGGCGATGCCGCGCAGCAGTTCGAGCACCGAGTCCGCCAGTCTCGGGTCGAGCGAGGCGACGGGTTCGTCCGCGAGGATGACGCGCGGCTGTTGCATGAGGGCGCGGGCGATCGCGACCCGCTGCTGCTGGCCGCCGCTGAGCGACCGGGCCGGGTCCTTTGCCTTGTGGGCGATGCCGACCCGGTCGAGGTAGTGCATCGCGAGTGTGCGGTGCTCGCTGCCGAATCCGCCGACGAGGTTGATCGGGCCGGCGTTGTGCAGCGCCCCGGTGAGGACATTGGTGAGCACGCTGAGCCGGGGGATCAGGTTGAACTGCTGGAAGACCTGGCCGACGTCCGCGCGCAGACGCCGTGGTTCCCGGCGCCGCAGGTCGGTGACATCGTGGCCGGCGACGTGCACCCGGCCCGCCGCGGCGGGCGCGAATCCGCTGAGGCTCTTCATCAGTGTCGACTTGCCCGAGCCGGACGCGCCCAGCAGTGCGACGGTCTCACCGGGACGCAGGTCGAGGTCGACGCCGTCGAGCACGACCTGGTCGCCGTAGGCGACGCGCAGGCCGCGCACCGTGACGACCGGCGAGCCGAGGTTCGGCGCGGGCCGGATCGCCGGGATGGTCGCGGGGGTGGTCACTGCAGGTCCGACAGTTCGACGCCTGCCACCGCAGCGATGTCGACGAAGGACTGGAAGTCGGCGACGTTCGGATCCTGCACGGTCTCGAGCCCGATGAAGCCCTTGCCCAGGGCACCGAGGGCCGCTTTGTTCTGCTCGGAGAACACCTTCGGCAGCGCCTCCTGCAGCAGGGTCCGTGTCGCGTCGTCGAGGGATTGCCGGGCGAGGACCGCCCCCATGATCGGCATCGACGGGCTCTCGCCGACCCCGCGCCACTCGCCGTCGGCGAACGGGAACATCGGCGCGCCGAGTTCGGTCAGCATGATCGCCGTGCACGCCGCGTCGACCTGTCCCTGACGGAGCGCGGCGAAGCTGCCCTCGTGGCCACCGGCGAAGATCGCCTTGTAGTCGCTGCCCTGCTCGAGGCCGGCCGCGTGCAGCATGTATACCGGCATGAAGTAGCCGGAGCTCGAGGCCTGGTCGGCGAAGGCGACGGTCTTGCCCCTCAGGTCGGTGAGGGACCGGACGGGGGAGCCTTCGAGCACGACGCACGTCGACACGGGGTCGTCGCTGCCCTTCCACGCCATCAGCGCGTCGACTTCGCCCGTGTTCACGGCGAGCGCGGAGGGGAATCCGCTCATGATGCCGAAGTCGACGTGGTCGGAGCGGATCGCCTCGACGACGCTCAGATAGTCGGGCACGTCGAGGATGTCGACCGGACGACCGGTCTCCGTCTCGAGCAGGTCGGCGAGGGCCTCGACGGGGTTCGCCTGGGTCGGATCGTCGACGAGCGGGGTGGTGGCGATGGTGATGGTGCCGTCGGACGCCTCGGTGTCCGCAGAGTCCGACGAACAGCCGGTCAGTGCGACAACGAGGGCGCCGGCGCCCAGGATGCCCAGGATGGTCGGGGTGTGGCGACGCATGGTGTCCCTTTCACGCGGTCACGCGGGGTGTTTTCGAGAACGCCCGTATGCAAACCCGTCGAGATGACACGGAATTACGAGACCGCCGTACCGGAAATGGGACACCGGGTGAACACTCGGTGCGTCGCGTGGGAGCGCGAGCGCAGGCCGGGGATCAGGCCGAGTGGCCCTCGGGAACCACCTCGGCCGGCTTCGGTGGCGGCGGTGGAGTGCCGTCGCCGAACGGCCTGCCGCCCAATGCCTCCCGGCCGTGCGGGGTGAGCCAACCCGACAGGTCCGGGCCCTTCGGGACGATCTGCGTCGGATTTATGTCGGTGTGCACGATGTAGTAGTGCTGCTTGATCTGGGTGAAGTCGACGGTGTCGCCGAATCCGGGTGTCTGGAACAGGTCTCGTGCATATGCCCACAGCACGTCCATCTCGTCGAGCTTGTTGCGGTTGCACTTGAAGTGCCCGTGGTACACGGCGTCGAAACGGGCCAGTGTGGTGAACAGTCGCACGTCCGCCTCGGTGATGGTGTCGCCGACCAGGAACCGGCGGGTGGCGAGGCGTTCGCTCAACCAGTCCAGGCGCGCGAACAGCCGGTCGTAGGCGCGGTCGTACGCCTCCTGTGATCCGGCGAAGCCGCACCGGTACACGCCGTTGTTGACGTCCCGGAACACCAGGTCCGCGATCTCGTCGATCTCGTCGCGGAGTGGCTCCGGGTACAGGTCGGGGGCACCGTCGCGGTGGTACGCCGTCCATTCGGTGGACAGGTCGAGGGTGATCTGCGGGTAGTTGTTCGTGACGACCTGTCCGGTCGGGACGTCCACGATCGCGGGGACGGTGATGCCGCGCGGGTACTGCGGGTCGCGGGCGAGGTAGGCGTCCTGCAGGCGGGGGATCTTCAGCACCGGGTCGACGCCGCCGGGGTCGAGGTCGAAGGTCCAGCTGCGCTCGTCGTGGGTGGGTCCGCACATGCCCATCGACAGCACGCCCTCGAGGCCGAGCAGGCGGCGGACGATGATCGCCCGGTTCGCCCACGGGCACGCCCGCGCCACGACCAGCCGGTAGCGGTCCGGCTCGACCGGGTAGCCGTCACGACCGTCTGCGGTGATTCGGGTCTCGATGTACCTGGTGTCGCGGACGAATTCGCGGCCCGCCTCGACGTAGCGGCCGCTCGAGCTGTTCTCTTCGGTCACGGAGCCAACGGTAACGCGGAGTGCCCCGGTGGCGGGTTCATGCGCGCAGCGCGACCTCGGTGACGCTGCCGAGTTCCTCGTAGCCGAGCCGCGCGGCGAGCCTGCGGGACGCGATGTTCCCGGGATGGCTGCTCCACTGCGGGATCATGCCCTCGTCCATCGCGTCGTTGGTGCACAGGCGGCCGACCGTCGCACCGTGTCCGCGGAGTCTGGCGCCGGGAACCGTCAACACCCCGACCCGGGCGACGATGCCCTGCCATTCCGCGTATCCCGCTCCGGAGAGCGGGGTCTCGTCCTCGTCGAGGAGCGTGAACCAGTTGCGGCGGCTTGTCAGGTCTGCCTCCTCGACGTCGTCGGGTGGGCACAGCGACTGCAACCTCAGTACATGGGGCAGTACGTGCGAGATGAGCGGATTCTCGATTTCGATCTCGTCGCTCACCTCGGAGGCGTACGCGAGCAGCCGGGGCCCCACGCAGCGGCCGCCGCGCTCCTTGGTCAACTCCATCAGCGTCGATCGGGTCGAGAGGGCCTCGTCGTCGATGTCGGCGGCACGGTCGAGCAGCCAGTCCGGGCCGACAAGCGCGCTGGCGGTGCCGAGCCGGACGAACCGGACAGTGTCGGTGGCCGGGCCTACTGTGCGGGTGCCGGCGTGGCGGAGGGCGTCGTGCGGCAGGCCGAGTTCCCGCGACCAGGCGAGGGAGACGATGTCGAGTTGGTGCGAGTCCACCCCACGACGCTATCGGGCGCCGGGGGTGCGGGTCTTGTCGCACAATGGTCCACGCCGTATATTCCGTGTGGACTATTCGGGTGGAGGAGGCGACGGCAGTTGAGCGTGACGCCGCTTGCGATCACCGTGCTGGCCCTGCTCAACGAGCGGGACATGCATCCCTACGAGATGTATCAGGTGCTGCTGCAACGACGCGGCGACCGCATCGTGAAACTGCGGCCGGGCTCGCTCTATCACGCGGTGGCGCGGCTGGACCGCGACCGCCTGGTGGCCGCGGTCGGCACCGAACGTGACGGCAATCGGCCCGAACGCACCACCTACGCGATCACCGATGCGGGTCGGGCGGCGATGAAGGATCAGGTCGCCGAGATGCTCGAGAAGTCGGTGCGCGAGTACCCGCGGTTCCCGCTCGCGCTCGCCGAGGCGCACAACCTCGACGCGGACACCGTGGCCCGGCTGCTGACCGGCCGCATCCGGTTGCTCGAACAGGAACTCGATCGGCTCGACGCCGACCGCGCCGTCCTCGTCGGGCGGGCAAAGCCGCGGGCGTTCTGGATCGAGCTCGACTACTTGCACACCGTGACCCGGGCCGAGATCGACTGGCTGCGCCGCACGGTCGACGAACTCGAGACCGGCGACCTTCCATGGGTCACACCCGACATCATCAAGACACAACTCGCGCAACAGGCAGGGGAAAGAACGTGACCGCAACCAACCAGCAGGCCGAGGCCAGGCCGTGGCCGGCGCTGTGGGCGCTGTGTCTGGGCTTCTTCATGATCCTTGTCGACTCCACGATCGTCGCGGTCGCCAATCCGGCGATCATGGACCACCTCGGTGCCGACATCAACAGCGTCGTCTGGGTGACCAGCGCGTACCTGCTCGCCTACGCGGTGCCGTTGCTGATCACCGGTCGCCTCGGGGATCGTTTCGGGCCCAAGCGGCTGTACCTGCTCGGACTCACCCTTTTCACCGCCGCATCGCTGTGGTGCGGTCTGGCCGGCAGCATCGAGATGCTGATCGTGGCGCGCGTCTTCCAGGGCTTCGGTGCGGCCCTGATGACGCCGCAGACGATGGCCGTCATCACCCGGACCTTCCCGCCGGACAAGCGCGGTACCGCGATGGGTCTGTGGGGGGCCACCGCCGGTGTCGCCACGCTGGTCGGTCCGCTGGCCGGCGGTGTGCTGGTCGACGGCCTCGGCTGGCAGTGGATCTTCTTCGTCAACGTGCCGGTCGGCGTCGTCGCCTTCCTCGCCGCGATGCGGTACGTCCCGGATCTCGAGACGCACCAGCACAAGTTCGACATCCCCGGCGTGATCCTCAGTGCCGCGGGCATGTTCTTCCTGGTGTTCGGTCTGCAGGAGGGCAACACCTACAACTGGTCCGCGCGGATCTGGCTGATGATCGCGGCCGGAATCGTGTTGCTCGGGGTGTTCGTCTGGAACCAGTCCCGCACCAAGGGCGAGCCCCTGCTTCCCCTCGAACTGTTCCGGGACCGCAACTACTCGCTCGCCAACATCGCGATCACCTCGATGGGTTTCGCGATCACCGCAATGGTGCTGCCGCTGATGTTCTACGCACAGGGCGTACGCGGACTCTCGCCGACGGGTTCGGCGCTGCTGATGGTGCCGATGGCGGTGCTCGCCGGCGCACTCGCGCCGGGTGTCGGCAAGCTGGTCGACCGTGTGCACCCGCGGTACATCGCCGCGCCCGGCTTCCTGATGCTCGCGATCTCGCTGACCTGGCTGTCCGTGGTGATGAAGCCCGACACCGCGATCTGGGAACTGCTGCTGCCGATCGCGCTCATGGGTGTCGCCAACGCGTTCATCTGGTCGCCGCTCGCCGCGACCGCCACCCGCAACCTGCCGCAGCATCAGGCCGGGGCGGGGTCCGGGGTCTACAACACCACACGGCAGGTCGGCGCGGTGCTCGGCAGTGCGGGCATCGGAGCCCTGATCACCTCCCGTCTCGCCGCCAACGGCGTGCCCTCCGGGGGGACCGCGCACGAGGGCATGGCCACCGCGATGCCGGAGTTCATCAGGGACGGATTCAGCTCGGCGATGAGTCAGTCCGTGCTGCTGCCTGCCGCGGTCCTGCTGGTCGGTTTCGTTGCGTCGCTGTGCTTCTCACGGCCGATGCGAGGAGGTGGACAGCCGGACGTCGTGGCTGCCGCGGAGAGTCGCGAGCCTATGGCAGGCTGACCGCATGACTGATCCCGACAAGCCCACCCGGCTCGAGCGCATCCACACCGAGGGCGGCGCGGAGGTCGCAGTCCTCACCTTCGACGACGGTGGTCTGAACCTGTTCGACCGGGCCATGTTCGACTCGCTCACCGCGGACCTGGACGCGCTCGCCGCCACCCCGCCGCGGGCGGTGCTGCTGCGGGCGGAGGGCAAGGTGAACTCCGGCGGTGTGGACGTGCACGTGTTCGACGGGCTCACCGAGGACGAGGGCGCCGTCCTGTGGCGGACGCTGTTCGCCGAAGTGATCCACCAGATCGAGGCGCTGCCCTGTCCCGTCGTGTACGCCGCCCACGGGCTGACGCTGACCGCGGCGTTCGAGATCGCCCTGGCCTGCGACATCATCGTCGCCGCGCCGAAGGCGAAGTTCGGGCTCGTCGAGACGGTGGTCGGGCTGACCCCGTCGATGGGCGGTCCGCAGCGGCTCGCCGAGCGCGCGGGATCGGGCCGGGCCAGGGAGTTCGTCATGACGGGCGACCTGTACGACGCCGAGACCATGCTCTCCTGGGGTGTGGTCAACGCGGTGCACGACGACGTCGAGGCGGCGGCGCGGGCACTGGCCGCGCGACTGGCGGACGGTCCCACCCGGGCGCATGCGGCGACGAAGAAGATCATCGAGGCATGGCGTTCCGGTGGTGTCGCGCACGCAGATTCGATCACGCCGGAGGTGTCGGGCGCACTGTTCGGCACGGCCGACCTGCAGACCGCGGTGCGCAGCTTCCTGGACGTGGGACCGGGGAAGGCGCATTACGTCGGCCGCTGACGAGCGGATGCTCCGACGTGACCCACGCCACTGTGCGGCGCTTAGAGTGGGTGCCATGTCGAACGAAGTCCTGATCGAACGCAACGGCCGAATCATGGTCGTCACGATCAATCGCCCGGAGGCGCGCAACGCGATCAACGCCGCGGTGAGCAACGCGCTCGCCGCGGCGGTCGAAGAGCTCGACGCCGACGACGATCTCTCGCTCGCGGTCGTCACCGGTGCCGGCGGCAACTTCTGCGCGGGCATGGATCTCAAGGCCTTCGTCGCCGGCGAGAACGTCATCGTTCCGGGCAAGGGGCTCGGCTTCACCGAGGCGCCGCCGCGGAAGCCGATCATCGCCGCCGTGGAGGGCTTCGCGCTCGCGGGCGGCACCGAACTGGTGCTCGCCACCGACCTGGTCGTGGCGTCCCGTGACGCGAAGTTCGGTATCCCGGAGGTCAAGCGCGGCCTGGTCGCCGCCGGTGGCGGGCTGCTGCGGTTGCAGAAACGGATTCCGTACCAGAAGGCGCTGGAGCTGGCACTGACCGGCGACTCGTTCACCGCGGAGGAGGCCAACAACTACGGCTTCGTGAACCGGCTCGTCGAGCCCGGCAAGGCCCTCGAGGGTGCTCTCGAGCTGGCCGAGCGGATCACCGCCAACGGACCGCTGGCGGTCGCGGTGACCAAGGAGGTCGTCGTGAGGTCCGGGGACTGGTCGGACTCGGAGGCGTTCGCCAGGCAGCTCGAGCTGATCGCACCCGTGTTCGTCTCCGAGGACGCGATCGAGGGCTCGAAGGCGTTCGCGGAGAAGCGCGCCCCGGTCTGGAAGGGACGGTAGGGCGTGCAGCGCCGGGCGGCCGGTCGGGTGGCGGCGACGCTGTCCGTGGGGTTGCTCGGCGCCTTGCTCGTCGGGTGCGGGGCCGCGGACCCGGTCGACCAGGAGGCCCACGAGCGTGCCGAGACCGCCGCCGACGGTTTCGTCTACGGGTACGCGCCGGTCGCGCTGGCCCGCACGCGGGCGAACATGACCTGTCTGCTGCCGGTCAACCAGCTCCACAACCAGTCCCGGATGTCCGGCCCCGACTCCCGGACCGTCGTCGCCCCGAACGTCGACACCCTCTACTCGATCGCCTGGCTGGATCTGCGCGCCGGACCGGTGCTGCTGAGCCACCCGGAGATGGGCGAACGGTACTTCGGGTTCCAGTTCCTCGACATCTACAGCAACGTCTTCGCCAATGTCGGGACGCGTGAGATAGGTTCGGCGCCCGGTGCCCACCTGATCGTCCCGCCGGGCTGGTCCGGTACCGCCCCCGATTCGGCGCGCGTGATCGAGTCGCCCACCTGGGACGCCTGGATGATCGGACGCACGCTGGTCGAGTCGGAATCGGACCTGCCCGCGGCTCAGGACTCACAGAAGCGGTACGCGATGCGGGTGGCCGGACCCGCACCCGCCACCGCCCCACCTTCGCTACCTCCGACGGACTGCGGCAACAACCCGGCGCCGCAAGCGATGGCAGGCTCGGGAGCCGCCTTCTTCGACGAACTCGCCGCGATCCTCGCTGCGAATCCGCCGCCCGCCGCGGACGCCCCACTACTGGAGGGTATCTCGACGCTCGGTGTGGAACCCGGATCCACCCCGAGCGCCGGTGACCCGGAGGACGTCGCCGCGCTCGCGACCGGCGTCGTGCTCGGCGGGCAACGCATCGACGCGGCCGTCGCCGTCGGCGCCGACACGAGTGCGGGTGCGTGGAGCACCCTCGCCGACGCGGGCCGTTACGGCACCGACTACCTGCACCGGGCGGTCGTCGCCAGGATCGGCCTCGGCGCCAACGTGCCGGAGGAGTCGATCTACCACGTCACGCGGACGAGCGCCGACGGACAGCCGCTCCGCGGGCACACCGGTCACCGGCTGCACTTCGCCGCCGCCGACCTGCCTCCGGTGGACCCGCGCGGGTTCTGGTCGATCACCCTGTACGGGCCGGACATGTTCCTGGTGCCGAACGACATGGGCCGGTACGCGATCGGTGACCGCACACCCGGTCTGGTCCGCGGCGCCGACGGGTCCCTCGACGTGTGGGTGTCGGCGTCGCCGCCGCCGTCCGGGACCGCGAACTGGCTGCCGGCACCCGACGGCGAGTTCGTGCTGATGCTGCGCACCTACCTCCCCGCGGAGCCGTCGTGGACTCCGCCCCCTGCGCAACCCGAGTAACCCGAGTAACCCGAGACCCTGGCACGGCCCGAGCATCCCGACACGACGGAGGCACCGCGATGACCACCCCGCTGGCCGAACTGCACATGCACATCGAGGGTTCGCTCGAACCCGAACTGATCTTCGAACTGGCGCAGCGCAATCGGGTCGAGTTGCCCTACGCCGATCTCGACGACCTGCGGTCCCGGTACGAGTTCGCCGACCTACAGTCGTTCCTCGACCTCTACTTCGCGAACATGGCGGTACTGAGGACGGCGCAGGACTTCGCCGACCTGGCCCGCGCCTACTTTGCGCGGGCCGCCGCCGCGGGGGTGCGGCACGCGGAGATCTTCTTCAACCCACAGGCGCACACCGGCCGCGGCGTCCCGCTGCGCGACGTGCTCGACGGGCTGGGGGAGGCGATGGCCGGCAGCGAAGCCGAGTTCGGGGTCAGCAGTGGGCTCATCGCGGGAATCCTCAGAGACCGGCCCGTTCCGGAGGCCGACGCCCTGCTCACCGACCTGCTCGCCAGTGGCGCGCCGCTGCTCGGTGTCGGGCTGGATTCCGCGGAGGTCGGGTATCCGCCCTCCCTGTTCACCGACGTGTTCGCACGGGCCCGCGCGGCCGGGTTGCACGTCGTCGCGCACGCGGGGGAGGAGGGGCCGCCCGACTACATCCGGCAGGCGCTCGACCTGCTCGGCGTCGAACGCATCGACCACGGCATCCGCTGCCTGGAGGATCGGGATCTCGTGGACCGTCTTGTCCGCGAACGGGTTCCGCTGACCCTGTGCCCGCTGTCGAATGTGCGGCTGCGAGTGATCGACCGGCTCGCCGACCACCCGATCCGCGCCATGCTCGCGCGCGGCCTGCACGTCACCGTCAACTCCGACGACCCCGCCTACTTCGGCGGCTACGTGGACGACAATCTCACCCGGTTGCACGCCGAGGTGGGCCTGACGGACGAGGAGCGGGAGCAGTTGGCGCGCAACTCGATCGAGGCGTCCTTCGCGACCGCCGAGCGGAAGGCGGAGTTGCTCAACGGATGAGCCCGGACCCCTGCAGCCGGCGGGCCACGTCCAGCAGGTCCCGGTCGCGTCCGGTGGGTGCGACCAGGCACAGGCCGACGGGTGCGGGCGCCGTGGACTTCACGGGCAGGGTGGCGGTCGGCAGGCCCGCCACGGTCGCGATCGCGGTGAGCATCCCGGTCGAGCGCATCGCGTTCCGGTAGGCGTCCGACGCGGTGCCGCCGGTCCGCTCCGGCGCGGTCGTGGCGGTGGTCGGCAGCACCAGGACGCGGTCGGCGAGGTAGGCGGTGACCGCGACCGCGGCCTCGTCGAGGGTCGCGCGGGCGCGGGTGTATGCCGACTCGGTGATCGTCCCGGCGGCGGTGAAGTTGTCCCGCGGCTCACCGCTCAGTGCGGACGGCGCCTCGGTGACGAAGGCCCCGAACTGCTTCCACGCCTCGTAGCCGATCACGGTGGTGACCGCGTCGTACCAGTCCGGCAGTGCGCCGATGTCGAGATCCTGTTCGGTCAGGGCCGGCAGGCCGCCGCCCTTCCAGCCGGCGAGCGCGGTGGTCATCGCCGCGAGCACGTCCGCGGAGGCGATCGCGTTGACGCCGGGCGAGGTGACCGCACGCTCGAGTGGCCGGTCGGCCCCGGCAGGAACGGACGCCGTGACCGCCGCGGCGAGGGTTGCGACGTCGCCGGCCAGCCATCCGACGGTGTCGAGTGTCGGGCTCAGTGGCAGCATCCCGCCGGTCGGGACGACGCCACGGGTCGGCGTGAACGCGAACAATCCCTGCCAGGCCGCCGGAATGCGGACCGATCCACCGGTGTCGGAACCGAGCCCAACCGCGGCGTCACCCGCGGAGACCGCGGTCGCGGCCCCCGAACTCGATCCGCCCGGAAGCTGCTGGTCGGCAGCCGGATTCGGAGGTGTCCCGTAGTGATCGTTGATCCCGGAGTGCCCGTAGCCGAGGTCGTCGGTCTGGGTCAGCCCCGCGAGGGACGCGCCCGCGCCGAGCAGCGACGTCACCGCCGCGGCCGTCGACGACTGCGGCGCCGCCTGTGCGAGCCACCGCGGGTTTCCGGCGCCGATCTGCTGACCGGCGATCGCGAACAGGTCCGAGACCGCCACCGCCCGGCCGTCGAGCCCACCCTGTCCGGTGGGGGTGACCAGCGGTTCGCCGGACACCCGCCAGACGGCGCGGTCCGCCGGTGTGGTGCCTGCGGTCGTCCCGCCGCCGGGCAGTGGCGGAACCTCCGGTTCGGTGGTGCCGCCGCCGCAACCGGCGAGCAGTGCGGCACCGGCGAATGTCCCGGCGGTCAACAGCGAGCGACGACTGAGGGCCATGCCCCGACGCTAACCCAGCGAACCGGGCTAACCGAGGACCTGCTGCAGGTAGGCGTTGTCGAAGATTCGTTCCGGGTCGTACTTGTCGCGAGCCGAGCGGAACTCGTCGAAGTGGGCGTAGGTGGGACGCAGGTCCTCGGCGGTGCGCGAGTGCAGCTTGCCCCAGTGCGGGCGCCCGTCGACGGCCTTCGCGATCGACTCGACCGCGTCGAAGTACTCGCGATGGTCGCGGCGGTGGTACTGGTGCACGGCCACGTACGCGGTGTCCCGGCCCGTGGCGGTGGAGAGCCAGATGTCGTCGGCGGCGGCGAACCGCACCTCGACCGGGAAGGCGACGGTGAAGTCGGAGCCCGTGATCCAGCGGTCGATCTCCCGCAGCGTCTCGGGCAGCGCCTCGGCAGGGACGGCGTACTCCATCTCCCGGAACTTCACGCGACGCGACGAGGCGAACACCTTGTAGCTGCGGTCGACGTACTCGCGGGCGCTCAGGGCCCGGGCGGTCACGTTGTTGATCGTCGGGATGGCCGTGGGGAATCGGGCGGCGACCCTGTTCACCCCTTCGAACAGGGTGTTGGAGAGCAGTTCGTCGTCGATGTAGCCGCGGATCGCGCTGACCGGCTGGGCCGGGGTGTCGAGCGGGAGCCGGGTGTTGTGCTTGGTCAGCACTCGGTCGGTGTGCGGGAACCAGTAGAACTCGAAGTGGTCGGTGCCGTGGACGTGCTCGTCGAGGTTCGCCATCGTCTCGCTGAACCGGGCAGGGGCCTCGACCGCCCGCATCATGTAGGCGTTGGCGCACTCCAGCGTCAGCTTCGCGATGACGCCGACCGCGCCGAGGCCGAGCCGTGCGGCGTGGAAGAGTTCGGCGTTCTCCTCGGCGGAGCAGTCGACGATCGTGCCGTCCGCCAGCACCAGCTGCATGGCGCGGATCTGGGTCGCGATGCCGCCGAATTGGGCGCCGGTGCCGTGGGTGCCGGTGGAGATCGCACCGGCGACGGACTGCGCGTCGATGTCGCCGAGGTTGATCATCGCAAGACCGAGATCCCACAGTCTGGGATTCAGTTCACGAAGTCGCGTGCCGGCGAGAACGGTCACCAGGGCGCCGGACTCCCCGACCGGCACCACGGACTCGACGCCGCGCAGATTGTCGAGGCTGATCATCACACCGTCGGTCACCGCGACCGGGGTGAAGGAATGTCCGGCGCCGACGCATTTGACGTGCAGTCCTTCGGTGGCCGCCCGCGCGATCTCGGAACTCAGCTCGGCCACGGACCGGGGGGTGGCGAACCGCCGGGGGTTGGCACCGGCGCTGTGCGCCCAGTTGTGCCACGTCTGTGAGTGCATTGCACCACTATTACCTGGACATCCGTCCAGGTCAACCTTCGTACGCGAAGTACTTCGGACGTTTTAGGATCGTCAGATGCTGAATCGGCTTCCTGCGGACGAACGACGTGCACAACTCGTGGAATCGGCGATGGGGATCGCGGAACGAGGCGGCGTCAGCTCCGTCACGATCCGCGCCGTCGCCGAGGATGCGGGGGTGTCCCTCGGGGTCGTCCACTACTGCTTCGAGAGCAAGGAGGCGCTCGTCGCGGCGATGGGGGAGGCGCTGGTTCTGCAGCTGAGCCAGGCCCTGCGGTACGCATTCGGGCAGGCGCGCGCGGAGGATGCCCAGACCGGGGTGCGTGGCCTGAAGGAGCTCCTGCACAGCGGCCTGTCCGCGATGTGGCCCATCATCGAGGCCACTCCCGATCGGCAGCTGCTCACCTATGAGATCACCGCCTACGGGCTGCGTCAGCAGGCCGCAGGGGCCGAGCTGGCCGGGGCCATCGCCTCCAATCAGTACGCGACCATGGACGCCGAGGCGATCGAGTTCCTGGAGACCTCCGCCGCGCACACCGGCACGCGCTGGACCGAGCCCGTTCCGGATCTCGCGAGGTTCGCTCTCGCCGTCATCGACGGCATCGTGCTGCGGTGGCTGGTGGACCGCGACGGCGACGCCGTGATCGCCGAGCTCGACGACCTCGTGCAGATGGTGACCCGCAAGGCCGTCGAGGTCTGACGGCCGCGGGCGAACGGGCCGAAACATGGACAGTTGTCCAACTGTGGTGGTTGACTGGATCCGTGACCGCGACCACCGATCGACCCGCCATGGCATCCACCGGAACGCTTGACGCGACCGTCGCCCGCCTCGACGCGGCGACCCGCCCGTTCGATCCGCCGTTCGCCGCGGTGGATGTCACCGCACTCGACGCCAACGCCGCTGACCTGGTGCGCCGCGCATCCGGAACCCCCATCCGGGTCGCGAGCAAGTCCGTGCGTGCCCGCGCCGTGCTGGAGCGGGCGCTGGGCGCGGGCCTGACGGAGAGCGGCGGATTTCGCGGCATCATGTCCTACTCGCTGCGGGAGGCGATCTGGCTGGTCCGGGCCGGGGCCCGCGACGTGCTGATGGGGTACCCGACCGTGGACCGCGCCGCGCTGGCCGAACTCGGCTCCGACCCACTTCTCCGCGACTCGATCACGTTGATGGTCGACAGCGTCGACCATCTCGACGTGATCGCGGCCGCAGGCGCCACGCGGGCCCGGCTGTGCCTGGATGTGGACGCCTCGCTGCGGATCGGGCCCGTCCACCTCGGGGTGCGGCGTTCGCCGCTGCGGACCCCCGACGAGGCCGCGCGCCTGTCCCGTGCCGCCGCCGACCGCGGTTTCGCGGTGGTGGGCGTGATGTTCTACGAGGCACAGATCGCAGGCCTGCCGGACGCCAGCGCCGCCGTGCGGCTGGTGAAGAAGGCGTCCGCCGCGGAACTGGCGACACGCCGCGGTGCGGTCGTGGACGCGATCACCGCGGTCGTGGGCCGGCTCGAGATCGTCAACAGTGGCGGCACCGGTTCGCTCGAGATCAGCTCCGCCGACCCCGCGGTCACCGAGGTCACCGCCGGGTCGGGACTGTTCGTGCCGACCCTGTTCGACAGGTACCGCGCGTTCACGCCGCGTCCGGCGATGTTCTTCGCGCTGGCGGCGGTCCGCAGACCCACCCCGAAGATCGCGACACTCTTCTCCGGCGGCTACATCGCCTCCGGCCCGGCAGGCGCGTCGCGTGTGCCGACGCCGGTGTGGCCGGCCGGGTTGAAGCTGCTGCGCAACGAGGGCGCCGGAGAGGTGCAGACCCCGGTGACCGGGCTCGCGGCCAGTGCGCTGCGGATCGGCGACCGGGTCTGGTTCCGGCACGCGAAGGCCGGCGAGCTGTGCGAGCGCTTCACCGACGTGCACCTCGTCGACGCCGACGGTACCGTCGCCACCGTGCCCACCTACCGCGGCGAAGGACAGTGCTTCGGCTGAGCCCGTTCGGGTGTCGACGCTCGACGGGTGCGGAACTCAGCCCGCGACCCACGCGCGCGCGGTTCGTCACGCATGCGATCGTCCTGCCTCGTCGTCACGGTCGATGTTCGGGTGGCTGCGCAGGAACGCGCCCAGCTCGGTCAGTCCGGCGGGGGTCGTCGGCAGGTAGTCCGTCAGCGCGGGGGAGCGGACGATCACCGCGTGCCACTTGCCGCGGGAGATGGCCACGTTCAACCGGTTCCGGGACAGCAGGAATCCCATGCCGCGGGGCACGTCCGCCGCCGACGAGGCGGTCATCGACACGAACACCACCGCGGCCTCCCGGCCCTGGAACTTGTCGACCGTCCCGACCAGGACCTCGTCCAGACCGGCCTCGGCGAGGTGGGTGCGGATCAGCGACACCTGCGCGTTGTAGGGCGCGACGACGAGAATGTCGGACTGGTCGAGCGGGCGCGGCACCTCTCCTGTTGCCGGGGTCCACGGCGTGCCGATCAGCGCGACGGCCGCGGCGGTGATGGCCGCGGCCTCCTCCTCGGACGACGTCGACCGTCCGACGTGGTTCACGAGCAGCGCGCCGACGCCCGGTGCGACACCCGCCAGGTTCCGGCCGGTGGTCACCGACTCCTTTGCATGCAGCCGTCCGTCGTAGGACAGGTCCGACACCGACGCGCACACCTTCGGATGCATCCGCCAGGTGACGTCGAGGAAGTAGCCGAGTTCCGGCGGCAGTGCACCCGCCCCGTCGGCCAGCCAGCCGAGGGCCGAGGTGTCCACCGGCTCGGGATGGATGCCCTGGCTGACCTGAGGCAGTTGCTGCGGATCGCCGAGCAGCAGCAGGTTGCGCGCCGAGATCCCGACCGCGACGGTGTTCGCCAGTGAGAACTGCCCGGCCTCGTCGACGACCAGCAGGTCCAGGCTGCCCGGTGGCACCCGGTCGGCATGCGCGAAATCCCATGCGGTGCCACCGATCACGCAGCCGTAACCCTCGTGCTCGGCGAGGAAGGCGGGAAAGCCGGACGGGTCGAGCTTGGACCACTGCGGATCCGCGGTCAGACCCGAGCCCGGCTTCTTCGCCACCCGCTCGCCCGGAACGCCGGAGCGCACCACCGCGTCGAGCATGTTCTCGACCACCGAATGCGACTGCGCGACGACACCGATCCGCCAGCCGTGCCGGGTCACCAGCTCCGCGACCACGCCGGCCCCGGTGTGTGTCTTGCCGGTGCCCGGCGGCCCCTGTACCGCCAGGTAGGAGTCGTCGAGGTCGAGGAGCGCGGCCACGATCGCCGGTGCCCGGTGATCCGGGTCGGCGACCGGTAGCGGGGCGCCCGAGCGGGTGCGCGGGGGGATCCGGCGAAGGATGTCCACCGCCGCGGTCCCCGGCAGCGTGGGCAGAGCCGCGGCGGTCGATGCGGCCTGCTCGGCGATCGCGGCCTCGATGCGCTGCGTCGGGACCGGACGCCCCGGCGCGAGCGCCATCGGCACGCTGTCGTGGGGCTCGCTGCCCTGCAGTTCCTCGACGACCACCACATCGCGGCGCTTGCCGTCGAGCCCGGTCTCCGCGTCGATCTCGACCACCGTCACGTCGACGGTGCCGCGCGCCGCCGCGTCGGAGGAGCCGATCCCGGTCGCCGCGTCGTACAGCGCGAACGGCTTGCCGCCGACCCGGGTGGTGGATCCGGATCCCCAGGCGCCGACGAGCCGCACCCGCCGGCGCAGCTTGCGCTGCCGGGGGCTGCTCTTGTGCCAGTCCTCGGTGACGGTCGCCGACTCGGCGACGAACACGTCCGCGTTGTCGGCCCACTCGTCGGTCGGTGCGGTCAACCGGGCGAAGTGCGCCCACCAGAAGGGTTTCCGCTCCCGCCGGTGGTAGCCGACCGCGGCCGCCATCAGCGCAGCCGCCTGCTGGTCGGCGGAGCGCCTGCCTGCCAGCACGTCACCGACGTAGTCGCGCAGTGCGAGTTCGGTCGGGTTCGGTTGCTCGATCTCCGTGGCCACCGTCTGCTGCACGGGGTGCGGATGCACATCGCGATCGGCCGCCAGTCCGAGCAGCCAGTCCCGCAGCCGCAGCGTGGACAGACAGTCGTACTCGTTGTAGTCGGCGATGCCCCGCAGCAGTTCCGCCGCCTCGGCGTCGCGGCCGCCGTCGAGCAGGGCGCAATAGTCCGCGTAGGCGACGACCGACGCCGCGGCGTTGGTGACGTCGCCCTCGCGGGACTGCTCGTCCATGTACAGCGGCTCGAGCTTCTTGATCGAATACGACGGCGCGCCGACCCGGACCGCGCCCCGCACGATCGGGTACAGGTCCACCAGGACGTTCTCGCGCAGCAGCGCGTCCACGCTCTCCTCGCCGACACCGTAGCGCCCGGCGAGCCGCAGCAACGCGGTCTTCTCGTAGGCCGCGTAGTGGTAGACGTGCATGTGCGGGAAGCGTTTCCGGCGCTCCGTCACGTAGTCGAGAAAGTCGAGCAGTGCCTGGCGCTCCTCGGTGCGGTCGTGCGCCCAGAACGGCCGGAAGGTGCCGTCGGACTCCATCACACCGAACAGGTACTCCAGGCCCCAGTCCGACGACCCGCCCTCCGCCCACAGCGGATCGCCCTCGAAGTCGAAGAAGATGTCCCCCGGATCCGGGGTGGGGATCCCGGCGAGGGCCGTGCCGCCGTCGATCACCTCGAACACCGGTGTGCCGCTGTGTTCCTGGCGGACCTGCGCGGCGGCCTGGCCGCGCAGCGACTCGAAGGTGCGTGCGCTCATGCCGTCGACGGGCCGATCGGCCGTGGCGAGAGACTCGACGGTGGTGATCCCGCCGCGAATCAGCTTGTCCCGCTGTGTGGACCGCATGCCGGCGACGAGTATCAGGTCGCGGCTGCGCTCGACCTCGGGAGTGCAGTCCTCGCAGCGTCCACAGCTGCGAACCTCCGCCCAGGATGCCGGCGCACCACTGCGCAGGTGATCGTCGAGCAGTTGCACCAGCGCGTCGCGACGCCGCCGGAACACCGGCATGATGTCGCCGAGCGGATACGTCATGGTGCTGTCGTCGCCGAGGATCAGGCTCGCCGTCGGCGCGGTCGGGACGCCGGCGGCGGCCAGTGCGTCGGCGTACGCCGCCAGTTGCAGCAGCGCGGGCACCCGGGTGTGACGGGAGAGCTTGGTGTCCACGACCCGGTAGCCCTCGTCCCCACGGACCAGGAAGTCGCAGAATCCGAGGAACTGTCCGTCGAAGAAGGTGCCCTGGTAGATCACGTCGGCACCGGCCCGGGCTGCGGCGACCGTCGCCTTGCTCGCGCGCGTCAACTCCTCGAAGTCGATGCGGGTGCGGTCGATGGTGACGACGCCGTCGCCGAACTGCTCGCGGAATCCGCCGAGCCGCCGCTGCTCGTGGGCGTCGCCGAGAGCGGACGTGCGGGTCAGCATCGGGTCGGGCGTCTCGGGTGTAACCGCCTCGGTACGTCCGAGCTTGCGGTCGAGCCGCCGCAGCAGCGTGTACTCGCAGTCCGCGGCCTGCGACAGGTCGCTGGCGCTGTGCACGATCACGTCGTCGAGGAGGAACACGGGTCCGACTATGGCAGAGACCGCCGACACGGCGCCGGGCACGCACCGGGAGGGGCCCGGGCCGCTCTCGTCGGAACGTATGCGGCCGGGATAATCGATCCGTGCCGTTCTTCGCTGGAGTTTCCGGGCAGATCCACTACCGCCACTGGCCGTGCGCCGACCCGGTCGCCGGACTGGTGTTCGCGCACGGGATGGGACAGCACAGCGGCCACTACCATCGCTTCGCCCGGGCGCTCGGTGCGGAGGGAATCGAGATGTGGGCGCTCGATCACGTCGGCCACGGCCTCAGCGAGGGCGAGTTCGGGCAGCCCGGTCCGGTAGCGGATCTCGGTGCGAACCTGCTGGTCCTGGCCGACCTCGCCGCCGGCGAGCGGCCGGGCCTGCCGCTGGCGGTGATGGGGCACTCGTTGGGCGCCGGCGCCACCATCGCGGCCCTCGCGCAAGCGCCGACCCGGTTCGCGGCGGTGGTGCTGTGCGGGCTGCCGCGATCCGCCGCCGCCGACCCCGGCGCGGCCGCGGCGGTGCGGGTGCCGATCCTGGTGGTGCACGGCGTCGACGACAGGCTCGCCCCGATCGACGGCGCCCGGACCTGGACGGCGGGTGTGCCCGGCGCGGACCTGCGCGAGTACGAGGATGCCGGTCACGACCTGCTGCACGAACCGGTGCACCGCCGCGTGACCTCCGACGTCGCGGTGTTCATCCGGGATAGCGTGCGGTCATGACTCCCGACGAACACCTCGACTTGCTGCGGATCGAGGGGCTGCGGCTGGCCTCGATGCCGACCGACGCGCTGGGTGCCCCGGTCCCGACGGTTCCGGGGTGGACACTGGAGCGGGTGATCCGGCACACCGGCCGGGTCCATCGATGGGTGACCGCGACCCTGGCCGCCGGCCCGGACGCCACATTCGAATCCGGCGCCGAACCCGAGTCGCTGCCGCACGGCGCCGACTGTCTGCCCGCCTACCGCGAATCCCTCGACGCGCTGCTCGCGGAGCTGTCCGCGCACGACTTCGACCGCCCCGCACCGACGTTCACCGGCCCCGGCACCGTCCGGTTCTGGGCGCGGCGACAGGCGCACGAGGTCGCGGTGCACAGGGTGGACGCCGCCGACGCGGTGCACGCCGCCGGTGGCCGGGCTCCCGAGGCCGTCGCCGCGCACGGTGCCGCGGACGGTGTCGACGAATGGGCGCGGCTGATGCTTCCGCGTGCCCTTTCCGAGATGCCGGAGGCGTTGCAGGGCAAGACGGTTCACCTGCACGGCACGGACACCCCGGACGCCGAGTGGCTGCTGACGTTCACCCCCGACGGGGTGCGGGTCGAGGCCGGACATGCGAAGGGCGACGTCGCGGTCCGCGGCACCGCGGAGGAACTGCTGCTGACCGTGTGGCGTCGCCGGCCGCTCGCCGCGCTGGAGATGTTCGGCGACGTCGACGTCGCGCACCGGATGGTGGACGCGGCGCGGATCTAGATCTTCCCCCCGCATCCCCAGGCCAGACCGGCGAGTCCCTGCGCCGTGGCCAGGCTCTCGGCGAGCGTCGCGTCGGTGAGAGCGGGGTCGTCGAGGGCGAGGCATCCGAGCACCGTGACGGGTTTGTCGCCGTCGCCTGACACGGAGACGCCGTGACCGAACTCGGGCCCGTCGAGCGACAGCACCCCCAGCGTCGAGGTCCAGGCGTCCGCGCCGAACGCGACGACCGCGCGGACCCAGGGCCGCAGTTCGTCCCATCCGGGGCCGGGGTCGTCGACGACGCGGGCGCCGAACAGCCTCGGGTCTTCGCCGGGGCGGTGGGTGGGCCGGGCGGCGATCCCGGCCAGGTGCAGCGCGCGCAGCAGGCGCGGCTTCGAGGCCACCTTCGGGTTCACCAGCAGCAGCTTGGGAAAGGCGTCCCCGAATCCGGATGGTCGGCCGTCCTGCGGGTCGGGGTGCTCACTCGTCGGCATGGCTGCCATTGTGGCCGACGGCCGCGGTGGCCCACTCGTGGTGGGCCACCGCGGCGCGCAGGTACTTCCGGTGTTCGCGGCGACTAGGTCATGATCACCGCATCGCTGGACCCGAGTGTCATTGCGATGGAGTTGAGGAACGAGGTCACCGGGTCGAACACGAGAATGTCCTGCAGGGGAAGCATCCGATCTCCTTCGTGAACAGCTGAATGGGTTGTTCCTGCCACACGATTCGGCGGGAACAACCCATTCAGCCACATCCGGCGCCCGCTCGGGGCGGAACCGTCAGGAGTAGAGGGCCTCGATCGCGGTGCCGAAGGTGTCGTGGATGACGTTGCGCTTGAGCTTGAGCGTCGGCGTCAGTTCCCCGGTCTCGATGGTGAAGTCCACGTCCAGGATGCGGTACTTCTTGATCTGCTCCGGGTTGGAGACCTTGGTGTTGCCCTGGGCGACCGCAGCGTCGATCTCCGCGACGAGGTCGGCGTGCTTGACCACCTCGGCGATCGGCAGGTCGGCGGCGACCCCGTTGCGCTCTCGCCAGCCCGGCAGTGCCTCCTGGTCGATGGTGATCAGTGCGCCGATGAACGGCTTCGCGTCGCCGACGACCAGGCACTGGCTGATCAGCGGGTGCGCACGCAGCGCGTCCTCGAGGACCGCGGGGGCGACGTTCTTGCCACCTGCGGTGACGATGATCTCCTTCTTGCGGCCGGTGATGGAGACGAAGCCGTCCTCGTCGATGGATCCGAGGTCGCCGGTGTGGAACCAGCCGTCCTTGATCGACTCCGCGGTGGCGGCGTCGTTGTGCCAGTACCCGGAGAACACGACCGGTCCCTTGACGAGGAGTTCGCCGTCGTCGGCGATCTTCGCGGCATGCCCGTTGATCGGCTTGCCGACCGTGCCGACCTTCTGCTCGGTGGTGGTGTTGACGGTGACCGCCGCGCTGGTCTCGGTCAGGCCGTAGCCCTCGTAGACGGGGACGCCGATGCCGCGGAAGAAGTGGCCCAGGCGGGCGCCGAGCGCGGCGCCGCCGGACACTGCGCGGTCGCACTCGCCGCCGAGCGCGGCGCGCAGCTTGCCGTAGACCAGCTTGTCGAACACGGCGTGCTTGATCTTCAGACCCAAGCCGGGTCCGCCGTTCTCGAGCGCCTCGCTGTAGGCGATCGCGGTCTCGGTGGCCTTGGCGAAGATCTTGCCCTTCCCACCGTCCTCCGCCTTCTGCTTGGCCGAGTTGTACACCTTCTCGAACACGCGCGGAACCGAGAGGATGAAGTTCGGCTTGAACACCGCGAACTGGTCGACGAGCGTGGTCAGGTCGGAGGTGTGGCCGACGGTGACCTTGTACTCGAACGCCGCAAAGGAGACGGCGCGGGCGAAGACGTGGGCGAGAGGCAGGAAGAGCAGCGTGCGCTGGCCCTCGTACATCGCGTCCGCCAACGCGAGCTGCACCGCCTGGCATTCGGCGTTGAAATTGCTGTGGGTAAGTTGCACGCCCTTCGGACGGCCGGTGGTGCCGGAGGTGTAGATCAGGGTCGCGGGGGAGGTGGCGTTCACCTGTGCGCGGCGCTCGTGCAACGCCTCGTCGGTGATCGCGGCACCGCGAGCCGTCAGCTCGTCGATGGCCCCGGCCTCGATCTGGAGCATCTCGCGCAACGCGGGCGCCGCCTCGGCGACGTCCTTGACCGTCTCGGCGTGCGTCGCCGTCTCGACGACCAGGACGGCGGTCGCGGAGTCCTCCAGGATCCACTGGGCCTGATCGGCCGACGACGTCTCGTAGATCGCGACGGTGCAACCGCCCGCGGTCCAGATGGCGTAGTCGAGGACGACCCACTCGTACCGGGTGGCGGACAGGATCGCGACCCGGTCGCCGAGTTCGACACCCGACGCCATCAGACCCTTCGCGACGCCGGCGACCTCCGCTGCGAACTCCGCCGCGGTGACGTCCACCCAGCTGCCGCCGACCAGCTTCTTGAAGGGGACGTGCTGCGGACATTCCTTCTCGAACCGGAATACGCTGTCGGCCATCGAGACGTCGTCCGGAATGGAAAACGACTGCGGAACTTCGAACTCTCGCACTGTGGACCCTCCAGGACTACTGACAAGTACGGGTGTGCATTGGATCACATTCCGCGGTGGGATGCACTGGGTTCGTTGTCCGGAATGACCGAATGTGAACCCGGCGAATCAGTTTGTCTGTAACTTCCGGTCCCGCGAACTGTGGGTTTCGGTGCCGCCGGGGGCCGGAATGAGGCGTAGGTCACGTTTTCAGTGCCGTCCTGACCTCGTGGTCCGTGAGCTGGTGGAAGTCGCGGTAGGCGCCGCCGACGCCGCCGAGCCAACGGGGCACCAGGGGGCACACGACCTCGTCGGCAACCACCTGCAGTCGGGCGACCGCTTCCTCCGACGAGACCGGCATCGCGACCACAATTCGCGCCGCGTCCTGCGCACGCGCCACCCGACAGGCCACCGCCGCGGTCGCGCCGGTGGCCATCCCGTCGTCGACGATCACCACCGTTCGGCCGGTCATCGGGATCGGGGGACGGTCCCCGCGCAGCATCCGGACGCGGCGGTCCAGTTCGCGGCGCTCGGCGGACTCGACCGAGGACAGTGCGGTGGGGGACACCCCCGACTGGGCGATGACGTCGTCGTTGAGCACTCGAACGTCGCCCTCGCCGATGGCGCCCATCGCGAGTTCCGGCTGCCACGGCAACCCCAGCTTCCGGACCACGATGACGTCCAGGTCCCCGTGCAGCGCGTTCGCCACTTCCACGGCGACCGGCACACCGCCGCGCGGAAGTCCCAGCACCAGCGGGTTGGAGTCGCGCAGGTGCGAGAGAGAGGCGGCCAGATCGCGGCCGGCCTCGGCGCGGGTGGCGTAGAGCATCTCGACTTCGACGCTACGCCGGGGAGGACCCAGCCCCTAGCGTTCGACGACCCCGAACCTGCGAAGCGTCAGCGCCGGATTCTTCTCCCGGACCTCGGCGATGCGCGCGGTGGTCACCTCGGCGCGTGCGGTCCCGGTCTGCTCGCCCAGCGACGCGAGCACCACGCCCATCGGGTCGACGATCATCGAGTTGCCCGCACCGGTGCGCGCGGACTGGTCGGCGGCGGCGACGTACAGGGTGTTCTCGATCGCCCGCGCCCGCACCAGCGTGGTCCAGTGATCCTCCTTGAGCGGTCCGGGCACCCACTGGGCGGGCAGGGCGAGCACGTCCGCGCCCGCGTCCACGATCCGCCGCGTCACTTCCGGGAACCGCAGGTCGTAGCACGTCTGCATGCCGAAGGTCAGTCCGTCGACGGTGAAGGTGGCGGGCTCGACGGCCTCGCCGGCGCGGAACACGTCCGACTCCCGGTAGCCGAAGGCGTCGTAGAGGTGCAGTTTGCGGTAGACGGCGGCGACGGCACCGTCCGGTGCGGCCGCGACGAGGGTGTTCGAGATGTGGTCGTCGCCGGCGAGGGTCTCGTTCATGCCTGCGACCACGTGGACGCCGAACTCTGCGGCGATCTCCAGCAGGCCGGTGACGAACGGTCCGTCGAGGGGTTCGGCGGACTCGGCGACGCTCGCGTCGAGTCGCGGCGTGGTGTACATGGCGTACTCGGGGGCGACGACCACCTGCGCGCCGCGGGCGGCGGCCTCGCCGACCAGGTTTCGTATCGCCCGGTGGTTCTCGCCCTTGTCGGTGCCCGCGGAGAACTGTGCCACTGCGATCTCGACCATGCGCCCATTGTGCGCATGGCCGAGATCGCTTCGTGGTGTGGGCCCCTGGAGGCGCCCGGTCTAGGACATGTCGCCCACGGTGGAGACGAGGTTGCCCTGCATGAACTCGTGGTAGGCGGGCAGGTCGAGCATGCCGTGCCCGGACAGGCCGATCACCAGCACCTCCGGCTCCGTCAGCTTCTTCGCGTACTCGGCGCAGGCCGCGATCGCGTGGGAGGACTCGGGCGCGGGCACGATGCCCTCGGCCCTGGCGAACTGCACGCCCGCCGCGAACGACTCGGTCTGGTCGACTGCCTGGCCGGTGACGTAACCGAGCTCGACGGTGTGGCTGAGCAGCGGCGCCATGCCGTGGTAGCGCAGGCCGCCGGCGTGGATCGGGTCCGGCACGAAGTCCTGGCCGAGGGTGTGCATCTTCAGCAGCGGCGTCAGGCCGGCGACGTCGCCGTGGTCGTACCGGTACTCGCCCTTGGTGATCGACGGGCACGCCGCCGGCTCCACGGCCATGACCCGGGTCTTCGCCCGGCCGTGCAGCACCTCGCGGATGAACGGGAACGCCAGGCCGGCCAGGTTGGAACCGCCACCGGCGCAACCGAACACGACGTCGGCGTTCTCCTCGCCTGCGGCGCGCAGCTGCTCGACCGCTTCGAGCCCGATGACCGTCTGGTGCAGCACCACGTGGTTGAGGACGCTGCCGAGGGCGTACCGCGCGTTCGGGTCGCCGGCGGCCACCTCCACGGCCTCGGAGACCGCGATGCCCAGGCTGCCGGGGGTGTCGGGGTGCTCGGCGAGGATCTTGCGGCCGGACTCGGTCAGCGTGGACGGGCTGGCGTGCACGGTGCCGCCGTAGGTCTCCATCAGGAATCGGCGGTACGGCTTCGAGTCGTACGACGCGCGGACCTGCCACACCTCGAGGTCGATGCCGAACTTCGCGCACGCGAACGACAGCGCGGAGCCCCACTGGCCGGCGCCGGTCTCGGTGGTGATCTTGGTGACGCCGTCCTGCGCGTTGTAGTACGCCTGCGCGACCGCGGTGTTGGTCTTGTGGCTGCCGACCGGGCTGACGCCCTCGTACTTGACGTAGATGCGGGCCGGGGTGCCCAGTGCCTTCTCGAACTCGCGCGCCCGGATCAGCGGCGCAGGCCTCCACGTCTTGTAGACCTCGCGGATCGGTTCGGGGATCTCGATGTACTGCTCGGTGGACGCTTCCTGCGCGATCAGCCCGGACGCGAACAGCGACTCCAGGTCGGCGGGGGTGACCGGCTCCTTCGTTCCCGGGTGCAGATGCGGTGGCGGCGGCACCGGCAGGTCGGCGGCGATGTTGTACCAGTGGGTGGGGATCGGCGTCGGCTCGGACACGGGCGCTCCTGGTGTCGAAAGGCGGTTTCTGCCCCGCATTGTGCCCGCGTTGGTGATCAGGGTTACGCCGGGTGGGCGACTGCGGGTCGGCGACGGGGTGGGTGAGACGGTAAACTCCTGGTGAAATGAGTGACACCGAGCAGAACCCCGAGCCGGAAAACGACAGCACCACATTTGCCGACCTCGGCATCGACGATCGGGTGCTGCGGGCACTGACCGACGTCGGGTACGAGTCGCCCTCGCCGATCCAGGCCGCGACCATCCCGCCTCTGATGGCCGGCAGCGACGTGGTCGGTCTCGCCCAGACCGGCACCGGCAAGACCGCGGCCTTCGCGGTGCCGATCCTCTCCCGCATCGACCCCGAGCAGAAGCGTCCGCAGGCGCTGGTGCTGGCGCCGACCCGCGAGCTCGCGCTGCAGGTGGCCGAGGCCTTCGGCAAGTACTCCGCGCACATCCCCGGACTGCACGTGCTGCCGATCTACGGCGGCCAGTCCTACGGGGTGCAGCTGTCCGGGCTGCGGCGCGGCGCACAGATCATCGTGGGCACGCCCGGTCGCGTCATCGACCACCTGGAGAAGGGCACCCTCGACCTCTCGCACCTGGACTACCTGGTGCTCGACGAGGCCGACGAGATGCTCAAGATGGGCTTCCAGGAGGACGTCGAGAAGATCCTCTCGGAGACCCCCGAGTACAAGCAGGTCGCGCTGTTCTCGGCGACCATGCCGACGGCGATCCGCAAGATCTCCAAGCAGTACCTGCACGATCCGGTCGAGATCACCGTCAAGGGCAAGACCTCGACGGCCACGAACATCACCCAGCGCTGGGTGCAGGTTGCGCATCAGCGCAAGCTCGACGCGCTCACCCGCATTCTCGAGGTCGAGTCGTTCGAGGCGATGATCATCTTCGTCCGCACCAAGCAGGCCACCGAGGATCTCGCGGAACGCCTTCGGGCACGGGGTTTCTCGGCCGCCGCGATCAACGGCGACATCGTGCAGGCCCAGCGCGAGCGGACCATCGGTCAGCTCAAGTCCGGTGCCCTCGACATCCTTGTCGCGACCGACGTCGCCGCGCGCGGACTGGACGTGGAACGCATCTCACACGTCGTCAACTACGACATCCCGCACGACACCGAGTCGTATGTGCACCGCATCGGCCGCACCGGCCGGGCCGGTCGCTCCGGCGACGCGCTGCTGTTCGTCGCGCCGCGCGAGCGGCACCTGCTCAAGGCGATCGAGCGCGCGACCCGGCAGCCGCTGACCGAGATCCAGTTGCCGACCGTCGAGGACGTCAACGCGCAGCGCGTCTCGAAGTTCGGTGACTCGATCACCGAGTCGTTGAGCTCCGACAACATCGCCCTGTTCCGGCGGCTGATCGAGGACTACGAACGCGAGCACGACGTGCCGCTCGCCGACATCGCCGCCGCTCTCGCCGTGCAGTCCCGCGACGGCGAGGCGTTCCTGATGGCGCCCGAGCCGCCGGCACCGCCGCGCAAGGAGCGCGAACCGCGCGAGCGGCCGCCGCGCCGCTTCGACGAAGGCCCGAAGGTCGGGCGTAACGGGCAGGAGATGGCCACCTACCGGATCGCCGTCGGCAAGCGTCACCGGGTGGTCCCGGGCGCGATCGTCGGCGCCATCGCCAACGAGGGCGGCCTGCGCCGCAGCGACTTCGGGCACATCAGCATCCGCCCGGACCACAGCCTCGTCGAGTTGCCCGCGGACCTGGCGAACGAGACCCTCGAAGCGCTGCGTGCGACCCGGATCTCCGGTGTCCTGATCCAGCTCACCCCCGACCAGGGCCCGCCCGGGCAACGCCCGCAGGAGCGGGGCCGGCGGAGCGACCAGGGCGGTCAGCGCGACGGCAAGTCCGGCAAGGGCAAGTTCGACAAGAAGCCCAAGCGCGACCGGTACTGACGGTCTCGCCGTCGCCTGCACGCCTACACGGGTGCGGGCGAGGCGAGGGCGGACACCTCGGCCCGGCCCAGCGCCGCGCCCTGTCGCGATCCGGACTCGAGTGCCGCCGGGGACAGCCCGGCGCGCACCTCGGCGTCGTACCCGGCGAGGTCGATCGGGTCCATCGCCGCGGGGCGGTAGCCGATCGCCGCACCGTGTCGGTCGACGGCGCCGGTGAGGACCGCCGCCGTGTGGTGGTCCCCACGGCGGAAGGCCGCGTACGCCGACGTCGCCAGTCCGACCAGCCACGAGGTGACGTCCGCGTTGTCGTCACACACCCGGATCATCCGGGTCAGCTTCTCCTCGGCGGGTCCACCCCAACGGCCCTGGGCGAGATCGACTTTCGCGCCGATCCACAGTGAGGACGCCTCGCACCAGCCGTACCCGCACCGCTGCGCCGTGGCGGCCGCCTCCTCCAGGTGTGCCGCCGCGGACTCGAGATCGCCGGCCCGGAAATCCGCCGTCCCCAAACACATCAACGCCTCGGCGGTGGTGAACAGCCGCTCGGCGCGGGTACCGAAGTCGAGCGATGCCCGGGCGTGGGTGCGGGCCTGTTCGATCAGTCCGGATCCCGCCTCGAAGAACGCGAGTGTGGTTTCGGCGTCTGCGCGGCTGACGGGATCGGTGACCTCGGCGGCCAGTTCGGCGAGCAGCCCGAACGCCGTGAACAGTCCCGGAAGGTCGCCGGCGAGGTAGTGGATGACGGTCGCCCCGGCCACCGCCCTGGCCCGTACCGGCAGTGACCCCGACGCCGCGATCCCCGGCGCCACGGCGGGGGACAGCCAGCTGATCGCCTCGGCGACGTGGCCCCCTCGGTACCAGTACCAGTACACGCCCCCCGCGATCCGCAGGTACGTGTCGAGGTCGCCGGTGTTCGCCTCCAGTGCGGCCCGGACATTCGGGATCTCGAGGTCGAGGCGGCGCATCCAGCGCGAGCTGTCCGACCCGCGCAGACCGAGGAACGCGTCCTCGGCGAGATCGCAGATCCACCGGGTGTGGCTGCGCCGCAGCCGTGCGGTCAGGTCCGGCTCGCGCACTCGCGCGGCGTACCCGCGCATCGTCTCAAGCATGCGGTAGCGGCGCGGGTCGCCGCCGACGACGGACACCAGCGACTTGTCCACCAGCGACCCGAGATCGGCGAGCAGTCCCGCTTGGTCGACGACGGCACGCGCGGAGTCGAGGTCGAATCCGCCTTCGAACACCCCGAGGGACTGGAACAGCCGCTGCTCGGATTCGGTGAGTGTCTGGTACGACCATTCGACCGCGGCGAGCATCGTGGTGTGCCGGGCGTTGGTCCGCGGTCCGCCGCGCAGCAGTGCGAACCGGTCGTCGACGTGATCGATCAGTTGTCGGACCGACAGCGTCCGGCACTGCGCAGCGGCGAGTTCGATTGCCAGCGGCATCCCGTCGAGCTCGGAGCACAGCCGGAGCAGCAGTTCGCGTTCCTCGGGATCGGGGTGGAACTCGCCGAGCTGCCCGGCCGCCCGTTCGATGAACAGCTGTACCCCCTCCAGGTCGGACATCGGGGGAACCTCGTAGACGTATTCACCTGCGGCGGAGAGTGCTTCGCGGCTGGTGGCGAGGACCCGCACAGAAGGACAACGGGTCAGGATCGCGGTCACGACCTCGGCGACCGAGTCGACGACCTGCTCGCAGTTGTCGAGAACCAGCAGTAGTTCTCGCCCACGGAGCACGTCGGCGATTCCGTCGACGCCGCCCGAGACGGTCAGCCCCAGTGCGGTTGCCAGGGCGTCGGCGACCTGACCGCCGTCCCTGGCGCCGGCCAACTCCACGAGCCACGGTCCGTCGACGTCGGTGCGGGCACGTGCGGCCTCGAGCGCGAGCCGGGTCTTGCCCATGCCGCCGGCACCGGTGAGGGTGACGAGGCGGTGCGTTCGGAGCAACGCCCCGAGGTCGGTCAGCGGATCGCTCCGACCCACCAACGGTGTCAGTGCGAGGGGAATGTTGCGCGCGAACGGATCCGGTGCGGTGGCGGGCTCCGCTGCGGCCTCGGCCACCTCCGGTGTGGCGGGCGCCGAGTCCGGGACGCTCGGTGTCAACGCGTCGTCGTGTGCGAGGATCGCTGCCTGCAGCGCCAGCAGGCTCGGCCGGGGATCGGTGCCGAGTTCGGCGGCGAGGATTTCGCGGGCCCGGCGCAGCGCGTCGAGGGCGTCGCTCGGTCGGCCGGCCAGATAGTGTGCCCGCGCCGACAACTCCCACGCGCGTTCGCGGAGCGGGTGCAGTCGGGTGAATGCGTCGAGTCGCGCGGCGGCCGTCCCGTGTTCGCCGAGTGCGAGCGCGGCCTCCATTCGATCCTCGACGACGTCGAGGCGCAGGGCGTCGAGGCGACGGGCCTCGACCGCCACCGACTCCGACTCGGTGACGTCCGCGTAGGCGTCGCCACGCCAGTGATCCAGTGCGGCGTCGAGGGTGTCGGCCGCCGCGGCGGCGTCACCGGCGGCGAGGAGTCGGGCACCCGCCTCGGCGAGGACGGTGAACTGCTGCCAGTCGGTGGCGTCGGGTTCGAGGGCGTAGCCGTTGCCGGTCCGGGTCAGCACTCGGGAGCGGGCGCCGGGCCGGTGCGGATCGAGGATCTTGCGTATCCGTGCCACATAGCCCTGCAGGGTCAGTTTCGCGGTGCGGGGCGGAGTGTCACCCCACAGGTCGTCGATCAGCGCGTCGTCGGACACGCTCTCCCCGGCCGCGACGGCCAGACGCGCGAGCAGCGCCCGCGGCACCGGGCCGCCCACCGACACATCCGAATCGCCGACAAGCACCTGGACCGGCCCGAGAACCTGCAGGTAGACGGACGTCGGTGGGGGCGTGGGCGCGGTCGGTCCAGGCATGACCCTCAGCATAAGCGGGCCGGCCTACCAGTGATTTGCCAGCGTGGTGCAAGTCGAGCGCAGCCGGGCGCAGGTCGTCTCCAACCGGGTCCGGGCACCGTTTCCGGTGTCGGACGGTCCGACACGAAAGTGACGAGGAGTCATGAACATGCGCAACACCACCATCACCGAGATCCCCGCGGCCGGCGCCGAGCTGAACGAGGCGCAGCTGGCCTCCGTCGCGGGCGGCATGCGCGACCGCGGGCGCTCCAGCAAGGTGATCGACGTCGTGGACGGCTGGACGGGAACCGACGCCGACTTCTGATCGGTTCGCGGAAGCAGCGGGGCGTCGCCGATCCGGCGACGCCCCGCGCTCGATGACATCACTGCCACAGGAGGGATCCATGACCCCAGCGCATGTGCTGGTGCTGACCCAGCCGGGTGACACCCACGCGGCCGCCGTCGTCCGTCACCTGCACGCCGCCGGTGCGGAGGTGACCGTGTTCGACCCCGCCGAGTTCCCCGCGGCGGCAACGCTGTCGCTGGCGGTGACGTCGACGGGGCGGGTGCGCCGGACGCTCACCCGGGGCCCGGACCGTGTCGATCTCGACGCGGTGGACGCGGTGTGGTTCCGCAGGCCGGGCGATCCCGTGGCACACGGGGAGACAACGGACCCGGCGATCAAGGAGTATGTCGAGCAGGAGTGTGAGGTGTTCGCGGCGGCACTGTGGGACGACCTCGATGCGCTCGCCGTGCCGGGGACCCGTGCCGACATCCGTTCCGCCGGACGCAAACAGACCCAACTGCGCCTCGCCGGCCGGCTCGGCTTCGAGCTTCCGCCGACCCTCGTCACCACCGATCCGGACGCGTTTCTCGACTTCTGGGACGCGCACGAGGGCCGCGTGATCACCAAGCCCCTGCAACGGTCCTGGCTGGTGCGCGGCGACGAGAGCTACGCGCGGATGGCGGAGCCGGCGACCACGACCGACGTTGCCGCCGCCGACGCGGTTCGCCTGTGTCCGATGATTGTTCAGGCATACGTCCCGAAGCGGGTCGAGCTGCGCGTGACGGTGGTCGGAACCGAGGTGTTCGCCGCCGAGATCCACAGTCAGGACGCCAACCACACCCGGCTGGACTGGCGGTGCTACGACCCGTCGACGACCCGGTACGGGGTGCACACCCTGCCCGATGACATCCGCAGACGCTGCGTGCTGCTCGTCGCCGAACTCGGATTGCGTTACGGCGCAATCGACCTGATCCTCACACCCGCCGGACACTACGTGTTCCTCGAGATCAATCCCTCCGGACAGTGGCTGTGGATCGAGGACGCCACCGGACTGCCCATCTGCGCCTCGATTGCGGATCTGCTGCGATCAGGCGCCGACAGCGATCTGCCACGACGACACATCGGAGCCCTGCCGTGACCGCACCGACCCCGTCCCTGCTCGATTCCGCGCTGACCGTGCTCCGCTCTCTCGGCCCGGACGATGCGGACCGGCGCGCGGACCGCGCGCTGGACCCTCTGCGCGCCGAGCACCCGCGGAGCCGGATGCGGCTGCTCCGGCACCGCGAGGCCGTCGACGAGTCCGTCGGCTACGGGCTGCTGATCACCGAGCCCGGGGTGGGCACGACCTCCTTGTCCTGGACCCCGGCCACCGCGGTGCCCTGGTCGCTGCGCGGTGCGCAGCGCACCGCCGAGTCGATGCTGCTGCGGGTCAACGGCGAACCACTCGCGATCGAGGAGGCCATGGCGTACCTGGACGTGATGTGGGAGCGGACGGAGCTGCTGGACCGGTTGATCACGGTGTGCCTGGTGCGGCAGGAACTGGCGGAGAATCCGATCCGGCCGGGCGCGGCGGAGTTGCAGCACGCGATGGACGCGTTCCGGAGGGCGCGCGGTCTGTTGACGGTGCCGGACACCGAGGAGTGGATGCGGGAGCGGGCCCTCGGTCACGAGGCGTTCGAGGAACTGGTCGCCCAGGAGACCGCGATCGCCGAACTCAAGCGGCGCATCCTCGCCGAGCGTGGCCCGGATCCCGCCGTCCTCGACCGCCTCCGGGGGGTCAGGGTGCGGTTCGTGGAGCGCGGCGACGCGGATGCCTTCGTGACCCTGGTGCGCACGCGCGTGGATGCGGACGGCGCGGATGCGGCCGGGGTGTTCGCGGCGGCGGCCGCCGCCTTCGCCGGGGCGGCGACGGTGCGTGGAGCCGAGTTCGTTGAGGTTGCGGCGGCCGATCTGGGCCACGCCGCACCGGGAACCGTCCTCGGGCCGGTCGAATCCGAATCGGGCTGGGAGGTGACGCAGGTGCTCGCGGCGTTCCCGGCGGCTCCGGGGCCGGAGACGGATCGGCTGCTCGCCGACGCCGCGTTCGACGGCTGGATCTCCGAGCGACGGCGGGACGCGCGAATCGAGTGGTTCTGGGGTGCGGCGGACAAGACCCCCACCGCGGGTGTGGCGGCCCCGCGGTGACCGTGCCGGTGGTCACCCAGGACGGGCTCGCGGACTGCGGAGCCGCCTGCCTGGCGATGATCCTCGGTCACTTCGGGCATCGGTGTGGCGCAGCGGAGGTCGCCGACGAGGTGGGTGCCGGCCGGGACGGCCTCACCGCGCTCGCGCTGGTCCAGGCGGCCCGGGGGTACGGGCTCGAGGCACGGGGACTGGGTGTCCCGGCCGAGGGGGTGCTGAGTGGGCAGGTGCGTCTGCCTGCCGTGGCGCACTGGGGTGGAAACCATTTCGTCGTCGTCGAGTCGGTCGGCCCACGTGGGGTGCGCGTGGTCGATCCCGCGGCCGGCCGCCGACGGCTCGCCGGTGCCGACTTCGCTGCGGGCTACTCGGGGGTCGTACTCGAATTCGGCAGGGGAACAGTCGAACAGCGACCTCGACCTCCGCGAGGTCCGGGCCGCGCGCTGGTCGCGGGGATGCTGCGCCGCGGTCGAGGGCTCCTCGTCGGTGTGGTGCTCGCGTCGATCGTCGTGCAGGCCGTCGGGATGGCATTGCCGGTGGCCTCGGGGGTCCTGGTCGACCGGGTGATCCCCGACCGGGACCGGGCGCTGTGGTGGGCGGTGACGGCGGTGGTCGGGGCCGCCGTCGCCGCCCACCTGGTGACGGGCCTCGTGCGCAGTGCACTGCTGGTGCGGCTGCGCACCGACGTGGACCGGGATCTGACCACGGCCGTGGTCGAGCGGCTGATGCGGCTGCCGTTCGGCTACTTCACCAGGCGGGGGACCGGTGACGTGGTTCAGCGCATCGCGTCCGGGGCGGCGCTGCGCGAACTGCTCACCGGTTCGGTGCTGGCCGCGTTGCTGGACGCGCCGCTCGCCGTCGGGTATCTCGTGGTGCTGCTGTGGTGGTCCCCGCCGATGGCGGCCGGACTGGCCGTGTTCGCGCTCGCGCAGGTCGCGTTGTTGGCCGCCACGGCCGGCCGGGTGTCGACGGCGGGTCACCGGGAACTCGCCTCCGCCGCCGCGGCCGAGGGGTTGCTCATCGAGGCGGTCGGTGGGATCGAGTCGGTGAAGGCATCAGGCGCCGAGCGGGCCGTGACCGCGCGGTGGGCCCGACTGTTCGAGACTGCGGTGACCGATGCCGCGGCGAGCGCGGGCCTGCAGGGCCGGCTGGACGCGGCACTGCAGACGATCCGGATCGCCGCCCCTACCGTCCTGGTCGCGGTTGGCGCGGTACAGGTGATGAACGGTGGCCGTTCACTCGGAGAAATGATCGCGCTCAACGGGATCGCGGTCGCGGCCCTCGTGCCGATCGGCTCGCTGGTCGGCACCCTGCAGCGGCTGCAGGTGGCCGGGGCACACCTGCGGCGGCTCGGCGACGTGCTCGGGTCCCGGGAGGAACAGCAGGATGTCCCGGTGACGCCCGCGCCCGCGTTGAGCGGGGCGATCAGCGTGCGGGGGCTCGGATTCCGGTACGACCCACGGTCTTCCTGGGTCGTGCGTGGCCTGGACCTCGACATACCGGCTGGTGCCACGGTCGCGCTGGTCGGGCGCTCCGGGTCCGGGAAGAGCACCGTCGCGCGGCTGCTGCTCGGACTGGTCCCGCCGACCGAGGGCACCATCCGTTTCGACGGGATCGACGCAGCCACACTCGAGGTGCGCTCGCTGCGCTCGCAGTTCGGTGTCGTCACCCAGGACTGTCCGCTGCTGAGCGGCAGCATCGCCGACAACGTCGCCCTGTGCCGGCCGGGGGCGAGCCACGACGAGATCGCGGCCGCCGCGAGGCTCGCCTGCCTCGACACCGAGGTCGAGGCCATGCCGATGGGATACGACACCATGCTGCGGGACGGCGGGGGTCTGTCCGGTGGGCAGCGGCAGCGCCTCGCCATCGCCCGCGCGGTGCTGCCCCGGCCGCGGGTACTGCTGCTGGACGAGGCGACGAGCGCCCTCGATTCGATGACCGAGGCCGCAGTCACGGCGAACCTGGGCGGGCAGCGTCAGACCCGCATCGTGATCGCCCATCGGCTCAGCACGATCCGAGACGCGGATCTGATCGTCGTGCTCGACGGCGGGCGGATCGCGGAACTGGGTCGGCACGAGGACCTGCTCGATGCCGGGGGAGCCTATGCCGACCTCGTCCGCGGCCAGGCGGGGGCCGCGGTCCGGTCCTGATTGCGGAGTCATCCCCTGTAGGTGCTCGATGACGGGCGCGAGGGTACGCAGGTAGGGCTCGTGGACCGTGAAGTGGGTGAATCCGAAGCGGATCCGGGGCGGGTGGCGATCAGGTCACGGGATCACTTCGTAGACCTCGCCGACCGGCCGCGCGAGCAGGCGATCCGTCATCTCCTGCTTGAGCACGGTCAGGTGCGCATCCTCCTCGGCGGTGCGGTCGGGCTTGGCGCCGAGCGCGATGAACTCGTCGGTGACCAGTCCGTCGTCGCGCAACTGCAGGGTGACGGTGCGGTCACCGTGGGTGAACTCCCACACGTACCGCGCCAGCGTGGTGCCACGCTCGGGCTTCGCGAGGTCGGGGTCGACCACGAAGCGATCACCGGTGACGGCGCGCAACGCCATCTCGATCGCGTCGCGGCCCCCCGGACCGGGAAACGCGGTGCGGACGGTCACCTCCCGGCGCTCCACGTCGCCGAGCAGGGAAACGGCGTGCAGCATCGCGCAGTAGGCGTGCGCGACACCACCCGGGAATCCGGTGCCGTGGTACTTCATCAGGTCGGCAAAGGACAGTTCGACGGGGGTTCCCGCCTCGTACACGGTCAGCATCCGAGCTTCTCTCTCATCTTCTCGTCGCACGTCATTTCCTGGTGGCCCAGTGCAGCGACGAGTACAGCAATTGCGTTGCGCCGGGCCTGAACCCGGAGCCGTGGTGGTAGACGGGGTCCATCGTCGTGACGAGCAGCCGGCCGGGCGTGCTCGCTTCGTCGACGTACAGGATCGACCCGTCCCGGTCGCCGTCGACGGTATGCAGGTCCACCAGGCTGACCGCGCCCGCCGGCGGTTCGAGAACCCCGTGGTAGTGCCAGATCACCGAGCGATCCGAGAAGAACTGCCAGGCCGGGTGATCCGGATTCAGCTTGTGCAGCCGATGGTCCTCGCCGGTGCGCCACCACCAGAAGATGGTGGGGCGCGACTGTTCGCATGCTCCGTCGAGCCAGTCGCCGACGTGGTTCTCGCCGAAGACGATCACCGTCGCACCGCGATCGAGGCAGGCCGCGATCGCACCGGACCAGGCAGCGAGCAGATCCGGGCGAAGGCGGTCGGCGACGACGAGTACGTCCACATCCGCAACGGATTCGGGGTGATCGGTGCGGACGTGGACGGGCCGGATCCGGTACGGCGCGAGCGCGGGGTCGGCGAGGGTGGCGAGATGGGAGTGGCTGCCGCCGTGCAGCATCGCGATGGTCACAGGCCCTCCAGCCAGTCCAGGATCTGTGTCCGCAGCGCCGCGGTACCGCGGTGGGCGCCGGCGAACTGCAGCAGGTCGTTGCCTCCGTGCACCAGTACCCGTCCGGCGCCGAGGGGATAGTCGTAGTCGATCGGGGCGGCGGTCCGCCCGATCGTGTGGACCACTCGTGCGTCCTCGGGCAGGCCGAGGTAGCAGCCGCGACCGTAGAAGCCGGCGACCCCGATCCGCTCGAGTTCGTCGAACGGCACCGGGCCGGGTGTTCCCGTGTTGTACAGCAACGACTTCGGATCGATTCCCTCCCACACCGGGTGCGCGCTCACCCGGGTGAGTGTGAGGTCGGCGGGGGAACGGAAGTCCAGCTTGCGCCAGCGCGTGAGCCCGTCGAGGAAGACCCGCTGGACGTGCCCGTTGACGAGAACCCGACCGCCTCCGGTGACGAACGCGGTGAGCAGATCCCGGTGCTCGGCGAGAAACTCCTGGTCCACGTCGCCGGTGAGGTAGACCCCACCGATCTCGTCCGAGAGTGCGTCGGGAAGGTCGTAGACGTCGGCCTCCCGGAAGCCGTCGACGATGTTCCCCTCAGTCGGGGCCATCACCGCCTTGAGTGCCGTCATGCCACTCCCTTCCCGAAGTCCGGAACCGTCAACCGTCTCGTCGCACTGGGTGTGTCGACGTCGGCGGTGACGATGGGGACGCCGTACATCTCGCTGAGCAGATCTCCGGTGAGCAGTTCGCGGGTGGCGCCGACACGTTGATCGTCGCCCGACACCATCAGCATGGACCGTTCCGCGATGTGCAGGGCGTGATCCGGATGGTGGGTGGTCATCACCACGGACATCCCCTCGTCGGCCAGGGTCCGCAGCACCGTCAGGACCCGGGCCTGGTTACGCAGGTCCAGGGCGGACGCGGGCTCGTCGAGGACGATGGTGTCGCACTCGGACACCAGTGCTCGCGCGATGAGGACGAGTTGCCGCTCACCACCGCTGAGGCCGGTGTAGTCCCGGCCCGCCAGGTGCTGCGCGCCGACCCGGACCAGTGCCTGCTCGGCGGCCTGCCGGTCGGCGGCGGTCGGTGCGCTGTAGATCCGCACCTTGCGTGCCCGTCCCATCAGCACGATGTCCAGGACGCTGAACGAGAACACGACCGAGTGACTCTGGGGCACGTAGCCCACCGGGCCGGTGATCACGACCTCGCCGGACACCGGCTCGTGCAGTCCGGCGAGGCACTTGAGCATGGTGGTCTTGCCGCGCGCGTTCGGTCCGAGCACCGCGAGCACCTCGCCGGCCCGGACCGAGACGGACACGTCGCGGAAGATCCACGGCCGTCGCGGCGAGTAGCGGAACGAGATCGAGCGGGCGTCAAGCATCGGAACCCCACAGTCTGGAGCGGTTCTTGATCAGCAGGCCGACGAAGAAGGGTGCGCCGATGATGGCGGTGAGAATGCCGATCGGGATCTCCGCGGTGGTCAGGGTGCGTGCGAGAGTGTCGATCACGGTGAGATAGATGGCGCCGAGCAGGGCGCTGATGGGCAGCACCCGGCGGTTGTCGGTGCCGACCATCATGCGCACCAGGTGCGGCACCACCAGGCCGACCCAGCCCACCACGCCGGCCACCGCGACCGATCCTGCGGTGATCAGGGCGACGCAGCCGAGCAACAGCGCGCGCAGGCGCTGCGGCCTCAACCCCATTGCGGTGGCGTCCTCGTCGCCCATGGACAGGATGTTCAGACGCCACCGCAGTGCGAGGACGACCACGCCGGCGGACACGATGGGCACCGCCGCGATCGCCACCTTCCCGTAGGTCGCGGTCGCGAGCGATCCCATCAGCCAGAAGACGATCGACGGCAGCTCGCTGTACGGGTCGGCGATGTAGGTGACGAACGAGACCATCGCCTGGAACATCGCGCCGACGACGGTGCCGCCGAGGATGATCATCAGCAGGGGTGCGCCGGGCACGGCCCGCGCGATCGCGAGCACCAGGACCAACGCGACGACGCCGCCGACGAACGCCCCGCCCACCAGTGCCGCGCCCCCGAGGCCCGCGAGCAGGACCAGTACACCGCCGAACGACGCCCCGGAGGACACACCGAGCACCTGCGCGCTGGCGAGGGGATTGCGGAACACCGCCTGCATCACCGCGCCGGTGAGGGCGAGACCCGCGCCGATGACGATCGAGAGCAGTACCCGGGGCATTCGGACGTCGAGGACGACCGTGCGCTCCTGGTCGTACCAGGTCTGGTCGATCGGAAAGACCTGCCCGAGAAGCAGTCTGAGGATCTCGTTCGGAGGCACGGTGTACCGGCCGACCGCCAGTGCGCCGATCGCGACCACCAGCAGCACCACGCCGAACGCGAGGACCAGCAGCGTGTTCGAGCCGCGCAGGCGGCGCCGCGGGGGCGCCGCCTGCGCGGTGATGTCAACGGCGGAACTGGTCATAGCTCGCGGCGTCACTGTTCAGGTCGAAGCGCAACACCTTGTCGATCTCGTCCTCGGAGATCTCGTAGGCGAACAGGTCGTCGAAGGCGGCCCGCATGTCCTCGCGCAGTTCACCGGTCCGCGCGCCGGGGTAGAGCACCTGGTGCATCCAGTTCCACATCAGCGGGGACTCGGCGCTCGGCACCTGCCAGCGGTAGCCCCCGAGCGGGGTCTTGTAGACACGCTTGTTCTGGACCGCGCTGACGGTCGCCAGGCGGGGATCGGCGTAGATGTCGGCCGGGGTGCTCTGGTCGAAGCCGCTCAGGAAGATGACCTCGGGATTCCAGGCGAGGATCTGCTCCGGGTTGACCTGGCCCGAGTCGGAGACGAAGCCCTTCGAGACCTGGTCGGCACCCACGAGATCGAACTGGAACCCGTCGTAGCCGGAGTCGGTGGTGGTGCTGAAGGTGTCACCGGTCTTCGACAGGATCATCGCGCGCGGCCGCGCGCCGTCCTGTCCGGCGACCTTCTCCCGCATCTCGCTGATCTCGCTGTGCTGCCAGGCGACGAGTTCCTCGCCGCGTTCGGGCTTGCCCGCGATCTGCGCGAAAAGGGTGATCCAGGACTCGAGGTCCTCCTGGGTGCCGTATTCGAGCCCGACGACGGGGAAGCCCGCGGACTCGATGGGCTTGGTGATGTCGGGGCCGCGGTCGCCCCACTGCACCACGACGTCGGGGTCGAGTTGCAGGAGCGTCTCGACGTTCGGCACGAAGTCGCTGCCCGCGACGACGGCGGAGCTCGTGGAGTTCGGGAACATCGTCGCGAACATTCCGCCCTGGTTCGCCACCAGAGTCGACTGGTTGATGCCGACGATCCGGTCGTAGCTGCGGTCCACCGCCGCGAAGATCGACGGGGCCGGCATCACGGTGAACGCCACCTTGTCGGCGGGCCCGTCGAGCGTGATCGTCTCCCCGCGCTGGTCGACGATCGTCAGCGCCTGGGCGTTGCCGTCCTGCTCGGTGGACTGGGCATCGCGGCTCGAGCAGCCTGCGGTCAGTGCGAGCGCTGCGATCACTCCATCCGCGGCCCATCGCCGAGGCGTGCGCGACCTGCGCTGCTGCCCTGCTGTCGCCGGATTTCGTGTCATCTGCGCTACCGTCCTGCCTGAGAACCGTCCAAAACGGACTTAGGTTAGCTTTGCCTATCTAGCCGGTTCTCGGTGGGGTGCGCGGCGGCGGTCCCGCCGCAGCTCAGCAGGCCGATTGTGCTCCGCGGAGCCGTGAGGCATACGTACGCAGCAGATCCCAGATCTCGCTGTCGCTTTCGTGGAGTCGCCCGGTGCGCCCGATCGCGGTCAGTGCACCGGTGAGCCGACCGTCGGCCGAGCGGACGGGAACCGCGAGCGCGGTCCGGCCGATGCGGCACTCGTCGACCTCGCTCGCGGCGTCGGCCTCGCGGACCCGGCGCAGTTCCGCTTCGACCTCGGCCGGTTCGGTCTTCGTGCAGTCGGTGACCCGGCGCAGCGGACCCGGAGTGATCAGCTCCGGGCGTTGCACCAGCAGCAGTTTGCCGATCGCCGACGCGTGCAGGTGCGTCGTCCAGGTCGACTCACCGGACAGTTCGTGGTCGGGATCGCGGTCGACGAGCCGAACCCGGCCGCCGCGGTAGGAGGCCAGGTAGATGCCGTGCCGAACCTGGTCCCGCAACTCCTCGAGCACCGGGCCCGGGTCGACGTCCGGTTCCGCGGACGTCTCGGCACCGGCCAGTTCGCGGGTGCGCCGGCCGAGGGCGAACCCGGACAGGTCCTCGACCCGTACCAGATAGCCGTCCGCGACCAGGATGTTGAGCAGTCGGTACGCCGTCGCCGGGGGAATTCGGGTCAGTGCCGCCACGTCCCGGGCCGACGCTCCCGAACCGAGCGTCGCGACCGCTTCGAGCAGCGCGAGGGCGCGCTGCACCGCGCGCGGCTCGTGTCCGCCGGGCTCGGTGGCGCGGGCGCTCACCGTCGCACCGCAGTCGGGTGACCGGCCCCGACCAGTGCCATGCTGCCGCGGGCGTTCTCCGCGAACGCCCCGGCCCCTGGGAGCACGTCCGCCGACTCCGGACTGTCGAACACCCCCAGCGCGGCAAGGCTGTTCGGCCGACGGCGCCGCAGGTACCGGTGCCAGGCCGCCGCGAGGACCGGCACCGCGACCGTCGCCGCCAGTGCGCCGAACCGGCCGTCGGCGGCGTGACCGCCCACGATGTATCCCAGCACCGCCACCCCGACCACGGCCGTGACACGGCCTGCCCAGGCGAACGGCGGGGTGAGTTCGCGGATACGGGCGAGGAAGGCGACAGCGGCCACCGCCACCAGGACGTACGCCATCAGGAGCGCGACCCGCAGGCCGACCTTCGCGTCGGTGGGCACACCGCCGAGCGCAGCGAAAACCGGTGCGCCGACGGCGATCGTCGCCACCGCGACCGACAGTGCCGTCCATGGGGTGCGCAGCGCGCGATGTGTGTTGCCGAAAGCCTTCGGTAGCACGCCCTCGACGCCCATCGAGTACAGCAGGCGGGACGCCGCGTTCGACGACGCCATCGCGGACGCCAGCCACGAGCAGCCCATCCCGAGGTGCAGCAGCGCGACGACCAGCGGGCTCGCCCCGGTCGACGTGCCGTGCAGGTACGCGCCGACGAGGGTGTCGGCGTGTCCGCTCCATGCTGCCCAGCCCGCGAACACGAACAGGACCCCGCAGATCGCCGGGGTGGCGAGCACGGTGCGGGTGACGGTCACCATCGGCCGGCGAGCCTCGGGACCGATGAACGTCGCGCTCTCGAAGCCGGCGAGCGCGAACAGGATCGTCAGAACGACCGGGAGCAGCGCGGAGCCGGATGTCGTGGCCGGAATCAGTTCGACCTCGCCGGCCGACCCCGACACCAGCATCAGACCGACGATGAACACCAGCGAGCACACCTCGACCACCAGGATCGCGAGCGCCGCGAACCGTACCCCGCGGACCAGCGTCGTCAGGATCGCCGCCGCGATAACCGCGTACACCGCTGCGACCGCGGGACCGCGGATCTCTATGCCGCACTGGGCGGCAACCGCGACGACGGCCTGCCCGCCGTGATAGAGCGTCAGCGCACCGCTGCCCAGGTACTTCACCGCCATGGCGACACCGGTGGTCAGTGCCGCGCGGGCGCCGAGACCCTGGAACACGAACGAGTAGAGGCCCCCGGACGCGACCATGCGCCGGGTGAACTGTGATGTGCACCAGGCGATCAGCGTGACGAACACGGTGGCGGCCACGATGATCGCGAGACCGGCGAGCGGCGTTCCGTGGGTCAGCAGGGTCACCGGCAGCAACACCATCGACGCGGCCGGCGCCGTCGTCGCGACCGACTGCGCCAGAACCTCGGCGCCGGACAGCTGCCTTCGACCGAGCGCGCGCAGCGGCGAGACCGCGGGACGGTCGGATTCGTCCTGCGCGAACGACCGTGCGATCGCGTCCGCCAGCGCGGGTGTCTCCAGCGCAGTCATGGCACCTCCAGCAGCGGCCGGGGTCGACACCGGCCGCGGCAGACGGTATCCGGGCCGTGTTTCCGCCGCGTTTCCGGTGCGAGTCGGACGCGGTCGAGCCGAATGAGAGAACGCCCTCGCGACCCTCTCACTCGATACTGCGCGAACCGTTGCGCCACCGTAGTCGACGGGAAGCACGGCGATTCCACGATTGCACCCGAACGACGACGCCGCCGAGGCGAGAGTGCGATGGGAGTCATGAAGTGAACGTCACCAGAAGATCTTTCATGCGAGGACTGGGCATGACGGGCGGTGTGGGACTGGCGTACGGCGCCATGTCCACGCTGGGCCTGGCGCCGGCCGCCGCGGCCACCACGACCTCGACCCGGTTCCAGGCGCCCGCGATGGGGGACCTGATCGGCAAGGCTCCCGGCGGGCAGTCCGTCGTCATCCTCGGCGGCGGTCCCGCCGGCCTCTGCGCCGCCTACGAACTCGGCAAGGCCGGCTACAAGGTGACGGTGCTCGAGGCCCGCACCCGCCCCGGTGGCCGCGTGTACTCGGTGCGCGGCGGCACCACCGAGACCGAAATCGGTGGTGAGACACAGACGTGCACCTTCTCGGAGGGACACTTCTACAACCTCGGCGCGACCCGGATCCCGCAGAGCCACATCACCCTCGACTACTGCCGCGAACTCGGGGTGGAGATCCAGGCGTTCGGGAACCAGAACGCCAACACTGTCGTCAACTACGCGAGCGACACCCCGATCTCGGGACAGTCGGTGCAGTATCGGGCGGCCAAGGCCGACACCTTCGGGTACATGTCCGAACTGCTGCACAAGGCGACGTCGATGGGCGCGCTCGACACCGTGCTCACGCCGGATGACAAGGAGGCGTTGTCGTCGTTCCTGAGCGACTTCGGTGACCTGTCCAGCGACGGCCGGTACGTCGGCTCGTCCCGCCGCGGATACTCGTCCGAGCCCGGCGCCGGACTGAACTTCGGTACCGAGACACAGCCATTCGCGATGACGGATGTGATCCGCAGCGGACTGGGCCGCAACTTCAGCTTCGAGTTCGGCTACGACCAGGCCATGATGATGATGACCCCGGTCGGCGGCATGGACCGGATCTACTACGCCTTCCGCGACAGGATCGGTGAGGACAAGATCCACTTCGGAGCCGAGGTCACGGCGATGAAGAACGTCGCCGACGGCGTCACCGTCGCCTACACGCAGGATGGCGCCCAGAAGTCGATCACCGCGGATTACTGCATCTGCACCGTCCCGCCGAACCTGGTGGGCCGCTTCGAGAACAACCTGCCCGGTGAGGTGCTGGCCGCGTTGACCGCGGCCGTGCCGGTCTCGTCCGGCAAGCTGGGCATCGAGTACACCCGGCGCTGGTGGGAGACCGAGGACCGCATCTACGGCGGTGCGTCGAACACCGACAAGGACATCTCGCAGATCATGTTCCCGTACGACCACTACGGCTCCGATCGCGGCGTGGTCGTCGGCTACTACAGCACCGGCAAGCGGCACCTCGGCTTCGAATCCCTCACGCACAAGCAGCGCCTGGAGAAGGCGGTCGCCGAGGGCATGGCCATCCACGGCGACAAGTACGGACGCGACATCGCCTCCTCGTTCTCCGGTAGCTGGCGGCGCATGAAGCACTCCGAGGGCGCGTGGGTGAGCTGGAAGGGGGCCGGCGACTCGCACGGCGGTGCCGCGACCCCCGAGTACGAGTTGCTGCTCAAGCCCGTCGAGCGCATCTACTTCGCGGGTGACCACCTCTCGAACGCGATCGCCTGGCAGCACGGCGCGTTCACCTCGGCCCGCGACGTCGTCACCGCGCTACACCAGCGTGTCGCCGCGGCCTGACCCGAAACAGACTATTCAGCAGGAGGATTCATGAACCGCACCACTCGCGCCGGCGCGCTCGTCGCCGCCCTCGCCGCGACCGCCCTCACCTTGACGGCCTGCTCGTCGGAGGGCGAATCCGCCACGCCGGCGGAGCCGACCCCGGCGGCGAAGCCGGTCCTCGAGCCGGGACAGGCGAATCCCATGATCGCGCAGGGCGTCACGATCAGCTCCGGCGCAACCGTCTACAAGTCCAGCGGTCTCGGGCCGTCCGCTGCGAACAAGGCCGCGCCCGAGGGCAGCCCGGAGTCGTACATCGACTCGCAGTTCAGCGGCGGCGTGCTGCCGCCGGGGGTGACGGTCACCGAGGCGCAGGGCATCAACGTGCTCAAGAAGATTCGCGAGAACCTCGAGGCGCAGGGACTGACGCTCGCCGACGTGACGACGATGCGGGTGTTCCTCGACAACGCACCGGGAACGGACCGCGCCGACTACGCAGGCTGGAACCGGGCCTACCGTCAGTTCTTTGCGAACACGAACCTCGACACCGGGGACACCGAGCTCGTGCCGCTCGGCAGCGCGGAGCCCGCCGCGCCGCTCGAACGCAACGAGGCCCGGCCCAGCCGCTTCGCGCTCGAGGTGGGCAGTCTGCCCGTGGCCGGATGGCTGGTGGAGGTCGAGGTGGACGCGGTGTACCCGACCGACTCGGCGGCCGGCTGATGGGCGCGATGAGCCCGGCGCACTGGGCGATCGTGGCGGTGGTGCTGCTGGTGCTTTTCGGGTCCAAGAAGCTGCCGGAGGCGGCCCGCGGGCTGGGCCGCTCGATGCGGATCCTCAAGACGGAGGTCTCGGAGATGCACGCCGACGAGGCGAGCCCGACGGTGCAGGCCGAGCCGAGGGTGCCGGCCGAGCTCGAACCGACCGTGGTGGCCGAGTCGAAGGCGATGGCCGCACCCCGGGTCTGACGAAGGGCGGAGGGAGCGCCGGCTCAGCGCGAGTTGAGCCGGCGCTCTCCGTGCGCGTCCCGGACGGCGTCGACGAACGCGGACTTGCGCGCGTTGTAGCGGGCGCGGAAGTCGTCGCAGTCGTGGACGCCGTCCATCGTGGACTCGGTGACGAACCGGAAGTAGTCGGTCGCGGCGTCGACGACCGGGGCGGGCGCGAGCAGGCGCAGCTCGTTGACCATGCCGTCGAGGTCGACGATGGATCGGGCGAGGGCGCGCAGCTTCGGGTCGTCGGACTCGAGGGCGAGTTCGAGGTCGGCGTCGGCGAGCACGTCGCCGTCGACGTCGACGATGCTGTTGTGCGCGGTGTCGCCTGCGCCGAGGAACCTGATGTAGACCGCCCGGACCTGCGGGTCGGCGGGCGCGGCCGGGGTGGGAGCGGGGGTGTGCCGTCCGCGGCGCACCGCGAAGACGCCGAGCAGCACACCGACGATCAACGACACCGGTACCGCCCACCACGGCGCGGCCTGGGAGCTGAGGGTATCGAGCAGCGAATTCACTTGCCGACCCTAACAATTGGGGTGTCGAATTCCGGTAGCGACATGTTTGCGCGCACCCATGTGCAACTGGTGGGTTGCGCCACGTGCCGAGAAGTGCAACCATTGGGTTGCAATGTTCGAGTGAACCCTCACGGCAGGAGCCACGACATGACGAACACACAGGCAGCCGTCGTCGACGGCGATCGATACACCGTCAGTCGCACCATCGTCGTCAACGCACCCCGCGCCGCGGTCTGGCGTGCGCTGACCGATCCCGAACACATCGCGAAATGGTTCGGTCAGACCGCGCGGATCGACGCGCTCGAGGTCGGGGCCAAGGGGGGCTTCGGCTGGACCGAGCACGGTGAGTTCCCGTTGGTGATCACCGAGGTTGACGAGCCGGCGCACTTCGCCTATCGCTGGGACATGCAGCCCGGCGAGTTCGACTTCGCCCGCGCCACCGAGGCCCGCTTCACCCTCGTCGAGGACGGCGATGCCACGGTGCTCACCGTCGTGGAGAGCGGCTTCGACCGGATCAGCGACGACGAGGAGGTCCGGCGCGGTCAGCTCGAGGACAACCGGCAGGGCTGGGACGGCGAACTCGACGAGCTCGCCGCCTACCTGGAAGCGGCGTCGGTGTGACGGTCGATCAGTCACCCACGGCGGTGTTCGCGGTGCTCGCCGACGACACCCGCTGGAGCGTCCTCGAACTGCTCGGGCGCTCCGATCTGTCGGCGTCCGCGCTGGCGGATCGGCTGCCGGTGAGCAGGCAGGCCATCGCGAAGCATCTCGCAGCACTCGAGGCGGCCGGGTTGGTCGAGCGGGTCCCGGTCGGGCGTGAGGTCCGCTACCGCGCGCTCGGGTCGGTGCTCAGCGCGGTCGGCCGCCGCCTCGAGGAGATCGGCGCGCAGTGGGACGCCCGCCTGGCGGAGATCAAACGCATCGCCGAGAACCTGTAGGCGCTACGCACATGTGCGCACTTGTGGTGGCTCCAACCACCACAAGTGCGCACAGGCGCCGAACGCGCCTACAGCGCCTCGCGCAGGTACGCGAGGTCGTCGGCGAGACCGTCCGCGGGGGTTTCGAGGATCACCGGCGCCTGCGCGGTGCGCACCACCTCGGCGAGCACCGCCGGGTCGATGGTGCCGTCGGCCAGGTTCGCGTGCCGGTCCCGGGCGGAATTGAACTCGTCGCGGGAGTTGTTCAGATGCACCAGGTCGATGCGACCGGTGATCGCCTTGACCCGTTCGACGACGCCGACCAGGTCCTCGCCGCCGGCCCACGCGTGGCAGGTGTCGAGGCAGAAGCCCGCACCGAACTCGCCGACCTCGTCCCACAGCCGGGCGATGTCGTCGAAGTGCCGGGCCATCGCCGCGTCCCCGCCTGCGGTGTTCTCGATCAGGATCGGCAACGGGAATCCGCCCTTGTCCGCCTCGCGTTCGAACAGCTTGCGCCAGTTGGCGAACCCCTCGGCCTGGTCCTCGCCGTCGCGCACGTGACCGCCGTGCACGACGAGTCCGATCGCGCCGAGATCCGCGGCCGCCTTCGCCTGCTCGGCGACGGCCTTGCGGGACGGGATCCGGATCCGGTTGTTCAGTGACGCCACGTTGATGACGTACGACGAGTGCACGACCACGTCGATCGGGCTCTGCCGGATCTGGTCGGCCCGGGGGTGCTCGGTCAGCTTGTTCCACTTCTGCGGGTCGGTGAGGAACAGCTGCACGACCTCGGCGCCGAGAGCCTCACCGGCTCCGATCGGGTCGTCGTCCTGGCGTACGTGGGCTCCGATGCGCATGAGGCCAGCGTACTGGCCGACGCGCGGCGCGGATCGGGTCCGAGTGCAACCCTGGGGTCGAGATCAGGGTGGTCCCTGATGGCGGCGGGCGCCCTCGACGGTCAGGATGGACGGGTCGGACCGGCCGGTCCGACTTCACCGGATCCGCAGGAAAGGCAGTCATGAGCGCGCACGCCGCACCAGACCCCACATCCGAGACCGTCGCCGCCCGGGCAGTGAACCTGACCAAGACGTACGGTTCGGGGGAGACAGCGGTCACCGCACTCGGTGGTACAACGGCCGACTCCGCGAGCAGGGGCGTCGACGTCGAATTCGCGCGGGGGGAGTTCACCGCGATCATGGGGCCGTCGGGGTCCGGGAAGAGCACCCTGATGCACTGCCTGGCCGGCCTGGACTCGGCCACCTCCGGGTCGGTGCTGATCGGTGACACCGACCTCACCGGGCTGTCCGACAAGGGCATGACGGCGCTGCGCCGCGACCGCATCGGGTTCGTGTTCCAAGCGTTCAACCTGGTGCCGACGCTGACGGCGTTGGAGAACATCACGCTGCCCCTCGACATCGCCGGCCGCAAGGCCGACCAGCAGTGGCTGGACTCGGTCCTCACCCGGCTCGGGCTCACCGATCGTCTCGACCACCGGCCCAGCGAGCTGTCCGGTGGCCAGCAGCAGCGGGTGGCGTGTGCGCGGGCGCTCGCCGGGCAACCGGAGATCATCTTCGGTGACGAGCCGACCGGCAACCTCGACTCGCACTCGTCGGGCGAGGTGCTCTCGATCCTGCGCGCCGCGGTCGACGAGTTCCGGCAGACCGTCGTCATCGTGACCCACGACCCGCGCGCCGCGAGCTACGCGGACCGGGTGGTGTTCCTCGCCGACGGGCAGATCGTCGACGAGCTGCGTGAGCCGACCGCCGACACCGTCCTCGACCGGATGAAGGGCCTCGACGCCCGCGTGAGCGTGCGGGGCTGACCGTGGCGACGCTGAACCGGAATCCGATGCGCAAGTTGTCCCTGCGCAACCTCGCCGCGCACAAGGTGCGCCTGATCCTGACGGTCCTCGCCGTGGTGCTGGGTACCGCGTTCGTGACCGGATCGTTCGTGTTCACCGACACCCTGCAGCGCACCTTCAACGGCCTGTTCGAGGACGCCGCGAAGGGCGTCGACGTCCGGGTCTCCACCCCCGAGCAGGGATCGAGCGGGGTCCCGCTCTCCGACACCGCCACGATCGAGGCGGTCCCCGGCGTACGCACGGTGGTGCCCTCCGTCAACGGCCAGATCGTGCTCCTCGGCGTGGACAAGGCGCCGGTGCAGACCGGCGGCGCGCCCAGTCTCGGGGAGTCGTACCTGCCGCCGGACCGCGCACTCGGTGACCCGCCCGAGTTCATCGCGGGTACCCCACCGGTCGCGCCGGGACAGATCGCGCTGAACGAAGGCGGTGCCGACAAGGCCGGCCTGAAGGTCGGTGACACCACCCAGGTCCTCGTCCCGTCGCACGGGGTGTTGAGCGTGGAGGTGTCGGGAATCTACGAAAGCCCGACGGACACCGGTGGATTCATCGGTGCCCTGTTCGAGGCGGGGCAGGCGACGGAACTGTTCACCGACGGCACCCACGCGAACTACCTCGACGTCGCCGGTGACGGTACCGTCGGGCCGGAGCAGCTGAAGGAGGCGATCGCGACCGCGCTGCCCGACACCAAGGTGCAGACCGGTGCGGAGGTCCGGGACGAGGTCGAGGCGGAGGTCACCTCGGCGCTGAAGTTCGTCAACTACTTCCTGCTCGCGTTCGGTGCGATCGCCCTGCTCGTCGGCACGTTCATCATCTACAACACCTTCTCGATGATCGTCGCGCAGCGTCTGCGGGAACTCGCGTTGCTGCGGGCGATCGGTGCCAGCCGCGGGCAGGTCGGTCGCTCGGTGGTCACCGAGGCGCTCGTGGTCGGGGTGCTCGGCAGCGCGATCGGCATCGCCGCCGGTGTCGCCCTCGCCTACGGGCTGCGGTCGATGCTCAACGCGTTCGACGTCGGATTGCCGTCCGGCCCGCTGCAACTGGCCCCCCGCACGGTCGTCGTCGCGTTGCTCATCGGCGTGCTCGTCACCGTGGTCAGCGCATACGCGCCGGCCCGGCGGGCCGCGAAGACCCCGCCGGTCGCCGCGATGCGGGAGGAGTTCGCCGCCGCAGGCGACACGCTGCGGGTCCGCACCCTGATCGGCTCCGCGTTCGCGGTGCTCGGCGTGGTGCTGCTGGTGATCGGTGCCCGCGGTACCGGTGGTGGTGCCGCCGCGACGGTCGGACTCGGCGCCGCGGCCCTGATTCTCGCGGTGCTACTGGCCGCGCCGGCCCTGTCGCGGCCGGTGGTCGGGGCGCTCGGGACGGTGTTCGCCCGCCCGTTCGGCGCGGTCGGTCGGCTGGCCCGCACCAACGCCGTCCGCAACCCGCGGCGCACCGCAGCGACGGCGTTCGCGCTGACACTCGGGCTGATGCTGGTGACGGTGATCGGGGTGTTCGGGTCGTCCGCGAAGGCCAGTGTCGACGAACTCGTGGACACCGGCATCCAGGCCGACTACATCCTCACCGGGCCGCAGCAGATCGGCGTTCCGGTCGGGGCGGCCGCGGCCGCGGCGAAGGTGCCCGGGGTCGCGACGGCGGTGTCGCTGCACGGGGTGTCGGTCAAGATCGACGACGAGCAGACGATGGGCACCGGCGTCGGCGGCCAGCTCGACGGGGTGCTCGACTACCAGCTCGTCGAGGGCAGTGCCGCACTGGACGGCAACGTGGTACTCGCGTCGGAGTCCTTCGCGGCCGAGAAGGGGTGGAAGCTCGGCACCCCGATCGTCATGACCAACAAGGACGGCGACACGGTGACCGCCGAGCTGACCGGCATCTACGCCGAGAACCAACTGCTCGGCGACTGGGCCACCACGCAACAGGTCTACGAACAGGTCACGCCTGCGGTGATGCGCGCGGACTGGGCGGTGCTGATCAAGGCGCAACCCGGGGCCGACCTGACCGCGATGCGCGGCGAGATCGAGAAGGCCACCGACCCCTTCCTGGTGGTGCAGGTCAAGGACCGCGACCAGTTCAAGGGGGAGCAGGGCCAGCAGATCGACACCCTGCTGGCGGTCCTGTACGGGCTGCTGGCATTGGCGGTGGTGATCGCGATCCTCGGCATCGTCAACACGCTCGCGCTGTCGGTGGTCGAACGGCGCCGAGAGATCGGCATGCTGCGCGCCGTCGGCATGCAGCGCCCGCAGGTGCGCCGCACCATCTACATCGAGTCGGTGCTGATCGCGGTGTTCGGCGCCGCGGTCGGGGTGCTGCTCGGTCTCGTGTTCGGGTGGGGATTCGTCCGCACCCTCGCCGACGAGGGCCTCGGCACCGTCGCGGTGCCGTGGGGTCAGGTGATCGCGATGCTCGTCGGGTCCGGGATCGTCGGCGTCCTCGCCGCCCTGTGGCCGGCGAGCCGCGCCGCCCGCACCAAGCCGCTGGAGGCGATCGCGGGGGTGTAGGAACCGGTGAATCAGGCTGTGCCGGTGGGTGTCACACCCACCGGCACAGTCGATTTCTCTGGAAAGCCGGCGACGTGTGTCGCGTCGACATGTGTGACTTCCAGGCCGGGCCGATCGCTCCTGGCGCGGTTCAGATTCCTACCGCGCGCCTGCCTGCGGTCGCCCCTCCGTCCACGACCAGGTCGTGACCGGTGACGTAGTTGGCCTCGTCCGAGGCGAGGAACAGGACCCCTTCCGCCATCTGGGACGGATTCGCGGCGTATCCGATGGGTTGGAGCTTGTCCAGAATCTCGACGACTCCCTCCACGTCCGGCACCATTCCGGTGAGCATTGTCCCCGGCGAGATGGTGTTCACCCGCACGCCTTGGGATGCCAGCTCGATTGCGCATGCCTTCGACAGCGCGACCACCGCTGCCTTCGTGCCGCAGTAGACAGCCATTCCTTCCGACGGGGAACAACCGCCGTTCGACGCCGTGTTGACGATGACGCCGGACCCTTGTTCCGCCATCACCCGCGCCGCCGCCCTCGTGCCGTAGAAGACCCCTCCGAAGTTGACGGCCACCATTCGGTTGTACTCGTCGTCCGTCGTCTCGAGGACGGGCGTGGTGGCGATGACGCCGGCGTTGTTGCACATCACGTCGAGCCGCCCGAACCGGGCCACAGTGCCTGCAACCAGCGCATCGACCTCCACCGGGTTGCCGACATCGGTGCGGACGAATTCGGCACCGGTCGCGCTCGCCACCGCCTCCCCCGCCACCTGGTTGACGTCCGCGATGACGACACGGGCACCTTCGGCGATCATCAATTCGGCTGTCGCGCGGCCAAGTCCGGACGATGCGCCGGTAACGATGACGACCTTGTCCTGCATGCGGTTAGTCACTTGTCCACCCTTCCGAGTTGTCTTGCCGAACTGCCGATTTCGACGACCGCATCGCGATGGAGGTTCTCGCATCGTTCTTTCAGCGCCACGGCGGTGTCGTCGAATGCACGTTTCACCCACTCGCCGCTGTCGGCCATGATCTGGTGCGCGACCTCACCGAGGAATGCGTCCGTGGAGTAGTAGCGACAACGATTCTCGTCGATGCGCTCGATGACCTGATCGCGTCGGGCGGCATCCCGGCAGTCGGCTGTCGGTAGCAGCTCCCACGACAGCAGACGCTCCGGCACGACGGCGCAGACGTACTCGGTGTACGGGAAGATCCCGTCGCCACCCGTGTAGTCCGTCAGCGTCATCTCGACGGGTGCACCGATTTCCAGCTTTGATCTCACCGCGACGCAGAATGGGTTCCAGAGCGGATAGCTGTCGAAGTCCGTGAGAACCCGCCACACCACGCTCGCGGGCGCCTCGATCTCGACCTCGACGGATCGAACCAGCGTGGCCGGGTCATAACTCGGGATTGGCAATTCAGGCATTCAACCTCCAATAGTGAGAGATATTGACCATCGTGTTCGCCGCGTGTGCGGTCGCCCGTTGCAGCCAGGGATGCAACGGAGCCCACGGCGGTCAGCGGATGAGCGTCCCCATGTCGACCGGGATCTGCGCCCCGGTGATGTGACGAGCTTCCTCGGACGCCAACCACGCGACCGTCGCCGCGATGTCCTCGGGTTCGCTTTCGGAGTCAGGCAGGGCATTCATGAAGATCGGGCCCAGGGTTGCACCATGTTCGGCGATCATCTGCTGCATTTCGACGGGCTGCATATCGGTACTCACCCCGGCGGGGTGGACGGGTCACACGGTCGCCGGGGCGAACCTCGGGTAGTCGAGGTAGCCCTCTGCCCCACCGCCGTAATACGAGTTCGGATCGGGCTCTGTCAGGGGCCACCCGTTCTGCATGCGCTCGACAAGGTCGGGGTTGGCGATGAACGGCTGCCCGAACGCGGCCAGGTCGATCACGTTCTTCTCCATCAAGTCCTCTGCCAGTTCTCGGGTCATACCGCCCGCGAGGACGATCGTTCCCCGGTACTCCGCTCGGAACTCGGTGAAAATATCGACCCCGACGGCGCGACCGCCGGCCGGAAGTTGATCGATGAGGTGCACGTAGGCGAGGTTCCGGCGGGACAATTCGGACGCCAGATACAGATAGGTATCAACGGTTTCGGAGTAGGCAGGCATGTCGAACAGCTCACTGAACGGCGAAAGCCGGACCCCGACGCGGGTGGACCCGATCGCCTCACTCACCCGATCGACCGTCTCGAGGAGGAACCGGGCACGATGTGGAACGGACCCACCGTAGCGATCGGTTCTCGTGTTGCTCGAGGGGTTGAGGAACTGCTCGAACAGGTAGCCGTTGGCGCCGTGCAATTCGACGCCGTCGAAGCCGGAGGCGTTCGCGTTGGTTGCGCCGCATGCGAAGTCACGAATCACCCTGTCCACTTCCTCTGTGGACAACGGCCGGGGGGTGCTCACATCGACGAAGCCGATGGTGTCGTCGTCGACGAACGCGAAGGTCTTGCACTCGCGGGCCGGTACTGCACCGGCACTGACAGGCCGCTGCCGATCAGGCTGGAGCGAGGTGTGCGAGAGTCGGCCGACATGCCAGAGCTGGGCAAAGATACGGCCCCCCTCGTTGTGGACGGCATCGGTCACCATTCGCCAGCCGGCAACCTGTTCCCCGGACCAGATTCCCGGAACGAACGCATATCCTTGGCCTTCGGGGGAGATCGGTGTGCCTTCGGTGACGATCAATCCTGCGGTCGCGCGCTGGCGGTAATACTCCGCCGTATCTGCGCCCGCGATGGTGTCGTTGCTGCGGGCCCGCGTCATGGGGGCCATCACCACGCGGTTCCTGAGAGCGATGTCACCGAGTCGGTAATCGTCAAACAACCGAGTCATCTGATGTTCGGCGCGGATACGCCCTCGTTCACGAGGGAGATGCAGCGCCGTCCTCCTTCCGAGAGTGTCGTGGTGTCGGGAAAACCTTGTCGGTGGGCCCGGTTACCAAGCCGGGCATGGGGATCGAGATGGTGCGATACAAATGCCGGTTGCGCCGGGTCTGCCTCCTCGGCAGACGGGTGACTCGGCAAGGGACGCCTGTCTCGCCCTCATGGGTGACGGCGAGTGGACAAACGGTGGCCGGCGGACTCAGAAGCCCGACATGTCGTACGGGTACTTGTTGGTCGCCCCGCCGTCGACGACCATCACCTGTCCGGTGATCGTCCGGGCGAGGTCGCTCACCAGGAACACCAGGGCGCTCGCGACGTCGGCAGGCATTGTCACCCGCTGAAGCGGTATCTGGGTGCGGGTGTTCTCGAGCGCATCGGCGTCGAGGATCGCTGAGATCCGGGGTGTGAGGACGAATCCAGGAGCGACCGCGTTGACGCGAATGCCGAACGGTCCCAGCTCAATTGACGCAGAGCGGACCAGCGATCCGAGTGCGGCCTTGTACACGCCGTAGGCGGCGTGCACCGGAGAGCTGCCGATTCCGGAGACCGACGAGACGAAGGTGATGGAGCCGTCGCCACGGTCACGCAGCCGGGCGCCGAAATGCCGGATCGCGAGGACCGCGTGGCGCAAGACGATGCCCTCCTCCCATCGCCAGTCGTCGTCGGTGATGCCGAGCAGGGGGCCGTATCGCGCCATACCAATGACGTCGACGACGCCGTCGATCTCGCCCGCACGCTCGGCCAGCGCAGCCATGTCGGCGTCGTCGGTGGCGTCGACCTGCTCGGCTGTGGCAGCCGCGCCGATCTCTGCGCACACGTCGGTGGCACGGTCCCGGTCGATGTCGACGACGACCACTGTGGCACCGAGCTGAGCGAGTGCATGAGAGACCTGCCGCCCCATTCCCTGTCCGCCGCCGAGCACGAGGTATCGGCGTCGCGACAGGTCGAATCGACTGCGGTACTCGACGAGCCGGTCACTTTCGGCGCGGTCGACAGACGGCGCATGGTCCTGAGTCATGTGAACTCCGATCGAGAGACTGTGTGGCCCTGATGTTTGCGGCCCAGAAGCGTAAGGACCACGGGGTCGAGAACAGTGCGTGTCACACCGGCTTCGACGACAGTGAGGGCTCGTCGGCCGAATCCGCCTCGACCGGCTCGATGTCACCTGTCATGAGCGTTGCTTCGGGCGCAGCGTTACTGTTGCTGTTCGGCATGGTGACAATCACCAGGATGCCCAACAGTGCTGCGGCGCCGACGACGACGGAAGCTGCGTAGGGGTTCCCTGTCACCGCGGTGAGCTTTCCTGCGAGGTAGGGCCCGAGCCCGCCGCCGATCGCCGAACCGAGACCGAATCCGATTGCAGCGCCGGTGTAGCGAACCGCGGCCGGGAAGGCCGACGTGAGTGTCGCGTACACAGGGACAGCGGAGGCTCCGGCCAGTCCGACGAGGAGCATGTGACCGAGCGTGGTGACGATCGGATTCCCGCCGGTCGCCTTGATGACGTACATGATCGGGAACATCGTCACCAGAATGATGCCCAACCCCAGGATCATGGTGTTCCTTCGGCCGCTCCTGTCGATCATGAATCCGGCGGCGAATCCGATGGCGATGGCGAAGGTCGATCCGGCGGTGGCCAGCCAGGCGGTGGCGCCAGGGGTCATACCGACCTCGCGCTGAAGGAACAGTGGCATGTACGCCGGAATCACGTAGCCGATCGCGAGAACCGATGCGCTGATTGCGATCACACGCAGCAGTGTCACGGGGTAACCCTTGACGACCGAACGCAGCGGGGCGGACTGGACCTTGTGCTTGCCCGCGAGTTCCGTGAATTCAGGTGATTCCTCCAGCCGGGTACGCAGGTACAGCACGTACAGCATCAGCGGCAGCGACATGAGGAGAGGAACGCGCCAACCCCAGCTGGCCATCACGTCCTCCGAAGACAGGGATGTGGTGACGGCGACGACCAGCGGAGCAACTGCGGCACCGAATGCGAATCCCACCGGGGTCATCGCGCTCAGGAAGCCGTAGTTCTTGGCGGATGCGTGTTCGGTGACGAACGTGGCCGAACCCATCTGCTCCCCGCCGGCGAAGAATCCCTGCATCAGGCGCGTGAGAACGAGCAGCACGGGGGCAAGGATTCCGACGGCGGAGTGCGTCGGCAACAGCCCCATCAGGATGGTGGCGCCACCCATGCCGGAGATGGTGAGGATCAGCGCGAATCGACGACCGTAGCGGTCACCGATTCGACCGAAGACGATGCCTCCGATCGGGCGCGCAAGGAATCCGGTGCCGAGGACCGCGAGCGAGCTCAGCATTCCAGCCGTAGGGTTGTCGCTGGGAAAGAACTTTGGAGCCAGGTAGGCGATCAGGAAAGTGAAAACCATGAAGTCGTAGGCTTCGACGGCGGTTCCGAAGAAGCCTGCCAGTGACGCCCTGCGAACCAGGCCGGGTGACGGCGCAATCTCGGGTGAGCTCATATTGATCCTGTTCGGTGTCGTTCGATGTGATGACCGAGTGGAAATTCGATGCTGACGTCGAGCGCGGGGCTCCCATTCGTGGCCGCACCGGCGATGTTCGCGACAGCTCTGCAGAAGCTGCTCTACGACAATGCCTTTCACGTACTCGACCGGCAGGGGCATGCCACGGAGGTCCCCTGTGGTCGAGGGGAGCGACCTGCGGTCGTGTTCGCGGATCGCCCCAGCGGCGAGTGGTGACTGCCGTCACAGTAGCCAGTGGCTACGATTGCGTCAACAAGTGAGGCGGGGTCGCCTCGTCACCACAGGCGCAACGGGTGCGAATCGAAGCAGTATCGGCCGCTCTCCGTCGATTTCGGCGCCGGTGATCGTGATAGGGTTCGCGCGATATGGAAGCCCTCCGCGACCGCACCGAACGCCCCGACGAAGTCTGGACCACGCCGCAGGCGGCCGAGTTCCTCGATATCAGCCGGCAGGCGATCAACAAGCGCGTCCAGAACAGGAAGATGCTCGGCTATCCAGGCCACGGCGCTACGCTGTTCCCTGTATGGCAGTTCGATCTGGAGAAGCGCAGGGTCCGTCCGGAGATCCCCGAGTTCCTTGCGGCGTTCGCCGAGGATGTCCAACCGCACGCCATCGCCCGGTGGTCGATCGCGAGAATCGACGAGTTCGATCGGACGCCTGCTGACCTGTTGCTCAGTCCGGACTCGAAGGTGGATGCGCTTCGGTTGGCCGACAACTTCGTAGCCGGACCGATCGAAGAGGGTCTCATATCGGATGCCGAGTCCGATTCGAATCGCGCGGGCAACGAGATCGCTGAGTGGAAACCGTCTCGAGAGGGGGAGACCGGCGCGCAACACGCCATCCTTCTCGCAGCAGCGGATCTCTTCTCGCGCAAGGGGCCGGCGAAAGTGTCGCTACGAGAGATCGCCGCCGCGGCGGGTGTGTCGTACGGCCTGATCTATCGGTTCTATCGAACCAAAGAGAACCTGTTGGCGGCGGTGATGGAGTTGCTCGTCACCTATGGCGGCGAGCGTCTGTCCAGTGAGGAAGACGCGTACGCCGCGATCGAGAACTCGTTCGGCGCTGATGTCGACGCGGGTCAGTTCGGCCGGATGCTGATGTGGGCGGTCTCCGAAGGAACCCGACCGGATCGCCTTCTCGGTGGAGTCCGGTCCCGGGGCTATCGATCGCAGATCGACGCCTTGTGGGAGAACCCGGTCGAGCCGCAGGTGCGGGCCGAGTTCGATTCGAACGTGCTTGCGTCCCTGGTCGCCCTCGTCGGCTCGGTGTGGGATCTGTACGAGCCGTATCTCACGGTGCTCGCGGACAATTCGGATCGCAGTCGCGAAGACGTCCGGCAGGAAGTCGCCGACATGCTCAAGGTCCTCGTCTACGCCACCCGGCCGAACGGGTAGCCGGCCCGGCAATCGGAGAAGCCGAAACGCGCGGAAGGCCCCGTGGGCACTTCACGCGCGTTCACCGGCGAGATCTGGAGCCGACGTCAGGCCGGCATCAGCAGGACTCCGCGGTCGAGCCTTCCGGCCCGGGCGTCGTCGATCAGCGATTCGAAGTCCTCCAACTCGTATGTCTTGGTGACCAATTCGTCGAGGAGGAGCCGACCGGACCGGTACAGATCGAGGTACTTGGGGATGTCTGCGCCCGGTCGCGACGATCCGTAGCGGCAGCCCAGCACCGAGCGATCCATGTAGAAGGTGGTGGCCGGGACCGACAGCTTGGCCTCCGGACCGGCGACACCGAGCATGATCAACTGCCCGCCCCAGTCGAGCATTTCCATCGCCTGGCTGGTGATCGCCTCGCCGCCGACGCAGTCGAATACGTGACGGGCCCCGCCGTCGGTGAGCTCACGGACAGAGGCGACGGTGTCGCCCGCGGTCGCATCGATGAAGTGGGTGGCGCCGAAGAGGCTCGTCTTCGACTGCTTGTCGGGGTTCGTGTCAATGGCGACAATTGTCGCCGCGCCCGCGACTCGAGCGGCCTGAATGACGTTGAGGCCGATGCCGCCCGCGCCGATGACGACCACCGAGTCGCCGGGGTTGACGCGGGCCCGGTTCAGCACCGCTCCGGCGCCGGTCAGCACTGCGCAACCGATCAGGCACGCCGTCGACAGCGGGATGTCCTTCGGGATCGGCACCGCCTGCCCGGCCTGGACGACGATTCGCTCGCTGAAGGTCGAGAGCGTCGCGAAGTTGTGGATCGGGGTGCCGTCGAGCTCGAACGGGGTTGCCGTTTTCCCGAACGACTCGCGGCACATCGTGGGATGACCCGAGGTGCACGAGGCGCACTGGCCGCACGTCGCCAGCGTCGACAGCACCACGTGGTCGCCGACGGACGGCATGGTGACGCCCGGCCCGACGGCCTCGACGACGCCCGCACCCTCGTGCCCGAGGATCACCGGGGACGGGAACGGGATCTTTCCGTTGACCACGCTCAGGTCGCTCTGGCACAGGCCGCTCGCGACGATGCGGACCTGGACCTCGCCGGGGCCCGGGTCGCGGACGGTGACGCCGTCAACCAGCCTGTTGGTGGTGCCGTCGAAGACAATTGCTTTCAATCTTTGGCCTCGCTGTTCTATGAGAACCCACCCGCACACTGCGCGCGAGCGCGGCGAGTTGCGGTGGGAAACAAACGGTGATGAGGAAAAACCTGACCCCACTGTGGATTCCGTCTCAACGCTGGTGATGCTAGGGGCGGACACTTCCACCGTCAAGCTCCCCGGAGACAGGTTGGCGCTGCACGCCGTGCACGTCGCCGCAGCGGGGCGGGCGTCCCGCAAGAGTGGCGACGGCTCCCCCCGAAAGCCTCGTGACCTCCGGTGATGATCACATCAACGCACCATTGTTGACGCTTGCGTAGCCAATGGCTACAGTGATGCCAGTCACGGTGCGCAGGTGCGGTGATCTGTGGACACGATCGCGGGTCGCTCGACGTGCTCCGGCGGACCGCTGCGTCGGTGCATGCTCACCGGCTTGCGATCTGTGAAAGCCCTTGTCGTAGAGCAGATTCTGTGCAGTTGACGAAAGTGCCTCTGTTGCAACAGTTCAGGAGGATGAAGTGGCACCCATGGCGTTATCGATGAACCCCACGGGGTGGTTCCAGATCGGTTGGTCAACCGACCTCGAAGCCGGCGCCGTCAAACCGCTGCGGTACTTCGGTCATGACCTGGTCGCCTACCGCACCGAAGTCGGCCGCCTGGTGGTTCTGAACGCATACTGCGAGCACCTCGGTGCCCACTTGGGGCATGGCGGCTCGGTATCCGGCGACGACATCCGGTGCCCGTTCCACGGCTGGGAATGGAGCCCGGAAGGCCGCAACACCTGCATCCCGTACCAGAAGGCCACGAACCGTGTCCGCAGGATCGGTACCTGGGCCGTCGCCGAGCGTGACGGAATCATGTACATCTGGCACGACGTCGACGGCGGCGACCCGCTGTACGACGTGCCCAGCATCTTCGACCTCTTTCCGGGTTCCGGTTCGGCGAGCGACTATCACGAGATGGGGGAGGCCGGCCGCTTCGAGACCGCCGAGCTGCCGATTCATCCGCAGTACGCCGCGGAGAACGGTGTCGACTTCGCGCACTTCAAGTACGTCCACCGCGCCGACGAGCTCCCGACGGTCGTGGGCCGCGAGTTCGGTGAGCACGACTTCAAAACCGAACTGGCACTGAACTTCAAGCGTCGCGGCGCGGACGGTGAGTTTGAGATTGTCGAAGGCCGCACCCATGCCTCGCTCCTGGGCCTGGGACTGGGCTTCTCGTACGCCTACGGTGTCGGCGGCATCTGCGCGCTGACAGCGGTGACCCCCGTCGACGACGAGCGCTCGGTCCTGCGGTTCTCCGCGTGGGCGAGCAAGGAAGACGGCGAGGACGACGCCCGAGTGGCCAAGCGGCAGCGCAGTGCAGTCGGACAGCTCAAGGCCGACATCGCAATCTGGGAGCACCAGCGCTACACCGAGCCGCCAGGCCTGGCGACCGCCGAAGCCGCAGGTTTCCGCGATATCCGCAAGTGGGCTCGTCGTTTCTACCCCGAGGGTCACCTCGGTCACGGCGCCGCCGAGCAGACCGCAGCGACCGACGAACAACAGGCGGAAGACACGTAATGAGACTGGAACTGGCACAAGAGCACGAGGCCTGGCGGGCCGAGATCCGGGAGTTTCTCGACGCCGAGCTGCCGAAGGAGCATGCCTTCAACCCCGAATTCGACGACGCCCCGGATCGGTGGGCGATCGCCGTCGAGTTCAGCACGAAGATCGCGGCCAAGGGATGGATCGGACTGACCTGGCCGAAGGAGTACGGCGGCAAGGGACTACCCCCGATCGCGAACCAGATCCTCCTGGAGGAGCTGTACGCGGCCGACGCGCCGATGATCAATTCGGTCGGAATCTTCCTCGCCGCGGGCACCATCCTGGTGGGCGGCACCGAAGAGCAGAAGAAGCGCCTGCTTCCGGACATCGCGGACATGCGAACTCTCTGGGCCGAAGGCCTCACCGAACCGGAGGCCGGCTCCGACCTCGGCTCCCTGCGGACGAAGGCCGTCAGGGACGGTGACGAGTGGGTCATCACCGGAGAAAAGGCGTTCACGTCCTGGGGGCCGATGTCAGACGTGCTGTACGTGGCCGCTCGCACTGCGACCGACACCAGCTCGCGCGATGCGATCAGCATCTTCGTGGTCGATCTGCGCAGTCCCGGAGTCACCCTCCACCCGATGCGCAACTACGGCGGCGGCGTCCAGTCCAGCACCCACCTCGATCACGTTCGAGTGCCGGACACCTCGCTCATCGGTGAAGAGGGCATGGGCTGGCAGTACATCATGCGTGCCTTCTACGCGTCGGGCACCGTCGAGCCGATCTACGCGATGCAAGAGGCCCGGCTGCGCGATCTGATCGCGTACTGCAAGACGATTCCGGGCAAGCTCGACGATCCGCACGTGCAGGCCGGCCTGGCCGAACTGGCCGAGATCGTCCAGACGCAGCGTCTGCTCGCCTACGAGATCATCGGCGACAACGCGGGCGGTCGGCAGACCCCGTGGGGTGGCGGCGTCCAGCAGGTCGCAGCCAAGGAATACGAGCCCCTGTTCGCTCAGATCTACGACCGCGTGCTCGGCCCGACCAGTCAGCTGCGGTCGGGGTCGTCATACGCCCCCCTCAATGGAAAGCCCGAGGCGTGGTACCGGCAGTCGTTTGCCAACCACGCCGGAGGAACGTCCCAACTCAAGCGGATGGTGCTCGCGACGCGGGGCCTCGGCCTGCCGCGATAGGAGCAGATGATGGAATTGGCATGGGGCGAGGACTTCGCCGCCCTCGCAGAGGTGAGCAAGTCGGTGTTCGCGCGCTACTCGCCGCTGGACGACCGGTCGAACGATGTTCCCGTCGCGGATCAGATTGCGCAGTTCGCCGAGCTCGGCTGGCTGCAGCTCGGCGATCCGAGCGGCGCCGACGACGACAGCCCGTCGCTCGGGACGATCGCAGGCATCTTCGTCGAAATGGGCCGTTCGCTAGCCGGCACGCCGCTGCTCGACCTGACGATTGCCCGGGACGCCGCGCTGGTGATCGGCACGGAGCAGTCGGCCGGGGTCGCCGAACGCATCGGCAACGGCAGGTCCGTGGTGATCCCGGTGTTCCCGTCCGCCGACTGGGGCTCGGCGGTGTCCTACGAGAACGGCACACTGAACGGAGTCGCGCTGGCCGTGGGCTACGCGGACCACGCCGACAGCTTCCTCGTTCACGCCGGCGGCGGTGAAAGCGTTGTGGTCGGGATCGATTCGAGTTCTGCCATCGGACTGGAAGCGATGCCGAACATGGGCGGGCACCCGATCTTCGCGGTGACCTTCGACGGCGTGCCGGTGTCCGACGCAGCCGTGCTGGCCCGCGGCGGCGACGCCGACCGCGCCGTCCACGTCGCCGAGCAACGCGGCGCGGTGCTGCGCGCCGCACAGGTCTACGGCGCCGGTCTGCGCCTGCTCGACATCACCGTGCGGTACGCGCAGGAGCGGAACCAGTTCGGTGGCCCGATCGGCCGATTCCAGGCGGTGCAGTACCTGTGCACCGACATCGCGATCGCCGCGCAACTGACATCGGCACATGCTCGATCGGCCGCGGGAGCCATCGACGCCGGTATCGATCCGCAGCCCCACATCGGTCTGATGCGCAAGCAGGCGGCGAAGGCCGCGCTGCAGATCGTCCACTCGGCACACGAGGTCCACGCGGGTATCGGGTACATGGTCGAGTCCAACGTGCACCTGTTCACCGACGCCGCCAAGCGCTGGCAGTACGACTTCGGCTCGGCGGCACGCAACGACGCAGAGATCGTGTCGGCCCTCGACCGGATCTACACGGGAGCGTGATTATGAGCTACATCGACTACGCGGTCGACGGCGCCGTCGCGGTGATCACCCTCAACCGCCCGGACCAGCGCAACGCCCAGGACGAGTCGCTGCTGCGCGATCTTGACGCCCGCTGGCAGCAGGCTGCCGCAGACGGCGCGGTCAAGGTGATCGTCGTGCGCGCCAACGGCGACCACTTCTCGGCGGGCCACGACCTGAAGACCCCGGCGCCGGGCTACTTCCGGGAGGGCAAGACCACCCTGGAGAGCGCCTACGGCTGGGAGACCGAGCACTACCTCGGCTTCTCCCGCAAATGGCGCGACGTGCCGAAGCCGTCGATCGCGGCGGTCCAGGGCGCCTGCGTCGCCGGTGCACTCAACGTGATCTGGCCGTGCGATCTGATCGTCGCTGCCGAAAATGCCTTCTTCAGCGACCCGGTCGTGAAGTTCGGCGTCGGCGGCGTCGAGTACCACGCGCACACGTGGGAGCTCGGTGCCCGACGCGCCAAGGAGATGCTGTTCACGGCTCGAAAGTTCACTGCGGCCGAGGCATTCGACGCGGGCATGGTGAACCGGGTGGTTCCGCTCGACGAGCTCGACGCGCGGACGATGGAACTGGCACACGAGATCTCGGAGATGGATGCCTGGGGACTGGCGACCGCCAAGCGCGCCGTCAACCAGACCCTCGACGTCATGGGCCAGCAGGCCGCACTGCAGTCGGCATTCGACATCCACTGGCACGGGCACGCGAACGCGCTGCTCCGCACCGGTTATCCGCTCTTGACACCGGAACCGCTTCCGTCGGCGGCAAATACAACGGAGGAGAACTCGTGAACCCGGACATCGCGCCAAACGACGCGACCTCCCTGTGGGATCTGCTGTCGCTGCGCGCCGAGGCCACCGGCGACGCCGTCGCAGTCATCGACGAGTTCGATCGGCGCCTGACCTTCGGCGAGGTCGTCTCCGCTGCCGAGCGCGTCGCGGCGGGGCTGCTGGCGCGCGGCATCGAGCCCGGTTGCACGGTGAGCTGGCAGTTGCCCACCCGCATCGACACCATGGTTCTGAGCCTGGCGCTGTCGCGTCTCGGCGTGACGCAGAACCCCATCATCCCGCTGTACCGGGCGCGCGAGGTCAAGGCCATGATCGAGCAGTGCTCATCGGACTGGCTGATCACCCTGCCCGAGTTCCGCGGTTTCGACCACGAGGCGATGGCCGACGATCTGCGTGCGGCGAGCGGTGACCGGCTCAAGCTGCTGATCGTCTCCGACGCGCTGCCCGACGGTGACCCGGCCACGCTCCCAGCCGCGCCGCTCGGCCGCGACGAGGTGCGCTGGATCTACACCACCTCCGGCACCACCTCGGCTCCCAAGGGTGTCTGCCACGCCGACGGCACGCTCATCGCCGGCGGCGTCGCGCTCGCAGATGCGATCGGCGCGGGCGCCGACGACGTCGGAACCATCCTGTTCCCGTACGCCCACATCGGTGGTCCCGACCTGCTGATCGCATCGCTGACGAGCGGCATGTCGCTGGTGGTCATGGAGGTTTACGAGCCGGTCGCCGCGGTCGAGCTGATGCGCCGGACGGGTGCGACGATCACCGGAGGATCGACCCCGCACTACGCTCTTCTGCTCGAGGAGCAGCGGAAGAATCCAGGCACCCCGGTGGTTCCGACCCTGCGCATGGTGACCGGCGGCGGAGCGCCGATGCCGGAGAAGCTCTTCCGGGATGTGCTCGCAGAGATCGGCATTCCGGTTCTCCACGCCTACGGCATGACCGAGTGCCCGATGATCACCTCGGCGCGGATGAGCGACAGCGTCGAACAGCTGGCCACCACCTCGGGACGCCCCGTTCTGGGTTGCGAGGTGCAGATCCGCTCCGAGGAGGACGTCGTCCTGTCGTCCGGCGAGGTGGGCCGGGTGTGGCTGCGCGGCCCGATGCTGTTCAAGCATTACCGCGCCGAGGGCGAGATCGTCCGCCCCTTCGACGCCGACGGCTGGATGTTCACCGGTGACACCGGAAAGCTCGAGGCCGACGGGCATCTGGTGCTGGTCGGCCGGGAGAAGGACCTGATCATCCGCAAGGGCGAGTCGATCAGTCCCACCGAGATCGAAGAGGTACTGGCGAAGCACTCCGCGGTCGCCGACGTCGCCGTCATCGGCCTGCCCGACGACCGGTCGGGCGAGCGAATCTGTGCGGTGCTCCAGCTGCGCGACGGCGCGGCCGAAGTCACCGTCGAGGAGATCCGGGACTACTGCCGCGATGCCGGTATCTCGCCGGCGAAGTTCCCCGAAGAGGTCGTGGTCGTCTCGGAGATGCCGAAGACGCCGACGATGAAGATCCGCAAGCAGAACCTTCGGCAGTCCGTCATCGACCAGCGGGTCGGATCCAGCGCAGCCGCTGAGTGACACGCGCCCCGTTTCCGCCGTCAGATTCGAGAATTGGAAGTTCCCATGCCAGGACGTAGCTATGTAGAGCGCGCCGTCGAGTGCGCCGATGTGAACGCGTTGCGGATGGCGCTGTACCAGGCGACCCGTGATGCGGAGATCGCTGCGATCACCCCCGAACGTGTCTTCGGCCCGGGTGCGGACACCGTCGTGTTCGCCGACGACGACGTCGCGCGCATTCGGACGAAGGCCGTGGAGTATCTGCTCACCGAACCCGACGAGGCCGCGCTGCCGATTCCGTCGCGTGAGGAGATCGTCGAACTCCTCGAGATGGCCGAAGCCCGCGCGCTCGGCCCCGACGACCTGATCATGCGCCACCACATACCGGCCTTCGCGGACATGCCCTTTCGGGCGCGGTGGACCGGCGAGAAGGTGGTCCCCGAGGGCTACCACGTCGCGATCGTCGGTGCAGGCTTCGCCGGTGTCGCCATGGGTGTCCAGCTGGCCCAGCTCGGCATCCCGTTCACCGTCTACGAGCGACGTGACGAGGTCGGTGGGGTGTGGAGTGTCAACACCTACCCCGATGTCCGCGTCGACACGCTGAGCTTCACCTACGAGTACGGATTCGAGAAGAAGTATCCGTGGACCGAGTACTTCGCCCGGCAGTCCGATGTCCGTGAGTACATCGATCACGTGGCGCGCAAGTACGGTGTCTACGAGCACATTCGGTTCGGCTCCGACGTTCAGGCGGCCCGCTTCGACGAGACCACGCAGCGCTGGACGCTGACCGTGCGCGGCGAGGACTCCGCCGGCGACGACTCCGTGACCGAGGTGCAGGCGAATGTCGTGGTCGCCGCCAGCGGTGTGTTCGCGACTCCGCGAGATCTGCCCGTGGAGGGCGTCCCCGGATTCACCGGGCAGATCGTGCACACCACCGCGTGGAGCGAGGATGTCGAGTACGCGGGGAAGAAGGTCGCCATCATCGGCAACGGATCGACCGGAGTCCAGCTCCTGTCGAAGGTGGCCGAGAAGGCGGAGTCGGTGGCGGTGTACCAGCGGACGCCGCAATGGATCTCGCCGCGCGTCAACTACGGCATGCCCATCGCCGACGAGCTCCAGTGGCTGATTCAGAAGATGCCTTTCTACTGGAACTGGATCAAGTACGTCGCCGGACTGAGCACGATCGATCTGCGGAACGTGATCACGCCGGACGAAGAGTGGATCGCGAGCGGCGGCGACGTCAGCAAGCGCAACGACATGCTGCGCGAGATCCTGGTCGGGTACATCTCGAGCCAGGTCGACGAACGGCAGGATCTCATCGATCAGCTCGTTCCGGACTACCCGCCGATGACTCGTCGTCCGGTGGTCGACAACAACTGGTATGCCTCGTTGACCAGGAACAACGTCGAGCTCGTCACGACCCCGATCGAGCGGATGACCGAGACCGCGATCGTCACCGCCGACGGCGAAGCCCGCGATGTGGACCTGGTCATCGCCGCGGTCGGCTTCCAGACGGAGAAGTACATCTGGCCGACGCAGTACTACGGCATCGGCGGTGTGACCCTGGAAGACGTCTGGAGTGCCCAGGGGGCGCAGGCACATCTCGGCATGACCGTTCCGGGGTTCCCGAACATGTTCATGCTGTACGGCCCCAATTCGCAGCCGGTGGCGAGTGGATCCGGACTGCCCACGTGGTTCGAGATCTGGACCCACTACATCGCCGCGGGCATCGTCGGCATGCTCGAGAACGGTCGTACGTCGATGGTCATCCGCCAGGCCGCATTCGACGACTACAACGACCGGCTGCACGAAGAGGCCAAGAAGCTCATCTACCTGTTGCCGAGCTCCGCGAAGGAGAAGAACTACTACGTCAACGAGTTCGGTCGGCTGCAGATGAACGCACCGTGGACCGGTGAGAAGTTCTACGAACTGTGTGCGAGCCCCGACGAGTCGCACTTCGAGTTCACGGACGCGCCGTAACACGTCCTCTCCGATGCGCGGAGTGAGCCGAAACCGCCTGTGCCTTGCTGGATCTGTGATCGGCATCAATGGTCCAGCGGTTCGGCTCGCGCCGCTCACGCCGTGACCGAGATCTGCCGGCGCAAGCCCGGTCGTTCACGGCCGGGATTGCCGATTCCTCAATCGGGTCTGCGTTGCTGTTCGATGTACTGCCGGATGATCGACTGGGGTGCCCCGCCGCACGACGCGGCGAAGTACGACGGGGACCACAGGTGGTCTCATGGGGTACGGATTCGGTACTGCTGCCGCAGCCGCCGCGGCGAGACGCCCTTGAGTCGCGCACAAGGTATCCACGGCGGTCATCCGCGAGAACCAAGCGGTGTTCGTCGAGGACTTGTGCGTGTCCGGTCTGGCGCGGACGCGGCTGGCGAAGTTGGTGCACGATGCCGGCTGGGGCATGTTCGCCCGGATGGTGGAGGAGAAAGCGGCCCGGTACGGTCGGCATTTCTCGAAGGTGGACCGGTTCTTCCCGTCGTCGCAGACCTGCTCGGTGTGCGGGCGGGTCGACGGGAAGAAGCCGCTGTCGGTCCGAGAGTGGACGCGCCTGTGCGGCGCCGTCCACGACCGCGACCTCAATGCTGCACGCAACATCCTCGCCGCCGGACGGGCGGAGAGGCGAAACGCCTGCGGAGAGACGGTAAGTCTTTCCGTCTGGTGGGGAGCTCGACTCGTTGAAACAGGAACCCACCGGAGCGGCGCGCTGTGTCGCAGAGGAATCCCGGTCGTTTACGACCGGGAGGACGTCAAAGGGGTGCAGGCCCGCCCTCCGAGTCGACGGACGAAGGATCATCGACGTGAAGTTCACTCTGGAGTACCCCGGCGACGTCGCCCACGCGGACACCCGATTCCTGGAGGGTGCCACGCTCGCTCGCATCAGTCGCGAGGCGCAGGATCACGGCTTCGAAGCGCTGTGTCTGGCAGACCATCCGGCACCGTCCGCGAAGTGGTTCGCGGCCGGTGGGCACGACAGCCTCGAACCGGCGGTCGCGCTGGCATACGCGGCGGCGGCCACCACGTCGTTGACCCTGATGACCAATCTGTACGTGCTGCCGTTCCGCAACCCGTATCTCGCAGCCAAAGCGTTGACCACGCTGGACCTCCTCTCGGGCGGCCGCCTCGTCGTCGGCGTCGGGGCGGGATACCTGCGGTCGGAGTTCGCCGCGTTGGGCGTGAACTTCGACGACCGCGCCATGCTGTTCGACGAGGGAATCGACGCCTTGCGCCGTATCTGGCTCTCGCCCGCGGCACCGGTGGCCGGCGAGGGGTTCGGCGGAACGGGCGAGATGCGGCTGCACGCTCCTGCGCAGCAGCCGCATCCGCCGCTGTGGATCGGCGGCAACAGTCGGGCGGCGATCCGGCGGGTGGTGGCCTCGGGGCAGGGGTGGTGCCCGGTCATCGGGTCCAAGCAGATGACATCGTCCATTCGGACGACGTCGATCGAGGATCTCGACGATCTGCGTCGTGCCGTGCGGCGGCTACGGACCGAGCTGCTCCGCGTCGAACGCGACCCGGCACAGATCTCGATTCAGGTGGAGGCGCCGCCGGTTGACGTTGCCGATTCCCGCTCAGTGAGACGGTTCGCCGAGCACGCCGATGAGCTCGGCGAGATCGGTGTCACACATCTGTGCGTGCATGCCGACGCCCGGTCGGTGGATGCGGCTTCGGAGTACATCGTCGGATTCGGGGAACTGATCATCGTCTCCCAATCGGGTTGATTCCGAAGACGATTGCGCCGACCGTCCGGCGTGCCGCTGTGGTCCTCGACGGGGATCGCCGATCGCTGATGAGAATGATTGGGAAACAACGATTCACAGATGTCCGACCCCGGTCGGTCGGGGCGCACGAACACTGGATTCCGTGCGTTTCGGCCGTGACGTGCCGTGTTGTTGACGCACCCGTAGCCGATGGCTACAGTGAGTCCAGTCACAAAGCGGATGGGTAGTGTCCTCCCTTACGAAGTGTTCGTCAGCACTGGGTGATTCGACACTTTCGGAGCCGCTGGGCAGCCACCCCGAACCTCGCTGGCGAGGGCATGATCTTTGAGGAGTCGATGTTGAGCACGGGTAAGTCGAACTGGGGTCGCTGGGGCGAGTCGGATGAACTGGGTGCGCTCAATCTCCTCACCCCGGAGCGGGTGCTCGCCGCCGTCCGCCTGCCGAAGACCGGCAAGGCCTACAGCCTCAGCATCCCGATCCAGCGCTCGGGCGTGCCGAACCTCGAGTACCGCGGCATTCCGCAACGGCTGACCCTGACCAACCACGAGGACGAGGCGATGGCCCGCGCCAACGGCGGCGCTCCCGGTGTCGGCGCCAATGAGGATCAGCTGATCATGCCGTCGCACACCTCGACGCACATGGACGCGCTGTGCCACGTGTACGCCGACAACAAGATCTACAACGGGTACCCAGCCGACCAGGTCACGCCGTACTCGGGCGCGGCCAAGTGCAGCATCGACAAGGTTGGTGGCATCGCCGGCCGAGGCGTCCTCATCGACGTCGCCGCCTCGAAGGGCGTCGACCTGCTGGACCCGGGCTACGTCATCAGCGCGGCCGATCTGCAGAAGGCGCTGGACGATCAGGGTGTCGCGCTCGAGCCGGGTGACCTCGTGCTCATCCGCACGGGATGGCTCGAGGACTACCTGGCCAACCAGGGCGAGATGATGCCGCAGCCCGGTATCGGCCTCGAAGCTGCGGCCTTCCTCGCCGAGAAGGACGTCGCGCTGATCGGCTCGGACAACGCGGCCGTCGAGTCGATCCCGTTCGACCAGAACGTGTACCTCGGCGGACACATCATCCTGCTCGTCGAGAACGGCATCTACCTGGTCGAGAACATGAACTTGGCAGAGCTGGCGGCAGACAGGTGCTACGAGTTCCTGCTGACCATTGGCGCACTGAAGATCACCGGCGGCACAGCGAGTCCCGTCACTCCTGTGGCAATCGGTTGATCCCACCCACCTCACACGACAAGGACGCCGGATGAACGAGAACGCCGAAGCGGGCACGCACGAGTACCGCACCTCCCATGTCGGGCTGTGTGTCTCCGATCTCGCGAATAGCCTTCGTTTCTATTGCGAGGGACTGGGTTTCGTCAAGATCATGGAATACGACGTTGACGAGCAGATCCCCGAGGTCGATTCGCCGTGCAGCCTCACCTCGACCTTCCTGGAAAAGGACGGTCTGCGCATCGAGCTGCTCACCTACCGGCAGCCCGGTGTGATCGGCACCCCGCCCACCCGGCGCAACCATCTGGGAATGACCCACCTGTCGTTCTTCGCCGAAGACGTCGACGGTGCGGCAAATGCGCTGTGCGAGTACGGCGGAGTGCTGGTGCCGGACACCCGTGCGGGTGCGGACGACCCGACTGCTCCGCAGTTCGTGTTCGTGGCCGATCCCGACGGCAACCGTGTCGAGCTCATGCACATCCCCGCCGGCACCCCGTGGTGACCTGACCCGACCCCGACAGCGGTCGATTCAGGCCGCCACTCGATACCTCGTTGAACGCATCACGGTGACGGATCCGCTCCGCGACCGGAACACACGTGCTGACGCAGTAACAAGCAAAGGACAGTGATGACCGCCCCAGAAATGACTGCACGCGATCCGCACCTCTGGGTACCGCAGCGCAAGGTGGAAGACCTGGAATGGTTCCGCGAGAAGTACGCGGCCGAGCGCGACAAGCGTCTGCCGAACACCGGTGCCGACACCTTTCAGGCGATCGATTTCGAAGGCAAGTTCGCAGCGTTCGACACCGATCCGCATGCGAGCGGTCCTCGCGCCACACCGCCGGTGACCGCCGATCTCGACGTGCTCGTCATCGGCGCCGGATTCATGGGCATCAGTGCGGGCGTCGAGCTGAAGAAGGCCGGTGTCACCAACTTCAAGATCCTCGACGTTGCCGGCGACTTCGGTGGCACCTGGTACTGGAACCGGTATCCGGGTGTGCGTTGTGACGTCGAGTCGTACGTCTACCTGCCGTTCCTGGAGGAGACCGGCTACATCCCGACGGAGCGTTACACCCGCGGCAGTGAGATCTTCGCGTACTGCCAGTCGTTGGGTGAGCGGTTCGGCCTGTACGACCACGCCCTGTTCCAGACGCGGGTCACCGACATGGAGTGGGACGAGGACGCCGCACGGTGGACGGTTCGGACCGACGGAGGCGACCTGCTCCGGGCACGTTTCGTCTCGACGCAGAGCGGTCTCTTCAGTCGGCCCCAGTTGCCCGGCATTCCGGGGGTCGACAAGTTCGCCGGCCACAGCTTCCACACGAGCCGCTGGGACTACGAGTACACGGGCGGCGACAGCACCGGGAATCTGACCGAGCTGCACGACAAACGCGTGGCCATCATCGGAACCGGTGCCACGGGTGTTCAGGCGATTCCGCAACTCGCCGAGTACGCGAAATCGCTGGTCGTCTTCCAGCGCACGCCCAGTCAGATCGCGCCCCGCGAGAACGCGCCGACCGACGTCGAATGGTTCGAGTCCCTGCCCGAAGGTTGGCACCGTGAGCGCCGCGCGGCGTTCGACAAGTGTGCGATGGACCGCGCCACCGCCGACTGCGACGTCGACGACGGCTGGATCAAGTTCGCGAAGTACCAGCTCGGTGCGATCTACGAAGTCGGCGGTGCGGAGCCGACCCTCGAGCAGTTCATGGACGCGATGGAGCGTTCGGACTACGAGTGGAACGAGATGCTGCGAGACCGCGTCGACGCCATCGTGACCGACCCGGCCAAGGCCGAGAAATTGAAGACCTACTACCGCACCATGTGCAAGCGGCCGGGCTTCAGCGACGACTTCCTGCCCACCTTCAACAAGGAGTCCGTCGACATCGTCGACACCTCCTCCACGCCGATAGACCGGATCACCGAGAAGGGCATCGTCGTCGGCGACCGCGAGTACGAAGTCGACCTCATCGTCTATGCGACCGGTTTCCAGCAGGGACGCACCTGGACCGACAAGGCCGGCTACGACGTGGCGGGTCGAGGCGGCAACCGACTGTCGAAGAAGTTCGCCGACGGTGTCAGCACCTATCACGGCTTCCTCAGCAAGGACTTCCCGAATCTGTTCTTCCTGGGCTTCACCCAGTCGACGCAGGTCTCGAACATCGCGAACCTCATCGACCACCAGGCCAGGCACATGGTCTACATGATCGCGAAGTGCATGACCGAGGACATCCGGACCATCGAACCGACCCCCGAGGCGGAAGCCGGATGGAACCAGACCATTCTCGAGCACGCGGAGATGCGCCGGGACTGGTTCACGACGTGCACCCCGGGCCACTACAACAACGAGGGCCGCGTCGACGACAAGCGCAGCACCCTGGTCGGCGGTCTGTACGGACCGGGGTACGAGTACTTCGACCTGCTCCGCACGTGGCGCGAAGACGACAAGTTCGACGGCATCGCCGCGACTCGCTGAGTCACCGGCCGTCGTCGGGAATGAATTTCCGCGGATTGGCGGGCAGCCGATGCCATCGGCTGCCCGCGAGTCCGTGCTCGAAACAAAGGAGATAGAGATGGCGTTGACCCCCGTCAAGCTCGGCTATTCGCTGTTCACCCTCGTGGATCCGATGCGCGGTCACGAGGTCGCATACAACCGCTGGTACGAGCGCGACCACCGCTACTCGGGCTGCATGGTCGGTCCGGGCTGGTTCACCGGCAGCCGCTGGGTCGCCACGAAGGATCTGAAGGAGCTGCGCTTCCCGGAGACCGGACCGGTCGCGACCAAGACCGAGGAAGGTTCGTACCTGGCGACGTACTGGGTGCACGAGCCCGACGCCGAAGTCGCCGACGCCTGGGCGCAGAAGCAGGTCGGCGAACTCTACGCCGCCGGCCGCGGCTTCGCCGAGCGTGAGCACGTGCACACCGGCCAGTACCTGCCGGACTCGACCGTCTCGGCGCAGGAGGACGGCGTCCCCCTCGAACTCGCACACGATCACCACTACGGCGGCCTTGTCACCGTGATGATCGAACCGGCAGAGGGCGTCGACCGCGCCGCCGCCGTCGAAACAATCGACAACGGCCCGGCCAAGACCCTGGTCGGCAAGGGTGCCGTCGATCTGATCAGCAGCTGGCGAATGAAGCCCTGGCCCGCCGATCACAACGTGCCGATGAAGATGGGCAACGACGGCGGGACCCCCGAGCGCATCCTCCAGATGCTGTTCCTCGAAGACGAGCCGACCGCGAGCTGGCAGCACATCGTCGACTACGCCGCGGATATCGAGAAGTCGGGTGCGGGCAAGGTCACCTTCGCTTCGCCGTTCATCCCGACCGTGGTCGGCACGGACAAGTACACCGACGAACTGTGGTGACACGTGCTGACCGGTGAGAAGATCCTGGTGACCGGCGTCGCCGGTCAGATCGCCTTCCCGATCGCCCGCACGCTGGCGGCCGACAACGAGGTGTGGGGACTGGCGCGGTTCAGTCGTCCGGACGATCGGCAGCGGGTGAGCGACGCCGGAATCACCCCGGTCGCCTGCGATCTGGCGGATGGCGACTTCACCGACCTCCCAGCCGACTTCACGTACGTCGTGCACCTGGCGGCGAGTCTCGCCCCGGGGTGGGACTACGACGCGGCGATCCGCGCCAACGCGGAGGGGACCGGACTGCTCCTGCAGCACTGCCGATCTGCCAAGGGTGCGCTCGTGATGTCGACCCATTCGGTCTATCGGCCGCAGGACGACCCGATGTACGTGTTCACCGAACAGTCGCCGCTCGGGGAGTGCAACAGCACCCACACCCCGACTTACTCGGTGTCGAAGATCAGCCAGGAGGCCACCGCACGGCTCGCCGCGCGTGCCTTCGGAATCCCGGTCACGATCGCCCGGATGAACGCCTCGTACGGTCCGGGCGGCGGACTGCCCGCGATGCACATCGACGCCCTCGCCGAAGGCCGGTCGATCACCACCCGCTGGGACCCGTGCATGTACAGCCCGATCTACGAGGACGACATCACCATGCAGGTCGGTGCGTTGCTCGACGCAGCATCCACACCGGCCGCCATCGTCAACTGGGGCGGCGACGAAGCGGTGTCCGTCCAGGAGTGGGCGACATACGCCGGCGAGCTGATGGGCGTCGAGGCGACCGTCGACGCGGTCCCGATCGAGGGGACGCTGCGCGGATCGATCGCGGACACGACCCGGCGCGCGTCCATCACCGGACCGTGCACGGTGGACTGGCGCGAGGGCATCCGCCGGACCGTGGCAGCCCGTCATCCGGACAAGCTCGTCGAGATCGCGCACTCGTGAGCATCTACTCGTAGAACACATTTGGGAGACGACATGCCGACGACACTGCACGAGTCGCTGCCCGCCGAGCGGGCCGGTGCACCGGCGGGCCCGGAGCTGCTGGAACGCCGTGCGAAGTTCGCCGCGACCGAGATCGACCCCGCACTGGGGGTCACGGCGGGCGATGCGGACTTTGCGGGCGTACCGTGCCGGACCATCCGTGCCGGAGACCGGGCCACGGTCCTCTACCTCCACGGGGGCGGATACCGGATGGGCAGTCCGGAGGCGTACCACGCTTATGCCGCGGCGCTGGCGGGGGGCGCCGCGGCGACCGTCGTCGTACCGCGGTATCGGCTCGCGCCGGAGAACCCGTTCCCGGCCGGACTGCGCGATGCCCTCACGGTCTACGAGGAGCTCGCGTCCGCGACGGACGGGCCGATCGTCGTCGCCGGCGATTCGGCGGGCGCCGGTCTCGCCGCCGCGGTTGTCGTCGCCGTGGACACCAGCGACGTTCGCACTCCCGACGGGCTGATGCTGCTGTCACCGTGGCTCGATCTGCACTGCTCGTCGCCGTTCTACGAGACTGCGACCGACGCCTTCTTCCCGTTGGCGACCGCGGAGTCGGCGCGCGACGACTATCTGCAGGGCGCCGCCGCGGGCGACCCGTTGGTCTCGCCGTTGCTGGCCGACCACACCGGCTTCCCGCCCACCTTGATCCAGGTCGGCGGCAACGAGGCACTGGTCGGCGACGCCCTCGGCCTGACCCGGGCGCTCGCGACCGCGAACGTCACCTGCACGCTGGAAGTGGTTGCGGATCAAGGACACACGTGGCCGCTGATCTACCCCGATCACGGCGTCTCCATCGCTTCCATCGAGTCGTGCGTCCGGTTCGTCCGGTCGATCGAAGCCGACAAGGCTGTCGGCCACGGCGATGGATCATCGTGAGGGTCTGCTGACCGCAACACTGTTGACGCTGACCACCGACCATCGGTCGCCGCAGGATGGCACCGATGGCCGGCGCCGGGGGTTCACACATTGCCGCCATCGCGGTCAGTACATCACGTCCACGACCACTCGCACCGGGTCGGACAGCAGCGACACCTTCACCGGCCGCGGCGGCGTCGACAGGCCGATGAACGACTGCGTGACGCCCTCGAACACCGTCGCGATGCGTACCTGCGTGACCGCGCCGGCCCCGTCCTGCGGATTCGGGCCCGAGTACTCCTCCACCCCGGTGTCGAACGGGTAGCCGGTGCCGGTCAGCGACACCTCCAGGATCGACCTCCCGGGGATCTCGATCGCGGCACCGCTCCCGTCCTGGACCGCCTGGTCGACGTACCGGACCGCCCAGCCCGGGGTGCCCGTTCCGCCGAATTCGTAAACCACACGATCGAATCCGTCGTGGGAGGCGATCCGCAGATCGGTGACGGACAGCGACGCCATGGCCGAGGGGTCGGCGTGGGAATCGGCAATCGCGGGTGCGGTTCCCGGATCGGAGGACGGCTCACCGGTGGCCGGTGCGCCGGTCGCGGTGGCAGGAGCCGATGCGCCCGCCGAGGCGGCCGTCGGCGCCGGATCACCGTCGCTGGTCGTGCCGCAGCCCGTCAGGGTCAGCAGCGCCGCCGCCGTGAGTGCGATTCCCGGGTGAATTGTCCGAAGATGCATGGCTCAAGGGTAGGGTGGTCGCCTCCAGTGATGCCCGCCCGTGTCGCGTTCGGCACCGTTACGACCGCGTCGCTTCGGACCCGTTACGACCACGTCGCGATCGGACGCGTCAGCGGATGACCATGTCACGGTCGGTCGCGCTGAGGGTGATGGGGGCGATCTTCTTGCCGCGCATCCAGTCTCGGACGAACGCATCGCGTGCGGGGGTCGCGGCGCTGCCCTCGGGGATCGCGATCGCACCGACCAGGTGTCGCGGATCGTTGTCGAGACCCGGACCCCGCGGCGTCATCCGCAGGCCGTCCGCGGTGTGCATCAGCACCGGGATCCGCGATCCGTCCGGGGCGACGACCGTCGCGTCCCGCGTGGTGGCCGCCGGGTCGAACGCGGTGACTTCGAGGCGATATCCGGACGGTGCCGCGTGACTGCCGAGCGCTTCAAGTGCTCGCGGATCGACCACCGTGTAGGGGAAGCCGATGTCGATTAGGACCTGCGCGTCGATCAGTGCGTCACGGGACGGCAGATCCGCGGTGAAGTTCCAGGGGGCCGGTGGGGCGAGGGTGCGGTCGGAACGGTCCTCCGCCGGATTCTGCACCGGGATACCGAGCCTGCCGGCTCCGGTCGGGGTGAACTCCCATGCGGGGGAGTCGAGGTCCTTGTGCCAGAACCCCGCCTCGCGGCCACGGCTGCCCTCCACCCGCAGCTCCCGCCGACCGGGACCGGGTCCGGTGGAATGCACGCTGATCGCGGAGGTGATCTCGCCGGGGATCTTCGGTTGGTGCACCCAGTCCGGGGCGGGCAGTTGGATCGCGGCGGTGCTGCGGTCCAGCGTCTCGACGACCAGGTTCGGTGCCGTCGGTTTGCCCGACTGGTCGTCCCAGCTGTACCGGAAGAAGATCGAATCAGAGCCCGAGGAGTCGAAATCGAAGGTGCGGGTGTACATGTCGCCGTAGGAGTTCATCACGAAGGTCGTCGATCCGGCCGCGGAGAGTGACGACGCGCGGAACCGTCCGCCGAGCGGTGACCCGATCTCGTAGCTGTCGTCGTTCGGCAGCCACGGATCCGCGTAGGTGATGCGGCTGCCGTCCCCGGTCAGGGCAGGCACCATCGTCATCTTGCCCAGTCCGACGTAGTGGATTCGGCCCGCGATGTCGGTGTACGTCTGGTTGTCCCATGGTGACGACACGCTGAGCGCCCACCCGTTCGGGCGGTCGTCCGGGAGTTGGCGTCCCGAGGCGAGCCAGAGCGGTGCACCCCACGCCGACGTCCAGTTCCATGCGACCGGGTCCTGGGACACGTTGTCCATCGTGTAGATCCACCCGGACTCGTCGACCGCGATCAACTCGTCGTCGTCCACGGAGATCCCGACGAGGCGGTCTCGGAGGCACTCCGGCATCGGTGCGAACCGCCACGGCTCCGCGGTCGCACGCGGCCGGGCAAGCAGGGCGTGACCGACGAGGGCGAACTCCCAGAACCTGTTGAACTGGGTTGTCGCCGTTCGCAGTTCGACGTTTTCCGGTGCGTCGGTGCCGGGGTACGTCGGGAGGGCGGTGAGCCCGAGCCGGCCACCTCCGGACGGCACGCCGGGCGGCAGCTGGGCGGTGCCGAACGGGACGCAGCCCGCCGGTGCCGCCGACGGCGCCGCCGCCGCGGGCGGGGCGAAGGCCACCACCGTGGCGAACGCCGCCGCCGCGGCCAGTCGAACGTGGTGCATCGTCATCGGTGCCTCCCTGGTCAGGGCTCGATCGGCGCGCGGTCCATCGTGATGCGCCCGCGGACAGCGACACCGTTGATGCTGAGCACCGACCAACGGTGGCCGTCGTGATGCAGCGTCGCGATGCCCGCGTTCGGGATCCGTGGAACGGGTGGGCCGTGCAGGGCGCCGATCACCGAGCGGATCAGCCCACCGTGGCTGACAGCCACGACCGAGCTCCCCGAATGTCGCTCCGCGAGTTCACCGAGGACGGCCAGACCCCGGCGCCGGACCTCCTCGCGCGGCTCGAGGCCCGGGTACATCCCGTCCGGCCAGCGGTCCCACGCCTCGTAGTCGGTCACGCCCTCCGCCCCACCGAAGTGGCGTTCGGCCAGGCCCGGATGGGTCGCCGAGCGGGTCAGCCCGAGCCGGGTGCCGATGATGTCCGCGGTCTCGCTGGCCCGGGAGAGCGGGGAACTGACCAGCACGTCCCACGGTCCGTCCGCCAGGCGAGTAGCCGCGCGCTCGGCCTGGAAACGACCGGTGTCGTTGAGCGGGACGTCGGAGGAACCCTGCAGACGTCGCTGCGCGTTCCAGTCCGTCTCGCCGTGCCGGACCAATGCCAGGTAAGTCATGGTTGCCGCAGGCTAGCACCGCTGGACAGTGCTCGGGGGTAGGCGCACACTGCACACATCCAGGCGAGGAGATGGTGTGGTGCCCGAGACTGACACCCCGACGACGTTGGCGCGGGCTCGGCCGCGGCGCAGCGGCCGGGCACCGGCCGGTCAGATCGCGGACGGCTTCGTCGCGCGGCGGCTGCAGCTGGGGCTCACCCAGAGCAGGCTCGCCGAACAGGCCGGGGTCTCCCGGTCCAGTGTGCAAGCCATCGAATCCGGCCGCGCCACCGTGCAACTGGACGTGCTCGAGGCCGTCGCGGACGTGCTCGGCTGCGACATGGTCCTTGCTGCGCGGGCCGGGCGCCGCGTCCCGGAGGAGTGACCGGCGCCCGGCCGGGGGTCAGTTCTCGCAGCCGATGCCGTCGTTGTCGCGATCGAGGTGCGGTGCGTAGCCCGCCTGGCCGCGGTAGACCGGAGCGGCACCGGCATTCCGGGCCTCGGTGCAGTTCCGGTAGTACACCTGACTCGGTGCGGGCTGCGGCACGGCGGCCGGCGGTGCGGGCTGCGCGGGCGGAGTCGGGGTAGCGGGCGGTGCCGGGGTGGCGGGCGGTGCCGGGACCGGAGGCAGGAGCGGTGCCACCGAGTCCGCAGACGCGCTCGGGATCAGTGCCACGATCTCCGGCGGCAGGAAGTCGGAGAGGGTGGACGCGGCGGCTGTCGAGGTCCCGCCCACCGCAATTGTCGTGGCGGCAACGAGGCCGATGGTCAGTCTGCGAAGAGTCATGTTTCCCCAGAAATGGTCGAAGGTGCGCTCGAACGATACCGGCGGGGAGGTTTGCCGCACAGTTGCGGGTGGGCGCGATCGGCGCGCCCGAGTTTGTCGGCTCAAGCGTTCACGACCTGATCGGGGACAAGTTCGGGAACGCCGAAAGGCATTGTCATTCAGTTGGATGACAAAAACCGCGCCGGCACGGTGGGCGGTCGCGGACCGGGCCGACGAGGAGTCGGACAACCGCGAAGTCGCCGCCGTTGCCGCGGGTGCGCCGCCTCGCCGGCCCGTGACAAGCTCACCGTCATGGTGACACGCATTCCGGAGAATCCCCGTCTGGTCAACGCCGCCGAGCGGACGGTGTGGGATGCGTTGAGCAGTCAGCTCGGCGACGCGGACCTGATGGTCGCCAACCAGCGGGTCACCGATCACCAGAAGGACCACGAGATCGACATCGTCGTCGCGGTGGCGGGTCAGGGGATCGTCACCGTCGAGATCAAGGGCGGGATGATCTGGCACGACGGCACCGACTGGTATCAGGATCGGCGCACCGGCCCGACCGTGATCAACCCCGTCCGGCAGGCCCGCGACGGGTGCTACGCGTTGCGTCACTACGTCGAGACGGATCCCCGGTGGACGCAGGGCAGGCTGCGCTGGGACCACCTGGTGGTCTTCCCGAACGCCACCATCGACGCCGGCTTCGCACTGCCGGACTGCCCGCGGTGGAAGGTGATCGACCGCACCGAGCTCGACCAGATCGCCGGACGCATCTGGAAGGTGCTGGTCGGGCAGGAGCTCGACCGCCCCGGGCTGTCGGACGAAGGCGTCGAGCAGCTCGCCACCGCGCTGGCCGGACGCGGGCTGCCGCAGCGGGACGTCGTCGCCCGCGCGGTCGCCAACGAGGACGCGGCGGACGCGCTGTCGGCGCAGCAGGCCGTGATCCTCGACGCCACCCGCCTGCTCACCCGGGTGGAGGTACGCGGTGGAGCCGGCAGCGGCAAGACGTTCCTCGCCGTGGAGCAGGCCCGCCGTCTCGCGAAGCGCGGACAGCGGGTCGCACTGCTCTGCTACTCCCACGGGCTCGCGTCCTACCTGCGTCGCGTGACCGCGAACTGGAACAGGAAGGAGAAGCCGGCCTACGTCGGCGAATTCCATTCGCTCGGCCGCCGGTGGGCCGGGGACGCCGATCCGGACGGGCCGACGTCGGTCCCGGTGCGTCAGGACTACTGGGAGTACGAACTGCCGCGCCAGATGACCGAATTGGCCGCTGCGTTGCCGCAGGGGGAACGGTTCGACGCGGTCGTGATCGACGAGGCACAGGACTTCGCCGACGCATGGTGGGAGCCGGTCCTCGCGGCACTCGTCGACGAGGAGACAAGCGGCATCTACGTGTTCAGCGACGAGGGCCAGCGGGTGTTCGACCGGCAGGGCGTGCCGCCCGTGCCTCTCGTTCCGCTGGTTCTCGACCAGAACCTCCGCAACACCCGCCAGATCGCCGAGGCATTCGGCCCGCTCGTGGGGCAGCGGATGCGGCTGCGGGGCGGTGAAGGGCCGCAGGTCCGCTTCGTGGCGTGCGGGACCGCCGACGCGGTGTCGGTCGCCGACGACCAGGTCGACCAGTTGATCGATGCCGGGTGGCGGCCCGAGGACGTGGCGTTGCTGGTGACCGGCAGCCGGCACCCGGAGCAGGTCGAGCGTCAGCAGGAGGGCAACCGTGCCTACTGGGACAGCTTCTGGGACACCGAGCAGGTGTTCTACGGGCACGTGCTCGGGTTCAAGGGACTCGAGCGCCGCGCCGTGGTGCTCGCGTTCAACGAGAAGGAGGCGGCACAGCGGTCGCGGGAACGGCTGTACGTCGGACTGTCCCGCGCCCGCGACCAGCTCGTGGTGTGCGGCGACCCGGACCTGATCCGCGAGGTCGGAGGCGAGGAACTGGCCCGGCGGCTCGGCCTCTGACCGGGGCGCCGACGAGGACGTCGAAGTTCTGGGACAGTGGAGTCGGCGAGTATCGATTCTGGGAGGGCCGATGGACGCGGCGCAGCGGCGGGAACGAATCACCGCACAGGTGCGGCGGTGGTGCGAGGAGGCGCGCGTCGACGGCTTCCGGCAGGACCTGTCCGCGGACGCGGCGGTACTGATCGCCGCCGGCCACCTGGACGAGCCGACCCGGGAGGCCCTCGCGAACCGGCGCCGTATCGGGCGCCCACTGCCCGACATCGGCGGGTTCGGCGCGCTGCGTACCCTCGCCGACGACTACAGCCGGCTCGACCGCAAGGCGCGCGGCATGCGACCCGGCGCGATGCAGGCGTTGACCTCGTACCGGGCGGGCGAGCTGGAGCGGCGGCTGCTCACCGCCCGCGCGAAGTTCACGCACTCACCCGCGCACTACGCGAACGGGGTTCGCACCATTCGCAGGGACCGGAGGGACGGCGTCCACCTGGAACCGGCGCAGCGGCAGGCGCTGTTCGACGCGCTGGCCTGCACCCCGACCCCCATCTCCGAGCATCGCACGGATCAGGCCACCGCGGCCGCGGCCGCCCTCGCGGCCGAGCGGCTGGCGGGCCTGGCCGACCGGACGCCCTGGGCGGCGGCGGGCCGGCGCGCCGCGGAGATGCTGGGCGGGGTGGCCGGTCCGCCCGACCGCTTCACCGACCGGTTCGACGCGCTGCTGTTCTTGGCCGGAGCCCTCTACGACCGGATCGACGGCTCCGCCGCCTGGCACTCCGAGTACTTCGCGGTCCAGCGTGTGCAGCTGGACCTCGCCGACGAGCTGACGCAGATCGCGGTCGACGCCGTCGCATTGCGGGGGATCGGCGGGGAACTCGACGATGCGTTGCGCGTCGCGCACGGGGACGCCGCCCGCGACCAGATCCGGTCCCGGCAGCGGTCACTCGAACCGGTGTGGGATCAACTGGTCGAGCGGGTCGCGGCGCTCGCCCGGATCGGCGACCTGCTCGGGGATGCCGAGGGGCAGTTGCGGTCGATGGCCGCGGTGCAGCGCACGATGAGCCTGGACTCGCGGATCGACGACCTCGTCGCTCGGGCCGGAAACCGCGAACTGTCCACGGAGAACACCCATCACGTCGGGGACCAGATCGGCGGCGTGGACGAGCTGATGCTGAGCTATCAGGCGCTGCTGCACGGCGACATCCTCGCGCTGCAGGCCCGTACGCGCTGAGACTCAGGCCGCGACCAGACGCAACGCGAGCTCCGCGTACAGGTCGGCGACGGTGTCGGGGTCGGTGAACCCGCCGCCGGGGAACCAGCGGCACACGTCCACGCACAGCGAGTTGATCGCGAGGTTGACGCCCTGGACGTCGGGCACGACGAAGGAGCCGTCGTCGGCGCCGGCACGAATGATCCGCTCGATGATCCGGCTGATCTCGCGGCGCAGGCCGAGGATCTCGTGGTAGTGCTCGGGGGAGAGCGCGGTCAGCTCGTACTGCACCACTCTGCCGCGGGTGTGGTGGGTGGCCTGCCAGCTCGTGAACGCCCGGACCACTGAGGTGAGCCGCTTGGCCGGAGCCTCCCCGGTGGGGTCCGCCTCGGTGAGCAGCTCGACGCACAGCAGGTGGCCCTCGTAGCTGATCGCGAAGAGCAGGTCTTCCTTGGACTTGTAGTGCGGGTACATCGCCGCGGGGGACAGCCCGAGTCGCGCGGCGATGTCCCGGGTGGTGGTGCCGCCGTAGCCGTTCTCGGCGAACGCCTCGGCCGCCGCAACGCGGATCCGCGCCGCGGCTTTCGACGAGCTCACCACGGTGTTGGGTGTCGTGAGACGTATCGCGTTCGCGTCCTTCTCGTCCGTCTCGCTCATCGCCACCTCCTTCGCGCCTGTCGGCCTTGACAACGGCCGTTCACCGGGTAAGTATAAGCATGCGCTTAGATAATGAGCGAGCGCTTAGTTCTGGCGCTCACCGGCAGGCGGAATGTGGCCACCGCCCCTGTTCGGCGAACAGGGGCCGGCCCTCGATCTGACACAGAAAGCACGCCATGAATCTGAAACTGACCGACGAGGAACTGCAGTTCCGCGACGAACTGCGGACGTTCTTCACCACGCAGATCCCCGCCGAGATCCGCGAGCGGGCCGCCGGTGGTGGCGGTGAAGTCACCCGTGAGGATTTCGTCGCCACCCAGAAGATCCTGAACGCCAACGGTCTCGCCGTCCCGCACTGGCCCGCCGAGTGGGGTGGCCGGAACTGGACCCCGGTGCAGATGCACATCTACCGCGACGAGATGCAGCTCGCGTCCGTGCCGGACCCGCTCGCGTTCAACGCCGACATGGTCGGCCCCGTGATCGCCGCCTTCGGCTCGCAGGAGCAGAAGGAGAAGTTCCTCCCCGGCACCGCGAACCTCGACATCTGGTGGTGCCAGGGCTTTTCCGAGCCGGAGGCCGGCTCCGACCTCGCGTCGCTGAAGACCCGCGCCGTCCGCGACGGGGACAGCTGGATCGTCAACGGTCAGAAGACCTGGACCACGCTCGGTCAGCACGCCGACTGGATCTTCTGCCTGGTGCGCACCGATCCGGACGCGCCGAAGCGGCAGCAGGGCATCTCCTTCCTGCTCATCGACATGAAGACCCCGGGCATCACCGTCCGCCCGATCAAGCTGATCGACGGCGGCTACGAGGTGAACGAGGTCTGGTTCGAGGACGTGCGCGTCCCCGCCGAGAACCTCGTCGGCGAGGAGAACGCCGGCTGGTCCTACGCGAAGTTCCTGCTCGGCAACGAGCGCACCGGCGTCACCCGCACCGGTGCCAGCAAGGCGCGACTGGCCAAGGCCAAGAAGTACGCCGCCGAGACCAGGGTCGGTGACGGCTCGCTGCTCGACGACCCGCTGTTCGCCGCCCGGTTCGCCGAGCTCGAGAACGAGCTCGTCGCGCTGGAGCTGACCCAGCTGCGCGTGGTCGCGGCCTCCGCCGACGGCAAGCCGAACCCGGCGTCGTCGCTGCTGAAGTTGCGTGGCTCCGAGCTGCAGCAGGCCGCCACGGAGATCCTGATGGACGTGGCGGGTCCCGACTCGTTGGCGTTCGAGGCCGGCGACGACATCGCCTCCCCGGCCTGGGCGCAGCGCAGCGCCCCGGTCTTCCTGAACTACCGCAAGGTGTCCATCTACAGCGGATCGAGCGAGGTTCAGCGCAACATCATCTCCTCCTCGATTCTCGGATTGTGAGTAGCAGCCATGGATTTCGAACTCAATGACGAGCAGGTCATGCTGCGGGACACCACCCGTGAACTGCTGAGCCGCAGCTACGACGCGGAGAAGCGCAACGCCGTCACAGCCGAGGGCAAGGGCTGGAGCGACGACGTGTGGGGCAAGCTCGCCGAGATCGGCCTGCTCGGTCTGCCGTTCTCCGAGGAGGACGGCGGCATGGGGGCCGGACCGGTCGAGACGATGGCCGTGATGAACGAGATCGGCCGGGCCCTTGCGCCGGAGCCGTTCCTCGACGGAGTCGTCACCCCGGGCGGACTGGTTGCCGAGGTCGGGTCCGCCGATCAGCGCGCCAAGATCCTGCCTGCGCTCGCCGAGGGCACCGCGCTGCTGGCCTTTGCGCACGCCGAGCCCGGCAGCCGCTGGCCGCACGAGGTCGTCTCGACCGCGGCCACCAAGGCCGGTGACGGCTGGACCCTGACCGGCACCAAGAACCCCGTGCTGCACGGCGACTGCGCCGACACGCTCGTCGTCAGCGCCGTCCTCCCCGACGGCGGTGTCGGGCTGTTCCTGGTCGCCGCAGGCGCGGCCGGTGTCACCCGCAAGCCGTACGCGACGCATGACGACCTGCGTGCCGCGCAGATCGAGCTCGCCGACGCTCCCGCCGAACAGCTCGGCGAGGGCGGCGACGCGTCCGCAGCCATCACGGCCGCGCAGGTGCGCACCCAGGCCGCACTGTGCGCCGAAGCGGTCGGTGCGATGGAGGAGACCCTCCGTCTCACCACCGAATACCTCAAGCAGCGCAAGCAGTTCGGGGTCCCGCTGGCGAGGTTCCAGGCGCTGACCCAGCGGGCCGCCGACATGTACGTCGAGCTCGAGCTGGCCTCCAGCATGAGCCTGTACGCCACCATGAACCTCGCGGACGGCATCGTCGACCCGATCGTCGCCTCGCGTGCCAAGCTGCAGATCAGCCGCGCCGCCCGGCACATCGGCCTCGAGGCGATCCAGATGCACGGCGGCATCGGCATGACCGCCGAGTACCCGGTCGGCCACTACGTCTCGCGTCTGACCGCGATCGGCCACACCCTGGGCAGCGCCGACGACCACCTCCGGGTGCTCGCCGGTGTGGTTGCCGACCACACGATGGTCGAACTCGCCAAGTAGGACCGTATTTCCCCCTCGCACGGCGGCCCCGTCGACCACCCGGTCGGCGGGGCCTCGGTGTTCTTGCCCCGAGATCGCGGTGCGGCCCGCGATAATGGTGCGATGCGGTCGAGAGACAAGATCCTGGACGCCACACTGGCGACGATCGGCACCGAAGGCTTCGGGGGCGTTTCCATCGCGTCCGTGGCCTCCGCCGCCGGCGTGACCCGGCAGACCATCTACACCATCTTCGGTTCCCGCGAGAACCTGGTGTCGCAGGCGATGGCCGGGCACCTGACGGAGGTCGCGCGGGAGATCCAGTCCGGCCTGACCTCCTCTCGAAACCCCTGCGAGTACGTCGTCGAGCTGATCGTCGCCTCCCGGCGTGCGGTGCGGGCGGATCCCGTCCTGATCACCCTGCTGCGGTCGGAGGCCAGCAACCCGCTGTTCGACTCGGGGGCGATGAGTCGGGCGAAGGAGGTCGGGCGCGGGCTGATCGCGCCGCTCGCCGAGCTGTTCCCGGAGGCCACGTCGCAACTCGACGACATCGTGGAGATCGGCGTGCACCTCGGACTGCCGGTGGTGTGTTTCGACGACGACGAACTACGGACCGACGACGAATTGCGCGCCTTCCTGACCCGGTGGATCGAACCCGGACTGAAATCTTCCGCAACTCCTTGACACTTTCCCGTGCAGGTGTCTAGTTTTAGCCGTCCCGGTGGGCCGGCGTGACATGGAACACGCAATCCTCGGGGGCCATTCGTCGTTCGCAGTCTGGGGGTAGCTCTGTGTCCGGGATCAACCGTCGGTCCTTCTTCACCGCCGCAGCCGCAGCGGGATTCGCCTTGACCGGAGCGTCCGCCGCGCAGGCCGCGACCACCGCGACGGGCATCGGCGCGCAGGTTCGACGGGTGCCGCTCACCCAGGAGGAACACCGGGTGGTGGTGGTCGGCTCCGGATTCGGCGGCGGCGTGGCCGCGCTCCGGCTCGCCGAGGCGGGCGTGCCGGTTCTGGTGCTGGAACGCGGGATTCGCTGGCCGACGGGTCCGAACGCCAAGACGTTCCCGAGTCCGACCGCCCCCGACAAGCGGTTGCTGTGGTACCGCTCCGCGCCTCAGCTGTTCGGCAGGCCGGTCGCATTCGACCCGTACGTCGGCCTGGTCGAGGCGGTCGTCGGCGAGAACATGACCGCACTGTGCCCGGCGGGTGTGGGAGGCGGATCCCTGGTCTACCAGGGGATGTCGCTGCAGCCCGCCGAGGCCGTCTTCAACTCGTGCCTCCCGAACGAGCTCGACTGGCAGCTGATGAACCGGGTGCACTACCCGCGTGTCGCCAAGATGCTCCAACTCGCGACCGCTCCCGACGAACTCGTCAACACGGATGCGTACCGCGCACCCCGGGTGTTCGCCGAGCGCGTCAGGCGCGCCGGTCTGCCCCTGTCGAAGATCCCGATGCCCATCGACTGGAACTACGCGCTCGCCGAACTGCGCGGCGAGATGGCCCCGTCCTACTCGGACGGCTCCGGCGCCATGGGAGTCAACAATGGCGGCAAGCACTCCGTCGACGTCACCTACATCGCGGCGGCCGAGGCCACAGGCAACGTCAAGGTCGAGACCCAGCACGAGGTCACCGGTATCGAGCGCGCAGGGGGCGGTCGATGGCGGGTCCTCGTCAACCGGATCGACACCGACGGAACGGTTCTCGAGAACAAGGTCCTCACCACCGACGCGCTGATCATGGCGGCGGGCAGCGTGAACACCACCAAGCTGCTGGTCCGGGCCCAGGCGACCGGGCAGATCCCGGACCTGCCCGACGGACTCGGCGGAGGTTGGGGGACCAACGCCGACCGGATCTACGTGTGGACCAACCCGTTCGAGGAATTCGGGGCCACCCAGGGCGGACCGGTCGTGTACGGCAGCCTCAACTGGGACGACCCGACCCGCGCGCACACCGTCATCCAGGCGTCGATCCCGTCGATCTCGCTGGACATGCACAGCACGATGATGGTCGGCTTCGGTGTCAGCGAAGGACGCGGCAGGTTCGCGTACGACTCCGCGCGGGACGAGGCGACGCTGCACTGGCCGTTCGAGGGGGACTCGGTCATCCAGAACAGCGCCATCGGCCCGACCGCGCACAAGATCGCCGGTCCGGACAGCGTGCTCACCGACACCAACGCGATCGTCAACTCGACCTGGCACTCGCTCGGCGGTGCGAGCATGGGGACCGTCTGCGACCTCGACGGCCGCGTCCACGGCCAGCGCGGGCTGTACGTTCTCGACGGCGCACTCATCCCGGGTACGACCGCCGCCTGCAACCCGTCCATGACGATCGCCGCGGTCGCCGAGCGTGCCATGGACAACCTGGTCGCCAACGACGTCGGCACCGTCTTCTGACCGGAGTTCGTTCGTACAACCACGCCCACCGTGCCGGGCAGATCACCGTGCGGTCCGGGCGCGGACGTCCAAATGGAGGGGGAGCCATGTCGGGAACAACGGGACGCAGCGGCGGAGCCGCACGGGTTCGCCGCGGCGGAGCCGCACGGGTTCGCAGCGGCGGAGCCGTGCGTCGGCGCAGATCCCTGGTCGTCGCAGTGGCGGCGGCGCTGCTGTTGCCGGTGGGTCACGTGGCCGCCGCCCCGGTGGCGGACACGTCGGGGGTGGTCCTGGAGGACCACGACGTCGTACGGGTCGCGGCCGGCCGGGCCGACTGCGGTCCGGGATCGCGGCCGGAGCCCGGACTCCAGGGGGACGTCCCGGCCGCGGATCGTGCCGGTGGGCGCAGCGTGGAAGGCTACGACTGCAACATCTCCCGGGTCGGCGGCTACGCCGGGCAGGGCAGCGGGATCGTCTCCGCCGCCTACGACCACTGCGCCTACATGGGCTCGATCTTTCCGAGTGCACTTCTCGGGCCGTCCCCGGGCGTGCAGGTCGTCGACGTCTCTGACCCGGCGAACCCGGTGCCGACCGTCGCGCTGACGGAACCCGCCATGGTGGCGGGCACCTGGGAGAGCCTCAAGGTGCACGCGGGCCGGAAGCTGTTGGTGGGCACCGGAGTCCCGGCGCTGTTCGGTGCCGGACTGCTGTCGGTGTACGACATCTCCGACTGCGGGCATCCGCGGCTGCTCAATCCCGGGCCCGGCACGAGCCTGCAGATGCCGCTGCCGATCACCGCGCACGAGGGTGGATTCTCCCCGGACGGCCGCACCTACTGGACGTCCGGAACCGAGGGTGTGCTCAGCGCGGTCGACCTCGCCGACCCCACCAACCCGAAGGTGATCTGGCAGGGTTGGATCGGGTTGTCCGGGCACGGGTTCGGTGTCAGTCCCGACGGCAACCGGTTGTACCTGTCGAACAACTTCGGTGGCCTCACCGTCCTGGACACCAGCGCGGTGCAGCGGCGTGACGCCAACCCGCAGGTGCCGCAGCTGTCGAAGATGTCGTGGACCGACGGCTGGGCCACCCAGCACAGCATTCCCGTCACCTACGACGACCACCCCTACCTGTTCACCGCGAACGAGAGCGGTTCCGGCGGAGTCAAGATCATCGATGTCGCCGACGACGCGAACCCGAAGGTCGTGAACGCGGTCAAGCTGGAGATCAACCTGCCGGAGAACGTCGACAGCCAGATCGCGTCCGGCATGGGTGGGTCACTGTTCGCCTACGAATCGCACTACTGCGCCGCGGACCGGCCGGACAATCCGACCGCCCTCGCGTGCGGCTGGTTCTCGTCCGGCATCCGGGTGTTCGACGTACGGGATCCGTTCGACGTCCGTGAGATCGGCTACTACAACCCGCCGGCCATGACCGGGCGCACCCTCGATCTCCCGAATTCGAGCCACGCGATCGCCTCGCTCCTCGGGGTGCCGGCGCTCAGCCTGCCCGCCGTGATCGAGTCCGTCGCGGGCGGACAGTTCGACCCGGCGCAGGCCTCGGGGCCGCGCTCCGGCATGGTCCTGGGCGGCGACCTGTCCACCGACTGGTGCTCCTCCCCGCCGGAATGGCGTGGGAACGAGCTGTGGGTCTCCTGCAGTGACAACGGCTTCATGACCCTGCGGCTCGACGACCGCGTCTACACGGCGCCCGCCGACCAACGGTCCACCGTCGGCTCATGACCCGACTCGTCCGCGCGCTCGCCCTCACCTCGCTGGCACTGCTGTTGCTGGTGGTGGGGGCGGCGCTGCGGCCGCTCGTGGTGCCGGAGTCTCCTGAGCAGGGCGCCCTGCTCAGCGACGTCGAGATCGGGTTCGTACAGGACATGGCCGCCCACCACCAGCAGGCACTCGCGATGGTGAACCGCCTCGCCCCCGACGTCGATCCCGCCGTCGCGGCGCTGGCCCGGCAGATCGGCGACACCCAGCGCATCGAGCTCGGCACCCTGCACGGCTGGCTCACGCTCGCCGAGGCCGCGCCGACGAACACGGCGCCGATGGCCTGGATGGCCGGTGCCTCGGAGCATCACCACGCGACGCCCGCCGTCGCATCCGGGCCGATGCCCGGCATGGCGTCCATGGCCGAACTCGACGCCCTGTCCACCGCCCGGGGTCGCGACGCCGAGATCCTGTTCCTGCAGCTGATGCAGCGTCATCACGTCGGCGGGGCGACGATGGCGCGGGCCGCGGACGGGTTGCTGACCGGTGGACCGGTCGCGCAGACCGCCCGCGACATGATGCAGTCGCAGAGTCAGGAGGCGGGACTGATGGGCGTCATGCTGGCCCAGCGCGGTGCCCAGCCACTGTCCTGATCGTCGGCGACTCGTGTGGTTCGGTTGCGCGCGCCTCCCACACCTCGGTCGCTGACGGCAGTAGTCTCCGGAGCTGTCCCTGCGCGCGTGCGTGCGACACCAAAATGTTCGGGTAGGTGTTCTCCGATGGCCGCAATTCCTTCCCCCACGAAGAAGATCGTCGGGACCCTTGTGTTCCTGGCCGGACTGATCGGCGCAGCCGTCGGCATCTGGTCCCTCGACGTCGTCGCGGCGGTCGTCTGGCTGGTGGTGGCCACCCTGTCCGGCTTCTATCTGCTGAAATTGCGGGCCGAGGCACGCGGTCGCCTCGACCAGACCTCCTCCTGAGGTCCACCCCACTTTGACCCGCCCCTGACCTGGGCGGTAAGGTCTTCTGTCGGCGTACGGTACGACGCGCATCCAATCCACTTCACGGTGGCCGGCTGTGCTCGTAGCGCGGGTTCCCGGGTCTCCACTGGCCGCCGGGAACGCATCCGGACCGTACCCGCTGGCCAGCAGTTATACGACATGACGAGGAAGTTCTGTGTCTACCTACGCTCCGAAGGCAGGTGACGTGACCCGCCAGTGGTACGTCATCGACGCCACCGACGTGGTGCTCGGCCGCCTTGCCGTCCAGGCAGCGAACCTGCTGCGCGGCAAGCACAAGCCCACCTACGCTCCGAACGTTGACGGCGGCGACTTCGTCGTCATCATCAACGCCGACAAGGTTGCCATCTCCGGCAACAAGCGCACGGACAAGTTCCTGCACCACCACTCCGGTCACCCGGGTGGCCTCAAGTCCCGCTCCGTGGGCGAGGTGCTGGAGAAGAACCCCGATCGCCTCGTGGAGAAGGCCGTCACCGGCATGATCCCGAAGAACAAGCTCGGCCGCGCCATCGCCGGCAAGCTGAAGGTCTACGCAGGCCCGAACCATCCCCACGCCGCGCAGCAGCCGGTTCCGTTCGAGATCAAGCAGGTGGCACAGTGACCGAGCAGAACGAGACCCCCGAGGTCGAGACCGCCGAGGTCGTCGTCGAGGAGTTCGCCGCCGAGCCCGAGGTCGTCGAGGAGTACGTGGCGGAGGAGTCCGTCGCTCCCGCCGCGCCGATCTACATCGACCGCCCGATCCAGACCGTGGGTCGCCGCAAGGAGGCCGTCGTCCGCGTTCGGCTCACCCCCGGCTCCGGTGAGTTCAAGCTCAACGGCCGCACCCTCGAGGACTACTTCCCGAACAAGGTGCACCAGCAGCTGATCAAGGCCCCGCTGGTCACCGTCGAGCGGACCGAGTCCTTCGACATCACCGCCATCCTCAACGGTGGCGGCCCGTCCGGTCAGGCCGGCGCCCTGCGCCTCGCGATCTCCCGCGCCCTGATCGAGGTCACCCCCGAGGATCGCCCCGCCCTCAAGAGCGCCGGCTTCCTCACCCGTGACGCCCGCGCCGTCGAGCGCAAGAAGTACGGCCTGAAGAAGGCCCGCAAGGCTTCGCAGTACTCGAAGCGCTGATGCGCCACCGGCCCTGCCTTTCGTGGTGGGTGCCGGGACCTGTTCACCCGAGAGCAGGCGTCCACGCAACACCGGACGCCTGCTCTTGGCGTAGAAGTGCAACAGCAGGAAATCAACCACGCGGGAAACAGCAAGAACGGCAAGGGGTCTGATTCATGGGTCGAATGTTCGGTACGGACGGTGTGCGAGGTCTGGCGAACGCCGACCTCGACGCGGAGCTGGCGCTGCGGATTGCCGGGGCGGCCGCCTCGGTGCTGGCGCTGTCCGAGCGGGCCGCGCCCCGACCGACCGCGGTCGTCGGCCGCGACCCCCGGGCCAGCGGTGAGATGCTTGCCGCTGCGGTCACTGCCGGCCTGTGCGCGGCCGGTGTCGACGTGATCGACGTCGGGGTCCTGCCCACCCCTGCCGTCGCGCACCTGACCGGCGCCTACGACGCCGCGGTCGGCGTCATGATCTCCGCATCGCACAACCCCATGCCCGACAACGGCATCAAGATCTTCGCGGCCGGTGGCCACAAGCTCGACGACGAGTCCGAGGACCGCATCGAGTCGGCTCTCACCGACCGGGACCTGATTCCGCGGCCCACCGGCGCGGCGATCGGACGGGTCACCACGGCCACCGACGCCGGCTCGCGTTACCTCACGCACCTGGAGGCGGCGGTCGCGCATCCGCTGACCGGGCTGACCGTCGTCGTGGACTGCGCCAACGGCGCCGCATCCGTCGTCGGCCCCGCCGCCTACCGGGCCGCGGGCGCGACCGTCGTCGAGATCCACAGCGCCCCGGACGGCTACAACATCAACGACGGCTGCGGGTCGACGCACCTCGAGGACCTGCAGGCCGCGGTGGTCGAGCACGGCGCCGACCTCGGCATCGCCCACGACGGCGACGCCGACCGCTGCCTCGCCGTCGACGCGACCGGTTCGGTCATCGACGGTGACGTCATCATGTCGATCCTCGCCGTCGCCATGCGCGATTCCGGCGAACTCGCCGACAACACCCTCGTCGCGACCGTGATGAGCAATCTCGGCCTGCACATCGCCATGCGCGAGGCGGGCATCGAGGTCCGCACCACCGCCGTCGGTGACCGCTACGTCCTCGAAGAACTGCGCGCCGGGAGCTTCAGCCTCGGTGGCGAACAGTCCGGGCACGTCGTGCTGCCCGGCTTCGGCACGACCGGGGACGGCGTGCTGACCGGCCTGCGGCTGATGAGCAGGATGGCGCAGACCCGGTCGACCCTCGCGGAGCTGGCCACCGTCATGCGGACCCTGCCGCAGGTGCTGGTCAACGTGAAGGTCACCGACAAGGCCGCGGTCGCCGTCGCACCCTCGGTACTCGACGCCGTCGCCGAGGCCGAGCGCCGACTGGGAGACACCGGCAGGGTGCTGCTTCGCCCGTCCGGGACCGAGCAGCTGGTGCGGGTCATGGTCGAGGCCACCGAGATCGAGGTCGCCCGCGCGCTGGCCGACGGTCTCGCCGACCGGGTCGCCTCGGTCTAGAACTCGACCGGTCGTCGCCCGCTCGCGCCTCCCGCGTCCGCCGATTGTTCCGGTTCACCCGGAACCGAGGCGGGGTCCGCTGCGTCTGACACCGTGACGGTGTAGTCGGCGGGCGCGCAGCGAAGCGGAGCCGCCCCATACGACAGCGGGGGTTCAGGTGGGTGACGGTCAACTGGAGTTCGACGAGACGACGGTCCGCGCGGTGGCCGCGGCGCTGATGGATTCGGTAGCGGAACTCATGCGCCTCGCCGAGCGCGTGGAGGCGACGGTGACGCACGACCACGGGCGACTGGCCTGCGTGGTGCGCGAGTGGGCACAGAGAACCGGGACCGATGCGGCCCGGTTGTCCCTCACCGCGGATCGCTACGCAGAGCAGGACGGGGCCGCGGCCTCGAGCGTGCGGCGGTCGGGGTCGTGAGCCGCGGCGACGGCCTGGGTCGGTACCGGGTGCACCGCGCGGTCGACCCGGGACCCCTGCACGCCGACGCCGAGGTCTTCCGCTCCACCGCCGCCGTCATGCGGGCGCACCTGCTCGCCCAGGAACAGGCGGTGGCACGGTTGGCCGCGGGCTGGGCGGGGGAGGCGGCCGATGCGGCGCTCGCCGCACTGGGGCGTCGACTCGACCGGGCCCGCGCGGACTGTGCGGCGGTCGCGGCTGCGGCGGAGACACTCGACGGTGCCGCAGACCTGATCCGCGACGCGCTGGCGGCACAGGCGGACTTCGTGGTGCGGCTCGGGTCCGCTGCCGGGGACGGACCCGACGCCGGGCCGGACCCGGGCGGGGTCGACAGCGCGGTCGCGCCGTGCGTGCGGGCCCGCAGCAGCGCGCTGACGGACCTGTTCGCGGTGATTCACCTCGTCGTCGACGGGGCGCGAACCGTGGTCGAGGAAGCGCTCGACGCGGTCGGCGGAGAGGTGGAGCCGGCGGCGGACGAATGGCCCGAGACCCCGGCCTCGGGGCCGCGGGAGGTCGCCGTGCCGCATGAGTGTGCGGCGCCGCTGGAGGCCGCCGCCCCGCAGGAGGCCGCCGCGCCTCGGGAAAGTGACGTGCCGAAGGAAGAGCCCGGGGTGCAACAGGATTCGGTGCTCAGGGGACTGGTCGATCCTCCGGCCCCGCCCGCTCGCGCAGACGTGGCCGATCCTCCGATACCCCCTCCGGTCGACGTTCCCGGCGCGCTCGGATTCGGGTCGGGCGCGGTGCCGCAGCGCGATCGTCCGCGGGTCGCTGTGCCGCCCGCGGATCTCCCCGGCGACTCCGCAACCGGTGCGGAACTGGCCGCTGCGGGACAGCTGTGAATCTCGAGGACTTGCGGGCAGTGCTGGCCGCGGCGCTCGACCGAGCCGAGCGCGCGAGCGCGGAGGCCGAACGCCTTGCGGGGGAGGCGGTGCCCACCCGTCCGGCCGAGTCCGTGCCCACGGGTGAAGTGGACCCGGGTGACGGTGGGGCCGGTTACCCGCGCAGCAGCTGGCTCGTGTGATGCGGCTCCTCGACCTCGGAAACCAGCGTGGTGTGCGGGATCTCGACGCCGGGGGTCGCGAACGGTGCGTACTCCGTCTCGCCGGTCAGGTGGTAGAGCAGGTAGCCCGTGAGCAGGGCCCGGGTGGTGCGCTGGGTACTCCGTTTCGAGCCGCCGAGGCCCAGGGCTCCGAGCAGGGCCCGGCCCTCTGGAAGCCCGTTGCCGGAAGCCTTGTCGACTCCGCGCAGGATCGCCTGTCCACCCCAGGCCGCGGCGAGGGAGCGGGCGTTGCAGTTCAACGAATCCAGGTCTTCGGCGGCCGCCAGGATCAGCGCGGGTCCGGACTGCCGGGCCGCGTACTTCTCCGCCGGGGGCGTCGTCGGTGCCGGAAACACCGCGGCCACAGCGGGGGCGCCGTGGTCGGCGGCAGCGATCACGGCGGCACCGGCGCCCATCGCGTGCCCCGCGAACGCCACCCGGTCTCGCGCCACGCTGATCTTGCCCGGACCGAGCCGGACACCCGTGCAGATGTCGGCGGCACTGCGCAGGTCCGCGGCGAGCGTGAGGTGCGATGCGACCGGAGAGCGCTGGGTGTCCGGGGCGGCCGCGACGATTCCCCACGACGCCAGGTGGGTCAGGGTCTCCCGGTAGCGGTCGGCGCCGGTCATCCAACCGTGCCCGAACACGACCGCGGGCAGTCCGAAGCCCTCGGCGGGGGTGTACACCACGCCGGGCAGGCCCGCCAAGGCGAGGTCACCGCGCAGCACCGGATGGGGTCCACGCTTGGATAGACGGGAGGCCAGGGTCTTCGGAGTCGGCGCCACGTGCACGACCGTATCCGATTGCCGGGCCGTGGTGTTCGAAGGCCGGGTCGTCCCCGGCCGGAAACGGCGGCAGAGAGAGGAAACGATCAGGGTGTTTGGCATTCCGGTTCCGGTACCGCGGGACCTGACGCAGGCAGTGGTGAACGTCCGGGACCGGATCGACTCCGGCGGACTGGCGGATCTGCGTCCGACCGAGTCCGAGATCGTCGACGCGAACGCGGAACGGACCATCCGCCGCTTCCGGTCCACCGAGCGCGAGGCCACCGGCGCGCCGGTCCTGCTCGTCACCCCGCTGGCCGCCACGTCGATCGCCTTCGACCTGCGACGCGGCTGCAGTCTCGTCGAATACCTGAAGGAGACCGGCCGGGACGTGTACGTCGTCGACTACGGGCCGGTGAACTTCGCGGACCGTTCCCGTGGATTCGAGCACTGGGTCGACGGCGTTGTGCCGGACGCCGTCCGGGTGGTCAGCGAGGATGCCGGCGGATCCGACGTGCACCTGGCCGGCTGGTCGCTCGGTGGGATCTTCGCGGTGTACGCCGCAGCGGCACATCCCGGTCTGCCGCTGCGATCGCTGACACCGATCGCGAGCCCGTTCGACCTGCGTCGGGTGCCGCTGTTCGCGACGCTGCGTCCATTGGACCGGTTGTTCGGGCCGTTCACCGTCGCCCCCCTGTACCGCCTCGTCGGCACGATCCCGGCGCCGTTGACCAGTCTCGGCTTCAAGGCGGCGAGCGTGGACAAGTACCTCACGCGGCCGTGGACGGTGCTGGCGAACCTGGACGATCGCGACCACCTCGAGCAGATCGAGGCCGTCGACCGGTTCATGAGCAGCATGTACGCCTACCCGGGCCGGACCTTCGGCCAGCTGTATCACGTCGTCATGCGGTCCAACGAGTTCGCCACCGGGCACATGCAGATCGGTGGCAGGCAGGTGAACCTGGACGCGATCGACGTGCCGGTGATGGTCGTCGCGGGCAGCGGTGACGGGCTGGCACCGAAGCACGCCGTCCGGCACCTGACCGACCTGCTCGGCGGTGCGCCCGCCGTGCGCTACGGCGTGTATCCGGGAGGTCACCTCGGGGTGCTCACCGGGCGCAGCGCCCGCGACACGATGTGGCCGGCATTCGCCCGCTTCCTGACCGACTGCGACTGACGATCCACGCCGGCGGGGACCAGTTTCGCGGAACCCCCGCAATCGAGGGGCCGCCTCTGTTTGACTGACGCCTCCTCACGGTAAGGACGGTGCGCATGCGGCGAACGGCCCGCGTCTTGACTTTGGTGTTCCTGCTCCTGCTGACTGTCGGCACCCTGCCGACCGGTGCTGTCGCCGCCCCGCCCGGACCCGCCGAGCCGGAGCCCGCGGTCCTCGGCGTCGGACAGTATCCGCGCCTGGTGCGGCTCGACTCCGGGGCGATCGTCGCCTCGCTGACGACACGGGACGCACAGGGCGACTTCACGCAGATCATGGAGAGCACCGACGAGGGCGTGAGCTTCCATCCGATCGGTGCGGTGCGTGATCCCGAAGCGATCGGCGGCCAGTGCTGCGCCACCATCTTCGAGATGCCGCAGCAGGTGGGCTTCCTGCCTGCGGGCACCCTGCTGTGGGCGGGCACCGTCGGCTATCTGGCAGGCACCGACCGGAAGGTCGGTATCAAGGTCTGGTCCAGCGCGGACGGCGGCCGCAACTGGAGTCCGCTCGGCGTCGCGGCGAGGTCCTCGGGAGACGGCGGCGTCTGGGAACCGGAGTTCACCGTCGACGCGGGCCTGCTGTGGCTGTACTACGCCGACGAGACCGAGCGCCCGCGCCACTCGCAGGTGCTGAGCCGGGTGGCCACCCTCGACGGCGTGAACTGGTGGGGCAGGCACGTGGTGCAGGCCAACGACGAACAGAGCCTGCGTCCGGGCATGGCGACAATCGCGCGCCTGCCGGACGGGCGTCTGGCGTCCACCCACGAGATGTGTGAGCAGGGCGGCGACCGCTGCACGCCGTACCTGAAGTTCTCCGACACCGGGATCTGGTGGGGCAACGGCACCTTCGACCCGGGCGTCCAGGTGGTCGCCGACGACGGCAGCATGCTCAAGCACTCGCCGTTCCTCACGGCGTTGGCGGGCGGACCGAACGGCACCCGACTGGTGCTCGGCGGGCAGGCCCTGATCGACCGGGACGGCAAACGGGACGGACGCAGCGGCCGGGTGCTGCTCGTCAACGACAACTTCGGGATCGGCCCGTGGTTCGAGATCGCGGCGCCGGTCCCCGTCCAGGATCCGAAAGCCGACACGTGCGCCAACTACAGTTCGCCGTTGCTGCCGGTCGACGGCGGAGCGAACCTGCTGCAAATCGCGGTCACGCTGAAGGACGGCGTGTGCACTGCGCGATTCGGCAAGGGTCCCGCGGGTCCGAACTGATCTGGGTTCCGGTGCCCAGTAGGCTTGGGAGCCATGTGCGGAATCGTGGGATATGTCGGCCACCGCCAGGCCCTGGACGTCGTGGTGGAGGCGCTGCGGCGGATGGAGTACCGCGGCTATGACTCCGCCGGGATCGCGGTCCTGGACGGCGCGGGCGGCCTCGCGGTCGAACGCAAGGCTGGGAAGCTGGCCAACCTGACGGCGGAGCTGGCCGAGGTCGGCGCGGAACGCTTCGCCGGCACCACCGGCATCGGCCACACCCGGTGGGCCACCCACGGTCGCCCCACCGACCGCAACGCCCACCCGCACCGCGATGCGAGCGGCAAGCTCGCCGTCGTGCACAACGGCATCATCGAGAACTTCGCCCCGCTGCGCCACGAGCTCGAGGCGGCCGGGGTGGAACTGCTCAGCGACACCGACTCCGAGGTCGCGGTGCACCTCGTCGCGCAGGCGTACGCCGAGGGCGACACGGCCGGCGATTTCGTGGCAAGCACGCACAAGGTGCTCCGTCGCCTCGAGGGTGCGTTCACGCTGGTGTTCACGCACGCCGACCACGCGGACACCATCGTCGCCGCTCGCCGCTCCACCCCGCTCGTGGTCGGTGTCGGCGACGGCGAGATGTTCGTCGGTTCCGATGTCGCCGCGTTCATCGAGCACACCCGCGACGCGATCGAGCTCGGCCAGGACCAGGTCGTGGTGATCACCGCGGACGGCTACGAGATCACCGACTTCGCCGGCAACGAGTCGACCGGGCATCCGTTCCGGATCGACTGGGACCTCGAGGCCGCCGAGAAGGGTGGCCACGACTACTTCATGCTCAAGGAGATCGACGAGCAGCCCTCTGCGGTCGCCGACACCCTGCTCGGTCATTTCGAGGACGGCAAGATCGTGCTCGACGAGCAGCGGCTGTCCGACCAGGAGCTGCGCGACGTGGACAAGGTCTTCGTCGTCGCCTGCGGCAGCGCCTACCACTCCGGCCTGCTCGCCAAGTACGCGATCGAGCACTGGACCCGGCTGCCCGTCGAGGTGGAACTCGCCAGCGAGTTCCGCTACCGGGATCCGGTCCTGGACCGGTCCACGCTGGTCGTCGCGATCTCGCAGTCCGGCGAGACCGCCGACACGCTCGAGGCGGTCAAGCACGCCAAGGACCAGAAGGCCCGTGTGCTTGCGATCTGCAACACCAACGGCGCCCAGATTCCTCGCGAGGCCGACGCCGTCCTCTACACCCGGGCCGGTCCGGAGATCGCCGTCGCGTCGACGAAGGCGTTCCTCGCCCAGGTGACCGCCAACTACCTGGTCGGGCTGGCCCTCGCGCAGGCGCGCGGCACCAAGTACCCGGACGAGGTGGCGCGCGAGTACGCCGAACTCGAGGCGATGCCTGCCCTGGTGAGTCGGGTGCTCGAGACGGTCGAGCCGGTGCGGGCACTGGCACGCGAGTTCGCCGATGCGTCGACGGTGCTGTTCCTCGGCAGGCACGTCGGATACCCGGTGGCGCTCGAGGGTGCGCTCAAGCTCAAGGAGCTCGCGTACATGCACGCGGAGGGCTTCGCCGCCGGTGAGCTCAAGCACGGGCCGATCGCGCTGATCGAGGAGGGCCTGCCGGTCATCGTCGTGATGCCGTCCCCGAAGGGGCGGGCGGTGCTGCACTCGAAGCTGGTCTCGAACATCCAGGAGATCAAGGCTCGTGGTGCCCGCACGATCGTGATCGCGGAGGAGGGCGACGAGATGGTGCGCGCGCATGCCGACCATCTCATCGAGATCCCCGCGGCACCGACGCTGCTGCAGCCGCTGCTGTCCACCGTGCCGCTGCAGGTGTTCGCGGCCGAGATCGCTCGCGCCCGCGGCTACGACGTCGACAAGCCCCGCAACCTGGCCAAGTCCGTCACGGTCGAGTGACACTCGGCTCCGCCGCCCGTGAGTGCTCTTCGCCCCGACCGGGGCGAAGAGCACTCACGGGCGCGTCAGCGCCCTAGCCGACGACGATCGTGCCGCCCATGCTGGTGTGCACGTTGCATCGGTACGGGTAGGTGCCGGGCTGGCTGAACGTGTGGGTGTAATAGCCGCCGGTCATGGTGCCGCTGTCGAAGTAGTCGTGCGTGGTGCCCCGCTGGGTGGCGGTGACACTGTGCGCGCTGCTGGCGTCGCTGAAATCCCACGTCACGGTGTCGCCCACGTGGATCCGGAGAGTCGACGGCCGGTAGGCCATCTGGGTGACCTGAACGGTGTACTCGGTCCCGGTTTGCGCCGAGGCCTCGAGCACGGTGACCGGTGTGGCGAAGGAGATCAGGGCGGCTGCCGCGGCACACGACATGGCGACCCGAATCGTGTTCATGTTATGAGGGTAGTCCCGGATCCAATCGGGCGAAACCGGCAATTCGACCGAGTGGTCTAGTCGGTGACGACGACGGTTCCGGTCATGTTCGGGTGCAGTGTGCACTCGTAGGCGTAGGTGCCCGGCGTGTCGAACTGCTTGGTGTAGGTGCCGGTGGCCAGGATCGGGCTCTTGAGTTCCGTGGCGGCGGCGCCGGTGCCGGTGACGTTGTGCGGGATCGCGTTGTCGTCGAACTGCCAGGTGACCGACTGTCCGACCCTGATGGTGACCGTGGCCGGGGTGAACGCCATCCCCGCGACCCGCACCACCGTGGTGTCGGCGGGCAACGTCGCCTCCGCGGACGGCGTCGGCACCGTCGACGGAGTGTCGGTGGAGTCGCCGCAGCCGGCCAGCGTCCCGAGGAGCAGCAGTGCGGTGGCGGTTGAGGTCGCGAGTGCACGCATGGACCGAGCGTAGACCTCTCGATACGGTCGTCTCGTCGTATCGATCGATCGGGAGGAATGTCCGGTGCGCCGGTTCCACACGACCTCGCAAGTCCGTGCCGCCGAGGCGCCACTGCTGGCGGCACTGCCGGAGGGCACGTTGATGCGCCGGGCCGCACACGGCCTGGCCGTCGTGGCCGCAGCCGAATTGCACTCGCGCACAGGTGGTGTCGCGGGAAGGTCGGTGACGCTGCTGGTCGGGTCCGGGGACAACGGCGGCGACGCGCTGTGGGCGGGCGCAATGCTCCGACGGCGCGGGGTGGCCGTGCGGGCGGTCCTCCTCGATTCCGCCCGCGCGCACGGTCCGGGACTCGCCGCGCTGCGCGCGGCCGGGGGCCGGGTGGACGAGGAGGTGGGGGATCCCGACCTGGTCCTCGACGGCATCGTCGGGATCTCGGGCCGAGGGCCGCTGCGACCGGCGGCGGCCGCGCTGGTGGCAGGCATCACCGCGCCGATCGTCGCGGTCGACCTGCCGAGCGGCGTGGACCCCGACACGGGTGCCACCGCGGGGCCCGCCGTGACCGCTGCGGTGACCGTGGCCTTCGGTGCGCTGAAACCGGTGCACGTGCTCGCCGGCGCGCGGTGCGGGCGGGTCGAACTCGTCGACATCGGGCTGGACCTGCCGCCCGCGGCGATCGCCGCGCTCACCCCGGACGAGGTGGGGGCGCGGTGGCCGCTGCCCGGCGCGGTGGACGACAAGTACAGCCAGGGCGTCGTGGGTGTGGTCGCCGGGAGCGACCGCTATCCGGGCGCCGCGGTGCTGTGCTGCGGCGGCGCGGTCGCCGCAACGTCCGGCATGGTCCGGTACGTGGGAACTGCCGCCCCGCAGGTTCTTTCGCGCTGGCCGGAGGTCGTGGCCGCCGAGACGTTCGCGGACGCCGGCCGGGTGCAGGCATGGGTGGTCGGGCCGGGGATCGGTACCGGGGACGCCGCCCGCGAACTTCTGCGCGCCGCGCTGGCGTCGGATCTGCCGGTCCTCGTCGACGCCGACGGGCTGACCGTGCTCGCCGCCGAGCCGGCGCTGGTCGCCGGGCGCACCGCACCCACCATGCTGACGCCGCACGCCGGTGAGTTCGCCCGACTGGCCGGCATCGATCCGGCCGACGACCGGGTCGGCCACGTCCGGGCCCTGGCGGCCCGGTGGGGGGTGACTGTACTGCTGAAGGGACGCTCGACGGTGATCGCCGACCCCGAGGGCCAGGTCCTGGTCAACGAGGCGGGCGGTTCCGCGGCCGCGACCGCCGGCTCCGGGGACGTCCTCTCGGGGGTGATCGGGGCGCTGATGTCGACGGGGCTGGATGCCTCGACCGCCGCCGCGATGGGCGCGCGGGCCCACTCCCTGGCCGCGGCCCTGGCTGCGGGCGAAGGATCGGAGGTGCTCGCACCGATCTCGGCCGGTGCCCTGTCGGAGCAGGTCAGGTCCGCGATCCGCATCCTTCGCGCGCAGCGTGTGGTCAATCCGTGATCTCGACAGTGAGCGAGGTCATTGGGCATAACGGCAGGTGGTGGCAGGATTGACGCATCATGACCATCACCGCGCACAGTGACCGTACGGAGTCCGTCCCACCGAAGGAATCCGGTTTGTCCGAAACGTCACCGCAAGCGGAGGCGCTGATCGACCTCGACGCGATCGCCCACAACGTTCGGCTGCTGCGCGAGCACGCCGGTGACGCCGCGTTGATGGCGGTGGTCAAGGCCGACGCCTACAACCACGGAGCCGTCCCGGTGGCGCGGACCGCGCTCGCTGCCGGTGCCTCCGAACTCGGCGTCACCACCGTCGGCGAGGCACTCACCCTGCGTGCGGCAGGAATCACGGCGCCCGTGCTGTCGTGGCTGCACACCGCCGACACCGATTTCCGTGCCGCCATCGCCGCCGACGTCGAACTCGCCGTCTCCTCACCCCGGCACCTGGACGCGGTGGTCGCCGCCGCTCGCACGGTCGGAACCACGGCGGGAGTGACGCTGAAGGTCGACACCGGGTTGAACCGCAACGGTGTGTCCGCGACGGAACTCGACGAGCTGCTCGACGGACTGGCCCGCGCGCAGTCCGAGGGCGCCGTGCGGCTCGGGGGCGTGTTCTCCCACCTCGCGCACGCCGACCAGCCGCACCATCCCGTCATCGACGCGCAGGCGCAGGTGCTGCGCGACGCCGTGGACCGGGCCGCCCGGCTCGGGATGCGGGTCGATCGTGTGCACCTGTCCAACTCGGCGGCCGCGCTGACCCGACCGGATCTGCGGTTCGACATGGTTCGCCCCGGCATCGCGCTGTACGGGCTGTCCCCGGTGCCGGAACTCGGCGGGTTCGGACTGCGGCCCGCGATGGAGCTGCGCGCCCGGGTCGCGCTGGTCAAGAAGGTCGCGGCCGGTGGCGGGGTGTCGTACGGGCACACCTGGATCGCCCCGCACGACACCACTGTGGCGCTGCTGCCCGTCGGGTACGCCGACGGTGTTCCGCGCGCGCTCGGTGGCCGGTTCCAGGTGCAGATCGGGTCGCGCCGCTACCCGCAGATCGGTCGGGTGTGCATGGACCAGGTCGTCGTCGATCTCGGGACCGACCCCGGCCCGGTCGCGGAGGGCGACACCGCGGTCCTGTTCGGTACCGGCGAGAGCGGCGAGCCCGTCGCACAGGACTGGGCCGACGCCCTCGACACCATCCACTACGAGGTGGTCACCGGGGTGCGCGGACGCGTCGTGCGCAGCTACACCGGTGGCGAGCAGGTTTGGCGGTGATGCCGTTCGGACGCCGCGGTGCGATCGGCGGGGCCGGAGTCGCGACCGCGGTCGGGGCGCTGGCCGGCGTGCGGGCCGTGCACCACAGAACCGAGCCGAGCCGACGCAGGCGGGACCGGCACGCGGACGAGGACTTCGGCCTGCTCGAGAGCGACCGTGGCAGCATGGTCGTCGCCGACGACGGCGTGACCCTGGCGACCCGCGAGGTCGGGCCTGCCGACGCGCCGCTGACGGTGGTGTTCGTGCACGGCTACTGCCTGCGGATGGATTCGTGGCACTTCCAGCGTCGGCAGCTGCGCCGACGCTGGGGGAACGCGGTACGGATGGTGTTCTACGACCAGCGCGGGCACGGACGCTCCGGCACCCCGAGCCCCGAGTCCTGTTCGGTCGGGCAGTTGGGCCGTGACCTGCACGCCGTCCTCCGGACCGTCGCGCCGAACGGCCCGGTTGTCCTGGTCGGGCATTCGATGGGCGGGATGACGATCCTGTCGCTGGCACGCCAGGTTCCGGAACTGTTCGGCACCCACGTGATCGGCGTTGGGCTGCTCTCGACCGCTGCCGCCGGACTGAACCAGACCGGGTTGAGCCGCAACCTGCAGAACCCGGTGATCGACGCGTTCCGGCTCGCGGTGCGCACCGCACCGGGTGTCGTCCAGCTGGGCCGCGGCGCGGCCCGCGCGATCATCTCGCCGATCCTGCGGGCGGCCTCCTTCGGCACCGAGGTGAGCCCGTCGCTGCAGCGATTCTCCGAGAGCATGCTCAACGAGACGTCCGTGACGACAATCGTCAACTTCCTCAAATCACTGGAACTGCACGACGAATCGGCCGCGTTGCCGGTACTCGGGGACCTGCCCGCGCTGGTCCTGTGCGGAGATGCGGACATGGTGATTCCGTTCGTGCAGTCGCAGGCGCTGGCCGACGCACTGCCGAACTCCGAACTGGTGCGGGTGGTTTCGGCCGGGCACCTGGTGCAGCTGGAGTTCCCGATCCGGGTCACCGACTCGATCGACCGCTTGGTGACGCGGGCCGTCGCCGACCAGGACCTCGAATGGAAGGAAAGCGTCGGTGGCTGAATCCGGGCACACCCTCATCCACCTCCCGACGGTGGAGGACACCGAGGCGTTCGGCCGGCGGCTGGCGGTCGAACTCGGCGCCGGAGACCTGGTGGTGCTCGACGGTCCGCTGGGCGCCGGGAAGACGGCGCTGGCGCGGGGAATCGCCGCTGGGCTCGGGGTGCAGGGCAGGGTCAGTTCCCCGACGTTCATCATCGCCCGTGAGCACCGGCCCGGGGTGCGCCCCGGTGGTGGAGACCCGGTCGCGATGGTGCACGTCGACGCCTACCGGCTCGGCCTGGGGGCGCAGCGCTCCGCCACCTTCGACGAACTCGACGCCCTCGACCTGGACACCGATCTGGCGGGTGCGGTCGTCGTGGTCGAGTGGGGCGAGGGGATCGTCGAGCATCTCGCGGACCGGCACCTGCTGGTGCGGCTGCGCCGCGAACCGGAGTCCGATGTCCGCACGGCACAGTGGGGCTGGGTCTCGTGAACACCGCCGCCGTCATTACCGCACTGACGTGCGAGTACCCTCGATAGCCGTGCTCGTTCTCGCTGTCGATACCGCCACCCCGGCCGTGACCGCGGGGGTGGTCCGCCTCGACGGCGCTTCCCCGCGCACCCTGGCCCACCGCATCACCGTCAATGCCCGCGCCCACGCGGAGGTGCTGACCCCGCACATCCTCGAGTGCCTGACCGAGTCCGGTCATGTCCCGGCCGACCTCGACGCCGTCGTCGTCGGTGTCGGGCCCGGCCCGTTCACCGGCCTACGAGTCGGCATGGCGACCGCCGCCGCCTTCGGCGATGCGCTGGGCGTCCCGGTGCACGGGGTGTGCAGCCTCGATGCCGTCGCGGCCGATGCGGTCGCCGCGGACCGGCGAGATCTCTTGGTGGTCACCGACGCCCGGCGTCGTGAGGTGTACTGGGCGCGCTACTCCGAGGGCCGGCGAGTCGAAGGCCCCGCAGTGAACAAGCCCGCCGACGTCGAGCCGCAGCCGTCGGTGGTGGTGGCGGGGTCGGCCGTGCACGCGGACCTGTTCGACCTGCCGGTGGTGGACGTGCAGACGCCCTCGCCCGCCGGACTGGTCGCCGTGGCGGCGCCCGCGATCCTCGGCGGTGTGAACCCGGAACCGCTTGTGCCGCTGTATCTTCGGCGCCCCGATGCGGTCGAGATGGCGGATCGCAAGAAATGAGCTACGCGCTCACCGAGATGCGGCCTGCCGACGCGGAGCGCTGCGCCGAACTCGAAACCCTGCTCTTCGCCGGGGACGGTCCGTGGAGTGCTGCCGCGTTCCGGTCCGAACTCGCGCACCCGCACAACCACTACTTCGTGGTGCGGGACGAGGCCGGTGCAGTCGTCGGCTACGCGGGAATCGCGTTGCTGGGCACCGTGACCGACTCGGAGTTCGAGGTCCACACGATCGGTGTGGATCCGGCGCACCGCCGCCGCGGGCTCGGCTCACTGCTCCTGGACGAACTCCTGCGTCTCGCCGACGGGTTCGGCGGTCCGGTCTTCCTCGAGGTGCGCACCGACAACGACGCGGCGATCACCCTCTACCGGCGGGAAGGGTTCGAGATCGTGGGAACCCGCCGAAACTACTATCAGCCCAGCGGGGCCGACGCATACACGATGCGCCGGCCGGGGCGGTCGACACAGTCGGAGGAGCCGCAGTCGTGATCGTGATGGGTATCGAGAGCTCCTGTGACGAAACAGGAGTCGGCATCGTCCGCTGGCGCGAGGACGGCACCTGCGAGCTGCTCGCCGACGAGGTCGCGTCGAGTGTGGATCAGCACGCCCGCTACGGCGGCGTGGTCCCGGAAGTCGCCTCGCGGGCGCACCTCGAGGCGATCGTCCCGACGATGCGACGCGCACTGGCGCAGGCCGGGATCGCCAAGCCCGACGCGCTGGCCGTCACCATCGGCCCCGGGCTGGCCGGGGCCCTGCTCGTCGGCGCCGCCGCGGCGAAGGCCTACGCGGCCGCGTGGGACGTGCCGTTCTACGCGCTCAACCATCTGGGTGGGCACGTCGCCGTCGACACCCTCGAGCACGGGCCGATGCCGCCGTGCGTGGCGCTGCTGGTCTCCGGTGGTCACACCCACCTGCTGCACGTGCGTGACCTCGCTCGGCCGATCGAGGAACTTGGCACCACCGTCGACGACGCGGCAGGGGAGGCGTTCGACAAGGTCGCCCGTCTGCTCGGTCTCGGCTTCCCGGGCGGGCCCGCTCTCGATGCCGCCGCGCAGGACGGAGACCCCAAGGCGATCGCGTTCCCCCGTGGCATGACAGGTCCGCGCGACGCCCGGCACGACTTCTCGTTCTCCGGACTCAAGACGGCGGTGGCCCGCTACGTCGAGTCCAAGGAACGGGCCGGCGAGCCCGTTCCGATCCCGGACGTGGCGGCGTCGTTCCAGGAGGCCGTCGCCGACGTGCTGACCATGAAGGCGGTGCGAGCGGCCACGGACGTCGGGGTCGACACCCTCGTCCTCGGCGGCGGCGCGACCGCCAACTCGAGGATCCGTTCCCTGGCGCAGGAGCGGTGCGCCGCGGCCGGTTTGACGCTTCGCATCCCGAAACCACGGCTGTGCACGGACAATGGCGTGATGATCGCCGCATTGGGTGCCCACGTCATCGCCGGGGGAGCGACCCCCTCGCCGCTGACCGTCGCCACCGACCCGGGCCTGTCCGTCACCGTCAGCCAGTCGTCGGACCGGGGCGATGTCCACTGACGGGGACCGAGAGGACCCCGCCTGGGGCCGCGACGTCCCGGCGCCGGACGGGCTTGCGTCCCTGCCCAAGGCGACGCGGCGCACGCTGATCCGGCGCGCGGTCCTGCGGCCGGTGATCAGCGCGGTGCTGTTGGTCGTCGTGTACTTCCTGGTGCCACTGAACGACCTGTCGACCATGTCGGCGCTGGGCGGCCTGCTGCTGTGCCTGCTTGTGGTTCTCGGGGTGTTCGTCTGGCAGATCCGGCGAATCGTCACCGCGCGGTATCCGGGTTTGCAGTCGCTCGAGGCGCTCGCCATCTCGGTGCCGACCTACCTGCTCGTCTACGCGACGGCCTATCACCTGATGTCGCAGTCGGCGGTCGACAGCTTCAACGAAGCGCTGTCGAGGATCGACGCGCTGTACTTCACCCTCGTCTGCTTCTCCACCGTCGGCTTCGGGGACATCGTCGCGGAGACCGAGACCGCGCGGGCCGTGGTGTCGGTGCAGATCGTCGGGAACCTGGTGCTGCTCGCGGCCGGGGTGCGGGTGATCACCGCCGCGGTGCGGGCCGGCCGGCGGCGTCGTGACGGTTAGGGCATGTCTCCCAATCCCCGTTTCGGCGCCCCCGGCGCCCAATCGACGCCCTGCTGCGTTGTCGTCGGCGCCGATACAACCCCGGTATCGGCTTCTCCTCCGCCTTGCCGGACGACGATTGTTTCGCCGGGTGCATCCGGGAGGGATTGGAAGACATGCCCTATCTGGCCGGTCGTGTGGACAGGTTGAGTAGGACCCGGGCGTCGGGCTCGCGAACGAGGTCGTCGATCGTGATGGTGTCCAGTGCGTCGTAGAACGCGTCCTGCGCCCGGCGCAGGGCGTTGCGCAGCTTGCAACCGTGCCGCAGCGGGCACGGGGTGGTGCCGTCGCAGGTGACGACCTCGTCGTCACCCTCGAGTTGACGGGTCAGCCAGCCGACGGAGGTTCCGCGGGCGCGTTCGGTGATGGAGAGCCCGCCGCCCCGACCGCGGCGGGCTTCGACCATGCCGAGTTCCTTGAGCCGCAACACAACCTTGGTGGTGTGGGTGTAGGGAATCGACATCTCGTCCGCCACCTGACTCGTGGTCAGTCCACCGCCGCCGGGGGCGACGGCCAGGCGCATCATCACGCGCAGCCCGAGATCCGTGAACTTGGTCAGCTGCACGTCAGGGACGCTACGTCACTTGCATTTCACGTGCAACATACGGTGGAAGCATACTGGCCATCCGGTATTCGTCACGCGCGAGGTGAGGGCAGGAGCAGCTCCGTGTTGTGGTCGCCCGCGCTGCCGAGCGCGGCGGCATCCGCGTGGATGTCGTTGAACGAGAGCTCCCGGTACAGCGATGCCAGGCCGGCGGGGGAGAAGTCGCCGTGGCGAGCCTCGTACGGGCTGTCGGCCTCGATCAGCGTGGTCAGCAGCGATATCGTGCCGTCCGCGTTGTCGGCCACCTCGATGATCCGCGCGTGCTGCGGGAAGTCGATGTGCGAGGCGGTGTTGATCTCCCAGAATCCCTGCACCGGTGTCGCACCCGGCCGCGCGGTGATGCGGTTCTCGTGCGTGTGGCCGTTGACCCAGGCGAGCACGTTCGGGAATCGGTGCAGCAGATCCACCAGTTCGGCGCCGCTGTGCCTGCGCTCACCCGGGTTCTCCGGATCGGGCAGCAGATTTCCCATCGAATCGCTGGTGTGGTGGCTGAACACCAGGAACCAGGTGTCGTCGCGGGACTGTGTGACCGGACGGCCGTCGGCGTCGTGGTAGCGGCTGCTGCCGTCCTGCAGGGTTCGTTCGATCCACCGGAACTGGGCTTCGCCCAGCGAGCCGTCGGTGAAGCCCGCCCGGTTGGTCGAGTCCAGGCTGATGCCGACCACGCCGGGGGCGATCTCGAACGAGTAGTAGCCGATACCGGTCTCGCCGGCGTCCGGGGCGAAGCCGTGTCCGACCGGGCCGGGTCCGGTGTTCGCCGGGTCGAGGTGGGCGGCGATGTACTCCCGCGGGGTGAACGGGGCGCGGGACGGATCCGGGGTGACGTGCCGTGGCGGGGTCGTGATCGCGGCCAGTGCCGCCGGTACCCCGGCGGGGTCGAACTTCGTGGCGATGTCGACGGCGCGGGCCTGCTCCGGTGAACCGGGGACCTCGAACTTGAGGGAGCCGGTGTACATCGCGTCGAGGGGGCCGATGCCGCTCGGCAGGGTGCCCTGCACCGAGTCGTCGTGGTTGCCGAACACGCTGTACCAGGGCGTCTTCAGGCCAGGACTGGTGACCGGGGCGAGTGCCGCGCCGAGCAGTCCGGGGATCTGCGGGAAGCCGGCCTGCTTGTACATGTCGCGGAGGGGGGACTCCGGGTTCCAGTACAGCTCCGCACCCGAATTCTGCACACCCTCGTAGCGGTCCTTCGCGCCGGTGTTGGGAACGAAGGTGCCGCCGTTGAGAGCGGTGAGGAACCAGCCGAGCTCGGCGTGTTCCTTGTTGTCGGTGTTGTCGCCGGTGCTCACCACCGCGTCGAAGCCGCGGCGGGTGTGCGGACCCTTGCCCAGCGCGTTGACCCGCGAGACCAGCGAGACCAGGCCCTGGGTCGTCAGCGTCTCCTGCGGCCGGAACGCCGACCCGTTGAACGGGTGCACGTATTCGAACCGCAGCGGGGACTGGGCATCGACGATGTGGACATCGGTCAGCTGCACCAGTGAGGCCAGCGCGGTGCGGCGGTCCTCCCGGCCGGACCTCGGCTCGGCGAGCTCGCCGCGCACGATCATCGGCCAGCCCGGGCCCGCGGTCAGCGAGCGGTAGCCGGTCGTGCCGAGGGGGGTGGCGACCGTCTCGAGGGTGGTGCCGGGCAGGGTGTCGGCCGCGGCGTACCAGGTGCCCCAGGGGGCTCGTCCGAACGCTCCCACCCCCAGTGCGCCCGCTGCGCCCAGTCCGGCCAATCCGAGAAATCCACGTCTGTTCAGGTTTGCCACGGTGCCGACTGTAGGACACCGGTCGTTCACCTCCTCCGATTTCGCCCGCGGCGAATCGGGTGACGCGAGCAGTCCGATGTCTTGAGCGCTGGCACTCGCATGTATAGAGTGCTAGGTGGCATCGACCTGGTTCCGGCACCCGCGACGACGGGACCAGGTGGGGCGCCGTATTCGTGCAGTACAACCGACTTGCCCGGGGAGCAGCCCTGGGCGCCGAAAACCCCGAAAGTGGAGGGCTCATCGTGGCGAGCGTGAACATCAAGCCGCTCGAGGACAAGATCCTCGTCCAGGCCAACGAGGCCGAAACGACCACGGCTTCTGGCCTGGTCATCCCCGACACGGCGAAGGAAAAGCCCCAGGAGGGCACCGTTGTCGCCGTCGGCCCCGGCCGCTGGGACGAAGACGGCGAGAAGCGCATCCCGCTCGACGTCCAGGAGGGCGACACCGTCATCTACAGCAAGTACGGCGGAACCGAGATCAAGTACGCCGGCCAGGAGTACCTGATCCTGTCGGCACGCGACGTGCTGGCTGTCATCTCCAAGTAAGCCACGTGCCTCCGCCCCGGCGTCCCGTCCACGGACCCGGGGCGGACCGCGTTACGGAACAGTTTCCACCGGTACGGCTCGCCGACCTTCCCAGGAGTAACAGCACTTATGTCCAAGCAGATCGAATTCAACGAGACCGCGCGGCGCGCGCTCGAGCGCGGCGTCGACCAGCTCGCGGACGCGGTCAAGGTGACCCTCGGCCCCCGCGGTCGGCACGTCGTGCTGGCCAAGGCGTTCGGCGGTCCGACCGTCACCAACGACGGTGTCTCCATCGCCCGCGAGATCGAGCTCGAGGATCCCTTCGAGAACCTCGGCGCGCAGCTGGTCAAGTCCGTCGCGACGAAGACCAACGACGTCGCCGGTGACGGCACCACCACCGCCACCGTGCTCGCGCAGGCCCTCGTCAAGGCCGGCCTCAAGAACGTCGCCGCCGGTGCGAACCCGATCTCCCTCGGCGCCGGCATCGCCAAGGCCGCCGACGCCGTTTCCGAGGCTCTGCTCGCCGCGGCCACCCCGGTCGAGGGCAAGGAGGCCATCGCGCAGGTCGCCACCGTCTCCTCCCGCGACGAGGAGATCGGCGGACTGGTCGGCGAGGCCATGACCCGCGTCGGCACCGACGGTGTCGTCACGGTCGAGGAGTCCTCCACCCTGCAGACCGAGCTCGTGGTCACCGAGGGAGTCCAGTTCGACAAGGGCTTCCTGTCGCCGTACTTCATCACCGACATCGACGCGCAGCAGGCCGTGCTCGAGGACGCGCTGGTGCTGCTCTACCGCGACAAGATCAGCTCCCTGCCGGACTTCCTGCCGCTGCTCGAGAAGATCGCCGAGTCCGGCAAGCCGGTCCTGATCATCGCCGAGGACATCGAGGGCGAGGCCCTCTCCACCCTCGTGGTGAACTCGATCCGCAAGACCATCAAGGCCGTCGCCGTCAAGGCGCCGTACTTCGGTGACCGCCGCAAGGCGTTCCTCGACGACCTCGCGGTCGTCACCGCGGGCACCGTCATCAACACCGATGTCGGCCTGTCGCTGAAGGAGGCGGGCCTCGATCTGCTCGGCTCGGCGCGTCGTGTCGTCGTCACCAAGGACGAGACCACCATCGTCGAGGGCGCAGGCACCCAGGCTGACATCGACACCCGGGTCGGGCAGCTCCGCCGCGAGATCGAGAACACCGACTCCGACTGGGACCGCGAGAAGCTCGAGGAGCGCCTCGCGAAGCTCGCCGGCGGCGTCGCGGTCATCAAGGTCGGCGCGGCCACCGAGACCGACCTCAAGGAGCGCAAGTTCCGCGTCGAGGATGCCGTCAACGCCGCCAAGGCCGCGGTCGAGGAGGGCATCGTCCCCGGCGGTGGTTCCGCGATCGTGCAGGCCGGTCAGGTCCTCGTGGACCTCGCGGCGTCGCTCTCCGGCGACGAGGCCACCGGTGTCGAGGTCGTCCGCACCGCGATCGAGGCACCGCTGTTCTGGATCGCCACCAACGCCGGCCTCGACGGGGCCGTCGTGGTCAGCAAGGTGGCGGAGGCGCCCAAGGGCCACGGCTTCAACGCCGCGACCCTGACCTACGGTGACCTGCTCGCCGACGGTGTCGTCGATCCGGTCAAGGTGACCCGGTCCGCGGTCGTCAACGCGGCGTCCGTCGCGCGGATGGTGCTCACCACCGAGTCGGCTGTCGTCGAGAAGCCGGCCGAGGTCGAGGACGCCGGCCACGGCCACGGGCACAGCCACTAGGTCTCACCTGACGCGAAGAGCCCCGGACGGGAGTGCCCGTCCGGGGCTCTTTCGTGTGTCGGTGGCGCCGGATCAGGAGGCGATCCGCTGCCGGTAGCGCCGGGTGTGTGCCTCGCGCTCGGCCTCGGACATCCCGCCCCAGATGCCGTAGGGCTCGCACACACTCAGTGCGTGGTTCCGGCACTGGGCGAGCACCGGGCACTGTCGGCACATCTCCTTCGCCCGCATTTCGCGCTGTGCTCGGGCGCGACCACGCTCGCCGTCGGGGTGGAAGAACATCGCGGAGTCGACGCCGCGGCAGAGTCCGTGCATCTGCCAGTCCCAGATGTCGGCATTCGGGCCGGGGAGGTGATTTGGTTGTGGCATTCCATCTCCTGACGTCGGCGGCTCGGGCACACAGCGCTCGTTTCGCGTTTCCTGCACCGCGGTGAAGGTCGTTCACTCGCGCACACGATCAATTTCAACGGTAACGTTATAGTCGGCCCGGAAATCGAGTCAACAGTTTCAATACGTGGTGATTTACATACCCCTTGCGGCGAGAATTAACGATCCGTTCATCGACATCGACACAATTTCGTGATTGTTTGTCCGGGTGTCGAGCGAATGTCCTGGTCAGTGTCCATCGACGTCATCGGGACGGGCTGTACGCGCTATTTACGCCGGTCGCGGCGGGTCCGGGCGGGATCGTGCAGGTGATGGCGTTCCGGTGGATCGCCCGTGCAGGGGGCCGGTGTGGGCGCGGTCGTTATCGGCAAAGCCTGCCGGCGAAAGAGTTCAATACTTTTGCAAGTCGAAATCTTAATGTGATCGAAACTCTCGACAAACTCGTCGGTAACGTTTCGTGACGGGCCCGGTCCGGACCCCAACCGCGGGCTGCGGCTCACCCGCCCGTCGGGCGCGCCCTACGCTTGCGCCCGTGCCAGTGACGACAGCCGAGTCCCTCACCGACCACGCGTTCGGTCCGACGCCGGGCCACCCAGCGCTTCCCGAGGCGCGCTCGGCGCACGACCGCTGGTTGCGGGCCGTGGCACTGGGCGGGCAGGGGCGCTACGCGGGTGCCCGCGCCGAACTCGCGGCGCTGCGGCGCGAACGTCCGGGTGCCGTGCTCGCGTCCCTGGCCGCGAGCACCGAGGCGTCCCTGCTGCGTCAGCTCGGGTGGCATCGGATCGCGTCCGGATCCGACGGCCGGGCTCTCGTCCTGGCGGGCGACGATCGCTCCGCGGCGGCCATCGAGGCCCGCTGTGATGCGCTGACGGGCCTGGCCGCCGATGCGCTCGGCTGCGGCCGGTTGGCGCTCGGGTTCCGGTTGCTCGATCGGTGCGCAGAGCTGATCGACGGTGCCGGGCTCCCGGGCGGGGAGTCGCGGCTGTGGCGGCAGCGGATCCGGCTGCACTGGGTGACGGCCGAGATGTCCCTCGCGGCGGGGGATTCCGCGCGTGGTCGCCGGCACGCCGGAACGGCGGTGGAACTGGCCGGCGCCTCGCCGTCGGTGCGGCACCAGGTCAAGTCCGAACTCCTGCTCGCCGCCGCGATCAGCGCCGGGGCAGATCCGGCCGCGGCAGCGGACCCCGCGCGCCGGGTGCTGGCGCGCTGCGAGGAACACGGGCTGGTCCCGCTGCAGTGGGCGGCCTCGATGCTGCTCGGGGGAGTGGCCCCAGGCCCGGAGGCCGACGAGATCCGGCGGCGCTGCGAATCACGAATCGTCAGCGCAGGCGGGCGATTCAGGGAATCGTGAGGGTCGGTCGCTATCCTTCAAACGTCCCACCGATCGGTGGGGCCGTCCGGTCACACGGGCGCCACTGTAACGCCAGGACAAAGACTGTCGATGAGTAGTACGAGCGAGGAGTTGGACTCAGCAGTCGCTGCCGCAGCGCAGGGCGATCGAGTTGCCTTGGCTCGGGTTCTGGAAGTTGTCCGACCCATGGTCGTGCGGTACTGCCGATCACGGGTCGGAGCCGCGGAACGGGGGCACCTGTCCGCGGACGACGTGGCGCAGGAGGTGTGCCTGGCTGTGATGACCGCTCTGCCGCGGTATCGGGATCAGGGTCGCCCGTTCATGGCGTTCGTGTACGGGATCGCCGCACACAAGGTGGCGGACGCGCACCGAAACGCCGGCCGCAACCGCGCAGAGTCGATGGCCGAGGTGCCGGACGTCGTCTCCTCGGACGAGGGTCCGGAGAAGCTCGCCCTGGACTCCGAAACAAGCAGGCAGGTCAATGCGCTGCTCGGCACGCTGTCCGAGAAGCACCGAGAGATCGTCATCCTCCGACTGGTAGTGGGTCTGTCCGCGGAGGAGACGGCAGCGGCCGTCGGAAGTACGGCCGGAGCAGTACGGGTCGCCCAGCACCGGGCGCTCGCGAAGTTGAAGACCGAAGTAGCGAAAGCAGGTGAGATGTATGGCTAGGGGGAGCAAGCGCGGTCACGACAAGTGGTCGCGGCGTCATGATGCGTCCGATGCCGATCTCACCCTGCCCCAGGGCGATCCGTTGGCTGATGAGGTGCGCGGCGACGAGCCCTTCGACCTGGCCGCCGTGCAGCGCGACGACGCCCTGCTCGACGCGCTCGCCGGTGGCGGCGAGGTCGCGACCAGCACCGAGGAGGAGTACCGCCTCGCGTCGCTCCTCGCCGGCTGGCGGGCCGAGATCGTCGGCCCCGATCTGCCTGCCGGTCCGACTCTCGACGAGGCCGCCGCCGCGGTCGACCGCGAACTGAGTCGTCGGCAGTCCCCACAGCGCGGCGGACTGCGCCTGCTGCGCCCGGTCGCGGGCGCAGCGGCTGCAATCGCCGTCGTGATGGCCGGTGCGACCGTGTTCTCCTACAACGCTCAGCCCGGTGACCCGCTGTGGCGGGTCAAGGAAGTCGTGTTCACCGAGCGGGCCAACTCGACGGTCGCGAGCATCGACACCGCGAACACCCTCGAAGAGGCGGAACGGATGATCAAGTCCGGCGACGCCCAGGGTGCGATGACGGTGCTGCAGTCCGCGAGCAAGCGGGTCGGTGACGTCAACGACTCCGCGAAGCGCGACGAGCTCAACGCCTGGCACGACCGCCTGATGACCGACGTGACCAATGCCACGACCCCGGCTCCGACCACGACGACAACAGGTGGCCAGAGCGGCCAGATCCCGACGACCGTGCTGCCGGCGCCGCCTCTGACGACGCTGCCGGGCAGCGAGACGACGAGTCAGCCGTCGGTTCCGCCGGAGATCCTGATCGCGCCGATCGTGCCACCCACGCAGGTGCCGGTGACCACTCCGCCGCCGGTGGAGGTGACGACGCCGAATCCACCTGTCACGACCGTCCCGTCGCCGACACCGGAGATTCCGACCCCGGTCGAGACCGGCTCGGCGACGACCACACGGCTCTTCCCGACGTCGAAGCCGCTGACCGAGACGCGTCAGCTCCTGGTCCCGGACACCTCGCCCAGCGGCGGGTAGTGGCCGCGCCGGCGGAAGCCTCGAACGGCGCCGAGCCCGAACAATCACTGTGCTCGAACAAAACACCGTGCTGGAAAAACGAAACGGCCCGACAAGTGCAACTTGTCGGGCCGTTGTCGTTGGTCGGGTCAGGCGTCGAAGCTGTCGCCGTGCAGAGCCTCGTTCATGGACGCGTCCGCGTAGCCGCGGCAGTAGTCCCAGGTCACGTACGCCTCGGGAACCGGGTCGTAAGCCGGCTCGTGAGGGCGGACCGTGCCGTCGACGAGCAGCTGGAGCAGGTTCGCGCGCAGCATGTCCCAGTCGTGGTAGTGGTCCTGCTGGCAGTCGTCACAGCAGACGACGAGACCGCGGATCCCGCGGTGCGCGAGCAGCGCCTCGTAGACGGCGAGATCGGCGAGGTCCTCTTCCACGGCGAGCCGCTCGTGGGGGTCGAGGGGCTGTCCCGGCTCGATCGCATCCAATGCGGCGGAGGGGTCGGAGGGGTCACCGGCGAACGGATCCGGCGGCAGACCGGGGGGCAGTTGATCACGCACAGGTCCACGGTACGCAGCGCGAGGCCGTCTGCGCCACCCGTCACAGTCACCAGGTTCGCTCGCCCATACGCGCAGCCGATACCATGGTGAGCGGTCTGAGGGAATACATCGCCGGGGATCGAGCATTGTTTCAGTCCTAGCAATTGCGACGCATCGGTACTCGCCAGGGCGCGCGTAGTGGGTTTTCCACCCGGCGCGACTGCGCCCGAACGGTCCAGCGCAACCGACGTTCGAAGGAAAGGTTCGAAAGCCGCATGACAAATTCCGGAGGGCACGTGCGCACCGGCGGAGATCGCCCCGACAAGGTGGCGATGCTCGGACTCACCTTCGACGACGTACTGCTGCTGCCGGCGGCATCGGACGTCATCCCGAGCCAGGTGGACACCTCCAGCCAGTTGACCCGCGAGATCCGGCTGAACGTGCCGCTGGTCAGTTCGGCGATGGACACCGTGACCGAGGCGCGGATGGCGATCGCCATGGCCCGCGCCGGCGGTATGGGCGTGTTGCACCGCAACCTGTCGACCGAGGCGCAGGCGGCACAGGTGGAGACGGTGAAGCGTTCCGAGGCAGGGATGGTCACCGACCCGGTCACCTGCAAGCCCACCGACACTCTCGCCGACGTCGACGCCATGTGCGCACGCTTCCGGATCTCCGGCCTGCCGGTCACCGACGAGCAGGGCCAGCTGGTCGGCATCATCACCAACCGGGACATGCGGTTCGAGGTGGACCAGAACCGGCCCGTGTCCGAGGTGATGACCAAGGCGCCGCTGATCACCGCGCAGGAGGGCGTCACCGCGGAGGCCGCGCTCGGCCTGCTGCGCCGCCACAAGATCGAGAAGCTCCCGATCGTCGACGGTCAGGGCAAGCTCACCGGCCTCATCACGGTCAAGGACTTCGTCAAGACCGAGCAGCACCCCAACGCCACCAAGGACCGCGACGGCCGGTTGCTGGTCGGTGCGGCCGTCGGTGTCGGTGACGACGCGTGGGCCCGTGCGATGGCACTGACCGATGCCGGGGTCGACGTGCTGGTCGTCGACAGCGCACACGGCCACTCCAACGGTGTTCTCGGCATGATCGCCAAGATCAAGGCCGAGGTCGGCGATCGGGTACAGATCATCGGCGGCAACGTCGCCACCCGGGGCGGCGCGCAGGCTCTCGTCGAGGCCGGCGTCGACGCCGTCAAGGTCGGGGTCGGACCCGGCTCGATCTGCACCACTCGTGTTATCGCCGGCGTCGGCGCCCCGCAGATCACCGCGATCCTCGAGGCCGTCGCGGCCTGCAAGCCTCTCGGCGTGCCGGTCATCGCGGACGGTGGTCTGCAGTTCTCCGGCGACATCGCCAAGGCCCTCGCGGCAGGCGCCTCCACGGCGATGCTCGGCTCCCTGCTCGCCGGTACCGCCGAGTCGCCCGGAGAGATGGTTCTCGTCGGCGGCAAGCAGTTCAAGAGCTACCGAGGCATGGGTTCCCTCGGCGCGATGCAGAGTCGCGGACAGGGCAAGTCCTACTCGAAGGACCGCTACTTCCAGGACGACGTGCTGTCCGAGGACAAGCTGGTGCCGGAGGGCATCGAGGGCCGCGTTCCGTTCCGCGGGCCGCTCGGCTCGGTCATCCACCAGCTCACCGGTGGCCTGCGGGCCGCGATGGGCTACACCGGCTCGGCGTCCATCGAACACCTGCAGGAAGCGCAGTTCGTGCAGATCACCGCGGCCGGGCTCAAGGAGAGCCACCCGCACGACATCACGATGACGGTCGAGGCCCCGAACTATGCAGCCCGGTAAGACTGCCGCCCGCTAGCCACACACCCAACTACACATCGAAGAAAGGGGCGCGCGTGCGCGACCTCGTTGAGATCGGTATGGGCCGAACCGCCCGTCGCACCTACGAGTTGGACGACATCGACATCGTCCCCTCCCGCCGGACCCGGTCGTCGAAGGAGGTGTCGACGACCTGGCAGCTCGACGCCTACCGGTTCGACATCCCGGTGCTCGCGCATCCGACGGACGCGTTGGTCTCGCCGTCGTTCGCGATCGAGCTCGGCAAGCGTGGCGGACTCGGCGTGATCAACGGTGAGGGACTGTGGGGCCGGCACGCCGATGTCGACGCCAAGATCGCCGAGCTGGTGCACCTGGCCGAGTCGGACGCCGACCCGGATGCGCCGATCAAGAAGCTGCAGGAGCTGCACGCGGCGCCGATTCAGTCGAACCTGCTGGCCGCCGCGGTCGCGCAGGTGCGGGAGTCCGGCGTGACCACGGCGGTTCGGGTGAGCCCGCAGAACGCCCGCGCGCTGACCCCGGAGCTGATCAAGGCGGGCATCGACCTGCTGGTCATCCACGGCACGATCATCTCCGCCGAGCACGTCGCCAACGGGGCCGAGCCGCTGAACCTGAAGACGTTCATCTCGGAGCTGGACGTTCCGGTCGTCGCGGGCGGCGTGAGCGATCACCGCACCGCGCTGCACCTGATGCGCACCGGTGCCGCGGGCGTCATCGTCGGCTACGGCTCCACCGAGGGCGCCACCACCACCGGTGAGGTCCTCGGCATCGGGGTGCCGATGGCCACCGCGATCGCCGACGCCGCGGCGGCTCGCCGCGACTACCTCGACGAGACCGGCGGACGCTACGTGCACGTCATCGCCGACGGCGACATCGCCACCTCCGGCGACCTGGCGAAGGCGATCGCCTGCGGCGCCGACGCCGCGGTGCTCGGTGCGCCGCTGGCGGCGTCCGCGGAGGCGCCGGGCGGTGGCTGGTACTGGCCGTCCGCGGCCGCACATCCGTCGATGCCGCGCGGTGCGCTGCTGCCTGTGGCCTTCGGTGACCGGCCGAGCCTCGACCAGGTGCTGACCGGCCCGTCCGACGACCCGTACGGTTCGCTGAACCTGGTCGGTGGCCTGCGTCGCTCGATGGCGAAGTCCGGCTACTCCGACCTCAAGGAGTTCCAGAAGGTGGGCCTCACCGTCCGCGCCTGACTCCTTCACGACAACGCCCGATCCGGTTCCCCGGGTCGGGCGTTGTCGTGTCCGGGCCGGTCCGCCGCGGGTTTGTGCTACCTGCCGTTACGCTTAGGTCACCCTTGTGTGATCGGTCACAGATCTCGGGTGCATACTGGCGAGTAACCAACCCAGATCCACGGTGGAGGTCTCTTGATGGGAAAGCGTGCGACGGATTTCGACGTCCTGATCGTCGGCTCCGGCTTCGGCGGCAGCGTCACGGCGCTGCGACTGGTCGAGAAGGGGTACAAGGTCGGAATCCTGGAGGCCGGCCGACGGTATGCGGATTCCGATTTCGCCAAGACCAGCTGGGACCTCAGGCGCTTCCTGTGGGCACCGGCCCTCGGCTGCTACGGCATCCAGCGGGTGCACCTGCTGCGCGACGTGATGATCCTGGCCGGGGCCGGGGTCGGCGGTGGCTCGCTCAACTACGCCAACACCCTGTACAAGCCGCCGTCGTCGTTCTTCCAGGATCCGCAGTGGCGGGGCATCACCGACTGGGACGCCGAACTGACCCCGCACTACGAGCAGGCCCGCAAGATGCTCGGCGTCGTGCAGAACCCGCACATGACACCCGCCGACGAGGTGATCAAGTCCGTCGCCGACGACATGGGCGTCGGGGACACCTTCATCCAGACCCCGGTCGGGGTGTTCTTCGGCGAGCCCGGCAAGACCGTCGCCGACCCGTTCTTCGGCGGTGCCGGGCCGGACCGGACCGGCTGCATCGAGTGCGGCGAGTGCATGACCGGCTGCCGGCACGGAGCCAAGAACACCCTCGTCAAGAACTACCTCGGGCTCGCGGAGAAGGCCGGCGCGACGGTGATCCCGATGACCACGGTCACCGGACTGTTCGAGGCGTCGGACGGTACCTGGGACGTGCAGACCCGCCGCACCGGCGCGAAGGTGCGCAAGGGGCACCGGACCTACACCGCAGCCAACGTCGTCCTCGCCGCCGGCACCTGGGGCACCCAGCATCTGCTGCACGAGATGAAGGACCGCGGCGCGCTGCCGAAGCTCTCGCCCACCCTCGGTGAGCTGACCCGAACCAATTCCGAGGCGCTGCTCGGCGCCGCGAAACTGAAGGTCGACCCGGACATGGATCTGACCAAGGGTGTCGCGATCACCTCGTCGTTCCATCCCGCGTCCGACACCCACATCGAGCCGGTCCGCTACGGCAAGGGCTCCAACGCGATGGGTCTGCTGCAGACCCTGATGACCGACGGCGGCGGCAGCACGCCGCGATTCGTCAAGCTGCTCAAGACGATTGCCGCCAACCCGGGGCAGATGCTGAGGATGCTCAGCGTCAAGAACTGGAGCGAGCGGACCATCATCGCGCTCGTCATGCAGAACCTCGACAACTCGATCACCACCTACACCAAGCCGGGCCTGTTCGGTCGCCGCAAGGTCACCAGCAAGCAGGGGCACGGCGAGCCGAACCCCACCTGGATTCCCGTGGGCAACGACGCGACCCGGCGGATCGCGGAGAAGATCGGCGGCGTGGCGGGTGGCACCTGGGGCGAGGTGTTCAACATCCCGCTGACCGCGCATTTCCTCGGCGGCTGCGCGATCGGCGAGGACGCCGGGCACGGCGTCATCGACCCCTACCATCGCGTGTACGGCTATCCGACGCTCAGCGTCGTGGACGGGGCTGCGGTGTCGGCGAACCTCGGCGTGAACCCGTCGTTGACGATCAGCGCCCAGGCCGAGCGGGCGGCGTCGCTGTGGCCGAACAAGGGGGAGCAGGACACGCGGCCCGCGCAGGGGGCGGCGTACCGGCGGCTCGCGCCGGTGGCGCCGAACGCTCCGGTGGTTCCGGCGGGTGCGCCGGCCGCCCTTGTCCTGCCCATCGTGGAGATCCGGTCGGGGAAGGAGAAGTCGACGCCCTCGGACTCGGACGTGGCCTGATCACGCTGCCGGGCGTCGTCACTCCGGCGGTGCCGGGCGTCGTCACTCCGGCGGTGCCGGGCGTCGTCACAGGTGGGTGGGGTCACACACTAGACTGGGGGCGTGGCAGACACCCAGCATTCCGGCCCCAGCCAGCAGAATCCGGTCCTCGTCGTCGATTTCGGTGCGCAGTACGCGCAGCTGATCGCCCGTCGGGTCCGTGAGGCCAGCGTCTACTCGGAGGTCGTGCCGCACACGGCGACCGTCGAGGAGATCGTGGCCCGCAAGCCGGCGGCGGTGATTCTGTCGGGTGGTCCCGCCAGTGTCTACGCCGAGGGCGCGCCGCAGCTCGACCCGCGGCTGTTCGATCACGACATCCCGGTGTTCGGCATCTGCTACGGCTTCCAGGCGATGGCGGGTGCACTCGGTGGCACCGTCACCCACACCGGGACCCGGGAGTACGGCCGCACTCAGCTCAGTGTCGACGGTGGCGTCCTGCACGAGGGCCTGCCGGTCACTCAGCCGGTGTGGATGAGCCACGGCGATGCCGTCACCGACGCCCCGGAGGGCTTCGAGGTGACGGCCACCAGCGCCGGTGCCCCGGTTGCCGCGTTCGAGGACCGGGCGCGGCGCCTGGCCGGCGTCCAGTACCACCCCGAGGTGCTGCACTCGCCGCACGGCCAGCAGGTGCTCACCCGCTTCCTGCGGGAGATCGCCGGCATCGCTCCGACGTGGACCGCGGCCAACATCGCAGACGTCCTGATCGAGCAGGTCCGCGAGCAGGTCGGTGACGGCAAGGCGATCTGCGGCCTGTCCGGCGGCGTGGACTCCGCGGTCGCGGCTGCTCTGGTGCAGCGCGCGATCGGTGACCGCCTCACCTGCGTTTTCGTCGACCACGGTCTGCTGCGGGCGGGCGAGCGCGAGCAGGTTCAGCAGGATTTCGTCGCGTCGACCGGGGCGAAGCTGATCACCGTCGATGCGGTCGACACCTTCCTCGGCGAACTGGACGGCGTCTCCGATCCGGAGGCCAAGCGCAAGATCATCGGCCGCGAGTTCATCCGCAGCTTCGAGGGCGCGGTCACCGAGGTGCTCGGCGAGTCCGCGGCCCACGGTGAGGCCGTCGAGTTCCTCGTCCAGGGCACCCTGTACCCGGACGTCGTCGAGTCCGGCGGCGGGACCGGCACCGCGAACATCAAGAGCCACCACAACGTCGGCGGACTGCCCGAGGACCTGCAGTTCTCCCTCGTGGAGCCGCTGCGGCTGCTGTTCAAGGACGAGGTCCGCGCGGTCGGGCGGGCGCTGGGCCTGCCCGAGGAAATCGTTGCGCGCCAGCCGTTCCCGGGGCCGGGTCTGGCGATTCGCATCGTCGGCGAGGTGACCCGTGAGCGGCTGACCCTGCTGCGGCAGGCGGACGCGATCGCTCGCGAGGAGCTCACCGCTGCCGGTCTCGACGGCCAGATCTGGCAGTGCCCGGTGGTGCTGCTCGCCGACGTCCGCAGCGTTGGTGTCCAGGGCGACGGCCGCACCTACGGTCATCCGATCGTGCTGCGTCCGGTCTCCAGCGAGGATGCGATGACCGCGGACTGGACCCGACTGCCGTACGACGTGCTCGAGCGGATCTCCACCCGCATCACGAACGAGGTGCCGGACGTCAACCGCGTCGTGCTCGACGTCACGAGCAAGCCGCCGGGAACCATCGAGTGGGAGTGACCTGACAGGTGAGGGCCCCGTGTTCGATCTTCGAACGCGGGGCTCTTCGCGTTTTCGGGAGTTGTGACGCGTCCGCAGGGGGGGCGGTGACGGTCGGCATCTCCTCGTGTCCGGGATTTCTGGCAGCGCACTGTGTGCAGAGCAAGTTTTCTCCCAGCGGTCCCCAAGGTTCGAGGTGTCCAATGGGCGCCGGGCGGAGGAGGTCTCGGGGCGAAAGGAGAAACGATGGTTCACTCGGCGCGACAGGTCGACTACGGTGCGCTCGACCGCGGTGCCGGGAGGGTGCGCAGTCGGGCCGCCGAGGGTGACCTGGGTGCGCTGAGGGAGTTGGACGCCGCCACCCGCTCGTTCGCCACGCGGCTGTGCCGGGCGGAACTCGGTGCCGGCCTGGGCATGCGGGTAGCGGATCGGATTGCGGCCGAATCGGTTCCCGTCGCGATCGCGGCGATGCTGGCCGATCCCGGCGCCTCGCCACTGCGGGTTGCCTACACCGAGACGGTGCTCGGGATCGAGTCGGCGCGGCCGGCGGCCGGGCTCGCTGTCCTCCCCGATCGGCTTCAGGGCCTTACCCGGCACGAACGGGACGTGCTTGTGCTGAGGATTCCGGTCGGCCTCACCGTGGAGCAGACCGCCGAGGCGTTGGCCTGCACTGTCCACCGGATCCGGCTCGACCAGCACTCGGCGCTCGGCGCCCTGCGTCGCCTCGTTCCGAGCGATTCATCGATTCACAGCTGATTGTCAGGGTCGTCGGTCCTTCGGCGGAGTTGACTTGACGGTGGAGGGAGAGTTTGCGGCTCCCCGCCGCGCCTCCCTCGCGTACGAGGAAGGATCGACGATGACTATCGCAACGAGGAAGCGTGCGGGGACGCTTCTGGTCAAGAGTGCCCTCATGGGCATCGCTGTCGTGATGCCCGTGGTCGCCCTGGCGGGACCCGCCGCGGCTGCGTCCGGGCCCGCGCAGGTGGTCCCACAGGTCCAGGTGGACCGGCATCACCGCGACGGCGGTGACGGATGGAACCAGTGGAACCGTCCGCGCTGCGGCGACGACTGGAACCGCTGCGGGCCGCGCTGCGGCGGCGGCGACTGGAACTGGAACGCGAACCGCTGTGGCGGGCCGGAAGGGGGCTGGCAGCAGGGGCCGCAGTTCAACCAGTTCGGCCAGTTCAACCAGTTCAACCAGTTCAACCAGTTCGGCGGCCTGCTCGGGCCGTTCGGGGGGCTGTTCGGCAGCTGAACCCAACACGACGCACCGGTCATCGTCTGCGGTGACCGGTGCGTCGTGTTCGGGGTTCCAAGCTACTTTCGTCGGCCCGGTGAGACGACCAGGACGACGCCGACGACGACGGCGGCGAGGACGAGCAGCCACTTGAACTGCCAGTCGCCGAGGGCGCCCAGGTGGTCCGGACCGATGAATGCCCACACGCTGACGAGGAGGGCGGCCAGCCCCGACAGGAGCAGGACTGCGGACGGTCGCCGGGTGCCGACCTTCTCGGTGGATTCGCTGTTCTCAGCCACGGCGGACCTCCATGTCTCCCATTCGGCCGTTCATGTTGAGGGTAAGGACGGGGCCGCCGGTGCCGTCGGCGCCGCCGTTGAGCCCTTCGGGCAGGCACTTGATGTCACCGACCGCCATCGAGCAGTGGTTGACGACGTCCATGTTCTCCGGGACCAGCACCGTGAAGGTCGCGAAGCCGGAGTTGATGTCGACGGTCTTGTCCCCGGTGAGGGTGACGCCGCGGAGGTCGAGCGTGAAATCGCCCAACTGGCCGGAGTATTCGGGTGCGATCTCCGCCGCGGAGACCGGTGTCCAGGTGCGGGTGCCGACGTTCTGGCTGTTCCAGTCGACCGGGCCGACCAGTGACGCGAGGATCACGAACCCGATCAGCGGGCCCGTCACCACGAGCAGGCCGTAGCCGCGGCGCAGGAACGCACCGACGACGAGCCCGACCCCGATCACGGCCAGGCCGACGGCCCCGATCCGGCCGGGGGACATCCATTCCCAGTCGGTGGCGGTGCCGATCGCCCAGGCGGCGACCGACGCGAGGATTGCCAGTCCGAGCACCACCGAGGTCAGCCGGGACCTCGGCCTGGGCGGTGTCGTGATCACCGGAGCCGTGACGGGTGCGGGCTCGGGCAGATCCCAGGCGAACGGCGCGACCCCGAGTGGATCCCAGGCGGGCGGGGTGGGGGTGTCGGAGGCGGTCGGAGTGAACACGTCTGTGTTCGTGGGTGATTCACCTGTTCGGGCCGGTTCGCTGCTCTTCGGCGACGTGCCCTCGGCCGTTGCGCTCGGCGGCTGGGTGTCGGCGTCGGGCGCGGACGGTTCGTAGGTCTTCGGCAGGGTGGTGAAGACTCCGGGTGCTGTGTAGGAGGGGCCCGCAGCGGGCGGGTACGCACCGGGGAAGGCCGTGGCGGGCGGGGTGATGCCGTACCAGGGATCGGTGCCGCCCGGAGCGGCCGGCGGGTGCGGCCTGCGCTGGAACAGGAGCCACAGCCCGCCAAGCATCAACGCCATGCTGACCAGACCGGATCCGCCCATTCCGATACCGATCGGTCCGAGCGTGGACATCGCGATCAGCAGCGCGACGACGAGGACGATCGTCTTGGTGCCGGACTCCGAACTCTGTCCCCGTCCGAGCAGTGACTCGGCTGCCGAGGACGGGTCGCCTGCGCGCGGCAGTACCAGCCAGCAGGCCAGGTAGAGGACGATGCCGGCCCCACCGAACAGGGTCGAGACGACGAACGCCACCCGCACCAGTACGGGGTCGACGTCGTAGCGGTGGCCGATCCCGGCCGCGACGCCGGCGATCGGTCCCTGCCGGGGCAGCCGCACGGGCCGGGTTCGCCACAACTGGTTCAGCTGCTCGGAGAAGCTCGGTGTGCTCATGTCGTCCATCGTGGCGGGCACGGACCCCCGGCACATCAGGGACGAACCCTGATCTTTGACCCCGCGCGGGCCGACGGATCAGGGTCAACCCTGATGCGCCCGCCCGCGTGGGCGTGCCACCATCGATGGTGTGCAGCCGATTCCGCATGCCCACATCCCGGGCGAGGTGACCTGGCCCCGACTCGAACGTCGCGTCGGGGGTCGGGTGATCGGTGGTGTCGCGGGCGGCGTCGCCGATCATCTGGGCATCGACGTGTTCAAGGTGAGAGTGGCGTTCGTCCTGCTCGGTGCGCTCGCCGGTTCCGGCATCGTCGCGTACGGCCTGCTGTGGATCTTCACCCCGCCCGGCAGTGACACCGAGCGGCCGAGCCCCGCGGAACGCCGTCGTGCTCTCGGGTTGGCGGTGCTCGGCCTCGCGCTTTCGGGTGGGCTGGCGATCCTCGTCAGCGGTACCGCGGCGGAGGTGCTGGTCCCGGTCGTCGTCGTCGCCATCGGCGCGGCCCTGGTGTGGCGTGAGTACGACTCCGACGGCCCGCGATCGGCATTCGGGTTGCCGCAGAGCCCGACGGTGCTCACCTGGGCCCGGGTGCTCGGCGGTATATCGCTGATCGTGCTCGGCCTCGGTGTGGTGATCCTCGCTCGGGTGGACCTGGCGTCGCTGCGCTCATCGGTGCTCGCCGTGGTCGTCACCCTGGTCGGCATCGGGCTGCTGAGCGTGCCGCTGTGGCTGCGGTTGTGGCGTGACCTCGGGCAGGAGCGGTCGGCGCGGATCCGCAACGAGGAACGCGAGGAGATCGCCTCGCATCTGCACGACTCGGTCCTGCAGACCCTCGCGCTGATCCAGAAGCAGGCCGACCGCCCGCAGGAGGTGCTTCGGCTGGCGCGCGGTCAGGAACGCGAGTTGCGCAAGTGGCTGTTCGGGGAGGGCGAGGCGGCCCACGCGAGCCTCGCGGAGGCGCTGCGCACCATCGCCGGGGAGGTCGAGGACCAGCACGGTATCGCGGTGCAGACGGTCACGGTCGGCGATGTGCGATTGGACGTCCCGGAGGAGGAGTCGGGTCTGCCGAAGGAGGCGGTCACCGCGATCCTCGGCGCCACAAGGGAGGCGCTGGTCAACGCGGCCAAGCATTCCGGTGAGTCGACGGTCGACCTGTTCGCGGAGTCCGACGCCACGCAGGTGAACGTGTTCGTGCGAGATCGGGGTGTCGGATTCGACGCGGCGGCGGTTCCTGCGGACCGTCAGGGGCTGGCGAAATCGATCCGGGCGCGGGTCGAGCGCCGCGGCGGCGAGGTCGTGGTGGACTCCGCGGTGGGACGCGGCACCGAGATCCGGATCGGGATGCCCCTGGGAGCACCGGAATCCGGAGACGGGGCCGGAACCTCGGCGAAGGCACAGGGCAGCGACCAGTCGTCGCAGACGGGTGGGGACCCCCTAGAGTCGGTGGTGCCCGAGACCCCGATGAAGGAGCAGCGCAGGTGACGTCGTCCGGAGGACACGAGGTGGTTTCGCCAGGTCCCGGTTTTCGTGTCTTTCTCGTCGACGATCACGCGGTCTTCCGGTCCGGGGTGCGTGCGGAACTCGCGTCGGAGCCCGACATCGAGGTGGTCGGTGAGGCCGGGGGAGTCGCCGAGGCGATCGCCGGGATCAACGCGTCCGCGCCCGATGTGGTGCTGCTGGACGTGCACATGCCGGACGGCGGCGGGGTGGCGGTGCTCCGCGGTATCGACCCCGGCCCGGTGTGCCTGGCGCTGAGCGTCTCCGATGCCGCGGAGGACGTCATCGCGGTGATCCGATCGGGTGCCCGCGGCTACGTGACCAAGACCATTTCCGGCCGCGAACTCGCCGACGGGGTGCGCCGGGTGGCGGGCGGGGACGCGGTGTTCAGTCCACGCCTGGCCGGATTCGTCCTCGACTCCTTCACCGGACGGTCCTCGGCACCCGAACCACCACTGGACCCGGAACTGGATTCGCTGACCCCGCGCGAACTCGAGGTGCTGCGGCTGCTGGCTCGCGGCTACACGTATCGCGAGATCGCCGAGTCCCTGGTGATCTCGGTCAAGACCGTCGAGACACACGCCTCGAACGTGTTGCGAAAGACGCAGCAGTCCAACAGGAATGCCCTGACCCGTTGGGCGCACCGGCGTCGGATCGAGTAGCCGCGTCCGGGATCGAGTTCCGGTGCTTGCGGATTCGACGACGCCGCCGGCCCGCGGAGGATGCGGGCCGGCGGCGTCGTCGGTTCAGGGGCAGGTGCGGTGCACGTCGAGTCCGCCGGCGCGAGCCCTGCGCACCACCCACACCAGTGCGGTCGCGACGAGGACGAGAGCGGCGGGGGCCGGGACCAGCAGCGGCGAGGCCAGCGTCCCCACCAGGACGAGCATCGGTACCAGCAGTGTGCCGGGGTGGGGCCGGAAGGTCGGGGTGACCTGCCGGTCCAGCCAGGCCGGCGCCGGGCCCGCCCTCACGGCCCGACCTGCGCGGGTGCCACGGTGTGGCCGCGGCCGACGTGGGCCTCGGCGCGCATCCGGTCGACCATGTGCGGGTAGTGCAGCTCGAACGCCGGTCGCTCGGAGCGGATCCGGGGCAGTTCGGTGAAGTTGTGCCGCGGCGGCGGGCAGGAGGTGGCCCATTCGAGCGAGTTGCCGAAGCCCCACGGGTCGTCGACCGTGACGACCTCGCCGTAGCGGTAGCTCTTGAAGACGTTCCAGATGAACGGCAGCGTCGAGGCCCCGAGGATGAACGCACCGATCGTCGAGATCATGTTCAGCGAGGTGAAGCTGTCCGACGGCAGGTAGTCCGCGTAGCGACGCGGCATGCCCTCGTTGCCCAGCCAGTGCTGCACCAGGAAGGTGGAGTGGAAGCCGAGGAACGTGAGCCAGAAGTGCCACTTCGCCAGGCGCTCGTCCATCATCCGTCCGGTCATCTTCGGGAACCAGAAGTAGATGCCGGCGTAGGTGGCGAACACGATGGTGCCGAAGAGCACGTAGTGGAAGTGGGCGACCACGAAATACGAGTCGGTCAAATGGAAGTCGAGCGGCGGGCTGGCGAGCAGGACACCGGAGAGGCCGCCGAAGAGGAACGTCACCAGGAAGCCGACCGAGAACAACATCGGTGATTCGAATGTCAGCTGACCGCGCCACATGGTGCCGATCCAGTTGAAGAACTTCACGCCGGTCGGGACCGCGATCAGGAACGTCATGAACGAGAAGAACGGCAGCAGGATGGCGCCGGTGGCGTACATGTGGTGCGCCCACACCGCGATGGACAGGGCGGCGATGCCGAGGGTGGCGTACACTAGGCCGCTGTAGCCGAAGATCGGCTTGCGTGAGAAGACCGGGAAGATCTCCGACACGATGCCGAAGAACGGCAGTGCCAGCACGTACACCTCGGGATGGCCGAAGAACCAGAACAGGTGCTGCCACAGGATGACTCCGCCGTTGGCGGGGTCGAACAGGTGCGCACCGAAGTGGCGGTCGACGAACACGCCGAGCAACGCCGCGGCGAGCAGCGGGAAGATCATCAGCGCAAGCAGGCTGGCGACGAGGGTGTTCCAGGTGAAGATCGGCATCCGGAACATGGTCATGCCGGGGGCGCGCAGGCACACGATCGTCGAGATCAGGTTGACCGAGCCCAGGATCGTGCCGAGGCCGCCGAGTGTCAGGCCGATGATCCACAGGTCGGCACCGGCGCCGGGCGAGTGGACGGCGTCGGTGAGTGGAACGTATGCGGTCCAGCCGAAGTCGGCGGCGCCGCCGGGGGTGACGAAGCCGGCGGAGGCGATCAGTCCGCCGAACAGGTACATCCAGTAGCTCGCCGCGTTCAGGCGGGGGAAGCAGACGTCGGGGGCGCCGATCTGCAGTGGCATCAGGTAGTTGGCGAAGCCGAAGAAGATCGGTGTCGCGTACAGCAGCAGCATCACCGTGCCGTGCATGGTGAACAGCTGGTTGTACTGCTCGTTCGACAGGAACTGCATGCCCGGCACCGCGAGTTCGGTGCGGATCAGCAGGGCCATCAGGCCGCCGATGAGGAAGAACGCGAACGACGTGACGATGTACATGATGCCGAGCGTCTTGTGGTCGGTCGTGGTGAGGATCTTGACGATCGCCGAGCCCTTCGGCGCCCGCCCGGGTGCCGGGCGGACGGCCTCGATCGATGCTGGGGGTCGGGGTGCGAGATCAACCACGGCGCACGCTCGCGGCGCCGTGGTTTCCTCGGATCTCGGATTGTCTGTGCTCACGCATGGATCGGATGATTGTCCTGCCCTGCCGCGCGGTGCCAGAGTCGAAGGTCCCTAGGCGGACTGGGAGGAGGATCACAGTCTCGATCCGGGGTGACGGCTCGCCGGATCATTTGGGGGAGGGTAGGTTTCGTCCGGCTGTGTGACGGGTGGACCTACGGTCGGGCAGGTCAGACCACGAGGGCGACGATCAGCACCACGATCAGCAGGGCTGCCACCGCGAGGGCGACGATCAGCGGCACCGGCAGGCCGGGTCCGGACTTCGTCGACTCGAATGCCGGCGGCTGGGGGAGCCCCGGACTCGGGCGGTGCACGGACTGCAGGGGTACCGCTTGCGGGGCGGCGGGTAGGCCGCTGGCGGTGCTCGTGGGTAGTCGGCGCGCGGACCGGGCCGGGCCGCTCGATGCGCCCCGGCGGGCCCAGAACGGGACCGTCCCGTCCGCCTCGCGGAGCGGGGCGTCGAGGACGTATGCGATGTTGACGCCGGCTCCGGCGGCACTGCGCGCCAGCAGATCCCGCGCCTCGGCCATGGTGGGACGCCGGGTCGGGTCGGGTTCGAGCATGCGCAGCAGGACGTCGGTGATCTCACCGCTACGGACCGGGCGCATGATCTGTGCCTTGGCCACTCGGTGCAACAGGGCGAGGGTGTCGTCGTCGATGCCGAACGGCGGTTGCCCCTCGGTAGCGGTGTACAGGGTGGCGCCGAGCGAGAACACATCGGACGCCTCGGTCGGGTCGGCGCCGCGTGCGACCTCGGGCGCGAAATAGGCCGGGGTGCCGGTGATCACGGAACTCTGCCCGGGCTGGGTCTCGCCTTTCGCGCGCGAGATGCCGAAGTCGCTGATCTTGACGGTGCCTGCGTCGGGTCCGCGGTCCGCGATCAGGATGTTGCCCGGTTTGACGTCACGGTGCACGATGCCGGCGGCATGCGCGGCGACGAGGGCGTCGGCCACCTGTGCACCGATCTGGGCGACCTGCAACGGGGGAAGGGTCTCGGTGACGTTCAGCGCCTGCGCCAGGCTGCGAGAGGGCATGTGCTCCATCACCAGCCACGGATCGTCGCCTTCGAGCGTGACGTCGTACATCGCGATGGCGTGCGGGTGGGACAGGCGGGCGGCGAGGCGGCCCTCGCGCATCGCGCGGGCCCTCACGTCCGCGGCGGCCTCGGCGGTGAGGCCGGGCGGAAAGCTGATCTGCTTGATGGCGATCTCGCGGTCGAGGAGGGTGTCGTGGGCGAGCCAGACCGATCCCATTCCGCCGCCGCCGAGTTTCGAGCGCAGGCGGTGGCGACCGGCCACCAGATGGTCCGGTCCGACGATTCTCTGCCCCTGCTCCGCCACACCCGCGAGGGTAGACGACGCCCCCGCGGTGTCGACGTCCGGCGCCGTGAACTGCGGTTTCTCCACGCCTTGACGGAGTCGGCGGGACGGGCTTTACTGAAAGTGTTCGAATGTGTGTTCGATGTCTGATTATTCGATGTCCGGTGTTCGATGTTCGGTGGTTCCGTGTCTTCCCCCACGGCGGTGCCCACGATCTCGTTCTGTGTTGTGTGGACGTTTGTGTTGTGTGTGGACGGAGTGTGCGGTGGGTGGTCTCGCTGTCGACCTGGCCGGGTTGTCCCGGCAGGAGCGGCTCGAGCAGTTGCGGCGGCAGATCGCCGCGGTGCCGGCGCGGGGCGAGTCGGTCGCGACCCGGCCGGATCGGTCGGCTCCCGGGCGTGAGGCTCCCGGGGCGGCCGCCGAGCGTCCGGTCCTGCCCGTGCCCGAGGCCCTGGCCGACCTGCTTCCGCAGGGAGGGCTTCCCCGGGGGGCGGTGGTCACCGTCTCCGGCGCCGGGTCGCTTCTGGTGGGCCTGCTCGCCTCGGTGACCGCCTCCGGGGGGCACGCGGCGGTGATCGGGCATCCTCGGCTCGGTCTGCTCGCGGCGGCCGAGATGGGCGCCGAACTCGGCCGGCTGGCGGTGATCCCGGACCCGGGGCCCGATCCGGTGGAAGTCGCGGCGGTGCTGCTGGACGGACTGGACCTGGTGGTGCTGGGTCTCGGCGGGCTCGCGGTGCCGCCGTCACGGGCCCGGGCGGTGGTTGCCCGGGCCCGGAGCAAGGGCGCGACGCTGGTGGTGACCGGTGGCGGCTGGAGCGGGGCGGAGGTCCGGCTCGACGCCACCGTCCGCGGCTACGACGGGCTGGGAGGTCACGACGAATCGGGGTGTGGGCGTGGCCGGTTGCGGGGTCTGCGACTTGCGGTCGGCGCCGAGGGGCGGGCCTTCCAGCGGCGGACCGCCAGCGTGGACCTGTGTCCGCGTCGGGGTCGGGTGGAGTGGGTCGCCGAAGTCGCCCCACCGCAGCGGCTGCCGAGTGTCGAGGGCGGTGTGGCATGAGCGCGGGAACCGGATCGCGGGTGTTGGCGCTGTGGTGCGCGGACTGGCCTGCGGTCGCCGCCGCCGCGACCACGGATCTGTCGCCGGCCGAGCCGGTGGCGGTGGTCTCCGGCAACCGGGTGGTCGCGTGCTCGGCGACCGCCCGTGCCGAGGGGGTCGGGCCGGGCCTGCGGAGGCGGGACGCGCAGGCCCGGTGTCCGCGACTGCACGTGCTGCCCGCGGACGAGGGCCGCGACGCCCGGGTGTTCGAGCCGGTGGCCGCGGCGGTCGATGCGGCGGCACCCGGGGTGGAGGTGCTGCGACCCGGGTTGCTTGTGCTCGCCGCGCGCGGGCTCGCCCGGTACTTCGGCTCGGAGGAGGCCGCCGCGGAACGGCTGGTCGACGAGGTCGCGGCGGTCGGGGTCGAGTGCCAGGTCGGGATCGCGGACGAACTGTCCACCGCCGTCGTCGCGGCACGGCGGTCGGCGCTGGTTCCCCCGGGGAGCGGTGCCCGGTTCCTGGCTCCGCTCCCGGTCGCGGAACTCGCCGCCGAGCCGGCGCTGGCGGGGCGGGACCGGATCGATCTGGTCGATCTGCTGCACCGGCTCGGGCTGCGTACCGTCGGGGATTTTGCCGCTCTGACCCCGGTCGCGGTGGCCTCCCGGTTCGGCACGGACGCGGTGGCGGCCCATCGCAGCGCGCGCGGCGAGCCGGAGCGCCCGCCGTCGGCGCGACCGTTGCCGCCCGATCTCGAGGTGGAGTTGCGGTGCGATCCGCCGGTGGACCGGGTGGACGCGGCCGCTTTCGCGGGCCGTGCGTTGGCCGAGCGTCTGCACGCGCGACTGTCGGCCGCGTCGGTGGCCTGCACGCGGCTGGCGGTGCACGCGAGCACCGGTCACGGTCAACACCTTTCGCGCATCTGGCGGTGTGCGGAGCCGTTGACGCCGGAGGGCACCGCGGACCGGGTGCGCTGGCAGCTGGACGGCTGGTTGACCGGGCGGAGCGAGTCCCGCCCCACTGCGGGAATCGAATTGCTGCGGCTCGAGCCGGTGGAGGTGGTGGCGGCCGGGGCGCTGCAACTCGGGTTGTGGGGCGGCGTTGGGGCGGAGGACGAGCGCGCCCGCCGCGCCCTGGTCCGGGTGCAGGGGCTGCTCGGCGGGGACGCGGTGCGGGTCGGGGTGCTCAGCGGTGGCCGCGGGCCGGGGGAGCGGGTCACTGTCGTGCCGTTGGGCGACGAGGCGGTGCCGCACAACGATCCCGCGGCGCCCTGGCCGGGACGGTTGCCCGAGCCTGCGCCCACCGCGGTGCTGCCGGTTCCGCCGTCGGTGGAGCTCGAGGACGCCGCGGGAAATCCGGTGAGGGTGACCGATCGGGGCGAGTTCGGTGCACGTCCCGCCCGGTTGCGGTGGGGCGCCCGCAGCTGGAATCTGCTCGGCTGCGCGGGCCCCTGGTCGGTGGACGAGCGGTGGTGGGATCCGGCCGCGGCCCGGAGGGCGGCGCGGGCGCAGGTCCTGCTCGGTCCGGGAACCGGTGTCGGGGACGGTGCGCCGCGAGCGCTGCTGGTGCTCTTCGACGGGGCCGGGTGGTGTGTGGAGGGAACCTACGAGTGACGGGCCGGGCTCGCGGCTCCGTTGCGACATACCCGCCGGGGGTATATTCTCGCGGCATGAACTCCGCTCACGGAAGTCATACCGACCACCTGGACCACGGTGCCGCCGAGCACGCCCACTCCGGGCATCCCGGCCCCGCTCACCCGGGCCACGGCGACCACAGTGACCACGCCGGTCACGGCGACCACGCCGCCCGGTTCGGCCGGCTGTTCTGGATCATGCTCGTGCTGGCGGTGCCCGTCGTCCTGGCCAACGCGATGTTCGCCGACCTGGTCGGTTACTCCCTGCCGCACGACGGGCCGGTCACCTGGATCTCGCCGCTGCTCGGCACGGTGATGTACCTGTGGGGCGGACGGCCGTTCCTCGCCGGAGCCGTCGGCGAGATCAAGGCCCGCCAACCCGGCATGATGCTGTTGATCGCGCTGGCGATCACCGTGGCGTTCGTCGCGTCCTGGGGTGCGACCCTCGGGCTGCTCGCCCACGACCTCGACTTCTGGTGGGAACTGGCGCTTCTCATCGTGATCATGTTGCTCGGCCACTGGATCGAGATGCGCTCGCTCGGGCAGGCGTCGAGCGCGCTGGACTCGCTGGCGGCACTGCTGCCGGACGAGGCCGAGCGGCTCGATGCCGACGGTGTCGCGGAAACCGTGCCACTCACGGCGCTGCAGGCGGGGGACCTGGTGATCGTCCGGCCCGGCGGGAGGGTGCCTGCGGACGGGACCGTCGTCGACGGCGCTGCGGACGTCGACGAATCGATGATCACCGGCGAGTCCGTCGCCGTCCGGCGAACGGTCGGCGACCGGGTCGTCGCCGGGACCGTCACCACCGATTCGGCGTTGCGCGTGCAGGTCACGGCGATCGGGGAGGACACCGCGCTCGCCGGGATCCGTCGTCTGGTCGCGGAGGCCCAGAACTCGACCTCCCGCGCCCAGGTCCTCGCCGACCGGGCCGCCGGGTGGCTGTTCTGGTTCGCGCTGGTCGCCGCGTTGCTCACCGCCGCGGCCTGGCTGCTGCTCGGCGAACCCGAGTCAGCGGTCACCCGCACCATCACCGTGCTCGTCATCGCCTGCCCGCACGCGCTCGGTCTCGCGATCCCATTGGTGGTGTCGATCGCCACCGAACGTGCAGCCCGGGCCGGCGTGCTGATCACCGACCGCCGCGCACTCGAGGCCATGCGGACCGTGGATGCCGTGCTGTTCGACAAGACCGGCACCCTCACCCGCGGTGAGCCCGCGGTCGTCGAGGTGGTCCCCGCGTCCGGGCGCACCGCGGGAGAGGTGGTCGCCGCGGCCGCCGCGGTCGAACGCGACAGCGAACACCCGCTGGGGCGTGCCGTCGTCGCGGAAGCCGGAGCGCGCGGACTGACGGTGCCCTCGGCGTCGGACTTCCAGGCGCGCAACGGGGTCGGGGTCACCGCCGTTGTCGACGGGGCGACGGTGAGTGTCGGCGGTCCCGGCATGCTCGCCGCGCACGGGCTGGACGCACCCGGCGTTGCGCCGACGGCGGCGGGAGCGACTGTGCTGCACGTGATTCGGCGATGCGCAGGCGGTGGCGGATTCGGTGGCTGCGGACCTGGGCATCGACGAGGTGTTCGCGGGCGTGCTGCCGCAGGACAAGGGGGCCGAGGTCAAGGCGCTGCAGGCGACGGGCCGCACGGTGGCGATGGTCGGTGACGGCGTCAACGACGCGCCCGCGCTGGCACAGGCCGACGTGGGCCTGGCGATCGGCGCGGGCACCGACGTCGCGATCGCGTCGGCCGGAGTGGTGCTCGCCAGTGACGATCCGCGGTCTGTCCTTTCGGTCGTCGAACTCTCCCGCGCCACCTACCGCAAGATGATCCAGAACCTCACCTGGGCGGCCGGGTACAACGTGATTGCGGTGCCGCTCGCCGCCGGTGTGCTCGCGCCGTGGGGGATCACCCTGCCGATGGAGGTGGGGGCGCTGCTGATGTCGGCGTCCACGGTTGTCGTCGCGCTCAACGCCCAACTGCTGCGGCGCCTCGACCTGCGTCCCGCCGCCGTTGTACGGGGGACTAATCTTTCACGAGAAACATGAGCGGTGCGAAGGATGGATCTGATTCGATGATGGCGACGGCGACGGCCACCCTCGGAGGCGTCGAGATCCACTACCGCGACTCCCACGGCCCGGACCCGGTTCCCGTGCTGCTGGTGCACGGCATGGGCGGCGACGGCCGCACCTGGGACCGCTTCGCCCGCAACCTGATCGGTCGCGGCCGCCGGGTGATCACCGCAGACCTGCGCGGCCACGGCCGCAGCACGCACACCCCCAGCTACCTGTTCCACGAGTTCGGTGCCGACCTGCTGGCCCTGTGCGACCACCTGGCGCTGGACCGGGTGGACCTGGTCGGCCACTCGCTCGGGGGGCACGCGGTGTCCCTGGTCGCCCAGTCCCGGCCGGACCTGGTGCGGCGGCTGGTGCTCGAGGAGGCCCCGCTGCCGCTGCGTGCGGGGGAGGAGATGGGGACGCTGACCCGGCGGCTGCCGTCGCCGGTGGAGTTGTGGCACGCGGTGACCAGCCTGGTCCGAAGTCCCCGCGCGACATTCGCGTTCGACCGCTCGATGACCGCGTCCGCGCTCGACCAGTTCCACACCCCGCACCCAGACTGGTGGGAGGCTCTGCCGTCGATTGCCGCGAGGACCCTGCTGGTCACCGGAGGCCCCCGCGGCATGGTGCACCCGGCGCGGCTCGACGCCGCGCTCGCCGCGATCCCGGACAGCCGGACGGTGACGATCGACGTCGGGCACAGCGTGCACCGCGACCGGCCCCGCGAGTTCGCGGCCACCGTCGGCCGGTTCCTCGGCTGAGGCCCTAGCCCCGCCGTCGCCCGCCGAGTTGACGGACGTAGGTCGCCGGTGGGGTGCCGACCGCGGCGGTGAACGCGCGCACGAGGTGCGCCTGGTCGCTGAACCCCAACTGGTGGGCGAGTTCGGTCCACACCACGGGCGTTCCACCGTGCGCCTGCGCGGCCGCGTCGAGGAGTCGATGCCGCTGGATCACCCACTTCGGTCCGATTCCGACGTACTCCGTGAACAATCGCTGCAGGGTTCGCACGCCGGTTCCGGTGCGGGTCGCCAGCTGATCGACCCGATGCAGCGAGCGGTCCGTCTCGATCAGCGTGACCAGCCCGTCCACCTCGTCGACCGTCGGATCGGGTCGAGGAGCACAACGTTCCAGGTAGTCCTCGACGAGTGCGGTCATCTCGTCGTCGTCGGTGGTGCCCAGTGCGGCGGCGGCGACGGGCGCGTCGTCGCGGCCCACCAGCGGCCCGGCCGGCTGCACCGTGCCCTCCAGCGCGCCGACACTCGATCGCAGGAACGGGTGGAATCCGCCCGCCCGGAACGCCACCCCGATCACGTGCCCGGTGCCGGTCAGCGTCCGGTGGAACGGTGCCCGGTTCACCCCGTGCACCAGCAGGCGGCCCTGCTCGGCGGCGAGGTGGATCTTCGGCTGTGGGAGCACCTGCTGGTCGCGGCTGCCCGGCTCCGTCCAGTGCACGATCCACAGGTACTCGACGAACGGACGCAACGACTCTCGGGGAAAGCGTCGTGCCACGGTGATGGTCTGCGCGGCCTCGTCCGGTCGCACGATCGCCTCCGGCACTCCGCGCGGTTGGTTCGCCCTGTCGGTCACGATCACCGAGCTTAGGATCGCCGGGTGACACTCACCGCGCTCGACGGCAAACTCATCGGCTGGGCAGCCGCGTACGTGCTCTCCCAGGCGAACATCATCCGGCTGCTCGGACCGGCGGGGTCGAAGCTGCTCGCCACCCAGACCGCGCTGTCCGCGCACCGGTACCGCGCTGTCCTCGACAGCATGGACGAGACCGAAACCGCACGGTTCCGCAGTCATTTCGCACCCGACATGGTGCATCCGGTGATCTACGCGTCCGCGCTGTACACCGGCGGTGCCCGGCTGGCGCAGCTCACCGACCTGTCGCCGGGCACCCGGACCGCCCTGCGGGTGGCGCCGGTGGTCGCGGCGGCGTGCGACTACGTCGAGAACGTCGTCGACCTGCACCTGCTCGACCACCGCGAGGCCGTCACCGACGCCCGGGTCCGGGCGATCACGGCCGTCAGCACCACCAAGTGGGTGCTGAGCATCGGCACGCTCGCCTACCTGGCGCAGGGATTCGTGCGAGTCCGGGCGCGGATGGCGACCGGCCGTCGCCACTGAGCCGGGTCGCGCGGGGGAGCCGGGGCCGGGGGCAGAATGGGCCGGGTGAGCCAGGCGACGACGACCGACGACATCTACCCGACCGTGCCGGAGCAGCGGACCTGTTCGGCGCTGTCCGCGCTCGACGAGCCGCTGCCGGGTACCGCCGCGCAGGTGACCGCCTGGCTGTGCCTCGAACATCCGGGGCCGTGGGGGCGGGACGTGTTCTCCGGTCAGGCTCTCGGCTTCGACCTGTCACCGCGCCTGCAGGCGCACACCGAGGCGTCCGGGGTGCGGCTGATGCTGATCCGGCGGCCCGGCCGCACCGTCGTCGGTTCGCGCCGCACGGTGTTGTTCGCGCGGTCCGCCCCGGACGGCACCTGGTGCGAACGCTTCGAGGTCGCCGAGCCCGAAGACCTGCTCGATCTGGACCTGACCGTGACACCCGCGGCGCCCGGGCTCGGCACCGAGGTCGCCGACCCGGTGGCGTTGGTGTGTGCGCACGGCAAACGCGACCAGTGCTGCGCGGTGCTCGGCAGGCCCGTCGCCGCGGAGCTGGCCGCCGAGTTCGGGGACGCGGTGTGGGAGTGCTCGCACACCGGCGGGCACCGTTTCGCGCCGTCGCTGATCCTGCTGCCCACCGGGTACACCTACGGGCGGCTCTCCCCGGAGGAGTCCGTGGCGGCGGTCGAAGCCGCCGGCCGCGGCGAGGTGTACCGGACCGGCCTGCGCGGCCGCAGCTGCTGGTCGCCCGCCGAGCAGGTCGCGGAAATCGCGGTCCGCGACCAGGTTTCGGCGGGGACATCCGATCTGGTCGTGACGGGGCCGCCGGAGTGCCCGGTGGTCCGGCACCGGGACGGCCGGTCCTGGAGCGTGTCGGTCACCGGTGCCGACCTGCCGCCGCGTCCGGCCAGCTGCGGCGCCGAGGCGAAGCCGGTGCGCGCACTCGTCGCCGGCGAGGTGACCCGCACGGCGCGGTGAGCAGAGGCCAGCTCCGCTGCGCGAGCGCCGCAGGCGCCCTGGCGATTCAGTGGCCGATGCCGACCTTCTGGTGGATCTTGCGCATCCACGCCGGGGCCCACCAGTTCGCCTCGCCCATCAGCTTGACCAGTGACGGCACCAGCAGCATCCGCACCACCGTGGCGTCGACGATCAACGCGATGATCATGCCGACCCCGAGGAAGCGCATGATCGACAGGCCCGACGTCATGAAGGCGCCGGTGACGATGATCAGCAGCGCCGCGGCCGCGGTCACGATCCGGCCGGTCCGGGCGGTACCGATGCGGACGGCCTCCTCCGTGCTCGCGCCGTTCTCACGGGCCTCGACCATCCGCGACATCAGGAACACCTCGTAGTCGGTGGACAGTCCGAACACGACCGCGAGGATCAACACCACGAACGTCGGTTCGAGCGGGTTCGGGGTGACGCCGAGCAGGTCTGCACCATGGCCGAGCTGGAAGATCCAGGTGAGCAGGCCGAACGTTGCGGCCAGGCTCAGTCCGGCCATCGCGACCGCCTTGACCGGCAACACGACCGATCCGAACGCGAGGAACAGCAGCACCAGCGTCGAGACCACCATGATGGTGAGCATCAGCGGAAGGTGGCTGACGATCGACGAGTTGGTGTCCTCGGTGAGGGCTGCGCCGCCACCGACCATCACCTCGGTTCCCGCGGGCGGGTCGATCGCGCGCAGTGCCTTCACGGTGTCGGCCGGCGGGACGTCGTTGGTGAACGTGGCGGTCAGGATCGACACATCGCCCGGCGACGCGGCCAGTTTCACCTGCGCGACGCCGTCGAGATCGCGGACGTAGCGGGTGAACTCGGTCAGCTGCGGGGTGGTCGGCGGGTTGCCGTCCTGGCCGCGCAGCAGGACGCTCGCCCCGGTACCCGCGGAGTCGAATTCGGTGGCGAGGGTCTCGGCGGCGATCCGGGACGGGTCGTCCTTCGGCAGCACGGTGTAGGTGACCTCGCCGAGGGCGACGCGCAGCAGCGGCGAGGCCAGCACGAGCAGGCCGGCGATGATCGTGACGGAGAAGACGACCGGTCGGCGCATCACCGTGGTCACGACCCGGCTCCAGAACCGGGCGGCGCGCTCCTCTCCGCGTTCGACGGCGCCGCGACGCCAGGCGAGGGAGTTGACCCGGTGACCCAGGATCGCGAGCAGCGCCGGGACGGCCGTCAGTGACAGCAGTGCCGCGCTCGTCACCGCGGCGATCGCGCCGAATCCGAGGGAGCGGATCACCGGCTGCGGGAACACCAGCATTCCGGCGAACGCGCACACCAGCAGCAGTCCGGAGAACATCACCGTGCGCCCGGCGGTGAGCACCGTGCGCTGCACCGCCGCGGCGGGCTCACTGCCGCCGGCGAGTTCCTCGCGGAACCGGCTGACGATGAACAGGCCGTAGTCGATCGCCAGTCCGAGGCCGAGCAGCGACGCCACGTTGAGGGCGAACGAGGAGACCTCGGTGAGTTCGGTGAGCAGGCGCAGCGTGCCGAGGGCGCTGAACACGGTGAGCATGCCGACGAACACCGGGATCGCGGCGGCGGTGACGGTGCCGAATACGACCACCAGCAGCAACAGGGTGATCGGCAACGCGATCGCCTCCGCCTTCACCAGGTCGTTCTGCAGGTGCTGGTTGAACGAATGCCCGACGAGGGTGCCGCCTGCGAATTGCGTCTCGATGCCCGGCGGGCTCAACGATGACTGCATCGCCTCGAGGTCGGCGACGGTGGGGCCGGCGTCCCAGTCGACGAACACGGTCGCCAGTGCCTTCGTGCCGTCCTCGGAGAGCAGCGGTTTCGCGGACGCCGGGTCCAGGGACCAGTACGAGGTGACCGAGCGGGTGGGCCAGTCCTGCCGGAAGTCGGCCAGGGTCTGCTGGACCTCCGGGCCGATGTCGCCGACGGTCCTGCCCTCGGGAACCGAGTAGATCGCCACGATGTCCGGTGACTGTGGACCGAGTTCGCGGCTGACCAGCATGCTGACCTGCGCGGACTCACTGTTCGGGTCGTAGTAGCCTTCCTGGCTCATCTTCCCGAACACCCCGAGCCCCCACAAACCGGCGGCCACGACGATGAGAACGGCCAGCGCCAGTACCCACCACTTCCTTGCGACAACGAATTCGGCCCAGCGCGTCATCTGATACTCGGCGCGGATACTCCCTCATTCACGAGGGAGAGGAAGCGCCGGCCTCCTTTCCAGAAGTGTGATGGTGATGTCGAGGAAACGTGTCAGTGGGGTCGGTTAGCGTGCCGGGCATGGGGATCGAGGTGGTGCGCTACAACTACCGGTTGCGGCCGGGAGCCACCGCCGAGCATGCCTTGCTCGAGGAGTGGCATCGCTGCCGCTTCCTGTGGAACGAAGCCGTCCACCGGTTCAGTTCTGGTGTTCAGCCGACGTTTGCGAAACTCAGTAAGCAGTTGACCGAAGCCCGGGCACGCTCGTCGTGGCTGCGGGACGGTTCCCAGGTGGCCCAGCAGCAGATGCTGCGCACCTACGCGAAGGCGTTGGAGGACTCGTTCACGGTCAAAGGGCGGGGCCGACCCCGCTTCAAGGTGCGGAAGAAATCCTTGCCGTCGCTCGAGTACACCCGTCGCGGGTTCCGGATCCGTGACGGCCGGTTGGTGTTGCCCAAAGGTGTGAGTATTCCTGTGGTGTGGTCGCGGGCACTGCCGTCGGAGCCGACGAGCGTGCGTATCACCCGCGATTCGTTGGGGCATTGGTATGCCTCGTTCGTGGTGACCCGCGGAGCCGAGCCGATCCCGGTGGCCGATCCGGACAGTGGTGTCGGGATCGATTGGGGTGTGACCCGTACCGCCACGGCCACCAAGGAGCGTTTCGATCTGCCGCATCACGGGCACCGGCATCGGTGCGCGGCGGAGTTGGCGAAAGCGCAGCGCCGGATGGCGCGACGCAGCCGCGGGAAAGGGCACGCCCCGTCGAAGGGCTACCGGCAGGCCCGTACGCGCGCCGCGAAGGTGCAGAAGAAGGCGGTCCGGCAGAACCGGCACCACGGCAGGATCTGGGCGAGAACCGTCGTCGACGAACATCACCTCATCGCGGTGGAGGACTTCAAACCCAAGTTTCTGGCGAAATCCACGATGGCACGGAAGGCCGCGGATGCCGCGGTCGCCACGGTGAAACGGGAGTTGATCGAGCAGGGCAGGCGGGCCGGCCGGAAGGTGGTGTTGGTGCGGCCCGCGTACACGAGCATGACGTGTTCGAAGTGTTTCGCGAGAGCCAAGCAACGCCTCGAACTCGATGAACGGACTTTCCGGTGCTGTGCGTGCGGGCACACCGCGTGTCGGGATCGGAACGCTGCCAGGGTGGTTCTGGCTGTGGCGGAGCGTGGCCACACCGGTGTCGACGACGTGAGTCAAGCGGATTACCTCCCCCCGGGTGGTGGTGTGGTTGCGGTCTGAGTCGGAAATCTTCTGCCTTCAGGCAGGAGAGGCGTTAATGAATTGGCATCCTCGTCAGGTCGTGTGGTCGGGTCAGGGGGCACGAGCGCCATGACTCTACCGACGGGATCCTGAGGCGATCCTGAGGCGTTGTTCACGAGTGGCGCACGGCCGACGATCGGGGGACAGTGGACGGGTGAACCTCCCCGGCACGATGACCGGTTGGCGGGTGCGCGAGCCCGGACCGATGCGCAGCAGGCCGCTCGCCCAGCTGACGATGCCGGTTCCCGAGCCCGCGCCGGACGAATTGCTCGTCCGGGTCCTGGTGTGCGGCGTGTGCCGCACCGACCTGCACGTGACCGAGGGCGATCTTCCGGTGCACCGGGCGTCCGTCGTACCCGGGCACGAGGTGGTCGGGGAGGTCGTCGGCTGGGGCGACCGGGCCGGGGAGGGGTTCGGGTTGGGGGACCGGGTCGGCATCGGCTGGCTGCGCGGCACCTGCGGAGTGTGCCGTTACTGTCTGCGCGGCGACGAGAACCTGTGTCCCGATTCGCGATACACCGGCTGGGACGTCGACGGTGGCTACGCGCAGTACGCGGTGGTGCCCGCGGCCTTCGCACACCGGCTGCCGGACGGCTACCTGGACGAGGAGCTGGCGCCACTGTTGTGCGCCGGGATCATCGGCTACCGCGCCCTGAAGTGTGCGGCGGTCCCGGACGGGGGACGGTTGGGGATCTACGGATTCGGCGGCAGCGCGCACCTGGCCGCCCAGGTCGCCCTGGCCCGCGGCGCCGAGGTGCACGTGATGACACGGGGGGAGCGCGCCCAGCGACTGGCTCTCGAACTCGGCGTGGCGTCGGTGCAGGGCCCGTCGGATCCGCCACCGGTGCCGCTGGATTCGGCGATTCTGTTCGCTCCGGTCGGTACCCTGGTCCCGCCCGCGCTGGCCGCGCTGGACCGCGGCGGCACCCTTGCAGTCGCAGGCATCCACCTGACCGACGTGCCGCGGCTGAACTACCAGCAGCACCTGTTCCAGGAGCGGACGCTGCGGTCGGTCACCGCGAACACCCGGGCCGACGCCCGCGAGTTCCTCGAATTCGCCGGTCGCCACCGGCTTCTCGTCACCGCCAACGCCTACACCCTCGACGAGGCGGATCGCGCGCTCACCGATCTGAGGGAGGGTCGAGTCGTGGGGGCGGCCGTGCTCATCGCCGGCTGACGGTGGTCGAGCGAGCGTGCGTGCGGCCAGGCCCGTTTGCCACGGTGTCGCCCCCTTCCGCAATCTCTCGGCGCCGCCCTGCCCGAGCCCCCCCGCGCCTCCCCGGGCAGTGGACCGGGGACGGCGACTCCGCGATCTCGAGGTCAATCCTCGCGTGTCGTAACGGCATTGACCGTGTGGTGGGGCGGTGGCGACGCGCCCGGGGAGTGCAGTGAAGCGGCGCGTGACGCCGATGTCCCTGTTATCGTTCGGCAAACCCAGTTTCGAATCTCGACGAAGAATGCCGGTTCTTTCGACGGTTACGGAAGGTGGAGTTATGTGTACGAGGGTGATCTGGCCGGACGCCGCAGGAGCCGTGCTCGTCGGGCGCAACATGGATTATCACCGAGACACCGGGACGAATCTGTGGTCGCTCCCCCGGGGAATCGAGCGCAACGACGGCGTCGGCGGTTCGCTCGCCTGGACCGCGAAGCACGGCAGTGTCGTCGCCGGTGCGTTCGACATGATGACCGTGGACGGCATGAACGAGGCGGGACTGGCGGGCCACATCCTCTGGCTCGCGGAATCCGAGTACGGCACCCATGACGCGTCGCGACCGGGCCTGAGCATGGCGGTCTGGCTGCAGTACTTCCTGGACAATTTCTCCACGGTCGCGGACGCCGCGGCGTGGATCATCGAGTCCCAGGTGCAGGTCGTACCGCTCGGAGATCCGGCGACCGGCGAGGTGCCCGCGGTGCATCTCGCACTCGACGACGCGACCGGCGACTCGGCGATCATCGAGTACATCGACGGCAAGGCCACCGTCTGGCACGACCGCGAGTATCGCGTGATGACCAATTCCCCCACCTACGACAAGCAGCTCGAGCTGCTCAAGGAGGTCGACGGCTTCGGTGGCGACAAGCCCCTGCCCGGGACCACGCTCGCAGCCGACCGCTTCGCGCGCGCCGCCTACTACGTGGGCCGGTTGCCCGAACCCAAGACCGAGGTCGAGGCGGTCGCGGGAATGTTCAGCGTCATCCGCAACGCCGCGCAGCCCTTCCGGATCCCCGATCCCGACAAGCCGTATGCGTCGCAGACGATTTGGCAGACCGTCGCAGACCTGACCAACAAGCGGTACGTCTTCGACTCGACCACCCGGCCCAACATCGTGTGGGTGGACCTCGACAAGCTGGACTTCGGTGAGGGTGCGCCTGCGGGCAGGCTCGACCTGATGGGGGATACGTCGCTCGAGGGCGGTCTCGCCGGAAACGTCACCGGCCGCTTCGAGGAAACCGCGCCGATGCAGTTCCTGACCCTGCCGTCCTGATCCGGGACAGCGGATGAACACTCACATTGGCTGCATGATCTCCGAGGGGTGCACACATGGATACCGCCGACCAGCAGCCCCTCGTCGGGGAAGCACCTGAGAACACGGGCGAAGCTCTCCTCCGAGCGAGCTGGTTGCCACTGGCGCTGGTGTGTTTCACCGGTCTCGTCTCGGTCTTCAACGCATCGGTGCTGCCGATGGCGATCAGCGGGGTTGTCGAGGGCCTGGACACCACGATCTCGAACGTGCAGTTGGCGATCGTCGCGTACGGGGTGTTCGTGGCCGCCTTCACGGTCACGGGCGGCAAGATCAGCGGAGTCCTGGGTGCCAGGAACACCCAGCTGCTCGGCTTGACCGTCTACGCGGCCGGCATGCTGACCTGCTTTCTGGCACCGGCTGTCTCGGTGCTGATCGCCGGCGAAGCGGTCGCCGGCCTCGGCGGTGCTCTGCTGGTGCCCAACGCGCTGGCGATTCTCGGTCAGGCCTACTCGGGCACTCAGCGCACCGTTGCGGTGTCGATCCTGGCGGGCACCACCGGTATCGGTGCCGCGCTCGCGCTTCTGGCCGGTGGATTCCTCGTGCAGACCTGGGGCTGGCGGGCGCCCTTCCTGCTCCTGCTCGTCGTCATCGCGGGAACGATCGTCATCGCGCTCCGCGTCGTCCTTCCCCGAACGCCGTTCGCGGGCACCATCGACAAGACGAGCATCGCGCTGTCCGCCGTCGGTGTGCTCCTGCTGGTCGCCGCGATCAACCAGATCGGGTCGTGGGGCCTTCTCCTCGCCGCCGAGTCCGCGCCGGTGAGCGTGCTCGGCCTGTCACCCGTACTGGCGTTGCTGTTGCTCGGGGTCCTTGTCCTGCACGTGTTCGCGGCCCGCCAGCACTCCCTGCTCGACGACGGCCGGACGGCCCTGCTCGATCCCCAGGTCTGGGGGTCGGGGCTCAACCGCGCCTGCCTGAGTGGTCTGGTGGCGGTGAACCTGTTGATGGCCGGCGTGAGCTACCTGCTGCCGTTGTACACCCAGATGGTGCTGGGGAAGAGCCCGATGGGATCGGCTCTGATGCTGGTGCCGATCTCCCTGGCCGCGCTCGTCTCTGCCGCTGCCACACCGGTTTTGATGAGGCTGGTCGCGTGCCGCCGGCTGTTGACCGGTGCCCACGTGCTCGCGGCCGCGTCGGTGATCCTGCTGGCACTGACCATCTCGAACCAGTGGTCGGGCGGGTGGACCTGGCCCAGCGAGGTGTGCCTGGGTCTCGGTATCGGAGTCGGGTTGAGTGCGGGCAGTGCCCTTCTCATGGAGACCAGCCCGCCGTCGCTCTCCGGCGAGATCGGCAGCGCACGGGGTATGGCGAACTTCCTCGGGCTCTGCACCGGCACCGCCGTCGCGGGAGCCGTACTGATGGCCGTGCTCGCCCAGTCCGCCTCGAACCGGGTCGCCGACGACCCGGATCTGCGGTCCGACAGCAGGATCGAGGTGACCACCAGTTCGGTCAGCTTCGTCGAGAACGACGACCTCCGCGGCCGTCTCGCCGGACTGGAGCTGACCACGGCGCAGCTCGACCGGGCGGTGGGGATCAACGTCGAATCCAGACTGGTCGCCCTGCGCGCGAGCCTCTTCGTGCTCGGGCTGGCCGTACTGCTGCCGATCGTGACCTTCCGGCACCTGCCCGCTCGTCGGGAACAGGAGGAGTGAACGGCTTCGTCGGCAGCGCGCGCCGGGCCGATCAGGGTCGCGTCTCGAGGTCGTTCCCCGGCGCGATCGCGCCGCAGTCGGTGGGAGCGGGCAGCCCGGCGAAGCGGTCGCCCAGCCAGATGAATGCCTCCGGCGCCCAGGCGGCCATCGTGGGCACGTGGCTCAGTCCGTCGTACTGGGCGTACCGGATCTCGGTGTTGCCGGTGGCGCAGTACTGGCGGGCGAGGGCGCGCACGTCGCCCGCGACCATGACGCCGTCGCCGGGGCCGACGTTCGGCTTGTCGCCCGGGGTGCCTTCGATGACTCCGTTGGCGCCCTGGCCGATGAACATCGGAACCGTCGGGGTGGGGGCCTGGCCGAGGTTGACCTTGGCCGCCGCGGTCATGAACGGTTCGACGCTCGCCGGGTCCGCGTACTCGGGCTTGACCAGCTGCTGCCACGTCAGTCCGGGGTATTGGAAGAGGACGTTGGCGATCGACGCGTCCTGGATCCGGGTGAACAGCCGCTTGCCCTCGTCGTTGAGGTATTCGGAGAAGTCGATGTCGTAGGAGCGCGCGATACCGGCGATCGCCATCAATGCCACGCCGGACCAGCCGGTGCTGCCGCTGATGTAGGTCAGGTTGCGTGCGGGGTTGACGAGCACCCCGGCTTCGGCCGCGCCGACGAGGTTCTCGTTCACGTCGGGGGCGTAGTCGGGCGCCAGTGCGGCGGCCCAGTTGGTGGCGATGGCCCCACCGGAGTAGCCGAACAGTCCGACGCGGGTGCCGGCGTCGAGGCCCGTCTCGGTTGAGCGGGTGGCCGCGCGGATGGAGTCGAGGGTGTTCATGCCGTATTCGGGTCCGGCGGCGAAATCCGCGTTCTGGCCTTCGGTGTCGGCGACGATGACCGTGTACCCCTGGGCGAGGAGTACGGCGAGGAACTGGGCCTCCGAGGCGTTGACCGCGCCGCCGAAGGAGAAGTCCCCCGCGATCGCGCGCGACGGACTGTCGGCCGGGTTCATCGAGTCGTAGAACGATTGGTAGGCAACGGCCTTGGTTGGGTCGACGCCGGCGGGCGGCTTCAGCACCGAGGTGACGTTGGTGGTCGGTCGGCCCTGGGCGTCGGTCGTGCGGTACACGAGTTGGACCGCGGTGACCGGGGTGGGCAGGCTCGCGACGTGGTAGGGCATCGATCGGGTCGCAAGGACCGTGCCGGGTTCGATCGCGGCCAGGGGGGTGCCGTCGGTGTAGGTGTAGAAGGGGTCGGTCGTCGCCTGCGCAGCGGGAGCGATTCCTGCTGAGACGGCCATGGTCACCGATACGGCCGCCACCGCTCGTGCGACGGTCCGCGTCCTCGTCATCTGCACCTGTTCAACCTCCCCTGTGTGGACGTGATGGCTGTCACGTCGCGCAGGGAGATTACCGATCGGTAACCGGATCGACAAGAGCAAACTGGACAGATCCTGTTCGAGTGTCAGATGCGCGGGAGGGCCGAGCGAACCTGCCACCGCCACGGTGAGGGTGCTGGGTCAGGGCGAATCCGGCCCGCCGTCGGTGCCGGGGCGGCGGGGCCAGAGGAACCCGACCATGCCGGTGATCGCGAGGGTTAGTACTGCGGTGACGATCATCGTCCGACCCACACCGGTGGAGAAGGCGTCCACGGCCGCGGCGGTGACGTGCCCGGCGAGGTCGGCGGGGAGGGAGGCGAGGGCGTCCGCGAAGGACGACGAGTCGACCAGAGCGCGGTGGGCCTGGTCGACGTCGTCAGGCGTCAGGCCCGCCGCGTCGATCGCCTCCCGGCTGCCGGCGACGGTGAAGCCGCGGGCGAACGCGGTGAGCACCGCGACGCCGAGCGCCCCGCCGACCATGCTCGACATCTTGAACACCCCGGCCGCGGTTCCTGCCAGTGTCGCAGGGACGTCACCGACCGCGGTGTTCGAGATCGGGGTCGAAAGAAGGCCGAGGCCGAGCCCGATGACGATCAGCGCGGCCGTGACCAGCCACATGCTCGAATCCGAGTGCAGCGGCGCGAAGATCGCGAAACCGGTGGCCATCACCACCAGTCCGACCAGGACCGGGAATCGTGCGCCGCGCGTCGCCTCGAGCCTGCTGCCGAGCGGGATGAACGCGAAGATGCCGATCACCGCCGGCAGCATCAGCAGCCCGGCCTGCACCGCGCTGTAGCCGCGGGCGCTCTGCAGCCACAACACCAGTAGGTAGCTGAGGCCGGCGTAGGCGAGGTTCATCGTCAGGTTCGCGGTCAGTGCGCCGTCGAAGGGGCCAGTCCGAGCGGCACGTTGATCCAGAACAGCCACGCCCAGCCCACCGTGTCGGTGATGACCCCGCCGATCGCGGGCGCGACGGCCTGCCCGCCCCACGCCACGGCCTGCCACACCCCGAACGCGGTCAGCTGCGCCGCCCCGGAGAACTGGGGTGGGATCAGGGCCAGCGTCGCGGGCAGGATCAGCGCCGCGCCGATGCCCATCAGTCCGCGGCCGACGATGAGCGTGCCGACGTCGGGGGCGAGCGCCGCGACGACGGAGAACCCGGCGAACAGCAGGATGCCGAGCTGCAGCATGCGACGCCTGCCGAAGACGTCCCCGAACTTGCCGGCGGCGATCACCAGGGCGCCCGTCACGAGGCTGAACGCGTTGTTGGCCCACGACAGCGCGGACAGGTCCGCGCCGAAGTCGTCCGCGATCGTGGGGATCGCCACCCCGAGGTCGGCGAAGGCCAGCCACACCAGCCCGGCGGCGGTGCAGATGGCAGCGAGGGAGACCCAGCGCCGGCTCGGCGCCGTGTCCGGGGTGACGGTCCGGGTCTCGTCGGTCATTTCGTCGGCCCCCTCTGTCACGCGACGGCTGTCCGACAGTGTGCTCGCGGCATGGAGGCCGGTGGTTCACCCGGAAGGGGTGATCCGGGCCGGGTGGTCGGTTCGGCGGTCCTGATCGCAGGGCGAGCGGGCCTGCGGCGATTCAGTAGGGTGATGGGCATGGTGGACGACAGTCGGCTCCCGACCCTCGGCGAGCTGATCCGGCAGCAACGGGAGCTGGCGGCCGTCCCGATGCGCAAGTTCGCGGAGATGGTCGGGATCTCGAATCCCTATCTGTCCCAGATCGAACGCAACCTGCGCGAGCCCAGCGAACAGGTGCTCGACGCGATCGCCGAGCACCTGCACATGTCGGCGGACATGCTGACCGCGCAGGCGCGCCGTGACGACCCCGCCGCCGCGTCCGAGGTGATCGCCGCGATCCGTCGGGATCCCGATCTGACGAAGGCACAGCGGTCGGCACTCGAGGAGATGTACGGCACGTTCCGGGAGGTGACCGTCGCGAAGCGACGTCGCGGGGGATCGGCGAGCGACCGGACCGGGCCCACCGTCGGTGATCGGTCCGGTGACGACGCCTGATCTGCAACCGGATGCCGGTTTTTCATTGCAGTACAAGGTGATTGGCGGTTGCCGTTCGATCTCGCATCGCGTTTTCGGGGATGGTGATGCGCGTCGGCCCCAGGTGGTTCGGGTGAACCGGCCTGGGGTCGACGTGGTGACGCTGCCCGGCTATTTGAGGATCTCGCGGGCCGCGGTGGTAGCGGCCGTGCTGATGCCCTTGACCAGTGAGTTCTGCGCGTCCACGACCGCGCTGACCCAGTCCAGCCTGGTGGCGCCCGCGATCGACGTGTTGAAGTCGAGCACGGAGGCCACGGCCTTCTCGTAGGCGTCGATCGTGAGATTGCCGCTCAGTTTCGCGGCGTCGACGAACTTCTCGTTGAGTCCCTGCACCCGCTCGAGATTCTCGTCGAAGGACCTGGTGAGCGACTCGACGCCGTCGGTGACGACGTTCTTGGCGCCGGTGCCGGCGGTGTTCGCGTTCGTGCTCGTGGCGGTCTGTGTGGCCATGTGGATGTCTCCTCGGTGTCTCCGGGATGCGGTGCGCCCCGACTCTGATGTGTTCCTTGACGTACTCGGACGGCTTGTTAGCAAGTTAGCACGATGAATGCTAACGGTCGAGGGGTTAGCCGAAAACGTAGGTTCCCGGGGCGTCGCCGAGTGTCGGATGGGCGTCGCTGCCCATCGGCGGCGGCGCCTGCAACTCGCCGGCCCGAGCGCCGGCCCAGTCCGCCCAGTCCTCCCACCACGACACCGGGGTCCGCTCTGCGGACCCCCGCCACGATGTCGAATCCTCAGGAAGCGCCGCAGAATTCGACTCCGGTCCGCCGACCGATTCGATCCAGCACCGCTTCCCCGGCGGATTGACGATCCCGGCGATGTGCCCGCCGTTGGACAGCACATAGCGGACCCGGCCGCCGAAGAGCCGCGCGCCCGCGTACGACGAGGTCCACGGCACGATGTGGTCGTCGATCGCCCCGACAACGTACACGTCGTCTGCCATGTCGCCCAGGGAGATCGTGCGCCCCGCGATCTCGAACGTGCCCTCCGCCAAACGGTTCTCGCCGTAGAGGGTGCGTAGGTACGTGCTGTGCATCGTCGCCGGCATCCGGGTCGAGTCCTCGTTCCACGCCAGCAGGTCGAACGCCGGCGGCTCCTCACCGAGCATCCAGCGGCTGATCCAGTACCGGAAGATCAAGTCGTCGGCACGCAGCAGGTCGAAGGTCAACGACATGTTCGCGCCGTCGAGGTAGCCGTCGGCGGCCATCAGCGTGTCGAGGGCCTCGCGGGACCGTTCGTCGGAGAGCAGGCCCAACTGGCCGGGCTCGGCGTAGTCGAGCAGGGTGTTCGCCAGTGTGAGCGTGCCCAGTCGCCGGTCGCCCGCGCCGGCGAGGTATGCCGCCGCGATCGACGCCATCGCGCCGCCGAGACACAGTCCGACGACGTCGACCTTCGGCGCGCCGGTGATCTCGCCGATCGCGTCCATCGCCGCTGCTGCCCCGTGCGTGAGGTAGTCGTCGAACGTTATCCCGCTCATCGACTCGTCGGGGTTGCGGTAGGAGATGAGGAACACCGTGCGGTGGTGCCGGATCGCCCACTCGACGAAGCTCCGGTCCGGCCCGATGTCCATGATGTAGTACTTGTTGATCCACGGCGGGCACGCCAACAGCGGCGTCGCGTACACCTGCTCGGTCTGCGGCGAGTACTGGATCAGCTCGATCAGGTCGTTGCGGTACACCACCTTGCCGGGGGTGGCGGCCATGTTCTCCCCGACGGTGAAGGCGCCGTCGGGCACGCGCTTCGGCCGGCCGCCGCGCGTGACGACGTCCTCCACCAGGTACGACGCACCGCGGGCCAGGCTCTTGCCGCCGGTGGTGATCGCCCGGGTGAGCACCTCGGGGTTGGTGATCGGATTGTTGGTGGGGGCGGCGGCGTCGAATAGCAATTGCACGAACTGGCGTGCCTTGGCCGTGGTGAACTCGTCGTCCGCGCCCGCGTCGACCAGGCTGTCGGCGTACGAGCGGGTGGCGAGGTACGACCGCAGCACGGAGTAGTACGCCGGGTTGTCCCGCCACGCCGGATTGCGGAAGCGGGCGTCGTCGGGCAGCGGGGAGGCGTGCCGGGTTCCGATCGCGACGCACGCGGCCTCGGACGGGATCTGCGCCAGGTCCAGCGCGAACCGTCCGGTGGCGGCGGTGACTGCACCCGGGTTGCGCACGGCGCAGCGGGCGACCGACGCGGTCGACGAGAGCCAGCCGACGGGGTCGACATGGGCGGTGAACTGGCGTTTTGCAGACTCAAACATGGCCGCCTCCATTCAGGTAGCGCAGGACCATCTGGGCGACGCACACCGGTCGATCCACGCCGGTGGCGGTGAAGGTCAGGGTCGTGGTCAGCTGGTGGCCGTCTGCGCACGGCGCCACCGACGTGATGTCGGCGACCGCGCTGACCCAGGAGCCGACCGGTACCGGCGCGGGGAAACGGACCTTGTCGAGCCCGTAGTTGATCACTTGGCCGGAGTCGGTGACCTCGAGCAGGTCGAAGAAGAGTTCGACCGCGAGCGAGAGGGTGAGGTAGCCGTGGGCGATCGTCGTTCCGTACGGTCCGACGGCGGCCCTCTCGGGATCGACGTGGATCCACTGGTGGTCGCCGGTGGCGGCGGCGAACTGGTTGATTCGGTCCTGGGTGACCAGGATCGGAGACGACGCCCCGAGTCGGGCGCCCGCGAGGCCGGGAAGGTTCGCCATGGTGACGGTGTGCGTCACCGGGCCGGTGGGTGTGGTGGTCATCGCATCCCCCTTGTACGCGGATTCGAGGTTCACTCGAATCCCAGGAAATTTCTCTGAGACTGCACTGTTGGTCTTTTGATCGTGGACCGAGTCCGGGTCAATGGAAATTGTTACCCGGCGTCCGTGAATTAATGAAATTCACACCGATCGAGCCGGAGCATATAGCCGAATGGGTCGGCGTACACGCCGGGGGTTCCTGTACTACCTGTACGAATGTCCAGGTAGTACAGGAACTTTCGGTGGGTGTGCCTTCGGGTGAGGTCGTGAATCGGGAGTCGGGTTTCGATATGGGATTGAACGGAACAATTCCTTCGGGAAACTACCGGTGGGTAGATATTTGACCTACTTACCGGACAGTTGGAATTGGAATCACAGTAATTGTCCGAATTGGCCGGTATTGCAATTTCCGAATTCCGGTGCGAATGGCGAACGGGTGGCCGGTTGACGCACGCATCTGCCTGCGTGCAGTATAGAACACATGTTCGAAGCGTCTTCCCCGCTTCGGGCCTGCCGTCGGTGCTCTGTCGGCATGGTCGAAGCGGGAGGAGTGCGTGGTGGGGTGGAACAACGGGCCGCCGACATGGTCGGAGATGGAACGGGTGCTCTCGGGGCGCTCGGGCCGCAACCCGCCGGAGGCCATGTATCCCGGTGACGGCAGCGACAGCCCGGCATGGTCCCGCAAACGCGGTGTCTACCAGGCCGATCGCATCGTTTCGGAGGTCGGCCCGGTCGTGCCCTACGCGGAACTGCACGCGCACTCCGCGTTCAGCTTCCTCGACGGCGCCGGGCAGCCGGAGGAACTGGTGGAGGAGGCGGTTCGCCTCGGGCTCGAGGCGATCGCCCTGACCGACCACGACGGGCTCTACGGGGTGGTCCGGTTCGCGGAAGCCGCGAAGGAGCTGCGCGTGCGGACCGTCTTCGGTGCCGAGTTGTCGCTTCCGGCAACGGGTGCCGTGGCCGCGCCACCGCGCACCGGGATCCCGGACCCGGACGGCACCCACCTGCTGGTGCTGGCCCGCGGGCAGGAGGGCTACCGGCGGCTGTCCCGGCAGATCGCCGCCGCGCACCTGGCGGGCGGGCAGAAGGGCAATCCGCGCTACGACCTCGACACCCTGACCGAGGCCGCCGGTGGGCACTGGCAGATTCTCACCGGATGTCGCAAGGGTCACGTGCGTGCAGCGCTCGAGGCCGGCGGATTGTCCGCCGCCGAGGTCGAATTACGCTCACTGGTCGAGAGATTCGGCGCCGACCGGGTTGCGGTCGAGCTCACCGCGCAGGGGGTCGTCGAGGACGACGAACGCAACGCCGCGCTGGCCGAACTCGCTCACCGCTGCGGTCTGCCGGTCGTCGCGACCACCGCTGCCCACTTCGCCGCACCCGACCGGAGCCGTCTGGCGATGGCGATGGCCGCGGTCCGCGCCCGCCGGTCCCTCGACGAGGCCGCCGGCTGGCTCGCCCCCACCGGGGGTGCCCACCTGCGCTCCGGTGCCGAGATGACCCGGCTGTTCGCCGACCACCCGTCGGCGGTGCCGACGGCGGCCGAACTCGGCCGGGAGTGCGCGTTCGACCTCGCGCTCATCGCGCCGAAGCTGCCGCCGTTCGACGTGCCCGACGGGCACACCGAGGACACGTGGCTGCGGGAACTGACCATGGCAGGCGCCCGCCGCCGCTACGGCACCCCCGGCGAGCGGCCCGACGCCTACCGACAGATCGAGCACGAGCTGGGAATCGTTGCGCAACTGGGGTTCCCGGGATACTTCCTGGTGGTGCACGACATCGTCTCGTTCTGCAAGCGCAGCGACATCCTCTGTCAGGGTCGCGGCTCGGCGGCCAACTCGGCAGTCTGCTACGCCATCGGCATCACCAACGTGGACCCGGTCGGCAACAAACTGCTCTTCGAGCGGTTCCTGTCCCCGGAGCGGGACGGTCCGCCGGACATCGACGTCGACATCGAGTCGGACCGGCGCGAGGAGGCCATCCAGTACGTCTACAACCGGTACGGACGCGAGTACGCCGCGCAGGTCGCGAACGTCATCACCTATCGCGGCAAGATGGCGGTGCGGGACATGGCCCGCGCCCTCGGTTACTCGCAGGGCCAGCAGGACGCGTGGAGCAAACAGGTCAGCCGGTGGTCCGGTGTGAAGGACGAGACGGGAACCGACATCCCGCGGGCCGTTCTCGACCTGGCCGGTGAGATCGAGGGTTTCCCGAGGCATCTGGGTATCCACTCGGGAGGCATGGTGATCTGCGATCGGCCGATCGCGGACGTGTGCCCGGTCGAGTGGGCGAGGATGGAGAACCGCAGTGTCCTGCAGTGGGACAAGGACGACTGCGCGGCGGTCGGGCTGGTCAAGTTCGACCTGCTCGGCCTCGGCATGCTCTCCGCACTGCACTACATGATCGACCTGGTTGCCGAGCACAAGGGCGTCGAGGTGGACCTGGCGCATCTGGACCTGTCCGAGGCGGCGGTCTACGAGATGCTGTGCCGCGCCGACTCGGTGGGTGTGTTCCAGGTGGAGTCGCGGGCCCAGATGGCGACGCTGCCGCGTCTGAAGCCGCGCACGTTCTACGACCTGGTGGTGGAGGTGGCGCTGATCCGGCCCGGTCCGATTCAGGGCGGCTCGGTGCATCCCTACATCCGGCGGCGCAACGGCCGCGAACCCGTCACCTACGACCACCCCAGCCTGGAGCACTCGCTCGAACGGACCCTCGGGGTGCCGCTGTTCCAGGAACAGTTGATGCAGATGGCCGTCGACGTCGCCGGGTTCACCGCCGCGGAGGCGGATCGGTTGCGGCGGGCAATGGGCTCGAAACGGTCCCCGCAGAAGATGGAGCGGCTCAAGGGTCGGCTGTACGAGGGCATGCGGGAGTTGCACGGCATCACCGGCGAGGTCGCCGACCGGATCTACGAGAAGCTGTACGCCTTCGCGAATTTCGGTTTCCCCGAAAGTCATTCGCAGTCGTTCGCCTCGTTGGTGTTCTACTCTGCGTGGTTCAAGCTGCACCACCCCGCCGCGTTCTGCGCCGGTCTGCTGCGCGCGCAGCCGATGGGCTTCTACTCGCCGCAGTCGCTGGTCGCCGACGCCCGTAGGCACGGTGTGGTGGTGCACGGCCCGGACGTGAACTTCAGCCTCGCCTACGCGGGCCTGGAGCAAGGCGGCACCGAGGTCCGGCTGGGGCTCGGTGAGGTGCGGCACATCGGGTCCGCGCTGGCGGAGAAGATCGTCGCCGCCCGAGTGGAGGGCGGCCCGTTCGCCTCGCTGCTCGACCTGACCGGCCGGGTGGAACTGACCACCGCGCAGGCGGAGTCGCTGGCCACGGCGGGCGCGCTCGCCGGTTTCGCCGGGACCCGCAGGCAGGCGCTGTGGGCGGCCGGGGCCGCGGCGGGGGAGCGGCCCGACCGGCTGCCGGGTACCGGGGCCTCGGTGACCGCGCCGACGCTGCCCGGGATGAGCGACGTGGAACTGGCGGCTGCCGACGTGTGGGCGACCGGGGTCTCGCCGGACTCGTACCCGACCCAGTTCCTGCGGCCGCAGCTCGACGCGCTGGGGGTGGTCCCGGCGTCGCGGCTGCTTTCGGTGCCGGATGGGGACCGGGTGCTGGTCGGCGGGGCGGTCACGCACCGGCAGCGGCCCGCGACCGCGGCGGGCGTCACCTTCATCAACCTCGAGGACGAGACCGGGATGGTCAACGTCGTCTGCTCGGTGGGGCTGTGGGCGCGGTACCGCACCCTCGCGCACACCGCGCCGGCACTGCTGGTGCGTGGTCGGGTGCAGAACGCGGAGGGTGCGGTGACGGTGGTCGCGGACCGGCTGCAGCGGATGGACCTGCGGATGGCCGGAAGGTCCCGTGACTTCCGCTGACGCCGGCGTGACCCGCGCCACCCCCGTGCGTTGTGGGGAACAGGGCCCGCCGCACTCTGGTTCAGATACCCCAGGGGGTATGATTGCCTCTGGATCCGAGGAAGGGAGTCGACGTGAAGGTCGTCATCGTGGGTGGCGTCGCCGGCGGAATGTCCGCCGCGACCAGGCTGCGCCGGCTGAACGAGGACGCGCAGATCGTGGTGTTCGAGCGGGGAGCGCACGTCTCGTTCGCCAACTGCGGCCTGCCGTACTACGCGGGCGGGGTGATCGAGGACCGTGAGGCGCTGTTGCTGCAGACGCCAGAGTCCCTCGCGGCCCGGTTCGAGCTCGACGTGCGCGTGCGCACCGAGGTGACCGCGATCGACCCCGCCGCGCGCACCGTCACGGTGCGCGACCTGGCCACCGGCGCCGAGACGGTCGAGTCGTACGACGAACTCGTCCTCAGCCCCGGCGCGAACCCGATCGTCCCGGACGTTGCCGGTGTCGAGCGCGCGCTGGTGCTGCGTGACGTCGACGACGTGGACCGTCTGGTCGGTGCGCTCGACGCGCAGGCCGCGACGAACGATGCGGCCCATGTCCCTGCCCGGACCGCGGTGATCGTCGGGGCCGGCTTCATCGGTGTGGAACTGGCCGAGAACCTGCGCCGCCGCGGCCTCGACGTCACGATCGTCGAACTCGCCGACCAGGTGCTCGCGCCGCTCGACCCGGAGATGGCCGCGCCCGTCGCGGACGAGTTGCGTGCCAACGGGGTTCGGATCGAACTCGGCACCCAGGTCACCGCGGTCGGCGCCGACGACGTCACGCTGTCCGACGACCGGGTCCTGCCCGCGGACGTCGTGGTGATGGCGATCGGCGTGCGTCCGGAATCCGGGCTCGCGGTCGCGGCGGGCATCGCGATCGGTCCCCGCGGCGGCATCGCGGTCGACGAGCGGATGCGCACCTCCTCCGAGCACGTCTACGCGGTCGGTGACGCGGTCGAGAAGATCGACGCCGTCTCCGGTCAGCCCGGACTAGTTCCGCTGGCCAACCCGGCGAACCGGCAGGGCCGGCTGGTCGCGGACGTGATCTCCGGGCTGCCAGTGCGTCCGCGTCCCGTCGTCGGCACCGCGATCGTCGGCGTGTTCTCCCTGATGGCCGCCGCCGTGGGCTGGAACGAGAAGCGGCTGCGGGTCGCGGGTCGGCCCTACCGCGCGATCCACACCCACCCGCAGTCGCACGCCGGGTACTACCCCGGAGCCCAGGGGATGTCCCTCAAGCTCCTCGTGGACCCGGACACCGACGCGATCCTCGGCGCCCAGGGCGTCGGTGGGGAGGGTGTCGACAAGCGCATCGACGTGATCGCGACCGCGATGGTCGGTGGCATCGCCGCGTCCGAACTCGCCGACCTGGAACTCGCATACGCGCCGCAGTTCGGCTCCGCGAAGGATCCGGTGAACATGCTCGGTTACATCGCAGACAACCTGCGGAGCGGGACCGCCGCGACGGTCCAGTGGCACGAGTTGCCCGCTGCGCTGGACGCAGGCGCCGCGCTCGTCGACGTTCGCACGCCCGAGGAGTTCGCGGCCGGGTCGATCCCCGGTGCCGTCAACATCGAACTCGACGCGCTGCGGGGGCGGGCCGACGAGCTGCCCGCCGGTGAGCTCGTCGTGACCTGCCAGGTCGGCCAGCGCGGGCACACCGCGGCCCGCATCCTCCGCCAGCTCGGTCGCGACGTCCGCAACCTGGACGGCGGGTACCGCACCTGGAGCGCCGGACGCGCCCACGCGGACGTCCTCGTCTGACCCACCCTTTCGGGAATTGCCCCCGGTCCATCGGGGGCTTTTTCCGGCCCGGTCATATACCCCCACCCGTATTTACGAGAAGGATGTTCAATGCCATGACCACCACCGACACCGACAAGAACGCCCCGCCGCGGGAGCAGGTGCACGGCCTGATGGCGCGACTCGGCGCCACGATGGCCGACCGCTTCAAGCTCGTCGTCATCGCCTGGATCGCCGTCGTCGTCGCGCTGGGCGCCGCCGCGCCCAGCGTGTTCAGCTCGCTCGCCGGCGCAGGCTGGCAGGCCGACGGCTCCGAGTCCGTCCAGGTCCGCGAGCTCGCGCAGGAGCACTTCGGCGGCACCGGATCCGACGCGCTGCAGGTTGTCGTGCACTCCGAGACACACACCGTGGACGACCCCGAGATGGCGGCCGCGATCGCCGGCGTCACCGGCGTCCTCGACGCCGACTCCCGCATCTCCCAGGTGGTGCCGCCGCAGCCGGGCATGACGATCAGCCCCGACGGGCACACCGCGATCGTGCTCGGCGGCGCGGGCGCCGACCCGAACACGATGGTCACCGCCGCCGGCGACCTCGCCGACCCGCTCGCCGCGGTCGCCACGGACAACATCGAGATCCACCCCACCGGCGCGTCCGCGCTGTGGAGCGACTTCAACGCCGCCAACCACGACGCGATGATCAAGGCCGAGATGTTCTCCTGGCCGGTCACCCTCGCGATCATGGTGCTCGCGTTCGGCTCCCTGGTCGCGGCGGGTCTGCCGCTGCTGCTGACGATGGCCGGTCTGGTCGCGTCGGCGGGCGCGCTGGTGCTGCTGAACGAGCTCACTCCGATCTCGGTGTGGGCGATGAACTTCGCGATGATGTTCGCCCTCGCGCTCGGCATCGACTACGCGCTGTTCCTGGTCGTCCGCTTCCGGGACGCGCTGCGTAACGGCGCGAGCTCCCGGATGGCCGTCGCCGAGACGATGGCGACCGCGGGCAAGGCGGTGCTGCTGTCCGGCTTGACGGTGCTCGTCAGCCTGTCGGCGGTGCTGCTGGTGCCCGCCCCAGCGGTGCGCACCATGGCGGTCGGCATCATGCTGGCCGTGGTGTTCGTGCTCGCCGCGACGCTGACCCTGCTGCCCGCGGTGCTGGGCAAGCTGGGCGGCAAGGTGAACAAGGGGGCGCTGCCGTACGCCAAGCGTCAGGAGCACCGGTCGCCGGTGTTCTCCCGCTGGGGTGCGCTGGTGAACCGTCGGCCGTGGCCGCTCGCCGTCGGCGCGCTGATCGTCCTGGTGTTGCTCTCGATCCCGGTGTTCGGCCTGAAGGTGGCCATGCCGTCGATCCAGGTCGTGCCCGAGGACGCCGCCGTGCGGCAGGGCTACGAGATCGTGCAGGAACAGATGGGTGCAGGCGTGCCCGGCACGCTGCAGATCGTCGCGAACGCACAGGACGCCGACGAGGTGGCGCGGGTCGCCGCCACCACCGAGGGCGTCGCGATGGTGAGCCCGGCCATGCCTGCGGCCGACGACTCCGGCCTGGTGCTGCTTCAGGCGGTGCCGGACGTCGACCCGTCCGACCCCGCGCTGGCAGGCACGCTGGACCGGCTGCGGGCGGACCTGCCCGAATCGGCAGTGGTCGGTGGCGCCCCCGCCGAGAACCTCGACCTGCAGCAGGCGCTGAACGACTACCTGCCGATCGTGATGGCGGTGATCCTGGTCCTGGGCTTCCTGTTGCTGCTGATCGCGCTGCGTGCGCCGCTGGTGGCGCTGATGGGCACGGTCGTCAGCCTGCTGTCCACCGGTGCCGCGTTCGGAGTGGCGAAGCTGATCTTCCAGGACGGTCACGGCGCGGGCCTGCTCGGCTTCGAGCCCCAGGGCTTCCTCGACGGCTGGGGGCCGGTGTTCTTCTTCGCGATGATCTTCGCGATCGCGATGGACTACACGGTGTTCCTGCTCTCGACCGTCAAGGAGCACTACGAGCGCACCGGTGACGCCGCGGCCGCACAGGTCGAGGGCATGGCGCACTCGGGACGGGTCATCTTCGCGGCCGCTGCGGTGATGGTCGGCGTGTTCTTCAGCTTCGCGCTCGCCGAGCCGCTGCCGCCCAAGGAGATGGGCATCATCCTCGGCGTCGCGGTGCTGCTCGACGCGGTCCTGGTCCGGCTGGTGCTGCTGCCCGCGCTGCTGCGCATCACCGGCCGTGCCGCCTGGTGGTCACCGGCGTGGCTGCGTCGCCTGCTGCCCGAGATCAGCTTCTCGCACGGCTGAGTTCGATGGACGGCTGCGCCGTCAGTGCTCCGGATCGGGCTCGACGTCCGCGTCCGTGTCCGATCCGGAGCCGGCGTCGGTGTCGGGTTCGGTGTCGGGTTCGGTGTCGAGGGCGCTGACCGCGATGCCGTACGGCAGGAACCGGACTCGCCGGTGCGAGTCGGTGTTGCTCTTGTTCGCGCGCAGCGCGTCGAGTTCGGTGGCGTACACCTGCTCGACCGTCGCGGCACCGTCGTCGCCGACGACGAAGACCGCCCAGACCCCGTCGGCGGCCGGTCGGCTGTCCTTCCGGCGTGGATAGGTCGCCGTCCACCCGGGGCCGCTCGACCGCACCGTCTCGAACCCGGCTTCACCGAGAAGGTTGCCGAACTTGTCGAAGGCGTCGCGCAGTCCCGCCCCCACCTCACGGGCCAGCCGGTCGAGGTCCTCGGGATCGAATCCGAAGGGCCGGTTCTCGCTCATGGCGTCACTCCTGATGTTCTGGCGGTGGTGCCACCAGTGTGGGCCCGATCACCCGGTAGTGCCAGGAGTTTCACCCAACCCCTTCCGGATACCCCGAGGGGTACCCTGGGGAGTAACAGACATCCGAAAAGAAAGTGCAGGTGTCCCATGACCGGAGACGAGGAGAGCATCGCACAGGTGCTGAACCGGCTGCGCCGGGCGCAGGGGCAGCTCGCGGGCGTGATCTCGATGATCGAGAACGGTCGCGACTGCAAGGACGTGGTCACCCAGCTCGCCGCGGTGTCGCGGGCGCTGGACCGGGCCGGGTTCAAGATCGTGGCGACCGGACTGCGGGACTGCCTCGAGGGCACGAACCGGGAGAACCAGGAGCCGATGACCGAGGCGGAGCTCGAGAAGCTCTTCCTCGCGCTGGCGTGACGGGGATGGACGCCGCGGCCTGGGACGAGCGCTACCGGGACAGGCCCGACCCGTGGGGCAGCGAACCCGCGGAGACGATCCGGCAGCGCCTCGCCGGCGCGGCACCCGGCCGCGCAGTGGACCTGGCCTGCGGCGACGGCCGGCACGCCCGGTGGCTGGACCGCCACGGGTGGACGGTCACCGCCGTCGACCACTCCGCGGTCGCCATCGACCAGGCCCGTGACAAGGACACCGACGGCCGGATCGACTGGCAGGTCGGTGACGTCACCGACTGGGCGCCTGCCGGCCCGGTAGACCTGGTGCTGCTGAGCTTCCTGCACCTGCCGATCGCACTGTTGCGGGAGCTGATCTCGGCCGCTGCCGGGTGGCTGGCCCCCGGCGGCAGGCTGGTGTACCTGGGGCATTCCGCCGAGAACTACCACCGCGGCGTCGGCGGCCCGCCCGACCCGGCGATCCTGCCCGGAATCGCCGACCTCGCGGCCGCGGCCGAGGGCCTGCGGGTCCACGCGCTCGAACACGTGCTGCGCCCCCAGGGCGACGGCACCGCCGTCGACATCCTGCTCGACGCCTCGCCGTGGGAGTTGCCATCGCACCGGTGAACCGGCACGGCACACCGGCCATCGCACCAACGAAAGGACGACAAGACATGGAACTCGGCATCGGAGCCACCCTCGCCACGGACTTCGACGACGCGGTCGCACGCACCCGGGCCGCCCTGCAGGAGCAGGGGTTCGGCGTGCTGACCGAGATAGACATGCAGGCCACCCTCAAGGCGAAGGTCGGTGCCGAGCTCGACCGGTACCTGATCCTCGGCGCGTGCAATCCGGGCCTGGCGAACCGGGCCGTCGGCATCGACCCGCAGATCGGTCTGCTGTTGCCGTGCAACGTGGTCGTGCGCGCGAACGGCGACGGCGTGGTCGTCGAGGCGATGAACCCCCAGCTGATGGTCGAGGTCACCGGCAATCCGCAGCTCGCGGTCGTCGCGGACGAGGCGGCTGGATTGCTGCGGGCGGCGATCGGTTCCCTCGCCGCCTGACGGTCGACGGGCCGCGCGGCGAGATCGTCGGCGCGGCAGGATGTGTCCCGAATGACGGTGTGGTGAGGAGAGGCCCGCCGAGCGCGTAGATTGCTCTCTGTTCGTCACCCGAATGGAGTACGCATGTCTGTGGGAATTGGGGTCAGGATCGGCAGCCTGGTGTCGACTCTGGTGGTCGCGTCGAATGAGCCGGGCACCCCAGATCCGATCGTCATCGTCCGGGACACCGTGCTCTACGTCGGCTCCAACAGTGAGGTGGTCCTCGGCGGCGGAGATCCGCCGGAGGGCAGCACGTTCGTCAGCACGGTCTCGGGTTTCGTTGCCCGCGTCGGAGATCCGGAGGGGGTGGCCGCCAGCGACGGCACCCGATACCGCGCCGAGGACGTGGTGGCCTCCGCCATGCGCGCCCTGGTGCGTGAGTGCGAACCGCTGCCCACCTTCGGCGGCCGCGACGGCGGCGCTCCCGCGGTGGTCGCCTCCTACCCGTCGATGTGGGAGGCCGACCTCGTCGCCGATCTGCGCAACTCGCTGAACTACGCGGGCCTGAACGAGATTTCACTCGTCTCGGATGCGGAGGCGGCGTGCGCCTGGTTCGAGTCCGAGGTCGCGGAGAAGCCCGGCCAGTTGATCGGCAGCTACCACGTCGACGATGCGGGCGCGACGGTCACGCTGGTCCGCTCGGGGGTCTCGAGCGGCCGGTCGTTCCGGTTCGCCGCCGGTCGTGGATCGTCGCCGACCGCGCAGTTGTCCACGGCACTGGGCGCATTCGGCTGGTTGCCGTCGAACCTCGATGCGGTGGTGGTCACCGCCGACGGACTGGTCGCCCGCGACGACGTCGCGTTGCGCGGAGTCGCGGACGCGCTCGCCGGGAAGTTCGGCGTGCACGTCGTCGTCGGTCCCGGACCCGAACAGGCCGCGGCACTCGGTGCCGCGATCCTCGCGGCCGGATTCCGCAGCTCGACCCGGCCGAACAAGCCGATCGGGCTGCCGCCCTCCTACGACGTCACCGAGGTGCTCACCGCGATCCGCGGGCCGCTGCTGCCACCCGAGGTCACCGCCGGCGAGACGGTGACCCCGAGCGAGGCGGCGGTGGCGGTCGACGGTGGGGAGCCGGTCGTGGAGGCGGAGTCGACGGTGGTGACCGTCGAGCCGGAGCCCGAGCCCGAGACCGAGGTGCAGGCCGAGTCGGTGTCCACCCCGGACGGGGCGGGGGGATCGCTCGGCCGGGTCGTGCTGTGGCTGATCGTCGGCCTCGCGGTGTTCGCCCTCGTCGCGGCCGTGGTGGTGTTCTTCGCGCTCTGACCGGGCGTTCCTCGCAACGGGAGTGTGGTCGGCTCGCGCTTGTCACCTCACAACCCGTGTTTGTCGCCCGGGTATCCTGGCGCCCATGCCGCTCTCGCCCCGGGTCCCCGAACTGGCTGCTCTCGATGTCCTGGTATCCGTTGCGCGGCTGGGCAGCATGGGTGCGGCCGGTCGTGAACACGGCCTCAGTCAGCAGGCCGTCAGCGCCCGGGTGCGCTCGGCCGAGCGGCAGCTCGGCATCAAGGTGTTCGATCGCGCCACCACCGGCGTGACCCCCACCTACGAGGGCGGTCTCGTGCTCGAGTGGGCGACGGGAACACTCACCGCCGCAGAGCATCTCGCCTCCGGCATCTCCGCGCTGAGAGGGGAACGGGAGGCGAACCTGACCGTCGCCGCGAGCATGACCATCGCCGAGTACCTGGTGCCGGGGTGGACCGTCACCATGCGCCGCAAGAACCCGAACGTGGTGACGTCGGTGCGGTTGCTCAACTCAACCGACGTGGCCATCCAGGTGCTCGCCGGCGACGCCGACCTCGGGTTCGTCGAGGGGCCCGAGGTGCCCGCCGGTCTCGACTCGCGCGAAGTCGCCCGCGACGAACTGGTGGTCGTGGTTCCGCCCGGCCACCCCTGGGCGAGGTCCGGTCCGATCGCCCCGGCCGAGCTCGCCCGCACCCCGCTGATCCAGCGCGAGTTCGGGTCCGGTACCCGCACGACATTGGAGAAGGCGGTCCCCGGCTGCGTGGCCCCGCTGCTCGAACTGACGTCCTGCACCGCGGTCAAGGCCGCCGTCGTCGCCGGGAACGCGCCCGCGGTGGTGTCGTCGTTGGCGGTTGCCGCCGACCTGAACGATGGCCGCCTCGTTGCCGTCGACCTGAAGGGCCTGCGGATTCCACGGCGGTTGCAGGCGGTGTGGGACCGCGACCGCGGGCTGCGCGGTTCGGCCCGCGAGTTCCTCGACATCGCTGCGGGCGCGCGGTGAGCGTCACCCCGTGATTCGCGCACGGCGAGTCCAATTCTTCCCGCCGAGGTGACGGCGGGTCATCCTGATCGGGTGTACCGGTCCGATGCGTTTGAACTCGTCACAGCCGAACGTCAGGGCTTCTGCCCGTCGTGCGCGCACCCGGCGTGCACGACGGGCCCGGGTCGAATTGCCCGACTGATCGGGCTCCGTCCGGCACCGGCGCGCTGCGCGGAGATCCTGATGATCGATCACGCCGCGTCGTGTGCCATGTACTGCCAGTGCCGCGATCCGTTCCACGGCGCCTGACGGACCCGCCCGGTGGGGTCGGACTCCGCTCGTGACCTCGTCGGGATCCGCGGCCAGGTCGTACAGCTCGCGGTGGGCGCGGGGTTCGAGGCGGTTCCTGCCCAGCGCCGCCCGCGCCGCGCAGCTACCCGGCCACACCGTGCGGGCCTGCGGACGCGGCGCAGAATCCTCGGTGGGCTCGACCGAAACGCTCGTATGCTGGCTCACGTGCCCGTGTGGGACGGTCGCGACTACGCCGAGGTGAGTGCGCTGCAACGCACGCTCGCCGGGCAGGCGCTGGCTCACCTCGCCCTGGACGGTGACGAGCGCCTCCTCGACGTCGGCTGCGGGGACGGGTACGTCACCCTCGAACTCGCGCGGCGGCTACCCCGCGGATCGGTGGTGGGGGTGGACGCGTCGCCCCGGATGGTCGAGACGGCGGCGCGCAGGCCCGTGCCGGACGGCACCTCGGTTCGGTTCCTGACCGCCGACGCCCGCGACCTGCCGTTCGTCGGCGAGTTCGACGTCGTGGTCTCGTTCAATGCGTTGCACTGGGTGCCCGACCAGCGGCGGGCGCTGGCGGCCGTGGCCCGGACGCTGCGGACCGGCGGGCGTGCGGTGGTGCAACTGGTGTGCGCGAGCGAGCGTCCCGGCGTCGAGGATGTCGAGATGGACGTGACCCGACGGGCCGAGTGGGCCGCGGAGTTCGCCGGTTTCGTCGCCCCGTATGTGCACCCCGGCCCCGAGTCGTACTCCGCGCTCGCCGAATCCGTGGGGTTGACGGTGACCGGCCTGCGCACGTGGGACATGCAGTGGGACTTCGGTTCTCGTGCGGACTTCACGCGTTGGTGCACCGTCGGATCCACCGACTGGACGGGTCGTCTCGCCCCGGACCGGGCGGATCGGTTCATGGCCGAGGTGGTCGCGGCCTACGAGGAGGTCGCAGGCGGGCCGGGGCTGTTCCGGTTCACCCAGATGCGGGTGGAGATGCGCCGGGCGGGCGACGGTGATCGCCGGCCGTGACCGAGTGCGAACCGTGTGTCAGACCCCGCCCGCGAAGCCGTGCTGGCGCCACGCCTCGTAGGTCACCACCGCGGCCGCGTTCGACAGGTTAAGCGAGCGTCGACCCGGGATCATCGGGATGCGCACCCGCGCGGTGACGTGCGGATCGGCGAGGACCTCCTCCGACAGGCCCGTCGGCTCGGGCCCGAACAGGAGCACGTCACCGGGGCGGTACTCGATGTCGGCGTAGCTCGTCTCGGCGTGCGCGGTGAAGGCGTACACGCGTTCCGGGGCCAGCGCGGCCCACGCCGCCTCCAGGTCCGTGTGCACCGTCACCGATGCCAGGTCGTGGTAGTCCAGGCCCGCCCGCCGCAGCTTCGGCTCGGACAGGTCGAACCCCAGCGGCTCCACCAGGTGCAGTTCGCACCCGGTGCCCGCGACGAGGCGGATCGCGTTGCCCGTGTTGGGAGGGATGCGGGGCTCGTGGAACAGCAGACGGAACACCCGATCAGCTTGCCACCGGCCGTGGCGGGCGTGGTCGGCAACCCGGCATGCCGGTGTGTCGCGTCGTATGGTTGAGCAATCCCACAGGAGGCCGACGCCCATGGACATGCCACCGGAAGCGCTGCGACGGATCGCCGAGGACCAGGTCGTGTGGCTCACGACCGTCGCAGACAGCGGAACCCCCGCCCCGAACCCGGTGTGGTTCGTGCCCGACGGTGCGGACCTGGTCGTGTTCACCCCGCCGGGCTCACGCAAGGTGCACAACATCGGCCTGCGACCGACGGTGTCGCTGAACTTCAACTCGGACGAACTCGGCGGGGACATCGTCGTCATCACCGGCACCGCCAGTCTGACGCCGAACGTGCTGCCGAGCAGCAACCATCCCTACGTCGACAAGTATTCGGCCGCCATCACCTCGGAACTGCGGACGACCATCGGCGAGATCGACCGCCTGTACAACACCGAAGTTCGGATCACACCGAGCCGGGTCAGACTCACGCCGCCCGCATGAGGGTCGGGTAGCAGACGTCGGATGGCTGCCGGACACGCACTGCCGGTCTCGCCTGTCGCCGGGGCAGGGCAGTATCGGGGCATGGCAGAAGAGATCCAGGAATTCGTCGGCGAGGACTTCTCGGATGCCCGGCTGGCGCGCCAGCACTGGGTCGGGAGGCACTACACCGCCTGCACCTTCCGCGATGCGGACCTCAGCGAACTGCGGACCGAGCACGTCGTGTTCACCGACTGCGACTTCACGGGGGCCGACCTGACCGACTCGAAGCACACCGTGACCGCGTTCCGATCCTGCACCTTCGCGCGGACAACGCTGTGGCACAGTGCATTCCACAGTTCGACGGTGCTCGGGTCGACGTTCGAGCAGTGCCGGATGCGGCCGATCGAATTCGACGAGGTGGATTTCACCCTCGCCTCCCTCGGGAAGGCGGACCTGCGCGGCGTCGACTTCACCGACTGCCGGCTGCGCGAGGCCAACCTCGTCGAGGCCGATCTCCGGAAGGCGGACCTCCGCGCCGTTGACCTGCACGGCGCCCGCACCTTCGGGGTCCGACTCGAGGAAGCGGACCTGCGGGGCGCGCACGCCGACGCCGGCCTGTGGACGAATGCGAAACTCGGGGGCGCCAAGATCGACCTCACCCAGGCGGTCGCCCTGGCCGCCGCGCACGGACTGGTCGTCGAGCATTGAGTCCCGAGCCCCGGCGCCCGACCGGTCACGAACGAATGACCGGTCTGCCCTGGGATGCGTCGTACCGGGAGGGCCCCGCTCCCTGGGACACCGGCCGACCGCACCCGGCCGTCGTGCGGGTCGCCTCCGAGGGAGGCTTCACCGGATCCGTGCTCGATGCGGGCTGCGGGACCGGGGAGAACGCGCTTCACGTTGCGGCACTGGGATTGTCGGTCCTGGGTGTCGACGTGGCCGAGACGGCCCTGGCGATCGCCCGGACGAAGGCGGAGGACCGGGGAGTGGAGGTCGAGTTCGCGGCGGCCGATGCTCTCGACCTGGCGGGTGTGGGCCGCACGTTCGACACGGTGCTGGACAGCGGACTGTTCCACACCTTCGACGGTGCCGAGCGCTCGCGGTACGTCGCGAGTCTCGCGGCGGTGACCGAGCCCGGTGGCACGCTGTACGTGCTGTGCTTCAGCGACGGCGGACCGGACACCGGCCCGCATCCGGTCACGCGGGACGACCTGCGCGGCGCGTTCACCTCGGATGGCGGCTGGGCCGTCGTGCGCATCGAACCGGACCGGATCGAGACGCGATTCCACGACCACGGCGCGCCCGCCTGGTTCGCGACGATCAGACGGACCTGACTCCGCCTCAGCGCACGAACTCGCGCGCCAGCAGGTCCATCAGCAGGCCGTCGTCCCAGGTGCCGTCGTGGCGCAGCTCGTACTCGCGCATCACTCCGACGTCCTTGAACCCGACCTTCCGGTAGCAGGCGATCGCGGCGGTGTTCGCGACCGCCGGATCGATCACGAGGCGGTGGTGGTGATGGTCGTCGATCAGATGCGCGCACAACACCCGCACCACCTCGGTGCCCAGACCGCGGCCCTGAACCTCGGCAGACAGGAACAGGTCCAGGCCGGCGTGCCGGTATTCCGGATCGGGTTCGAAGTACCACTGGGCGAAGCCCACCACCCGGCCGTCCTCGAGCACCGTGTACTTGGTGGTGTCCGGTTCGGTGACCTCCGGCCAGTCGTCGTCCGGCATCTGCCACCACCGGCGCACCTGCGGCTCCCGGTGGATCTCGCGCAGCCGGGCCCGGTGCTCCGGTCTCAGCGCGGTCAGAACCACCCTCGGACCGTGCAATTCGGGCGCGAGTTCAGGACTGTGTGCCATGAGTTCAGTGTTACCTGAAACAATGGGCGCCGTGACTGCGACGATCCTGGATGGCAAGGCAACCCGAGACGAGATCTTCATCGACCTGAAGGCCCGGGTGGACGCACTCAAGGCCAAGGGCATCACCCCCGGGCTGGGCACGGTCCTGGTCGGTGACGACCCCGGTTCGGCCTCCTACGTGCGCGGCAAGCACGCCGACTGCGCGAAGGTCGGCATCAACTCGCTGCGCCGTGACCTGCCTGCCGACATCACGCAGGCCGAGCTCGAGGCCGTTATCGACGAACTCAACGCCAACCCGGAGTGCACCGGCTACATCGTGCAGCTTCCATTGCCCAAGCACCTCGACGAGAACGCCGCGCTCGAGCGCATCGACCCGGAGAAGGACGCCGACGGCCTGCACCCGGTCAACCTCGGCCGGCTGGTGCTCGGCAAGGAGTCGACGCTGCCGTGCACCCCGCGCGGTGTCGTGCACCTGCTGCGTCGCTACGAGGTGCCGATCGACGGCGCCCGCGTCACCGTCGTCGGTCGTGGCGTGACCATCGGCCGTCCGATCGGGCTGCTGCTGACCCGCCGCTCCGAGAACGCCACCGTCACCCTCTGCCACACCGGCACCAAGGATCTGGCCGCCGAGGTGCGCCGCGCCGACATCGTCGTCGCCGCCGCCGGCGTCGCGGGCCTGATCACCGCGGACATGGTCAAGCCGGGTGCCGCGGTCCTCGACGTCGGCGTCAGCCGCACCCCGGAGGGACTGCGCGGTGACGTCGCCGACGATGTGCGCGAGGTCGCCGGCTTCATTTCCCCCAACCCCGGTGGCGTCGGACCGCTGACCCGCGCGTTCCTGCTGAGCAACGTCGTCGAGCGCGCCGAGCAGCTCGCCGCCGAGTCGGCCTGACCGACGTGAGTGCCCGGGCCGGCTCCGCGAGCCGGTGGTTGGGGTTCGCCCGCCGCAACCTGCCGCTGCTCGTGGTGGCGGCCGTCGTGCTGGTCGGGATCGGATTCGTGCTCGCCGACCGGTGGCGTCGAGGTGCCTTCGTGTTCGGCATCGCGACGCTGCTGGCCGCCGGGTTCCGGCTCTGTCTGCGGCCGGAGGAGGTGGGCCTGCTCGCCGTGCGCGGGCAGGCTTTCGACGTCACCGCACTGACCCTGGTCGGGGGCACGATCGTGTGGCTCGCCGTCTCCATCGACCCGCTCGGGACCGGCTGAGCCGCACCCGAGCGAGCAACAGGCGCCCCGAGCCGGCCGCCGAAGGCGTGCGCCGGTGATGCCGCCAGGCGGCAGCACCGGCCCGGCGGCGACTACGGGTTGGCGCGGATCGTCCGGGCCAGCGCCAGGGTTTCGTCCATCAGTTCGGTGACCCACTCGACCTCGGTGAGGAAGCCGTCGTGCCCGGCGGGTGAGTGCACCACCCGCGCACCGTCACAACCCGGGAGCATGTCCGCCATCTCCAGGACCTGGTTCAGCGGCATGATCCGGTCGGTGTCGATGGCGCCGACGATCACCGGGACCGGGGTCGACGCGAGGGCGGCGGGAATGCCGCCGCGGCCGCGGCCGACGTCGTGCTTGTTGGCGCAGTGGGTGAGGGTGACGAAGGAGCCGGCGTCGAAGGTTGCCACCAGTTTGTTCGCGCAGTACTCGAGGTAGCTCTGGACCGCGTACCGGCCGCCGTTCCAGATGTCCTCGCCGTCCTGTGCGGCATTCTCGAACTGGTCGTCCAGGGCGGCGGCGCCGCGGTACGTCAGGTGCGCGAACCGGCGGGCGATGTTCAGCCCGTGGTCCGGCGAGGTGCCGGTGCCGTAGTAGTCGCCGCCGTGCCAGTTCGGGTCGGAGGCGATGACGTCGATCTGGGCGGTGTGGCCGCCGATCTGGTCCGCGGTCGCGCGGGGGCTGACCGCGAGGATCAGCGCCGACGCGATCCGGTCCGGGTGGCCGATTATCCATTCGAGGGCACGCATGCCGCCCAGCGAGCCGCCGACGACGGTCGCGAACCGCTTGATGCCCAGCTTGTCCGCCAGTACGCGTTCCGTTTCGACCTGGTCGCGAACCGAGATCGCGGGAAACCGCGAGCCCCAGGCGCGGCCGTCCGGTGCGGGCGAGGAGGGTCCGGTCGTGCCGCGGCAACTGCCGAGCACGTTGGTGACGAGAACACACCATTCGTCGGTGTCGATCGGGGCGCCGGGGCCGACCATGCCCTCCCACCAGCCGGGGGTGGGGTGTACGTCGTCGGCGGGGCCGACCACGTGGGAGTCCCCGGTGAGAGCGTGTTCGATCAACACGATGTTGTCCAGGTCGGGGCTCGGCTCACCCCAGCACTGAACGGCGATCGTGACGTCGGGCAGTTGCTCGCCCGACTCGAGGTGCAGCGTGCCGATCTCGAGATGGACCATGGTCCCGTCTGTCGGCGGAAACGCCAGGAGGGGCCGAGTGTCAGGCGACAGGGTGGTTGTCGCCGCGGCGAAACCGGCAGCCCCAGCGGGGCGCCGGCGGATGCCACCGGGCAGCGGGTGGGTCGTGGTCGGATCTGTTGCTGTAGGGAGCACGGCGCGATGTTATCGAGCTGAGACACTCCCGATGAGGGCATTGGCGAAACTGGGTCTCGCCCCGGCGTTCAGCCGATGCGACCTGCTCGGGCCAGCGTCATCGTCTCCCCGAGCAGGCCCGTCACCCACGCCGCCTCGGTGAGGAATCCGTCGTGTCCGTCGGCGGAGTGGACCACGCGCAGCCCGTCGCAGCCGGGCAGCAGGGTCGCCAATTCCTCGAGTTGGCGCAGCGGGAACAGTCGATCGGAGTCGATGCCGCCGACGATCACCGGGACCTGTGTCGAGGTCAACGCGGCCGCGACCCCGCCGCGCCCACGACCGACGTCGTGCCGGTTGATGACGTCGGTGAGCACCACGTAGGTGCCGGGGTCGAAGCGGTCCGCCAACTTCGCCGCCTGGTGGTCGAGGTAACTCTGCACCGCGTACCGGCCGCCGGCTCGGGGGTCCTCACCCGGCTGGGCGTCGTTCGCGAAGCGCCAGTCCAGGCCCACCTCGGCACGGTAGGTCAGGTGCGCGATCCTGCGCGCCAGGGCCAGGCCGGCCTCGGGGGAGCGGCCGGTGTCGTGGTAGTCGCCGCCCTGCCAGTCGGGGTCGCCGGTGATCGCGGCGATCTGGGTGCTCTGGGTGCCGATCTGGTCCGCGCTCGCGCGGGCACCGACCGCCAGGACCAGCGCGGCCTCCACCCGTGTCGGATGGCCGACGATCCATTCGAGGGTGCGCATGCCACCCATCGAGCCGCCGACGACTGCCGCGAAGCGATCGATTCCGAGCAGGTCCGCGAGCGCGACCTCGGCGGCGACCTGGTCGCGGATGGAGATCGCCGGGAACCGCGACCCCCACGGGGCGTTGTCAGGTGCCCGAGACGAGGGGCCGGTGGAGCCGTCACACCCGCCGAGTACGTTCGCCGCCACCACGCACCATTCCTCGGTGTCGATCGGCGCGCCGGGTCCGACCTGCTCGTTCCACCAGCCGGCGACGGGCAAGCCCGGCCCCGCCTCGCCGGTGACGTGGGAATCGCCGGTCAGGGCATGCTCGACCAGCACGATGTTGTCGCGGGCCGGGGTCGGCGTGCCCCAGCACTGGACGGCGAGGACGACGTCGGGGAGCACGACACCGTTCTCGAGGTGCAACGGTCCGATGTCGATCGTGATCCGTGTCCCGTCCGTCGGGAGTGGCCATCGCGCTCCCGACGCTGCAGGCGCGGGCTGCCCGTTGGGTGCGGAGCGTACGGGCGGCGGGTCGGTCTCAGACACGTTTCCGATGCTAACGATTTGGTGTTGAGGGCGCCACGAACCACGCGCGTGTCGTGACATCCGCCCGCCGGGACGGGCCCGGTGTGGGGTGTCTAGCGGACGCGGCAGTCGGTGCGGTGTGCCCTGGCCAGTGCCATCGTCTCGCCGAGCAGGGTGGTGACCCACGCCGCCTCGGTGAGGAATCCGTCGTGACCGTCCTTCGAGTTCACCACCCGCAAACCCTCGCATCCGGCGAGGTGGGTGGCGATCTCCCGCTGCTGCCACAGCGGGTAGAGCCGGTCCGAGTCGACGCCACCGACGATGGTCGGGACGGTGCAGGAGGCCAGTGCCGCCTCGACGCCGCCGCGACCGCGACCGATGTCGTGGCGGTTCATCGCCTCGGTCAGCAACACGTAGGTGCCCGGGTCGAAACGGGCCACCAGCTTGTCGGCCTGGTGCTCGAGGTAGCTCTGAACGGCGTAGCGGCCGCCGTCGAGCGGGTTCTCGCCCTGTTGGGCGTCGTTCGCGAAGCGCGCGTCGAGTTCGCTCTCCGTGCGGTAGGTCAGGTGCGCGATCCTGCGCGCGATACGCAGCCCGGCCTCGGGTCTGCGGCCCGTGCCGTGGTAGTCGCCGCCCAGCCAGTCCGGATCGGAGGTGACAGCTGCGATCTGGGTGGTCTGCGTGCCGATCTGATCCGCCGTCGCGCGGGCGCCCACGGCCAGGACGAGTGCGGCCGCCACCCGCTCCGGCTGGCCGACGATCCACTCCAGGGTGCGCATGCCGCCCATCGACCCGCCGAGCACCGCGGCGAACCGTTCGATGCCGAGCCGGTCCGCGAGCGCCACCTCGGCGGCCACCTGGTCGCGGATGGAGATCGCCGGGAACCGGGATCCCCACGGTCGGCCGTCCGGGGCGATCGAGCCGGGGCCGGTGGTGCCGCGGCAACCGCCGAGCACATTGGTGGCCAGCACGCACCACTCGTCGGTGTCGATGGGCGCGCCGGGGCCGACCATGCCGTCCCACCACCCGGGCGACGGGTTGTCGGCGTCGGCAGGCCCGGTCACGTGTGAGTCACCGGTCAGTGCGTGCTCGACGAGCACCACGTTGTCGCGGGTCTTGTTCGGTTCGCCCCACACCTGCACGGCCAGAGTGACGTCGGGGAGCACCGCGCCGCTCTCGAGCGTCACCGCGCCGATGGAGACGGACGTCAGCCGCCCGTCCGGCGACGGGAATCCCTCGTGGGACCCGGCCGGACGGGCGCCCGAAACGGAACCGATCGTCAAGATGCCGCCGCCGCGAAACCGGTTTCGAGGTCGGCCAGGATGTCGTCGATGCCCTCGATGCCGACCGCCAGGCGAACCAGGCCCGGGGTGACGCCGGACGCCAGCTGCTCCTCCGCGCTCAGCTGGGCGTGGGTGGTCGACGCGGGGTGGATGACGAGTGAGCGCACGTCGCCGATGTTAGCGACGTGGCTGTGCAGGGTCAGGGCATCGACGAACTTCTTGCCCGCCTCGACACCGCCGGCGAGTTCGAACGCGACGATCGCGCCCGCGCCCTTCGGGGCCAGCTTCTGGGCCCGCTCGTACCAGGGCGAGCTGGGCAGACCGGCATAGGAGACCGAGGTGACCTCGTCCCGGCCCTGCAGGAACTCGGCAACCGCGGTGGCGTTCTGCACGTGCCGCTCGATGCGCAGGCTCAGGGTCTCGATGCCCTGGCTGATCAGGAACGCGTTGAACGGCGAGACCGCCGACCCGAGATCGCGGAGCAGCTGGACCCGCGCCTTCAGGGCGTAGGCCGGCGCACCGAGGTCGGCGAACACGACGCCGTGGTAGCTCGGGTCCGGGGTGGTGAAGCCGGGGTGGCGACCCTGAGTCCAGTCGAAGGTGCCGCCGTCGACGATGACACCGGCGATCGCGGTTCCGTGGCCGCCCAGGTACTTCGTCGCCGAGTGCACGACGATGTCGGCGCCGTGCTCGAGCGGGCGCAGCAGGTACGGGGTGGCGACGGTGTTGTCGACGATCAGCGGGATGCCGGCGGCGTGCCCGACCTCGGAGATGCCGGGGATGTCGAGGACGTCGTTGCGCGGGTTCGCGATGGACTCGCCGTAGAACGCGACCGTGTTCGGGCGGATCGCGGCCTTCCACTGCTCCAGGTCGTCCGGATCCTCGACGAAGGTGACCTCGATGCCGAGCTTCGGCAGTGTGTAGTGGAACAGGTTGTAGGTGCCGCCGTACAGGCTCGGGCTGGACACCACGTGGCTGCCGGCGCCCGCGATGTTCAGCAGCGCGAACGTCGACGCGGCCTGCCCGGAGGACAGCAGCAGCGAGGCCACGCCGCCCTCGAGCGCGGTGATCCGCTGCTCGACCGCGTCCTGCGTCGGGTTCATGATCCGGGTGTAGATGTTGCCGGGCTCGGCGAGCCCGAACAGCGCGGCGGCGTGGTCGGTGTTGTCGAACGTGTACGAGGTGGTCTGGTAGATCGGCAGCGCGCGTGCCTTGGTGGTGGCGTCCGATGTCTGGCCGGCGTGGATCTGCTTGGTCTCGAAGGTCCAGTTGGCGGTCGGATCGGTTGCGTTCTCGCTCATGAGTTGGCTCTGCTCCAAGAGTGTCGGGAGATGAGGCGCGGCAAGGGCGCCCGGGGCTGACTGGGGCCTATCTGCGACAACAACACATGGTGAAACCTCCGGTGGGTCGTGGCCCGGTTGGTGGGTCCGTCCCAGCGGACCCGCGCTTGTCCTCCGTTCCGGAGGACCAGGTCATCACCCGGGGCACCCCACCGCGGATGGAGGGTTGCCGACCAGCGAGCCGGGGCTTGGCACTGGCACTCATGACCTGGCAGCGATCTTAGCGGTACCGGTCACACCCTCGACAACGGGTTCGGTTCACGCGGGCAGCAATTCTGCGATCAGCGCCTCGACGAGTGCGCGGATCTCGTCCCGGATCGGGCGGACGTCGTCGAGGCCCTTGCCTGCGGGGTCGTCGACGGCCCAGTCGCGGTAGCTGACGCCGGGAAACCACGGACAGGTGTCCCCGCAACCCATGGTGATCACCACGTCGGACGTCTGCACCGCGTCGGTGGTGAGGACCTTCGGGCTCTGCGCGGAAATGTCGATCCCGACCTCCGCCATCGCGGCCACGGCGGCCGGGTTGACGGACTCCGCCGGTGCGCTGCCCGCCGACCTGACCTCGATCGCGTCTCCAGCGAGGTGTGTCAGGAAGGCGGCGGCCATCTGGGAGCGGCCGGCGTTGTGGACGCAGACGAACAGGACGCTGGGTGTCATGCGGGCACCTTTCGGGAGAATCGCCCACGCAGGGCGAGCGAGACGTAGACGAGCCCGACCAGGACCGGGACCTCGATCAGGGGACCGACCACACCGGCCAGCGCCTGCCCAGAGTTCGCGCCGTAGGTGGCGATCGCGACGGCGATGGCGAGTTCGAAATTGTTGCCGGCGGCGGTGAACGCCAGCGTGGTCGTGCGTGCGTAGCCGAGTCCGAGGGCGGCGCCCAGCAGGTAGCCGCCGCCCCACATGATCGCGAAGTAGGCGAGCAGGGGGATGGCAATCCGCACCACGTCCCACGGGTGGGAGGTGATCTGGTCGCCCTGCAGCGCGAAGAGCACCACGATTGTGAAGAGCAGTCCGTACAGGGCCCACGGGCCGATCCTCGGCAGGAAAGTCGACTCGTACCAGTCGCGGCCCTTGGCCTTCTCTCCGTAGCGGCGTGTGAGGTAGCCGGCAACCAGTGGCAGACCGAGGAAGATCAGCACCGACTTCGCGATCTGCCAGGGCGAGGCGTCGATGGTGGTCTGCTCGAAACCCAGCCAACCGGGCAGCACCGACAGGTAGAACCAGCCGAGGACGGCGAACATGATCACCTGGAAGACCGAGTTGATCGCCACCAGCACGGCGGCAGCCTCGCGGTCGCCGCAGGCCAGGTCGTTCCAGATGACCACCATCGCGATGCAGCGGGCCAGGCCCACGATGATCAGTCCGGTTCGGTACTCGGGTAGATCCGGAAGGAAGATCCAGGCGAGGGCGAACATCAGCGCGGGCCCGAGGATCCAGTTCAGGAACAGGGAGCCGACGAGGAGCCTGCGGTCCCCGGTGACGGAGCCCAGACGGTCGTAGCGGACCTTCGCCAGGACCGGATACATCATGATCAGCAGGCCGAGGGCGATCGGCAGCGAGATGCCGTCGACCTGCACCTTCTCGATCGCGGTGTTGATCCCCGGGAGTGCGCGGCCGAGCATCAGTCCGGCGACCATGGCGGCGCCGATCCAGACGGGTAGGTAACGGTCGAGGGTGGAGAGCCTGCCGACCGGAGTTGTCGTGGTCACCGGACCGATGCCGCGGTCAGCAGCACGACGTGGAGGACGCCGCGGTGCCGCAGCAGGTGCCGCCCGAGTTCTCCTCGCCGGCGGCGAGCAGTTGCGGGCTGGTCCCGAAGGTGTCCGAGTCGGCGAGGACGGTGTAGACCTCCCATTTCACGCCGGCCGGGCCGGTCACCCACACCTTGTCCTGGGTGGCGAAGCAGCAGGTGGTGTTCATCTCCTCCTCGGTGAACAGGCCCTCTCCGGAAAGGCGGGCGATCTCCTGGTGCACCCGCTCGGTCGACTCGACCTCGACGCCGAGGTGGTTGATGGTGCCGCCCTTGCCGGGGTTCTCCAGCAGCACCAGTTTGAGGGGCGGCTCGGTGATCGCGAAGTTCGCGTAGCCGGGCTTGCGCTTCGCGGGTGCGGTGCCGAACAGCTTGGAGTAGAACGTGATCGCCTGGTCGAGGTCGTCGACGTTGAGGGCGAGCTGGGCGCGGGACATGGCGGCCTCCTCGAAGTGCCAACCTTTGTGGCATATGTCGAATTACTTGCGGGGTCCAGGGTGCGCCACCTTCTTGACATATGTCAAGAGGCTGGGATGATCGGACTCATGCCCAAGGCGCTGCCCGTGCTCGACGTGACCGCACCGATCTGCTGCGCGCCGGTGTCCGCCACCCCGATCTCCGACGACGACGCGTTGCAGCTCGCGCTGCGGCTCAAGGCGCTCGCGGACCCCGTCCGCGTCAAGCTGCTCTCGCTGCTGCTGACCGCCCCCGACGCGGAGATGTGCACCGGGGACCTCGCCGTCCCGCTGAACGTCGCCGAGTCCACCGTCAGCCACCACCTCGCGCAGCTCCGCAAGGCGGGGATGGTCGAGTCCACCCGGCACGGGATGAGCGTCTGCCACAGGGTGCGCCGGGACTCCCTCGACGCGCTGCGGGCGGTGCTCGACCCGAACTGCTGCGCCTGACGCGCCCGGGCCGCAGGGTGGTGACCTGCGCAACACGGCTAAAGTGCTGGTCGCACGCTTGCACGACCTAGCTGGGAGCCTGAAGTGAAGGACGCCGCGACGGCGCTGACCCGAGGGCTGAACGCCCGCCACATCCGATTCATCGCGCTCGGCTCGGCCATCGGGACCGGACTGTTCTACGGGTCGGCCGGGGCGATCGAGAAGGCCGGGCCGTCCGTGCTGCTGGCCTACCTGATCGGCGGCGCCGCCGTCTACATCGTGCTCCGGGCGCTCGGTGAGATGGCCGTCAGCAACCCCGTGTCCGGCTCGTTCGGGGAGTACGCGCGCCGGCACCTCGGCCCGCTCGCCGGATTCATGACCGGGTGGACGTACACGTTCGAGATGATCGTCGTCTGCCTCGCCGATGTCACCGCGTTCGGTGTCTACATGGGCTTCTGGTTCCCGGACGTGCCGCGCTGGATCTGGGTGCTGGCGATCGTGTTCTTCATCGGTGCGCTGAACCTGCTCAGCGTCAAGGTGTTCGGCGAACTCGAGTTCTGGTTCACCCTCGTCAAGGTGGCCGCGATCGTCGCGATGATCGCGGCAGGGATCGCGATCCTGATCTTCGGGTTCGGCATCCACGACACCGGCACCGGAGTGAGCAACCTGTGGGCCGAGGGCGGCTTCTTCGCGAACGGCTTCGGCGGGTTCGTCGCCTGCTTCGCGATCGTCATGTTCGCGTTCGGCGGCACGGAGATCATCGGCATCACCGCCGGTGAGGCCGAGGACCCGGCCCGCACGATTCCCCGCGCCGTGAACACGGTGCCGGTGCGGATCATGCTGTTCTACGTCGCCACCCTCGCAGTGATCATGGCGATCAACCCGTGGCACACGATCGGCACCGAGGGCAGCCCGTTCGTGCAGATCTTCGAGGCCATCGGCATCGGTCCGGCCGCCGCCGTGCTCAACGTCGTCGTCATCACCGCGGCGCTGTCCGCGATCAACAGCGACATCTTCGGTGCGGGCCGGATGATGTACGGGATGGCGCAGCGCGGCCAGGCGCCCGCGGTGATGGCGAAGGTGACCCGGGGCGGGGTGCCGTGGATGACGGTGGTGGTGATGATCGGGGCGCTGCTGCTCGCGGTGCTGCTCAACTACCTGATCCCCGAGTCGGTGTTCGTCGTCATCGCCTCGATCGCCACGTTCGCGACGATCTTCGTGTGGGTGATGATCCTGCTGTCGCAGTACCGGTCGCGGCGCCGGATGAGCCCGCAGGAGACGGCGGCCCTGAAGTTCCCGGTCCCGCTGTGGCCGTACGGGCAGCTGGCGGCGCTGGCGTTCCTCGGCTTCGTGATCGTGGTGCTCGCGTTCGATGCCGACTCGCGTGTCGCCCTGGTGGTCGGCGCCGTGTGGCTCGCCGGTCTCACGCTCGCCTACCTGCGCTTCGTCCGCCCCCGCGTGGCCGCGGCCGACCCCGTCCCGGTACCCGTCGACTGACCCACGCCCGCGCTCATCGTCGCTCCCGCATCGGGATCCGGATCCCGTGTGCGGCGGCCACCTCGACGGCGCGGTCGTAGCCGGCATCCGCGTGCCGCAGTACCGCCGTCGCCGGATCGTTGGAGAGCACCCGCTCGATCTTGCGGGCGGCGAGGTCGGTGCCGTCGGCGACGCACACCTGCCCGGCGTGGATCGACCGGCCCATTCCGACACCACCTCCGTGGTGGATCGACACCCACGACGCCCCCGACGCGGTGGAGACCAGGGCGTTGAGCAGCGGCCAGTCGGCGATCGCGTCCGACCCGTCGGCCATCGCCTCGGTCTCCCGGTACGGCGACGCCACCGACCCGCCGTCGAGGTGGTCGCGGCCGATCACGACCGGTGCGGACAGTTCCCCGGAGGCGACCATCTCGTTGAACCGCAGACCGGCCAGGTGCCGCTGCCCGTGGCCGAGCCAGCAGATCCGGGCGGGCAGCCCCTCGAACCGCACCTTGTCGCCGGCCAGCGTGATCCAGCGGTGCAGGTGCGCGTCGTCGGGGAACAGGGCACCGATCGCCCGGTCGGTGGCGGCGATGTCGGCCGGGTCGCCGGACAGCGCGACCCACCGGAACGGGCCGCGGCCCTCCTCGAACAGCGGCCGGATGTAGGCCGGTACGAACCCGGGGAACGAGAAGGCCCTTTCGTAGCCGCCCTTGCGGGCCTCGTCGCGGATCGAGTTTCCGTAGTCGAAGACCTCGGCGCCGGCACGCTGGAAGCCGACCATCGCCTGGACGTGGAGGGCCATCGACGCGCGCGCCTGCTCGGTGAACCAGCCGGGATCCTTCGCGGCCAACCGGTGCCAGTCCTCGACGGCGATCCCGACGGGTAGATAACTCAGCGGGTCGTGCGCGGAGGTCTGATCGGTGACCACGTCGACCGGTGCCCTCATCCTCAGCAGCTCCGGAAGCACCTCGGCGGCGTTCCCGCACAGGCCGATCGAGAGCGGCCTGCGGTCGTCCCGAGCGGCGACCGCGAGAGTCAGCGCCTCGTCGATGTCGGCGGCTTCGACGTCGAGATAGCCGTGGTCGATCCGGCGGGCGATGCGGGCCGGGTCGACCTCGACGACGATCGCGACGCCGCCGTTCATGGTGACCGCGAGCGGCTGCGCCCCGCCCATGCCGCCGAGGCCCGCGGTCAGGGTGACGGTGCCGGCGAGGGTCCCGTCGCACTGCGGGCGGCGACCTGACGCGGCCAGGCGACGGGCGACGGCCCCGAACGTCTCGTAGGTGCCCTGCAGGATGCCCTGGGAGCCGATGTAGATCCACGAGCCCGCCGTCATCTGCCCGTACATGATCAGCCCGAGGGACTCGAGCCGGCGGAACTCCTCCCAGTTCGCCCAGTCCCCGACGAGGTTCGAGTTGGCGATCAGCACCCGCGGCGCCCACTCGTGGGTGCGCAGCACACCGACCGGCTTGCCCGACTGGACCAGCATGGTCTCGTCGTCGGCGAGGCCGGTCAGGGTCGCGACGATCGCGTCGAACGCCGCCCAGTTGCGCGCGGCCTGCCCGGTGCCTCCGTAGACCACCAGGTCGTCGGGACGTTCGGCGACCTCGGGATCGAGGTTGTTCATCAGCATCCGCAGCGCCGCCTCCTGCGGCCAGCCGCGGCACGTCAGGGTCGATCCGCGCGGGGCGCGCACCGGACGGGGACCGGAGCCTCGGGTCGGGTCGTGTGTCGTCACGGCAGTGGGAAGCGGGTCGCGGCGATCGAGTCGAGGTTCATGCCGTCGTGCCCGATCAGCCAGTAGCCGCCCTGTCGTTTGCAGGTGGCGATCTCGTCGACGATTCGGAGCAGGAAGTAGAGGGACTCCTCCGGGATCGGGGTGGACGCCAGCTGGTGGGACTCGCCGGGGCGGACCATGTCCAGCCACACCCCGGACCGGCCGTCCAACCGCAGGCCGACGACGTGCGCGGCGTCGACGAACTGATACTTGCGCTGCTGCCACGGCGTGCCGTGCGCATAGCCCTGCTCGAGCACTTGGATCAGTACGGTCATCGACCCTCCCGACGCTGCGCAGGCGATGCCGGTGAACCCACACCGCCAGAGGTCATTATCCCGCTGGTCACACCCGTAAATCCAGGGTGTCGGCGGCGGGTGATTGGATGGTCCGGTGGTGCATGCGGTGTGGTCCCCCGGGGCGGGAGTGATGCTCTGGCGCGACGCCGCCGCACCGGATGACGGCGTCGACCTGCCGTCGCCGCTGCCCGGGCTGCTCGGTCGCAGGTTCCGGCACCGCGCCACCGTCGCCCTGCCAAACGGGGACGGCACGCTCTCCGACGTCACGGTGCCCGCGCTGGCGCTCGCCCCCGCCGACGCGGCCTCGCTGCTGCTCGACCTGCCCGCCGCTGATCCGCGCCTGCCCGGCGACCTCCGCTACCTGGTGCACGTCGCGCGGGGTGTCCGACGGTGGGTGGATGCGGGCCGGGTGGTGCCGGAACTGCGCCGCGAGGACGGGCACTGGTGGGCGCGGTGGCGGCTGCTCGGCGGGGACCGGCAGCGCGCGTGGCTGGCCGAACTCGCCGTCGCGATGCCCGGAGTCCTGCGCGCCGCCGGCGGCAGGCAGGCCCTCGACGACTTCGTCGAGGCGCTCACCGACCCGATCGCGCGGGACCGGCTCGGCGGTCGCGAGGGCTCGCATCCGCTGCTGCACGCGCTGCTGACCGACAGCCCGCTCGTGGCACCTAACGAACAGCCCTCCCCGCAGTCCGGCGGCGCGCAGGCCGAGGCCCGGCTGGTGAGGTGGCGCGAGTCGCTCGCGGTCGAGGAGCCGGACCTGGTGCTGCGGCTCGTCGAACCGGACGAAGCGGCGTGTGGCGGCGCGGCCCCCGACCCGGAGGAGGTGCTGTGGCGGCTGGAGGTGTGCCTGCGGCCGGTCGGGGAGGCGCCCGCGCCGGTGCCCGTCCGGTACGCCGACCCGGATTCCATGCGGATCGCGTTGCGCGGGCTCGGCGTCGCGATGGAGGCGTACCCGCGGCTGCGGGCGGTCCCGTCCGACCCGGACAGCCTGGACCTGCTGCTGCCGCTGGCGGTGGTCACCGACCTCGTCGCGCACGGTGCCAGGGCGCTGGCCGTGGCGGGGGTGACGCTGCTGCTGCCACGGGAGTGGGTGATCGCCGCCCCGTCGCTGCGGTTGAAGGTGACCAGTCCGCCGGTGCTGCTCGACACCGACGACCGGGCGGTCGGACTGGGTCAACTGCTGTCCTACAACTGGGAACTCGCGGTCGGTGATCACGTGCTCACGGCCGACGAACTCGACCGGCTGGCACGTTCGACGTCGGACCTGGTGCGGTTGCGGGGCCGGTGGGTGCAGGCCGACGGCGCGGCGCTCGCGAAGGCGGCCAGGTACGTCGGTGCCCGCGCGGACGACGACTCCACACTCGGCGGGCTGCTGGCCGAACTCACCGCCGGGCCGCCGCCGCTGCCGGTGCAGGAGATCATGTCGACCGGATGGGCTGCGGCGCTGTTCGATTCGCGGTCCCGGCCGGCCGGGGTGCCCACGCCGGCGGGTTTGACCGCGACGCTGCGGCCGTACCAGCAGCGCGGACTGGACTGGCTGGCGTCGATGCACCGGCTCGGGCTGGGGGCGATCCTCGCCGACGACATGGGCCTCGGCAAGACGGTGCAGGTGCTGGCGCTGCTCGCCCACGAGCGGGAGGTGCTCGACCCCGGGACGCGTGACGTGCCACCGACGCTGCTGGTGTGCCCGATGTCGGTGGTGGGGAACTGGCAGCGCGAGGCGGCGACGTTCACGCCCGGACTGCGGGTGCACGTCCACCACGGTGCCGCGCGCCTGCGCGGGGAGGCGCTGGCGGCCGCGGCGGCCGACCACGACCTGGTGGTCACCACCTACGCGCTGGCCGCGCGCGACGTCGACACACTCCGCGAGATCACTTGGGGAAGGGTCGTTCTCGACGAGGCCCAGCACGTGAAGAACTCCGGGACCGCGCAGTCGCGGGCGGTCCGGGCGATTCCCGCCCGGCATCGGCTCGCGTTGACCGGCACGCCGGTCGAGAACCGGCTGGAGGAGTTGCGCGCGATCCTCGACTTCGCCAATCCCGGGCTGCTCGGCTCGCCGCAACAGTTCCGGGCCCGATTCGCGGTGCCGATCGAGCGCGAACACGACGAGGGCACGCTCGCCCGGCTCAAGACCGTCACCGCGCCGTTCGTGCTGCGCCGCGTCAAGACCGATCCCGCGGTGATCTCCGACCTGCCCGACAAGTTCGAGATGACGGTGCGCGCGAACCTGACCGTCGAGCAGGCGAGCCTGTACCGGGCGGTGCTCGACGACATGACCGCACGACTGCGGGACGCGCAGACCCCAGCGGGACGCAAGGGCGTGGTGCTCGCCGCACTGACCCGGCTCAAACAGGTCTGCAACCATCCCGCGCACTACCTGGCGGACGGGTCGGCGGTGCTGCGGCGCGGACGGCACCGGTCCGGGAAGCTCGCGCTGGTCGAGGACATCGTCGACGCGGTGCTTGCCGACGGCGAGCGGGTGCTGCTGTTCACCCAGTTCCGCGAGTTCGGCTCGATCGTCACGACCTATCTCGCCGAGCGATTCGGAGTGGACGTCCCGTTCCTGCACGGCGGGGTGTCCCGCACCGCCCGCGACGCGATGGTGCACGCGTTCCAGCACGATCGTTCCGGCCCGGACACCCCGATCATGGTGCTCTCACTGAAGGCCGGCGGCACCGGCCTGAACCTGACTGCCGCCAATCACGTTGTGCACCTTGACCGGTGGTGGAACCCGGCGGTCGAGAACCAGGCCACCGACCGGGCGTTCCGGATCGGCCAGCGCCGCGATGTGCAGGTGCGCAAGCTGCTGTGTGTGGGCACCCTCGAGGAACGGATCGACGCGATGCTCACCGGCAAGGCGGAACTTGCGGACCTCGCCGTCGGGGTCGGGGAGAAGTGGATCACCGAGATGAGCGACGACGAGCTGGCCGCGCTGATGATGCTCGGCGACGACGCGGTGGGCGAATGAGCGGCCGCGGGGTGCCACGACGGCCCGCGGGGTCGGGGTGGGGGCGGTCGCTGCTCGGCGCGATCGAACGCGCCGCGCCGGGCGCCCGGCTGTCTCGTGGCCGCAGTCATGTGCGGGCCGGTCAGGTGCTCGGGGTGCGGTTGGCTCCGGGGCTGGTGATCGGGGAGGTGCAGGGTTCGCAGAACGAGCCGTTCACTGCGACGTTCACGTTGCGCCGCCTGGACCCGGACGCGCTCACCGAGCTGGTCGACCGGGTCCGCGGGACGGCGGGCGTGCTCGCCGCGGTGGCGTCGGGGGTGGTTCCCGCCGAACTCGGTGAACTGTTGCTGCCGATCGGCCCGGGCGACGTCGACTTCGGGTGCACCTGCCCGGACCAGGGCTGGCCCTGCCGGCACGCGGCCGCGCTGGTCGCGGTGACGGCGGAGCGTCTCGACTCCGACCCCACCCTGCTGCTCACGCTGCGCGGGGTCGACCTCGACACCCTGATCCGCGGCGTCGACGAGCGGTCGGAGGAGGCGCCCGACCTCGGCGACTGGTTCGGTGACGACGCCGTCCTCCCGGCGCTGCCCCGGCTCCCGTTCGCGCCGGCGCCGCAAGATCTCAACCCCGTGCATCTGCGGGCCGCGTTGCGGGCGACCGCGGCCGAGGGGGACGACGTGGCGCGGGCCCTGCGCGACCTCGACGCGCTGTACCGGGCACTCGGCGGCGAGTAACCGGACGTCCGAATCCGGGCGGACAATTGTCCAGTCACATCCCTTGCCCAGTCACCTCCCGTCGAAGAATGCCGAGAGTGCTGGGACCGGGTTTGCCGCGGTGGTCGTGTTAGCCACTGCGACGACGATCACGACCAGGGACAGCAACGTCCAGAACACGCCGAACGAGCCCATGAGGCGTCTCGTTCGCCTGTCGGACGATCCCGTTCGCGCGCACGTCGTCCACGACGCCACGCTCATGCCGAGGAGGACAGCCGCCACGATCGTTGCGATCACGGCCATCGCCGCGTGGTATCGAGAAAAGTCCCTGATCATCACATCGAGGGCGGGCAGGGTCTGGTCACCCGCACTCGGGGAGTCGGCCAGTTGTCGCCGGACCTCACCGAGCGTCCCGGCGAGTTCTCCGTCGGTTTCGCCGACCGGCAGCATCGAGATCAGCGAGGAGAAGGGCGCGACCGTTCCCTGGATGTTGGCCATCACCAGCACCAACGAGACCTGCGCGAGCATCGTGGCGAGAACACCGGCCGACGCGAGCGCGGCACGCCTTCCCGACCCCACACCGTCGGTTTTCAGGAACGCCTTCCAGAGCAGAACCGCGAGCGCGACGAGCACGGCCAGCAGGAGCACAGCGATCACAGCCTTGGCGACGTGGTACCGGAACCAGTAGTCGACCAGCGTCTCCAGTCCGGGGGAGAAAGCCCGGTCGCCGGACCTCCAATAGCCGTCGAACGCCTCGCGGAGGGTGGCGGCGAGGCTGCCCTGGTCGAAGAGGCCTCCGCCGGGCCTGCTGCCCGCCAGCACGCGCGGGGCGAAGACGAACGCGGCGACGAGGACTGCCGTGAGGACGAGGAGCGCAGCGAGTGCGCGACCGGGTATGCCGGCCGATCGCGCCGGGAAGGATGGGGGGTCCGCCGGCGAGGACATCTTCGGTGTGCGCTTCATGATCGGCGACCAGTCGGAGCCGGCGTCCGCGGTTCAGTCGGTCCGTTGTCGTTCTTCGCTTCCGGCGGCAACTCGGCACCTCCACCTGTGCGGGCGGCCGCTCGGGGAGTCCGGAAGCCCTTGACGATCAGCCAGGCGGCGAGCGAGAACTCCCACACCGAGATCGGGAGCGCGGCGAGTCCGGCGGGCGCGGTGCCCTGGGCGTAGACGCCGCAGAATATTGCGATGTCGGAGGCGAGCAGCAGTGGGGCACCGACGAGGCCGACGACGGGGATGATCCGCGGCACGAGACCGGAGCGCAGCAGTACGTAGCCCAGGCACAGCGCATTGACCACGGGCATCAGGCTCTGTCCGAGCAGGAACGTCCAGTTGTGGACTGCGACGAGTGCCCGGCCGGCCGTGACGAGCGAGGCCTCGTCCCGCACACCAACTCCAGCGCTGTCTTCGCGCAGGGTGATGACCGACAACAGGCTGATGGCACCGACCATGATGAGGCTGCCCTCGAGTACTCGGGCAGCCACGAAACCGAGGGCCGCCGGCTCGCTCTGACGTCGTGCCACCGGGAACAGCGTGACGGCGGTACCGATGCACGCGAGCGCCAGGACGACCTCGAGAAATGCACCCCACAGCACACTGTCGGGGTTTCCGGCACCGAGAACAAAGTTCGGGTTGTCCAGTATCGGCTCGTAAAGCCACAGGGTGGGAATCGAGGTGACGAAGGTGACGAGGTACAGCGCGCCGGCGATGCGCGCAGTCGTCGCCCCGGTGGTGCCGACCGGTCCTTGTGCCTCAATCGCCGGCGGAGTGAATGCGGCGGTACTCATGTCGGTACCTCTCCTGACTCGGTGGTGTACGCCGTACACTTTCCCTTGAAACGGTAAGTGTACGATGTACACCTGTCAATGGTGCCGTGCACCATGCACCCGCGAGTGCGGCAAAGTGCCGCACGGACAGGGGTACTGGCTGCTCGCTGTGTACGGCCACGCCCTGCCGAGAAGCTCGACTGGGCAAGGAGGAGGCGATGTCTCGCGACACCCAGGGTCGCGCTCGCATACCGCTCAACCGCGATCGGGTCCTGCGATCGGCTGTTGTGCTGGCGGACGAGGTCGGTCTTGCGGGGCTGAGCATGCGGCGACTGGCGCAACAGCTCGGGGTAGTGCCGATGGCGCTGTACAAGCACATCGCGGACAAGGACGAGCTACTCGACGGCATGGTCGACCTCGTCATCGACGAGTTCACGCCCCCCGATCCGGCCCTGGATTGGAAGGGTGGCGTTCGGGAACGCGTACTCGCGGCGCGACGAGCAGTGCTGCGCCACCCATGGGCGCGGCAGGCGATCGAATCCCGCACGCGGCGAACGCCGGCGGTGCTGCAGTACATGGATTCGGTGGCCGGCATGTTCCGTGCGGGCGGGTTCTCCGTCGACCTCACCCACCACGTGATGCACGCCCTCGGCAACCGCATCTGGGGGTTCAGTCCCGAACTGTTCGACGAACCGCACGACGATCACGCGCCGCCGCCCGACCCACAGGCACTGCAACAGATGGCGGCCGAGTTCGCCCAGCGGTACCCGCACATCCTCGAGATCACGCTGGCCGCCACCCACGGCGACCTCTCGGGTGTCGGCCAGGGCTGCGACGAGCAGTTCGAGTTCGAGTTCGCGCTCGATCTGCTGCTCGACGGCGCCGAGCGCCTGCATCGCCGGGGCTGGAGCTCTACCGGGCGCGGCCGGAACGCGTCGTTCCCCGCCCCGTAGAGCGTCGGCACCGCCACCCGAGCGGGGTGCCGGCTCTAGACATACGTGGACTTCCAACTATAGGATGGGCACATATTCGAGCACCCGTGATCCGGGCGCGGTTTCCTCCGGTGGCCTTCCCTTCAGTCAGGACAGGAAAAATGGTTCAGGAACTCACTCACTTCGTCGGCGGCAAGCGCGTCCCCGGCACCTCCGACAAGTTCGGCGACGTCTACGACCCCAACACCGGCGAGGTGCAGGCACGCGTGCCGCTCGCCGACAAGGCCGAGACCGAGGCGATCATCGCCAACGCGGTTGACGCTCAGCGTGAGTGGGCGGCGTTCAACCCGCAGAAGCGTGCCCGCGTCCTGATGAAGTTCCTCCAGCTCGTGCAGGAGGAGATGGACTCGCTCGCGCGGCTGCTGTCCTCGGAACATGGCAAGACCATTCCCGACGCCAAGGGCGACATCCAGCGCGGCCTCGAGGTCATCGAGTTCGCGCTCGGTGCTCCGCACCTGCTCAAGGGCGAGTACACCGAGTCCGCCGGTACCGGCATCGACGTGTACTCGATGCGCCAGCCGCTCGGTGTCGTCGCCGGCATCACCCCGTTCAACTTCCCGGCGATGATCCCGCTGTGGAAGGCCGGACCGGCCCTCGCCGCCGGCAACGCCTTCATTCTCAAGCCGTCCGAGCGCGACCCCTCGGTGCCGCTGCGGATCGCCGAGCTGTTCGTCGAGGCCGGGCTGCCCGCCGGTGTGTTCAACGTGGTCAACGGCGACAAGGAGGTTGTCGACGTCCTGCTCACCGACGACCGGATCAAGGCTGTCGGCTTCGTCGGCTCCACCCCGATCGCGCAGTACATCTACGAGACCGCTGCCGCCCACGGCAAGCGCGCCCAGTGCTTCGGTGGCGCCAAGAACCACGCCATCGTCATGCCCGACGCCGACCTCGACGAGGTCGCGGATGCCCTGATCGGCGCCGGCTACGGCTCCGCGGGCGAGCGCTGCATGGCGATCTCGGTCGCCGTCCCCGTCGGCGAGGAGACCGCCGACGCGCTGGTCGCCAAGCTCACCGAGCGGGTCGGCAAGCTGAAGATCGGCCGCAGCGACGACGAGGGCGCCGACTTCGGCCCGCTGGTCAGCAAGGACGCGCTCGACCGGGTGAACAACTACATCCAGATCGGCCTCGACGAGGGCGCCGAGGCGGTCGTCGACGGCCGCGGCTTCACCCTCGAGGGCCACGAGAACGGCTTCTTCGCCGGTGCGACGCTGTTCGACAAGGTCACCACCGAGATGCGGATCTACAAGGAGGAGATCTTCGGTCCGGTGCTGCTCGTCGCGCGGGCCGCGGACTACGAGGAGGCGCTGCGCCTGCCCACCGAGCACGAGTACGGCAACGGCGTGGCGATCTTCACCCGCGACGGGGACACCGCCCGCGACTTCACCAACCGCGTGAACGTCGGCATGGTCGGCGTCAACGTCCCGATCCCGGTGCCGATCGCGTACCACACCTTCGGCGGCTGGAAGCGGTCCGGATTCGGCGACCTCAACCAGCACGGTCCCGACTCCTTCCGCTTCTACACCAAGACCAAGACGGTCACGCAGCGGTGGCCCTCCGGCACCAAGGAGCACGCGACCAACCACTTCGTCATCCCGACGATGGACTAGGCGGTACCCATGTTCACCCTCACCGACGACGAGCGGGCGATCTCCGAGACCGCCCGCGACTTCGCCGCGGAGTTCCTGGCGCCCAACGCGATCGAGTGGGACCAGACCAAGCATTTCCCGGTGGACGTGCTGCGCAAGGCCGGCGCGCTCGGCATGGGCGGCATCTACATCCGGGAGGACGTCGGCGGGTCGGGTCTGACCCGGCTCGACGCCGCCCGGATCTTCGAGCAGCTCGCGATCGGGGATCCGTCGATCGCCGCGTACATCTCGATCCACAACATGGTCACCTGGATGATCGACACGTTCGGCACCGACGAGCAGCGTCGGCAGTGGGTGCCCGCGCTGGCCGCGATGGAACACCTGGGCAGCTACTGCCTGACCGAGCCCGGTGCCGGGTCGGACGCGGCGGCCCTGTCCACCAAGGCCGTTCGGGACGGCGACGACTACCTGCTCACCGGGGTCAAGCAGTTCATCTCCGGCGCGGGGACCTCGGATGTGTACGTGGTGATGGCCCGCACCGGGGACACCGGGGCGCGTGGCATCTCGGCGTTCATCGTCCCGAAGGACTCCGAGGGACTCTCGTTCGGCGCCAACGAGAAGAAGATGGGCTGGAACGCGCAGCCCACCCGGCAGGTGATCATGGACGCCGTCCGGGTGCCTGCGGCAAACCTGCTCGGCGGTGAGGGCAACGGCTTCCGGATCGCGATGTCCGGCCTCAACGGCGGCCGGCTGAACATCGCGGCCTGCTCGGTGGGCGGGGCCGAGGCCGCGCTGCGCAAGGCGGTCGACCACCTCGCCGACCGCCGCGCCTTCGGTGCGCCGCTGCTGAACTCGCAGGCACTGCAGTTCCAGCTCGCGGACATGCGCACCGAACTCGAGGCGGCCCGCACCCTGCTGTGGCGGGCGGCGGCCGCTCTCGACGCCGACGCACCCGACAAGGTCGAGTTGTGCGCGATGGCGAAGCGGTTCGCCACCGACACCGGCTTCGAGGTCGCCAACCGGGCGCTGCAGATGCACGGCGGCTACGGCTATCTCGCCGAGTACGGTCTGGAGAAGATCGTCCGGGATCTGCGTGTCCACCAGATCCTCGAGGGAAGCAACGAGATCATGCGCGTGGTCGTCGCCCGCAGCGTGGTCGCAGGAAAGGCAGGCGCGGCGTGAGTGATGTGAGCGAACCGGAAGTCGTGGTCGCCCGGGCCGGCGCCATCGGGCGTCTGACCCTGAACCGGCCCAAGGCGATCAACGCCCTCAACCACGCGATGGTGCGGACCATGGCGACCGCGCTGCTCGAGTGGGAGGCCGACCCGCAGGTGCGGACGGTCGTCGTGGACGGGGCGGGGGAGCGGGGCCTGTGTGCCGGCGGGGACATCGTGGCGATCCACGACGACGCCAAGTTCGGCCGCACCGGCTCCCGCGACTTCTGGCGTGACGAGTACATCCTCAACGCCGCGATCGGCCGCTATCCCAAGCCGTACGTGGCGATCATGGACGGCATCGTGATGGGTGGTGGTGTCGGCATCTCCGCGCACGGCAGCGTCCGCATCGTCACCGAACGCTCCTCGATCGCGATGCCGGAAACCGGGATCGGATTCGTGCCCGACGTCGGCGGCACCCACCTGCTGTCCCGAGCGCCCGGCGAGATCGGCACCCACGTCGCGCTGACCACCGGTCGCCTGAACGCCGGAGACGCGATCGCGCTCGGCTTCGCGGATCACTTCGTGCCGTCGGAGTCGCTGGGCGCCTTCGTCGCCGCGCTCGAATCCGGTTCGGTCTCCGAGGCGCTCGCCGAGTTCGAACGTCCCGCACCGGAATCCCCGCTGCTCGCGCAGCGATCCTGGATCGACGCCGCGTACTCCGCGGACACGGTGGAGGAGATCGTCGAGCGACTGCAAGCCGCCGGCGTTCCGGAGGCCACGAAGGCGGCCGACCAGATCCTCGGCAAGTCGCCGGTCGCGCTGAAGGTGACGCTGCGCTCGCTCCGTCACGCCCGCACCCTCGGCAGCCTCGAGGAGGTCCTCAACGAGGAGTTCCGGGTCTCCGTGGCCTCGCTCGCCTCGCACGACCTCGTCGAGGGCATTCGCGCGCAGGTGATCGACAAGGACCGCAACCCGGCGTGGTCGCCGGCCACCCTCGCCGACGTCACCGAGGGCGACGTGGACCGCTACTTCCAGCCGCTCGGCGATCTCGAACTCGGGCTCGCCGTACCCGATCCAGAAGGGGTCTGACAGATGAGCACCCAACCTTCCGTTGCGTTCCTGGGCCTCGGGCACATGGGCGGCCCGATGGCCGCGAACCTGGTCAAGGCCGGGTACGAGGTGACCGGCTACGACCCGGTGCCCGCCGCGCAGCAGCAGGCATTCAAGGACGGACTGACCGTCGCGGACACCGCCGTCGCCGCCGTCGCGGACGCGGACGTGGTGATCACCATGCTGCCGAACGGCAAGCTGGTCCTCGACCTGTACGACGAGATCCTCACGGTCGCCAAGCCGGACACCCTGTTCATCGACAGTTCCACCATCGATGTAGCGGATGCCCGCGCGGCCGCGGACCGCGCGCACGCCGCGGGCCACCGTGCCATCGACGCCCCGGTCTCCGGTGGTGTCGCCGGCGCCGCCGCCGGCACGCTGGCATTCATGGTCGGCGGGTCCGAGGCCGACTTCGCCTCCGCACAGCCGCTGCTGGACGTGATGGGGCGCAAGGTCGTGCACTGCGGCGCGTCCGGCGTGGGGCAGGCCGCGAAGATCTGCAACAACATGATCCTCGGCGTGTCGATGATCGCGATCAGCGAGGCGTTCGTGCTCGGCGAGAAGCTCGGCCTGAGCAACCAGGCCCTGTTCGATGTCGCGTCGAACGCGTCCGGTCAGTGCTGGGCGCTCAGCAGCAACTGTCCGGTGCCCGGCCCGGTCCCGACCACCCCGGCGAACAACGACTACCAGCCCGGCTTCGCGGCCGCGCTGATGGACAAGGACCTCGGTCTGGCCGCGAACGCGTTGCGCGCCAACGGCGTCGAAGCCGAGCTCGGCTTGCGTGCGGCCGAGCTGTACCACCGGTTCAACACCGAAGGTGGTGGGGGACTGGACTTCTCCGCCATCGTCACCGACATCCGCACCCGATCCGAGAAAGCCGAGTGAGCCGCCAGTGAGCGAGTACGAGACCATCCTGACCGACCGCAAGGGCCGCGTGGGCATCGTCACCCTGAACCGGCCGAAGGCCCTCAACGCGCTCAACAGCCAGTTGATGCGCGAGGTGGTTGCCGCAGTCGAGGCATTCGATGCGGACGACGAGATCGGGGCGATCCTGCTCACCGGCTCGGAGAAGGCGTTCGCGGCGGGCGCCGACATCAAGGAGATGCAGCCGAAGACCTTCGCGCAGGTGTACGCGGAGGACCTGTTCTCCCAGTGGGACCGGCTCTCCTCCGTTCGCACCCCGATCGTTGCCGCGGTCTCCGGGTATGCGCTCGGTGGCGGCTGCGAGCTGGCGATGCTGTGCGATTTCATCATCGCCTCCGACACCGCCAAGTTCGGTCAGCCGGAGATCAAGCTCGGTGTCATCCCCGGCATCGGCGGCTCACAGCGCCTGACCCGCGCCGTCGGCAAGGCCAAGGCGATGGACCTGTGCCTGACCGGCCGCAACATGGACGCCGAGGAGGCCGAACGGGCCGGACTCGTCGCCCGTGTCGTCCCGGCGGCGGACCTCCTCGACGTCGCGCTCGAGGCCGCGACCACGATCGCATCGATGTCCCTGCCGATCGCGATCATGGCCAAGGAGGCCGTCAACCGGTCGTTCGAGACCACCCTCGCCGAGGGCGTCAAGTTCGAACGGCGCGTCTTCCATTCGACGTTCGCGACTGCCGACCAGAAGGAAGGCATGGCCGCGTTCGTGGAGAAGCGCGCCCCCAAGTTCGTGAACGGCTGACACCGTGGGCCGGGACCGACGTCCCGGCTCACCAGCCGGTCAGTGACGACCCCCACCGCGCCGGGCCCGCGGTGGCCGCGGCGAGGAGAACCGCTCCCCGCCCCGCCACCGACGTCGGGTCCGGCGCGGTCGTCACCGGCAGCCCGAGCATGGCGCCGAGCTGCTCGGGCAACCCCGGCAGGTGTGCCCCGCCGCCGAGCGGCACCACCGTCGTCGGGCTCGTCCCCGATTCGCGGATCATCCTGTGCAGCAACGACACCGACGCTTCGACATCGTCTCGAATCAGGGCGCCCAGATCGCCGGTCGTCACCACGGCGGTGGCGCCGGTGTGTGCGTCCGTGACGGTGACCACCCTCTCGTGCGTGAGACGTTCCTTGACGTCGCGGCACCGGGCGAGGTCCTGCCACACCCCGGCCGATGCCAGATGCTCCTGCAGCAGGCCGTCGACACGATCGCCGCACACCAGGTCGCTGCGGCGGGATTCCAGCACCTCCCCGGACGTGCCGTCGGCGATGCAGACCGACAGCCCGGAACTGCCCACGTCGTAGAGCACCGCCGTGCGGTGCTTGCGCAGCGCCCCGGTGAACCGCAGGTACCGCACCTGCGCCGCCGTCTCCGCCAGGATCTGCACGTGCTGACGCGTGGCGGCGGCGCTCAGGGCCTGGGCCACTTCGGGTTCGAGGCCGGTACGCAGGGTCACGGCGGTCGCGGACACCAGTTCGCCGCGTTCCACCGCGGTCGCGCGCAGGGTGTGGATCGCCGAGATCACCGGTTCGCCTACCGTCGCGTCCGCGCGGCGGCGGATGTCGCAGCGGGCGATCGGGTCATGGTGGGGTCGATCCGACAGTGTCAGCACCGCGCGGGCACCGTTCGCTCCCGCCGACACCCCGAGAACCAGCACCAATCCCGTACTCCTCGCCGCAGTTCAGGTCATCACGCAGATAAGGTCACCACTTGGTGGGTGTGCCCCCGGTGTCGAAGTCGCCGGCCTCCCGGCGCAGTTCCGCCAGAATGCGCACCAGGGCGTCGAGTTTGTCCGCGGACAATCCCGGATTCGCGAACACCTTGCTGTTGAGGCGCTGCGTCGCGTCGAGCACCAGATCGCGTCCGTCCTGGGTGATTTCGATGAGTGTCGCGCGACGGTCGCTCGGATGGGGCACCCGCCGCACCAGACCGGCCTTCTCCAGACGGTCGACGGCGTTGGTGACCGAGGTGGGGTGAACCTGCAGGCGCGCACTGGCCTTCGCCATCGGCAGCGCGCCGGTGCGGGTGAAGGTGAGCAGGGTCAGCAGTTCGTACCGCGAGAACGTCAGCCCGGTCGGTTTGAGGGCCTCCTCGACCCTCGCGATCATGATCTGCTGAGCGCGCATCACCGAGGTCACCGCGGCCATCCCGTCGGCGACGTCGCCCCACCCGTGGGCTTCCCACTGGCGGTGCGCCTCCTCGATCGGGTCGAGCGGCAACGGTTGTGACGGCATGGTTGTCATCATCCCACGAGGCGCCCTCGCCGCTCGTGCCCGGATTGCGTGTCCCCCTACGTGGAATCCGTGCACGACCGCGCGGCGTCCGGCCGGTAGCTTCTGCAGCTGAGGTGATGAAGTCGTGGTCGAAGCTCGAACACCCTGGGCGCAGCATGCGCTGATTCGGGCCGTGTTCTTCCTGATGGGTGCCGAACTGTTCCTCGCGTCCCCGTTGCTGCCGACGATCTCCGCGGACTTCGGTACCGCGATCGCGGCGACGGCGTGGACCGTGACGGTGTTCGGCCTGTCCTACGCCGTGGCGAGCCCGCTGGTCGGGGCATTGACCGAACACCTCCCGCGGAAGCGGGTCATCCTCGCCGGAGTGGCGGTGTTCGCGACGGGCGAGGCACTGTGCGCGTTGTCGCCCGGCCTGGGCTGGCTGCTCGCCGCCCGCGCGATCGGCGGCCTCGGCGGCGCCCTCGTCGGTCCCGCGATGTGGGCGTATCTCGCGGAGACCGCGGCGCCCCGCGAACGCGGCCGCGCGATCGCCGGTGGCTCGGCCGCGTACGCCGGAGGGCAGATCGTCGGGGTCCCACTGGCGACGTTCGCCGCAGCGAGTCTGAGTTGGCGGTTCGCGTTCGCCGCGGTGGCGCTGGGCCTGGTTGTCGCCGGGACGCTGATCGCCCTGCGGTTGCGCGAGTCGGTGCGCCCGGCGGACCACCCGGTGCGGCCGTTCTCGGCGCTGCGGTCGTCCTTCGGCCTGTGGCGGGTCGGGGTGTTCCGCACGATCATGGCGGGCAACTTCTTCGTCCAGGCCGCCAGGCTGGGCACCTACGCGTACGCGGGTGCCCTCTTCGCGTCGAGATTCGGGTTCGGTACCGGCGTCCTCGGGCTGGTCGGCATGGTGGCGGGCATCGGCTCGCTGGTCGGGTCGCTGCTCGCCGGCCCGCTGATCGACCGCTGGACCTCGGCGGGTCGGCACGTGAGCGAGCTCAGCGTCGCGTGGGGACTGCTGATGGCCGTCGGCCTCGGTGGCGCGACCACCGCCGGCACCTGGCAGTTGTGCCTGGCCGGATTCGTGCTGTCCTTCTTCGCCGGGACCGCCTTCTTCGCCACCGCGCAGGTGTACCTGACCACCGTGATGGCCGACCGGCGCGCCGCCGCGGTGTCGTGGAACAACTCGGTGCTCTACGTGGGCACCGGCGCAGGCACCACCGTGCTCGGCTTCACCGCACTGGGCGGCACGACCTTCGCCGCCTGCTCGGTCGCGTTCGCGCTGTGCGCCGCCGGCTTCAGCGCGGTACTCGCCCTGCGCCGCTGACCGAATGTGCCGTCGGTTCGGTCTGACTGACCAAATGGCACATTCGGTCAGCGGTGCGGGGTCACGCGGAGCGCAGATCCGTGAGCGCGGTGGTGCGCTGGTCGATCCACGTGCGCATGGTGTCGACGCTCGACTGCAGCGACTCGGCCGTCAGACCGTCGCTGGTCGGCACCGTCTCGGCGAGACCGTCGAGCAGCTCCTGTGCGCGTCCGCTCCCGTACATCCGGTCGAACAGCTCCCAGTACGCGCTCTCGTAGAGCCCGGTGAACGCGTCCGATGCGAGGAATCGGGTCTTGAGGCTGTTGCCGCCGCGCGGCCCGCCGCGCTCGGCGTTGCCGTCCGCCCCCCGGCCGGGCATCGCGCCGCCGCCGGGCGTCTGGGCCGTGTCCGTTCCTGGCTCGCCGGTGGCCGTGGTCGCCTGGCCGCGCCCCGGTCGCTGACCCGCCCCGGCCGGCATCTGTCCGCCGGGCGTCGCGATGGCGCCCGCCTCGGTGGTGGTTGCTCCCGCGGCTGCGCCCGGTCGGCCACCGCCGCCCATCATCGACACGCTGTCCTGGGGACCGGCCGTGGCGCTTCCGGTCATCGCCAGGTTCAGGTCCCAGGAGACCACCGAGATCAGACCTGTGTCGAGGTCGTACCAGAGGTAGTAGTTCTGGCCGGGTCCGGCCATGTCATCGCCGTTGACGAGCAGGTTCTGGGTGGCCAGGTAGCGTGCGAACGAGTCGACGTCGACCCAGTCGGCCAGGTGCGCGTCGAACTCCTCGTCGGACGCGGAGTCCAGCCACTTCAGGAAGCTGATGATCGGCTGGAGGTTGCCGCTGTCGACCGCGTTGATCTGCTTGAACTGGTCCGAGTACGAGGACTGGTCGTCGCCCGCGTACGCGAAGGTCGAGTTGGCATCCGCCTTGTACAGGTAGCCGTCCGTGTCGAACAGGCTGTTGGCGTACCCGTCGTCAGGGTGCTCGAGCAGCAGCCGCGTGGTGGTCGCGCTGTCGTTGATCGAGTACACCGTGTATGCGAATCGCTGTGTCGGCTGGTCGGTTTCGGCGGTGAGCGACAGCGCCGTCGCCTCGTTCAGGACGGGGCTGCCCGGCCGCACCGAGATCTCGGTCATGCCCTGGTAGGCGCGACCGTCCTCGTTCTCGTCGAAGCTGATCAGCAGGGGGAGTGAGGTGGGGTCGTCGGCAGAGGCGGACGACATCATGCCGCCCATACCGCCGGCGCGACCACCGGCGGCCTCGCCGGTCTGTCCGTCCTCGCCGGTCTGCCCGTCCGCTGGTGGTGTCAACCCCTGTGGGATGTCCGTGCCGTCGGGCATCTGCATGCCTTCCGGCGGTTCGAATCCCTCGGGCAGTTCCATGCCCTCCGGCGGCTGGAATCCGCCACCGCCGGGGCGGCCTTCGGTGCCCCGCACGCCTCCCAGCGTGGAGTTGCCCTTCAACCGGACCGAGACGTCGTTGACGAAGGTGCCGTCGATGGTGATGTCCGCGGTGATCCACTTCTTGTCACCGGTGGACTGGAAGGTGCTGATCATGTCCTTGTACTCGGCGTCGGTGATCTCCAGCGACACCTCGTGGGCGACCGAGTCGTCGAACAGATCCACTGTGCCGGTGATGTTGTCGGTGATCTCCGACGCGATCACCGTGGCGTCACCGGTGATGTACGGGCGGATGTGGGCGTTGCCGAACACGGTCGCCATGATCGCCACGAAGGCGACGAACACCACCAGCAACTTCCAGTGCTGACGCAGCGATGTCGGAATCCGGTGCTGGAGTTTGAGTTTCGGAGCCGGCGCGCCGGCGGTGTTCGTCGCGGGCATCAGATGTCCGTCTGGTCGTATCCGGTCAGGACGGTGACGCGTTGTCCGGCGTTGACCGCGGTCAGCGCGGAGATCAGTTCGGCAGGCTTGCGGTTCTTCTTCAACTGGGCGGTGTAGTACATCTCGTTGAGCGCCCCGGAGCGGACCGCTTCGGTGGAGACGAGTTCGAACTCCGTGCAGTACTGGATGAGGACGTCCTCGACGAGGGCGGCGTACTCCTGCTCCGGCGGCACCTGCACCTTGACGACCTGACGCTGCACGTCGAGCTTGAACCAGTTGAACTTGCTCATGATCAGCAGGACCAGGCAGACCGCGACGGTCGCGGCGATGGCCAGCAGGTAGAACCGGGTGCCGGTGGTCATTCCGATCGCCATCACCAGGAAGATGAACCCGACGTCACGAGTTTCCTTGATGGCGTTGCGGAATCGGACGACGGACAGGGCACCGACGAGCGCGAACGCGCGGGCGATGTTGGAGCCGACGACGAGCATGATCAGCGAGATGATCATGCCGACCATCACCAGGGTCTGCACGTAGGACTGGCTGTAGGAGACGTTCTTGTGGGTGTAGCGGTAGACCCAGCCGATGATCGCGGACAGCACGAACGACAGCGCCAGCGACACGATGATGTCGAAGGTGCTGAACGTTCCGCTCAGGTCCTGGAGGTCGAAATTCATGGTTGTCCTGTCTCGGTTGTCGTGAAGTACGGGGAAAGAGGCGGCGGGTGACCTGCGTCAGCTCGCGGCGCGGGTCGAGGTGTCGAGCACGTCGGTGGGCACCCGGTCGTCGTAGCCCTCGGGAAGAACCAGTTCGGGCGCACCGTGCCGGGACCGCGGCGCCATCCCGAACGCCTCGACGGACTGGCAGTACTTCGACACCCGGATCACCGACATGTTCAGCCGGGCAGTCAGATCCGTGGCCCAGTACGGCACCCGCTCGTTCGCCTTGAGCTCCACGATCGCGAGCTTCGGCGGGATGATGAACCGGTTCTCGGCGCCGGACGCGAAGTGGAAGTCGCGGTCCCGGCCGTGCACCTTGTGGTCGATCGTCACCCGCAACCCGAGGTCGGCCTCCCGGCCGACGAACGCCTCCCGCAGATAGCCGGTGGTGACCATCGGTCGCAGGTCCAGGTTCCCGATCAGGGTGGTCACCTCGTTCACGAACGGGCGCTGCGAGGGATCGCACTCGATCTCCTCGCGGCCGTTGAGCCACCGCTGAGCCACCCCGTAGGGCATGGCGGTGCGCCGCTTCTGGGTGACGCGGTTGACGCGCTGTTTGATCTCGATCTGCACCGGGGTGTCGTCGGTGCACTCGGCCGGCTGTCCGTACAGGCGCAGCCGCAGCTTGCGGCGAAACTTCAGGCCCTCGATCTTCTCCCAGTAGAACCGCAGGTCGGGGGTGTCGTAGTAGAGCGAGGTGACCGGGTACCCGCCGTGCGGGGAGTACGGGTCGGTGTCCATCCTGGCGGCCAGTTCCCGTCGCAGTTCGGGCACCTTCAACTCGTCGACGAGGTACTTGATCTCGTACCGGTTGAACGCGTGCAGCGCACTGGCCGTCTGTGCGAAGCCCTCGGGGGTGGAAGTGGCCGGTGCGTCCTCGGCCGGTGGCGCCGATGGTCGCGCGGTGGGTGGACGGCGGAAGCGGTCGAGAAACGTCATCGTGCTGCCGGCTCCTTGCCCTGTTCGGTCGGTGAACAGAACAAGTACAGGCGGTGAACCTGCGAACAGCTTGTCCGCCAACTGACAATTTCCTGGCAATGGAAAAGTAATGGAGGTGCCAAGGATCTTCGGGGTCGTGTGGGGTGACACTTCACCCGACATTCACCCGGCGATCGGCCTGCCCCGTGTGGTCGAATGTCCTTTCGGTGGCTGCGCGGTGGTGTCGAGGCCTCGGGGGAGGAGCGGCGGTGGTGGGACAAGCGCGCACGGTGCGAAACCCGGCGGCGCACGTCCGCCGGACCCGGGTCGGCCGGCAGAACACGGATCGGATCCTGCGCATGTTCGCGCGTTTCATCAGCGTGGGCTACGTCGCCTACCTGATCGTCCTGATTCCTTCGGTCCTCGCGCTACAGCCAAGGATGGCGTCCTGGTGGACGCCGGTTGCAGTGGTCACGGTGTTCGGGTCCGGGCTGTTACCGGGGCTGCTGTCGTTCCGCCGCGACACCCGGTCCATGCGGAACGCGGCCGGGGCAGCGGCGGGGCTCTTCCTGCTGGCGGCGTTCAGTTGGCCACTGGCCTGGCAGGGGCCACAGATCCCGGCGAGCGACGGTGTCTGGCTGGCCTTCTTTCCCGGACTGGCGAGTCTCGCCGCCATCGTGGCCTGTCCGACCGCGGTTGCCTTCGCCCACCTCGTGATCGGATGCGTATGCGTGCAACTGATCAACCAGGTCGCCCGGGCGGGTGCTCCCGCGGAAATGCTGCTGCCCGAGATCACCTTCGCGATCATGTTCTGCACGCTGTTCGTGGGTGGCGCGGCGATGGCACTGCGCACCGGCCGGGTGCTGGACGCCACCACCGACGAGACACATGCGGCCGCCGCGGCGGCCGCGGCCCAGCGCGCACGCGCCGTCGAGCGGGAGCGATTCGACGCGCTCATTCACGACAGCGTCATCGCGACGCTGCTGTCCGCGGCTCGGGGACAACGGCCGGCCGTGGTGAACAGGCTCGCCACGGCAACGTTGCAGGATCTGGATTCCCTGCGAAGCGAATTCGAGGCGGACCGTCCGTTCACCGTCGACGAGGCCGTCTCCCGGCTGCGCGCGGCCGCCGCGGACGCCGACGACGGCGCTGAGTTCACGGTGGCCCGGGGTGGCGCCGGGACGACCGTCGTTGCCGGGGAGACTCCCGCGAGGTTCGCGGCGGCCCCGGACGATGGCGCCGCGGGATTCGCCGATGTCACGGTCCGGGAGCTCGACGCCGTGCCCGCGGATGCGGTGCGGGCGATGGGTGCCGCGCTGGGCGAGGCGCTGCGCAACAGTCGCCTGCACGCCGCCGACTCCACCCGATCGGTGGCGGTGACGGTGACTGCGCACGGAGTGAAGGCGCTCGTCGCCGACGACGGGGCCGGATTCGATCGCACTGCTGTCGCCCCGCATCGACTCGGTGTCACCGTCAGCATCCTGGCGCGCATGAGGCAGACGCCCGGTGGCGCTGCGCGAATCGAGTCCCGGCCCGGCGCGGGGACTCGGGTGCATCTGTCCTGGGAGGCCGAATGACGAGCGGGAACAGCAGCGACGGTGTCGATCGGGACGTGCGGGCGCTGCTCGGTCTGCGCAGTACCGCTGCGACGGTGCTCGTCGCGGCGTACGTGCTGACCTTCCTTCTGCTCGCGCTGTCGACCAGCCCCGGCCGTGACGCGCTGTGGGCGGAACTCGTCGCGTGGCTGCTCGTCAGTGCGGGTGCCGTCGCATTCGTCCGGACGCCGGGCGACCCGCTGCCGTGGGGTATCACGGTGGTCCTGACCTCGGTGGGCCCGGTGGCGACCGCCCTCGTGCTCTCGGTGGTGCCGGTGCCGATCGACAAGGCGCTCCAGGTGTGGCCGCTTCCCGCATCGACGGCGATCTGCGCCTACATGTGCCTGCGCGGTCGGACGCCGGCGGCCTGGATCGGCACGGTCTCGTGTCTGGTGTGTTGTGTGGTGTGGGCGGCCCGCACCGGGCAGGGCGCCGGATACGGGCTGGGAATGTCCGCCGTCAACCTTGCGCCGCTGCTGATGGCGACGTTCATCGGGTGGACCATTCGCCCCGCCGCGCGCGACATCTTCGACCTGCGGGACCAGACGACGATCCGGGTTGCTGCCCAGGCGGCGGACACCGCGGTCCTCGAGGAACGCGACCACCAGCTGAGGCGGCTGGACACTCTCGCGCGTCCACTGCTCGAGGAGTTGAGCGTCGCGACGACGATCAGCGACGGCGACCGGCTGGCCTGCAGCCTCCTCGAGGCACATCTGCGTGACGCGATCCGTGCGCCCGCGCTCGGTGACCCGGCGATCGTCACGGCCGCGCGGTCGGCGCGTGGCCGTGGCGTGGACGTCGTCCTGCTCGACGACGGCGGCATGACGACCGTGTCCGACGGGGTCCGCGACCGTATCCACGGCGCGGTCGTCGCCGCGCTCGACGCCGCGGTCGGCGGGGTCCTCACCATCCGGGTGCTGCCGCCCGGCCGTGGCTCGCTGCTCACCATCCTGCACAGCGACGGTGACGACGTCACCCGGCAGCAGTTCGGGACCGACGGGTGCCTCCTCGGCGCGGCCCGCACCGAGTTCGAATCACGCTGAGTGCAACCCTGTCCGCAGCGGCGCGGGGACGGCATCGTGAACTTCGATGCGGGTGTGGCTGAGTGGCTAGGCACCGGCCTGCAAAGCCGTTTACACGGGTTCGAATCCCGTCATCCGCTCGACGACGAGCCCGGCAGGTGAATCACCTGCCGGGCTCGAATCGTTCTCGGGCTCCGCCGATCTCAGCCGACGCTCGGGGGCTGGTCGACGAGCTGCGCGAGGTAGAGCTGCTCGCCGAGCTTGTCGATCAGTTCGAGCTGCGTTTCGAGGTAGTCGACGTGGTCTTCTTCCTCGGCGAGGATCTTCTCGAAGATGCCGGCGGTGGTGTGGTCGCCCTTGCTGCGGCACATCGTGATGCCGGGCCGAAGGCGCTCGACCACCTCGACCTCGACGGCCAGGTCCGACGTGAACTGCTCCCGGATGGTCTGGCCGATGCGCAGCGGCAGGATCCGCTGGTAGTTCGGCAGCGCCTCGAGCATGAGGATGCGGTCGGTGAGCAGCTCCGCGTGCTGCATCTCCTCGAAGGACTCCTGGCGGGTCTTCTCCGCGATCTTCGTCAGGCCCCAGTTGGCCTGCATCTTCGAGTGGAGAAAGTACTGGTTGATCGCTGTGAGTTCGCTGGTCAACTGCTCGTTCAGGAGAGCAATGACCTCATCGTCGCCGCGCATGAACAACCTCCGATGGGGATGGGCTGAACCGTGAGTTCAGACTAACCCTCACCGGGTGAATTCACACGGTGTACTTTTCGGCGATTCGTCAGGCGCTGATCGGCTCTTCCTCGCATTCGACGACGGCGTAGTGCTGTTCGATCATCGACTTGATCCGGTCGCGGCACATGCCGCAGCCGCGTCCGCGCCCGGCGCCGCAACCCATCGCGACGTGCTTGGCGGTCCGAGCCCCCGCGGAGATGCACTGATGCACCGTGTCCTCGGTGGTGGCCTCGCAAACGCAGACGTACATGTCGTTGACCCTCCAGCCAGCTTCCTCAGGCGAGGCTACACTAAGAGCCCGGTCTTTGAAAAGGGTAGGCTAACCCAAGTTTTTGATCTTGATCGGCGTCGAGGTTCCGTGCGATCGTGGATCCATCGGTACGAACTCGACGCCGGGCACTTGCGGGGCCCACGGACTCGGGGAGCAGGTGGCCGCATGGGAAGAATTGGTTCCTTTCGTCGTGATCGGCTCGTCTTCGACGTCCGGGACGAGGGGTCGGTCGACGGCGTCCCGGTCGTGCTGCTGCACGGGTTCCCGCAGGACTCCCGATCCTGGTCGGCGGTGGCGGAACTGCTGCACGCCCGCGGGTTTCGCACCCTCGCCCCCGACCTGCGGGGTGCCTCGCCCGGTGCGCGACCGCGGTCACGGTGGGCCTACCGTCCGTCGGAGTTGACCGCGGACGTCATCGCGTTGATCGAGCAGTCCGGGCTCGGGCCGGTGCACCTGGTCGGTCACGACTGGGGTGCCGCCGCGGCGTGGTGGGTCGCCGGACGCCGGCCCGACCTGGTGCGGACCCTGACCGCCCTGTCGGTGGCGCACCCGAGCGCCTTCGTGCGCTCGCTGGTGACCAGTCGCCAGATCCTGTTGTCCTGGTACATGTTTGCCTTCCAACTCCCGGTGTTGCCGGAACGGTTGTTCGCCGAGGGGACACGGGTGCGCCGGCTCTTCCTCGGCAGCGGCATGACCCGGGAGGTCGCCGACCGCGATCTCGCGCCGATGCGGGAGCGCTCGCGTGCCCGAGGCGGCTTGGGGTGGTACCGCGCGATGTTGCTCGCGGCGCCGTGGCGGCCGCCCGAGCGGATCACCGTGCCGACGCTCTACGTCTGGAGCGACCGCGACACCGCGCTCGGCCGCACGGCCGCGGAGCTGACGGCGCGGTACGTGGACGGTCCCTACCGCTTCGAGGTGTTCGAGGGCGTCAGCCACTGGATCCCGGACGAGGTGCCGGAGCGGCTCGTCGATCTGCTCGCAGAGCATCTGGGTGAGCCGGAGCGCCGCTCAGACGCGGCGGGTCCACGCACCGAGTAGCGACTCGCTCAGTTCGTACTTCATGGCCCGGATCCGGCCGTCGGCAGTTCCGCGGGGATCGAGGCACTCGCGCAACAGCTGCCGGAACCGAGTGGGGGTGACCCCGAATGTCTCGAGCAGTTCGGCTGCGCTCGCGCCGCCGAACGGTGCCCATCTGATGGCGAACCCGACCACCCACACTGCGTGGGGGCTCAGGGCGTGGGATCGGTCGAGGAAGTCGCACTGGCGCAGCCACACTCGAATCCGCTCGCGGTTGCACGGGCCGCCGGCTTCGATCGGGCGCCCGGTCGTGTCGGGGCGTCGGGTGTGCATCAGAGCGCACTGACGGCGAACAGAGGGAAACGGTCGCCGTGCGGGGTCGGCCGGAACTCGACGCGCACCGACCGGGTGGGCTGCTCCGGGATCCGGCCCTCGATCCACGTGTAGACCCGCGGGCCGTCGTCCAGTTCGACGATCGCGGTCACGGCGGGCCCGGGATCCGGGTTGGCGCGAGGTGAGGTCTTCCACGACAGGATCGTTCCCGTTCCGGACGACGGCACGGCGGCGAGGTCGTTGCCGTGGCAGGCGGAGCAGGTGGCGGCCATCGGAGAGCAGAGCGTGGCGCAGTTCGCGCACCGGGTGATGAGCAGTGCACCCGTGTGCGCTGCGGTGGGCATCGGGGACGTGTGTTCGTGTTCGTTCTCGTGCATCGGAGCCTCGGCGGTCGGAGTGTGGTGAGGTGAGTCACACTCTCGCCTGGGGTGCGTCTCGCGACGACCGCAGAACTACCTGGATTACTACCTGCTTTTCCGGAGCGAGCAGGCCTCGGCGTGGGTGAACGGGGCGGGGAGCAGGTCCTGGGTGCTCTGCGGACCTGCTCCCCGCCCCGTGTGCCTGGCGGGGTGGCTGCCCGGCCGTGTCCGGTCTCAACCTGCCGTGCGTTCCGGCTCGGCGTGCGAGCCCTCGATCGGCAGGCCGGCGGACTCCCAGTCCGCGATGCCCTCTCGGTACTTGCGCACGTTCGTGTATCCGAGGGCGCGAAGCCGGTTGGCCACCAGTTCGCTGTTCCGGCAGGTGATGCTCGCGCAGTAGGTCACGATCGCGGTGTCCCGGTCGGGGAGGAGGGTCGGGGCACGTGACGCCACGTCGGCCTCGACGAGATTCACCGCCCCGGGGATGTGGCTCCTGTCGAAGTAGTCGGCGGGAAGGGTGTCGAGGAGGGTCACGGAGCCGGATCGGAGGGCCGCGGCCAGGTCGTCGCGGCTGATGAGCTCGGTCATTGTTGTCGCCTTTCGTCGGATCCACGCACCAATGTGCGTGCGTACGCACATTTAATAGCAATGTGCGTACGCACGCAACTGGACGGATGAAGGTGGTTAGACTGCCCCGGTGGCAGCGACGCGGGACACGGATGGTCGGCACCTGGCGACGAGCGCATGGGGCGCGCTCCTTCAGGTCCACGCCCGGCTGGTGCCCGAACTCGACACCGACCTGCGGCGCGCGACGGGGCTTCCTCTGGCGTGGTACGACGTGCTGCTCGAGCTGGTGGGAGCCGACGGCACCCCGCTGCGGATGAGTGACCTCGGCGAGCGGGTGGTGCTCAGTCGTACCCGGGTCAGTCGCCTGGTCGCCGAGATGGAGACCTTCGGGCTGGTGCAGCGCGATGCCAATCCCGACGACCGACGTTCGGCGTTCGTGACGATCACCGATGCCGGCAGGCGCCGCTATCGCGAGGCGGCCCCGGTCTATCTGAGCGGGATCGGGGAGCGGTTCGCCGACAAGCTGACCGACTCGGAACTGCGGGCGGTCGCGGCGGCGCTGCAGAAGGTGCTCGAGCCGACGTCCGCGACCGGCAACCCGACCGGCTGAGCGGCTGCCCCGTCGGCCTGGCTGTCGGCGGCGGGCGGCCGCGGCGATCGTGGATGCCGCGGCCGTCCCCCGGGATCACCGGCCGAAGCGCTCCTCGACCTCCTCGGCCGTGAGACCGTACTGCTCGAGGGTGTAGCGGTGTGCGGGCTTGCGGTCGCCGGAACGAGATTCGGCGTGCATGTCCTCCATCGCCTGCTGCGCCGCCGAACTCACCGGGATGCCGAACCGGGAGTAGATGCCCTCGACGGTGCCGAGCGGGTCCGCCACGAAGTCCGCGTAGTCGACGTCGACGAACTGGGCGGGGTCGTACTTCGCGCGTGCGGCGGTGAACGTCTCGAGACCGCGGGCCCAGAGCTCGAGTTGCCCGCGACCGATCACCTCACCCTTGAAGGCGTTGGACCAGCCCTCGGTGGCCTGTTCGGCGAGGCTGCACACCGATGGGATGATGGTGCTCGGTGGGCGGTGGGTCTGGATGACGAGGGCATCCGGATACACGGACATCAGCTCGTCGAGCGCGAACAGGTGGCTCGGGTTCTTGAGCACCCAGCGCCGGTCCTGGTCCGGCAGGCCGATCAGCTGCAGATTCTTCTTGTGGCGCGCATAGGCATTCGTCCAGTCCTGACCCTCGAGCCACTTCGAGTACGTCGGCAGGTTCGCCAGGCACTCGTAGGAGATCGACTTGAACGTCTGCCGGAGCAACTGCCAGCACTCCTCGACCTCGGCCGCGGACATGTAGTGCACGCCCATGAACTCGGGGTGCTCGACGTGGTGCTTGCTGAACTGGGACTCGATGCCCTGGAAGACCGGGTTCGACGCCCACGTCTCGCGCGGTGGCCGCGGCTGCGGCATCTCGGTCAACCACATCTCCAGGCCCTGGTGTGCCGGGTCGACGGTGAGCAGTCGGTGCAGCGCGGTGGTGCCGGTGCGGGGCAGGCCGGTCACGAAGATCGGTCGCTCGATCTTCACGTCCGCGTGCGCGGGGTGCTGCTGCCACGCCGCCTCGGACAGCAGCCGCGCGACCAGTGCGCCGCGCAGGAACACGCGGGACATCTTGCTGCCCAGGGGCGTCAGGTCCTCGTCGCGGGCGTACGAGTCCAGCAGGACACCGAGGGCCTCGGTGTAGTCGTCGACGCCGAAATCGGTCAGGCCGGTCATCTTGGTGGCCGAGGCGTGCAGGTCTTCGACGGTGCCGACGGTGGTGCGTTCAGTCATCGGGGGTGGTCCTTTTTGTCGTCGGGTCGTTCCGCGGGCTCCACTCCTGGCCTAGTGGTGGAACTCGCCGCAATTGACGTCGAGGCACTGCCCGGTGACACCGCTGGCCATCGGTGAGGCCAGGAAGATCACCGCGTCGGAGACCTCCTCGGTCGTCGGCAGTCGCTTGAGATCGGTGCCTGCGGCGGTGTGGTCGTAGATCTGCTCGACGGTGGTGCCGTACTTGTTCGCCTGGTGCGCGAAGTACTGCTGCAACGTCTCGCCCCAGATGTAGCCGGGCGCGACGGAGTTGATCCGGATCCCCTTGGGGCCCAGTTCGGTTGCCAGGGACTGCGACACGGACAGCAGTGCCGACTTGGCCATCTTGTAGCTGCCGTAGCGCTCCTGGGAGTGCCGCAGCACCATCGAGTTCACGTTCACGACCGCGCCCTTGGACGCTTCCAGGGCAGGTGTGAAGAGCTGGGTCATCCGGAGCGCGCCGAACACCGTCAGTTCGACGGCGTCGCGCATGTGCTGGAAGTCCGTGCGTTCCAACGGCTTCATCGACGGCACCGAGAATGCGTTGTTGACCAGTACGTCGACGCGGCCGTACGCGTCGTCGGTGGCGGCGACCAGGTTCTCCACCGAGGCCTGGTCGGTGATGTCGGTGGACACCGTCACCGCCCGGCGGCCGAGGTCGGCGACCTCCTTCGCGACCTCGTCGAGGCGCGACTGGGTGCGTGCGGCCAGCACCAGGTCCGCGCCGGCCTGCGCGCACCGAAGCGCGAGCGTCCGGCCGAGGGCGGGGCCGACCCCGGAGATGACGACGATCTTGTCCTGCAACAGGTTTGTCACGATGGTCCTCGCTGTGTTGTCTTAGCCGAGCATCCGGTTGGCGACGGCGGCCTGGCGCGCCGCGATGCGGGCTGCCCAGTCCTCCGGCGTGATCTTGTTCTGTTCGTGGTAGGGCAGTTTCGCGGCGATCTCGTCGATGCCGACGACCTCGACGGTGGGGCCGTCGGCCGGGGTGAAATCGCGGGACGTGCGCTGCCAGCGGAACTGCAGGATGCCGCGCGGATGGCCGACGGTCTCGATCCAGTTGGTGACACCCGGATTGCGCTCCGAGATCACCATGCGGATCATGCCGTCCGGGTCCACCTGCGCCTGGGTGTTGTTCAGCGACGTCTGGTGGCCGGTGTAGTCCAGGGAGATGTACCACATGCTGCCGAGCTGGAAACCCTGGTACGGCGCATCGGATTTCGGGACCGTGATGATCATCGCCTGGTCCTCGGCGAGGTCGTAGTGGCCGACCGACGAGAACTGGGTGGCGAGCCCGCCCGGCGTGAGCCGGGGCTCGGTCATCGTGTTCACCGGCAGCTTCAGGTAGAACCACTCCGGGAACTGCAGCCACGTCTTGACCCGGCTGACCAGGGCCTTGCCCGCGCGGGCGAAGCGCTTGGCGGTCTCCTCCGGGGTCAAGGCGTCGTAGGGGACACCCATCCGGTCCGCCCGTTCGATGCGGACGGTGCCGCGGCGCTGCGACCAGTCGCTGTAGACCTCGCGGACCACCAGCTGCGATGCGCCCGGCGCGAGCGTGAAGTAGTTGCGGCGCCCGGCCGCGTCCTCGGGTCCGAAGCGGACCTCGAAGTTGCCGTCGGCGTCGATGTCGATGTCGCGGTCGTCGAAGGCGGCGTCGCTGCCGGGGACGTTGGAGTCGGTGTAGTTGCCGCTGAGCACCTGGAAGCTCAGATCGCAGGTGGTGCCGCGGGTTCCGGTGACAACGTACTCGGCGTCGTCGTTGATCCGGGCGCCGAAGTACAGGGTGTCCGGGTTGTCCAGGCCCATCTTGGTGTAGGGCCCGGTGCCTGCGATGAAGGTCGGATGCGTCTTCTCGGTGGCCCACGCGGCGTGGACGCAGGCGAGAATGCCGCCGGCCAGGTACTGGTAGCCCTCCAGCAGGTCCTGTTCGGACCGGATGTGGGGTGCGGCCGCGACCAGTTGCTCGGCCTCGGCGATCGCTTCTCGCAGCGGTGCCGTCAGCGGTGATGCGACCGTCTCGGCCGGTGGATCTGTCTGCACTCCCGCTCCTCGTGTTCAGGTGGTACAAATATGTACCCAAGTGGTAGAGAATTTTGTGCCCTGACGATAGAACGTATTTCAAGGAGTGGTCAATGGCAGCCGAACCGGACGCCGTGACGGGGCGCCGCTCGCCCCCGACCGAGCGCGTCATCCAGGTGCTCGACCATCTCGTCGCCAGGCCCGATCGCCGGTTCGGGCTTTCCGAACTCGCCCGCGCGCTCGACATCAGCAAGCCGACCTGCCTGGGCATCCTCGCCGCCCTTGTCGGCGGCGGGTATCTCACCCGCGGTCCGGATGCGCGGTACGGCCTCGGGCCCGCGCTCATCGCGGCCGGCCGGGCCGCCCAGCGCGGATTCGCGGTCGGGGCGATCGTCCGGCCGCACCTGGAGGCGCTGGCGGCCGAGTTCGGTGCGGTCTGCACCGCGTCCGCGGTGGTGGGGGATCAGGTGATGATCCTCGAGGTCGCGGCACCCCCTGGGGCCGAGTCGGGACGGACCGCGGCCAAGGTCGGGCAGGTGTATCCCTTCGCGCCGCCGGTCGGGCTGATGTACGTGCTGTGGAGCCACGACGACGAGTTCGAGCGGTGGCTGCAGCGGGAGCCGGCCTTTCCCGTGGTGCTCGACCGGGACCTGCTGCAGCGTGTCGTCGACGACTGCCGCGAGTCGGGGTATCTCGTCGAACGGCTCACGCCGACGGGGCGTCGACTGTTCTCGCTGATGGCGGGGGTGGCGGGTCGAGACCTGCCCGCCGAGCTTCGCGAACTGGTCGGGGAGATGGTGTCCAGCCTCGGCGAACGCGTCTACCTCGGCCGGGAGACGTCCGCCGACGCCGAATATCCCGTGAGCCTGATCGCGGCGCCGAGCTACGACGAGGACGGCAGGCAGTCCCTGGTGCTGACCCTCGATGTGGGCGGCTCGATCGGCGGCGCCGAGATCGAGCGTCGGGGCCGGGCGCTCGCGGCCGCGGCGGATGCGGTGACCGCGGAGGTGGGCGGCCGGGCGCCGGTTCGAGGTGGTGACGCAGTCGCCGGCCATTGACCGGTTCTGTAACACGTTCTAAAGTCGGCTCCAGACTTCGTTTAGTACCGATGCGGTACATAGATGTACCGCCTGTGAGCGTTGAACCGGAGCCCTGATGACCACACAGCCCGCACCGCATTCCGCGTCCCCGCCCAGCTACACGCTGTCGCACCTCGCGGCCCTCGAGGCCGAGGCGGTGCACATCTTCCGCGAGGTCGCGGCCACCTTCGAGCGACCCGTGCTGCTGTTCTCCGGCGGCAAGGACTCGGTGGTGATGCTGCACCTGGCCGCGAAGGCGTTCTGGCCGGCGGCACTGCCGTTCGCGGTGATGCACGTCGACACCGGGCACAACTTCGACGAGGTGATCGAGTTCCGCGACCGGGTCGTCGACCACCTCGGGCTGCGCCTGATCGTCGCCAGTGTGCAGGACGACATCGACGCAGGCCGGGTGGTCGAGGACTCCGGGCCGCGGGCCAGCCGCAACCGGTTGCAGACGCACGCGTTGCTGCGCGGCATCCGCGACGGCGGCTTCGATGCGGTGTTCGGCGGCGCCCGCCGAGACGAGGAGAAGGCCCGAGCCAAGGAGCGGGTGTTCAGTTTCCGCGACGAGTTCGGGCAGTGGGACCCGCGGGCCCAGCGGCCGGAGCTGTGGAACCTCTACAACGGCAAACACCGCAAGGGCGAACACATTCGGGTGTTCCCCCTGTCGAACTGGACCGAGCTCGACATCTGGCAGTACATCGCCGAGGAATCCATCGAGCTGCCTGCCATCTACTACGCGCACCGGCGCCGTGTCGTGCCCCGCGACGGAATGCTGTTGGCCCACACCAGGTTCCTCACGCTGCTTCCGGGGGAGGAGTCGTACGAGGAACTGGTGCGTTTCCGCACGGTCGGCGACGCCACCTGCACCGGCTGCGTCGAGTCCTCCGCCGACACAGCCGCCGCCGTCGTCGCGGAGGTCGCGGCGAGCCGGGTCACCGAACGCGGCGCCACCCGAGCCGACGACCGCATCTCGGAGGCCGGCATGGAAGACCGCAAGAAGGAGGGGTACTTCTGATGTCGCTGAACCCCGAACTGCAATCCCCGCATCACCGTCAGCAGCTGCTCCGGGTCGCGACCGCTGGCAGTGTCGACGACGGCAAGTCGACGCTGATCGGCAGGCTGCTCTACGACTCGAAGGCGATCTTTGAGGACCAGCTCGAAGCCGTCGAGCGCAGCAGTCGCGAACGCGGTGACGAGCACGCGAACCTGGCGCTGCTGACCGACGGCCTGCGCGCCGAGCGCGAGCAGGGCATCACCATCGACGTCGCACACCGGTATTTCGCGACGCCTCGGCGGAAGTTCATCATCGCCGACACCCCGGGGCACGAGCAGTACACCCGCAACATGGTGACCGGGGCGTCCACCGCGGACCTGGCCCTGATCCTCGTCGACGCCCGGAACGGCGTGCTCGAACAGACCCGGCGGCACGCCTTCCTCTCCGCGCTGCTCGGTATTCCGCACCTGGTGGTGTGCGTCAACAAGATGGACCTGGTCGACTGGTCACAGGACCGCTTCGAGGACATCTGCGAGGAGTTCCGGCGGTTCGCGGCCAAGCTCGACGTCCACGACCTGTCGTTCGTCCCGGTGTCGGCGCTGCGGGGCGACAACATCGTCACCCGCACCGAGAACATGCCCTGGTACGAAGGCTCCTCGCTGCTGCACCTGCTCGAGGAGGTGCACGTCGCGTCCGACCGCAACCTGATCGACGCGCGGTTCCCGGTGCAGTACGTGATCCGGCCGCAGCGGCAGACCGACGCCGACCTGCACGACTTCCGCGGCTACGCGGGCACCGTCGCGAGCGGCGTGTTCAAACCCGGTGACGAGGTTGTGGTGCTGCCGTCCGGCTACACCACCGAGATCGCTGAGATCCACGGCCCCGGTGGGCATCCGGTGCAGGAGGCGTTCGCGCCGTCCGCCGTGTGCATCCGGCTGGCGGACAACATCGACATCGCGCGCGGCGACCTCCTGTGCCGGCCGAACAACCGGCCGCTCGTCGGGCAGGAGATCGACGCGATGGTGTGCTGGCTCGCCGAACGGTCCACGTTGAGCGAACACCACCGGTACACGTTGCTGCACACCACCCGCTCCACGCGCGCGCAGGTGGTGCGGCTCGACTACCGGCTCGACGTCAACACCCTGCACCGCGACGAATCCGCGCAGTCGTTGCAGCTCAACGAGATCGGGCGGATCCAGCTGCGCACCCAGCAGCCGCTTCTGTTCGACCCGTACCGGCGCAACCGGGTGACCGGCAGCTTCATCCTGGTGGACGAGACCACCGGCAGCACCGTCGCCGCCGGGATGATCACCGGTCCGACACTCAAGGAGTCGAAGGTCGTCTGGCACGCCTCGGCCGTCGATCGCGACGAGCGGGCCACCCGGGGTGCCACGGTGTGGTTGACCGGACTGTCCGCGTCCGGGAAGTCCACCGTGGCAGTCGAACTCGAACGCAGGCTCGTCGCCGCGGGCATCCCCGCCTACCGGCTCGACGGGGACAACCTGCGGCACGGACTCAACGCCGATCTCGGATTCGGTGCCGCGGACCGCGCCGAGAACGTGCGCCGCGTCGGTGCCGTCGCGCAGCTGTTCGCCGACTCGGGGGTGGTCGCGGTCGCGTCCCTGATCAGCCCCTACCGCGCGGACCGGGATCGGGTGCGGGCCGCGCACGAGGCCGCGGGCCTGCGCTTCGTCGAGGTGTTCGTCGACACCCCGATCGAGCAGTGCGAGGCCAGGGATCCGAAGGGCATGTACGCCAAGGCCCGGGCAGGGGAGATCACCGGATTCACCGGGATCGACGACCCCTACGAGCGTCCCGAACACGCCGAGCTGGTGTTGACGCCGGAGGACGGCGATCCGGTCGCGCAGGCCGCCGCGATCATGGAGTATCTGAGTCGATGAACAACGACTGCGACCTCGACGACGCCCAGCTCGCGGCGGAGATGGCGGCCCGCGCGGGCGACCTGCTGCTCGACCTGCGCGCGCGCGAACTCGGCCCGAATCCGCTGCCGAAGGATGCGGCCCGGGAGCTGAGCCGGCGCGGCGACAAGGAGGCAAACGCGCTGTTGCTGCGGCTGCTCGCCGAGCACCGGCCCGCCGATGCCGTGCTGTCCGAGGAATCCGCCGACGATCCGGCGCGGCGCGGCGCCGATCGGGTGTGGATCATCGACCCGCTCGACGGGTCCAGGGAGTACGGGCTGCCGGCCCGCGCCGACTGGGCGGTGCACGTCGCGCTGTGGGAGCGCGGCGTCGGCATCACCGCCGCCTCGGTCGCCCAACCTGCACTCGGCCGGGTCTACCGCAGCGACACCTGCACGGCGGCGGTCGGGGAGCACGCCCGCCCGCGAATCCTGGTCAGCGACAGCCGTCCACCGGAGTTCGCGGGACCCCTCGCCGAGCGGGTCGGCGGCGAGGTCGTGCCGATGGGCTCGGCGGGGGCGAAGGCGATGGCGGTGCTGCGCGGTGAGGCCGATGCGTACGTGCACGCGGGCGGGCAGTGGGAGTGGGACTCCGCGGCCCCGGTCGGGGTCGCCCTGGCCGCCGGGCTGCACTGCTCGCGGATCGACGGGACTCCGCTGGTCTACAACGAGGCGCACCCGTACCTGCCGGACCTGCTGATCTGCCGCCCCGACCTGGCAGGTCCGCTGCTGTCGGGGATCGCGGAACTGACCGGGACGCCGCCGGACAGCCCACGGGTCGCGATGGTCCGCGAGTACCTCGGCTCGCTGCTCACCCACGACGCGAGCAAGGTCCGGCTGGCGGCCGACTGCTTCCGTGTCGAGAACGGAAGGCGGACGGGCGATTCCGGTCCGGAGATCGTCCGCGAGCTGGAGACCGGCGCGCAGTACCTGCCGTTGACCGGGATCCGGAACCTGACGTTCACCGAGTTCGGCACCGACGTTGTCGCGCGCTTCCTGCTGGACATGGCCGTCGGCGACGAGACGCACACCGTGGCGCTGACCGAACACTTCTCCGTGCCGGGTGCCGAGATCGCCGCGGTCACGGCGATCATCGAGCCCGCTCCCCGATCCGAGTGAACGGTACATTCACTCGGATCGGATCGAGTGAACGCTTCCGTTCACTGGGGGAAGTGAGGGTGCGGTGAGGGTGTACGCGAACACCGATCCGCGCCTCGGGCTCGCCGAGATCGGGGCGCACGCCCGGCGGGTCGAGGCCATGGGCTACGACGGAATGCACGTCTCCGAAACCGTGCACGATCCGTTCCTGCTCGCCTTGCAGGCCCTGCAGGCGACGTCCCGGATCGTGGTGCGCACCTCGGTCGCGCTCGCGTTCGTGCGCAGCCCGGTCCTGACCGCCTACACGGCCTGGGATCTCGCCCGGCTGTCCGGCGGCCGGTTCCAGCTCGGCCTCGGCACCCAGATCCGGCAGAACGTCGAGGAGCGCTACGCGATGCCGTGGTCGGAGCCGGCGCCGCGTCTGCGCGAGTACGTGCAGGTCGTGCGGGCCGCGTTCGCCACCTTCCGCGGCGGCGAACTGGTGCCGTTCGTGGGGGAGCACTACCGGTTCACCCGAATGCAGCCGTACTTCAACCCGTTCGACGGCGACGACCTGCCGCCGGACCCGCCGATCTTTCTCGGAGGCGTCGGCAAGAGGATGTGCCGGGTTGCGGGGGAGGTCGCCGACGGATACGTGGGCCACCCCACCAACTCCGGCCCCCGGAGCCTGGCCGACGACATCCTGCCCGCGCTGGCGGAGGGTGCACGGTCCGCCGGTCGGACCCGAGACGACCTCGAGGTGATCGCCGGAGTGCAGGTGATCACCGGCGACACCGACGAGGCCCTCGCGCGCGAACGGGACCGGCAGCGACGGCAGTTCGCGTTCCTGTACTCGACCCCGGCGTATCGGCGCGGCCTCGATCACGCCGGTCTCGGGCACCTGCAGGCGCCGCTCGCCCGGATGGTCCGTGAGGACTCCTGGACGGGGCTCGGCGACCTCGTCACCGATGACGTGCTCGGCGCACTGCTGCCCACCGCCCGTCACCCGGAGCTGGCCGCAGTCGTCGCCGATCGCGTCGGCGGCCTCGTCGACGGCATCACCCTCGCACCACCCACCGACCCCGCCGACGACCCGCAGTTCGCGCGGGTGGTTTCGCAGCTGCGCTGCCCGTGAGTGCATTTCACCCCGACCGGGGTGAGATGCACTCACCGGCGGCGCGGCCGCACCCCACACCAGAAGGAGATCCGCATGACCACTCCCGACGCCGTCGTGACCGAGTTCTGTGCCCGCTGGAAGGAGGCCGACGCCGATGCCCTGGCCGAGTACTTCACCGAAGATGCCGTCTACCACAACATTCCGATGGAGCCCGTGGTCGGTAAGGGTGCGATCAAGGACTTCATCACCGGGTTCGTCGCGCAGTTCGGCGGCATCGACTTCCGGGTGCACCACCAGGCCGCGAACGGGTCGGTGGTGATGAACGAACGCACCGACGTCTTCGCCATGGGCGGCACGAGCATCGAGTTGCCCGTGATGGGCGTCTTCGAGGTCACCGGGGACGGCAAGATCTCCGGCTGGCGCGACTACTTCGACATGGCACCTCTCGCCGCGCTCGGGAGCTGACGGCGCGGGCATCCGAACAAGCAAAGAGCCCCGGTCGACAACGTCGACCGGGGCTCTTGTGGCTGTGGTGCACTCGAAATGCGAGTGCCCCCGGCAGGATTCGAACCTGCGACCTTTCGCTCCGGAGGCGAACGCTCTATCCCCTGAGCTACGGGGGCGCACCGAAAACTCGGTGTGCCGGTTGGGCTGGCTTAGCGTAGCGCATCGCGCGACGAATCCCTATTCGCACCCCCATACTCGATGAAGTAGCAGGTGACTCCTCACTGGAAGGCGCGCGAAGGCATGGCCGAACACGACCAGGTGCCCGACTACTCCGACGACGAACTCGACCTGGACCTGAGGTGGTGGGCCGCGGCCAACTACCTCACGGTCGCGCAGATCTACCTGCGCGAGAACACCTTGCTGCGGGAGCCGTTGCGGCCCGAGCACATCAAGCCCAGACTGCTCGGGCACTGGGGAACCAGCCCGGGATTGTCCGCGATCTACACCGTCCTGAACCGGCACATCCGCCGCACGGACTCCAACTGGCTGTACGTGACCGGGCCCGGTCACGGTGGTCCGGCCCTGGTCGCGGCCACGTATCTCGAGGGCACCTACTCGGAGATCTACCCGCACGTGAGTGCCGACGCAGCCGGCGTCGAGCGGCTCTGCCGCCAGTTCTCGACGCCCGGCGGCGTCCCGAGTCATGTCAGTGTCCAGACACCCGGCAGCATCCACGAGGGCGGTGAACTCGGGTACGCCCTCGCGCACGCGGCCGGCGCAGCGTTCGACCGGCCGGAACTGCTGGTGGCGTGTGTGATCGGAGACGGGGAGGCCGAGACCGGGCCGCTGTCGGCCTCGTGGAAGGTGCCCGCGTTTCTGAACCCGCGCCGCGACGGCGCCGTGCTGCCGATCCTGCACCTCAACGGTGCGAAGATCGCCGGCCCGACGGTGCTGGGACGGAGCAGCGACGTCGACGTCGCGGCGTACCTGGCCGGGCAGGGCTGGGCGCCGGTCCTCGTCGAGGGCGACGACCCGCGGCAGGTGTTTCGTGACCTCGCCGCCGCGGTCGACGGTGCGTACGACACGATCCGGGGGCTGCAGGCCGCGGCCCGGGCCGGCTCGCCCCCGCAGGAACGCCGGTGGCCGGCGATCGTGCTGCGAACCCCGAAGGGGTGGACCGGTCCGCACACCGTCGACGGGGTGCTGGTCGAGGGCACACACCGGGCCCACCAGGTGCCGCTGTCCGGGGTCCGCGACAATCCCGACCACCTCGCCCGGCTGGAGGAATGGCTGCGGTCGTACCACCCGGAGCGTCAGTTCGACGAGAACGGGTCGCTGGCGCGTGAACTCGCCGGACTCGCCCCGGTGGGGGACAAGCGGATGGGTTCGACGCCGTACGCCAACGGGGGACGGCTGCGCCGGCCGCTCAGGATCCCGCCGCTGGAGCGGTACGCGCTCGCCGTCACCGAACCCGGCACCTCGATCCACGAGACCACCCGGGTGTTCGGCGAGTTGATGCGCGACATCTACGCGGACGGCGTCCGGTCCGACGGCGGCGGCGACTTCCGGCTGTTCTGCCCCGACGAGACGGCCAGCAACCGCCTCGGGGCCGTGTTCGAGGTCACCGACCGGTGCTGGCAGCTGCCCGTCACCGGGTACGACGACGGGCTCGGGCCCGACGGACGGGTGATGGAGGTGCTCAGCGAGCATCTGTGCCAGGGCTGGCTCGAGGGCTACCTGCTGGCCGGGGGCCACGGCGTGTTCGCGAGCTACGAGGCGTTCGCGATGGTCAGCGTCTCGATGCTGATCCAGCACGCCAAGTGGCTCCAGCACGCACTGACCCTGCCGTGGCGCGAGCCGGTGTCGTCGCTGAACGTGCTGCTCACCAGCACCTGCTGGCGCAACGACCACAACGGCTTCAGTCACCAGGGCCCGGGCATGATCGACTCCGCGATTCCGCTGGCTCCGGACGTGGTGCGGATCTGGCTGCCGCCGGACTCGAACACCCTGCTCTCGATCGCCGACCACTGCCTGCGCAGCACCGATCACGTCAACCTGATCGTCGTCGACAAACAGCCGCACCTGCAGTACCTGACGCTGGAGCAGGCCGCGGAGCACTGCGCGGCCGGCGCCTCGGTGTGGCACTGGGCGGGCACCGAGGACGCCGACGCGGACGCCCCCGACGTCGTACTGGCCGCCGCCGGGGACGTGCCCACCCAGGAGATCCTCGCGGCGGCGGAGCTGCTCCGGAGGTGGGTGCCGTACCTGCGGGTGCGGGTGGTGAACGTGGTTGACCTGATGGCGCTGATGCCCGATGACACGCATCCGCACGGATTCACGCCCACGAAGTTCCGGGAGCTGTTCACCGACGACACCCACGTGGTCTTCGCGTTCCACGGGTACTCGCGGGCCGTGCACGAACTACTGCACGGCAGGCCCGACACCGATCGCTTCCACGTGCGGGGATTCAGCGAACAGGGCACCACCACAACACCGTTCGACATGGTGGTGCTCAACCGGATGAGCCGGTACCACCTGGCGATCGAGGCGCTGCGGCGGAGCCGTCGGGTGCCCGAGCGCGGCGACGAGCTGGCCCGGTACTGCCGCGCCCAGCTGGACCGGCACCGCGACTACGTCGTCGCGCACCTCGAGGACATGCCCGAGGTGCGGGACTGGACGTGGGGAGCGCCGGCCGAAACGCCGTCGGCACCCTGACCGTGAGCCGGTCCACCCTGCTCTTCCGAGCGGGGTGGAACGGACGGCTAGTTCAGCGGAAGCGGGGCCGCGCCCTTCTCCGTGAGCAACTGCGTCATCCGGTGCGACTCGCTCGCCTGGGTGTCGACCATCGTCTGCGCCAGGTCTCGCACCGTCTGCACCTCCGCGTGCTTGGCGGCGTACTCCATCATCGGCTGCCCGCCCTGGTGGTGGCGCAGCATCAGCTGCAGGAACAGCACGTCGCCCTCGGGACCCCGGGCCTGACGCAGCGCGGCCATCTCCTCCGACGTCGCCATGCCCGGCATCTGCGCCGAGGAGGGCGCAGGGGTCGTCGTGGCCCCATGGCCCGTCGTGCCGTGGCCGTCGCCGTGGCCGCCCGCGTCGGACATCCAGGCCATGTGCTCGTCGGTCGTCGCCACCGGCTGGTCCCACAGCGACAGCCAGCCGGTCATCTGACCGATCTGGTTCTGCTGCGTGGTCAGGATGTCGTACGCGAGATCCCGCACCATCGGATCGGCGGCGTTCGCGATCGAGATCGCCGCCATCTCCACCGCCTGGTTGTGGTGCACGATCATGTCCTGCGCGAATCCCACGTCCACCGAGCCCGCGGCCGGGGCGGTGGGCTGGTCGTCGTGCAGGAACTGGTTCGCGAAGAACCCGAGCCCGAATCCGACCGCGATCGCCGCGATCAGGCCCAGGACGGCGAGGGCGGTGCGCTGGCTGCGCGTACCGCCGGCCGCCGCGCCGTCGGAGCCCGTCATGTCAGCTCGCCGGGGCGGGCTCGGGGGCCATCGGCAGCCCGGCGCCGCCGCCGGTCTCCGAGGTGTCCGGCGTCAGGCCCTTGCCGTCCATGGTCACGGCGTCGGGGCCGGGGGGAGTGGCGTCGAACGCGGGCGGGTTGTCGGGATCGAACGCACCCGGGATCGTCGAGCAGCTCGCACCCTTCTCCGGGTAGGCGCCGAAGTTGTTCAGCCGCAGCGCCGCGATGAACTGGTTGATCCGCGGATCGTCGGCGCTGTCCAGCTTGAGCTGGTGGCCCCAGCTCTGCAGGGAGATCGCGGAGTCCATGCCCGGGTACGGCGACATCAGCATGTACGACTTGCCGTCGACGCGGTCGACCAGCGCCTGCCGCTCGTCACCGGACACCTTGTCCGGGTTGTAGGCGATCCAGACGGCACCGTGCTCGAGCGAGTGCACCGCGTTCTCCGTACGGATCGCGTTCGGGTAGACCACGCCCGTGCAGGTGGCCCAGGTCGCGTCGTGCGGCCCACCGAAGGGCGGCGTCTGGTCGTACGCGACCCGCTGGGCCGCCGACACGTGCAGCGCGGCCGGGTAATCGATCTTGACGACACCCTCGATCTCCGCGGAGGGGTCCGGGTTCGACGCGCTGGGGGCGAACTTGTCGGCTTCGGCCTTGTCCTGGTACTTCGGCACCAGGTTGATCGCCAACAGCGCGACCAGGGCGATGACCGCGGCGGCGGCGCCGATCGTCAACCAGGGGATCTGACGCTGCTTCGGCAGTCCGCGCCTGGCGGAGCCGCCGGAGCTCTTGTTGGCAGCCTTGATGGCCTTGGCGGACTTGGCGCTGTTCTTGGCGCTGCGATTTTCCGAACCGCTCGGCATCTGTGAGTGCTCTTTCGCTGATGTGGACGTCGGGTCTGTGGGACGGGACGCCGGCGTCGGTGCGACAGGTGGGTCCCGTGGTCGTCCCACTGTACGTTCAGTGCCTGAAGGCAGGCTTTGAACGGCCAGCACATAGGATGAATACCCGTGACTCCCGCCGACCTTGCCGAACTCCTTCGCGTCACCGCCGCGAAGGTCCTCACAGACCACGACCTCGACGCGTCCGTGCTGCCCGCGACGCTGACCGTCGAGCGCCCGCGCAACCCCGAACACGGCGACTACGCCAGCAACGTCGCGATGCAGGTCGGCAAGAAGGCCGGAGTGAACCCGCGCGACCTGGCCACCTGGCTCGCCGAGGCCCTGACCGCGACCGACGGCATCGAGTCCGCCGAGGTCGCCGGACCGGGATTCCTCAACATCCGGCTCGCCGCCGCCGCCCAGGGCGCCATCGTCGCCAAGGCGATCGCGGCAGGTCAGAGCTACGGCAGCTCGACCGCGCAGGCCGGCAAGCGAATCAACCTCGAGTTCGTCTCGGCGAACCCGACGGGCCCGATCCACCTCGGCGGCACCCGATGGGCGGCGGTCGGCGACGCCCTCGGCCGGATCCTCGCCGCCCAGGGTGCGGACGTCACCCGCGAGTACTACTTCAACGATCACGGCGCGCAGATCGACCGGTTCGCCCGCTCGCTGATCGCCTCGGCAAAGGGCGAACCGACCCCCGACGACGGCTACGCCGGTGCGTACATCGCCGACATCGCCGCCGAGGTGCTCCGGCAGCGCCCCGACGCGCTCGACCTGCCCGCCGACGAGCAGCAGGAGGTGTTCCGCTCGATCGGTGTCGCGCTGATGTTCGACCACATCAAGCAGACCCTGCACGAGTTCGGCACCGACTTCGACGTCTACTTCCACGAGAACTCGCTGTTCGAGTCCGGCGCGGTCGAGAAGGCCGTCGCCACCCTCAAGGCCAGCGGCAACCTCTACGAGGAGGACGGCGCGTGGTGGCTCAAGAGCACCGACTTCGGTGACGACAAGGACCGCGTCGTCATCAAGTCCGACGGCAACGCCGCCTACATCGCAGGCGACATCGCGTACTTCCAGGACAAGCGCTCGCGTGGCTTCGACCTGTGCATCTACATGCTCGGCGCGGACCACCACGGTTACATCGGCCGTCTCAAGGCCGCCGCGGCCGCGTTCGGGGACGACCCGGCGACCGTCGAGGTGCTGATCGGCCAGATGGTCAACCTGGTCCGCGACGGCGCGGCGGTCAAGATGAGCAAGCGCGCAGGCACCGTCATCACCCTCGACGACCTGGTCGAGGCGATCGGCGTCGACGCCGCCCGCTACGCGATGATCCGCTCGTCGGTGGACTCGAGCCTCGACATCGACCTCGAGCTCTGGGCGAGCACCACCAGCGAGAACCCGGTGTACTACGTGCAGTACGCGCACGCCCGGCTCGCATCGCTGGCCCGCAACGCCGCCGACCTGGGCCTGTCCGCTGCGGACCCCAAGCTCGAACTGCTCACCCATGACCGGGAGGGCGACCTGATCCGCACCATCGGCGACTTCCCGAAGGTCGTCGCCACCGCGGCGGACCTGCGCGAGCCGCACCGCGTCGCCCGGTACCTCGAGGAATTGGCCGGCACCTACCACCGCTTCTACACCGACTGCCGCGTCCTGCCCCAGGGCGACGAGCCGGCCGGCGACCTGCACACCGCGCGGCTCGCACTGTGCGGTGCCACCCGCCAGGTCCTCGCGAACGGTCTCGGTCTGCTCGGTGTCAGCGCACCGGAGCGGATGTGAGCGCGCACCCCGCCGGTCCGCGCCACGCGGACATCCAGCACGCACCCGGGCTGCCGTCACGGCCGGCCGACCCGTCGCAGATGACCACCCTGCCCGCAGCGGTGTGGCCGCGCGGCGCCACGCGAGGTGACGACGGGGTGGTCCGACTGGCCGGTGTCCCGGTCACCGAACTGGCCGAGCAGTACGGCACGCCGCTGTTCGTGATCGACGAGGACGACTTCCGGTCCCGCTGCCGCGACATGGCCCGCGCCTTCGGTGCCGCCGAGCGGGTGCACTACGCGTCGAAGGCGTTCCTCAGCGCCGAGATCGCCCGCTGGGTTGCCGACGAGGGCCTGTCGATGGACGTCGCGTCCGGTGGCGAGCTGGCCGTCGCGCTGCACGGCGGATTCCCCGCCGAGCGGATCACCATGCACGGCAACAACAAATCCGTCGCCGAGCTGCGCGCCGCGGTGTCCGCGGGCGTCGGTCACGTGGTGCTGGACTCGATGCAGGAGATCGACCGCCTCGACGCCGTCGCCGGCGACCTCGGCGTCGTGCAGGAGGTGCTGATCCGGATCACCGTCGGGGTCGAGGCGCACACCCACGAGTTCATCGCGACCGCCCACGAGGACCAGAAGTTCGGTTTCTCGCTCTCCGGCGGTGCCGCCCTCGACGCGGTCCGCCGGGTGTTCGAGACCGACAACCTCAAGCTCGTCGGTCTGCACAGCCACATCGGCTCGCAGATCTTCGACGTCGACGGCTTCGAGCTGGCCGCGCACCGGGTGATCGGGCTGCTGCGGCAGATCGTCGACGGCTTCGGCGTCGAGAAGACCTCGCAGGTGAAGATCATCGACCTCGGTGGCGGCCTGGGCATCTCCTACCTGGAGAGCGACGACCCGCCGCCGGTCGACGACCTGGCCGCGAAACTCGCGAACATCGTCGCCACCGAATCCGCCGCGGCCGGACTGCCGGTCCCGACGCTCATGGTCGAACCGGGTCGGGCCATCGCCGGACCGGGCACCGTGACGCTGTACGAGGTCGGCACCACCAAGGATGTCCGGTTGGACGGCAACGCAACTCGCCGTTACGTCAGCGTGGACGGCGGAATGAGTGACAATATCCGGACCGCGCTGTACCAGGCCGAGTACGACTGTCGGCTGGTCTCGCGGGACAGTCGGGCGGAGCCGGTTGTCGCACGCGTGGTGGGCAAGCACTGCGAGAGCGGTGACATCGTGATCCGCGACGCCTGGCTGCCCGAGGACGTCGGTGCCGGAGACCTGCTCGCGGTCGCGGCCACCGGCGCATACTGCTATTCGATGTCCAGCCGCTACAACCTGCTCACCCGACCCGCCGTGGTCGCGGTCCGAGACGGGAAGTCCCGACTCGTCCTGCGCAGGGAGACCGTGGAAGATCTGCTCAGCTTGGAGGTACAGCAAGATGACTGAACCGAACGCCGCCGCGATCGGCGTGGCGGTACTCGGCCTCGGCAACGTCGGCAGCGAGGTTGTGCGGATCATCCGCGAACACGCCCGCGACCTCGAGGCCCGTGTCGGTGCGCCACTGGTCGTGCGGGGCATCGCCGTGCGCCGGATCGACGGGGACCGCGGCGTGCCGGAGGAGCTGCTGACCACCGACGCGGATTCGCTCGTCGCGCGTGACGACGTGGACGTGGTGGTCGAGGTCATCGGCGGAATCGAGGTGCCGCGCAAGCTCATCCTCTCCGCGCTGAACTCCGGCAAGTCCGTGGTCACCGCCAACAAGGCGCTGCTCGCCGACTACACGGGCGAACTCGCCGAGGCCGCCGAGAAGCAGAACGCCGACCTGTACTTCGAGGCCGCGGTCGCCGGGGCGATCCCCGTGATCCGGCCGCTGACCCAGTCGCTCGCCGGCGACCGCGTCGTCAGGGTCGCCGGAATCGTCAACGGCACCACCAACTTCATCCTGTCCGCGATGGACGAGACCGGCGCCGACTACGCCGACACCCTCGCCGAGGCGGGCCGGCTGGGCTACGCGGAGGCCGATCCGACCGCCGACGTCGAGGGCTTCGACGCGGCGGCCAAGGCCGCCATCCTGGCGTCGATCGCCTTCCACACCCGTGTCACCGCCGCCGACGTCTACCGCGAGGGCATCTCGAAGATCACCTCGGCGGACCTCGAGGCCGCGAAGTCGCTGGGCTGCACCGTCAAGCTGCTCTCCATCTGCGAGCGGATCGTCGGCGAGGACGGCACCGAGCGGGTGTCCGCGCGCGTCTACCCGTCGCTCGTGCCGCTCGATCACCCGCTGGCGTCGGTGAACGGCGCCTTCAACGCGGTCGTCGTCGAGGCCGAGGCCGCGGGGCGCCTGATGTTCTACGGCCAGGGCGCCGGCGGCGCCCCCACCGCGTCCGCCGTCATGGGCGACGTGGTGATGGCGGCCCGCAACAAGGTCAACGGCAGCCTCGGACCGCGAGAGTCGAGCTACGCGGACCTGGCGGTCGCGCCGATCGGTGAGATCCCCACCCGCTACTACGTCAACATGCAGGTCGCGGACCGCGCGGGCGTGCTGTCCGCGGTCGCGGCGGAGTTCGCCAAGCACGACGTCTCCATCTCGACGGTGCGCCAGGAAGGCGCCGGGGACGGTGCGCGGTTGATCGTCGTCACGCATCGGGCCACCGATGCGGCCCTGTCCGAAACCGTTGCATCCCTTGGCAAGCTCGACTTCGTCACCGCGGTCACCAGTGTTCTCCGATTGGAAGGTTCCAGTGAATAGCCCTCGTCAGCACACCCCCGTTCACACGCCCTGGCCGGGCCTGATCGAGGCGTACCGGGACCGACTCTCGATCGGCGAGAACTGGAAGACGATCACGCTGCGCGAGGGCGGCACCCCGCTCATCCCCGCCGGATACCTGTCCGAGCTGACCGGCTGCGACGTCCACCTCAAGGTCGAGGGGCTCAACCCCACCGGGTCGTTCAAGGACCGCGGCATGACGATGGCCGTCACCGATGCCCTCGCCCGCGGGCAGAAGGCCGTGCTGTGCGCGTCCACCGGCAACACCTCCGCATCGGCCGCCGCCTACGCCGCCGTCGCGAAGATGACCTGCGCGGTGCTCGTCCCGCAGGGCAAGATCGCGATGGGCAAGCTCGCCCAGGCCGTGATGCACGGCGCCAAGATCATCCAGGTCGAGGGCAACTTCGACGACTGCCTCGAACTCGCCCGCAAGACCACCGCCGAGTTCCCGACCATCGGCCTGGTCAACTCCGTGAACCCGGTCCGCATCGAGGGGCAGAAGACCGCGGCGTTCGAGATCGTCGACGCCCTCGGCAAGGCCCCCGACATCCACGCCCTGCCCGTCGGCAACGCCGGCAACATCACCGCGTACTGGAAGGGCTACTCGGAGTACCACGCCGACGGCATCTCCGCGTCCCGGCCGCGCATGCTCGGCGTGCAGGCCGCCGGCGCTGCCCCGCTCGTGCACGGCGCCCCGGTCAAGGATCCCGAGACCATCGCGACCGCGATCCGCATCGGCGCCCCCGCATCGTGGGACGGTGCCGTGAACGCCAAGGAGGAGTCGAACGGCGTCTTCCGCGCGGCGACCGACGAGGAGATCCTCGAGGCGTACCGGTTGATCGCGCGCACCGAGGGCGTCTTCGTCGAACCGGCGTCCGCCGCGTCCGTCGCCGGCCTGCTGGCCGCGCACAAGGAGGGCTGGCTCGACGCCGGTCAGACCGTGGTGTGCACCGTCACCGGCAACGGCCTCAAGGACCCCGACACGGCCCTGCTGGGAATGCCTCCCGTCCAGCCGATTCCGGTCGACCCGGTGGCCGTCGCGTCGGCGCTCGAGTTGGTGTAGTGACCGCACAGCGAATCGAAGACACAACGATGACTCGGACGTTGCCGACGGGGCTGACCGTGACGGCGCGGGTGCCCGCGTCCACGGCCAACCTCGGTCCGGGATTCGACACGCTGGGTATGGCCCTCGGCCTGTACGACGAGATCACGGTCACCACAACCGAGTCCGGACTCGCCGTTCGGGTCGAGGGGGAGGGGGCCGGGGACGTCCCGCTGGGCCCCTCGCACCTGGTGGTGCGCGCGATCGAGCGGGGACTCGAGGCGGCGGGGGTCTGGGCCGGTGGTCTGGACGTGGTGTGCCGCAACGCCATTCCACATTCGCGTGGACTCGGTTCGTCCGCGTCGGCGGCCGTCGGCGGGCTCGCCGCCGGAAACGGCCTGGTGACCCTGCTCGACCCCGAGCTGGCACTGACCGAGGCCCAGCTGGTGCAGCTCTCGTCCGAGTTCGAAGGGCACCCCGACAATGCGTCCGCGAGCGTGCTCGGCGGTGCGGTGGTGTCCTGGAGCGAGGACCCGGTCGACGGGGACTCACCGCGCCGATTCGGCGCGGCCCGCCTCGCCGTCCATCCGAGCATTCGCGTCGTGGCGCTGGTGCCGGAGGAGCGGTCGACGACCGCCCACACCCGTGGACTGCTCCCGGAGACGGTGTCGCATGCCGACGCCGCCTTCAACGTCAGCCGCGGTGCACTGGCCGTGGTGGCCCTCACCTCCCGGCCCGATCTGCTGATGACCGCCACCGAGGATCGGTTGCACCAGCGGCAGCGGGCATCCGCCCTGCCCCTGACGACCCGCTGGGTCGCTGCGCTGCGTGAACGGGGCATCGCCGCCGTCGTCTCCGGCGCCGGTCCGACGGTGCTGGCGTTGACCACCGCGCCGCTGCCCGCGGACCTCCGAGTCGCCGCCGAGTCGGACGGCCTTCGGGTGCTCGACCTCGAAATCGCGGACGGCGTCCGCGTCTCCTGAGCCCTCCCGCCGGTGTGCCGCAGCACACCGGCGGGTTGTTCTTGCCCGTAACCGTGTTCACGGCTATCCTGGGGGCGTTCGCCCATCGTGCGTATCAGTCGCCGGTGCTCTATCAGGGCAATCACTCCCGAAATCAGGAGTCTCCCGATCGGATTCTCATCGGTCGCGAAGCTCGGAAATCACGGAACAGCCCCGAGTTCCGGACTGCGTGTTTTTCGCCCGAACCCCCTGTGCTCGAGGCTTTCGGCCTCTCGGGGTGTCGGCTCGGAGAAGGCGCCTGAGTGCGAGATGAGGGCGAGCGGCCCGACATTTCCCGAACATGTCCGGCATATCCGAGTTCAGTAATTGAGCTGCGGGACGAACCCTCGACTCAGCGCCGCGCGGGCGAGGGAAGGAAAGGACATCCGTGACCGATACGGACCTGATCGCCACTCCTGTGCTCGACTCTGCGGTGTCCACCGCGGCGAGCCAGTCCGGCGGTTCACAGACTTCAGAGACGGCCCCGGCCGTCGCTGCCGCGACCAAGCGCGCCGACGCGCGTCGTGGCGTCGGGCTTTCCGGAATGGTGCTCGCCGAGTTGCGCGCCCTCGCCGGTGAGCTCGGTATCAAGGGCACCTCCGGCATGCGCAAGGGCGACCTGATCGCCGCGATCAAGGAGCGGCAGGCCGGTGGTTCCACCACCAAGGCGGCCAAGGCCGCCGCCACCGAAAAGGCTCCCGCCGTGAAGGTCGAAGCCCCCGCGAAGACCGAGGCCCCCGCCAAGAGCGAAGCCTCCACCAAGGCCGAGGCGCCTGCGAAGGCCGAGGCGCCCGCGAAGCGCGAGACGCGTGCGAAGGCCGAGGCCGTCGAGGCCACCGGCCAGACCGCACTCCCCGTCGAGTCCGACTCGTCGGGTGATGCAGACCAGGGCGGACGCCGGGGTCGACAGCGCCGTGGATCCGCCCGGGCCGCCGGTGCCGCCACCGAGCAGGCCGAGGCGACGGAGCAGCCGGCCGAGCGTCAGGGCGGGCGGCAGGAGCAGGGTGGCGATCGCCCCCGCCGCGATCGCAACCAGGGTGACCGTAACCAGGGTGACCGTAGCCAGGGTGACCGTAACCAGGGTGACCGCAACCAGGGTGGCCGCAACCAGGACCGCGCCCAGGACGAGCGCGGCCAGGGCAACAACGGACCCCGCGGTGAAGGCCGCGACAACCGCGGCGGGGACGACGACGGCGACGGCCGCGGCCGGCGCGGACGTCGATTCCGCGAGCGGCGCCGTGGACGCGACCGCGGCGAGGGCGGTGGCGCCGACGTCGAGATCCGCGAGGACGACGTCCTGCAGCCCGTCGCGGGCATCCTCGACGTCCTCGACAACTACGCGTTCGTGCGCACCTCCGGCTACCTCGCCGGGCCCAACGACGTCTACGTGTCGATGAACCTGATCCGCAAGAACGGTCTGCGTCGAGGCGACGCGATCACCGGTGCGGTTCGCGTCCCCCGCGAGGGCGAGGGCGGCGGCAACCAGCGGCAGAAGTTCAACCCGCTGGTGCGCATCGACACAGTCAACGGCGGCGACGTCGAGGCGGCCAAGCGTCGTCCGGAGTTCAACAAGCTCACCCCGCTGTACCCGAACCAGCGGCTGCGGCTCGAGACGGCTCCGAACGTCCTGACCACCCGCGTCATCGACCTGATCATGCCGATCGGCAAGGGCCAACGCGCCCTGATCGTCTCGCCGCCGAAGGCAGGCAAGACGACGATCATGCAGGACATCGCGAACGCGATCGCGACGAACAACCCCGAGTGCTACCTGATGGTCGTCCTGGTGGACGAGCGGCCCGAAGAGGTCACCGACATGCAGCGTTCGGTCAAGGGTGAGGTCATCGCCTCGACCTTCGACCGGCCGCCGTCAGACCACACCTCGGTCGCGGAGCTGGCCATCGAGCGGGCCAAGCGTCTCGTCGAGAACGGTCGCGACGTGGTCGTGCTGCTCGACTCGATCACCCGCCTCGGCCGCGCGTACAACAACTCGTCGCCCGCGTCCGGACGCATCCTCTCCGGTGGTGTCGACTCGACCGCGCTGTACCCGCCGAAGCGATTCCTCGGTGCCGCCCGCAACATCGAGAACGGTGGTTCGCTCACCATCATCGCCACGGCGATGGTCGAAACCGGTTCGACCGGCGACACCGTGATCTTCGAGGAGTTCAAGGGCACCGGCAACGCCGAGCTCAAGCTCGACCGCAAGATCGCCGAGCGGCGCGTGTTCCCCGCGGTGGACGTCAACCCGTCCGGCACCCGCAAGGACGAGCTGCTGATGAGCCCCGACGAGTTCGCGGTCGTGCACAAGCTGCGCCGCGTGCTGTCGGGCCTGGACTCGCACCAGGCGATCGACCTGCTCATCGACCGGCTCAAGAAGTCCAAGAGCAACGTCGAGTTCCTGATGCAGGTCACCAAGACCGCTCCGGGCGCCATCGGCGACGACTAGGGAACAGATTCCGCCCGGAGGCCGTTTAGGAGAACGTCAGCGGCCTCTGGCAGAATGATCGATCGCGCATCAGGCATCTGCCGCGTGCTACGAACAACCATGTCCGGTTCCGGTTCACGGCTTCGATTCTCGAAGTCGACCCGGCGACCACCGAAAGGGACACCATGAAGGCAGGAATTCACCCCGAATACGTGGCGACCACCGTCGTCTGCGGTTGCGGGAACACGTTCGAGACCCACAGCACCAAGGAGTCCGGACGCATCGTCGTCGAGGTCTGCTCGCAGTGCCACCCGTTCTACACCGGCAAGCAGAAGATCCTCGACACCGGCGGACGCGTTGCCCGCTTCGAGGCTCGCTACGGAAAGCGCGCCCCGAAGAAGGCCGCTGCCGAGAGCTAGCGACATCGCCGACGCCCGTCCTGTGCACCTTGCAGGCCGGGCGTCGGCGTTTTTGCATCCCGTCCCCGGGAATCCAGACACCCTGACTCACATATCGGAGCGCACCATGGCGGGCACGACCCAGCCCTCGGCCATCGACGACATTCTGGCCGAACACGCCGGCCTCGAACTGCAGCTGGCGGATCCGTCGCTGCACAACGATCCGGCCGCAGCCAGACGGGTCGGCAAGCGATTCGCCGAACTCGCGCCGATCATGGCCACACACACCAAGCTGCTCGCCGCCCGTGAGGACCTCGAGGCGGCGCGTGAGCTGGCAGCGGACGACTCCGCCTTCGCGGCCGAGGTGCCCGCGCTCGAGGCTCTCGTCGCGGAGCTGGACGTGGCACTGACCGATCTGCTCGCGCCGCGCGACCCCCACGACGCGGACGACGTGGTGCTCGAGCTCAAGTCGGGCGAGGGTGGCGAGGAATCGGCGCTGTTCGCGTCGGATCTGGCCCGGATGTACATCCGCTACGCGGAGCGGCACGGCTGGCGGGTCGAGGTGCTCGACGCCACCATCTCCGATCTCGGCGGGTACAAGGACGCGACGATCTCGATCAAGTCGAAGGGCGACGTGCGAGACGGGGTCTGGGCCCGGTTCAAGTTCGAGGGCGGAGTACACCGCGTGCAGCGCGTGCCCGTCACCGAGTCGCAGGGCCGCGTGCACACCTCCGCGGCAGGCGTGCTGATCTACCCGGAGCCCGACGAGGTCGAGGAGGTGCAGATCGACGAGGGCGATCTGCGCATCGACGTGTACCGGTCGTCCGGCAAGGGCGGTCAGGGCGTCAACACGACCGATTCCGCGGTCCGGATCACGCACCTGCCCACGGGCATCGTGGTGACCTGCCAGAACGAACGCTCCCAGCTGCAGAACAAGGCCCGCGCGATGCAGGTGCTCGCGGCGCGGCTGCAGGCCGCCGCCGAGGAGGCCGCCGAGGCCGAGGCGTCGGCCGGGCGGGCCAGCCAGGTCCGCACCGTCGACCGGTCCGAGCGCATCCGTACCTACAACTTCCCCGAGAACCGCATCACCGATCACCGCATCGGATTCAAGGCGCACAACCTCGACGCCGTGCTCGACGGTGACATGGACGCGCTGCTCGACGCGCTCGGCAAGGCCGACAGGGAGGCCCGGCTCGCCGCGGAGTGAGCCGGGGGAGCGGGGCCTCCCGGCAGGTCAGTCGTCGGGCTCGCCCGCCAGCCGGCTGATGTCGATTCCCGGCAGCAGGAAGCAGTTCTCGCCCGTGGCGTTCTGGTAGTTGCCCCACACCACGGACACGGCGATACCGCCTTCCGGTTCCACGAGCGCGGCAGGGAACTTGGCGTCCCCCTCGCTGGGCGTCAGTCTTGCCGCGCCGGTCTCGCCGGTGTTGATGTTGATCCAGTTGACATCGGGACCGGACCTGCCTGCCTCGTTGACGACGAAAAGCAGGTCGTCCGGTTCGATGGCGGCCTGCTCCTGGTGGGTGAGGGACTGCACCGGGGCGATGCCGCCGGCGCAGAACAACGGAGTCGGCTGAATGTCGATCGGTGCCGCGGACGCCAGTGCGGGCGCCGCGAGGGCGGCGGCGCCGGTGAGTGCCGCTGCCGTGGCGACGCGAAAGGTGAATCTTGAACTTTTCATGGGGATTCCTTTCCTTTGGCCGGACGAATCGACCGTATCGGCGTTCTCCGCGCCCGGCGTGGTTCGTGGCCTGTGCGTGTCCGGTTCGTGACGGCGTGGCAGGCTGAACGCCGTGAGCCGACAACCGTTGCGCCTGGCGATCCTCGACGCCACCAGAATCCTCGAGGAAGCCGGCGTGCCCAGCCCGCGAACAGACGCGGAACTGCTCGCCGCGCACGTGGTGGGCGTCGAACGCGGCCGACTCGGATTGGTGCCGCTCGTCGAACCCGAGGTCATCGAGACCTACCGGGAGATGGTGGCGCAGCGCGCGAAACGAATTCCGTTGCAGCACATCACCGGCGTCGCGGCGATGGGGGAGATCGACCTCGCGGTGGGCCCTGGCGTTTTCGTGCCACGGCCCGAGACGGAGCTGTTGCTCGCGTGGGCGCTGGCCGTGCTCGAGGCCACCCCGACCCGGCCGCCCGTCGTTCTCGACCTGTGCACCGGTTCCGGGGCGCTGGCGTTGGCCATCGCGCACGCCCGCCCGGACGCGGTCGTGCACGCCGTCGAACTGGAGCCGAAGGCACTGGCGTGGGCGCGCAAGAACGCCGACGCCCGGGCCGCCGACGGGGACACACCGATCGTCCTGCACCACGGGGACGTGACCAGCAGGGCGCTGCTGACCGAACTCGAGGGCGGCGTGGACCTCGTGGTCTCGAACCCGCCGTACATTCCCGAGGGGGCGGTCCTCGACCGCGAGGTCGCCGAGCACGATCCGGCGTCCGCTCTCTTCGGTGGCCCGGATGGGCTGTCGGTGATCACGCCGATGGTCTCGAACATCGCCCGGTGGCTGCGGATCGGCGGCGCGCTTGCCATCGAGCACGACGACAGCAACGGTGGCCAGGTCGCCGCGCTGCTGCGGGAACGACGCGTCTTCGGCGAGGTCGCCGAGCACGACGACCTCGCCGGCAAACCGCGGTTCGTGGTGGGTCGACGCGTCGCGACCGCGGCCGAGGCGGCGCGACGCCCGTGAGGTCGCGAACCCCCGATGTCCCGGCTGTCGGGGTGGTGACCGAACCGGCTCTTTCGGCAGGGTGAAAGGATGGACCGGTGAGCATCGTCTACGACTGCGGACAACCCGAAACACGTGAGGCCGGAATCCGCGCGGCCGGCAACGCACTCAAGGCAGGCCGGCTGGCGGTTATCCCCACCGACACGCTGTACGGCCTGGCGGCAGACGCCTTCGACGGCGAGGCGGTCGCGAGCCTGCTGCGCGCCAAGGGCCGTGGGCGGGACATGCCGGTGCCGGTCCTCGTCGGCTCGTGGAACACGATCGACGGGCTGGTGTTCACCGTGCGCCCGGAGGCCCGCGAACTGATCCGTGCATTCTGGCCGGGCGGGCTGAGTCTCGTTGTCCAGCAGGCGCCGTCGCTGGCCTGGGACCTCGGGGACACCCGCGGGACGGTGATGCTGCGGATGCCACTGCACCCCGTTGCCCTCGAACTGCTGCGCGAGGTCGGCCCGCTCGCGGTGTCGAGTGCCAACATCTCCGGGCATGCGCCCGCGACCACCGTGGAGGAGGCGCGCAGCCAGCTCGGTGGCAGCGCCAGCGTCTACCTCGACGGCGGGCCGGCCGAACATGCCCTCGCGTCCACCATCGTCGACCTGACCTCCGACGTCCCGCGCATCCTGCGTGAGGGTGCGGTCCCGACACCGGCGGTCGCCGAGGTGCTCGGCGTGACCGTCGAGAGCCTGCTCGGGGGCGGGGACCGAGGGTGAGCACCGCACAGTGACCGTCGTCGACGCCACGCTCCTGCTCGCAGCGGACGGCCCGGCGAACCGGGGGGCCGGGGTGCCGCTGCGGGAGCTGCTGCTGGTGCTGTTCACCGCCGCGGTCGTCACGTTCCTCGCGACCGGTGCCGTGCGGCTGTTCGCGATCAAGTTCGGTGCGGTCGCCGTTCCCCGGGACCGCGACGTGCACGTCACGCCGACGCCGAGACTCGGCGGCCTCGGCATGTACCTCGGTTTTGCTGCGGCACTGCTGTTCGCTCAACAGCTTCCGGCGTTGACGCGCGGATTCGAGTACAACACCAAGGACATTCCGGCGGCACTGGTCTCGGCGACGGTGATCGTCGCGGTGGGGTTCATCGACGACCGCTGGGGACTCGACGCGCTCACCAAGTTCGTCGGCCAGGTCACCGCGGCCGGGGTGATGGTCGTGATGGGTGTGAGCTGGCTGGTGCTGTACGTCCCGTTCGGGGGCGGCACCACCTGGGTGCTCGACCAGCTGCAGGGCGGCCTGTTCACCGTGCTCGTCGCGGTCGTGATGATCAATGCGATGAACTTCGTCGACGGTCTCGACGGCCTGGCCGCCGGACTCGGGTTGATCGCGTCGGTGGCGATCTGCGTGTTCTCCGTCGGCCTGCTCCACGAGCAGGGCGGTGACGTCAGCGCCTACCCGCCGGCGATGCTGGCCGCCGCGCTCGCGGGCGCCTGCCTCGGGTTCCTCCCGCACAACTTCCAGCCGGCCCGGATCTTCATGGGCGACTCCGGGTCGATGCTGATCGGCCTGATGCTCGCAGCGATCTCGACGAGTGCGTCCGGGCGGATCCCGCTGAACGCCTATGGATCTCGCGACATGCTCGGCCTGCTCTCGCCGCTGCTCCTCGTTGGCGCCGTGATGTTCATTCCGATCCTGGACCTGCTGCTGGCGGTGGTTCGCCGGACGATGGCGGGCCGCAGCCCGTTCGCGCCGGACAAGATGCACCTGCACCATCGGTTGCTGCAGATCGGGCACTCGCACCGCCGTGTCGTGCTTCTGATCTACCTCTGGGTCGGCGTGCTCGCGTTCGGTGCCGTGGGGTCCGCGCTGTTCGACCGGCGCATCGTGGTGCTGCTGGTGGCCGGCGGGCTGGTGTTCGCGTTGGTGGTGACCGCGGTCCCGTCGCTGCGGCTGCAGCAGGTTCGTGGCCGCGACGGCGGCGGTGCCGCCTGACGGGTGCGGCGGCGGTTCCTGAGCGACCGCTACCCTTGACGGTTGTGAGCTTCTCTCCCGAACCCCTGCCCGATCCGTCCGCACCACTTCGCGCCGCGGTGCGTTGGGGGCTCGCAGGGCTGGTTGCCCTCGCGGTCGTGGGGTCCGTGGTGGCCTCGCTGGTCGCGGGGTGGGCCGGACTGTGGGGTGCGCTGATCGGTGTCGCGGTGGGCGGTGGGTTCATCCTCTGCACCGCGCTGGCGGTCCTGTTCACCGAGAAGATGCCGCCGGCGACGTCGGGTCTGATCCTGCTCGGCAGCTGGCTGCTGAAGATGATCCTGGCGATCGTCGTGCTCGGCCTGCTCAAGGGGATGGATTTCTACAGCAAGGGCGCCCTGGTGATCGTCATGGTGCTCGCACTGGTGATCGTGCTCGGTGCCGAGACCTACGGTCTGCTGAAGGTGAAGGTGCCGTACGTCGACACCGCGGAGCCCAAATCTGACGAGAAGTAGTACTACATCCAGTAGTTTTTTCGTCAATGACGACCCCCGTCTACACAACGTCGTAGTTGTCTTGATAAGGTCAAGCTCACGCGAGTGCTGGAATGACGCGAATCAGACGAAACAGCGTCGGGCCGCAGTCGCACAGGTGACTCCCGTTTCGAGTGTTTCGTGGTACGAAACTGCGCGTGGTGGGGCCGCCGAGTCGACGACAGTCGCCGACACCGACAGACGCAAGACCGCCGATTCCTCCGGGCACAGGCGGGCACAGCGGCTGACGAATACGCGAGCCGACCTTGTCGACTTGTTAGTTCGTCAATGTCCGATCGAACCGCAGGCGATGCCGCCTGCGGCCACGACTACGGGAGAGACCGCTGAGCGTCACCACCCTGGCCGCGGAGTTCCATCCGCCGTCACTTGCAGACTTCTTCCCTCCCGCTGTGCTGTTCGAGGGCACGCCGTTCGAGCTCGACCGTCTGATGCTGATCCGCATCCTCATGACGGTCGTCCTGCTCGGCTTCTTCGCGTTCGCGATGCGCAGCCCGAAGCTCATCCCTCGTGGCGCGCAGAACGTCGCCGAGATCGGACTGAACTTCGTCAAGGAGCAGATCGCCGACGAGGTCCTCGGCAAGGAACAGGGCAAGCGCTTCCTGCCCGTCCTGGTCACGATCTTCTTCACGGTCCTGTTCCTGAACTCGTCCAGTGTGATCCCGTTCCTGAACATTTCGTCCAACGCACGCGTCGGCATGCCGATTGTTCTCGCCGCGCTCGCGTACGTCGTGTTCAACTACGTCGGTATCAAGAAGTACGGCTTCTTCAAGTACGTGAAGTCGAGCATCGTGGTCCCGAACGTGCCGCTGCCGCTGCACTTCCTGCTGATCCCGATCGAGTTCATCTCGACGTTCATCCTGCGGCCGTTCACGCTGACCGTGCGACTCATGGCCAACATGCTGGCCGGTCACATCATGCTCGTGCTGTTCTTCAGCGCCACCCAGTACTTCTTCTTCGAGGCCGCGGCCGGAATGAAGATCTTCGGTGTGTTCTCGCTGGCAGCCGGATTCGGCTTCACCCTCTTCGAGCTGCTGGTGATCTTCCTGCAGGCGTACGTCTTCGCCCTGCTGACCGCCGTGTACATCGACCTGGCGCTGCACGCCGATTCGCACTGATCTCGACTGCACTGACTGCCTGACACACCACACAAACTGACCCTTCGCCGAACCCGGCGGCGGGCAACAGAAAGGGAACGGAAAACCACATGAGCCTCTCGTACCTGGCACAGACCACCTCCGAGGTCACCGGCGGCGGATTCGGCGCCATCGGTTACGGCCTCGCCGCCATCGGCCCGGGCATCGGCGTGGGCATCGTCGTCGGTAAGGCCATCGAGGGCATCGCCCGTCAGCCCGAGCTCGCCGGCCAGATCCGTACCAACATGTTCCTCGGTATCGCGTTCACCGAGGCCCTGGCGCTGATCGGCCTCGTTGCCGGCTTCATTTTCTGATCACGCCATGTCGAACATTGCAGTGATCGCGGCCTCGGAGGGTGAGGACATCAATCCTCTGCTCCCCGAGACCTATGACATCGTCTGGTCGCTGGTCTGTGTCGCTGTCATCGGCTTCGTCTTCTGGAAGTACATCCTTCCGAAGTTCCAGCAGGTCCTGGCCGATCGCTCCGACCAGATCGAGGGCGGCATCAAGCGCGCCGAAGAGGCCCAGGCAGAGGCGAAGGCGGCGCTCGAGCAGTACCGCGCCCAGCTCGCCGACGCTCGGACCGAGGCCGCGGCCATCCGCGAGGATGCCCGCACCCAGGGGCAGCAGATCATCAACGAGATGAAGGTGCAGGCCCAGGAGGAAAGCGACCGTATCGTCGCAGCCGGCAGCAACCAGCTCGCCGCACAGCGTCAGCAGATCGTGGCGGAGCTCCGCAGCGACCTCGGGCGCACCGCGGTGGACCTGGCCGAGAAGGTCATCGGCGAGACCCTTGCCGACGACGTGAAGCGGGCCGGCACGATCGACCGGTTCCTCAGCGAACTGGACACCGTCAGCGCTGACTCCGCAAACGGAAAGTGAGCACCATGTACGCAGCAAGCCGTGAGGCGCTGACTCAGACGAGGAGCGCCCTGGAATCAGCGTTGGCCGGGGTTTCGGCCGGCGCAGCGACCGCGGCTGCGGCACAGACCGGTGCGGAGCTGTTCACGGCGGTCGAGGTTCTCGACGGCCAGCGCACCCTCCGCGCCGCGCTGGCCGATCCGTCGGCTCCCGCGGCCGTCCGGCAGGCGCTCGCCGAGCAGGTGTTCTCGGACAAGGTTTCCGCCGAGACCCAGGCGACGCTGAAGGCAGCGGTCGGTCAGGACTGGTCGACCTCCGCGGACCTGCGCAACTCGCTGGTCCAGCTGGGCCGGGAGTCGCTGCTGCGTGCAGCCGACGACCAGGGTCAGCTCGACACCGTCGAGGACGAGCTGTTCCGGCTCGGACGCATCGTGGCCGGCGACGCCGACCTCGAGCAGAGCCTGTCCGATCGTGCCCGCCCGGCGTCGGCCAAGCGTGAGCTTCTGTCCAAGCTGCTGTACGGCAAGGTCACGGCGGTCACCGAGGCGCTGGCGGGCCAGGCGGTCGGCCGACTGCAGTCGGCTCCGGCGGACGCGTTCAACGAGTTGTCCGAGCTGGCCGCGGCCCGACGGGACAAGGCGGTCGCGCACGTGCGCAGCGCCACCCCCCTGTCGGCAGCCCAGTCCGAACGGCTCGCCGAGACGCTGACCAGGACCTACGGGAAGCCGGTCACCGTGCATGTGGAGGTCGACCCCGAGCTCCTCGGTGGACTCGTGGTCCGCGTGGGTGACGAGGTCATCGACGGCAGTGCCGCGGGACGACTCGCCGCGCTGCGCAAGAACCTCAAGTAGCCGGCGTCCACCTGCTGCGCCACGCAGCACCCACCCTCCCGAACCAATTTCGAGACCAGATACCGAGAGCAGGAAGAACATGGCGGAGCTGACGATCTCCTCCGACGAGATCCGTAGCGCGATCGAGAACTACACCGCGAGCTACTCCCCGGAGGCCTCCCGTGAGGAGGTCGGCACGGTGTCCGACACCAGCGACGGCATTGCGCACGTCACCGGCCTGCCTTCGGCGATGGCCAACGAGCTGCTGGAGTTCCCCGGCGGCGTCCTCGGTGTGGCGCTGAACCTGGACGCCACCGAGATCGGTGCCGTCATCCTGGGTGACTTCCAGGACATCGAGGAGGGCCAGCAGGTCAAGCGGACCGGCGACGTCCTCTCCGTTCCCGTCGGCGACGGCTTCCTCGGCCGCGTCGTCAACCCGCTCGGCCAGCCGATCGACGGCCTGGGCGAGATCGAGTCGACCGAGACCCGCGCCCTCGAGCTGCAGGCCGCGACCGTGCTCGAGCGTCAGCCCGTCGAGGAGCCGCTGCAGACCGGCATCAAGGCCATCGACGCGATGACCCCGATCGGCCGCGGACAGCGTCAGCTCGTCATCGGCGACCGCAAGACCGGCAAGACCGCGGTCTGCATCGACGCGATCCTGAACCAGAAGGCCAACTGGGCGACCGGCGACCCGAAGCAGCAGGTCCGCTGCATCTACGTCGCGATCGGTCAGAAGGGCTCCACCATCGCCGGCGTGAAGCAGGCGCTGGAGGAGAACGGTGCGATGGAGTACACCACCATCGTCGCCGCCCCGGCCTCCGACTCCGCCGGCTTCAAGTGGCTCGCTCCGTACACCGGTTCGGCCATCGGCCAGCACTGGATGTACCAGGGCAAGCACGTCCTCGTCGTGTTCGACGACCTGACCAAGCAGGCCGAGGCGTACCGCGCCATCTCGCTGCTGCTGCGTCGCCCGCCGGGACGCGAGGCCTACCCCGGTGACGTCTTCTACCTGCACTCCCGACTGCTGGAGCGCTCGGCCAAGCTGTCCGACGCGCTCGGTGGCGGTTCGCTGACCGCGCTGCCGATCATCGAGACCAAGGCCAACGACGTTTCGGCCTACATCCCGACCAACGTCATCTCGATCACCGACGGTCAGGTCTTCCTCGAGTCCGACCTGTTCAACAAGGGCATCCGCCCCGCCATCAACGTCGGCATCTCGGTGTCCCGCGTCGGTGGCGCCGCCCAGACCAAGGGCATGAAGAAGGTCTCCGGCTCGCTGCGTCTGGAGCTGGCACAGTTCCGTGAGCTCGAGGCGTTCTCCGCGTTCGCCTCGGACCTGGACGAGGCATCGAAGGCTCAGCTCGAGCGTGGCCAGCGTCTGGTCGAGCTGCTCAAGCAGGACCAGTACAGCCCGATCGCTGTCGAGGACCAGATCATCTCGATCTACCTCGCCGGTGAAGGCGTGTTCGACTCCGTGCCGGTCGGCGACGTCCGCCGGTTCGAGTCCGAGCTCCTCGAGGACCTGCACCGTAACGCCGCCGGCGTGTACGAGCAGATCGCGGGCGGCAAGGCGCTCGACGACAGCTCGATCGAGGCGCTCAATGCCGCGACCGACAAGTTCAAGCAGGGCTTCCTCGCCTCCGACGGCAGCCGCGTCGTCAACGAGGCCGAGGCCGCCGCTCTCGGTGCCGACGAGGTCAGCCAGGAGCAGGTTTCCGTCACCCGCAAGCACGTCACCAAGTGAGCGCGGCGGCCGTGACGGACACCAATTGGGAAGGAGGGACTGAGTAGATGGCGAACTTGCGCGAATTGCGCTCCCGCATCAAGTCGGTCAACTCGACCAAGAAGATCACCAAGGCGCAGGAGCTGATCGCCACCTCCCGGATCACCAAGGCGCAGATTCGGGTCGCGGCGTCCAAGCCGTACGCCGAGGAGATCACCAAGGTGCTCTCCGCGCTGGCGAGTGCCTCGGGATCGCTCGATCACCCGCTGCTGAACGAGCGCCCGAACCCGAAGCGCGCGGCCGTGCTGGTGGTCACCAGCGACCGCGGCATGTGCGGTGGCTACAACTCCAACGTCCTCCGCGAGGCCGAGGAGCTGTTCGCGCTGCTGCGCAGCGAGGGCAAGGAGCCGGTGCTCTACGTGCTCGGCGCGAAGGGCCTGACCTACTACACCTTCCGCGACCGCGATGTGAAGGGTGCCTGGACCGGATTCTCCCAGGATCCGGGCTACGCCGATGCGGCACGGGCCAGCCGTCACCTCGTCGAGCTGTTCATGGCGGGATCCGGCAACACGATCCCGGCGTACAACGGTGAGGGCACGATCGAGGGCGTCGACGAGCTACACATCGTCTACACGAAGTTCGTGTCGATGCTGACGCAGTCTCCGGAGGTTCGCCGGATGGCGCCGCTGGAGGTCAACTACCAGGACGAGAACTTCGAGCTCGGCGAGGACATGCTCACCGACTCGAACGGTGCTGCGCCGACGGCTCAGTACGACTTCGAGCCGGAGGCCGGGACGCTGCTGTCCGCCCTGCTGCCGAAGTACATCAACACCCGCATCTACTCCTCGCTGCTCGATGCGGCAGCGTCGGAGTCGGCCGCACGTCGTACCGCCATGAAGGCGGCCACCGACAACGCGAACGAGCTGGTGAACACCCTGAGCCGTGAGGCCAACCAGGTGCGCCAGGCACAGATCACCCAGGAAATCAGCGAGATCGTCGGTGGCGCGAATGCGCTCGCCTCGAGCGCAGGAAGTGACTAAGAGCACATGACCGCAGCAGTTACCCAAACCAACGCGAACGGCGCGGGCACCACGTCCGGCCGGGTCGTGCGGGTCATCGGTCCCGTTGTGGACGTTGAGTTCCCGCGTGGCGCCGTCCCCGCACTGTTCAACGCCCTGAACGCGGAGGTCACCCTCCCGTCCGTGGCCAAGACGCTGACCCTCGAGGTCGCGCAGCACCTGGGCGACAACCTGGTGCGCACCATTTCGATGCAGCCCACCGACGGACTCGTCCGCGGCGCGGCGGTCGTCGACTCGGGCAAGCCGATCTCGGTTCCCGTCGGTGACGTCGTCAAGGGCCACGTGTTCAACGCCCTCGGCGACTGCCTCGACGCGCCGGGCACCGGTCGCGACGGCGAGCAGTGGGGCATCCACCGCAAGCCCCCGGCCTTCGATCAGCTCGAGGGCAAGACCGAGATCCTCGAGACGGGCATCAAGGTCATCGACCTGCTGACCCCGTACGTCAAGGGCGGCAAGATCGGTCTGTTCGGTGGTGCCGGCGTCGGCAAGACCGTTCTGATCCAGGAGATGATCACCCGTATCGCCCGCGAGTTCTCCGGAACCTCGGTGTTCGCAGGCGTCGGTGAGCGCACCCGTGAGGGCACCGACCTTCACCTCGAGATGGAAGAGATGGGCGTCCTCCAGGACACCGCCCTTGTCTTCGGCCAGATGGACGAGCCGCCGGGAACGCGTATGCGCGTGGCGCTGTCCGCGCTGACCATGGCGGAGTACTTCCGCGATGTCCAGGGCCAGGACGTGCTGCTGTTCATCGACAACATCTTCCGCTTCACCCAGGCCGGTTCCGAGGTCTCGACCCTGCTGGGTCGTATGCCTTCGGCCGTGGGTTACCAGCCGACGCTGGCGGACGAGATGGGTGAGCTCCAGGAGCGCATCACCTCGACCCGTGGCCGCTCGATCACCTCGCTGCAGGCGATCTACGTCCCCGCCGACGACTACACCGACCCGGCGCCGGCGACCACGTTCGCGCACCTCGATGCGACCACCGAGCTCTCGCGTCCGATTTCGCAGATGGGTATCTACCCCGCTGTGGACCCGCTGACGTCGACCTCGCGCATCCTGGAGCCCGGCATCGTCGGTGCGGAGCACTTCCGCGTCGCCAACGAGGTCAAGCGGATCCTGCAGAAGTACAAGGAACTGCAGGACATCATCGCCATCCTCGGTATGGACGAGCTGCAGGAAGAGGACAAGGTCCTCGTCGGCCGCGCCCGTCGTCTGCAGAAGTTCCTCGGCCAGAACTTCATCGTCGCCGAGAAGTTCACCGGTGAGCCCGGCTCCGTGGTGCCGCTGCGCGACACCATCGAGGCGTTCGACCGCGTCTGCAAGGGCGAGTTCGATCACCTGCCCGAGCAGGCGTTCAACAGCTGTGGTGGACTCGACGACGTCGAGGCCGCTGCCGCCAAGATCGCGGGGAAGTAGTCGACCATGGCTGAGATGACCGTTGAGCTCGTCGCCGTCGAGCGGCGGCTGTGGTCGGGGCAGGCGACTCTCGTCAGCGCCCAGACCACCGAGGGTGAGATCGGCATCATGTACGGCCACGAGCCGGTCCTCGGCCAGCTGGTCGAGGCCGGGACGGTCGCCATCACCACCGCTGACGGCGAGCGTCTCGTCGCCGCGGTGCACGGTGGCTTCCTCTCGGTGACCGGCAAGACGGTGACGGTCCTGGCGGAGTCCGCGGACTTCTCCGGGGACATCGACGTCGACGTCGCCAAGGCCGTCCTCGCCGACAGCAGCGCCACCGACGAGGCGATCGCGATCGCCAAGGGCCAGCTCCGCGCTGTCGAGCGGGCCTGACAGGTACCCCCGAAAAGCCGCGACGAGTAGGCCGACGAGTAGTGACATCCGGAGTGATCGTTCTCTTCATTCTGGTTGTGCTGCTCGCGGCCCTCGTCGCGGCTTTCGTGTACCGCCTCACCGTCCTGCGGCGCGGCGGCACCGCGGCGATCCTGCGAACGTTGCCTGCCGACGCCGGTCTGGGTTGGCGGCACGGGATCATTCGCTACGGCGAGGAAACCCTGGTGTTCTTCAAACTGTCGAGCCTGCGCCCGGGACCGGATACGCGGATCGCCCGTCAGGGCATCGAACTCGGCGATCGGCGATCCCCACAGGACACCGAGTACGACATCATGACCGACGAGATCGTCATCGTCGAGGTGCGTGATGGTGAGCGGGCGTTCGAGTTCGCCCTCGACAGGGGAGCGCTGACCGCGTTCCTCTCCTGGGTCGAATCGCGGCCGTCCGGGCGTTCCGTGCGTGGACGCCCACCCGGATCGACCGACTGACATACGAACGAACCCCGACCGTCTCCGGTCGGGGTTCTCGTGGTTTCAGGGTCAGCTGCGGTCTCCGCCGGGCTTCCACAGGACGTCGCCGCCCGGGTTCGCGACCCGGCCGAGGATGAACAGCAGGTCCGACAACCGGTTCAGGTACTTCGCCGGCAGCACGCTGGTGTCCTCGGGCGCCGCGTCGACCGCGGCCCACGCCGCGCGTTCCGCACGCCGGACCACGGTTCGTGCGACGTGCAGTTGCGCCGCCAACACGGTCCCACCCGGCAGGATGAACGAATTCAGCGGCTCGAGCTCCTCGTTGAACTCGTCGCACCATCCCTCGAGGCGTTCGACGTAGGCGGGGGTGACCCGCAGCGGCGGGTACTTCGGATTCTCGACCACCGGCGTCGACAGGTCCGCGCCGGCATCGAACAGGTCGTTCTGCACCTGTCGGAGCACGCCGGTGATCCGGTCGTCGGGGGAGCCGAGGGCCAGTGCGACTCCGAGCGCCGCATTGGCCTCGTCGCAGTCGGCGTAGGCGATCAGCCGGGGGTCGTTCTTCGACACCCGGGAGAAGTCGCTCAGTCCGGTGGTCCCGTCGTCTCCGGTACGGGTGTAAATGCGGGTCAGGTGCACTGCCATGGGGTCACGGTACCGCGCCTCGCGAGGGCGCCGAGGGCGGCTGGTTAGGCTGTGCGACTGTGAGTGAACGCTTTCTGGTCACCGGCGGCAACCGACTGTCGGGAGAAGTCTCCGTCAGCGGCGCGAAGAACAGCGTCCTGAAACTGATGGCGGCAGCACTGCTGGCCGAGGGCACCACGACGATCACCAACTGTCCCGACATCCTCGACGTCCCGCTGATGGCCGAGGTCCTGCGTGGACTCGGTTGCGAGGTGGCACTCGACGGTGACGAGGTGCGGATCACCACCCCGGCCGAACCGAAGTACCACGCGGACTTCCCCGCGGTGACTCAGTTCCGGGCGTCGGTCTGTGTGCTCGGCCCGCTCGTCGCACGGTGCCGCCGGGCCGTCGTGGCACTGCCCGGTGGTGACGCGATCGGTTCGCGACCGCTGGACATGCATCAGTCGGGGCTCCGCCTGCTCGGCGCCACCAGCGAGATTCAGCACGGCTGCGTCGTCGCCGAGGCGGAGGATCTGCACGGTGCCAGCATTCGACTGGCCTTCCCGTCGGTCGGGGCGACCGAGAACATCCTGATGGCGGCTGTCCTCGCGAAGGGCGAGACGGTGATCGACAACGCCGCCCGCGAACCCGACATCGTCGACCTGTGCAACATGCTTGGGCGGATGGGCGCCCAGATCGAGGGCGCCGGAACGTCGACGCTGACGATTCAGGGTGTCAGGGCCCTGCGCCCGACGGAGCACCGCGTGATCGGGGACCGCATCGTCGCGGCCACCTGGGGAATCGCCGCTGCGATGACGCGCGGTGACGTGCGCGTGCGCGGGGTCAACCCGAGGCATCTGGCACTCGTGCTCGACAAGCTGCGGGCGGCTGGCTCGGAGGTCACCGCCGAGCCCGACGGATTCCGGGTGGTGCAGGAGTCGCGTCCGAGGGCGGTCAACTTCGCGACCCTGCCGTTCCCCGGATTCCCGACGGACCTGCAGCCGATGGCGATCGGGCTGGCCGCCGTCGCGGACGGCACTTCGATGATCACCGAGAACGTCTTCGAGGCACGGTTCCGGTTCGTCGAGGAGATGATCCGGCTCGGTGCCGACGCGCGTACCGACGGCCACCATGCGGTGGTCCGGGGTATCCCGCAGCTGTCGAGCGCGCCGGTGTGGTCGTCCGACATCCGCGCCGGCGCGGGTCTGGTGCTCGCCGGCCTGGTCGCAGACGGAACCACCGAGGTCCACGACGTGTACCACATCGACCGCGGCTACCCGAGGTTCGTCGAGGACCTCACCGATCTAGGGGGAGACATCGAGCGGGTGCCGGGAACGGACTGAGGTCCGGCCGGCCCGTGGTGACGGAAGGGCGTCGTCGCTCGCGAATGCGAGGGACGACGCCCTTCGGCGTTGTGGAGCCCTCGAAAGAGACGGTGTCCGGCGTCACACCTCGGTGTTTTGCCGGAGTTGATGGGTTTCGAGGGGTTGTGACCTGCGTGTTCATGTTGCTGCGCATGCTGTGACCAGCGGATTTGCGATGCCGTTCACGGCCACGTAACTTTTGTCGAGTCAGAGCGACACGGACACCGACCCGGCCCGCAAGGGACTGGGACACGAGGTTGGACGAAGGCGCCTGGCAAGCCTGCTGGATCTTGCTTCACCGGTTTGCGCCGGTGGGAGAAATCAGTTAGGCTGGAACAGTTGCCCCGGAGAGGCCGAGATATCTCGGACACGAAGGTGTGTGCGTGTTCTTTGAGAACTCAACAGTGTGCCGATGAATGTCAGTGCCAAATTATTTGGTACTCCACTCCATCATTTTGTATGGGGTGGGTATTTGCTGATCATTCCATTCTTCCGTCTGGGATGGTCAGTGTTTAGCTAGTTTGAGTTTTTTTTGCTAGTGATTTGACTCGATGTCTATGACTGATTGCCGGTTCGCCGGCCAATCCAGAGTCTTCAACGGAGAGTTTGATCCTGGCTCAGG